>JACQZU010000017.1 GCA_016213735.1 Acidobacteriota bacterium | reverse complement strand
TTCCGTGTCCGTGTCCGTGTCCGTTTCCGTGTATCAGGCCGGCTGCGCCGGGACATGGGATAGGGCTCCAGCTTCCTTTCCGCCCGTCCCCCCTGCGGCCACCCCGCTCCGGTGAGGGCGGTCCTCGGTGGGACGGCCGGAAAGGAGAGATGACATGGAAAAGGGATTCCACGCCTACGAAGCCGCGCTGGGGCTGATGGTCTGGCTGCGGCCGCTTCACGACGCGCTGCGCTTGCATGACCGGGATCTAGCCGACCAGCTTCGGCGGGCGGGGTCGTCGGTGGTTCTGAATTTGGCCGAGGGCGCGGGGCGCCGGGGGCGGGACCGGATGCAGTTCTACCGGATCGCCCAGGGGAGCGCGCGGGAGCTGCGGGCGGCGCTGGATGTGGCCCGGGCGTGGGGGGAGATCCCGCCCGCGCCGGAGGTGGAGGGGCTGCTGGACCGGCTGCTGGCGATGTTGTGGAGGCTGACGCATCCGGGGCCGTGAGGGGGGCCGTGACCGAATCCGTGGCCGTGGCCGTGGCCGTGGCCGAGTCCGAGTCCGTGGCCCTTCCCCGGGGCCCCTCCCACCCCGGGTTACCATGGCCCCTATGGCCGCCTCCTGGACCCGTTTCAAGCAGACCCTCTCCGTTCGCTTCCTCGGGTGGTGGAAGATCCCCCTCATCGCCGCGGTGCGGCCCCGGGTGGAGGAGCTGGACGAGCGCCGCTGCGTGATCCGGATCCCCCTGCGGCGGCGCACGCGCAACCACCTGGGCTCCATGTACTTCGGAGCCCTGGCGATCGGGGCGGACATCGCCGGGGGCCTCATCGCGGTGGAACGGATCCGCCGGCGGAAGGCCCAGGTGAGCCTGGTCTTCAAGAGCTTCCACGCCCAGTTCCTCAAGCGGCCCGAGTCGGATGTCTATTTCATCTGCGAGGAGGGTCCCGAGATCGGGGAGCTGGTGGACCAGGCCCTGGCCTCCGAGGAGCGGGTGGGCCGCATGGTCCGGCTCCAGGCGGCGGTGCGGGCGCCGGACGGGTCTTTCGATCCCGTTGCGGACCTGGAAATCGAGTTGACCCTCAAGCGTTCCAGCCGCGGGGCGATCTGAGGGCCGGCACCATCTTGCCGATGGCAGGCCCCGCACCGGGATGGGAAAATGGGTCCATGTCTCCCGCGACCGCGTCCGGTGAAGGCCGCGCCTTCCCGCCCCGCCTCTGGCGGCAGAGCCTCCAACTCTTCAAGGCGGGGATCTCCAGTTCCCTGGCGGCCACCAACCTGATCGTGATCTTCACCGGGATGATCCCGGTGGCCCTGCTCAAGCTGACCCTGCCCTTCACGGGCGTTCGGACCTTCGCCGACCGGATCCTCAACGCCATGGTGGAGGGCTGGATCGCGGTGAACGGCTGGTGGATCGCGCTGGCCCAGCGCATCCGGTGGGACGTCCGGGGGGTGGAGGGACTCCAGCGCAAGGGCTGGTACCTGGTGGGCAGCAACCACCAGAGCTGGGTGGACATCTTCGTGCTCCAGAAGGTCTTCAACCGCCGTGTCCCCTTCCTCAAGTTCTTCATCAAACGGGAACTCATCTACCTTCCGGTCCTGGGCTGGGCCTGGTGGGCCATGGATTTCCCCTTCGTGCGGCGCCGCGGCGGTTCCAGCCGCCAAGCCGACCTGAGGACGGCGCGAAAGGCCTGCGACCGCTTCCAGCTGGTGCCCACCTCCGTGATCAGCTTCTTCGAAGGCACCCGCTTTTCGCAACGGAAGCACCGGGCCCAGGCAAGCCCCTACCGCCACCTGCTCAAGCCCAAGGCGGGGGGACTTGCGGCCACCCTGGCCGCCATGGGGGACCGCTTCCACGCCCTGCTGGACGTGACCATCGTGTACCCCGACGGGGCGCCCAGCTTCTGGGACCTCCTCTGCGGCAAGGTGCGGGAGGTGGTGGTGCGGGTGCGGAGCCTGGAGATCCCCGGCCACCTGCTGGAAGGCGACTACGAGGGCGACCCGGAGTTCCGGGCGCGGGTCCAGGCCTGGGTCCGGGAGCTCTGGGAGGCCAAGGACAAGACCATCGAGGAGATCCGCCTGCAGCTCGACCAGCGGGGCCGCGCCACGGCCTGAAGGGGGCCCTCAGCCGGGGGGCGGCTCCACTTCCAGCAGCAGCAGCCGTTCTCCGGGCCCGAACATGCGCCTCAGGCGGGACAGGCCCTCCCCGGCCAGGTCCAGGCGGTGGACCCGGCCCTCCGGGAGGGTCTGGTAGAGCCAGACCCGGGTCCCCTCGGCCAGCACCACGGCCACGTGGTGGTGCCGGAGGCGCCTCCCCTCCCCGCGCAGGAAGGTCGCGAGGTACACCCGCCCGGGCCGGAGCTGGGCCTGCACGCGGGCCCAGGCGGGCCCTTCGTGGACCGAAAAGCCCCGGAGGGCGTCCGCGCCGGGCCCCGGGGCCTCCCGGGGCCCCCCGGAGAGGATCCAGCGCCGGGCCCGGCCTTCGCTGAGGTTCAGCACCAGGTCCCAGCCATAGTCCCAGTCCCGGCCCCGCGCCGCCCCCGGGCCGCTGTCCCCCCGGCGGTCCCGGCCCGCCTCCTCCGGGGTGCCCCCGAACCCCAGAAGGCGGCGGGCCGCCGCCACCACGAAGCCGGAGCAGTTGAGGCCCGGCCGCGGCAGGAGGCGGGCGGGGTCCCGGAAGGTCGTCCAGCGTCCCTGTCCGTCCTGCACCGCGTCGTCCAGGTAGGGGATCCCCAGGAGGTCCCGGAGCGGCGCGCCGTCCCCCGGGGCCGGGGTCACCAGGGCGGGCGGAGCGGCGAGCGCCATCGCGGGGGGTCCGTCGGGGGACGCCTCAGCCCCCCGGGGCGTCCTTGGGCCGGGCGTAGAACTGGGCCAGGCGCTCCCGGGCCTCGCGGAAGTCCCCCAGGCTGGAATAGGCGTTGATCGTCTCCAGCCGGAGCGCGTCGTCCAGGGTGCGCCCCACCAGGTCGAGGATCGTCTCCTTGGCGGAACGGACCGCCTGCTGGCTGTTGCGCAGGATCGTCGCCGCCACCTTCTCCGCGGCGGGGAGGAGCTGGTCGTGGGGGACGACCTGGGTGACGAGGCGGAGGCGGTGGGCCTCCTCCGCGGAGACCTCCCGCCCGGTGAGGGTGAGGTCCAGGGCCGTGGCGATCCCGGCGATGGCCACCAGCCGGACCAGGCCCCCGTCCCCCTGGTGCAGGCCGTAGCGGACCTCGAAGACGCCGAACTTCGCCCGCTCGGAGGCGATCCGGAGGTCGCAGGCCAGGGCCAGCTCGAAGCCGCCGCCGATGGCGTGGCCGTTCACGGCGGCGATGATGGGCTTGGTGATCCGGTGCTGTCCCCGGGTGATCCCCCCGCCGATGCCCGTCGGGACGTTCCGCCGGACGTCCAGCATGCTGGCGCCCTCCCACTTGGGGATGAAGGTCTTGAGGTCGGCCCCGGAGCAGAAGGCCTTCCCCGCCCCCGTGAGGATGGCCACGCCCAGGCCCTCGTCCGCCTCGAACTCCTTCCAGGCCGCCCAGAGCTCGCCGTTGAGGTCGTCGTCGAGGGCGTTGAGCGCCTCGGGACGGTTCAGGGTGAGGTAGGCGATCCGGTCCCGCTTCTCGAAGAGGATCTTCGCCATGCTTCCCTCCTTGGGGGACATCCCGCGGGCTCCATCATCCGCCCAGGTAGGCTTCCACGACGCGGGGATCGCCCAGGAGCTGGTCCCCGGACCCCTCCAGCACGATCCGTCCCGTCTCCAGGACGAAGCCCCGGCGGGCGATCCGCAGGGCCTGGCGGACGTTCTGCTCCACCAGGAGGACGGTCAGGCCCGTGCGGTTGATGGCCACCAGGGTCCGGAAGATGTCCTGCACCAGGAGGGGGGCCAGGCCCATGGAGGGTTCGTCCAGCAGGAGGAGCCGCGGCTTGGCCATCATGGCGCGCCCGATGGCCAGCATCTGCTGTTCCCCTCCGGAGAGGTTGCCGGCCTTCTGCTCGAGGCGCTCCTCCAGGCGGGGGAAGAGGTGGAACACCTCCTCGAGGCTGGCGGCGACCCCCGCGGGGTCCCGGCGCGCGTAGGCCCCCAGGGCCAGGTTCTCCCGGACGCTCAGGGTGGCCAGGATGGCCCGGCCCTCGGCCACCTGGACCAGGCCGCGGCGGACGATCTGGTGGGGCTTCAGGCGGGTGACGTCCTCCCCGTCGAAGAGGACCCGCCCCCGGGCGGGCCGCAGGAGCCCCGACAGGGCCAGCAGGGTGGTGCTCTTCCCGGCCCCGTTGGCCCCCACCAGGGCCGTGATCTCCCCCGCCTCCAGTTCGAAGCCGATGCCCTTCACGGCCTCGATGTGGCCGTAGTTCACGGCGAGATCCTCGACGCTCAGCAGGGCGCTCACGGGGCCCCCCCGTCCTCGCGGCCGAGGTAGGCCTCGATCACGCCCGGGTCGTTGCGGACCTCCTCGGGGCTGCCCTCCGCGATGACCCGGCCGAAGTTGAGGACCGCGATGCGCTCGCAGAGCCCCATCACGAAGCGCATGTCGTGCTCGATGAGGAAGACCCCGAAGCCCCGTCCGGCGATGTTGCGGATCTCCTCCATGAGGGCGTCCTTCTCCGCGGGGTTCATGCCCGCCACGGGCTCGTCCAGGAGGAGGAGCCTGGGGCCCGTGGCCAGGGCCCTTGCAAACTCCAGCTTCCGCTGGTCCCCGTAGGAGAGGTTGTCGGCCAGCATGGAGGCCCGGTCCTGGAGCTTCACCCAGGAGAGCAGCTCGAGGGCCCGCTCCCGAGCCTCCGCCTCGGCGCGGCGGAAGCTCCCCTGGTTCAGCAGCAGGGCCAGGGGGCCGTAGCCCAGGGCGCCGTGCAGGCCCACCATCACGTTCTGGAGCAGGGTCATTTCCTTGAAGATCCGGATGTTCTGGAAGGTCCGGGCGATGCCCAGGCGGGTGATCTGGTGGGGCTGGAGTCCGGCCAGGCTCCGTCCTTCGAAGCTCACGGTCCCCGTGGTGGGCTTGAGCAGCCCGGTGACCAGGTTGAACACCGTGGTCTTCCCGGCGCCGTTGGGGCCGATGAGCCCGAAGATGCCCCCGGCGGGGACCTCGAAACTCACGTCCTCCAGGACCGCCAGTCCGCCGAAGTGCTTCCCCAGCCCGGAGATCGTCAGCATCCGGGGTCCCTTCCGGGGCCCAGTCCGAAGAGGGCCCGGAGGCGCCGGGGATCCCAGATGCCCTTGGGCAGGAAGAGCACCACCAGCACCAGGATGAGGCCGTTGACGATGCCGCGGAATTCGTGGAGGGAGCGCAGCAGCTCGGGCAGCAGGGTGATGATGGCGGCGCCGAGCATGGGCCCGGCCAGGCCCCCGATGCCGCCGAGCACCACCATGGTGAGGATGTCCACGGCGTTCTCGAACCCGTACTCCCGGGGGCTGATGAAGAAGGTGTAGTGGGCGTTGAGGCCCCCCGCGAGCCCGGCGATCACGGCGCCGAGGACGAAGGCGAAGAGCTTGTGCCGGGCGACGTTGATCCCCATCAGGCTGGCGGCCACCTCGTCCTCCCGGATCGCCTCGAAGGCGCGCCCGACCCGGGACCGCTGCAGCCGGAGGAGCCCGTAGACCACCACCGCCAGGATGGCGAGGATGTGCCAACCCGTGGTGCTCTGGGGGATGCCGTTGAGGCCCTCGGGGCCTCCGGTGACCTCGAGGTTGAGCACCACGATCCGCACCACCTCGCCGAAGGCCAGGGTGGCCATGGCCAGGTACACCCCGGACAGGCGCAGGGTGGGCATGCCGATGACGAGGGCCACCAGGGCCGGCGCCGCCCCCGCGGCGGCCAGCGTGGCCCCGAAGGGCCAGCCCGCGTGGAGGGACAGGAGGGCCGAGACGTAGGCCCCGATGCACATGAAGGCCGCGTTGGCGAGGGACAGCAGGCCGCAGGCCAGGGTCAGCCAGATGGAGAGGGCCATCAGGGCGAACACGCCCACGGAGTACACCAGGGTGCTGTAGGTCGCCCAGAAATTCGCCAGCCACTCCATTCAGGCCTTCCGCTCCAGCACGCGCCCGAAGAGGCCGGAGGGTCGCACCAGCAGGATCAGGAACAGCAGGCCGAAGGCCACGGCGTCCCCCATCTGGCTGGACAGGTAGGCCTTGCTCATGACCTCGGCGAAGCCCAGGAAGAGGCCTGCGAGCAGCGCCCCGCGGATGTCCCCCATGCCCCCGAGGATGATCACGGCGATGCCCTTGTGGAGGATGGGCTGGCCCATGAGGGGGGTGATGGCGTTGAAGTTGAGCCCGATCAGCACCCCCGCCACGCCCCCCAGGGCCGCGGCCACGAAGGAGGTGGCGTGGAACAGGCCCTCCACGTTGATTCCCAGCAGGGAGGCGGACCGGGGGGATTCGGCGATGGCCCGCAGGGCGCGCCCGAGCTGGGTGCGCCGGATGGCGAGAAAGAGGACCGCCATCAGCCCGAAGGAGATGCCCACGATGCTCAGCTCCAGGGCCCGCACGTGGACCTCGCCCAGGGTGAACTCCCCCGCCGGGATGGTGCCCTCCGGGAACCGGAGGATCTCGGCCCCGAAGATCCCCTGGGCGGCGCTGGAGAGCATGATGGCGACGCCGATGGTGGCGATCATGGGGATCAGGTGCGGGGCGTTGCGGGCCCGGAGGGGCTTGAGGATCAGCACGTCGATCGCCATCCCCAGGCAGCCGCTGAGGGCCATGGCCGCCGGCAGCGCGATCCCCAGGGGAAGGTGGAGGCGGGTGACCAGGGTGAGGGCGGCGTAGCTGCCCACCATGAAGACCGCGCCGTGGGAGAGGTTGATCACCGCCAGCACGCCGAAGACCAGGGTGAAGCCCAGGGCGAACAGCGCGTAGACGCTGCCGAGGGTGAGGGCGTTGAGGAGCTGCTGGGTGAACATGGGTGGAGGCGCCCGGGCGGGCCGGGGAGACCGGCCCGCTCCAGGGGCGGGAGGGGGCCCCTACTTGCCGGTGTACAGGTTGAACTTGCCCTGCTGGAGGATGTAGATGAAGGGCTTCTGGTCGGCGTCGTAGCCGCCCGGCTTGCCGTCCTTGGGGGCCGCGGGCCGGAACTTGAAGGGGCCGGTGGCGCCGTTGATGCTCACCTTCGGGAGGGCGTCCCGGAGGGCCTGGCGATCGGCCTCGAGGCGGCCCGTGAGCTTGATGGACTTGAGCGCCGCCGCGGCGATGTGCAGCGCGTCGTAGGCCTGGGCCGCGAACTGGTTCGGCTCGGAGCCGAACTTCTGCTTGTAGGCGCCCACGAAGTGCACGTTGGCGGGATCCGGGTTGGTGTTCGACCAGGGGCTGCCCACGAAGGTGCCGTCCCCGGCCTGCTTGGAGATCTCGAAGAGCTTGGGGGAGTTGAAGCCGTTCCCGCCGATGAAGGGGGCCTTGATGCCCAGGGAGCGGGCCTGCAGCATGATGTTGGCCGCCTCTTCGGCCAGCGCCGAGCAGACGATGGCGTCGGGGTCGGTGGCCTTGATCTTGGTGAGCTGGGCCTTGAAGTCCACGTCGCCCTTGACGTAGGTCTCGGTGGCGGTGACGGGAATCTTCTGGTCCGCGAGCACCTTCTTGAACACGTCGTAGCCGCTCTTGGTGAAGGCGTCGTCGTTGCCGTAGATCACGGCCACCTTCTTGATCTTGTAGTGCTTCACGGCCGTGGCCACCGTCACCGGCAGCACGTCGGATTCCATGACCGAGTTCCGGAAGATGTAGGGGCCGATGTCGGTGATGCCGTTGGCGGTGTTGGAGGTCCCGAAGGCCACCACCTTGGCCGCGTTGGCCACGGGTCCGGCGGCGAACATGGAATTGGAGAGGGTGGGGCCGAAGATCATCAGGACCTTGTCCTGGAAGATGAGCTTCTTGAAGACGTTGATGACCTCCTCCTTCTTCCCCTGCTCGTCCTCGATGACGAGGAGGATCTTGCTGCCCTGGATCCCCCCCTTGGCGTTGATCTCGTCCGCGGCCAGCTGGAAGCCGTTGCGGATGGGCACGCCGTACTGGGCCGCCCCGCCCGTGAGGGCCTCGGCCAGGCCGATCTTGATGTCCGCGGCTCCGCCGGCGGCGCCGGCCAGGAGGGCGGCGGTCCACAGAAGGGTGTGGCGCAGGATGCTCATGGATTCCTCCTCAATCTGTTGATCCCACAGGGACGGGGAGTGGCAGGGCGATCAGGGGTCTGACCGCATTCTAGCCAATCCAGCACCGGGGTGGAGCACCCCGGCGGGTTCCTCCGCCCCCTACCGCACCATCCGTTCGGGGGCCTTCTGGTGCCGGTAGGCCCCCATCAGGAGGTTGGGGCCCTGCTCCGCGGCCGCGGACTCCAGGTTCTCGCCCCCAAGGTAGAGCTTGTGGTTCACGCAGATGAGCTGGGGAGCCTCCAGCTCGGGGAGGCTGCGGAGCACCGCGGCGGCCAGGTGGATCAGGGCCTCCGTGCCCTGGTTCTGGACGGCGGTGAGGTGGTTCAGCAGCAGGTGCTCCTCGTGGCGGTTCCAGGGGCGGGAGTAGTAGAGGACCTTCCCGTCGAAGAGAATCTGGCTCCCGTCGGTGGCCACGCTCAGGCTGCGGCCCTTGTCGGTGACGCTGAACTGGAAGGCCTCGCCCTTGCGGAAGGCCGTCATCAGGGCCAGGAATTTGGGGTGGGACAGGTAGGGGGCCCCCAGGTTGGTCTTCCGGGCCACCGGCCGGGCCTCTCCGGCCGTGGGGCCGTACATCATGTGGATGTAGCGCAGCCCCTCGGCCCGCTCCTCCGGGGTCTGCCGCTTGGCCTTGGGCTTGTCCTTCTTGGGGGTGGCGGCCATTCGGGCTCCGGGCAACAGGAAGAGTTCCATTGTACAGGGTCGGCGGGGAGCCCCCGGGGACCCCGGTCCCTACGGAGCCTTTCCCACGGGATCCGGACCGCTACACGGCCGCCGGGCTCCCCTCGATGCGCATGCCCAGGGCTCCCAGGAGCCAGCGGTCCCGGTCCTCGCCCGGGTTGGGGGTGGTGAGGAGCCTTTCCCCCGTGAACAGGCTGTTGGCCCCGGCGAAGAAGGCCAGGGCCTGCATCTCCTCGCTCATGGCGGTTCGGCCGGCGCTCAGGCGGATGCGGCTCCTCGGGAAGAGGATCCGGGCGGTGGCGATCATTCGGATGAACTCCACCGGCGGCACGGGGGGCAGCTCCGCCAGGGGGGTCCCGGGCACCGGCACCAGGTGGTTGATGGGGATGCTCTCCGGGGGGGGATCCATCTCGGTGAGCTCCTGGAGGAAGTGGAGGCGCTGCTCCACCGATTCGCCCATGCCGACGATGCCGCCGCAGCAGACCTCCAGGCCGGCCTCCCGCACCGCGCCGATGGTGCGGAGGCGGTCCTCGAACTTCCTGGTGCTGATGATCTCCTCGTAGAAGTCCCGGCTGGTGTCGAGGTTGTGGTTGTACACCGTGCAGCCCGCGGCCTTGAGCCGCCGGGCCTGGGGGGCGTCCAGCATCCCGAGGGTGACGCAGACCTCCATCCCCAGGTCCGCCACCCCCCGCACCATCCGCAGGACCGCCTCGAAGTTGGCGTCGTCCTTCACCTCCCGCCAGGCGGCGCCCATGCAGTAGCGGGTGCTGCCGTGGGCCTTCGCGGTCCGGGCGCCCTCGAGGACGGCCTCCACGTCCTTGAGGGGCTCCACCTTGAGGCCCGTGGCGTAGCGGGCGCTCTGGGGGCAGTAGGCGCAGTCCTCGGGGCAGGCCCCGGTCTTGATGGAATCCAGGGTGCAGAACTGCATTTCCACCGGGTTCCAGTGCCGGCGGTGCACCGTGGCCGCCTGGTACAGCAGTTCCGGGAAGGGCAGGTCGTGGATGGCTCGGATCTCGTCGGTGCTGCGCATGCGGGCTCGCGGAGGGAGGGCGCCGCCGGGGGCCCTGGCGATCCAGTCTAGCTCAGGGTCCAGGCCCCTCCCCCCGCCGGCGGGCCCCTCCGGCCCAAGTGGAGTCCCGGGTTGATTTCCGGGCATGGTAGCTTTCCTGCTGCGCGCCCGGCGCGCCAGGAGGATGCTTGCGCCCGAGCCCCAGGCCGAACACCGCCGCCCAGCTCACCCGGGAGCAGCGCATCGAGCTGTTCCGCATCATCTACGCCGCCCGCCGCATCGACGAGCGGGAGATCATCGGGAAGCGCCAGAACAAGGTCTTCTTCCAGATCAACGGGGTGGGGCACGAGGCCGTCCAGGCCGCGGCGTCCATGGCCTTCCGTCCCGGCCACGACTGGTTCTTCCTCTACTACCGCGACCGGGCCCTCTGCTACGGGCTGGGGTACACGGCCCAGGAGATGTTCCTGGGCAGCGTGGGGGCCGCGGGAGATCCCGCCAGCGGCGGCCGGCAGATGCCCTCCCACTGGGGTCACGCGGGGCTGAACATCTTTACCGGCTCCAGCCCCACCGGGAGCCAGTTCCTCCAGGCCGTGGGCGCGGCGGAGGCCATCCTCAGGGCCGAGCGGCTCGGCCTCGGGGAGCGCCTGGGCACCCGGCGGGACGAGGTGGTGCTGGTCACCACCGGGGACGGGACCTGCTCCGAGGGGGAGTTCTGGGAGGCCGTCAGCAACGCGGTGAACCTGCGCCTGCCCCTGGTCTTCCTCGTGGAGGACAACGGTTACGCCATCAGCGTCCCGAGTTCGGTCCAGTACCCCGGCGCCAATGTGGCGGCCCTGCTCAAGGGCTTCGAGCCCCACGGCCTCCTGGTGCTGGACGAGGTGGACGGGTGCGACCCCCTGGCCAGCCACGAGGCGCTCTCCGCCGCGGCCGAGCACGCCCGGGCCCGGAAGGGCCCGGCCCTGGTCCGGGCCCGGGTCATCCGCCCCTACAGCCACTCCCTGTCGGACGACGAGAAGCTCTACAAGACCCAGGCCCAGCGGGAAGAGGAGGCCCGGAAGGACCCCGTCTCCACCTACGCGGCCACCCTCCTGGACCTGGGGGATCTCTCGGCGCCGGACCTCGAACAGCTCAAGGCCGAGGTGCAGATGGAGGTGGACCTGGCCTGGGAGGCCGCGGAGGCCTCGCCCCTGCCCCGGAGCGGAAGCTGGTCCGAACACCTCTACTCACCGGATGTGGATCCCACGGGTCCGGCCTTCGACACCGAAGCCACCGCCCCGGGGGAAGGGACCCCCAAGACCATGATCGACCTGGTGAACCTCACCCTCGCCTCGGAGATGGCCCGGGACGAGCGGATCTTGCTCTTCGGGGAGGACGTGGCGGACGCCACCCGGCAGGAGATCCTCGAAGAGGTGAAGGGCAAGGGCGGGGTCTTCAAGGCCACCCACGGCCTCCAGCGCCGCTTCGGGCCGGACCGGGTCTTCAACACGCCCTTGGCGGAGGCCACCATCGTGGGCCGGGCCATCGGCCTGGCGGCCCGGGGCTTCAAGCCGGTGTGCGAGGTCCAGTTCTTCGACTACATCTGGCCCGCCATGCAGCAGCTCCGGGACGAGCTTGCCGTGATCCGGTGGCGGAGCAACGGCGCCTTCAAGGCCCCGGTGGTCGTCCGGGTCCCCATCGCGGGCTACCTCATGGGCGGAAGCGTGTACCACAGCCAGTGCGGCGAGAGCACCTTCACCCACATCCCGGGCCTCCGCGTGGTCTACCCCAGCACGGCCCTGGACGCCGCCGGACTCCTGCGCACCGCCATCCGCTGCGACGACCCGGTGCTCTTCCTGGAGCCCAAGCACCTCTACCGCCAGACCCACAACAAGTCCCCGGAGCCGGGCCCCGACTTCATGATCCCCTTCGGCAAGGCCCGCCTTGCGCGGGAAGGCGGAGACCTCACGGTGGTGACCTACGGATGCACCGTCCACCGCGCGGTGCAGGCCGCGCGGGAGGCCGAGAAGCAGGGGATCCAGGTGGAGATCCTGGACCTGCGGACCCTCAACCCCTACGACTGGGGCGCCATCGCCCGCTCGGTGCAGAAGACCCACCGCGTGCTGGTGGCCCACGAGGACACGCGGTCCTGGGGCTACGGGGCGGAGATCGCCGCCCGGATTGCCGACGAGCTGTTCTTCGCCCTGGACGCCCCCGTGAGGCGCATCGGGGCCAAGGACACCTGGGTGGCCTACCAGCCGGCGCTGGAGGACGAGATCCTCCCGCAGCCCCAGGATTTCCTCGACGCCTACCGGGACCTGGTCAAGGTCTGACCCCGGAGGGGCCGAAAAAGGCCCCGGACTCCCGGGGCCTTGGATCGCCGGAGACGCCTGGGTCCTCAGGGGCAGGGAGCCAGGTGCTTGGGGGTGCCGTTCACGGTCACGTCCCCGCAGCCGGGTCCGAAGACCAGGGTGGCCTTCTCGGAGCCACGGGAGATTTCCTTGGTCCCGGACATGGGATGGCAGCAGCCCTTGTTCCAGACCAGAGGGGTCTTCTTGTCGATGGACACCTGCAGGGCGGGGTCCCCGCCGCCCTCCAGGCCCCAGTTCCCGTACAGCTTGTAGGTGTTGGGGGTGGCCCAGTCGGCGAACAGGTTGCAGGTGTAATGGAAGTCCTTCGTGTTCTTCCCGTCGCTCCAGACCTTGTGGAAATTCTCGGCGGTCACGTGGGACTGCTTGGCGGCGGGATCGATGTCCACCTTCTTCGTGCCGTCCAGGGTCCAGCTCTTGCCCTCCCGGGCGAGGATGAAGCGCTGGAAGGTCTTGGAGAAGTGGTGCCGGTCCGTGGTCCAGGAAATGATCACGTCGCCGTTCACCGTCCCGCCCCGGGGGCCGGTGCAGTTCACGTAGTGGAACTTCACCGAGGTGGGGCTCAGGATCGTCTTCTCGACGCAGGCGGGGGTGCCGGCGCCCTGCAGGGAGAGCGCATCGCCGGCCTGCATGACGCCGGGCATGGCCTCCTCGCTGTTCAGCTCGTTCTCGACCACCAGGAACACCTCCGCCAGGTCCAGGGCGGTTTCGGCGCTCATGGTGGTGCTGGGGGCGACAGGTGCGGCGGGGTCGCTCTTCCCCCCGCAGGCGACCAGGGCCAGGAATGCGACGGGAACGAGGTGGGAAGGCCTGAATCGCATGGGATTCCTCCAGGGGGTTCGAAACACAATGGACCCGTGGGCCCGGAACAAGTTTAATCCCGGCGGAAGGAGGAAATCCCGCCGGGATGGGTCGGCAGCCCCTGCCCTGGCCCTACTTCTTGGCGGGCACCTGGATGAGGGGGGTCCCCCCCCCCATGGGGGTGATGATCAGGTTCCCCTTGGCGCCGATCTCCCGGAGGGCCTGGATGCGCTGGTATTCGATGATCTGGGGGGTGAGGCTCTGGCTGACGAGCTGCTGGGCCTTGGCCTGACCCTCGGCCTCGATGCGCTTCCGCTCCGCCTCCTGTTTCTCCTTCTGGAGGATGAAGGTCATCTTCTGGGCTTCCTGGTCGGCGGAGATCTTGTCGTTGATTGAGCGGGTGATCTGCTCGGGCAGCTTCACGTCCCGGAGCAGGACCTGCTCCAGGTTGATGCCCCGCTGCCCCAGGGCGTCCACCAGGGTCTTGGTCACGGTGCCCACGAAGGCCTGGCGCTTGCTCCCGTAGAGGTCCGTGGCCAGGAGGTTGGCGGCGCTGTCCCGGATGGCGCTTCGGATGCTTCCCCGGATGAGGCGCTCCTCCACGTTGTCTCCCAGGGTCTTGTAGATCTCGGGCAGGCGGCCCTGCTGCAGGGCGTAGAGAACGGTCACGTCCAGCTTGACGGTGAGGCCGTCGGCGGTGATCACGGCGATGCTGTCGTCCCCGTGGCGCTGACCCTCATCGGAAACGCTGGACATGGTGTAGTTGCGGGTTCGCACCTCGATCTCCCGGACCGTGGCCAGGGGGTTGATCAGGTGGAGCCCCGAGGGGAGGGCCTGGTCCCGGACACTGCCGAAAAGGACCACCACCCCGGCGTAGCCCGGCGGAACGACCACCGCCATGCTGGCCACCATCAGAAGGGCGCCGAGGAACCAGCCTCCCCACTGGACGTAGACGAGCCGGGCGGACAGGGGGAAGCCGAGCCGGGTCTTGAGCCGCCAGGCGGCCAGTCCGGCGAGCAGGAAAAGAAAGGCCAACAGGAACATGGGGAGCCTCCGGGCCCCCAGTGTAGAAGCGCCTCCCGGGCCGGGCCATCCAGAGGGCCCAGCGGGGGGAGCGAGGGGCCAAGGGGCAGGAGCGGGGCTCCTGGCCGACCGCCTCAGGCCCCGCCCAGGGGGGGTCCCTCGCGGGAGGCCCGGAGGTGCTCCATCGCCCCGGGATACAGTTCCTCAGCGCAGTTGGGGCAGATGCCGTGGGTGAAGGTGGCCGAGGTCCGTGCGGAGATGTACCCCTCGAGTTGGTTCCAGTACCCTTCGTCGTCACGAATTTTCTTGCACTGGGCACAAATGGGGAGCAGGCCGCCCAGCGTCTTGATTTCATTCATTTTTTCCTGAAGTTCTTTGTTAGTGAAAGCCAATTCATCATTGGTTTGTTCCAATAATTTTCGATTATTTCGGATGTTCTTGTTGTGTCTCGCAAGAAGAATGATGATGATTGCAAGAAAAAACGAACTTAAAATAAAGATAATGATAAAATAATTTTGTTTCTCCAATCGCAAATTCGAAATGATTTTTTCCTTTCGGAGCGCATCGATTTCATTATCCTTTTTTAATGTCACGATTTTCATTGATATTTCAGCAATTTTATGACTTTCTTGCAAAGAATAAATTGAATCCTTGGTCAGGGTTGCCAATTTATAAAATCGAAAGGCTTCCGAAACATTTCCAGTTTTTTCATATAACTCAGAAACCATTTCATATGCCTTTTTTAATTCGTCCCTGGCATGGATGGATCGGGCGAGTTCCGCCCCTTCCTTGGCAAGGGGGATCCCCCGGGCGAATTCGCCGGTCAGCAGGTGGAGCCGGGCCCGGGCGTGGAGGGCCTGCACCAGGCCGTGCTTCTGGTTCTGCTCGCGATAACCGGCTTCCGCCTGTTGCAGGTGCCGGGCAGCGAGGTTGAAATTCCGCAGTTCGGTGTAGGTCATCCCAAGGTTCAGGTGGGCGTAGGTGAGGTGGGCGGTCTCCCCCGAGGCCGTGCAAAGGGCCAGGGCCTCCCGCTGGTTCTTCAGGGCCTCGGTGAGACGGCCCAGCCTGAGTTGGGCGAACCCGATGTTGAGCTTGGCCAGGATCAGCCTCTTCGCGTCCGGCGGCGTCCCGGAGCGTGCAAGGACCTGGTTGAAGTACTCGATGGCCTTCTCGTGCTGGCCGCTCTGGTGGTGGATCGCACCGATGAGGTTCAAGGATTGCGCGACCGCCCGCTCCTGGCCCAGTTCCTCCCGGATCCGCAACGCCTCCAGGCCTTCTTCGAGCGCCTGGCTGTAGGCCCCCATGAAGGTGTAGGTGATGCCCAGAGCGTTGTGGGCCTTGGCGATCCGGTCCTTGTGGCCGAGCTCCGTCCCCAGGGCCAGGGCCTTCTTCCCAAATTCCACGGCGGCGGGGAGATCCCCCGTCTGGCTGCAGCAGAAGGCCGCCGAGGTCAGGAAGGCCAGTTCCTTCTCCCGGTCACCCAGCTGGACCGCGAGGGCGAGCCCCTCGACGGCGTGGGAAAGGGCCTGCCGGGGGGCGGTGGATTCGGCCCCGTTGGCCAGGTCCAGCAAGGCGGCCATCCGCTCCGTCCCCTTCAACCCCGCCAGGGCAGTCGCCGGGGCTTCCACAGCCCGAGGGGCCCCCTGGGCCAGCAGGCGGGTCCCGAGGAGGACCAGGAAGGCCACGACTCGCACGGGGGTTTGGAAGGGCACGGCGTGGGCTCCAGACTCATTCTGATCGGAGACCCGGCCGCGCTGGATGAGCCGAGTCGGCCCCTGGCGGCGGTCCGGGTGGGGTGGTTCAGGCAGTGTGACCGTTCCTCGTCCCGGGGGCACCTGCCGGGCGCCGTGGGTGGGGACCCCCGGGTCCCGCGCCCACGGGGATTCTTGCAATGTGCGGGGAGGGGCCCCCGGCGAGACTCACCTAGAACGCCAGCACCTTCCGGGCCGCCGCCAGGACTTTTTCGGTGTTCGGCAGCACGGCGCGCTCCAGGATCCGGTTGAACCCCACGGGGGTGAAGGCGCTTCCGACCCGCTGGACCGGTGCGTCCAGCCAGGCGAAGCAGGCGTCGGCGACCTGGGCGGCCACCTCGCCCCCGAAGCCCCCGAAGACCTTGTCCTCATGGGCGACGAGGACCCTGTGGGTCTTCTTCACGCTGCGGAAGATGGTTTCCGTGTCCAAGGGCGAGAGGCACCGGAGGTCCACCACCTCCACCGACTTCCCCTCGGCCTCGAGCTTCTTGGCGGCCTCCAGGGCGAAGTGGACCGGGGTGCCGTAGGCCAGGATGCTCAGGTCCTTGCCGTCCCTGCGAACCCGGGCCTTCCCGAAGGGCACGGCGAAGCCTTCGGGCACCGGGGTCTTGGCCATGGCCGAGTTGTAGAGGAACTTGGGCTCCAGGTAGAGGGTGGTGCCCCGGCTCCGCAGGGCGGTGCGGAGCAGCCCCGCGGCGTCGTCCGCGAAGGCGGGGACGACCACCCGAAGGCCCGGGAGGCTGGTGAGCCAGGCTTCCACGTTCTGGCTGTGGTACAGCCCCCCTCCGATGTAGCCCCCGCTGGCCAGCCGGATGGTGATGTTCGGGGAGAACTTCCCGTTGCTCCGCCAAAGGTCGTGGCTGCACTCCACGATCTGCTCCGCCGCGGGCCAGATGTAGTCCGCGAACTCCGCCCCCTCCACCACGATTCGGATCCTGTCGTCGAAGCGGGAGAAACCGTTGGCGGTGCCGACGATGAAATCCTCGGCGATCGGCGCGTTGAAGACCCGGGCGGGTCCGAATTCCTGCTGCATGCCTTTGGAGACGTTGAAGATGCCCCCCTTTTCCTTGTTGGCCATGTCCTGGCCCCAGATGAAGGTGTCGGGGTTGGCCCGGAATTCCTCCTTCAGGGTCTGGTTCAGGGCCTGGAGCAGGGTGATGGCGGGGCCGGCCTGGTCGTGGAGTCCGTCGGGCCAATCCGGCGAGACCCAGGGCTCGGGGAGCACGAAATCGTGAATGCTGGCGGGGTCCGGGTCCGCCGCGCGGATGGCGGCCTCGGAGGCCTCGTTGTACTGGCGGAGGTTCTCGGCTTCCAGGGCGGCGAGCTCGGCTTCGGGAATTCCGGCGTCGAGGCAGGTCGCCCGGAGGCGGGGCAGCGGGTCCCTGGCGCGGGCCTCCTCCCGCTCCTGCTCGTCCCGGTACCACTCGTGGCGGTCGGAGTTGGAGTGGCTGTGGATCCTCACGCAGGTGGCGTAGACCATGGCGGGCCCCGCGCCGCTGCGGGTGTGGGCCTGGGCCTCCGCGATGGCACGCAGGCTGTCCGCCACGTCCAGGCCGTCGCAGCGGAGGATCCGGAGGTTGGGCAGCCCCGCGAAATTGTCGCAGAGGAATTCGTTGGCGGCCTGGTCCCGCTTGGGCACCGAGATGCCGTAGCCGTTGTCCTGCACCACGAAGATCACCGGGAGCCGTTCCCGGTCGGCCCCCACCACGGCCTCGTAGCAGTAGCCTTCCGAGAGGCTGGATTCGCCCTGGCTGGAGTACACGAGCGCGTCGCTGCGGTAGTGCTTCACGGCCCGCGCCAGGCCCGCCGCGTGCTGGGCGTGGTTGCCCGTGAGGCTGGAGACGTTCTGGATGCCGATCTCGGGCTTGGCGAAGTGGTTGGACATGTGGCGGCCTCCGCTGGCCGGGTCGTCCCGCTTGCTGATGCCGTTGAGGATGATCTCCAGGGGCGTGAGGCCGGCCGCCAGGCAGGTGGTGAGGTCCCGGTAATAGGGGAAGAGGTAGTCCTTCCCCGGGCGGAAGCTCAATCCGAGGGCCAGCTGGATCCCATCGTGGCCCGCGCAGGGGGCGTGGTAGGACCATCCCAGGGCCTGCTTGAGGTAGTTGGGGGCCTTGTCGTCCAGCACCCGGGCCAGGTGCATCAGGGTGTACCAGCGCAGCAGGGTCGAACGATCCCCGCCAGGCTCCTTCTCCTCGTCCGACTCACCCACCAGGGCATTCAGGGCGGCTCTCACCAGCGTCGGGGTATCCAATTCGCTTTCCTCCAGACCTGCGTCAGGAAAAGGTCAGGATCTCACGGAAAGCGTTGATTCCCAAGGCGTCTAGATCGAATCCTCGCCCGAGGCGGACCAGCGCAGGGGGTTGTCCGGGTCCGCGATGCTCTCCCGGAGGCCCGCCCGCAGCCGCTGCAGGGCACTGCGGAGGTGGAGGTCGTCCTCCTCGGGCTGCCACTGGGTGGCCGCCGCCCCCAGGAGCCCCTCCGAATGTTCTTCCAGTCGGGCATGGAGGATGGGCACCCCCTCCGGTTGGGTTCCAGGAAGAACCAGGAGGAAGTTCCCGTCCCCCATGTCCACCATCAGGTCCGCCCCCCGGAGGGACTCGAGCATGGCCCGGGCGTCCTTCGCGTGGCGGGGGCGGATGAGCATGAGGCTCATGGATTCGCGGTTGCGCCTGGCCAGGGTCAGGTTGGCCTTCATCCACACGTCCAGGTAGTGGCGGTTGGGAAGCCCGGAGGCGTTGCTCTGGAGGGCGCTGTCCTCCACCACGGCGGAACTCAGTTCCAGGGCCTCCCGCGCCAGCTGGAGCTGGCTCTTGAGGTCCTCGATCTCGAGGGTCTTGCTGAGCAGCTTGGCCACCGCGGCCACCAGGGCCACCTCCCCGTGCTTGAAGTCCCGGGGAGAGGAGCCCTGCACGCCCAGGGTCCCGATCACCTCGCCGCCTTCCCAGAGCGGGGCCCCGAGGAAACTCTCGACCCCCCGGGTGACCACGGCCGGATCCTGGCGCCAGGCCGGGTCCTGGCGCGCGTCCCGGATCACCAGGGTGCGCTGGGGCCACGACAGCACCCGGTCGTAGAAGGCCGACACCGGCGAGAAGAGGAAGGGCTCCGCGGGGAATCCCGGCCGGGCCCGCCACCAGAAGACCTCGTAGCCCAGGTCGGTGATCCTCGTGAGCATGGCGAGGTCCATGTCGAGGCGCTCCACCAGCAGGCCCAGGCTGTTGGAGAACAGCTCCGTGGCGTCGGAGGGGCCGGCCTGGAGAAGTTCCAGCAGCGCGTCGAAACCCGCCTCCCGGGATCCCTGGACGATCGCCGGGGGAGAAGCCGGACTTCGACGGTCTCGGGTCACGATGGAGCTCCCGGCTGATTGTGGGACCACTTTTTTATTGCCGCCCATAAATGTCAATGGCCAATTCCGGGGCCCGGCCCCCTCCCCTTCCTAAGCACAGTGATTGCTGAGAATCCTGGGTGATACCATGTCCCCCGATGCTTCCGGCCGGGGCCTGGAAGCGGGGAGGCCGCTTGACCCTGATGCTCGACGAAGCCCGGGAGGCCCCCGCCGCCATTGCGCGCCTGCTGGGCGCCTGCCGGGAGGAGTGCGGGGACCTGGGGGCGCACCTCCGCGCCCACTCGCCCGCAGGAATCCTCACCATCGCCCGCGGCAGTTCGGACCACGCCGCCCAGCACACGGCCTACCTGATCATGTCCCGCCTGGGCCGCCTGGTGACCTCCCTGCCCATGTCCCTCGTCACCCTGTACCAGGCCCCGCTGGCGCGCCCCGGTCTGCTGGTGCTGGCCTTCTCCCAGTCGGGTCAGAGCCCCGACCTGGTGGATCCCGTCCGCTACTTCACCCAGGGTGGAGCCACCACCGTCGCCCTGGTCAACGACGCCGCCTCCCCCCTGGCCCGGGAGGCCGCCCGGGTGCTTCCGCTCCGGGCCGGCGAGGAACGGAGCGTGGCCGCCACCAAGACCTTCATCGCCCAGGTCGCGGCCGGGATGGCGATCGTCTCGGCCTGGGGAGAGGATCCGGAACTCGAGCGGGCCCTTCCCCACCTGCCGGACTGCCTCGAATCCGCCCTCGCGGCGGATTGGAGCGCCGGCGTGGAAGCCCTGGTCCACGCGAACCGCCTCTTCATCCTGGGGCGGGGACCGGGTCTCGCCATCGCCACGGAGGCGGCCCTGAAGATGAAGGAGACTTGCGGGATCCACGCCGAGGCCTACTCGGGGGCCGAGCTGCACCACGGCCCCATGGCCATCGTGGAGGAGGGCTTCCACGTCCTGGTCTTCGCACCGCGGGGGCCGGCCCAGGCGGGCCTGCTGTCCCTGGCGGAGGACCTCCGGAAGCGGGGAGCCCGGGTCCTCCTCGCGGCTCCCCCGGGCGTTCCCGGAGCCACGCTGCCCCTCGTCCCCGGGCCCCACGGAGACCTGGACACCCTCCCGGCCATCCAGAGCTTCTACGTGATGGTGGAGGCCCTCTCCCGCGCCCGCGGCCTGGATCCGGACCACCCTCCTCACCTCTCGAAAGTGACCCGGACCCGATGACGCAGCCGCCGCGCACGGAAGAACCCCACCCCGAACACCGTGACCTCGACGAATACGGGATTCCCCAACTGGTCCAGGCCCTGGTGGACGACCAGGCCGGGGCGGTGGAGGCCGTGCGCCGGGCCGCGCCCCAGATCGCGGCCGCGGTGGCCGGGGCCCTTCCCCGCCTGGAACAGGGGGGACGGCTCCTCTACGTGGGCGCCGGGACCTCCGGCCGCCTGGGGCTCCTGGACAGCGTGGAGCTGAACCCCACCTTCTCCTGGCCCTCCGAACGGGCCGTGGCCCTGCTCGCGGGCGGTCCCTCCGCCATCCACCAGGCCGTCGACGGGGCCGAGGACGATCGCGAGCAGGGGCGGCGGGACCTCCTGGCCCTGGGCCCCGGACCCCGGGACGTGGTGATCCTGGTCGCGGCTTCCGGCGCCACGCCCTTCACCCTGGGCGCTTTGGAGGCCGCGGGGGAGGTCGGGGCCTTCACCGTGGGAATCTCCAACAACCCGGGCTCGCCGATCACCGGGAAGGCCGACGCGGGGGTCACCCTGGACACGGGCCCCGAACTCATCAGCGGCAGCACCCGCCTCAAGGCCGGAACCGCCCAGAAGATCGCCCTCAACACCTTCTCCACGGCGCTGATGGTGAGGCTCCACAAGGTGTTCGGAAACCTCATGGTCGACGTGCGCCCCACCAACGCCAAGCTGGTGCGGCGGGCGGTGCGCCTGGTGGCCCTGGCCGCGGGCGTGGACGAGGACCGGGCCGGCACCGCCTTCGAGGCCTGCGGCCGGCAGGTGAAGCCTGCGGTGATCGCCCTCGTCCTGGGTCTCGCGCCCCCACAGGCGGCTGAACGCCTGGAGGCCGCGGGCGGCGACCTCCGCGCGGCGTTGAAGACATGAGGGGCGGGTCCACGGGGCTCTCCGCCCGTCCCTGGTCCTGGGTGCCCACCCTCTACTTCGGCCAGGGCCTTCCCTACATCTCCGTCACGGTCCTCTCCGTCGTCTTCTACAAGAACCTCGGCGTCGCCAACACCGACATCGCCCTCTACACCAGCTGGCTCTACCTGCCCTGGGTGGTGAAGCCCCTCTGGTCCCCCGCGGTGGAGCTCCTGGCCGCCAAGCGGTCCTGGGTGGTGTGGCTCCAGGGGGCCCTCGGCCTCGGGTTCGGCCTCCTGCTGCTCGGGGTGCGGGCGCCGGGCTTCTTCGCCCTCACCCTGGCGGTGTTCTGGCTCCTCGCCTTCGCCTCCTCCACCCACGACATCGCGGCGGATGGCTTCTACCTCTACGCCCTCAGCGAGCGCCAGCAGGCGGCCTTCGTGGGCCTGCGCAGCGCCTTCTTCCGGGCGGCCATGATCACCGGGCAGGGCGGACTGGTGCTGGTGGCCGGAAAGCTGGCGGAGCGCAGCGGTGACCTCCGGGGGGCCTGGATGATCGTCTTCGGGATCCTCTCGGCCTTCTTCCTTCTGCTCTGCGCCTGGCACGCCCTGGTCATGCCCCGCCCCGCGGCGGACGGTCCGGTGGGGGAAAGGAGCCGCTTTCTCCAGGGCTTCCTGGAAAGCTTCCGGAGCTTCTTCGCCCGGCCGGACATCGGGCTGGTGCTGGGCTTCCTGCTCACCTTCCGCCTCGGGGAGGCCCAGGCCATCAAGATGGTCACCCCCTTCCTCCTGGACCCCGTGGCGAAGGGCGGACTGGGCCTGAGCACGGCCCAGGTGGGCTTCGCCTACGGGACGGTGGGGGTCCTGAGCCTCACGCTGGGGGGCCTGGCGGGAGGCTTCGTCATCTCCCGCCTGGGCCTGAAGCGCTGGATCTGGCCCATGACCTTCGCGGTGCACCTCCCCAACCTGGCTTTCGTGTACCTCGCGGCCTTCCAGCCGGGGGGCCTGGGCACGGTGGCCACCGCCATCGCCATCGAGCAGTTCGGGTACGGCTTCGGCTTCACCGCCTACGTGATGTTCCTCGTCATGATCGCCGAGGGCCCCCACAAGACCTCGCACTACGCCATCGGCACCGGCTTCATGGCCCTGGGGATGATGCTGCCCGGCATGGGCAGCGGCTGGATCCAGGAGCGCCTCGGCTACCTCCTCTTCTTCGTCTGGGTCTGCTGCGCCACCATCCCCTCCATCGTGCTCACCTTCTTCCTCCGGATCGATCCGGCCTTCGGCCGCCGGGAGGCCCCGTGACCGAGGCTCCCCGCCTCGCCTCCCTGGATGCCTTCCGGGGGCTGGCCATCGCCAGCATGGTGCTGGTGAACAACCCGGGATCCTGGAAGTCCATCCACCCGCCCCTGGCCCACGCCGAGTGGAACGGCTGCACCTTCACGGACCTGGTCTTCCCCTTCTTCCTCTTCGCGGCGGGGCTGGCCATGACCATCTCCCTGGGCCGCAGGGCCCGCGGCGGCGCCGACCGGCCCGCCCTGCTGCGCGTGCTGCTCCGCCGGGCGGCCACGGTCTTCCTGATCGGCGTGGCCCTCAACCTGGTGCCGGCCTTCAACTTCCCGGGTTTCCGCATCCTGGGGGTCCTGCAGCGCATCGCCCTCACCATCGCCCTGGCGGCGCCCCTGGTGATCTGGGGGCGCTGGAAGGCGGCCCTCGCCGCCATCCTGGGACTCTTCGGGATCTACCTCGTGCTCATGCTGGGGGTGCCGGTCCCCGGGGCCGACGGTCTGGTGGCCGCGGGCCGGCTGACCCCGGGCAACGACTTCGGAGCCTGGGTGGACCGCGGGCTCCTGGGCTCCCACCTCTGGTCCCGGGCCAAGGTCTGGGACCCGGAAGGCCTCGTGAGCACCCTGCCCGCCACGGGCAGCCTCCTCTTCGGCGTGCTGGCAGGAGAATTCCTGGCCGCCCCCCCCGGCCGCCTCCGCAAGTCCCTGGGGCTCCTTCTGGCGGGCCTCGCGGGACTGCTCCTGGGCCTGGCCCTGGACCGCTTCCTCATCCCGATGAACAAGAACCTCTGGACCCCCTCCTACGCCGTGTTCACCGCAGGGTGGTCCTGCCTCTTCCTGGCGCTCTTCCACGGAATCCTGGATGAAGCCCCCCCCCGCCTCCAGGCGGCCTCCCGCCGCGCCTGCCTGCCCCTGACCATCTACGGCATGAACGCCCTCTTCCTCTTCGTCTTCTCCGGCGTCGTGGCCCGCGTGATCCAGTCGGTCCAGGTGGGCCAGGGTCCCGGCGCCTCGACCCTGAAGGGGAAGGCCTTCGCCGCCCTCGCGTCCCTGCCCCTCTCGGGAGAGAATGCCTCCCTGCTTTTCGCGGTCCTGTTCAACCTGGCCATGTTCGCCGTGGCCTGGGCCATGTGGAGGAAGCGTTGGTTCGTCAAAGTCTGAGGAGCTTCCTGGGCGGTGCCGCGGGGTGGGCCCTGCTGGCCCTGCTGGGTTGCGGGATCCACGGCACCCCCGCCGCCCTCCCGCCTCCGGCGGACCCGCCCCCCGCCCCCCGGGAGTTCCGCGCCGTCTGGGTCGCCACCGTGGCCAACATCGACTGGCCCAGCGCCCGGGACCTCCCCGTGGAGGCCCAGCAGGCCGAGGCCCGGGCCATCGTGGCCAAGGCGGCCGCCCTGGGCCTCAACGCCATCATCTTCCAGGTGCGTCCGGCCTGCGACGCGCTGTACGCCTCCCCCCTGGAGCCCTGGTCGGAATTCCTCACCGGCGAGCAGGGCAAGGCCCCGGAGCCCTTCTACGATCCCCTGGCCTTCTGGATCGATGAGGCCCACCGGGCGGGCCTGGAACTCCACGCCTGGTTCAATCCCTACCGGGCCCGGCACAGTTCTGCCCGGTCTCCCCTGGCGCCCGGACACATCGCCTCCACCCGTCCCGCGATCGTCAAGGCCTACGGCAACCTCCTCTGGCTGGATCCCGGGGAGCCCCAGGCCGCGGATCACAGCCTGGCGGTCATCCGGGACGTGGTGCGCCGCTACGACGTGGACGGCGTGCACATCGACGACTACTTCTATCCCTACCCCGTCCGGGACGAGAGGGGCCTGGTCCTCGACTTCCCGGACGCTCCCTCCTGGTCGGCCTTCGCGGCGGGGGGCGGGAGCCTCTCCTGCGCGGACTGGCGGCGCCGGAACGTGGACCGCTTCGTGGAGCGCCTCTTCCGGGAGGTGCGCCAGGAGAAGCCCACGGTGCGCGTGGGGGTGAGCCCCTTCGGCGTGGGCCGGCCCGACCGCAGGCCCCCGGGCGTGGGGGGCTTCAGCCAGTACGACGAGATCTACGCCGACGTGGAATCCTGGCTGGAGCAGGGGTGGATGGACTACCTCGCGCCCCAGCTCTACTGGAAACGGGATTCCCGGGGCCAGCCCTTCGCGCCCCTGTTGGAATCCTGGCGTTCCCAGAACCCTGCGGGGCGCCACGTGTGGCCGGGCCTCTTCACCAGCCAGACGGGGGCGGCGGAGCCCTGGCCCGCCCAGGAGATCGCCGAGCAGATCCGCCTGGTGAGGGAGGCCGGGGGCAGCCAGGGCCACGTCCACTTCAGCATGGTGGCCCTCACGAAGGACTGGGGCGGCCTCGGTGCCCACCTCAAGCCCCTCTACGAGCGCCCTGCCCTGGTGCCGGCGACGCCCTGGCTGGGGGAGGCGGCCCCGGACGCACCCTCCGTGGACCTTCGCCCGGAGCCTGGATCCCAGGACCTCCGGATCGATACGGCGGGGACCCGGCCCTGGCTCCTGGCCCTCTGGGCGCGCTACGGAGGCCCATGGCGGTTCTTCATCCTTCCGGGAGGCTCCGGACGGATCCCGGGCGAATGGGGGGGCCAACCCCTGGAGATGGCCCAGGCCTCGGCCGTCGGGCGCACGGGTCTGGAAAGTCCCCGCGTGGCCGTGCGGGATGGCCGGAAGGGTGGAGGCCCCCCGTGACGCGGGGACCCGGGATCCCCCCCGGGCCCCTGGGCCTGGGCCTCGACGCCGGAGGAACGGAGACCCGCTGGGCCCTCGCGGGGGCCGGGGGCGACATCGTGGCGGAAGGCCGGGCCGAAGGCTTCAGCGCCACAGAGCTGGGCGGCCCCGGGGCAGAACGGATCACGGCCCTTCTCGGGGAGCTGGGCCGGGAGGTCCGGCGGGCGGGCCAGCCGTCGCAGGTCCACGCGGGCATCACGGGCCTGGGCGAGGGGGAGGGGGTCCTCGTCGAGGTCCTCGCCGGGGCGATGGGCCTCCCCCCGGGGGCGGTCTCCCTGGGCAGCGACATCGAAACCGCCTTCCGGCACCTCTTCGAGCCCGGCCAGGGCTACATGGTCTACGCGGGCACCGGCTCCGTGGCCGCCTTCCTCGACGGGGAGGGGACGCTCCACCGCGCCGGAGGCCGGGGAAACCTCCTCGACGACGGCGGAGGCGGCTTCTGGATCGCCCGGGAGGCCCTGCGCCGGATCTGGCGGACGGAAGACGAGCGCCCGGGGGCCTGGCGCGAATCCCCCCTGGCCGCGGAACTCTTCGCCATGATCGGGGGCAGCGACTGGAGCCATAGCCGCCGCGCGGTCTACGGGGGCCGGCGGGGCGACGTGGGCCGCCTGGCCCTCGCGGTGGCGCGGGCGGCCGAGGCCGACCCCGCCGCCCGGGAGATCCTGGCCGCCGCGGGGGAGGAACTCGCCCGCCTGGCCCGGGCCCTGATCGCCCGCTACGGCCCCAGGCCCGTGGCCCTCAGCGGACGGGCGGCCACCCTGCACCCCGGCATCGCGGAAGCCATGGCCCGGGGCCTGCCCCCGGGACCCCCCTTCTCGGTGCGGCCCTGCCAGCCCCACCACGCGGCTGCCCGCATGGCCCTGCGAAGGGCCCTCGCCTGTCCATAGGCGAGGTTCGGGACCTTTGACCCGGGCTCCGGCGGCGGGGCATCCTGGGATCCACGCCCCAGGACCCCGATGCAAGCCGCTCCCCGAACCTGGCCCCCTCTGTTCGCCCGAGGATCCCGCCCCCGGAGGATCTGGCGGAGCCTCGTCCTGGGCACCTTCCTCCTGTTCCCCGCCCGGGGGGAGGACGCCCTGGCCCCCCTCCGGAACCATGTGGCGGCCCATCCCCGGGGGCGGAGCCTCTTCGCGGCGGACCTCCAACACCTCCGCCGGGGGCCGCAGCGGGACCTGCCCATCGGGGTCTTCGATTCGGGCATCGGGGGCCTCACGGTGCTGGAGGCCATCCTCAAGGTGGACCTGGTGGACAACCGCACCGGGAAGCCAGGCCCCGACGGGATCCCCGACCTCGCGGGCGAGCGCTTCATCTACCTGGGGGACCAGGCCAACATGCCCTACGGGAGCTACGCCGCCGCGAACGGCACGGACTACCTCCGGGAACTGATCCTGAAGGATGTGGTCTTCCTCCTCGGCCGGCGCTACCGTCCCGCGCCGGGGGCCCCTCCGCGCTTCGACAAGCCTCCGGTGAAGGCCCTCGTCATCGCCTGCAACACGGCCACCGCCTATGGCCTGGAGGACATCCGCGCGGCCCTCAAGGGCTGGGGCCTGGACATCCCCGTCATCGGAGTGGTGGAGGCGGGGGCCGAGGCCGTGGCGGAGCTGCTCCCAGCCTCAGGAGCGCCGCCCTCGGTGGGGGTGCTGGCCACCGAGGGAACCTGCGCGTCCGGCGCCTACCCCGCCGCCATCGCCCGGGCGGCGGAGCGGCTGGGGAAGACAGCCCCCCTCGTGGTCCAGCAGGGCAGCGTGGGGCTGGCGGGCGCCATCGAGGGGAACCCCGCCTTTTTCGCCAGCGGGGTGGGGTCCCGGCCCGTGGCCTACCAGGGCCCGCCCTGGACTCCGGAGGTCGCCCGCGCGGGCGGCATCGAGGCCGGGGAACTCCTCCAGGGCACCCTGAACTCCGTGAAGGCCTACGTGCGCTTCGACGTCGCCAGCCTGGCCCTGGGCCTGAAGGCCCGGCACCCCGAGGCCCCCGCCCTGGGCCTGGTGGTGCTCGGCTGCACCCACTTTCCCCTGGTGGAAGGGGAGATCCAGGAGGCCTTCCGGCGGGTCCGCACCTTCACCGAAGGGGACGGAGGCTCTCCCTTTGCCCAGCGCATTCTCCCGGACCCGCTCCTGGTGAATCCGGCCCTCCATACGGCCAAGGCCCTGTACAAGGACCTCTCGGACCGGCAGCTCCGGCGGCGCCCTCGCAGCCGGGCCGCGCCCGCGATGGGCGGTTTCTACTTCACGGTCCCCAATCCCGGGGCTCCCGGAGTCCGCCTGGGGGGCGACGGGGGCCTGGAGAACGGCTACCGCCTGGGGCGGAAACCCGGCCTCCTGGATCTCGAGGACACCTGCGTGGTCCCTCTCACCGCCCGGAACCTCCCTCAGGGCTCCCGCCAGCTGGTGCAGTCCCTCCCGTCGGTCTGGAAAGCCCTGGCCGGATCGAGGCGCTGATTCCGGGGGCGTTCAACATGACGAACCGGTCACACCCACCGCCAGGACGCCAGGCACGCCAGGAACTGCCTGGACACTGGATTTAATTTTCTTGGCGTCTTGAGGTGGGATTCCCCTTCCTGCAACGCCCCTTCGCCTGATCGGGTTCAGCGCGCCCGGCCCTCCTGGATTTTCTGACCCAGCCACTTCCAGATCGCCTGGTTGAAGGCCAGGCTCGGGGGCGTGCCTTCCAGAAGGGCGTGGTAGCTGGTGGGGGGATCCTCCGGGCGCTGGCGCCAGCGGGGCTCGGTCTCCCAGAGCTGGGGGTGCTCGGGGTGGAACTGGACCCCCAGGACATGGGGGAACTGCGCGTGCTCCATGGCTTCCACCACCTTCCCGTCCCGGGAGGTGGCGATGGGCACCCAGCCCCTCCCCAGGCGGCCCAGGGCCTGGTGGTGGGAGCTCAGCACCCGGGGGTGGTCCGCGGCCCTGAAGCCCAGGTCCCGGATGAAGAGGCCCTGCCCCAGCAGCTTGAGGGAGTGGAAGTTGTAGGACATGAGCTTCTCCATGGGATGGAGGCGCTTGAAGGGATTGTTGTGCCACCGCTCGGGTCCCAGGGCGATGACGTCCTCCACGAAGGACTTCCCGTAGATCTGCGTCCAGATGTCCTGGACCAGGGTGCCGCCGGTGCCCACGTTCATGGTCTGGAAGCCCAGGCAGATGCCCAGGATGGGGAAGCGGGGGCGGGAGGCCAGCAGGGGAGAGGCCTTCCGGTCCTGGGCGCCCCCGAGGAAGTGGAAGACGGCCGACAGCTCCAGCAGGTGCCGGGAGGGGTCCTCGATGACCGTCAGGAGGTGGGTCTTCTCATGCCAAAGGGAGGGCTGGATGTCCGGGCCGCCGAAGAAGATCGCCCCGTCGGCCTTCTGCACGATGGCCTCGAAGTCAGGCGTGCAGGGGTTCTTCCCGAAGACGTTCGCCGCGCTGAGTTCCCCGGACACCGCATGGAACCGGAACCAGTCCAGCCCCTTTTCCTTGACGAAGGTCCGGGAGGCCTCGAAGCTGTCCCGCTGCCGGACGTGGTAGACCCCGACGACGGTGAGGCCGGGCACATCCAGGTAGCCCCTCTCGCGCACCGCGGCCAGGCCCCGGATGTTGTAGACCTCCGGATTGAACACCACCAGCCGCGGGCCGTCCCCTGGGCCCCGGGGCAAGTCCAGGAATCGTTCCGGGGCCTGGGCCCCCAGGGGCAGCAGGAGGGCCAGCCCCAGCAGCAGGGATCGGAGGCTGAACAACAAGGCACGAGAGTGCATGGGCCGCTCCAGCGGGGGGTTCGATGCCGTGACCGGCAGGGGGAGACCAGTGTGTCAGCCCCCGTCGGGGCATGGATATCACGAAAAAAGGAGCGGCATCGCCGCTCCTTTTCGGGACGAAGAATGGGCACCCTAGAACAGGAAACGTACGCCGAGCTGGAGGCGCCGGGGGTTGTAGAACGACTGGACCAAGCCAGCGTAATTCGAGTTCACGTTCGACTGAATGTTGTAACCGGTTCGTTTGTTGAACACGTTGTAGACGTCTGCCATGGCCTCCAGCCGGTACTTCTTGGACTTCAGGAAGCTGTGGGTGTAGTTGAAATCCAGCTGGTAGTGGGCGTCGGTTGTGCGCGATCCGGCGGGTTCGGAGTAGCGGTTGGTGTCGCTGGTGCTTGAGCTGTTCTGCGCCTGTTTGTCCAGGGGGTACACCTTGTAATCGGAGAATTGCCAGGGCTGGCCCGATTGGTAGATGAAGTAGGCGCCGACGCGCCCGGACCACCAGGGCAGATTGTAGGTGCCAAACAATTTCAATTTGTGGCGCCGGTCCCCGGAAAGGTTGCCGTACTTGTTGTTCCAGAGCTGGCGGCCGAAGTCGTCGGCGATGTTGGAAGACCCCACAAAAATGTTGGAGTCGTTGGCGGTGGTGGTGGTCGAATTGTCCTGGTCGAAATTGCCGTAGTAGTGGCTCCAGGAATAGGAGGCGTTGAAGTAGGCGTTCTCCCTCTTCCACTCCGCCTCGCAGGTCACCTCGTAGTACTTCGTGAACGAATTGTCCAACTGGGCGATGACGAAGACGCCCTTGGTCGCGGCGATGTTGGCATAGGCGGTGGGCCCGAAAATCTGGTTCAGGCGCTTGTCGAGGTCGGGGATGTAGTAGTCCTGGGGCCCGTAGGGGGTCCCGTAGTTGGTGAACATGACCCGGGCGCCATTGTTGGTGTCTTCCCAGAAATCCACGCTCTTCCGGTACCGGCCGTAGAGCCGCCCGCTCAATCCTCGTCCGAAATCCTTGGCGGTCCCGACGAGGAACTCGTCCGTGTGCCGAGGCTTCATCCCGTCCTGGTAGAGCTTTCCGGTGGAGGACTGGTCCACCTGGTGGGCCATCTGCCGCCCCGTCTGGTCGAAGTAGACGTTGACCGTGGCAGCCAGGTTCCGATCCCAGGAGGAGGCGCGGGGGAGGGAGGAGACGGCGGGGACGAACCGGGCGAAATTGGCATAGACCGTGTCCGATTTGCTGTAGTTCCAAACCACCCCCACCCGGGGCTGGAGGGTGTCCGAGAATTTGACCTCGTGCTCCAGGTACTTGTTCCCCCGGGCGGCCGAGTAGCCTCCCCCAGGCGCTTCGGCAAGACCTGAGCCGTACATCTTGTCGTTGCTGACGACGAAGCCCACGTTGAAGGTGAAGTCCCGCCATTTGATCTTGTCGTTGACTTCAAAATTGAGGGCGACGTACTCGGAGTGGATGATCGGAACCCCAGAGATGCCCTGCTGGTTGACCGCGGCCATGAAGTACACGAGGGTCCCTGCATTGGGCAGGCCGGAGGGAATCTTGGTGTTGAAGGGTACGGTGATGGAACCCCATCCGTTCGAAATGCGGTACAGGTCCTCCATCTCCTTGAACCACTGGACCCCGGCGTGGAAATTATGGGTCACGGTGTCCCCGAAGACCGTGTCGAAGGCCAGTTCGTAGTTCCGCCGGAAGAAATTCTGGTTGTTGATCTGGAAGTATCCCCCCACGATCCCGCCCCCTTCGGGCGCATACCCGTATTTGGCGATGATCGGAGTTGCGAAGCTGTTGAAGTCAATCTGCGCCTGGGTCAGCGAACCGCCCGGGGGCGGGGTTTGGAGCCTCGGCACCGAGAACTGCCCCTGGGTGTTCAGGTTGTTCACGTCCAAGGGGGTGACGTCGAAAGCCGGATTCACCGAGGAACGGTAGTCCGGGTGATCGGCGGACTTGAAGATGAAGTTGGTGGCCTTGAAATTGAGGAAGCTGTTGGGGGTGAGGTTCCAGGTTGCCTCGAGGGTGGGAATTCGCCAGGTGGTTTTTCCCCCCTGCCCGGTCGTTGGGCCGGCGCCGGAGCCCTGGTATCCGCTGTGCTCCACGGTGTCGTTGGAGTCCCGCATGCTGGCATGGACAAGCAGGCTCGAGATGGGGGACCAGGTCAGCTTGCCGAAGAGTTCCGTGCGGGTTTCATCGAAGTTGGGGGTGGGGCCGTAGTTATTGGAACTGTTCTCCATTTTCACGGTCGGCCGATAGACGGAAAGGAAGAAATACAACTGGTCCTTCAGGATCGGTCCACCTACGTTGGCGATGGTGTAGGTCTTTTCCTGCTCGTAATAGGCCGGGGTGAAGGACATCGTCTTGCGCTTGGCCACCAGGTTGTTGGGGAGGATCTGGAAGGAGAGTTCGCCCGTCCAGAAGTTGGTTCCCGACTTGCTGATGGAATTGATGCTGTACCCCGCTGACCGATTGAATCCTGTTGCGTCGGCACCCCCCTTGTTGATGGTGATCTGGTCCAGGTCGTGGCCAGCGGGCTGGGACGACAGGGTTCCGTACATGGGCAGGTTCACGTTTACCCCGTCGAACTGGTGAACGTTGTCCTGGCCGCTGCCCCCGGCGCTGGGGCCGCGCACGGTGTCCTGGGTATACATGATTCCCGGCATGAGCTTGATCAGGTCGCGGTAGTCCTGGCCCACGGGCAGGCTTGCGATCAATTCGGAGCCGAGGGAGGCCTTAAGTTCGGAGGAAGTGGGGTCCACCAGGGTGGTGGTGGCCACCACCGCCACCTCCGCGCCGGCCACCTGGGCTTCGGTCAGGGTGACGTTGATGGTGTTGGTCTGCTGCAGGAGCACGTCCGTGCCGCGCTTGGCGGGCATCATGCCGCTCTTGGTGAAGGTCAGCACGTAGGGGCCCGGGGGGAGGAAGGGCATGCGGTATTCGCCGTTCTCGCCGGTGACCACCCGACGGGGCTGGGGCATCACGCTGGAGGTGGCCTCCACCTGGACGCCCGCCAGGGGCTTGCCGTCCTTGGCCGTGACCTTGCCTGAAAGTCCGCCGGTCTGCTGGGCCATCGCGGGGAGGGCGACCAGCACCATCGCGACGCTGCCCAAGTTCCTGATGTTCATTCCGAACTCCTCGTTGGGGGGATGGGAAAGGGATTCGCGGGGGCTGCCCCCGCGGCCAGGGGGTTGGCTGTGAAGCACTCTACTGCGAAGCGAGCGGGGGGACTTCCCCAATTCGGCCGGGAGCGTTCGTTTTTTTTGATCGAATGGTTGAACATTGAAGAAATTCGCGCAATCAGGGCCGGGCCCCGGCCTTCACGACCCAAGAGCCGTGATTCCGGCTCAGGCCTCTTTCCCGGCCCCGGGTGAAGATTGCCCGCCCCGGACCAGACCAGCCAGGAGGCCCGTCAGGACCGTCGCCAGGCACCCGATGAGGGTGTGCCAGGTGAAATCGATGGGGGTCCAGGCCAGCACGCTCCCCATGGCGGCAAGCCCCGCGAGAAGTCCGGCCATCGCGTCCGCCGGGCGGGCGAGGGGGAAGAAAAGTCCCAGGAAAAAGGTCCCCAACAGGCCGCCATAGGTGAAGGAGGCGATCTTCAGGCCCAGCTCCACCACGGGGTTCTTCGTGTCCGTGAAGAGCAGGGCCCCCCCGACGAGGACGGTGCCCCAGAACAGCGTGAAGAAGCGGGACCATCGCATCCCCGCCGCTTCCGAAAGACCCTTCCCCAGGGCCGATGTGCCGAAAAGGTCCAGGTAGGTCGAGGAGGCCAGGGAGCTGATGGACGACGAAAGCGTTCCCATGGCCGAGGCCAGCACGCCCGCGATCACCAGGCCGGCGAGGCCCGTGGGCAGCCGCTCGACGATGAACCTGGGGAAGACCTCGTCCGAGCTCGACAGACCGAGCTGGGCCAGGGAGGCGCCGCCGTGGTAGGCGAAGAGGCAGAGCCCCAGGAGCAGGAAGAAGGCGAACTGGAGGACGATGACCCCGGCATCCAGGATCAGGGCCTTCTGGCTGTCCCGGAGGCTGCGGCAGCCCAGGAGGCGCTGCACGAGCATCTGGTCCGTTCCGTGGGAGGCCATGGTCAGGAAGGTCCCCCCGATCAGGCCGCCCAGGAGCGTGTAGGGCGCCGCCAGGAATCCCATGACGGTCGTGGCGGAAGGCATGTGGACGAGGGCGAACTTGTCCTGGCCCCCGGCCCTCGCGAAGGCCGCCACGTCCCCCCAGCCACCGGGGAGCTGGTGCAGGATGAGGGCCATGGAGGCCCCCGCCCCGGCCAGGTAGATGAAGAGCTGCACCACGTCCATGGCCACCACGGCCTTCAGGCCGCCCAGGTAGGTGTAGAGAAGGGTGAAGGCGCCGATGAGCAGAATGCTGGCGGGGTAGGAGAGGCCGGTGATGAGGTGCACGGGAATGGCCGTGGCGAAGAGCCTGACACCGGAGGCCAGCACCCGGGTGAGGATGAAGATCGCGGAGGTGAGCCGCCGGAGGGGCAGCCCGAAACGCCTGCCCAGGAAGTCGTAGGCCGTCTCCAGGTCTCCCCGGAAGTAGGCGGGGAGGAACACGAGGCTCACGATGAGGCGGCCGAGGAAATAGCCGGCCGCCAGCTGCAGGAAGTGCAGGTTCCCCTTGTAGGCCAGTCCCGGAATGCTGATGAAGGTCAGGGTGCTGGTCTCGCTGGCCACGATCGAGAAACCCACGGACCACCAGGACAGCCCCTTCCCTCCCAGGAAGTAGTCGCGGCTGGTGCCCTGGCGGCCGCTCAGGAGGATTCCCGCCAGGGTGACCCCGAGGAGGTACACCGCCACGATGGCGAGGTCGAGGGGTCGGAGGCCCATGGCGTCTCGGGGCGGGCGGCCTACTTCTTCCGCTGGGGGCTTCGGGGCGGATGGTACTGCTGGACCTTCTTCTCGAGGTTGAACAGGATCCGGCGGTCCTGGTCGTCCAGGTCGCCCTTCTCGGTGGCCCGGTAGTGGATGTGGAAGGCCCGCAGGGTGGCGGCCTGGTCCCAGAGCGGGTAGCCGATGCGGCGCAAGGCCAGCCAGGGATCGAAGCCCGGAGGGGGGTCCTCCAGGGTTTCGTCGGGCCAGAGCCCGAAGCCTTCGGCGGCCAGCCGCTTCCAGGGGAAGTGGGGGTTGGGGTCCACCTTGCGGATGGGGTCCACGTCGGCGTGGCCCAGGACGAGGTGGGGCGGGATGCGGTACTGGCGGGCGGTGATGTCCTTCAGCAGCGCCAGCAGGGCCTGGATCTGGACCTCGGGAAAGGGTTCCGTCCCGACGTTGTCCAGTTCGATGCCGATGGAAATGGCGTTGAGGTCCCGGAAGGGCCCCCAGGCCCCGCTCCCCGCGTGCCAGGCCTGGAAATCCTCCGAGACGAGCTGGGCGGTGCGGCCGTCGGTGCCGATGAGGTAGTGGGCGCTGACGGGGCCCCCGTCGTTGCGGGTCTGCAACAGTTCCAGGGAGCGTTCGAAGGACTTCTCCGCGGTGTGGTGGAGCACGATGATCTGCGGCCGGCGGGGATCGTAGTTCTTCGAGGGAAGCCATTCCGCCAGGGGGTTTCGCCGGGGGCCGCAGGCCGCCAGAAGGAGCAGCGCCCCGGCCAGGAGGGGAAGGCGCCCCGTCATTTTCCGCCCGCCTTCGCCCCGGTGTTCCGGAAGAGGTCGCCGTGGCTGCCCCGCCGCCGCAGCACGGTGGCCCGGTCGCCGTCCACCATCACCTCCGCGGGGAGCGGCCGGGCGTTGTACTCGCTGGCCATGGAGAAGCCGTAGGCCCCCGCGTCCAGGATGGCCACCAGGTCCCCGGCGACGGGACGGGGAAGGGTGCGGGCCTCCGCCAGGATGTCCCCGGTCTCGCAGACGTCCCCGGCGATGTCCACGAGGGTGGGGTCCTGGGTCTTCCCCACCACGCGGACGCGGTGGTAGGCCTGGTACATGGCCGGGCGCATGAGGGTGTTGAAGCCGGCGTCCACGTTCACGAAGGTCTTGAGGGGGGTCTGCTTCACCGTGTTCACCCGCACCAGCAGGGTGCCCGCCCCGCCCACGAAGAAGCGCCCGGGCTCCAGCCAGAGGGTGGGTTCGTAGCCCGCGGCCGCCACGCCCTCCTTCCACACGGGCTGGAGGGCGGTGGCCAGGTCCTCGGGGGACATGACCTGCTGCCCGTCCCGGTAGGGGATGCCGATGCCCCCTCCCAGGTCCAGGAAGGCCAGCTTGAGGTTCAGCCTCTCCTTCAGCTCCTTCACCAGCCCCAGCATCTTCTTCGCCGTGAGGATGTAGCCCTCCGCCTCGGTGATCTGGGAACCGATGTGGCAGTGCGCCCCCTCCAGGGCGATCTCGGGCATGGCGGCGGCGCGCTCGTAGGCCTTGAAGGCCAGGCCCCCTTCCAGGTGGAGGCCGAACTTGGATTCGGAGATGCCCGTGTTGATCTGGTGGATGGTGTGGGGATCCACGCCGGGGTTGATGCGGAAGGAGACGCGGGCCTTCCGCCCCTGGCGCTTGGCCTCCGCCTGGACCTGGCCCAATTCGTCCAGGGAGTCCACGTTCAGCACCGTGCCGAGGGCGATGGCCCGCCGGATCTCGCCCGGGCCCTTGGAGGAGGAGGTGAACATGATCTCGGGTCCCTTGTACCCCACCCGCAGGGCGGTCTCGATTTCTCCCACGGAGACCACTTCGGCCCCCAGTCCTTCCTCGCGAAGGAGGCCGATCACCGTGGGATTGGTGTTGGCCTTGAGGGCGTAGAGGATCCGCAGCTTGGGGAAACGGGGTCCGAAGGCGGCCTTGAGGGCCCGGGCCTGGGCCTGGATGTGGGCCCGGTCGTAGATGTAAAGCGGGGTGCCGTGGGCCCGGGCCAGGCGCTGAAAGGCCGCGGCCACGCCCGGGTCCCCGGCCCGGTCGGCGCGGGCCGCCACCAGGGCCTCGTGGAGGGTGGGCGGCGCCGCGGGGAGGAGAGCCGCGGCCAGCAGGGCGGACAACAGGGCGGGACGGATCATGGCGTCTCCAGCGGAGGGGTCGAAGGAATCAGGGCCGCAACTCCCCGGGGAGGCCCCAGGCGGCGCGCAGGCTGTCGAGAAGGGGTGCGGGCGCCTGCACCAGCACCGGGGCTGCCGCCGGGTCCAGCCAGCGCAGAATTTCCAGCAGGTCCGGGGCCGCCAGGGCCGTGCAGCCGGCGGTCCCCCCCCCTTCCCCGGGGGCCACGTGCAGGAAGATGCAGCTCCCGGCGAAGGGTGTGGGGGGATCGTCGTTGTAGCGGATCACCACCAGGTGGCGGTAGTGCTCGGTGGACATCCGCAGGACCTCGGCGGACTTCCAGGCCACCGGCGCGTCGGGCCTGGGCAGGCGCACCAGGCGGTTGTAGTCGGGGTGCCCGGGATCGTCCACGCAGCGGTCGCAGTCCGTGAGGGAGCGGTAGGGAAGGCGGACCCCTTCGGGGGCCCGGAGGTCGTAGCCCCAAAAATCTCCCAAGGCCAGGATGCCCGCGGGGGAGCGGCCGTCCCCCTCGCGCTTAAGGACCCCCGGCCCCGGGGGCGGCGGGGCCCCCGCGTCGCTGCGCCAGGCCAGGCCCTTCTTCCCCACCCAGGCGGTCAGGGGGGGGCCCACGGGCCGGAAGGGCCCGGACCCGGAGCGTTCGTAGCGCCTCAGGGCACCCCGGTCGGCGTCCCAGGAAGGGGTGCTCACCAGCAACACCTGGCGGGTCCCGCGCAGAATGGCCGGAAGCCCCATGATGGCCCCGAAGGGGACATTGAGCACGGGGTACTCCCGGGCGGAGGCGTGGTTGAAGTGCCACCACTCCTCGGGATTCACCTTGAAACCCTCCGCCTCCATGGCCGCCCGCAGCAGGTCCCGGTGGGCCCGTTGAGTCTCGGTTCCCCCGGCATAGTCGGCGTGGGAACGGGGGGACATTTCGTCGTAGTCCCCGGGCATCTCCAGGGGGGCGCCGTCCGCGAGGCGGACCAGGTCCAGGTCCACGGCGCAGCCGCGGTTGTGCACCGAGCCCTTGCCGGGGTCCGCCACGTAGGCGCGGTCCGTGGGGTCCGTGGCCTCCCAGAAGACCTTGGTGACCCACCAGGGCCGGTAGGCGTCCAGGATCCGCAGGGCCAGCCCCTTCTCCCTCAGCCCCCGGTTCACCCGGGCCAGGGCCTCGGCCACCGGGCGCTGGAGAAAGGCCCGGGCCTGGTCGTACACCGGGAATTTCAGGAAGTTGTCGTGGGTGGCGTAGCGGATGTCGAGGCGCAGGCCGGGATCGAAAGCCGCCAGGTCCACCAGGTCCGGAGCGCGGGGGGAGGGCGGCGCCGCCGGGGGGGTGGCCTTCCGGGCCTCGGCCACCAGTTCGGGAAGGGGCCTCGGGCGGAAGGGCTCGGGACCCCGGGCCGCCGCGGCGGCCCCGACCAACAGCAGGATCAGGCCCAGGCGCACGGGAGGTGGCCGCCAAGGGGTCGTGGGAAAGGTCCGGGCATCCCGGAAACAATACCGAATCCCCCCGGGCGCGGCCAGGAGGAGCGACCAGGCCCACCCTTGGGACCCGGGGGCGGCCCTGCGACCATGGGGGCGCGGCGCCCCGCTCCGGCCCCGCGGGGAGGCACCCATGAAACGCCGCGAACTGCTCCAGGGAATGGCCGCGGCCGCGGCGGCGTCCGCGCTGGGCCCCCGCCTCGCCGGCGCCCCGGGCCGGGCGGCCGCTGGCCTGGACATCCGCGTGCGGCGCCTGCTGCTGCGCCACCAGTGGACCACCACCATGTCCTCCTCGGCCCACCGGGACACGCTCCACGTGCGCTACACCCGCGACGGCGTGACGGGCCTGGGCGAGGGCGCCGGGATCGTGCGCTACCGGCAGGACGCCCTCGGGGGGCAGAAGGCGCTGGAAGGCGTGCGGGACTTTCTCCTGGCCGCCGATCCCTGGCATCACGCCAAGGTGGTCGCCGAGCTGGACCGGCGCCTGCCGGGCCAGCGGGCGGCGGTTTCAGCCGTGGACCTGGCGCTCCTGGACTGGGCCGGGAAACGGCAGGGAGTTCCCCTCTATCGGCTCCTGGGCCTGGACCCCTCCGAGGCGGCGGTGACCACCATGTCCATCGGCATCGACACCCCCGAGGTCACCCGCCTGAAGGTGCAGGAGGCCGCGGACTTCCCCTTCCTCAAGATCAAGGTGGGGCTGGCCACGGACGAGGCCACCCTGGACGCCGTGCGCAGCGTCACGAAGAAGCCCTTGCGCGTGGACGCCAATGAGGGATGGACGAACAAGGAAGAGGCCGTCCGCAAGATCAACTGGCTCGAGTCCCAGGGCGTTGAACTGGTGGAGCAGCCCCTGCCGGCCCACATGGTCGAGGAGGCCCGCTGGGTGCGCAGCCGGGTGCACATTCCCCTCTTCGCCGACGAGGCCTGCCACTCGGCCAAGGAGATTCCTGCCCTGCGGGAGGCCTTCGACGGCATCGTGGTGAAGCTGGACAAGAGCGGCGGCGTCCACGAAGCCCTCCGGATGATCGAGGTGGCCCGGGCGCTGGGCATGAAGGTCATGATCGGCTGCATGGTGTCCAGCTCCTGCACCATCACCGCCGCGGCCCACCTCTCCCCCCTGGCCGACTACGCCGACCTGGACGGGCACCTGCTCATCTCCAACGATCCCTATGCCGGCGTCCGCGTCGAGAAGGGCAGGCTCATCCTGCCGGACTCGCCCGGGCTCGGCGTCCGCCTGACCGCGGACTGAAGACCGGAGGGACGAGGGACGAAGGGCACGGCTCCCCACCCCCAGTCGTGCGTCACCTTCCACACCATTTTTCCCTGGGGCCCCCGAGTGAAGGGGGAGCCTGCCAAGTTGAGTCGATGACTTGCTCTTACATGTGGGAGTAAGACCCATGCGCATCCCTTCAAGGGGCCAGGTCACGATTCCTCAGGAACTTCGAGAGCAGGCGGCCTTGTGGTCGCCTACGGAAGTCCGATTCGAATTCGACGGGGCCGCAGTCGGGATCCTCCCCGCAGGGCCTTCCGAAACCAGCCCTGGAGCGGGCGTCCTGAGTTGGGGAAGGCGCGGCGGGCCGTCCTGGCGCTGCGGGAGCGGCGGAGGGCGTGGGCGGAAGCGCGGAAAGCCGAAATGGACCGCACGCGCCCCCCTGCCCCTCCCGCCGGACAGGCACGGGAATTCTCGGCCCTGGGGTGGGTTGCGGGGGTTCAGGCCGCAGGAGCCGGCGCCTCGGGAGGCGGCGGGGCCTCGGGCGCAGGGGCGGTGCGGAACACGGGGCGGCCTGCCCTGCCGTCCTTCGCTCGCGCGGTCCGCTCTGTGACAGGTGGGGCGCTCAGGGCGTCGTTCCTCCGTAGACGAAGCCAGCCGTGTCGACAGTGACGGTGCAGCCGGTGCCAAAGTCCGATTTGTTGAGCGCCGGGGGGAGCTGCACTGCTTTAGCCAGCAGGAGCCGATGCAGTCAGCCCGGAGGATTCACGGTACGTGGCCGGTGTCCTACCCAGGAACGTCTTGAAGGCCTTGATGAAATGGGCCTGGTCGAAATAGCCAAGGGAGAGGGCGAGCCCGGGCAGGTCAACGGATTGTTGGGCCTCCAGGCGTTCCATGGCCTCGTGCAGCCGGTAGCGCTGGATCACCCATTTGGGGCTCACCCCCACGTATTCGTGGAACAGCCGCTGCAGTGACCTCAGGCTGATCCCTGCATCCCGCGCCACCGCCTCGGCTTGCCTAAGCTCGCGGTCCTCGAGGATGCGGGCCACCACCTGGCGGACGAATTGGGCTTTGGAATCGGGGGGCGGAAGACGGGCCGAGAGGAATGATTCCATCAGGGCGACCGCAGCCTCCCGATCCTCGCCGCACGAATGCACCGATTTTTCGAGTTCCTCCCCGTCCGCTCCGAATGCAATTCCCAGGGGAAGGACCTTGCCCGTGATTTCCCGCACCGAGCGGCCCCAAAAAGGACGAAAGCAACCTGGACGGAACTTCACTCCGAGGGCTCTGCCGCGGCCCTCCAGAGTTCGAACGAAGCGCCCGGTGGATACCCCCGCGAGGCCGGAACGCCCGGCCTCGATCACCAGATGGACCGACGGATGGGGCAATGTCTCCCGGGTGACCGCAGGCTGACCGCGCAAGTCCCAGGAGACGCTCCAGAAATGTTCGACCAGTTCAGCAAGGGGTCCATCCGCAAGGAATCGTCCGGCCGGAGATTCGCGGCGGAGGGACGTGGCCCCCACCACTCCTCTCGGATTCCATTCAACGGACTGGGCCATCTCGTATGCTCCAGCGGCGTTCGTGTCGCGTTATTACAATACCGTCTTCCCCAAGCACCCAACCCTGGGTGGTGGAGTCCACCATGCTGACCCCGTCCCTCCCGATCGCCCTTCCAATCCTGGCTGTCGTTTTCAATCTGGGATCCCTGCTCTCAACCCAGGGAGCCCCTCCCATCCCTTCGACCCAAAAAAAGGAGACCCGCATGCCGGCCATCGCGAAAGGCACTTTCGAAGTGAAGACCACGCCCCTAACGGAAGGCATCCGTCCTGGCGTGTGGTCACCCGCACGGATGTCCATCGACAAGCGCTTCCACGGGGACCTGGAAGGCACGAGCGAAGGCGAAATGCTGGCAGCCGGAACCGAGGTGCAGGGCTCCGCAGGCTACACTGCCATCGAACGGGTGCAGGGATCGCTGCAGGGCCGGAAGGGCAGCTTCCTCCTCCAGCACTACGCCCTGATGTCCCGCGGAGTGCCCGGAGAGTGGTTTGTTTCCGTGGTCCCCGATTCTGGAACCGGTGACTTGAAGGGCCTTTCCGGCAAGCTCACCATCACCATCAAGGGCAAGGAGCACTCCTACGTCCTGGAATACACCCTCCCCCATCCCTCCTGAGCCTCATCCATTCGACCCGCTGGATTGGGGATAGCGATCCCGAACTTGCGGTGAATCGTCAGAATCAACCCGGATGGCGCGGGAGGGCATGCTGGGTAAAGTTTATTAATAAGATGTTTATAAAAAGGCGGGTGGGGCGAGACCCCTGAGCGATGAGCGCAAGAACCGGGTCGCAGGGAAACCAACACCAACCGAACTTGGAGCCAGGGCAGCTGCTCCCTAGGAGGAACGCATGGGCTTCAAGGTAGTCCCCATCCCGAATGAGATCGCACAGGAGGCGCGCCTTAGCCGCCGTGCGCCAGGGTTCGGACACCCCATCAGGGCGCATACCACCCCTGCAGATGGGTACGGGCCATGCCGCTCCTGCCTGCGTCGCACGCGCGAGGGTGAACATCGGCTTCTGATGAGTTACAACCCTTACCCCGAGCCCGAACAGGTGCCAGTCGTGGGGCCCATTTTCATTCACGAATCAATGTGTGCAGCCTATCGTGAATCTGGATTCCCTGAAGAGATCCGGGAGCTCCCCATGGCCCTTCGCGGCCATTACGCAGACGGCTCTCTCATTTTGAACGTGAAACTTGGCAAGCGGTCCCCCGAGGAGGTGATCGAAGAACTCTTCGGTGATCCAAAAATCGCTTTCATCGCGATCCAGAATCTAGAAGCGTGCTGTTTTATTGCCCGGATTGAACGTGGGTAGCTGCGGGGTGGCCAAGGCGAAGGCAGACCATCTTGATTCATCCCATCGCATTCCAGGTGCAACAGGGGATGACTGAGCAGGCGCGGTGGGAATCACGGGCGATCGGGGCGCAATGGATTGGGGAGAAGATGATGCGAACCCGCACCGATGGCTCTGCTCGGCAGATAGCGGTGGGACCCGATGCCCCCCTTGGGAGTCACATCGGACTCAAGGCACTTGATTCCCCGCGCTTCATTGCGAATCTGCGCAAGGGTGAAGGGGGGGCCTTCACACAAGGTCGATGGCTGGCTGAGTGTTTTTTTGGAAAATTCGGGAGGTTTTGGGTTGGAGTGGCGATGGCGTTCTTTCGAGGCCAAGGAGCTGGGTCGTGGGGTTGAGTGACTATTCCAAAGTGGAACGTGCCCTTCATTTCATTGCCGCGAATCGGCAGGAGCAACCTTCGCTGCATGAGGTTTCGGCTGAAGTGGGTCTCAGTGAATTTCACTTCCAGCGTTTGTTTCAACGATGGGCAGGTGTAAGCCCCAAGAGGTTCCTTCAGTATTTGACCCTGCAGGAAGCAAAGCGTTTGCTGCATGAATCAAGAAGCGTGTTGGAGACAAGCCTCGAAGTCGGGTATTCCAGTTCAAGCCGTCTACATGATCTATTCGTTGCCATCGAGAAAATGACACCCGGTGAGTACAGCCAACAAGCCTCGGGACTGACAATCCACTGGGGAATCGCCGAGACCCCATTCGGTCCCGCAATCTTTGCTGCTCTCGATCGGGGGCTGTGCGGGATGGAGTTCGTCGGCGAGGACGGAACAGACGCAGCCGTTCAACGTCTCCGAATGCGGTGGCCAAGGGCAGAATTCGTTCCATCGCAATCAGTCGCTGAGCGCTATGCCAACCTGCTTTCCATGAGGTTGAAGGGGAACCTCGCCCCATTGGGGTTGGTATTGAAAGGCACACCCTTTCAACTGCAAGCTTGGGAAGCCCTCCTTAAAATCCCGCATGGCCAAGTCATCTCCTACGGAGATTTGGCCAAACTCTCGGGCACACCGTCTGCAAGTAGAGCCATTGGAGCGGCGGTGGGTCACAACCCGATTGCTGTCTTTATTCCATGCCACCGCGTGATTCAATCTAGCGGAGGGTTTGGGCAATATCACTGGGGTTGCACCAGGAAGATGGCGATCATTGGTTACGAGCGAAGTCATCAAGTTGCCTCGTAAGAATCCCCACTCTTATGGATTATGTAGAACCAAGTATTTTTTATTATCTCGAGGAAACAACAGGCAGTTATGGAGAAGTCATGAAGTATGCGGAAATTGCTGTTAGTGGCAACAGGGATGCACTTAATGGATCGCATCGAACCATTCGCCGGTCGTTCAATTTCTGGATGACCCTGCTTTTCCTTGCTGCATTGACCGGAATCGCCTGCGGTTCCCCGACTCCCACGGCGCCTGAGGGGGGGAGACGGTATCAAGTTGTTCCAGCACGCTCCAGGCTCAAACCAGGCGCGCATGTGATGATCAGTTTGCGTGACGAAAACAACCGAACTGTGCCCAGTCGCTATTCCGTTCTCGAAGTGGATGGCGGGTCCGTCAAAGACACGGGAGAATACACCGCTCCAAACACCTCAGGCACGTACCACATAATCGCCTCACCGATCAATTCTCCTGGGGAGAATGAGACTGCCCAGGTTGAGGTCGTCCCTTACCGAAATTCAATCGATGTTGGACCGGAGCTCGCCTTCAGCCGTCTAGGGCACACGAGCACAATCCTGAACGACGGCACTGTCCTGGTCCTCGGTGGAATGGAGTCTGCCAAGGTCGAAAGGCTCGCGTACGGGTCCAACATTCCGAGTGTGGTCACGGAACTTCCTGAACGCAGATGGGCTCATTCTGCGATTGCCATCAACGAAAACCAGATTCTGGTCAGCGGTGGCTGCGGGAACTCGGGAGTGACCGCTGGGGCGCTTGTACTGAAATCCAGCGGTGAATCCACTCCTGTAGGGTCTCTAACCATTCCCAGAATGTCCTTTGAAAGTGTCCAACTGGACGACGGCAAGGTGTTAATCGCAGGGGGTCTGCCCGCGCAGGGATCGGATGTGCACGCCCTGGCATCGGTCGAGATCTATGATCCGATGACAAAAGGATTCTCCCCTGTAGGGATGATGTCTGTCCCCAGGACGGGGCATACGGTGACTCGTCTCCAGGACGGAAAGGTTCTCATTGTTGGTGGGAGAGATAGTACGTGCGTGTTCAATTGTCCGGAACGGGTCTGGGATTCGCTTGAGATTTTTGACCCCGGCCCCAGGACATTCAAATGGGTGGGTCGGATGGCGCAGGCAAGGCACGGGCACACTGCCACCCTGCTTCCAGATGGTCGAGTCGTGATCGCTGGAGGGATAACACCCGACTTGCCGGGCACTGATATAACTTCCAGTGTCGAAATTTTCGATCCGATTTCCCTGACGATTTCCGAATCGATGTCATTGTTGCATCCCAGAGCCAATCATACCGCCACCCTTTTAACCAATAACTCGATCCTGTTTGCATTTGGTCGTACCTTCGGCGAGGGCACGATGGCCTCGTCTACGTGCGAAGTGCATGATTTTGGCAAATTGAAAATTTTAACCAGCGCGTCACCGATATCAACCAGGTTCAAACACACAGCGACTCCATTACCCGATGGAAGGATCCTGCTGATCGGTGGATCCGAGGGTGGGGCAGGTCTGCGGGTTGTTGAAACCTATGAATGACGGATCCGGGAATCAGATTTGCCTGGCAGGCGATCCCACTTCCAAGCCATTTTTTTTGTTGCACTCAGGAGCTTTATCTATGATCCCAAGGATTTGGCGGATCCAGACGGATCCTACTTTGGCATCCGTCTATGAAGGTTTTGCAAGCACTCAATCTCGAGGAAAGTTCGAGTCATTGCCGGGGTGCCTGGGAGCCCTTTTTATTGGCGATGAAAAGACAAAAACGGCCATCACCTTCTGGACAGCTCCTGCCCCATCGCAGCGCTGGAGTCATGGGGTCTTCAATTCCCAGGCCTGCTTGCCCTCCATCGCCTCGTGCAGCCGTGTTTTCGCCTGCGGTGGGCGCAGCAGATAGCGGCAGAGCCGCTCGCGGTGAAGGCGATTGCCACCCCCCACGCGCACCTCCGCGTTCAGCACAATCCCAGGTGCTTGCCTGCGCGTTCCAGTTGGAGAGGCATCCAAGGCTTGCCGTCCCGCAGCCGCACGGGCTTGGCGCCTGCGGAGCCAAAGACGAGGGATCCGCTGATGGAGTCTTCCCCCATGCCCGCCGTGGCGGTGCTTCCTTGCAGGACGGGGTCCTGGGCTTCGTCCAGATCGTCAACCAGCCCAGGGTAGGCATCTTCGAGCGCAGAGGACCGATGGCCGCGAGGTCCATGCCACGGTCCCCGGCACGGTTCCGGCTACCGTCGCGGCCACGCCCACCATCCTGGAATCGGAATCGGATTCCGCATCTGCGTCCGCCTTCGTGACCGGGACAGCCGCAGGCTGACCCCCTACCAACTCACCACCTGGATGTTGGGGTCCACGGTGTCCTGCAGCAGCATCTCGATGTAGCGGAGCGTTCCCGTGCCGCTGCTGGGGCAGGAGCCGCAGGCCCCCTGGTAGCTGATCCGCAGGGTCGTGCCGTCGAAATCCAGGACCTCCAGGCCGCCCCCGTCCCCCGCCAGGCCGGGCCGGATGCGGCTGTCCAGCACCTCGTGGATCTTCCGGAGCTTCTCGTCGGCGGCCTCGTCGGGAGGGCCCGCCGGCTTGGCGCCCTCCGCTTCTTCCATCTTGAGATCCTCGACCACCTCGCAGATGGGGTCGATGAGCTCGCTCCATTCGGCGGAGGCTTCCTTGTTCACCGTGACGAAGCGGTCCATGTAGAACACCGACGTCACCCGGCCCAGGGAGAACACCGCGCTGGCCAGGGGATCCCCCACCGCCGAGCCGAAATCCCTGAAGCTCCGGACCCCGCTCTTCAGGAGGGGTCGCTGGGTGATGAACTTGAGGGCATCGGGGTTGGGGGTCGGCTCGATGTTGACGACCTTGGGCATGGCATCCTCGGCGACAATAGTTTACTAGTTCGGTCAGGATAATGCGAGCCCCGGGAAAGTCGTCCCGGACCCCTGCGACAATGGGACCGGAGGCCCGGATGTCCGAAGCCCAGCGGAGAGCCTGCGTCGCGGGCGCGAAGGCGGGGGGCCGTGTGCTCCTGCGGCATTTCCGGAAGCTCACCCCCGGCCAGATCGAGGAGAAGACCCAGAACGACCTGGTCAGCCAGGCTGACCGGGGGGCGGAGGAGGCCATCCGGGCCGAACTGGCCCACCGCTTTCCCGACTACGGGTTCCTGGGGGAGGAGTCCGGGGCCAGCGGCAGCACCCTCCGGCGCTGGATCGTGGATCCCCTGGACGGCACCCTCAACTTCGTCCAGGGGGTTCCCCACTGGTGCGTCAGCGTGGCCCTCTGGGACGCGGATGGGCCGGCCGCCGCCTGCATCCTGGACCCCCTCAAGGGGGACACCTTCGAGGCCGTCCGGGGGGGAGGGGCCCGGTGGAATGGCCACCCCATGGCCGTCTCCCGGCACGAGGGCCTGGAGGGGGCCTTCCTGGCCACGGGCTTCGCCTTCCAGTTGGGGGACCGTTTTCCCCTCTGGGAAAAGGCCCTGGGGGCGGTGTGGCCCCGGGCCAAGGGCATCCGCAGGGCCGGGGCCGCGGCCCTGGACCTGGCCTACGTGGCCTGCGGCATCTACGACGGCTTCTTCGAACTGGGCCTCAAGCAGTGGGACATGGCCGCCGGGGCTCTGCTGGTGCACGAGGCCGGGGGACACGTCAGCGACTGGCAGGGCGGAGGCGCCTGGTGGGAGAGCGGGGACATCCTGGCTGGCGCCCCGGGGGTCCAGAAGGATTTGGCCAGGGTGTTCAGGGCCCAGAAGCTGGCCTGAACACGCACGTTCGGGTGCCCGCTTCCCTCAAGGCCGCGCTTTCGTTCATCCTGAATCCCCGCAAGGAGCCTCCGTGCCCACCGTCCAGGCCTACGCCGCACCCGACGCCACCAGCCCCCTGGGCCCCCTCGCCCTCGAGCGACGGGATCCCGGACCCCACGACGTCGCCATCGACATCGCCTTCTGCGGCATCTGCCACAGCGACCTCCACCAGGTCCGCAACGAGTGGGGCGGTTCCAGGTACCCCATGGTTCCCGGGCACGAGATCGTGGGAACCGTCCGGGCGGTGGGAGCCCACGTGACCCGCTTCAAGCCCGGGGACCGCGTGGGGGTGGGGTGCATGGTGGACAGTTGCCGCACCTGCCCCAGCTGCGCCAAGGGCCTGGAGCAGTTCTGCCAGCAGGGCGCCGCCTTCACCTACAACAGCACGGAGATGGACCGGGTGACCCCCACCTACGGCGGCTACTCCTCCCGCATCGTGGTGACCGAATCCTTCGTGCTCCGCATTCCCGACCGGCTGGACCTGGCGGGGGCGGCGCCCCTCCTCTGCGCAGGCATCACCACCTACAGCCCCTTGCGCCACTGGAAGGTCCGGGCGGGGGACAAGGTGGGCGTCGTCGGCCTCGGGGGCCTGGGCCACATGGCCGTGAAGCTGGCCGCCGCCCTGGGGGCGGAGGTGACCCTGCTCAGCAGTTCGGCCTCGAAGGAGGCCGACGCCCGGCGCCTGGGGGCCAGCGCCTTCGGCCACACCCGCGACGAGGCCACCTTCAAGCGATTCGGAGGGCGATTCAGCCTCATCCTGGACACCGTCTCCGCTCCCCACGACTACAACAAGTACCTCGGAATGCTCCAGGTGGACGGCGCCATGGTGCTCCTCGGCGTGCCCCCTGAACCGACCCCCGTGGCGGCCTTCCCCCTCATCGGAGGCCGCCGGAGCCTCGGAGGCTCCCTCATCGGGGGCATCGCCGAGACCCAGGAAATGCTCGATTTCTGCGGACAGCACGGCATCGTATCAGACATCGAGGTGCTTCCCGTCCAGCAGGTCAACGAGGCCTACGAGCGCATGTTGAAGTCCGACGTGCGGTACAGGTTCGTGCTGGACATGGGGACGCTGTAGCGGGGCCGGGCCCCCCATCCTTCTTTCCGGCTGGTCGCCGCCCCTTCCTCCCCGCGGTGGAGCCGGGGGCCTGTGGCAGGACGCCTCCAACCCCGGGACCCAGGGCGCGGGTCGCAACCCCATCGACCCCTGGTGAATTGATGGCGTGTCTCAATCCGCAGAAAAACATTGACTTAGATCATTTCTTGACCTGGTAGTAATTTTGCTACCCTCCCCGGAAGGAGGAAGCACCATGAGAACCATCACCCTCACTTTGCTGGCGGCGGTTCTGCTCGCCGCCGTCCCGGCCACCGCCAAGGCCACCACCGTCAAGGGGGCCAAGTGCACTGCCTGCCACGAGGGCGCGCCCAAGGACAAGAAGATGAACGCGGCCGCGGCCAAGTGGTTCCCGAAGGTCCCCGAAGCCAAGTGCAAGGACTGCCACGGCGCGGCGGATGGGAAGCTGACCCTCACCGAGGAGGGCAAGAAGGCCCCGAAGAAATAGGGGTCCCGAAGATCGGAACCGGGCCCTTCGATCCAGGCCCGGGCCCGGTTCCGACCGGAAAGCGGGTGTTCCCTACATCCCCTTCTCAGGCTCCAGGATCGAGAAGGTCCCTCCCTGGGGGTCCTGAAGCACGGCGAAGCGTCCGACCTTGGGGATCGGGCTCACCGGCACGCAGACCTTCCCGCCCAGACTCGCCACCTGGCCGGCGGTCGCATCTGCGTCGTCCACGAGGAAGTACTGCATGAAGTGGTCAGGCATGTCCCCCCATTCGGGGCCCTCCATGGCCATGAGTCCTCCCACGCCCATGTCCGCCCCCGGCTGGTTGAAAATGCGGTAGGTGAAGCCGCCCATGTCCTGCTCCTGGACCGTCCAGCCGAAGAGCCCTGAATAGAAGGCCGCGGCCCCCTGGGGATCCCGGGTGGTGAGTTCGGTCCAGCAGTGGGCCCCCTGGCGGCCCGCCACGCGCAGGCCGATATGGGCCCCGTCCTGCCACAGGGCAAAGGGAACGCCCCGGGGGTCCCTCAGGGCCGCCATGCGCCCGACTCCTGGCACATCGAAGGGGCCCGCGACGATCTTGCCGCCCAGGGACTCCGCCTTCTTCGCGGCCTCATCCGCCGAGGCCACCTTCACGTAGTTGGTCCAGCGAACCGGATCCTTCCGCTGCCGCTGTTCCTCGGACTGGGCGTAGCAGCCGGCACAGTCGGCCTCCCCCACCCGGAAAAGGGTGTAGTTCCCGCCGGCGCTGGAGACGTCGAAGGAGTTCCAGCCCAGCAGCTTCCCGTAGAAGGCCTTGGCGGCCTGGATATCGGTGGTGGCCAGCTCGGGCCAGCACCAGCAGCCCACGGAAACGGAAAAGTCGTTCATGGTTGGCTCCCCAGGAAGGCACCAGCCTACGCCGGGTCTACCAAAGGAGGGATGCCTCCTCTTCCGGCTTGCATCATCTTGCGAGGGAGGTAGGCTGGGGCATCCCCCAGGAGCCACCCGTGCACACCCTGCGTGTTCCTGCCCTGACCCTGCTCGCCGCCCTCTGCGGCGCCCCGGCCCCGGCGGAGCCCCCCAGCCCCAGCCAGTTCCTGAAGTTCACGGTGGGGGCGGACCGCCAGCTCGCGGACTACGGCCAGATCACGGCCTATTTCAAGGCCCTGGCCGCCGGGTCCGCCCGGGTGCAGGTGGAGAACCTGGGCCCCACCACCCAGGGCAGGGACATGATCATGGCCGTCATCTCCAGCGAGGCCAACCTCAAGAACAAGTCCCGCTTCCAGGAAATCGCCCGGAAGCTGGCGGACCCCCGGGGACTCAGCGAAGCCCAGGTGGATGCCCTGGCCAAGGAAGGAAAGGCCATCGTGCTGGTGACCTGCGCGATTCACGCGAGCGAAATCGGCGCCACCCAGATGGCCATGGAATGGGCCCACGCCCTGGCCACGGCCAAGGACCCTGAGACCCTCAGGCGCCTGGACAAGGTCATCCTCCTGCTCGTTCCCAGCCTCAACCCCGACGGGCAGGTCATGGAGACCGAGTACTACCGCAAGAACCTCGGCACCAAGTACGAGGGCGGCCGCCTGCCGTACCTCTACCACCCCTACGTGGGCCACGACAACAACCGCGACTGGTACATGCTGACCCAGAAGGAATCCCTGGCCATGAACCGCGCGGCCTACCACACCTGGTTCCCCCAGGTGTGGCTGGACGAGCACCAGATGGGCGCCACCGGGCCCCGCATGTTCGTCCCCCCTTACGCCAACCCCGTGGCCAAGGAGGTGCATCCCCTGGTGTGGAGGACGGTGGATCTCCTCGGAACCACGATGAGCTTGCGGCTGGAACAGGGCGGCAAGGGAGGCGTGGCCTACGGCGTGATGTTCGACGCCTACTGGCCCGGCGGAACCAAGAACACCGGGTGGTGGAAGAACGTGGTGGGACTCCTCACCGAGGTGGCCTCCGCCCGACTCGCCACACCCATCAACGTGGATCCCACCGAACTCAGCGGCGGGGGCAAGGGCCTGGTGGAGTACAAGGCCCAGACCAACTTCCCGAGCCCCTGGAAAGGCGGACCCTGGCGCCTGCGGGACATCATGGACTACGAGCGCATCGCGTCCGACGCCCTCCTGGAATCCTGCGCCAACCTCAAGGAGGACCTGCTCCGCAACCGCGCCCGGATGGCCCAGGCCGCCATCCAGGCGGGGAACCCCGCCAGCTACTACCGCATCCCCGCGAAACAGGCGGATCCGGTGGCCGGCGCCCGCCTGGCCCACCTCCTGGCGGAGAACGGCGCCGATGTCCGCGTCGGGAAGAACGGGGACTTCCTGGTGCCCACCGCCCAGCCCCTCGGACGCTTCGTGAAGGAAATGCTGGAACCGCAGCGGTACCCGGAGATCCGTCCCATTCCCGGCGCGCCGCCCATGGCGCCCTACGACGTGGCCGCCTGGACCCTGCCCATGATGATGGGGTCGGAGGCGGTGAAGTCCTCTCTCGATTCCGCCGAACGCGAAACCCTCCGGCCCCTGAAGGCCGAGGATTGGCCCTCGGGGGGCTTGGACGGCAAGGGGACCGTGGCCGTCCTGGGCAGGGGCAGCGTGGCCTCCGGGGCGATGTTGAACGCCCTGCTGAAGGTCGGCGGGGCCCAGGTGGCCCTGGCGCCCTTCGAGCAGGGGGGACGGCGCTTCGAGGCAGGTTCCGTGCTCGTACCCGCCAGCCCCGCCGTGGAGGCCCTGGCGAAACAGCACCACCTGCGCCTGGCCACCCTGCCCCAGGAGCCCAAGGTGCGCCTGGGGGCCCAGAAAGCCCCCCGCGTGGCCCTCTACCGTCCCTGGTCGGTGTCCATGGATGAAGGCTGGACCCGGTGGATCCTGGAACAGCACGGCTTCTCGTTCAGGAACCTCGCCCCCAAGGAGGTCCAGGCGGGCAAGCTGCGGGAGGCCTTCGACGCCATCGTGCTCCCCGACGTGGGCAAGAGCCTGCTGGTGGAGGGACGCTTCGCCCCCGGACGCTTCCAGGAGGAACTGCCCCCAGAGTTCCAGGGGTCCCTGGGCAAGGAGGGGGTGAAGGCCCTGAAGGAATTCGTCGAACAGGGAGGCACCCTGGTGGCCCTGGCCTCCAGCGCCGACCTGCCCATCGAGGAATTCCCCCTGCCCGTTCGGAACCCCCTCGCTTCCAGCGCCAGCGCGGGCCGCTCCGCCACCATGGCCGAGGACTTCAACTGCCCCGGTTCCATCCTCCACATGCATTTCGATCCATCCCATCCCGTGGCCTGGGGGATGCCCAAAGAGGGCTTCGGATTCCTGGACCACCCCATGGCCTTCCAGACCTCTCCCAGCGGTCCCCAGAACCAGCGGGCGGTGATCGCGGCCTACCCCGAGGACGCCCGGGACATCCTGGCCAGCGGGTGGATCCGCGGCGCGGAACGCCTGGAGCGAAGGGCTGCAGCCGTCGCCCTCCAGGTCGGCAAGGGCCGGGTGGTGCTTTTCGGGTTCCGCGTGCAGCACCGGGCCCAGACCGAAGGCACGTTCAAACTGCTCTTCAACGCCCTTCATTGGAGCGCCCTGGGCGAATGACTTCACCCTCGTTGAAATAAAATCAAAAATTAAAGATCGTTATTTCTTCGGTGGAGATCTGGGATAATTTTCCGGCCCCGCGGAATCAAGCACCCATGATCCGGTTCGAGGAACAGCCCTATGGGTTCCGCCTGACCCTGGCGGATCGAGTGACCCGCGGGGAATTGGAAACCTGGAAGGCCCAGTGCGAGGGGCTTCTGGCCTTGCCCCGAGAGCCCTTCGGAGTGCTGGTGGACCAGCGGAACCTCCTGCCCCTGGATCCCGACCTCCACTCCCTGATGGTCGAGATCCACCAATTCGTGGTGGCCCGGGGCCTGCAGCGATCGGCCGTCGGCGTCGGCCATTGGGAAGCGACCCGGCGGCTTCTCCTCCTCTCCCGGGAGGTCGGCGCCTATGCGTATGAGCGCTACCTGGACGCCTCGATCCTTCCGGACTGGGAGCGGGTGGCGCTGGCCTGGATCCTTGAGGGGGTGGACCCGGACGCGGGCCGGCCCGGCGCGGCCCCGATCCAGGAGGAGCCCTCCGCCTGACCCTCAGCCGAGGTGGTCGGGGAATTCCTCCCATTCGAATTCGTTCCACCATTCCCGCTCCACCCCTTCGCAGAGGGTGCCGAAGGAGGGGCAGATGACGCACCCCTCGCCCCGAAGGGCCTCGGGATCCGGGGCCGGCGGATACCGGTGCAGCAGGGTCATCCCCTCCTCCCCGGCCGCGGCCTCCTGCGGAGAGGGGGGGGGACCCTCCAGTTCGAAGATCCCAGACCGGCGGAGCCTGGCCCTGGCCTCAGGCAGGAGCACGGAATTCTCGGCGTCGATGTGTCGCCAGAGGGCGTGGGCGTAGGTCCGGGCCAGGTCCACGAGGCGCGTCCGCTCCCCGGTCTCCTCCAGGGTCGAGCCCAACAGAGGGGCCATGGCCTCCAGGAGGGCGGCCATGGCGTGGTGCTGTTCCCGCAGGGCGGGGATCGGGCCCTTGTCCCCGGGCAATTCCGCCTTGTCCACCAGCGCTGTGAAGAGCAGCTCCTCCTCCCGCCCGTGATGGAAGTCCCCGGCGTGGAGGCGGAAGAAGCGCAGGAAGGCGACCCCGTCCGCGGGATCCCCCGCCCCCCGGGCGCGTTCATGCACGAAGGTCCGAAGGGAACCCAACACCCCCTCGATGAGGTCGTGCTCGTGGCGCAATTCGTCCAGGAGGCGCATCAGGTTCCATTTTGGGAGAGAACCCCCCCCGGGGAACCCTTGAACTCCGTGCCGGTGTCCGGCCCTTGGCATGATGGACAGGATGGATTCTGAGCAGCGTGCCCGCCTCCGCGAATTGACAGCCGCCCTGGCCCAGCCGGCGGAAGCCCTTCTCCCCGGGGCCTCCCTTCGCTGGAGCTCCGGTCCGGCCCTGGCGGCCCTCCTGGCCCAGGCCTGCGCGGCCTCCGGTCGCGTCCGTTCCCTGTGGGTGGACGCCCCCTCCGAGGCGGAGGCCCAGATCCTGGCCCGGGACCTCCAGCACCTGCTGCCCGAGGCGGGCGTGGCCCATTTCCCCGGCCTGGCTCCCTACGCGGGAGGAGAATCCAGCCCGCCGGGCATGGTCCTCCGGGAGCGCCTGTCCTCCCTGGTGGGCCTCCTGGAGCGGAGGATCCAGGTGCTCGTGACCGGGCCCCTCGCGGGACTCGAACGGCTGCCCCACCCCGCCTGGTTCGAGAAGCGGCGCCTCGTCCTGGCCCGGGGAAGCGAAACCCCCCGGGACCTGCTGCTGGAAACCCTGGTGGATCTGGGCTTCCGGCGCACGGAGCTGGCGGGGAATCCGGGGGAATTCAGCGCCCGGGGCCTGGTGGTGGACCTTTGGCCCGATCATCTGGAGGCGCCGGTGCGCCTGGAGTTCTTTGGCGACGAGCTGGAGCGCCTGGCCCCCTTCGATCCCGATACCCAAAGGCGCACGGGGGAGGGCCTGGAGCACCTCAGCCTTTACCCGCGCTTCGAGGCCGATCGCAGCGCGGAGACCCTCATGGCCGCCGTGGAATCCCGGGCCGGGCTCACCGTCGACCCGGAGGACGACCTGGCCTTCCGGCGGGGGCGGCTCAAGTCCCACGGCCACTTTCCGGGGGAAGAGCTGTTCTATCCCCTCCTGGGCCAGCCCTCGGGCCAGCTCCTGCACTGGGTTCCCCCCTGCCTCCGGGTGAAGCTCGCCGGGCCCTGGCAGGAAGGGCTCCGGGAGCAGGAGCGGGACCGCGTGGAGGAGGCCGTGGCCGTCCTGCGGCGGGGAGGAGTGGTCTGCCCGGGATTCGAAGACCGCTTCGCGCAAGGCGACCCCAGCAGGCCCACGGTCGTGCTCACGGAATGGCGCGCCGAGGCCAGCATCGCCTTCGACCCCCGGCCCGCCCGGGAATTCCAGGGGCGTCTGCCGGAGCTTGCGGAGGAGCTGCGGGCGCTCGGAGAGGGGAGCACCCGAATCTACCTGGCGGGGTCCACCCCCGGCATGGCCGAGCGCCTCCGGGAAATCGCGAGGGACTTCGAGTTGCCCGAAGGCCGGGGCTCGGAGCCGGGCTGCAGGGCGGTGCACCTGGACCTGAGCGCGGGATTCTTCCTGCCCCAGCCGGCGGTGGCCGTGTTCACCGAGCGGGAGGTCTTCGGACGCCGGGCCCTGCCCGCGGCCCCGAAGAAGAGCCGCACCTCCGCCTTCCTCAGCGACCTTCGGGACCTTCGGCCGGGGGACCGGGTGGTGCACCTCGACCACGGGATCGGGGAGTTCCTGGGTTTCGGTGAGATCACCGTGGGGGGCGAGGCCCAGGAGGTCATCCAACTCCGCTACGCCGACGGAGGCCGCCTCGACGTGAGCATCGAGCGGGCGGACCTGGTGCAGAAGTACGTGGGCGAAACGGGGACGCCGCCGCCCCTGGACCGGCTGGGAGGCAGCGCGTGGGCCCGGGTCAAGCGCCGGGCCCGGAAGGTCATCCGCGACATGGCGGAGGAACTCCTCAGGCTCTACGCCCAGCGCCGCCTGGAGAAGGGCCGGGGCTGCCCCCCGGACGGGCCGGAAATGGCGGAGTTCGATCTGAGTTTTCCCTACGAACTCACTCCCGACCAGGCGGAGGCCATCGAGGCCGTGAAGGCCGACCTGGAAGCCGAGCGTCCCATGGACCGCCTCCTGTGCGGCGACGTGGGGTACGGCAAGACCGAGGTGGCCATGCGGGCGGCGGCCAAGGTGGCCCTCGCGGGCCGGCAGGTGGCGTTGCTCTGCCCCACCACCGTGCTCTGCTCCCAGCATTTCCGGACCTTCAAGGAGCGTTTCGCCGCCTTTCCTTTCCGCATCGCGATGCTGAACCGATTCGTGGACCCTGCGGAGGCCAGAACCACGCTCCGGGACCTGAAGGACGGGAAGATCGACATGGTCATCGGCACCCACCAGCTGCTCGGAGCCCGGGTCGGCTTCGCGGACCTGGGGTTGATCGTGATCGACGAGGAGCAGCGCTTCGGCGTGGCCCACAAGGAACGGCTGAAGAAGCTCCGCGCCAGCGTGGACGTGCTGTCCATGAGCGCCACCCCCATCCCGCGCACGCTGCACATGAGCCTCACGGGGCTGCGGGAGATGAGCCTCATCGAGACGCCCCCGAAGAACCGTCTGGCCATCGAGACCGTGGTGGCCCCCTGGTCCGACGAACTGGTGGCCAGCGCCATCCAGTTCGAGCTGCGGAGGGGGGGGCAGGTCTACCTGGTTCACAACCGGGTGGAGAGCATCCAGCCCATCGCCGAGAGGGTACGGGCCCTGGTTCCGGATGCCCGGGTGGCGGTGGGCCATGGCCAGCTCACCGACGCGGCCCTGGAGCAGGTGATGATCGGATTCATGGAGGGCCGGGTGGACGTCCTGGTGGCCACCACCATCGTCGAGAACGGGCTGGACGTTCCCAACGCCAACACCCTCATCGTCCACCGCGCGGACCTCTTCGGTCTCAGCCAGCTGTACCAGCTCAGGGGCCGCGTCGGCCGCAGCGACGTGCCGGCCTACGCCTACCTGCTCATCCCTGGGAGGGGTCAGGTCACCGAGGAGGCCCGGAAACGCCTCCAGGCCCTGGAGGACTTCTCCGAACTGGGGGCGGGCTTCCGGGTGGCGGCCCTGGACCTGGAATTGCGAGGCGCGGGCAACCTCCTGGGGGGGGAACAGTCGGGCCGAATCCACGAGATCGGATTCGAACTCTACGTGCGCCTCCTGGAGGAGACCATCGCCGAGCTGCAGGGCCAGCCCACGGGCAGTTTCGACGTGAGGCTCGATTTCGGAGCCGCGGGTCTCTCCCGTCGCTGGATCGACCAGGCGGGGGAGCGGGTGGTGGCCTACAAGCGGATCTCCCGCCTTCGGGACGAGCGGGAGCTGGCCCTGTACAGACTGGAGCTGGAGGACCGCTTCGGGCCGCTGACCGAGGATGATGCCGAGAGCGTGCGGTTCTTCGAGATTCTCAAGGTGAAACTCCGGGCCCAGGCCCTGGCGGTCAGCGAGGCCGGAGTGGAATCGGGCCGCCTACGCTTCCGGCTCAGCCCCCAGACCCCCGTGGACCCAGGCCGCCTGCTCAACTGGATCCAGCGCAGGCCCGGAGCGAGCCTTCAACCGGACGGCCGGGTGCTCGTGCCCCTCCCCGCGGGGGCTTCCCCCGTCCAACGGGCCCAGGAAGTCCTGGAAGAATGGAAGGGATTGGCATGAACGCGCCGCAGGGCCCCGGTCCCATCCTCGCCCTGGAACTCCTTCCTGGAGCATTCTCAGTGTGCCGCCTGGAGCCGGACCTGCCCTTTCCCCCGTGGGCCCTGGCCCCCGGGCCCCTGTGCTCGGTGACACGGACCCCGGAGGAATGGTCCGTGGTCTGTCCTTCGGGCCGGGTACCCGAAGGAGTTCGCCAGGAGGGGGGCTGGCGGGCCCTCAAGGTCCAAGGCCCCCTGCCCTTCGAGGCGGTGGGAATCCTTGCGGCCCTGTCCTCCACCCTCGCCGCGGCAGGAGTCAGCCTGTTCGCGGTGTCCACCTACGACACGGACTACCTCCTGGTGAAGGAGAGCCGGATGGAGACCGCCCTGGGGGCCCTCCGGCACGCCGGCCACGCGATCCACCTGCCCCGGGAATGAACACCGTCCGCCGGCCCTCACCCCCCGTTCGCCGAATGGGCCGCGCCGGCTCCCCTGGGCCACCTAGGCTTGGGGAAGCATCCTCCGGGGAGCCGTCATGCCCGCCATCTCTCGCGTTCTTTGCGCCCTGTTCCTGGCCGCCGCGCTGAGCCCCTCCCGGGCGGAAGACCGGTTGCTGGTCTCCCTCAAGGATTTCGTGGCCGCCGAGGTGCGCCAGCAGGGATTCACCCTTCCCGGCCCCGGGCGGATCCACATCTATGCCCGGGGAGGCGGTCCTGGCGAGCACGACCGCTTCTCCGTGGATGGCCAGTTCCACGCCTACGGATGGATCCTCAACGCCCTGACCCGGGAAGTGGTGTGGCAGATGGCCCTGCGGAACAGTGAAAAACAGGGCCCCTACCGCGTTTCCGACGTCTGGGTGGACCTGCCCGCAGGTTCCTACGAGGCCTATTTCAGCAACCACGCCCACGGCCGCCACACTCCCTTTTCTCACTGGAACCAGAACATCGACCGCCGACGAGGAGAACCCGAGGATCGGCGCCGCCACCGCTGGCTGCGGATCTTCGGCCTGGATGCGGGCTCCCGCCTGCGGGAGTGGCGCGAACAGGCCGCCAACTTCGGGATGGAAGTCCACCTGGACGGTCCAGGGGCCAGGACGGCCTCGACCTTCCAGGCTCCCTTGGACTGGAAGAACATCGTGCTGCGCCTGGCCGCGGTGGAGGACAACGGCTTCTGGCGGCAGGCCTTCCGCCTCACCCGTCCCACCACCTTGCACGTGTACGCGGAGGGCGAGTCCCGCGGGCGCCGCCTCCGGGACCAGGGGTGGATCCTGGACGCCCGAACCCGCAAGCGGGTCTGGGAGATGAGCCCGGACACGGCCCAATACGCCGGTGGAGCGCGGAAGAACGTGCGCCAGGTGGAGACGATCCAGTTGGGCGCGGGCGACTACGAAGCCTGCTATTCCACGGACGATTCCCACAGCCCCGCGGATTGGAACGCCGCCCCACCCTGCGACCCTCTCCACTACGGCCTGACCCTTTCCGTGCCCGCCGACGCGGAACGGCCGCAGGTGGTCCTGGTGGCTCCCCCGAAGGAGGGTTCGGTGCTCGCCGAGATCGTGCGGGTGGGCAACCACCAGGACCGCCGCCAGCCCTTCACCCTGAGGACGCCCCGTTCCGTCCGGATCCTCTGCATCGGGGAAGGGGACGACGAGGACCTGGCGGACCGGGGCTGGATCGAGGACGCCAAGGGAGAACGCATCTGGAGCATGGCCTTCCCTGACACCCTACCCGCCGGGGGTGCCTCCAAGAACCGGCTCGCCGAGGCAGCGCTCCGGCTCCCGAGGGGGGACTACGTCCTGCGCTACCGAACGGACGATTCCCACGCCTACGGGCGTTGGAACAGCGCTCCCCCCCGGAACCCTGAACGCTACGGGATCACGGTGTACGAGGCCGACTGATCCCCGCTGGCCGGTGGAAGAGGTTCCCCCCCTTCCTGATGCTCAGGCAGGATCCAGGTCGGTCCCCAGGACCGGTGCCAGGGGTGGCCCCCCGGGCGCGCCGGGGTCGTGAGGGAGGCTGCCCCGGGGGGAGCGGAAATAGGCGTAGGGCGTGGCGTGCAGGAAATTGGAGACCCTGGAGGTGTAGACGTCGGCGTAGCGCTCTACCTGGCGAGCCAGATGGCTCTTGTCGTTGCCCGCACGGGTGAGCAGGCCCCACCGCGGGCTCACCAACTCGTTTCCCGCCTGCGCCAGGGGGCCGATCTCCGCGTCCAGGGCGAGGAGCCGCGTGCGCAGGTCCTGCATGGCCGCCTCCGGAGCCCCGGCCCCCGGCTCCAGCGGTGGTCCGTAGCCCCCGCGGCGACGCTGCACCTCCAGGCGAAGCCTGGAAAGGCGCGCCTCCAGGCGTTCCTTCTCCTCCATCTTCGCGGCGAGAAGCGCCTCGGTGCCTGCGAAGGAGGCCAGGGCCGCCACCTCCTCCTCCAACTCCCTCAGCACGAGGGCCGTTCGCCACCGCAGTTCCCGCTTGCTCACGTTCACGTCCCCGAACATGTGGTCGCCGACATAGAGGATCTGGTCTCCCGCGAAACCGAGATCCTGCTCCACCTGGGCCGCCGATCCCCCCATGTAGGCACCGCCCGGCTGGAGGGGACCCTGCAGGGGCCGCAGGAGGCCTTCCTCGGTGGCCACCTCGAAGAAGGGGCCGTGACCGGTGAAAAATTCCGGCTTGCGGGCTCCGACGATCACCAGGTCGAACAGGTCCCGCCAGGTCTGCCCCACCGGCAGGTGCGGATCGTAGGCGTGGGTCATCATCCTGGAGGTGTAGCTCCACTCCGAATTGGTGATGAGCATCAGGAGCTTGCCCGAGGCCCGCTGGTCCTGGAGGGCCAGGGCGGCCTCCGGATCCGGGGCCACGAAGGCTTCCGGGGCCGCGGCGATCTCGGCCTTGAGGCGCCCTTCAAGGTGCTGGGCGTCCACCTTGGCGCGGACGCGGCGGTAGAGGTGGGCGTAGTCCAGGGATTCGGGAAGCCGCCCCTGGTCCCGGAGGTCCACAAGCTGGGCGTAGAGGCAGCCCTCTGAGAGCGAGAACAGGGTGTTGAGGAACACCCACCTCGAATTCCGGAGGTTCACCGTCTCGTGGGCGTAGTGTTCGCGCTGAGCGGGGAAATCCAGGGGCGAGGTACCGTGCATGGCGCGCTTCACGAAGCCGAAGCGGTTGGCCTTCACCAGGTTCCCGAGTTCTGTGTCGATCACCAGTCCCCGCACCACCATCCCGGGATCGAAGGCAAGGTCCTCCACGGGCCAGCCCTCCGCGACCAGGGCGCCCAGGGCCAGGTCGTAGACCCGCCGTTCGAAGACCTCCGCCCGGTAGTCCACCAGGGTGTAGTCCATGTCGTAGCCGATGGCCCGAAGGGCCCGGAAGTTGAGGGTCCGGTTGCAGTAGATGCCGCGAGGGGGAGGAACGGTCACCGGACGGGCACGATCGACCAATGCGGGCATGGCGAAGGATAGCAGGGAGGCCCTCGCTGCCTGTCCGCACCCTGTCTCCCACCCGTTGAAAACGGGGGGAAATCCTGAGAACGGGTCGCCGGAGGTTACAATGGCGCATGCGCGTCTTCCTCCGAGGCTCCGGCCTCCTTGCCCTTGTCCTGGCCCTCATGCTGGCCTCCTGCGCGGGCGGGGGCGGGGCGGGTGAATCGGGGAGCGCCAATCCTTCGGTCCCTTCGGATTTCACCCCCCAGTCGCCCCGGATCGATCCCGCGGCCCTGATGGCGGACCTCCGGACCCTTTGCGACCCGGGCATGGAAGGCCGGAAAGTCGGGACCCCAGGGAATGTGCGAGCCCGGGCCTTCCTCTCCGCCCGCTTCGCGTCGCTCGGACTCGAACCCCTTGGGAGCCACCACGAACAGCCTTGGTACTGGGGCGGCACGGAAGGCGTGAACCTGGTGGGCCGACTGAAGGGCACGACCTTCCCGGACCGGGTGATCCTGGTCTCCGCCCATTTCGACCACATCGGCATCATCGGCGGCAAGGTCCACCCCGGCGCGGACGACAACGCTTCCGGGAGCGCCGCGCTGCTGCGCCTCGCCACCCACCTGGCGGCGCACCCCCCGGCGCACACCGTCCTGTTCTGCCTCTTCGACGGGGAAGAATCGGGTCTTCTCGGCTCCCAGGCCTTCGTGGCCAATCCGCCCCTGGACCTCGCGAAGATCGCCGTGGTGGTGAACCTGGACATGGTCGCCCAGGGGACCCAAGGCAGGATCTTCGTGGGGGGCACCAGCTACACCGCCAGCCTCAAGCCTGCCCTCACCGCGGCCTTCGCCGGCTCCCGGGTGGCCCTGGTACCGGATTTCGAACGCTGGGACCACGCTTCCGACCAGCACCCCTTCATGCAACGCGGCATTCCCTTCCTCTTCTTCTGCGTGGGTGACGACGACCCCTGGTACCACACCCCGGAGGACAAGTTCGAGCGCATCCCCGCGTCGTTCTACTGGGGGACCACCGAGGCCATCCTGGAGACCCTCCTGCGCCTGGACGCCCAGGCCAACCTGCCGGCCCTGGTGCCTCACGGTCCGGCCGGTCCTGAGGTGCCCCCCGTCCGGCGCCTGGAGCCCCACCCGTGGCGGGGGGGGCGGACCACGCTTCGCCCCTGACCGGGCGGCCTTGGTCCCCGGATCACAGCCTCCGGAGGGGCGGCCCTGTTAGCTTGGCCAGGTCCCCCCTCGGGGCCTCCAAGGGTTCTTCATGCGATCCATTGCCTTGTGCGCCTCCCTCTTGATGATTCCGGCCATGGCCAAGGTTCCACGCCCCGCCAACCCGCTCCTCCAGGAATGGTCGACACCCTTCCAGGTCCCTCCCTTCGACCGGATCAAGGCGGAGCACTTTCTTCCCGCCTTCCAGGAAGGGTTCGCCCGCCAGAAGGCCGAAGTCCGGGCCATCGCCCGCTCCAAGACCGCGCCCACCTTCCAGAACACCGTGGAGGCCTTCGACGACTCGGGCGAATTGCTGGCCCGGGTGAATGGGGTCTTCCAGAACCTGGTGAGCGCCGAGACCAGTGAGGCCCTGCAGGCGGTGAACAAGGAAATCTCCCCGCTGCTGGCGGCCCATGCCGACGACCTGTTCCTGGACCCCGCCCTGTTCCAGCGCGTGAAATCCGTGTTCGAGGGCCGCCATCGCCTCTCCCTCGACCCGGAGCAGAAGCGGTTGCTGGAGCGCATGCACCGCCGGTTCATCCGCGGGGGCGCGGGTCTCGACGGGGAAAAGCAGGCCAGGCTCCGCGCCATCAACGGCGAGTTGGCCACCCTGCAGGGGAAATTCGGGGACAACCTGCTGGCCGCCACCGGGGCCTTCCGCCTGGTGGTGGAGCGGTCATCCGACCTGGCGGGGCTGCCGGAGGCCCAGGTACACGCGGCTGCGGAAGCGGCCAAGGGCGCCGGCCTGGACGGGAAGTGGGTGATCACCCTCCACGCCCCGAGTTTCCTGCCCTTCATGGAGAACGCCTCGAACCGCGATCTGAGGCGGCAGCTCCTCCAGGCCTACACCTCCCGCTGCGACCAGGGCGGGCCCACCGACAACAAGGCGGTGTACGCCCGGATCGTGGCTCTCAGGGGCGAGAAGGCCCGGCTCCTGGGCTATCCCACCTGGGCCCACTTCATGCTCGCCGAGAACATGGCCCTGAATCCCGAGGGGGCCACCGGGTTGCTGGACCAGCTCTGGAGGCCCGCCCTGGAGGTGGCTCGAAAGGATCGGGCGGACCTGCAGGCCCTGCTGGAAAAGGACTTTCCCGGCCAGCGGCTGGAGCCATGGGACTGGCGCTACTACGAGACCCAGGTCCGCAAGGCGCGCTATGACGTGGACGAGGCGGCCATGCGCCCCTACTTCGCCCTGGACCAGGTGCGGGCAGGCGCATTCGAATTGGCCCGGCGCCTCTATGGCCTAGGCTTCCGGGAGCGGAAGGACCTCCCGGTCTACCACCCCGAAGTGCGGGTCTTCGAGGTGCTGGAGATGAACGGGAAGCACCTCGGTGTGCTCTACCTGGACTTTTTCCCCCGGGCCGGAAAGCAGGGCGGGGCCTGGTGCAACAACTTCGTGGACCCGTGGGTCAAGGGGGGCAAGGACATCCGTCCCGTGGTGACCAACGTCGGGAACTTCTCCCGCCCCGCCGGGGGTCTCCCGGCCCTGTTGAGCGCCGACGAGGTGAACACCCTGTTCCACGAATTCGGCCACGCCCTCCACAGCCTCCTCTCCAGCGTCCGCTACCGGGGCAGCGGTCAGGTCGCCACGGACTTCGTGGAGCTGCCCAGCCAGGTGATGGAGCACTGGGCCTTCGAGCCGGAAATGCTGAAACGCTATGCCCGCCACCACCGGACGGGTGAGGTGATTCCCCAGGGATTGGTGGAAAAGCTTCGGCGGGCCGAGCGGTTCGGCCAGGGCTTTGCGACCGTGGAATACCTCGCGGCGTGCTATCTGGACCTGGATTGGCATACCCGGGGGGGGGCGGAAGCGGATGTGACCACTTTCGAGAAGGCGGCCATGGCCCGCATCGGAATGCTCCCCGAAATCCTGCCCCGCTATCGCACGCCCTACTTCCACCACTCTGCAGCCGAGTACTGCGCCCAGTACTACAGCTACATCTGGAGCGCGGTCCTCGACGCCGACGCCTTCCAGGCCTTCAAGGAAAAGGGGGACCTCTTCCATCCGGCCACCGCCGCGGCCTTCCGGGCCCTGCTCGCAAAGGCAGGCAGCGAGGATCCGGCGGTCCTCTACCGCAGCTTCCGCGGCCGGGATCCCAGGGTGGAACCCCTCCTGGAGAAGCGGGGCCTGAAGTAGAGGATTTTGCAGGGGCCTCAAAGCTGGCCTGGATATCCTGATATCGACCAACCTCGTATCATGAGGTTTGCCCTCCGAGGAGTTCCCATGACCCGCATCGCCCTCCTTCTGGTCGCACTGAATGCCGCGGCGCTCGTGGCCCAGGACGCCCCCAACCCCTTCTTCAAGGCCTGGACGGGGCCCTTCGGGACTCCCCCCTTCGCCGAAATCAAGGAGGAGCACTTCCTTCCGGCCTTCAAGGAAGGCATGGCGAAGCAGAAGGCCGCCATCCAGGCCATCGTGGACGCCAAGGAGCCCCCCACCTTCGCCAACACCATCGAGGCGATGGACGCCACCGGGGCAGCGCTGGAGCCTGTGAGCCTGGTCTTCGGGGCCCTGAGCGGGGCCGAGACCAACCCCAAGCTCCAGGCCATCAATCGGGACCTGGCCCCCCTGCGCTCCCGACACCAGGACGACATCGCCTTCAACGAGGGTCTCTGGAAGCGCGTGAAGCAGGTGTACGACGACCGGGCGAAGGCGAAGCTCAGCCCGGAGCAGGCCAAGCTGCTGGAGAGCCGTTACAAGGGCTTTGTTCGTGCCGGGGCGCTCCTCGGCCCCGACCAGAAGACCCGGATGCGGGCCATCAACGAGGAACTCAGCCAGCTGGGGGTGAAGTACGCGGACCGCCTCCTGAAGGCCACCAAGGACTTCCGGCTGGTGGTGGAAAAGGCCGAGGACCTCCAGGGGCTGCCCCCGAACCAGCTGGAGGCCGCGGCCCAGGCGGCGAAGAAGGCCGGTCTTGCTGGGAAATGGCTGTTCACCCTGGACGGTCCCAGCATCTGGCCCTTCCTCCAGTTCGCCGAGAACCGGGACCTGCGCCAGAAGCTGCTCACGGGCTACCTGGACCGCTGCCGGAGCGGCGAGACCGACACCCGGCCCCTCCTGGCGAAGATCGCCGCCCTGCGCGTCGAAAAGGCCAGGCTCCTGGGCTACGCCTCCTGGGCGGACTTCGTCCTCGAGGAGAACATGGCCAAGAACCCCTCGGGGGTCTACGGCCTGCTCAAGCCCGTCTGGCAGGCGGCCCTGGCCAAGGCCAAGGTGGAGCGGGAGGAGATCCGGGCCCTCATGGCCAAGGAACTGCCCGGCGCCAAGCTGGAGCCTTGGGACTGGCGCTTCTACCAGGAGCGGGTCCGGAAGGCCAAGTACGACTTGGACGAGGAGGCGCTCAAGCCGTACTTCTCCATCGACCGGGTGCGGGAGGGAGCTTTCCTGGTGGCCACGAAGCTCTACGGGATCACCTTCGCGGAGCGGAAGGATGTCCCCGTCTACCACCCGGAGGTCCGGGTCTTCGAGGTCAAGGAAAAGGACGGGCGCCACGTGGGCCTGCTGTACACGGACTACCACCCGCGGCCTGGCAAGCGGGGCGGCGCCTGGTGCGGAAGCCTCCGGCCCGCCCGCGAGGGGCACAAGGTCACGCCCCTCGTCACGAACGTGTGCAACTTCACCCGGCCGGCGGGGGATGCCCCGGCCCTGCTGACACCCGACGAGACCCGCACCCTCTTTCACGAGTTCGGCCACGCCCTGGCCAACCTCTTCTACATGGGCCAGTACCGCGGGGGCGGCCGGGCCCAGGACTACGTGGAACTGCCCAGCCAGATCATGGAGAACTGGGCCATGGAGCCCGAGGTGCTCAAGGTCTACGCCCGTCACCACAAGACCGGGGCCCCCATTCCCGAGGCCCTGGCGGCCAAGATCAAGAAGTCCCGCAGCTTCGGGGAGGGCTTCGCCACCACGGAATACATGGCCGCCGCCCTCCTGGACATGGACTGGCACACCCTGGCCGAACCCAAGGAAGTGGATCCGGACGCCTTCGAGAAGGCCAGCCTGGAGAAGTGGGGCCTGATCCCGGAAATCCCCTCCCGCTACCGAAGCCCCTACTTCCAGCACATCTTCGGGCCCGGGGGCGGCTACAGCGCGGGCTACTACAGCTACATCTGGAGCGCCGTGCTGGACAGCGACGCCTTCATGGCCTTCAAGGAGAAGGGCGACCTGTTCCACCCCGCCACCGCGGCGGCCTTCCGAAAGCTCCTGGAGAAAGGCCAGACGATCGAGCCCGCTGAAATCTACCGGGGCTTCCGCGGGCGGGATCCCAAACCGGAAGCGCTGCTGGCCAAGCGCGGGTTGAAGTAGGACCTGGGGATTCTCCCGGGCGGGGCGCTATCCTGTGCCCACGCCCCGGGGGACGCCCATGCCGAGTCCGATCCGACGCATCGCCATCAACACCGGGGGCGGGGACGCGCCGGGCCTGAACGCGGTGATCCGGGCCGCGGCCATCGCCGCGGCCAACCGCGGCTGGGAGTGCTACGGCATCCGGGAGGGCTTCAACGGGATCTTCTTCCCTGAACGCTACCCCGAGGGCGGGGTCATCCGGCTGAACCGGGACCGGGTGCGGGGCATCGCGCACCTGGGCGGCACGGTGCTGGGGACCACCAACAAGGGGAATCCCCTCCACTTCCCGCTGAAGATGCCGGACGGTTCGGTGAAGGAGGTGGACCGCTCGGACGAGGTGCTGGAATTCTTCGCCAAGAAGGAGCTGGACGCCCTCATCTCCATCGGTGGCGATGGTTCCCTCACCATCGCCAACGCACTCTCCCAGAAGGGTCTGCGGGTGGTGGGGGTGCCCAAGACCATCGACAACGACCTCGACAAGACCCAGACCACCTTCGGCTTCGACACCGCCGTGGCCTTCGCCACGGAATGCATGGACCGACTCCACAGCACGGCCGAGAGCCACCAGCGGATCATGGTGGTCGAGGTGATGGGCCGCTACGCGGGCTGGATCGCGCTCCACGCGGGCATCAGCGGGGGGGCCCACGCCATCCTCATTCCGGAGATCCCCTTCAACCTCGAGAAGGTGGCTGCCAAGATCCGGGAGCGGGACACCCACGGCCGCCTCTACAGCCTGGTGATGGTGGCGGAGGGGGCCCAGCCTGCGGACGGCCACCGAGCCGTCATGGCCCCGGCGGAGGTGGGCCACGCCGAGCGGCTGGGCGGGATCGGGGAACAGGTGGCCCAGGCCCTGCAGTACCTCACGGGGAAGGACACCCGGCTGGTGGTCCTGGGCCACCTGCTCCGGGGCGGCAGCCCGACCACGTTCGACCGCCTGGCGGCGCTGCGCTTCGGCGCCGCCGCGGTGCGGGCCCTGGACGAGGGTCAGCGCGGGGTCATGGTGGCCCTGGCCTTCCCCAACGTGAAGTACGTTCCTCTGGAGGAAGTGGCCGGCCGCATGAAGGGCGTTCCCATGGACAGCGACACGCTGCTCACGGGCAGGGACCTGGGGATCTGCTTCGGGGATTGATGTTCTCCGGGGGGCAAACGGCGGCTGCGCCGCCTGGGCCCCCCGGACCCCCGCGCCCTTACGCGGCATAGCCCTGCTCGGGCTTCATTCTCCGGGGGGCTTGTGATGAAGGGCATGAGCCTCGACTCGCGAGGCTTGGCTTATCCTGAACCCTGCGCCTGATGGCGCCCGAGGGAGTCCCATGGCCTGCACCGTTCGACGCCTGTTCACCGCCACCGCTCTCCTCATCACAGCCGGGGCTTCCCTCGACGCCTGCACGAACCTGCTGGTGACCAAGGGCGCCAGCAAGGACGGGGCGACCATGATCACCTACGCCGCGGACAGCCACGAGCTCTACGGGGAGCTCTACTTCAAGCGGGGGGGGCGCCACCTCCCCGGCGAGAAGCTGGACGTCGTCGAGTGGGACACGGGGAAGTTCCTTGGCCGCATCCCGGAGGCCCCGGTGACCTACACCCGGGTGGGCAACATGAACGAACACCAGGTTGCCATCGGGGAGACCACCTTCGGCGGCCGCAAGGAATTGGCCGGCCCCAGCGGCATCGTGGACTACGGGAGCCTCATCTACATCGCCCTGGAGCGGGCCAAGACCGCCCGTGAGGCCATCGAGGTGATGACGAAGCTGGTGGAGGACTTCGGGTACGCCAGCTCCGGAGAATCCTTCTCCATCGCCGACCCCCACGAGGTCTGGATCCTGGAGATGATCGGGAAGGGGAAGGGCCAGAAGGGGGCGGTCTGGGTCGCCGTGAAGCTCCCGGACGGCACCATCAGCGCCCATGCCAACCAGGCCAGGATCCAGAAGTTCCCCCTGAACGATCCCAAGACCGCCCTCTACCACAAGGACCTGATTCCCCTGGCCCGGGAGAAGGGCTGGTTCAAGGGCGAGGACAAGGATTTCCGATTCGCCGACACCTATGCCCCCCTGAGCTTCGGCAGCCTCCGGGCCTGCGAGGGCCGGGTCTGGAGCATCTTCCGCCGCGCGGCCCCCAGCCTGAAGTTGGGGCACGAGTACGTGCGCCCCGAGCTCGGTCTCAAGCGCCTGCCCCTCTACATCAAGCCCGACCAGAAGCTGGACGTGCGGGACGCCATGGAGCTCATGCGCGACCACTTCGAGGGCACGGACTTCGACATGACGAAGGATCCCGGGGCCGGGGAATGGTCCCTGCCCTACCGCTGGCGCCCCATGAGCTTCAAGGTGGATGGCCAGGACTTCGTCCACGAGCGGGCGATCAGCACCCAGCAGACGGGCTTCTCCTTCGTGACCCAGAGCCGGTCCTGGCTGCCCAACGAGATCGGGGGCGTGCTCTGGTTCGGCGTGGACGACACCTTCGCCACCTGCTACATGCCCGTCTACTGCAGCATCCAGGAACCCCCCAAGGCCTTCGCCGTGGGCACGGGGAACTTCGGGGAATTCAACTGGGACAGCGCCTTCTGGACCTTCAATTTCGTCACCAACTGGGCCTACTCGCGCTGGAGCGACATGATCGTGGACATCCAGAAAGTGCAGCGGGAGTTCGAGGGCCGCTACCAGGCCGAGCAGCCGGACCTGGAGCGGCAGGCCCTGACGCTCCACAGGCAGGATCCCGGAGCGGCCAAGGCCTTCCTCACCAGCCATGTGGCGAAGAACAGCGCCGAGCTCGTGGCCCGCTGGAGGAAGCTCGGTGAATTCCTGATGTGGAAGTACCTGGACGGCAACGTCCGGGACGTCCGGGGCCACGTCACCCACCCGCCCCACCCGGAACCTTGGCTGCGGCGCATCGTGAAAGAGCACGGCGAGACCATCAAGGTGCGGAAGGTCGAAAACCTCGCGCCGGACGAGGATTGACCGCTGGGCTAGCCTCGACCTTTTCCCCGCCCCCTCCCCTTGCCTGGGGGCGGGCCCGAGCCCTCGGGACCGAGGCGCAGGTCTCCCCGCTTGAGGGCGTGGAATTCGGGGGACCCTGGCTTGATTCCAAGGTCCTTGGCGACGGCGCCCCAGCCCTGGCCCTTCCGGGCGCGATAGACGGGAAGGACGCGGTCCACGGACTTCCCTGACCACTGGCCAAGCTGGAGGACCATGAAGGCGTCCGAGGGCCTCGGCAAGCTGCCGAGGAGGGTCCGCACCTGGCCCTCCCCAATGTTGAACTGGGCACTCACCTGGGCGGAGAAACCCTTCAGGTCCGCACGGGCGCGTGCGTCCAACTGGGCCAGGAAGCCTTCCAGGCCCCCAGCCACGCCGGGGACAGCCATTCCGATGATCAAGGCCGGCACGAGGAAGCGGATCATGATGGGCTCCATGATTCCCCAGGACCTGGGGGCTTGGAGATGAGTATCTGCCCACCCTTTCTGCAGGGCCAGAAGTCCTTGCGAGCACCGGGCGTCGGAATGGGGTTGGCCGGGATGGTCCGGCCCACATCCGACGATCCCGGCCTTCGGTTTGTTGGGTAGCGGTCGGCGGGAGGTGGGGGCCGAGGTTCAGGTGTCCGGCAGCACCGGGGCCCGAACATCGCCTCGGCTGGTGAAAGCCCAGATGGCCAGGCAGGGAAGCAGGGAGACGAGGAGGCTGATCCAGACCAGGACGTTGAATCCCAGGGCCGCGAACAGGAATCCGCTGCCGAGGCTTCCCGCTCCAGCCGCGAGGTTGATCAGCGTGTCCACGAGTCCCTGGGTGCGGCCCCGCTCCGCGGGGTGAAGGATATCGCTCAGCAGCGTGGACCCCCCGACGAAGCAGGCGTTCCAGCCGAGTCCCACCAGGAAGAGCACCAGGCCGAGCCAGGGCGCGTCCTTGCCGAGGGGAGCCAACAGGCAGGAAACCGCCAGAAGGAGGCAACCCGCCACGATCATGGGCGGCCTCCCGACCTTGTCGATCAGCCGGCCCACGAAATACGACAGGCCGTACATTCCGAACATGTGGAAGACGATGACCCAGGAAATGGCTGTGACGGCGTGGTGGCAGGAGTTCATGAACACGGGCGTGACCGTCATGAGGAGGTACATCACCAGGTGCCCGCTGACGATGGAGAGGACGGCCAGGAAGAAGCGGCGGTCCCGGAGAATGGCCTTGAGGTCCCGGCTTCCGGGTGGGTATCCGCCCCCGCCACCCTCCGCCGCCGCATGAATTCTCGCCAGTTCCAGAGGGTCGGGGCGGAGGAACCCGAAAACGAGAAGGAAGGAGACAAGGAGCACGAAGGCCATCACGAACCACGGCATGGACATGGCCCTCAGCCCCGAGGCAAGTTCGAACCCGGTGATCGCCTTCAGGAGGGGCGGCCCAAGGAAGGCACCAACGGTCCCCCCCAGGACGACCAGGCTCATCGCCGTGGCGCGCCGGTGGGCGGGATTGGCGTCGGCCGCGGCGTAGCGTCCCATGTCAAGGGTCCCCCGGGAGATCCCCAGGAAGAAGAGACCCGCCAGGAACAGACCCAAATTCCTGGTCAGGATCCCTGCTCCGGCCACCAGGGAGCCGAAGAATCCGCAGAGTTGGCCGATGGAGAGCCCGAGGCGGCGGCCCCGCCGGCCCATGTACCGCCCGATGGGCCACGCTCCCAGCGCCGCTCCGGAAAGAATCACGGTGATGGGGACCCCCGTCCAGGCTGGGCTTCCTCCCATCTGCACGGCGAGGATCGAACTGATGGTGAACACGATGACATAGCCGGCGGAGTACAGGCTCTGGGCCGCGAAGAGGATGGCCACGGTCCTGCGTCCATGCCGCTCGAGTTCTCCGGGGTTCATGTCGCCTCCGAAAGGGGTGTCCCCCCACCTCGGCTCCCAAGGCCCGCTTCCCCGTGTCTTCCCCGATCGGGGCCGCCAGGCGCCGAGAATGCCCAACCACAGCAGGATGCGGGGGCAACCCTCCAGCCGCAACGCACCCATCCTTCATCCGTACGCCCCCCGCTCTCATCGGTACCTGGCCAGCCCCCAGTGGGCCGGGACCTGGAGGAAGGGGCCTCGACCTCGGGGGACGACCCCCCAGGGGGGTGCGGGGGGCCCCGGGAGGGTCGCCGATGCTACACAGGGGGGCATGGATGTGAAAGGGAGCATATCTTCCCGTGCCATCGCCGCAGCCCCGGGGATAATGCCAGAGGCTCCGAGGACCTCATGGCCTGCCCCGATCCTCACTCCTGTTTCGACGATGCCCAGCCCAGGACCGCTAGCCTCAACCTCGACCTTGTTGCGGATTTCGAGGGGAAGGTGCTGAGGGGGTCCGTGACCTTGCACCTCGCCTGGCCTGGGGAAGGCCCGCTGGACCTGGACACCCGGGGCCTGGTGATCCATCGGGTCACCGGCGGTCACGGGCAGGACCTCCCTTTCGAGCTCCACCCCGAGGAGTCCATCCTGGGCTCCCGGCTCCGGATCACCTTGCCCGCCGACACCGCCGCGGTGACCGTGGCCTACGAGACGGTCCCTGAATCCTCCGCGCTCCAGTGGCTGGAGCCCGTGCAGACCGAAGGCAAGGTCCGGCCCTTCCTCTTCAGCCAGTGCCAGGCCATCCATGCCCGGGCCATGGTGCCCTGCCAGGACAGTCCCGGGGCCCGGGTGTCCTACACCGGGGAGATCACTGTTCCGGGGGATCTGTCCGCGGTGATGAGCGCGGGCCCCGCTGGGGACGTCGTGAATGCTGACGGCACCCGCACCTTTCGTTTCGCCATGCCCCAGCCCATTCCCCCGTACCTGCTGGCCCTTGCCATCGGGCGGCTGGAGTCCAGGGAACTCAGCCCACGTTCCAGGGTCTGGGCCGAACCCGAGACCGTCGGGCAGGCCGCCTGGGAGTTCGCCGAGGTGGAGGGGATCATCCAGAAGGCCGAGGCCCTCTTCGGGCCCTACGAATGGGAGCGCTTCGACCTCCTGGTGCTGCCGCCCTCCTTCCCCTACGGAGGAATGGAGAATCCCCGCATGACCTTCCTCACCCCCACGCTCCTGGCGGGGGACCGCAGCCTGGTGGACGTGGTCGCCCACGAACTGGCCCACAGTTGGACCGGGAACCTGGTCACCAACGCCACGGCGGAGCACTTCTGGCTCAACGAAGGCTGGACCGTTTGGGCCGAGCGGAAGATCCTGGCCGCCCTCCATGGGGAGGAGGCCGCCCGCCTGGGCTGGGCTTTGGGACAGAAAGCCTTGGAGGACAGCCTGGAACGCTTCAAGGCACAGCCACAGCTCACCCTGCTCCGGACCCGGCTCAAGGGGGTGGACCCGGACGACGCCTTCAGCAGCATTCCCTATGAGAAGGGCGCCCGGCTCATCGCGTCCCTGGAACGGGCTGCGGGCCCCGAGGCCTGGAGGGCCTTCGTTCGGGACTACATGGCCCAGTGGCGGTTCCAGGCGCTGACCACGGAGCAGTTCTGCGCCTTCCTCGAGGAGAAGCTCCCGGGCCTCCTCCGCCGCGTTGAGGCGGACACCTGGTTCCACATGCCGGGCATGCCGCGGGACGCGCCCGTCTTCGATTCCCCGGCCCTGGATGGCCTGATCCGCCACGCGAAGGCCTGGCCCGAGCGCCCCGCACCGGGCGCCTGGGAGGGCTGGAGTCCCGCCCGGCAGCTCATCTACCTCCAGAACCTTCCCCGACCGCTTCCGGCCGAGGATTGTGACTGGCTGGACCGCAGCTTCGGCCTATCCGCGAAGGGCAACCACGAACTCCTGGTGGAATGGCTTTGCATAGCCGCGGCCAGCGATTTCGAACCTGCCTTTCCCGCCCTCCGCGCCGTGCTCACCCGCGTGGGCCGGATGAAGTACCTTCGGCCCCTTTTCATGGCCCTTGGGGCCACGGCCCGTACCCGCGCCCTGGCCCGCTCGATCTTCGAGGAGGCCAGCCCGGGCTACCACGGCCTGTCCCGCCGTGTGGTCCAGGGCGTGCTGGACGCCTACGCGGCCTGACCCATGAAACCTGGATTCCATTACCACCACTTCGGCGTCCCCACGGAGACGCCCCGCGAGGGCGAGGAGCACCTGGAGGCCCTGGGGGTCCACCTGGTGCCCTGGAACTCAAACCCATTCGGCATCGAGTTCATGCGCTTCGAGCCCCATTGCAAGGTGCCCGACCTGGTGCGGCGCGTGCCCCACCTGGCCTTCGAGGTGGACGACCTGGACGCGGCCCTGGAGGGCCAGCCCATCCTCATCCCTCCCAACGCCCCCTCGGACGGCGTCCGCGTGGCCTTCATCGAGCACGACGGCCTGCCGGTTGAACTCCTTCAATTCACCGATCCCCAGGACCCCAGGCGGGCTCCCCGCCCCTGAGACCTGCCCGACGGAGCCTTCATGTCCCACGACGCCCCACCGTCCATCCACGGCCTGCCCGAGAACGCGAGGCGGGAGCTCGGACCCGGGGAGGTCTACATCCCCCTCGTCCCCGGGGACGGGGTCCCGGAGATCACCCTGCGCAGCTTGGCCCTGGGGGGGCTCTTCTGCGCGGTCTTCAGCATGGCGGCGGCCTACCTGGCCCTGAAGGTGGGCCAGGGCATCGAGGCTGCGATCCCCATCGCCATCCTGGCCATCGGCCTGGGGCGCCTCTTCACCCGACGCAGCAGCATCCTCGAAAACGTCATTGCCACCAGCATCGGCGCCAATTCCAGCCACGTGGTGGCGGGGGCGGTGTTCACCATCCCCGCCCTCTACATGCTGGCGGGCAACCCCGCCTACGGTCTCCCCCAGCCCAGCATCTTCCAGATCATCACGGTGAGTTTTCTCGGGGGCTGCCTCGGGATCCTCTTCCTCATCCCCCTGCGCTACCACTTCATGGTGGAGAACCACGGGGTCTTCCCCTGGCCCGAGGCCACGGCCACCACCGAGATCCTGGTCACCGGAGAAGCCGCGGGCAACCAGGCCAAGATTCTTGCGGGCGCTGCGGGCATCGGGGCTCTCTACGACGGCCTGGCCACCCTCTTCCGGGGCATGGGAGAGTCCATCACCCTCCGGCACGTCTGGGTGGGGTCCCAGCTCAGGGAAAAGTTCCTGGCCTTCAATTTCCTCAACAGCGCCGCCACCCTGGGGATCGGCTACATCCTCGGCCTGCGCTACACCGCCGTCATTGCGGCCGGCAGCTTTCTATCCATGTTCGTGCTGGTGCCCCTGATCCACGCCATCGGCCAGCACGCCCCGGGAGCCCTCCCCCCCGGCGCCCTCCCCATCGCCCAGATGAGCCCCGAGCAGGTCTTCCGGAGCTATGTCCGCATCGTCGGCGTGGGGGCCATCGCCGGGGCGGGCATCATGGGGGTGCTCGCGTCCTTGCCCAGCATGATCCGCTCCATCCGGAGCAACCTGGAGGGCCTCAAGCACCAGGACGGAAGGGCCGCGGAGATGCTGCCCAGGCCCGAGCGCAGCCTGCCCCTCTCCTTCGTGGGAGTAGGCCTCCTTCTCTTCGCCCTGGCGGCCTTTCTCTTCTTCAGCTTCGGCATCGGCCTGAAGGGAAGTCTGGTGGCCGCCCTGGCGGCCACCCTCCTGGTGATGGCCATCGCCTTCCTGTTCGCCCCCGTGGCGGCCCGGGCCATCGCCACCATCGGCACCAACCCCATCAGCGGGATGACCATGCTCACCCTCATCATCACGGGTTTCGTGATGCTGCGCATGGGGTTGGGCGGGGGTCCGGGAGCCTTCGTCACCATGATGGTGGGCGGCGTGGTCTGCACCGCCCTTTCGGCCAGCGGGGCCTTCTCCACGGACCTCAAGATCGGCCACTGGATCGGGGCCACCCCCGCCCGCCAGATGGGCCTCAAGTTCTTCGGGACCTTCGTGGCGGCCGTCTTCTGCGGCCTCGCCATGTGGCTGCTCTCCAAGCAGGGCTTCGGGACCACGGCGCTCTCGGCGCCCCAGGCCAGCGCGATGAAGGAGATCCTGGAAGGCATCTTCGGATCCACCACCACACCCCTGCGCTGGTACCTCTTCGGCCTGGGGGTGGCGCTCTCCCTGGTGCTGCGCCTCGCCGAGGTTCCTGCCCTGGGATTCGCGCTTGGGATGTACCTCCCCATGGAACTGAACACCCCCCTTGCCCTGGGGGGGCTCCTCAGCCATCTGGTGAACAAACCCCGGGCGGATGTCCAGGAAGGGGACCTGAAGGCCCGGGAAAACAGCGGAATCCTCATCGCCAGCGGCCTCATGGCGGGCGGGGCCCTCATGGGCGTCTTCTCGGCCCTGGTCTTCCTGGTCTTCGAGAAGCTGGGCATCGCCCGGGAGCGTCTCTGGATCCTCTCCGAGCACGCCTACGAGGGCGCGCTGGGCGAGTGGCTGGGCCTTCTGGCCATGGCGGCCCTCTGCATCTGGACCGTTGCATACAGCCGCCGCGCCCAGGCATCCCGCTGAGGGTCCCGAAAAAAAACAGGCGGAGCATTGGTTGGATGCTCCGCCCTCCCCTTCCCCTGGGCCGGCCCGCATGAAGGGCCGGTCACTCTGGCGGGATTCCCAACTTCACGCCCGCCACCTACCCAATGCCCCTGCATTGGGTGAGGTTCCCCGGCCGGGATTAAATTTTGGATTTTACGGAAAGACCTGATTCAGGGGCGGTTCCTGCGAGGATGGTGCCAATCTGGGGGGCCTCCCCTTGCCGGGGGACCCGGAGCCGGATCCTGGGGCGGAGATCCTCGCCTTTCAAGCTGACCTCCATGTCTGTGGTCTGCTCGTCCAGGAGGGCCGCCCCCTCCATCTGGTCCATGGCCCGGGCGGATTCCAGGGCCAGGGCTTCCTGTCCGCCCTTTGCGCCGTGGGCCATGCACCGGATCTCCCGGAAACTGGATCCGAGGGCGGCGACCTGCACCTTCACCGTGGAGGGGTCCGTGCGGTGGAGCATGACCACCACCGCCCGGCCTCCCTTCTCCATGAAGCGCCGCGCATTCTGCAGCGCGCGCTCCCATTCATTCCCCTGGGCGAAGAGCATCGCCCCGGCCAACAGCAGACTTCCCGTTCGCAGGATCATGTTCAACCCTCCTAAGCCTTCGGCTCTGGAGGAATGCGCCGCCTACCGGAGGGGTTCCGCCCTCCCCAGGCGGGCGAGCCAGGCGGCGAGGGGCCCCAGGTCCGCCAGCGGGGTGCCGTCGCCGTAGCCTCCCATCGCCAAAGCAGGGTTCAGTTCCTTGAGGGCCAGGGTTTCCCGGCGAAGCAGATGGTTGGCCCCGGGCAGGTCAATCACCTCGCCGGGGAAGGAAGACGGGATCCGGGGTCTACGGACCTGGACGTCCCGGTCCCCCCAGGCTGCGGCCATGGGGACGGGGACCCTGGCCGCGAGCATCCAGGGGTCCAGGTCCATTTCGGCCCGGAAGAAGGCCAGGGACCTCGGGTTGGCCAGGGACCTGGCCAGGATGGAAATGTTGGGGAGGACCTCCTCTCCGGCCGGTGGAGGGGTGGACCCCTTCCGAATGGCCTCCAGAACCGATTCGAGGAAATCCATGTTGGCCCTGATGACATGCGCCGCAGCGCCTGCCTGTTCGAATTGCTCCCGGACCTGGGTCAAGACCAGCTTTCCCAGGGGCTCCCCCGGCATGGCCAACAGAAGCAGGGCATCCGCCTCCGCCGTCGCGAGCAGCGAGAGCACGGCCCCCTCGCTGTGGCCCACGAGGAGCAGTTTCCGGCCCTTCGCTTCCGGGAGCGCCTTCGCCGCCCGGAGCGCGGCCCGGATGTCCCCCACCTGCGCGTCCAGGGAAATGTCCAGCCCGGAATCCCGGGACCCGATGTAGCGCTTGTCGAAGCGGAGGGACCCGAGGCCCTGGCTCTGGAGCCAGGCCGCGACATCCCGCCCGGAGTGGCTGGGGACGGGGATGAGGGGATTGGACCAGTCCCGGTCCGTGGGCCCGGAACCCGCCACGAGCACGGCGAAAAAAGGATGCCCGGCGGCGGGTCGCACGCTCCCCTTGAGCTGGACAGCGTTGAAACCTGGAAAGATCACTTCCCGCTCCGAGGGGGACGGGGTCGGGGGTGGTGGGGCCATCAGCATGGCCAGGGGCGCCAGGATCATGGGTACTCCGGGAATTCCTTCCAGGGGGGAGCCCTCCAGGGGGGTCACTCTCCCAGGAGTTCTCGCATCGAACGGATCAGTGAGGCACGGTTGAAGGGTTTCTGCAGGAAGGCTCCAGGGGCCACCCCATCCTCCGTGCGAAGGAGTTCCTGTTCGGTGAATCCACTGATGAAGAGCACGGGGGTTTGGGGGTTCCGCGCCCGGATCTGCCGGGCGGCCTCCAGGCCTCCCATTCGGGGCATCGTGAGATCCATCAGGACGGCCCGGAAGGGTTCCCGGGCAGCCCCGAACAGTCCCACAGCCTCTTCCCCGTCCCCCGCCTGCACCACCTCGAAGCCCAGGCCAGCCAGCAGGTCTGAGGCGGCCGTTCTCACGGCCGGTTCATCATCCACCACCAGGATCCGCCCCTCGGACGTCCAGGGTTGCTCCCGGATGGCCTCCTCCTCCAGGTCCACCGAGGAAATGGCCGGGATAAAAATGCTGAAGGAGGTTCCCTTCCCCGGGTCGGAGTGGAGGAGGACGCCCGCCCGGTGGGCCCGGAGGATGCCCTGCAGGGCGGAGAGCCCCAGGCCCCTCCCCGCGAACTTGGTGGTGAAGAAGGGCTCGAAGATCCGGGCCTGCACCTCGGGGGTCATGCCCTGGCCGGTGTCCTTCACCTCGAGGAGGACGTGAAGGCCGGGGTCCATCCCCTGACCGGGGAAGTCCCTGGCCAGACGTTCCCCGTCCAGTTCCTGGGTGGCCGTGCGGATGGTGACGGTCCCCTCCCGGTCCCCAATGGCCTCGGCCGCATTGGTCACCAGGTTCATGACGACCTGCTGGATCTGGGAGGGATCCACCAGGACCAGGGGCAGATCCTTTCGCAGGTCGAAGGCCAGCCGGATCTTCTTGGACATGGAGACGCTGAGGAGGTGGGTGATCTCCCCCACCGCCAGATTGAGGTCGAGGGGAGCCAGCGTGAACTTCCCGCGACCGGAATAGGCCAGCATCTGGAGCGTCAGGGCCGTGGCCCGGGATACCGAGCGCTCGATGTTGTCCAGGAAGGGAAGGGCCGGGCTGCCCTCGGGCACATGAAGCTGGGCCAGGTTGAGGTTTCCCAGGATGGCGCCCAGGAGGTTGTTGAAATCGTGGGCGATGCCCCCCGCGAGGACCCCGAGGGATTCGAGTTTCTGGGCCTCCCTCTGGGAGGCTTCGACCCGCCGCCGCTCGGTGACGTCCGTGAGGATGATCAGGGCGCCCCCCGCCATTTCCTCACCCTCGACGGCACTGTCGGCCCCGGAGGTCGAGGTGGCAATGGCCCACAGCTCGGTCCCGTCCCTCCGCTGGAAATGGATGTCCTCCCGGGTCCGAAGGCCCTGGAGCAGGGCCTCGACTCCCCGGCGGACGGCCGGGGAGGCCTGGGGATGCAGGAAGTCCTCGAGAGGCCTCCCCAGGATCTCCTCCCGCCCGTAGCCCAGCATCTCCACCAGGCGCCGGTTCACGAAGGTCCCTACCCCTTGACGATTCAAGGCCCACATGCCTTCTTCCATGAGCTCCACCAGGTCCCGGTATCGCGCCCGGCTCCGCCGGAGGTCCTCCGCGTCCTTGCGGTGATTCTCGGTCTCGCGCTGGAGTTCCTCGGTCCGGGCCTCCACCTGGACCTGAACTTCCCTGCTCCGTTCGAGGGTGGACTTGGCCAGGCCCGCCAGAAGCCCAGACCCCGCAAGGCCGCCCAGGAGGAGGCCCCACGCCGCCCCGCTTCCTCCCTGCTGGAAATGTCCCGGGGCCGCCCGGGCTTCCACGGTCCAGGTGCGACCGGCCAACCCGAAGGAGCGCTCGGTCCTGAGGCCGGTCTCCTCCGCCGCGGCCCCGGAGCTCTGGCGACTCCCCTCCTGGTGAAGGACCGCGCGGCCCTCGGACGGGGAGCTGCTCAGGAGGGTCAAGTCCACTCCCCTCGGAGAGAGGAAGGCGATGGACTTGTGGACCATGTCCCCCGCCCGGAAGACCCCCTGGACCACCCCCCGGGGCCGGACGCCCGCCGCCGGCAGAGGCACCATCAGGAGGAATCCAAGCTGACGGCCGGGTTCCTGAATCAGCTTCAGCGGACCCGTTGCGCTGGCCTCCCCCGTCTCCAGGGCCCGGCGGAGGGCGAGTTGTCTCGTCTCGACCTGGTGGGCGGAATAACCCAGGGCGGCTTCGTTCCCCCTGAGCGGCTCGACGAAGAGCACGGCAAAGAAATTTCCGGTCGGTGGGAGGTTCTGGGTTTCCCCCATGCTCCCGCGGGTGAAGAAGCGGAGGCCTCCGCCTCGCTCCCGCGCGGCCCCCTCGATCCTCGCCCGGTCCTCGGGTCGCAGTTCGGGGAGCCACTGCAGGGCCTGGAGGTAGGGGTGGCGCGCGGCGAGGGGGCCGGCGAAGGCCCGGAAGGAGGCCTCGTCCAGGCGCTCCGTCGCCCCCAGATGATCCCGCAGGCTCAGGACGGCCTCCTGGCCGTGCAAGAGCTCGCGCTGGATGGCTTCCATCCGCTCCCGGGCGGCGGCATCGAATTCCGCCAGGACTTGATGCCGGTGATTCGCGCGGACCTGGAGGAACCCGGCCAAGCTCAGCCCCATGCCGGTGAGCAGAAGCACCAGGGCCGGGAGGAATCCGGCCTTCTTCCTGGGGGCGAGCAAGGGCGTCACGGAGTCCGGCTCCTGCGCAGTGGGCTCGTGTTCGGAGGGGGAGTCCGCAGAGGCCCGGGCTGGGATACCCATGGGTACCCCACAACCTCATCGGCGAGGGCAGGAGCCATCAGGAATTTCGTGAATTTCCCCCCCATCCCCTACCCCGGGGAAGGGCGTCGAGGACGGTGGAGGCCTGGGCCGCCGGTCGGGGAAGGCGCCTGGGACCAGACCCCCTCCAGCAGGCTGTCCAGCTTGGCAAGGGTGGCCGGGGACAGGAGGGCGTGGTCGTCGTCCACGATCACCAGTTTGGCCTGGGGATTGCGCACCGCGAAGGCCTCGCTCTCGCTGAGCGGCACCGATTCGTCCCGCTTGCCGTGGATGACGACCGTGGGAACCCGGAGCCGCCAGGTGCCGTCGTCAGCCCAGTGGGGCAGGTCTCCCAGCAGGGCCGGACCGAGGCACTGGGTCCGGCCCAAGGCATGGTGGAAAACTTCCATCTCGCCGCATTCCCGATACACCGTCCATTCGGGGCTGTGCATCCGGCGCTGGGCGAAGCCAAAGGCGGGAGCCAGGAGGATCAGCTGACGGATGGCGCAGCCCCGGTGAGCCGCCGCGGCGCCCACCAGGCCCCCCAGGGAACTCCCCACCACGACGGGAGGATCCTTGAACTCCCGCAGCAGCCGCTCCACCGCGCGCACCTGCGCGGTCAGCGTGAGTTCCTCGAAGGTGGGCAGGTTGAGGTCGGGGGCATGGAAAGGGAGGCGCCTGGATTCCGCCCAGGCTCGGCAATGACTCGCCTTCGAGCCCGCGGGGCCCGAGGCGAATCCGTGGAGGTAGACCAGGGCGCCCATGTTCGGAGGTCAAAGCCTACCGCAACTCCCGGGGGAAAGAAGTCCTCCCCGGCAGGACATTGGCGGGATCCCTTGTGGAATTGCGCTTCAAGGGGTTGCCTTTCCATGGGACACTGGCTGTTTGGGCCCGCCTGGGCACTGTTCGTCGCCCGCGCCCCCCCTGGAGTTTCCGTGACGCCCTCATCCTTCGCAGCCCTCGGCTGCCGCGCTCCCTACTTGTCCGCCCTGTCCGGCCGAGGCTTCGAGGCGCCGACGGCGGTCCAGTCGGCGGCCATCCCACCAGCCCTGGAGGGCCGGGACCTCCTGGTGCAGAGCCGCACGGGTTCGGGCAAGACCTTGGCTTTCGGCCTGCCGATCCTTCAGCGTCTGGATCCCCGGCGGGGCCTCCAGGCCCTCATCCTCGCTCCCACCCGTGAGCTGGCGCAGCAGGTGGCGGCGGAGTTCCGCAGCCTCGACGCCAAGCTGGACATCGCCCTCCTGGTGGGCGGCCTGGGTTACGTTCCTCAGCTGCGGGCCCTGAAGAACGGCGCCCCGGTTGCGGTGGGCACTCCCGGCCGCGTCATCGACCACCTGGAGCGGGGAACCCTGGACCTCTCAGGCCTTCGCGCCGTGGTCCTGGACGAGGCGGACGAAATGCTCAACATGGGCTTCATCGAGGACATCCAGAAAATCCTCGGCGCGGTCAGGGAGCACCCCCAGACTTTCCTCTTTTCCGCGACCCTTCCCGGGCCCATCGCCGGCCTGGCCAAGAAGTTTCTCTCGGACCCCTGCCAGGTGCGTCTGGACGAGCCGGGCGCCGCGGCCCACGCGGACATCGCCCACACCCCCTGCCGCGTCGCGCGGGGACACCGCACCCAGGCCCTGGTGAACCTGCTGCTGCACGAGACCCCAAGCTCGGCCCTGGTGTTCACCGCCACCAAACAGGAGAGCGAGAGCGTGGCCCAGGCCCTGCGCAACGCCGGCCTGCAGGCGGACCACCTCAACGGAGACCTGAACCAGGGCGCCCGGAACCGCATCCTGGCCCAGTTCAAGGAGGGCCGCCTGCCCATCCTCGTTGCCACGGACGTGGCGGCCCGGGGACTGGACGTGGAGGGCCTGCCCCTGGTGGTCCACCTGGGCATCCCCACCCAGATGGAGGGCTACATCCACCGCAGCGGCCGCACGGGCCGCGCAGGCGCCAAGGGCACCAGCGTGGCGATCGTGGACCCCAAGGAGGCGCGCATCCTCCAGGCCTGGTCCCGGCGCGGGGGTCTGACCCTGGCCTGGCGGACCGTGCCCACTCCGGCCATGATCCGGGAGGCGCGCCTCGGGGCCCTGGCGGGAGGCCTGTCCCCCGTGGCCAGTGGATGGTCCCGCGCGGCTGCGGCGGGCCTGCTGGAGCACCACCCAGCCGAAAGCCTCGTGGCCGCGCTCCTGGAGCATGTCCTGGGGAAGGGGCAGGAGGGCGCCTTCGTGCCGGAAGCCCCTGAAGAGAGACGCCCCGCGTCCTCAAGGTTCCCGGGGGGGAAGCGGGCCGACGCTCCCCAAGGCTCCCGCCGGTGGGAAGGCGGGCCCCCCGCCGCCAAGGGCTCCCGGAAGCCCTGGCAAGCCAAACCCCAATCCCCCTCCTCCGCCCCGGGCCACCATCGCCCCCTGGGACGTCCCCTCCCCAAGCGCAAGCAGGTGGCCTAACGGCCTCCCTCAAACCCGGCGAAATCCTCCGGCCCCCCGATGGAGATGGCCTCGATCTCCAGGGCGCGCTCCTTGGCCTGTCGCTTGGCGAGGCCCGCCAGGACCTTCCCCGGACCCAATTCGAAAAAGTGCGTCACCCCCGCCTCCAGGAGCCGGTCGGTCAGGGCCTCCCACCGGACGGCGCCGGGGATCTGGCGCAGCAGTCCATCCCGCAGGGCGGCGGGGTCGGAGACCGCCTCGGCGTCCACGTTGTTCACCAGGGGACAGCGCGGGGCGCGGATGTCCAGGGCCCCCAGCACCGGGGCCATGCGGGCCTGGGCCGGCGCCATCAAGGGGCTGTGGAAGGGCGCGGACACGGGAAGCTTCAGGGCCCGGCGGCCGCCCCGGGCCTTGGCGGCCTCCAGGGCCGCATCCACGGCCTCGGCGTGTCCGGCGATGACGATCTGTCCCGGGCCGTTGAAGTTGGCCGGCACCACGACCTTCCCGGTCTTCTCGGCACCCTCAGCGCAACTGGCTTCCACCTCCTCCAGGGACATGCCGATCAGGGCCGCCATGGCGCCGACGCCTACGGGTACGGCGCTCTGCATGGCCCGGCCGCGTTCCCGCACGGTCCGCAGGGCCTCCGGGAAGGCCAGGCTGCCGGCGGCCACCAGGGCGCTGTATTCCCCCAGGGAGTGACCCGCCACGAAGTCGGGGGCCGGCAGGCGTTCTCCGTAGGCCCGCACCACCATGGTGCTGTGCGCGAGGATCGCGGGCTGGGTGTGCTCGGTGAGCTTGAGGGTTTCCTCCGGCCCATCGGCCATCACGGTGGAGATGGCGAACCCGAGGGCCTCGTCCGCCTCCTGGAGCACCCCGGCCGCCTGGGGAACCGCTTGGGCCAGCGCCCGACCCATGCCCACCGCCTGGGAGCCCTGCCCAGGGAACAGCCATGCCACCTTGCCCATGATTACCCCCCAAAATCTTCGCCACGATGGCCTGGAGCGCACGAAGGGCGGGAGCCCTTCGGGGCCGTCGGCCCTTCGTGGTGGATCATTTCCCGTTCGATCCGCCCGGCATCCGTTCGGCCATGCGCGCCTGGATGCGATCGTGCAGCCGACCCTCGGCGGCCCGGACGGCGGCTCCGATGCCGTTCTTCACGGCCCGGGCATCGCTGCTGCCGTGGCCGATGACGGAGACGCCCTTGACCCCCAGGAGCGGAAGGCCGCCGTATTCCCGGTAGTCCAGCCTTTTGAAGAAATTCATCAGGGCGGGCTTCACGATGGCCGCCCCGGCCATGGTCCACAGGTTCGCGGTGAGCGCCTCCTTGAGTCCGTCCTTGACGAGGCGGGCGATGCCCTCGGCGCTCTTGAGCACCACGTTCCCCACGTAGCCATCGCAGGCGATGACATCGAAGCGGCCGTTCCAGATGTCCCGCCCCTCCGCGTTACCCACGAAGTTCAAGTGTGGATGGCCCCGGAGCAGGGACGCCGCCTCCAGGGTGACCTCGGTGCCCTTGGTGTCCTCCTCGCCCACGCTGAGGATGCCCACCCGCGGCTCCTTCACGCCCAGGACCTCCTCCGCGTACACCGCCCCCATGATGGCGAAGCCTGCGATGTGTTCGGGACGGCTGTCGATGTTGGCCCCCACCTCGATGAAGACCGTGGGGGAACCCTGGAGGTTGGGCATGAGGGAGGCCAGGCCCGGCCGGTCCACGCCCTCGACCTTCCCGATCACCAGGACGCTGGCCATCATGGCGCCGCCGGTGTGCCCCATGCTGACCATGCCCTCGGCCTGGCCCTCCCGCACCAGCTGGGCGGCCACGCGGATGGAGCAGTCCTTCTTCTCCTTCAGGATCGCCTTGGGCTCGTCGTGGAAGTCCAGCACCTGGGAGGCGTGGACGACGTGGGTGCGGTCCATGAAGGGGGCGGTGAAGCCCAGGCCCGGCAGCAGGGGACGGATGCGGCCCTCGTCCCCCACCAGGATCATGCGCAGCTCGGGCCATGCGGCCAGGGCCTCCCGGGCCCCGGCCAGCGTGGCCTGGGGGGCATGGTCCCCCCCCATCACATCGAGGGCGATGCGGTGGGCCGTCAAGCGGGTCCTACCCGCTGGTGGCGACGCGGACGGCGAGCTTGCCGCGGTAGTGCCCGCAGGCGGGGCACACGCGGTGGGGCAGCTTGGGGGCCCCGCAATTGGCGCAGGTGCTGGCGCTCATCATGTCCAGGGCGTCGTGGGTTCGGCGGCGGTCGCGGCGGGCGCGGGAATGGCGGCGCTTGGGATTCGGCATGGGAGGCTCCAGGAAACGGGGGGGTCGAAGGAACGACGGGGCTCAGGGCGAGCGCCGATGGGTGGCTCGGGGGGACATCGCGAAAGCCGGCGGGCGGGCGGTCCCCGTTGAATTATGTCAGGGTTCCAGGTTGAGCTTCAGGCCTGAGAGGGCCTTGGCCAAAGCGGAGGGTTCTTTCAGCCTCTCAGGGTGGCAGGCGCATTTCCCCTTGTTCCAGTTCTTTCCGCAGCTCGGGCAGAGTCCCTGGCAGTCCTCGCGGCACAAGGGGCTCATGGGCACCTGGAGCTGGAACTGCTCCCGAACGAGGGCCTCCTCGTCCAGAAGAGGTTCGGGCAGAAACACCACGTCCAGGTCCTGGGTCCCGAGCGTGTGGGACCCGCGCGCCACCAGGTCGGGGTCCTTGCTTCCCAGGAACTGGCTGCCGACCTCGAGGTGGCGGTCGAAGGGCTCGAGGCAGCGGCTGCAGACCCCTTCCCAGACCCCGCGGCCCTTCACGTCCAGGAAGACGTCGGCCCCGCTGGGCATGGCGAGGACTGTGAAGTCCAGGTCCCGCAGCCCCTCCTGGCCCTCCAGGGGGAGCTGGGCCAGGCGGCCCTCCAGGCGCATGCCCTCCTGGGGCAGCCGGGCGAGGTCGATCACTTCCCGCCCCCGGCCGGGCCTGGATTCTTGTCTCCCGCGGGCGCGCCCTGACCTCCGGGCGCCGCGGCGCCCTGCCCCGCCCCGCCACCCGAAAAGCGGCCCGGGGCCCGGGTGATCTCTCCCCGTTCCTCGGGGTTGTGGGGATCCCCAGCGCACTTCAGGAGGTAGTCGCCCTTTCCGGACTTGCCTTCGTAGGGTGTACCCCAGGGATCGAGGGCGGGAGTGTCGGCCGGGATCATGTTTTTCTGCACCAGGGGTGAACCTGCGGACACCATGGCGTCCCAGGTGGTGAGGTCGGGGTAGCGGCCGTTGGCCAGGTAGAACTGGTCCAGCCCTTCCCCCACGACCTTGATGGTGTAGCGGGCCTTCTCGTAGCGGGCGGCGTCCGAGTATTTCTGGTAGCCCTTGATGCCCAGGGTCGCGATGATGCCGATGATCATCAAGGCGATCAGCAGTTCCATCAAGGAGAAGCCGCGCTGGCGCTGTCGGTTGCCCATGGTTTCGACCCTCGGCTGGCGTCCCCGCTCACGGGGCCACCCAAGCATCCCAGTGTGCCAGAAACGCTGAAAGTGACAAGGATTCAGGGTTCTTCGGAGCCTTCCTCCGGCGCCTGGGGGGGAAATTCGCCCGGTCGCGGGAATTGGGCGGGAAGGGCCTCGGGACCTCCCAGATGCTGGAGCCAGTAGCGGTAGGCCCGGAAGCCCATGCCCAGGAGGCGGGCGGCCTTCGTGCGGTTGCCCCCGCACTGCTCCAGGGCGGCGCGGAGGTAGTGGCCCTTGAGAGCGGTGAGGAAGGCCTCCAGGTCGAATCCCCGCTCCGGCGGGACCAGGGCGCTCCCCGGGGGGAATTCCTGGCCGGTCCGGGGGTGGAGGACCTCGCCGGGGAAGAAGGCGCTGGAGACGGGTCCGCCGGCATTGAGGGCCACGCACCGCTCCATCAGGTTTTCGAGTTCCCGGACATTCCCCGGGAAGGGGTATCCCCTCAACACCTCGAAGGCCTCGGCGTCCAGCTGCATGGGGGGCTTGCCCAGCTTGGCGCAGAAGCGGCGAAGGAAGTGGTCCACCAGCACCGGCAGGTCCTCCCTCCGCTCACGAAGGGGGGGGATTTCGATCCCCAGGATGTTCAGCCGGAAGAAGAGGTCTTCCCGGAACCTCCCCCGAGCGATTTCCGCCCGCAGGTCCCGGTTGGTGGCGCCGATCACTCGCACGTCCACGGGCCGCTCCTCGGTGCCCCCGACCCGGCGGACCCTGTGTTCCTGGAGCACCCGCAACAGTTTTACCTGGAGTGGCAGGGGCATCTCTCCGATCTCGTCCAGGAAGAGCACGCCCCCCTCGGCGGTCTCGAAGAGGCCCCGCCGGGTGGCGTTGGCGCCGGGGCAGGCGCCTTTTTCGTAACCAAACAGCTCGGACTCCAGGAGGGCCTCCGGCAATGCTCCGCAGTTCACAGGCACGAAGGGGCCCTTGGAGCGGTCCGAGTAGCGGTGCACCAGCCGGGCCACGATCTCCTTGCCCGTGCCGCTCTCCCCGGTCACCAGCACCGTGGTGTCGGCCCGGGCGATCTTCCCCACCAGGGCCTGCACCCGCCGGATGGTCTCTCCCACCCCCACCAGGTCGCCCATGTCGTGGACCTCGGGGGCGGGGGGGGCCGCCTGGGCGAAGAGACCCTTGAGGACCTTGGCCACTTCCTCGATGTCGTTGCGCGCCTTGGTCAGGAAGTCCACCGCCCCCAGGTTGAGGGCCTGCACGGTGGTCTCGGTGGTGGCGAAGGCCGTCATGATGAGCACAGGGGTGTCCAGGCCCCGTTCCTTCATCCAGGTGAGGAGTTCGATCCCCGTGCCGTCCTTGAGGCGCAGGTCGGACACGATGGCGTCATAGCGCTCCTCCTGAAGGAGCCGCTTGGCCTCCTCCAGGGTGCCGGTGCCTTCGGTGGCGAAGCCCTTGGGTTCCAGGCCGATCTGGAGCACTTCGCGGAAACCGGCCTCGTCCTCGACGATGAGCACGCGCTTGGAGAGGGTGGCCTGGGGCATGGGGCTCCGCGGGGGGTGCCTTATGATGATTCTTTCCCGAGGTTCCGTGAAGCGCGTCCTCTTCGCCCATCGAAAGCTCTCCTTCGGCGGGGGAGAGCGGGTCCTGGTCGAGCAGGTGGCCGCCATGGCGGACCTTCCAGTCCAGGTGGACGTGGTTTTCCGCAAGGAGCCCGGGCGACGGGACATCGAGCCGGAGCTGAGGGAGCGCAATCCCCGCGTCCGGGACGTCCGGCACCTTCCCGGCGCCCTGGGCTGCTTCGCCCACCTGCGGCGGGATCCCCCGGACCTCCTGGTGCTCTGCAACCACAAGGGTGTTCAACGGGCGCTGCCCTGGGTGGCCCGGATGGGAACCCGGATCCCCACCGCCGTGACCCTCCACGAGCACTACGATCGCCACCTGGCCAAGTACCGGGGCGTCGCCCCCTGGGTGGACCGCTGGCTCCTCACCTACGATTTCCAGGCGCAGGTGGCCCGCCAGCTCGGGACCGCCCCCACCTCCATCATTCATCCCCTCTACCCCAGGGCCGAACGCCCCGCCATCGACGAGGCCGGACGCCGGGAGGCCCGGCGGACCCTTGGGATCCCCGAGCAGGGTTTCGTGGTGGGCTACTGCGGCCAGATCGACGGCCGCAAGGATCCCCTGGCCCTCCTCCGCTTTGCGGCCTCTCTGGACCGCCTCCTCCCCGGGATCCGTGTGCTGCTGGCGGGACGGGAGGAGGCTGCCCTCGCCCGGGAATTGGACCGGGCGGGAAGCCTGGGCCTGGGCGAGCGCCTGCACCGGCTGGGGGCCCTCCCGGACCTTCGGCCCGCCTTTGCCGCCCTGGACCTCTACGTCATGAGCAGCCGCAACGAGGGGTTCTTCCCCCTGGCCCTCATCGAGGCCATGGAACTGGGAGTTCCTGTCCTTGCTCCCACCGTGGGGGGCATCGGAACGGTGCTCAAGGATGGGCATGGGGGCTTCCTCATGTCCAAACCCGACGACCGGGCCTCCGTTCCGCCTGATCTCCTCGAACAGGCGGCCGCCAGGCTCGCCCCGCTGCTTTCCGACCCTCAAGCCTGGGAGGCCCAGCGGAGGGAGGCCCACGCTTTCGCGACGGAGCTCACCCGGGGCTACGACGCTGCGAGGCGTTTCCGCGAAGCCCTGGGGGCGTGGCTGTGATTCCTCCAGGCGCCACCTGGGTGCGTTTCCCCCGCTTCGTGGGCGACGCCGCCATGCAGCTTCCCGTGCTGCGCCTCCTCCGGCAGATGGAGGTGGGCCCCCTCGTGGTCTGGGGCCCCCGGCCGGCGGTGACCCTGGTGGAGGCTCATCCCCTGGCGGACGCGGTGCTGGCGGACGCAGGGAAGCCCTCCCCCTTTGCCCTGGCCCGAATCCTGAAGACCCACCGCGCCGCCCGCAGCATTCACTTTCCGAAATCCCTGCGCCCTGCCCTCGCCGCCTGGATGGCCCGGGTGCCGGAGCGGATCGGCGTGGACGAGAGCGGCCAGGGCCCCTTCAACACCCATTCCGGCCCCTTCTGGGGGACCGAGGGGCCCTTCCTCCTGCGCTACCACGGTGTGCTGGCGAAGCGATGGCCCGGGCTCCCGCCGATGCCCTACGCCGACTATGACCCCGGCGTCGAAATCCCCAGGCCCGCGGGTCCCTACCTCTGCCTCATGCCCGGCTCCACCTGGCCTTCCAAGGCCTGGCCCCGGGTCCACTACCTGGAGCTGGCCCGCCTGGCGCGGGGGGCTGGGCTGGAGGTGGTGGTCCTGGGGGTGAAGGAGGAGGCCGACGACTGCGCCTTCGTGGCCTCGGAGGGGGCCCTGGACCTGTGCGGAAGGACGACCCTCCGGGAGGCCGCGGCCTGGCTCCGGGGGGCCAGGGCCGCCCTGGGCAACGACTCGGGCCTGTCCCACCTGGCCGCAGCCTGTGGCACCCCGGTGCTGGCCCTCTACGGGGCCACGGACCCAGGAGGGTCCACGCCCTGGGGGCCCCGGAGCCAGGCCCTTCGCCGGGGTGGCCTCCCCTGCAGCCCCTGTTTCAAGCGGGATTGCAGCGTGGAAGGCCAGCCCTGCCTGTCGGACCTCAGCCCGCGCCGAGTGCTGGAGGAACTGGAAGGGCTGGTCTCGGCATAGAATGGATGTCCTGCGAGGAATCTCCATGCGACTGCTCTTGACCCTTTCCCTCCCCGCGATCCTCTGCGCCCAAGCCCCCACGGCCCAGCCAGCGATTTCCTTCGAAAAGGTGCACCACGATTTCGGGAAGATCTCTCCCGACAAGAAGGTGGCCGCGCGCTACAAGGTCACCAACACCGGAAAGGCCTACCTGAACATCACCAACATCAATCCGAGCTGCGGGTGCACCTCCACCATGCTGGGCAAGTGGTCCCTGGCCCCTGGGGAGAGCGAGTTCCTGGAAGCCACCTTCGACCCCAAGGGCAACCGAGGGGTCGTGCGGAAATCCATTCAGGTCACGAGCAACGATCCCGCCAATCCCGTGGTGGCCCTCACCATGGAGGCCGAGGTCATCCAGGAGATCATGCCCAGCACCACCTCCCTGTTCTTCAGCGAGGTGCCCCGAACCACCCCCAGGAAGGGTGTGGTCCGGCTCTCCTCGGGCAACGGCCAGCCCGTGCAGGTGACCGAGGTGAAGGTCCCAGGGGCCCCCTACCTCAGCACCGCCACCCGGCAGGAAGGAAACGACGTGGTGCTGGAGCTCACCTTCGACGGATCCAAGGTCCCCGGAGGCCAGGTCCGGGGAGTGGACGCCATCACCGTGAGGACCTCGAGCCAGAACCAGCCCCTCATTGCCATCAACGCCCAGTGGGAATTGAAGAGCTTCGTCACCGCCAAGCCCGAGCGTGTGGCCTGGGCCGAGCCTGCGGGGAAGGAACTGCGGGCCACCCTCACCCTCAGCGCGGCCGACGGCAAGGCCTTTCTCGTGACGGGCGTGAAATCCAGCAACCCCCTGATCCGGGTCGAGGGGATCGGGAAGAAGGCCCAGGTCCTTCACGAACTCCAGGTGGTGCTGTCCTCCTCCTCCAAGGCCGGAAGCCTCAACGAGCGCCTCACCTTCACCACCACCCTCCCCGAACAGCCCGAGGTGGACGTGCGGGTCGCCGCCATCCTCCGCTGAGTTCCGGGCCCTCCCATGCCTGATGCCCACCGCGGTCGCCATTTCCGCGCGACCCTGGGAATCGCCTTCACCGCCCTGGTGTGGGGGGGAAGCTTCGCCGCCATGAAGGCCGTCGTCCAGGGCGGACTCAGCGTGGGCGCCCTGCTCAGTTTCCGTTTTCTCCTGGGCACCGCCCTGCTTCTGGGCCTTGCCTTGGTCCTGAAGGCGCGCTGGGATCGCCAGAGCGTCCGGGATGGATTGCTGCTGGGGCTCGTCCTCACGGTCATTTTCTGGCTCCAGACCGACGGGCTGCGCTACACCACCACGTCCAAGAGCGGTTTCATCACGGGGTTGTACGTGATCTTCACCCCCGTGGTGAGCCTGGTGGTGGGTGACCGCCTCCGTTCCGCCCACGCCCTGGGGGCCCTCTGCGCCGCCCTTGGTCTCTACTTCCTGGTGAATGAACCCGGAAAACCCTTCGGCGGCTGGAACTTCGGGGATTCCGAGACCCTGCTGTGCGCGGTCCTCTGCGGGGTGCACATTTCGATGACGGCGCATTTCTCGCGCCGCAGCGACGGCTGGGTGCTGGCCACCCTCCAGGTGGCCGTGGTGGCCCTCCTGTCCTTGGCCATCACGCCTTTCGCCCCGACCCAGGCCCTGGCGGACGGGTCCCGCCTCGGAGGCTTCTCGGGCTCCCTCGCCGCCCTGGCACGGCCCCTGGTCTGGATCTCCATGCTCTTCCTGGCCGTCCTTGCGACCTGTGTGGCCTTCTACCTTCAGGCCAGCCAGCAGGCCCACCTGGGGGCCACCGAGGCCGCCATCCTCTTCAGCCTGGAACCGGTTTTCAGTGCGGCCCTGGCCGTGAGCGGCTGGGTCCCCGGAATCCGGGAGCATCTCTCCCTCCTGCAGGTCTTGGGGGGCGCCCTGATCGTCCTGGGCCTCCTCTGGGCGGAATTGGGACCCAGGATCCTCGCCCGGGGGGCTCCGGAGGAAGAGGCCATCGGGTAGGCTGGGGCGGGAGGGGGCCCATGCTGATCGTCACCGGGGGAGCGGGCTTCATCGGCTCCAACCTCGTGCGGAGGCTGAACGCCCAGGGCTCCACCGACATCCTGGTGGTGGACAACCTCGACCGCCCCGAGAAGGTCGCGAACCTCGCGGACCTCCGGATCTCGGACTACCTCGACAAACGGGACTTCCGGGCCCGGCTGGAGGGGGGACGCTTCGACGCCAAGGCCGAGGCCGTGTTCCACAACGGGGCCTGCAGCGACACCATGGAGCGCGACGGCCGGTACATGATGGAGAACAATTTCGGGGATTCAAAGGCCCTCCTGCACTGGTGCCTGGGCCGACGCACTCCGTTCGTCTACGCCTCCAGCGCCGCCGTGTACGGGTCGAGCAGGAACTTCACCGAGTCGCCCGTGAACGAGCGCCCCCTGAACATCTACGGCTACTCCAAGCTGGCCTTCGACCAGCACGTCCGGCAGGTCCTCCCGGGGGTTTCCAGCCCCGTCGTGGGGCTAAGGTATTTCAACGTCTTCGGCCCCCGGGAGGCCCACAAGGGCCGGATGATGAGCGTGCTTCACCAGCTCCTTCGACAACTCCGGGAGGAGGGGGAATGCCGGCTCTTCGAGGGTTGCGAGGGTTACGGGGACGGGGAGCAGGTGCGGGACTTCGTGTTCGTCGGGGACATCGTGTCCCTCAACCTGCACTTCGGATTCGGTCCCTTCCGGGCCGGAATCTTCAACGGGGGGACAGGGAAGGCCCGCAGCTTCAATGACATCGCCCGTACCCTCATCCGGCACCTGGGGTCCGGGAGGGTCGCCTACATTCCATTCCCCGAGGAACTGCGCGGAAAGTACCAGAATTTCACCCAGGCGGACCTTTCCTCCCTGAGGGGAGACGGAGCCTACCAAGCTTCGTTCATGGAACTGGAGGCCGGCATCGCGGCCACCCTGGAGGAAACCGGCTAGAACCGGACCCCGAGCCCGATGGACGTGTGGCTCAACTCCGCGTCCTTGAAGTCCCGGCTGCTGCCGGGCAGGCTCGTGAGCACCTGGTGGAGTTCCACCGCCAGGTTCGGATTGATCCGGAATCTGAAGCCCACGGTCCCGGCGAAGGCCAGTTCGTGGTCGGATTCCTGGCGGGTGTTGGAGAACCCGGGGCTGGAGTAGGTGTAGGTGTACTCCCGCCACCAGTGGGCGCCACCGATCCCGATGATGAAGTCCACCCCTGTCTCCTGCCGCCGCTCCCCCAGGTTGATGAGCCAGTCGTAGCTCACCAGGCGGGTGGAGGCGGACGTCGGCCCGTAGGTCACGCCGTAGGATCCCGCCATGGCCTTCCCCTGGTTGAAATGGCCGAATTCGACCCGGAGGCGCCCTTCCACCGGCATGCCGATCCTGAAGTAGAAGGGCACGCCGATCTTCCACCCCTTCCCGTAGAGCTTCCCGGCGGTGTCGGAGGGGATGGTGGCGCTGAAATTCAGGCCGAACCGCTGCTTCAGGTCCTGGGCCGGAGCCGCGAGGCCCAGGACGGTGAGCAGGGCAATGACAAGGGGTCGCATGGCAGCCTCCAACAGTGTCCTGTCTAACCTGGGCGGGAGGTTCCCGGCAAGCCTTTGGACGAGGAAGCGCAGACCGCTTCAGTCCACCCGGTCGATCACCACCAGGGTGACGTCGTCGGTGAATTCCACCGGATGGTTGAAGCTTCGGGTCTGGCCCACGAGCTGGTCCGCGGCCAGGTCCCCGTCCGCCGGGAGTTCCGCGGAAAGGCGCATCAGGCCGTCTTCCCCCAGCAGGCGACGGTCTTCCCGCTCCACCTCCACGAGGCCGTCGGTGAAAAGGAGGAGGCGGTCCCCCGGGAGGAGGGGGGCCCGATGCTCCTCGAAGGGGAGGGTGGCATCGATCCCGAGCATGAATCCCCTCCCGCCCAGCTGCTCCGGGCGGTGCAGGCCTCCGGCGGCGCCCCGGTGGAGCCGGAAGGGCGCCGGATGCCCCGCGATCACGTAGCGGATTTCGGGGCGGCCAGGCTCGATGCAGGCCAGGAAGGCCGTGGCGAACTGCTCGCTCAGGGTGCTGGCGCACAGGTGGCGGTTCATCTCACGGGCCCAGTCCATGGGCCCGCCTCCGAGTCGGACCTGGGCCTCGAAACTCGTCTTCACCATGGCGCTGATGAGGGCGGCGGTCACCCCATGCCCGCTGACATCCGCCACCAGAACGGCGGCGCCCCCGTCCTGGGTGGGAAGGATGGTGTAGATGTCCCCGCCGATTCCTTCCGCAGGAAGGTAGCGGTGGGTGTAGCGGATCCCGTTGGCCCGCCCTGGGATCTCGGGCAGGAGGCCCATCTGGAACTTGGCGGCGAGTTCCAGTTCGCCTTTCACCTTCTCCTGGAACCGGGTGAGCTCCTGGTTCTGTCGCTTGATTTCCTTCTGCATCTCGATGATGCGGAAGGCGGATTCCACCTTGGCCATCACTTCCTGGGCGTGGAAGGGCTTGGCGATCATGTCGTCCGCACCCAAGGCGAGCCCGCCGATCCTGGAGACGGCCCCGTCCAGGGCCGAGACCAAGATGAAGTAGATGTCCCGGGTGGCGGGGTCTCCCTTCACCGTCTTGCAGAATTCGTCCCCGGCCATCTCGGGCATTCGAAGGTCAGAGAGGATCAGGTCCGGCTGCAGCTTGGCCATGGCCTCAAGACCTTTCCGGCCATCTTCCGCCAGCAGGACCTGGTAACCCGCGCGCTTCAGGTAGAAGCTCAGGATGTCCCGGATGGGGGGTTCGTCGTCCACGACAAGGACCACCCCCTTGTTCACGGCTGGGGTCGCCTCAAGCCCCGCGCAGGGCGTCCTGCTCGGTGGCGAAGATGGAGAAGTAGTTGGTCAGGTTGGTCTGGTCGAAGGTTTTCTTCACCTGGACGGGGAGGGAACAGAGGTGGAGCTTGCCATTGTTCTTGTCCACGCTGTTGCGGGCCGCCACCAGGAGCCCCAGGCCCGAGGAGTCGATGAAGCTGACCCCTTCGAGGTTGATGACCAGGAGCTTGGGCTGCTCCTGGGCCACGGTATCCCGGATCACGTCCCGCAACTGGGCCGTGACCTCGAAATTGACCTTCCCCTGGATGGTCACCACCGCAGCGCTGCCCTCCTGGCGGGTCTGGATGTTCAGCATGGTACTTCCTCCCTCAAGATGCCCTGCAAAACTCGTTTCCTGGCCGCCTCACGTTTCCGTAGCTTGTACTCCTGGTGGGAGGCGGGACCCTCGCGGGCGTTCAGGAACCCGGCCTTTTCCATGACTTGAACTTCGTGCGCGAAGAAGAAAGTAAACTCGTCCTGGGATTGGATCAACTCTGGAATGTGGAGGAGGTCCGCCAGTTCAGGTTTGCCGATGGCTGCAAAGTCCGATTGTAGCCGTTCCAAGGTCCGGGCGGCGGGATTGGGCAGCCGGATCAGAGTTCTGGCCGTAAATTGGACCGCGGAATAATCCTTGCTGGAAAAGGGGTTATCTTCACGCCGGGGGGATTCCAGGGCCAGATGGCGCCCGAGGGCGGCCCGCTCCTCGGCGTCCAGGTGGGCCGGCTGGAAATCCCCCGGCAGTTCCTCGGCCCAGGCGCTGAGGGTCTGGAGGTCGAAAACCAGGTTCCGTGCCCGGGAGGGTTTGACGTGGGCAGCCATGGTGACGTGGTGGTCCACGAGGAAACGCAACACCTCGAGGACCCCAACCCGGTCCTCGGCGACGAAGCGGATCCCCACCTGGTCGTAGATCGTCTCGGCGACGTTCTCCGGCTTGTGGAGCAGCTTGAGCAGGATGGAGAGGCGATCCTTCTTCTGCTTGCGCTCCACCGCCACCAGCGGGACCTCGTAGCGTCCCCGGAGCAGCCAACTCCCGTCCTCGCGCTGCACCAGGTGGCGATCGTAGGCGGAAAAGACCTGGGCCTGGATCTCGGGCAGGAAGCGGAGGATGAAGTTGTGGCCGATGTGGAAGAGCGTGTGCATGATGCGGAGCACGGCGCAGGCCCACCGGGACCGGAGGCTCCGGGGCCGTTCCGAGGCCCACAGGAGCAGTTGCAGGGGGTCCCGCAGCCCCGAGATGTCCTCGGGGATGTCCATCCCCGTGCCTTCCAGGATCACCTCTTCCAGAAAGGCGAGGGCCTCCTCGAATCCCTGGACCACCTGGAGCCGCTGGGGCGGGGAATCCATGTCGTAGCCGTAGTGGAGGGCGAAGGTCCTGGCCTCCTCCTCCGTCCCCAGGTGCAGCCCTTCGAGATCAATGGCCGAATCCCCTCCGAGGATCACCCGGGGGATCTCAGGAGGCAGGGAAAAGGGGTGTTCGAGGTACATGACCGTTCCCCATCCTATCGTCCTGGAACTGGATGACATGATAATGGGCGCCCCGAAGGGCGCCCATGGGTGGAGCGGAAGGGCTGATTACTTGACGGCGAAGGCGGCCACCAGCACGTAGATCACGAGGGCTTCGATGAGCGCGAGCCCGATGATCATGGTCGTACGGATGTTGCCAGCGGCCTGGGGATTCCGGGCGATGCCCTCGCAGGCTGCGGCCACGGCCTTCCCCTGTCCCAGGCCGCATCCTGCGGCGCCGATGGCGAGGGAGAGGTGGGCCAGGTACTTGCCGGCGAAGAAGGAGGCCGTGGCGGAGGGCTCGGCGCCCTGGGCGAAGGCGGCCACGGCCACGCAGAAGAGGAAGGCGGTGGTGAGGAACTTCTTCATGGGACTGCTCCTTGAAAAGGGTCCTGGGGGTTCGGAATCCCGGGGACGGTAGGTCGGAATGGGGAAGCCCTGAGCGGGCTGCGCCCGCGAGGGGCGCGGGGTGTGGGGTGTGGGGGCCCGGGCCGAAGGCCGTTTGCCCCCACGAGGATTTCAATGCTCGTGGGCCACGGCGCCCGAGAGGTAGATCACGGTGAGCATGGTGAAGACGAAGGTCTGGATGAGTCCGAAGAAAAGACCCATGGCCAGAAGGGGCACCGGCAGAAGGATGGGAAGGAGTCCGAAAAAGATGCCGGCCACCATGTGTTCCCCTCCGATGTTGCCGAATAGCCGGAGGCTGTGGCTGAGGATGCGGGAGAGGAGGCCCAGGATCTCCAGGGGGAACATCAGGGGCGCCAGCCACCAGATGGGGCCGGCGAAGTGGGCCCAGTACTTGAGGAAGCCCTGCTCTTTCATCCCGTGGAAGTTGTAGTAGAGGAAGACCACCAGGGCGCAGGCAAGGGTCACGTTCCAGTTGCTCGTCGCCGGACTGAGCCCCGGCAGCAGGCCGAACAGGTTGTTGAAGAACACGAAGAGGGCCATGGTGCCCACGAAGGGCAGGTACTTCTCGGGGTGGTGGTGAATGTTGTCGCCGACCAGGTCCTTCAACCCCTGCACCACGAACTCCAGGACCTGCTGCAGGGGGCCCGGCACCTGTTTCATTCGGGCCCTCACCACGCCCGTGATGAGGAGGGCGAGGCAGGCTGCCAGAAGGGCGTTCAACAGGTGGTCGTAGCGCTCCAGGACCGAGAGCGGGGCGCCGTGCCCGAAAACCCCCCAGCTGTGCTGGGACAGACCCAGGACCTGGGTCAGCCATTTCGAGAGTTCGGAGGCGTGATGTTCCATGGGGGGCCCTCAGGGTCCATCGGACGGGGGGGCTTCGGAGGCCCGGAATCCGAGGCGGATGGCTTCGAGCAGGATGCCTGCGACGAAGAGGAGGATCCCCGTCGCGAGGGGAAGACCCTCGTCAGGCAGCACTTCCATCATCCCACGCACCAGCAGGGCGATCAACGCCAGTTTCCCCAGGGTCAGGAGACCGTAGAACCAGCGACGGCGCAGGGATGGGGTGAGCATCCTGGCCACGAGGAAGCGGTGCAGGCCCCAGAAGGCCAGGCTTCCGGCGGCCCCGGCCAGGAAGGCCGCCGCTGCCCACCGGGAACGCAGCCCCCAGGCCAGGACACCCGCCGGAAGGAGGATGAACTGGAACCGCAGGATCCAGTCCAGGTGGGAGGCTCCCGGGTCCCGCTCCTCAGGGACGGTCATCGTCTCCGTCCCCATGGGGTCCAGGCTGGGGCCCCTTCCCTGGTTCCGCCGGGGGTTGGTCGAGGGCGTTGGCCCGGAGGGTCACTTTGTAGAGTTCCCAGAAGCCGGTGGCCACACCCCAGAGCAGGCCGATCCACTGGCCCGGCTCGGGGTGCCCGAAGAACCCGCCGATCCAGCGGCCGAGAAAAAAACCGAGGACGATGGCGATGGGAAAGACCAGACCCAGGGAGAGCAGGTCCCCCCACAGGGCGCGCTCCCTCGGGTCGGCGTCATCCTTTCGCGGGCGGAAGATCATAAGGCGCTGGTCACAGAAGACACAGAAGAGCACAGAAGACGCAGAAAAAGAAACTTCTGTGGATTCTGCGGCCTTCTGTGCCTTCTGTGTCCAGCTTCTTTACACCCCGATCCGCCCAGCCCACTCCAGCAGCCAGGGCCCGAAGGCCGTGCCGATGAGGGTCACCGCGCAGGCGGCCGTGACGACGGCCGCGATGGCGGTGCCCAGGGCGGGCCGATCCCCTTCCGGGGCCTCCCGGAAGTACATCTGGTTCACCACCATCAGGTAGTAGTAGGCGCTGATGGCGCTGGTGACCAGGGCCAGGGTGGTGAGGAACACATAGCCTTGCTCGATGGCCAGCTTGAAGAGGAAGAACTTCCCGAAGAAGCCCAGCAGGGGCGGGATGCCCGCCAGGCTGAGGAGGAAGACCATCATGGCGAAGGCGAGCACCGGCTGGCGGCGGCCCAGGCCCCGGAAGTCCTCGATCCGTTCGCCTTCCCCCTTCCCCTGGAGGTGGATCACCACCGCGAAGGCCCCCATGTTCATGAACAGGTAGATCCCCATGTACAGCCAGATCACCTGGGCCCCCTGGGCCACGTCCATGGACAGAACGCCCATGAGCATGTACCCCACGTGGGCGATGGAACTGTACGCCAGCATGCGCTTCATGGTGCTCTGCCGCAGGGCCGCCACGTTGCCCCAGACCATGCTGGCGCCCGCCACGAAGGACAGGGGCGGGACCCAGTCCGAGGAGACGCCGTGGAGCCCGGTTCCGAAGAGGCGGATGAAGGCGGCGATGGCGGCCGCCTTGGGGGCGGTGGCCATGAAGGCGGTGATGGGAGTCGGCGCGCCGTCGTAGGCGTCGGGGGACCACTGGTGGAAGGGCACCGCCGCCACCTTGAACCCGAATCCCACCAGGACCATCAGCACTCCGGCGAACACCAGGAAGTCGCTGTTCTTCGGCGCCATGGCCAGGGCCTGGTTGAGGGCGGACAGGTTCGTGCCCTGACCCCCCGCCGCGATGAACAGCAGGCTCAGGCCGTAGAGCAGGATTCCGCTGGAGAAGGCCCCCAGGAGGAAGTATTTCACTCCGGCTTCGATGCTTCGGTCCTGGTTCCGGAGGTAGGCCGCCAGGATGTAGATGCAGACGGCCATGAGTTCGAGGGAGAAGTAGATGCTGACCAGGTCGGTCGCGCCGGCTAGGAAGAACATCCCCGACAGGGCGAAGAGGATCATGGCGTAGTACTCGACGGTCTGTTCCTCCATTCCGTCGAGCATGCGCTGGCTGAGGAAGACCGTGGCGATGGCGGAAAGGAGGCTGATCCACTGGAAGCCGCGCGCCAGGCCGTCCACCTTGTACATGCCCGAGAAGCCGCTGCCCGAGGGCACCCCCAGCATCAGGAGCCCGGTGAGGGCGAGGACCACGAGGGTGACCGGAGCCCACTTCCGCTTCTCCCCCCTCTGGAAGAGGATCCCGTCCAGGGGCCAGAGCATCAGGGTGGCCGCCCCCACGAGCAGGAGCTGGGGGGTGATGAGGCGGCTGTCCCTGAGCAGCGCCTCGAGAAGCGCGCGGGCGAAGGACATCAGTGGCCTCCCTTCGGCACGGCCGCGTGCGCTTCAGGGGCGTGGCCGGCGGCCCCCGGTGCGGCGTGGGCGGGAGCCTCCATGGCCTTCATGCCCATCCTGCGGGCCTCGGCCTGGACCTTCTCGAGGCGTTCCCGTTCGAAGAACCCGGGATCCACCTGGGTGACGAGCTTGGCGATGGGCTTCTCCAGGCGATCCATGAGGGGCTTGGGATAGAGTCCGATCCAGAAGGCCGCCGCCACGAGGGGCGCGAAGTAGGCGATCTCCCGGGCATTCAGGTCCTTCATGTGGACGCTGGCCGAGTCCAGGGGCCCGAACATCACCCGCTGGTACAGCCACAGCATGTAGGCCGCGCCCAGGATGATGCCGCTGGTGGCCGCCACCGCCCACCAGGGCTGGGCCTGGAAGGCCCCCTGGAGGATGGCGAACTCCCCGATGAAGCCGTTCAGGCCGGGGAGCCCGATGCTGCTCATGGTCATGATCATGAAGATGGTGGCGTAGACCGGCATCTGCTTCGAGAGGCCGCTGTAGTCCGCGATCATGCGGGTGTGCCGGCGCTCGTACACGATGCCCACCAGGAGGAAGAGCGCGCTGGTGGAGATGCCGTGGTTGATCATCTGGAACATGCCGCCCATGATCCCGTTGGGATTGAGCGCGAAGATCCCGAGCATGCAGAGCCCGAGGTGGCTCACGGAGGAGTAGGCCACCAGCTTCTTGATGTCCTTCTGGATCATGGCCACCAGGGCCCCGTAGATCACTCCGATGAGGGTCAGGGCCAGGAACCAGGGCATGAGCAGCTTGGTGGCTTCCGGGACGATGGGCAGGAGGAAGCGCACGAAGCCGTAGGTTCCCATCTTCAGCAGGATGCCGGCGAGGATCACCGAACCGGCGGTGGGGGCCTGCACGTGGGCGTCCGGAAGCCAGGTGTGGAAGGGGAACATCGGCACCTTGATGGCGAAGCCGATGAAGAAGGCCAGGCAGAGCAGAATCTGGAAGGTGAGGGACTGCTTGGCGATCGCGGGGGCCATGGCCTGGAATTCCGCGATGCCGAAGCTGTAGGTGCCCGTGGTCTTGTGCTGCAGGAAGTAGATCGCGAGAATCGCCACCAGCATCAGCACGGAGCCGGCGAGGGTGTAGAGGAAGAGCTTGATGGCAGCGTACAGCTTCTGGGGGCCCCCCCAGATGGCGATGAGGAAGTACATGGGCACCAGCATCAGTTCCCAGAACAGGTAGAAGAGGAACATGTCCTGGCAGATGAAGACGCCCAGCATGGTGAACTGCATCACCAGGATCCAGATGTAGTACTCCTTGTGCCGTTCCTCGATGGCCGTGAAGCTGCACCACACCGAGATGAAGCCGATGAAGGTGGTGAGCAGGAAGAGGACCAGGCTGATGCCATCCATGCCGATGTGGAAGTTCACCCCGATGGAGGGGATCCAGGGGATCCGGGTCACCCACTGGACCGCGTCGCTGCTCTGGTACTGGAACCAGAGGGGCACGCTCAGGAGGAAGTCGGCCACCGTGATGGCGAGGGCCCCCAGTTCGAAGGTCCTGCGCTGCGTGTTCGGGACGAAGAGCAGCAGCAGGGCCCCGAGCATGGGGAGGGCGGTGACCCAGAGGGGGAGGTTCTGGTACCAGGCAAGCATGGGGACTCCGGACGGCATCAGGGGATCAGGGGATCAGGCCAGGAATTTCCAGAAGGCGAAGACGAGGAAGCCGAGGAACATCAGGAAGGCGTAGTTCTGCACCCGGCCGCTCTGGAGGAGCTTGAGGCCGGCGGAGAACCACTGGGTGGAATCGGCCACGAGGTTCACGGTACCGTCCACAATCTTGGCATCCACCCAGAAGGAGGCGTGGGCCACCAGCACGGTGGTGCGCGCCGCGCCGTTCACCATGCCGTCCACCACCCAGGTGTCGAAGGCCCAGAGCTGGGCGCTGAGCTGCTTGCAGGGGCCGATGAGGGCCCACTCGTAGAACTCGTCCACGTAGTACTTGGCGTTGACCCACTCGAAAACCCTGGGGAAGCGCTTCACGAAGTTCACGGCGATGGTCCAGGCGGGATCCCGGCCGTAGATGAACCAGGCCAGCAGCATGGCGCCCGGGGCCCAGACGAAGGTGGCCCAGGCCATCAGTCCGTACTCGATGGCCGGCGGCACGTGGCCGGCGCCGTGGTGGGCCGGGGCCACCTGATAGAGCAGGGGCTCGATCCACTTGCTGAAGAGGTCTTCGGGCACGAGCGGGAGGATGCGATGGAGGCTGCCCGGGTAGTTGAGGAATCCACCCACCACGGCCAGGCAGGCCAGGATGAAGACCGGCACCCACATGTTCCAGGGCACCTCCTGCGGGCCGTGGTGGTCGCCATGGCCGGAACCGTGGCCGTGCCCGGCATCGTGGCCGTGCCCGGCGGCATGACCGTGATCACCGTGACCATGGGCATCGCCATGGTCATCGGCGGCGTGGTGGGCCTCGGAGGGGACCGTGTGACCGTAGGGGTCCTCCCCCGCCCCGCGGTAGGTGCCGAAGAAGGTCATCACCATGAGGCGTGTCATGTAGAAGGCGGTGCAGAAGGCGCCCAGCATGCCCAGGACCCAGGCCACCAGGTTCAGTGCCGGCCCGTCGTAGTGGCCGTGGTTGTACCAGCCCTCGAAGACCTTCCAGAGGATCTCGTCCTTCGAGAAGAAACCGCTGAAGGGGAAGATCCCCGCGATGGCGATGGTCGCCAGGAGCATGGACAGGTAGGTCCAGGGCAGGTGCTTCCTCAGTCCGCCCATGTTCCGCATGTCCTGCTCGTGGTGGCAGGCCATGATCACGGATCCGGAGCCGAGGAAGAGCGTGGCCTTGAAGAAGGCGTGGGTGAAGACGTGGAACATGCCCGCGGTGAAGGCTCCGGCCCCCAGGCCCATGAACATGAAGCCCAGCTGGGAGACCGTGGAGTAGGCCAGGACTTTCTTGATGTCGTACTGGGCCAGGCCCATGGTGGCCGCCACGAAGGCCGTGAGGGCCCCCACCGCCAGGACCACCGCCAGGGCCGTGGGGGCCTGCACGTAGATGAAGTTCATCCGCGTGATCATGTAGAGGCCCGAGGTCACCATGGTGGCCGCGTGGATCAGCGCGCTGACCGGGGTCGGACCCGCCATGGCATCGGGAAGCCAGACGTACAGGGGAATCTGGGCCGACTTGCCTGCGGCCCCCACGAACAGGCAGATGCCGATGAGGTTGAACCACCAGGTGGGGCTGTGGGTCAGGCCGAAGAGGGTGATGGCGGGTTGGGCGGCGATGCCCCGGGTCATCCCCATGAGGGTGTCGAAGTCCACGGTCCCGAAGATCATGAAGATCAGGAAGATCCCGATGCAGAAGCCGAAGTCCCCGATGCGGTTGGTGACGAAGGCCTTCTTCCCCGCGACGGCGGCATACTCCTTGTCGAAGTAGAAGCCGATGAGAAGGTAGGAGCAGAGGCCCACGCCCTCCCAGCCCAGGAACATCATCATCATGTTGGCGCCCAGGACCAGGTTCAACATGCTGAAGACGAACAGGTTCAGGTAGGCCATGAAGCGGTAGTAGCGGCCGTCGTTCCGCTCCTCCGCCATGTAGCCCGTGCTGAAGAGGTGGATCAGGAATCCGGCGCCCGTCACCAGGAGCGCCATGGCGCCGCTGAGGGGATCGAACTTGTAGGCCCACTCCATCACGTTCTGGGCGATTCCCCCGTTCACGCTGGAGCCCCCGAGGCTGAACCAGGTCCAGAGCCGCTGGTCCAGGGAGCGGGAGCCAGGATCCATGCCGGCGAGCTTCACGAAGGCGGCCACGGAGAGGATGAAGGCGATGCCCACGCTGCCCAGGGCGAAGACGTCCACGGAGGGCGGACGAGGGGTGGAGGTCCCCCGCTTGCGGGCCACGAGGCCGCGCAGGCCGTTCAGGAGGGCACCGAAGGCCGGGAGGAAGGGGATCAGCCACAGCCACCCGACGTGGGTTGTGGCTGCGGTGGCGGCGGCGCTGGCGTGTTCGAGGTTCATCATGGCGTTCCCGTCAGCCCTTCAGGAGGTCGATCTTGTCCACGCTCACGGTGTCCCTGCGGCGGTAGAGGGCCACCACCAGGGCCAATCCCACGGCCACCTCGGCGGCTGCGAAACCCATCACCAGGAGGGCGAAGGCCTGCCCGTTCACGGTGCCGGAGTGCCGGGCGGCGGCCACGAAGTTCAGGTTGGCCGCGTTCAGCATGAGCTCCACGCACATGAGGATCACCAGGGCGTTCCGGCGGATGAGGACGCCGGCGATGCCCACCGCCAGGAGCAGGAACGAGATGAGGAGGACGCCGTTCATGGAAACCATTTCAGGCCCTTTCCTGCTTGGCGATGGCCACCGCCGCCACCAGGGCGACCAGGAGGATCACCGAGAGGATCTCGAAGGGGAGCAGGTACTCGGCGAAGAGCCCCCGGCTCACCGCCTGGGCGTTCTGGCTCGCCACGTCCAGGCCCTGCGCCAGCTCCGGCTTCAGCACCAGGGCGTCCTTGGAGGCGGGATCGAAGATCAGGCCCCGGAAGACGTAGATGAAGACCGCGCAGGCCCCGAGCACCGCCACGACGGCCCAGGGCGTCTGCACGTGGAAGATCCCGCCGGCCTCCTTGAAGCGGGTGAGCTCCACCAGCATCACCACGAAGAGAAAGAGCACCACGATGCCCCCGGCGTAGACGAGGATCTGGGCCACCCCGACGAACTCCGCCTGGAGGCTCAGGTAGCAGCCCGCGATGCTGAGCATGGCGAAGAGGAAGCTCAGGACGCTGTGGACGGCGCTCTTGGAGAACACCATGGCCACCGCCGCCCCTACGGCCATCAGGCCGAAGATGAGGAAGAAGTTGCGGCCGATGAAGGCGAGGGCGTTTTCCATGGCTACCTCTGCGCCTCCTCGGCCACCGAGTACCGGGCGACCGGGGACAGCTCGAACATGTTCTGGAATCGCCCCTCCATCCCGATGGAGAAGTCCTCCCGGTTGTAGGCCGCCAGCTCGAACTGGTGGTTCAGGATGATGCTGTCGAAGCCGCAGCTTTCCACGCAGAACTCGCAGAAGATGCAGCGTTCCATCTCGAAGTCGTAGCGCACCGGGTAGGGCAGCTTGCGGCCCTCCTTCTTGCCCTTCTCGATGGTGATGACCTGGGTGGGGCAGATCTTCTCGCAGGCGAGGCAGCAGATGCACTTGATCTCCCCCTGCTCGTCCTTGAGGAGGGTGAGGCGCCCCCGGAAGCGGGGCTGAAGCTTCACGGGGACCTCGGGGTACTCGCAGACCACGTGGGTCCGGATCCGGGCCCGGTTGGCCTCGCGCAGGACTTTGCCGAAGTACTTGCCCGTGAGCTTCATGCCCCCGTAGATGTCCAGGGGGATCAGGGTGCGAAGGAACGAGGCCATCGTGTCCCCCTACGCGAAATAGCGGACGAGGGCCGCAAGGCACAGGTTGGCGAGTGAGAGCGGTATCAGCCACTTCCAGCCCACGTGCATGAGCTGGTCGTAGCGGTACCGCGGCAGGGTTGCCCGCACCCAGAGGTAGGAGAAGAGGATCAGGGCCATCCAGAGCAGGAACCAGCCGAAGCTGGCGCCCCCGACGACCGGGACGGAGGGGGGGATGAAGCGTTGGAGACCGAAGGGAAGAAAGTGGTGCCCCCCCAGGAAGAAGGCCGCGGCCACCGCGGCGACGATGATCATGTTGGCGTATTCGGCCAGGTAGAAGAGGCCGAACTTCATGCCCGTGTACTCGGTGTGGAAGCCCGCCACCAGTTCCGTCTCCGCCTCGGGAAGGTCGAAGGGCACGCGGTTGGTCTCCGCGAAGCCGCAGGTGAGGTAGATGAAGAAGCCGATGAAGAGGGGCAGGATGGCGAGGGCGGGCATCTGGGCCGGTCCCGCTGAGGTCTGGATGGGGGCCCCGGAAAGGTACTGGGACATCTGGGTGAAGTTCAGGGTCCCGGAAAGCACCACCGGCACCAGCAGGCTGAAGGTGAGAGGGACCTCGTAGCTTACGATCTGGGCCGCGCTGCGGAGCCCTCCCAGGAGGGGGTACTTGGAGTTCGAGGCCCAACCGCCGAGAACGATGCCGTACACGCCCACGCTGGCGACGCCCACCAGCATCAGGAGACCCACATTCACGTCGCTGATCACCCCGGCGAAGGGCAGGCCGCCCACGATGGGCACGGCCGCCGGCCAGGTCCACAAGGGGGCGGGCGAGAAGCTGACGATGCCCAGCACGGTGAAGGCGGCGACCACCGAGATGGCCGGGGCGAAGTGGAAGACCCACCAGTCGGCCTTCTCAGGGACGATGTCTTCTTTCGTGAAGAGCTTGATGCCGTCCGCGATGAAGCTGGGGAAGCCCCGGAGGATCGAGAAGAAGGGAAGCTTTCCCATCCACCACATGAGGCGATTCAATCCCCCGGTGACCCCGTGGAGGCCCCCGGCGATGCGGGTGTAGCCCAGGCGGAGCTGGACGTAGCCGATCACCTTACGCTCGGCGAACACGATGACGGGCACCGCCACGAACACGAAAAGGGCCAGCACCACGATCTGGAGCAGGGCCGTCACGAAGCTTTGCGTCAGGGTCATGGCAGTCATCCGTTCCTCGTCACCGGTCGATCTCGCCGAGCACCACATCCAGGGTCCCGATGGCGGCGATCACGTCCGCCAGGAGGTTCCCCTCGGTCATCTTGGGGAGGGCCTGGAGGTTCACGAAGCTGGGGGCCCGGACGTGCATCCGGTAGGGATTGGCCCCGCCTTTCTCGCCGACGAAGTAGTAGCCCAGCTCCCCCTTGGGGGCCTCGATGCTGTGGTACACCTCGCACACTTCCGACTTGAGGATCTTGGGGATCTTCGCCATCACGGGCCCCTCCGGCAGCCCGTCGAGGCACTGCTGGACGATCCTCGCGCTCTGGCGCATCTCCTCGAGACGCACCAGGTAGCGGGCGTAGGTGTCGGCCTCCGGGCGGGTCGCGATCTGGAAGTCCATCTCCGCGTAGGCTGCGCTCGGGAAGGCCTTCCGCACGTCATAGGGCACCCCCGCGGCCCGGAGGACCGGGCCGGTGATGCCGAGGGCCACGGCGTCCTTGGCCTGGAGTTTGGCCACCCCCACCGTGCGTTTCTTCCAGATGCGGTTCTCGGAAAGGAGCGTCTCGTACTCCTCGATGCCCGTGGAGAATGCCTTGAGGAAATTGCGGACCATCCGGTCCATCCCCGGGGGGACGTCCTCCCTGAGCCCGCCGATCCGGAAGGCGGTGGTGGTGAGGCGGGCGCCGCAGAAGGCCTCGAAGATGTCCAGAATGGCTTCGCGGTCCCGGAAGCAGTAGAGGAAGACCGTCATGGCCCCGATGTCGAGGGCGTGGGTGGCGAGCCAGAGCTGGTGGGAGGCGATGCGGTTCAACTCGGCCAGCAGGGTGCGCACATAGTGGGCGCGACGGGGCACCTGGATCCCGAAGAGTTTCTCCACCCCTTCGGCCCAGCCCAGGTTGTTGGTGACCGCCGCCACGTAGTCCATGCGGTCGGTCCAGACCTGGCCCTGGAACCAGGTCTTGTTCTCGCAGATCTTCTCCACGCCTCGGTGCAGGTAGCCGATGATGGGCGTGCACTGGACCACCGTCTCGCCGTCCAGCCGCAGTTTCACCCTGAGAACGCCGTGGGTGCTGGGGTGCTGGGGCCCCAGGTTGATCTCCATTTCCTCGGTCTTAAACACAAGGAACTCCAGAAAAACGAACATCCACCGCCAGGACGCCAGGTTTCAGTCTGTCTTGCCAATCGCCTGCGGCGATACCGAGAGGACGCCAGGTCCTCGATTTCAGAACTGCCCTCGGGGGCTCCCCGAAACAGGTGTGTGCCGCGCGCGTCTTCATGAATTCCTTTGGCTGGTCTGCATTCCTTGGCGTCCTGGCGAGGGGTGTCTTCAGTCGGCCTTCGGCACCTTCAGGTTGATGCCCATCTGCCCGGCCTTCTCCATCGCCATGCGCATGAGGACGCCGGAGCGGTCCTCCCGGAAGTCGATGTCCCGCTGGCCGAGGCCCACGACCGGGTACTCCTTGCGGAGGGGCCAGCCTTCCCAGCCCTCCGGGCAGAGAATGCGGGTCATGTCGGGATGCTGGCGGAAGCGGATCCCAAGCATGTCGTAGATCTCCCGCTCCAGCCAGTTAGCGGTGGGGTAGGCGGGGAAGGCGCTGTCGGGCTCGAAGCCCTCGGGAATCAGGATGCGGATCCGGAGCTTCTTCCGGCGGGAGATGCTGGTGAGCTGGTAGACCACCGAGAAGGCGAAGTCCCGGGCGGCGGGGAAGTGGGTCGCGGTCTCGTCGGCCAGGAGGTCGTACTTGAGCTGCTCGTCGTCCCGGCAGAGCAGCAGGGTCTCCAGGACGCACTCCTTCCGGACCTGGCAGACCAGCTCGCCGGCCTGCTCGAAGACTTCCTCGACCTTGTCCGCCAGGAGTTCCACCAGGCGATGGAGGTCGGGATCCGCCGCTTCCGTCGGGAAGGGGGTCTTCACGTCGTTGTCGTCCTTCCTTGGAACGGGACGCACCGGGGCCTTGGGTTCGGGCTTGCCCTCCTCCGCGGCCTTGGCCTTCGCGGTCTCAAAGTCCGCGAGCATCTTCTGCCACTTGGCCTCGTCGGCGGCCTGGGCCGCGGCGACTTCGGCCCGGTAGGCCTTCAGGCTGGGGAGGGGTGCCGTCTTGGGAAGGACGACCTGACGCTGGGGGCTGGCCGCAAGGTCGTACACGTAGGGGCCCGCGGCGGGGGCTTCGGGGGTGGGAGTGCCGTTCTCGGGGGTATCCATGGTTCAGCCCGCCGCCTCGAAGAGTTCTTTGTAGCGGTCCCCGATGCTGCTGGACATGATCTTGTCCTGCAGCTTGAGGAATCCGTAGATCAGCGACTCCGGTCGCGGAGGGCAGCCGGGGATGAACACGTCCACGGGCACGACTTTGTCCACCCCCTGGATCGTGTGATAGCTGTCGAAGGGCCCCCCGGCGGTGGCGCAGGAGCCCATGGCGATCACCCACTTCGGTTCCGGCATCTGGTCGTAGAGCCGCTTGATCACCGGCGCCATCTTGTAGGTGACGGTGCCCGCCACGATCATCAGGTCGGACTGCCGGGGGGAAGCGCGGAAGATGCCGGCCCCGAAGCGGTCGAAGTCGAAACGGGCGGCCCCCGCCGCCATCATCTCGATGGCGCAGCAAGCCAGGCCGAAGGTCATGGGCCACACGCTGGAGGCCCGCGCCCAGTTGAGGACCTTTTCCACTTTCGTGGTGATCAGGATGTGCTCCAGCGCGGTGGGCTGGTTCAGCATGTGCTGCCTCCGTGGCCTAGGGGTGCCTGTTCATTCCCAGTTCAGGGCGCCCTTCTTCCAGATGTAGAAGTACCCGAACAGGAGAAGGAACAGGAAGATCCCGATCTCGATGATGCCGAAGAGGGCCAGTTCCTTGAATTGGACGGCAAAGGGGAAGAGGAAGACGGACTCCACGTCGAAGACCAGGAACATCACGGCGATCAGGTAGTACCGGACGTGGAACTTCTCGCGGGCCTCCCCCGGGCTGGTGATGCCGCACTCGTAGTTGGTCGCCTTGGTCGGGTTGGGGAATTTGGGGGCCACGAAATAGGCCAAAGTCCACACCGCCACTGGAATGCACGCGGCGACCAGGGCGAGCAGAAGGATGGCTGCGTAGGCTCGCATGGGCCCTCCCGATTCCGATCATTGTGCGGGGCGCCTTCGGGGATGGTCAACGCTGGATTCTCGCCCGGGCCCCCGTATTGACCACCGGCACACCCCGCCCAGGCCCGGGATCCTGGATCTGTCAGCAACCTTTCACCTTGCCGCCGCACTAAGATGAATCATGAACACGCCGAAGCATGCCTCCACCGGGCCGACCACCGACGAACTCACCCACATCCTTTCAGGCGGGGAACTTCAATCGGGCTTGGATTCCGCCGACCTCACCAAGACCGAACTTCGTCCAGGCCTCTATCCGAACCTGGACCTGACCAAGGAACCGGTTGACTTCGCCCTGTTCCAGGCGGTCTCCCTCGACCTGATGCTCAAGCACCATTTCGTGCCCGTCCATGAAAAGGACGGGGCGCTCCTTCTGGCCATGGCGGACCCCCTGGACGTGGTGGTCCAGGACGTGCTCCGCACCCAGCTCAAGCGGCCCCTGCGCTTCGCGGGGGCTCCCATGGCGCAGATCCAGGAGGTGCTGAAGAAATCCGAGAGCGGCCAGAAGGTGATGGACGACGCCGGGGAGGCCCTGAGGATCCAGGTGCTCACCGAGAAGGACGTGGATGACGAGGTCCTGGACCTCGAGCGCCTCACCGACAAGGACGAAGCACCCATCGTGCGCCTGGTGGACACCACCATCTTCAACGCCCTCCAGCGGCGGGCCTCGGACATCCACATGGAGACCACCGCCGCGGGCTTCCAGATCAAGTACCGCATCGACGGCAGCCTCTACCCCGCGGCGGACCCCATCGACCGGCGCTTCGCATCCCCCATCATCAGCCGCATCAAGGTCATGTCCGAGTTGGACATCGCGGAGAAGCGCAAGCCCCAGGACGGCCGATTCAAGCTGAAGGTCCGGGGGAGGGCCATCGATTTCCGCGTGAGCATCATGCCCACCATCCACGGCGAGGACGGCGTCATCCGCATCCTGGACAAGGAGAACCTCAGCGAGGAATTCAAGAGCCTCACCCTGGACATCCTCGGTTTCTCCCCGCGGGAGCTGCTGAAGATCAGACGCTTCGCCAAGGAGCCCTACGGGATGTTCCTGGTCACGGGACCCACCGGATCGGGCAAGACGACCACCCTCTATGCCATCCTCAGCGAGATCCGCAGCCCCGAAGAGAAACTGATCACCATCGAGGACCCCGTCGAGTACCAGCTCGAGGGTGTCACCCAGATCCCGGTGAACGAGAAGAAGGGCCTCACCTTCGCGGTGGGCCTCCGGTCCATCCTGCGCCATGATCCCGACAAGATCCTCGTGGGGGAGATCCGCGATCCCGAGACCGCCCAGATCGCCATCCAGTCCGCCCTCACGGGCCACCTGGTCTTCACCACGGTCCACGCCAACAACACCCTGGACGTGATCTACCGCTTCCAGCACATGGGGGTGGAGGTCTACAACTTCGTCTCGGCGCTCAACTGCATCCTGGCCCAGCGCCTGGTGCGCACCCTCTGCCCCAAGTGCAAGCGGCCGCTCCCCATGCCCCCGGCCCAGGAGCTCGTGGACAACGGGGTGGATCCCGCCTGGGGCGAGACCGCGGCCTTCTTCGAGAAGGGGGGCTGCGTGGACTGCAATGGAACCGGCTACCGTGGCCGCCAGGCCATCGTCGAGTTCATGGGAATGAACGACGAGATCCGCGACCTCATCTCCAACCGGGCCAGCCTCCGGGACATCAAGGCCGCCGCCCGCCGCCACGGGATGCAGAGCCTCCGGGAGAGCGCCCTGGAGAAGGTCCGCCTGGGCCTCACCAGCTTCGCCGAGATCAACAAGGTGACCTTCCGGGAAGGGAGCTGAGGGTCAGGGTTCCCCCGGGGCGGCCCGGGGCGGGGAAGGCCGCCTCCCCCCGTCCGGATGGGCCTGGGGGGCGCATCGCTGCCCTTTTCACGATTCTTCCCCTCCTGCAGAATGGCCTCAACCATTCACCCCCGACCGGGATCTCATCTGCCAATCCCCCTGGCGGCGTCATCCCCCTGCCCCCCCAAGGAACCGGCATGGCCATCCTCAAGCTGGAGTCCGTCCCCACCGATGCGAAGGCCGCCGCCATTCGCCTTGGAGGCAACTTCCACGTGCTCGCCACCAGGCCCGTCCAGGCGGGAGAGGTGATCATGCGCATCGAGGGGGAGCTCACCCGGCGACCGGACCGCCACACCCTCCAGGTGGGTCCGGACCTTCACCTGGAGGTCCCGCCGGAGGCATCCCTGGAGCTGATCCTGGACCGCTATTTCTGGCGCTTCCTGAACCACAGCTGCCGGCCCTCGGCCTTCATCCGGGACCGGGAGGTGGTGGCCCTCCGGCGCCTGAGGCCCTGGGACGAGGTGAGTTTCGACTACGACTGCACCGAGTGGGACATGGCGGAACCCTTCCCCTGCCGCTGCGGGAGCCGGCGCTGCCGGGGGCTCATCCGGGGTTTTGTCCACCTGGACCGGGCCCACCGCCGCCGTCTGCGCCCCTGGGTCGCCCCTTGGATGCTGGACCTGGGCGAGGCTGGGGGGAGCCCGGATTCCGTGAGGACGACGGCCTAGGGGGGGTCAACCCCCGGTGAGCCGGCGGCGCCTGAAGGATGGGTCCGCGTCTCGAGCGGATCCCGGGGCCCGGAGGAGGTCCTTGAACTTTCCCGCTCCAGGCTCTGGAGCCTCTTCAGGCGGGCGTAGAGCCCGGGGCTTTCCCCGAGGTCCGCGGGCCGGCCCGCCTGGAGGACCCGTCCCTCCTGGAGGACCAGGACCTGTTCGCAGAGTTCGGCCACGAAGATCCGGTGGGTGGCCAGGACCAGGGTGCTCCGGCCGAGGAACGAACGAAGGCGGTCCAGGATCCGGCTCTCGGTCTCGGCGTCCACCGCCGAGAGGCTGTCGTCCATCAGCAGCAGCCTGGGGCGCCGGAGCAGGGCCCGGGCCAGGGCCGCCCGCTGCCGCTCCCCACCGGAGAGGATCACCCCGCGCTCTCCGACCACCGTGTCCAGGCCCTGGGGCAGGCGCCGGATGAGGTCGTCCAGGGTGACCACCTCCACCACTTCCTGGATCTGGGACTCCGTCGCCCCGGGGCGCCCCATCGTCAGGTTCTCCCGGAGGGATCCCGAGAAGAGGAAGGCCTCCTGGGGCACCCACCCCAGGCCGGCCCAGTGTTGGCGGAGGTTCCGGCGGTCCAGGGGCCATCCATCCACCCGGCAGGTCCCCTCGTGAAGTTCCCGCAGGCCCGCCAACATCTGCAGGAGGAGGGTCTTTCCGCTCCCGATGCCCCCCACCACGGCCAGGCTTCCCCCGGCCGGAAGGTCGAGGTCCAGGGGACCCAGGCCCCTCCCCGATTCGAAGCGGTGGACGGCCCCCGCCAGGGTGAGGGCCGCCGGCCCCTCGGGAAGGACGAGGCTTCCGGGGTTTTCCGGAAGGTCCTCTTCCCCCCCGTGCAGCACTTGTTCGATGCGGTCCTGCCCGGCCCGGCCCCGCTGGAACAGGTTCAGGGCCCAGCCCAGGCTCATCACCGGCCAGGCCAGGGCCACCAGGTAGCCCGTGAAGGCCGTGAGGTCTCCCAGGTTCAATTCCTTGCGCAAAACCAGCTGCCCCCCGTAGGCCACCAGCACCAGCGCCGCGACCCCGCTGAAGAAGATGGCCAGCGGACCATAGGCCCCGAAAAACGCCGTCTGGAGGATGCTCAGGCGGGCCTGCCGGCGGCTCAGATCCCCGAAGGCCTCCACCCTCCGCCCTTCCAGGCCGAAGGCCTGGACGACCTTTTCTCCGCTGATGGTCTCGTGGCTGAAGGTGGTCAGGGCTGACGTCACGAGCTGGAGCTTCTGCTGGGTCGCGTGGCTCCACTTCCCGACCACGTAGAAACCGAGGGCCAGGAAGGAGAAAGGAAGCATCACCGCCAGGGTGAGCCTGGGATTGGTGTGGATCATGAGCCCGAGGGTGACGGGAAGGATGGAGAGAACCTGTAGCATGCTCATGAGACCCGGCCCCGTGGCCATCCGGACGGTGTTCACATCGTCCCCGATGCGGCTCATGAGGTCCCCGGTGCGCTGCCGCTCGTAGAACGCGAAGGGGCGGCTCAGGAGGTGGTCGTAGAGCTCCTGCCGCTGGAGGCGTTCCACCTCACGGCTGAGGCCGATGAGGGTGTTCCGCATGAAGTAGCGCCCCACCCCGGCCACCACGGTGAAGCCCAGCATCCATAGGAGCATCCTTCGGGAAAGGGCGAAGTCCCCGCCTTCGAGGGCGTGCACCGCCCTCCCCGACCAGTGGGGCACCCAGGAGGCTGCCGCGCTGCACAGGACGGTGGCTCCCAAGCCCGAGGCAAGGCGCCCCTTGTGGGGCTTCAAGAGCTTCCAAAGCCAGTGCCCTGTCAATCCACCCGGGTGCGGCAAGCGCCCTCCGGCTCCAGTGTGCCTCCTCCGCCGCCCCCGGGGCCAGCCGGGGGTTCTCTTCCTGGCCCTGGGGTAGGCAAAGACTTGGCAAGGGGAGGCCCCTGGCGGATCCTGGGAGGGCTCCCCCGACCCCATGCGCCTCTATGCCTTGTTTCTCTTGGCCGTCCTGCGCCTCGGCGCGCAGAGCGTGGAAGACTGTTTCGCCCGGGATCCCGGTCCCCTGGACTTCATCCGGGGCGAAGGCTTCGAGCAGGCCATCCTCCAGGCCATGACCGGGGATGCCCTGGTGGGGCTGGATTCGAGCGGGAAACCCGTGCCCCGGCTGGCCCTGGACTGGCGGATGGAGGGCGGATGGTGCCGCTTCCGCCTCCGGCCTGCCCGGTTTCAAGATGGGAGCCTCCTCCGGCCCGCGGACCTCGCCTGGACCTACGGCGAGATCCAGCGCAGGGCCGACGCCAGCCCCACGAAGCGGGCCGCCCTGGAAGGGCTCGAGGTCCGGGTGGCTTCCGACGGCGCCGTTTCCATTCGTTCCTCCCGGCCTCTGGAGCGTCTGCTGCGGGACCTGGCCCTGGTCCCCATCGTGAAGGAAGGGAACCCGGAGCTCGCCACGGGGCCCTACCATCTGGCCCGGGAGGAAGGGGCCTGGGTCTTCCGCGCCCGGGAGCACTTCCTGCGGCCCCGCATCGCCCGCTTCCGCTTCCGCCTTGTCCCCGAGGCCGAGAGCGTGCTCCAGCAGCTCCAGAAGGGTTGGCTGAGCCTGGGGGTGCCTCCGGCCCGCTCGGGCCTCGTCCCGCCGCCCACCCACCGGGAACTGCGGCAGCCCATGCACGCCCAGCTCGTGATGTGGTCCCGGCAGCCTCGGACCCTGGCCTGGCTTGAACGCTGGCGGGGAGAGGCCTTCCCGGCACACTTGCTGGGAGCCCAGGCCAGCCCTAGCCGCGGACTCTGGCCCGAAAGCCTGGGCTTCCCAGCCATGCACCTGACCTTCTCCCCGCCCCTGTCAGGACAGAGCCTGGAATTGCTGCACGTGGCCGGGGACCCCTTCGTGGAGAAACTGCTGCTGGCCCTGCGGGAACGCGCCCGCGTGGACGGCGTGGACCTCCGGCTCCGACCGGCGGAGGCGGGCATCCACCACGCCCGGTTGCAGCGCGGGGACTTCCAGTGGGCCTGCGCCATCGTGGTCTTCGAGCCCCACCCCTGGGCCGTGCTGGAATACCTGGTGCCAGGGGGGCCCATGAACTTCACGGGCTGGTCCGACCCCGCCTCCGCCTCCCTGGTGCCCCGCCTCCGCCGGCCCGGCGATCCCGCCTGGGCGGACCTGCAACGCCTCTGGTCCCGGAGCGCCGCGGCCCTCCCCCTCCTGGACTTCCATTCCGTGACCTGGGTGGACCGCCGCCTGAAGGTGGAGCCCTGCCCCTTCGGGATGTACCTGGCCACCCCCGGTGCGGCGGGATGGACCTGGATCGAATGAAATCCTGGCCCGGCTGGGTGGTGTGGGGGGTGGCGCTGGCCGGTGCGCTGCTCCTTCCCGGGGGCCCCTGGAAACACGCACCGGCGCCTCAGCTCCCCTGGGCGGGTCTTCTCGGCTCCATGGTCATCCTCGGAATGCTGGGCCTGGCCTCCCTGGGCGCCGCATGGGTCCTGGGTCCCGGCCTCAGCCGGTCCGGCAGCCTGACCATCCTGGACGCCGTGCCGGAGTTTCTGTGGGGCGCCCTGGTGCTGGCCCTGTGGCCCCGGGGGTGGGAGGCCCCGGGCTGGGCGGGGCTCGGCGCTGCCTTTCTCCTGGCGGCCCTTCCGGGGGAGGTGAGGTGGTTGGGCCAGGCCCTGCCCGTGGAAGCACCCTTCCCGAAGGCCTGGGGCCGGAGGGTGGTCCTCCGGGCCCGAAGGGGGGCCCTCGCGGCCCTGGCGCCCCGGTGGCTCGCGGCGAGGCTGCCGGTGTGGATCACCGCCACCCTGGTGCTGGAGCGGATCTTGGGCCTCCCGGGCCTGGGCTCGGACTGGATGGAGCGGGTGGCTCGCCGGGACCACCTGGGCATGGCCTTGTGGATCGCCTTCCTGGCCGGGCTCTGGTCCCTGCTTCGGCGGGGGGAGGGGCCGCGATGAAGAAGCTGGCCTTCCTGTTCCTGCCCGGGGCCCTGCTGCTGCCCGACCTTCCGATTCGGCCCTTCCTTGGACCCCTTCCACCGATGCTGGTCCATCCCCTGGGACGGGACGACCTGGGCCGGGACGCCCTGGCCCGTCTGGTCCTGGCCAGCACCCGGAGCGCCGCTTTCGCAGCCACCGCAGCCCTCCTGGCCGTGGGGACGGCCCTGATCCTGGCGGCCTCCCGGGCGCGGGGGGATGCGGCCCGGAGCGCCCTGCGCAGCGCCCCGCCCTTGCTCTTCCTGATCCCATTGGCCGGGGTCACGGGGGGGCTGGGATGGGCCCTCCTCCTTCCCCTGCTGGCCCTGCTGGGGGCCCTCCACCTCGAGCCCCCGCTGCGGGCGCGCCTTGACCCCTTCCTGGCCGGTCCGGCTTGGGCCTCAGGGCGCTGCCTGGGGGCAGGCCCCCTCCACCAGTGGAGGTCCTGGCTTCCCTTCTTCCGGGATCAAGGGGCTGCGCTCCTGCCCGGGGCCTGGGTGGGTGCCCTCTGGGGAGAATTGACCCTCTCCGCCCTGGGCCTGGGCCCCGGTCCCGAACGGGATGGCCTCGGGAGAATCCTCCAGGAACAGCTCCCCCGCCTGGCCACCGATCCTACGCCCCTGGGCTGGGCATCGCTTGGAGTGGTCCTGGCGCTAGCATGGGGGGCCACGACGAAGGAGGCTCCATGACGCTGGTCGGAAAAGCTCTTCCTGATTTCGACCTGGAGGATGACCTGGGCAACCGCGTCACTCCCGCCACGCTCCGGGGAGGGTGGACCGTGATCTATGCCTATCCCAAGGACAACACGCCGGGTTGCACCACGGAGGCCTGCGACTTCCGGGACCACTGGTCCCGGGTCCAGGCCCTGGGCGCGCAGGTCTACGGCCTTTCCAGGGACTCCGTGAAGAGTCACCAGGGATTCATCGCCAAGCACTCCCTGCCCTTCCGCCTGCTTTCCGACCCGGAGGCTTCCCTTCTGAAGGCCCTGGGAGCCTTCGGGAGAAAGGTCATGTATGGCCGCGAGATGGAAGGGATCATCCGCAGCACCTACCTCGTGGACCCGAAGGGAATCGTCCGCCACGCCTGGCCCAAGGTGAGCGTCCGGGGACACGTGGAGGAAGTCCTGGAAAAGCTGAAAGATCTTATGTAGGTCCCCGGAAGGATCAGCCGGACACCGCCAGGGATCCCGTGACCTTCCGAGGGGGATCCGCATGGGTGGTTCCTCAGCCGTGTGCACGCCTTTCCGAGGTTTTTCCTTTCGGGGCCATTCCCTCCGGAGGGTCCGATGCTGGGGAATGGACAGGGAAGGATCCCTGTCCCCGCTTCTCCCGCCAGGGAGTCGCCGGAGGGTCGCCGGCCGACCTGGACCCGTCCACAGGCCTTTGGGTGGACTGCCCCCCTTTTCCCTCGATTTCCGGGGACCCCCTTCGCGCCGGAACTGGGGAAAAACCAAATCCGGAACCCATCACCGTCTATTATTTCCTTATGCAGAGCAGGGCCCACACCGTGGACGCGTATCTGGCGGAGCTCCCCCCGGAGCGGCGGGCCGCCCTGGAGGCGGTGCGGGCCGTGTTCAAGGCCCACCTCGACCCCCGCATCGTGGAGGGGATGCAGTACGGAATGATCGGCTACGCCGTGCCGCACTCGGTCTATCCGCCGGGGTACCACTGCGATCCCCGCCAGCCCCTGCCCTACGCGGGCCTGGCGGCCCAGAAGAACCACCTGTCCCTCTACCTCATGTGCTTCTACGCGGAGGGGGAGTTCCAGCAGTGGTTCCGCGAGGCCTGGGCCCGGACCGGGAAAAAGCTGGACATGGGGAAGGTCTGCATCCGCTTCAAGAAGGCCGAGGACCTGGCCCTCGAGGTCCTCGCGGAGGCGCTCCGCAGGGTCTCCCCCGAGACCTTCATTTCCTTCTATGAAGCCGGGCTGAAGTCCTCGCGCCCCAGGAAGGCCCGGTCCAGTTCCCGCCCTCGGTAGCCACCGCCGGGTGACCGGACCAAGGGCCTGGGGAAGGTATTGCCGTCCGGCGGGCTTCCCTCCGACCAGGCCTGTGGTCATGCCGGAGCGGCGGCCCGTTCAAGAGCGAATTTTTGGGCCGAACGGCATCCGGCCTGCGGCCGGTCCTACTTCCCCTCGATCCAGACCGCGAGGTCCTGCCCCGTTCGGAAGGCCCCGACATGGCGCTTCACCTCCCGGCCCTCGGCGTCGAGGATGAGCAAGGTGGGGAAGGCGTTGACTTTGAACCGTTTCGTCAATTCCCGTCCGCCGGGCAGGTCCTTTCCGTCCTTGGTCTGAACCAGCAGGGAGGCCGGAACCACCTTGGCCAGCGCCCCCACGGCTTCGGGGGTGGGGAAGACCTTCTGTTTGAGGAACTGGCAGGGCCCGCACCATTCCGCCCAGATGTCCACGAAGACCGCCTTCTTCTCGGTCCTCGCCCGGGCCAGGGCCCGGTCCAGATCGTGCTCCCAGGAAGGGGTCACCTGCGCGGCCAGGGGTGCGGCGGCGAGGAGGAGGGCGGCAAGGGGTTTCATTCGGGCTCCATCGGAATTCATAGGATGCCCCTGAAGGCGTCCTCGTTCCATGGGGAAGCGCTAATCCCACCCCTCCCTGTGCCGTAGCTTTCTCCGAACCGAGGTTGCGGTTCCCAACGAGGAGGCCCCATGCGTGCCCTGTTCCTGTCCTGCGCCCTTCTGGCCCCCCTGGCCCTGCCCCTGGCCGCCCAGGCGCCGCGATTCATCAAGGTGGACATTGTCTCCAAGTCCTTGAAGCACCGGCACGGGAATGATGGGCCCAATCAGGTCCACATCCGCCTGCCCTTGAACCTCGCCAAGGGCGTCCTGGAAACCGTCTCCGATCAGGAATTCTCCATCGACGGCACCGTGGACGAGGGTGGCAAGGCCCGCAAGGTCCACAAGACCCAGAGGCTCAAGGTGGACCAACTTGTGAAGCTCCTGGAGTCCTGCAAGGCCGGGGACATGCTTCTGGAGGTCACCACCGACAAGGGCGACCACGTCCGGATCGTGGTGGAGTAACCCCCGAGCTCCGCGGCTCCCGAGGGGGCGCGGCACACGAGGAGGGCGCCTCAGGGCGCCCTCCCTTTTTCATCCCCTGATGCTGCGGGGTGGTCGGCCGAGTCGCGACGGGGCGAGGCGGAGGCCTGGATTGCGCCCTGCCGCTCCCCCCTCCACAATCGCTTGATGGAATCCGTCACCGAGATCCGGGTGCGCTACGCCGAAACCGACGCCATGGGGATCGTCCATCACGCGGTGTACCCCGTGTGGATGGAGCTCGGAAGATCGGACCTTCTCCGGGAACTGGGGCAAGGGTATGCCGATTGGGAGGACCAGGGCGTCCGGATCACCGTGGCCGACCTGTGGGTTCGATTCCGCGCCCCGGCCCGCTACGACGAACTGATCCAGGTACGGACGAGGGTGCTCGAGGCGGGACGGAGGCGGATCCGATTCGGGTATGTGGTCCACCGGGGGGAGACCCGCCTCGCGGAAGGAGAAACCCTGCACCTGGTGGCCGGCGCCGATGGCCGGGCCCGGGTGCTGCCCGACTCCCTGCTCGCCTTGGTCCGGCGCGCCCTGCCCGGACCGGAGCCTACCTGAGTTCCAGGGCCAGGTGGAACAGCGCAACCAAGGCATCCATGATCTTGCGCCGGGACGGTCCGAAGGCGTCCTCATGGAAGCTCTGGAAACTGACCAGGCCCAAGGGGCCCCCGTCCAGACCGAAGGGGATGCCGTACCAGGTTGAGGGGACGAGGCCGCTGAGCTTCTCGGCCTCGGTGAAGATGGCCCCGTGCTCCTGGCCCTCCTGGGTTGTTCGGATGTACAGCGGGGCCCCCGACTGGATCGCCCGCCCGGTCAGGCCAGGCATATCGGAATACCGCCGGGGGGGATGGTTCCGTGCGCGACCCCCCTCGTGGTAGAGCAGGAACTTCAGGGAGTCCTCCTTCAAATCCACGAGGGCGACATAAAAAGAGGCCAGGTCGAAGGGCCGGAAGGACAGGTCCAGGAGGCCCTCGGCCAGCTCCTTGGGGGGGGTCCTGCGCCGGAACCGGGAGGCGGCCTGGATCAGGAGGGCCAGGTCCGAGTCCTGGTGGCCCACGAGTTCCCGGAGTTCCTCCAGTTCGCCCTTGAGGGTCTGGTTCTCCTGGTTCAAACGCCCCACGGTCTGCAGGAGTTCCAGGACCTCCTTCTCCTGCTTGTCGTCCCGTCTGAACCAAGCCATCTCACCGGCCCCTTGGGAGCACCCCGGAATGGTGCTTGACTGGAAGGATGATCGGTACGAAGCCCATGGCGCTTTACAACACGCTCACCCGGGAAGTGGAGCGGGTGGACCCCATCCTACCCGGGGAGGTCTCGCTTTACACCTGCGGCCCCACCGTCTACAACTACGCCCACATCGGCAACCTCAGGACTTTCCTGTTCCAGGACCTCCTCAAACGGACCCTGCAGGGCCTGGGCTACCGGGTCCGCCACTGCATGAACATCACGGACGTGGAAGACAAGATCATCCGGGACAGCCAGCAGGGGCTTCCCCCGGACGCGGACAACCCGGCCCGGCATGCGGCCATGGAGGCGCTCACGGCCCGGTACACCGCAGCGTTTTTCGAGGACCTCGAATCCGTGGCCATCCCCCGGGAAGGTTTCACCTTCCTTCCCCGGGCCACGGCCTACATCCCCCAGATGGTGTCCCTCATCCAGCGGCTGGAGGCGAGGGGCCTCGCCTATGCCCGGGAAGGAAGCGTCTATTTTCGCATCCAGGGCTTCCCCGAGTATGGCCGCCTGGCCCGGCTGGACCGGGAAGGCATGCTGGCCGGCGCCTCTGTGGATGCCGACGAATACGATCGGGACTCCGTGCAGGATTTCGTTCTCTGGAAGGCCGCCCGACCGGGGGAGCCCTGGTGGGAAAGCCCCTGGGGTGCGGGGCGCCCCGGTTGGCACATCGAATGCTCCGCCATGGGCCTCGAGCTGCTGGGCGAACGGATCGACATCCACAGCGGGGGCGTGGACCTGGTCTTCCCCCACCACGAGAACGAGATCGCCCAGAGCGAGGGCTGCATCGGGCATCCCTGGGTCCGCTGCTGGGTCCACGGGGAGTTCCTGCTGGTCGAAGGCCAGAAGATGTCCAAGTCCCTCGGGAATTTCTTCACGCTTCGGGACCTGGTGGAGCGGGGCCACGATCCCCTGGCCTTCCGTTACGCCATCCTGAGCAACCACTACCGGAAACTGTTGAATTTCAGCATGGAGGGCCTCAGGGGGGCCAAGGCGGCCCTGGACCGGATCCGCGCCTTCAGGCGGCGGATGGAAGGGAATGGAGAATCGTCGGGAGACGGGGCCTGGAAGGAGGCCCTGGACCCCCTGGGGCGCCTTGCGCAAGCCCGGCAGGCTTTCTGGGACGCCCTGGCCGACGATCTGAACACTCCGGAGGCCCTGGCCTCCCTGTTCACCCTGGTCACCGACCTGAACGCCCAGGACGACCGCCTGCCCCTCACGCGGGAGGAGCGGGACCGGGTCCTGGCCTTCCTCGAGGAGGCCGACGGGGTCTTCGCCTGCTGGCCGGCGGACGCTTCCGTGGAGGACCTGGAAGTCGCGGCCCTCGTGGAGTCCCGCCGGGCCGCCAAGGGGGCCCGGAACTGGGCTGAAGCTGACCGGATCCGGGAGCAGCTCAGGGCTCGCGGCATCATCCTGGAGGACCGAAAGGACGGGAGCACGGCTTGGCACCGCGCCTGAATCCCCCTCAGGGCTCTTTCCTGGCATCCTGATCTTCTCGTTCCCCGGAGGAGCAACCATGGCCGACACGAAAAAGGTCCTCATCTGGGTGGGCGCGGGCTGCGGGGTCGTGCTTCTGGTGGTGATCGCGACCTGCGGGGGCCTCGCCTATTTCGGGAAGAAGAAATTCGACCAGGCCGCCGCCGAGCTGAAATCCAATCCCGTGGGCCAGGCCATGCTGGAACGGGCCGGGAAGGAGGGCGCCAAGGGCGGAGTCATGGCCTTCGGCGGCCAGATGGTGGCTGCCGGCGTGTCCATGTACGGCGCGACCCTGCTCATGGTCCTCCCCAAGGAGGAACAGGCCGGACACTCGGCCGTCCTCGAAAAGCTGGTGAAGGTCGGAACCCAGTTGACCGAGAAGGATGTGGAGGACCTGAACAAGGCCCTCGAACTTCAGAACACCAAGAAGGAAGGCCTGCCCACTCCCGCGGAGGCCCGGACCTTTTTTGCTCAGATCAAGGATGTGGCCGACCGCCACTGACCCACGAAATCAGGGCCCATCGGGCCCGATGCCCGCAGCGCGGGTGGCCCGTCAGGCAAGCTCGCTGGTGCAGTGCTTGCAGCGACGGGCGGCCGCGGGCACGGCTTCGAGGCAGGCGGGGCATTCCTTGGTGGCCGGGGGGGCAGGGGTCTCTTCCTCCTGCTTCCTGGCGAGGGCCCCCAGGCCCTTCACGAGAACCAGGAAGATCACCAGGGCGATGATCATGAAATCCACCGTGGCTCCGAGCACCTTCCCGACAGCGAATTTGCCCAACATGAATCCCTGCCACTCGCCCTTGGGCAGCACATAGCTCACCAGCGGCATCACCAGCCCCTCGACGAAGGCGCTCACGATCTTCCCGAAGGCCCCGCCGATGACCACGGCCACCGCCAGATCCACCACATTCCCCTTCATGATGAAGGCCTTGAATTCGTCCTTGAATGACATGGGTCCCCCTGGGTGTCCGCGCTAGACCATCCCGCAATTCCCCTAGGGCATCAAGTGCCCGATACCGCCAGGGCCACCTGGGCCGGGTGGAGGTCCTCGAGGCACTGGCGCCGCTGGCACCTCCGTTCACGACACGGAGAGCAGGGGATCCCCGTCCGCAAGACCTGTCCGGTGCCCGGAGGAATTCCGGCCACCACCGGATCCGAGGGACCCAGGAGGGCCACCACGGGCACCCCCAGGGCCACGGCCAAGTGGAGGAGTCCCGTGTCCGGCGCCACCACGACATGGGCCTGGCGGATGGCCCCGGCCAGCTCCCACCACCCCATGGAAGGGAGGGCCTCCACCCCGCTCTCCGCCGGCAGCCACTCCCTCAGCCCCGCCTCCTCGGGCCCCAGGGACCAGCGCAGGTCGCAAGAGCTTCCCAGCATTCGGGAAAGCGCCATCCAGTGGCGAAGGGGCCAGCGTTTCACCGCCCCCCGACGGGAGGCTCCTGGAACGAGGACCACGCGAGGCCCCGCTTGGCGGCCCCAAAGGGGCCCGGGGTCAGGCAGGGGCAGGCTCGCCAGGGCAGGATGGAATCGCCCCAGCCCCGGGATCCCCCGGGACCGCCCGAAAGCTTCCGCGAGTCCCAGGGCCTGGTCGTAGCGGGTCTGGTATCTGAAGGGCAAGGGATGGGTCTGGAGCCACTCCGAGCCCTCCTTGGTGACGCCGTCTCCCCACCGCTCCGGGATCCCCGCCAGGCGGGGGATCAGGGCGGCCTTGAGGATCCCGTGGAAGTCCAGGCTGGCTTCGGCCCCTTGCAGCCGGGAGGCCACCCGCCGCCATTCTCCCCAGGCGCGGAAGGGATTGGATAGGGCCCCCCGGTCCAGCGTGACGGTCTCCAGCCATGGGAAGGGTTCGAGCAGGACCGCATGGCGGTCCTCCACCACGGCTTGGAGCCGGGCCTCGGGGAAGGCCCTGCGAAGGTTGCTCCAGGCTGGAAGGACCCTGAGGATGTCCCCGAGGGCAGAGAGCCGGAGGAGGGCCAGGCGCATGGATCCACCCTAGCATCGGCATGCCCTCGGTCTCCCCTGGACGGGGTCCCGGGTGAGCCAGGCCAGGACCACCGGGGCTGGGCGATGCTGGAGGCGGGGTGACCCTCCATGGAGGCATCACCCCGGGGACTCCAACCGAGGCAGGGACCCCGTGGCCCGTCACCCACTGGGGGAACACTGGGTCGCCCGGAGGACCCCGGGACGGCCTCCCGCTCCCGCTTCCGGGGCGGCGGAATCCCCCAGGGGGCCCCGCCCCGGGACTCCCGCTTAGCCGCGCAAGGATCCCCGAATTCGGGTCCCCTGCACTAGGCTGGTAGGAATGACCCTCTACGCCCAGGATCAGTCGAAGAATCCACCGCCCAGGCACGCCTTTGAGCGGCTCATCCGGCGTTTCGCCCGGGCCTCCTACCTCATCGCGGTGCTGGTCCTCTATGCGGTGGCCTCCACAGCCCTGGGGATCGCCGCGGCCCCGGCCCTCTGGACTGCCGCCAAACTTTTCGCCTTCGCAGAAGGGCTCCATCCAGTCCTCCACTGGGCCCTCAAGGGCTTCGCGGTGGCGGGCGGATGGTTCATCTTCGGCCTCTGCCTCCTGGTGGTGATCCCGGTCTACAACTTCCTTCTCCCCACCCGCGTCAAGCCCTTCAAGGGAGGCTACTACACGATCCACGCGGTGCCCTGGTTCCTCCACAACGGGCTCTTCTACCTGGTCCGCTTCACCTTCCTCCCCTTCGTCACCCTGACCCCCTTCGGCATTTGGTTCCTCAAGGCCATGGGCATGAAGGTGGGACGACACGCCTTCATCAACACGGAGTTCATCAGCGATCCGAGCCTCATCAGCGTGGGCAAGGACGCCGCCCTCGGAGGCTCCGTCCGAATCTTCGCCCATTACGGGGGAGGGGGGAACCTGGTCATCGCACCCGTCAAGATCGGAGACCGGGCCACCCTGGGCCTGGCCTGCTGCGTGATGGGGGACGTGGAGATCGGGGATGACGCCGTGATCTTGCCTGAGAGCGTCGTTCTTCCCGGTAGCCGGGTCGGCCCGGGGGAAACCTGGGGAGGGGTCCCGGCCAGGAAAATCACCAGAGAGGACATGGAGCGGATCAAGCAGGAGATTCGCGGAGCAGGGTTGGACGAGCCAGGGGATCTGGCCCGCATCCGGGATCTGTAAGGCCCCTTCGAATCCCCGGCCCCGAGCCCATCCGTGGAATCCCATCCTCCATGGCCATTTCCCCCTGGCGACCTTTGGGCCACAATCAAGGGTTCTCGATCCGGAGCCTGCATGCGCTTCCTTGCCCTCCCTGTTCTCCTCATCCCCGCAATCGTTTCCGCCCAGGCTCCGGGCGGAGAGGCTTCCCTGGGCCAGCGCCTCCGCACTGAACGGCCGGAGGTGGAGCGTCTGATCTCGGAACTGAAGTCCCGGGAGGCCCAGGCCCGCGCCGAGGCCCTGCTGCCGCCCCAGGTGCCGGCCTTCAACAAGGCCGACAACCAGGCCCTGGTCGCCAGCTACGTGAAGTACCTCGAACTGAGCCAGGCCTACTATTTGGCCTTCAAGGCGGCGGACGCCGCCGGGCAGTGGGAAAAGGCCCTGGAGCACATCCGACGTGCCAAGCAGGTGGCGACGGAGAACCACGAAACCGTGAAGGAACCCTTCACCAAGCTGTCCGAGTACTACAAGAACCAGGCCCAGCGGGGAAAAGGGATGCTCCAGGAGAACGCGGAATACATCAAGGGCATCAGGGCCAAGGCCAATCCTGACGAATCGGACAAGCAGCAGCTTGAGCTGGTGGCCAAGGAGGAGAAGCTCGTTGTCGAAAACGAAAAGTGGTCCAAGGTGTTCCTCTCCTACATCGACGCGGCCAAACAGGACGCGGAGAGATACGATCCGTTCATCGAAACCGAGGAAAGGCGGATCAAGGACCAGGAGGAACGGATCGCCGATTACAAGGCCGGCAAAGGAGACAAGGGCCGATGGGTGGAGGCCATCATGGCCAATCCGAAGACGATGGAGGCCCTGACGGAGAAGAAGGATCGGATCGCCTTCCTCTACCGCCTGGCGGTGCTGGACCCCGAGAACAAGAAGGTCCACCACCAGATCGACGTCCTTCTGGGGAACGCCGCCCCCGCCCCCGAGAAGAAACCCGCGAAAGGGAAGAAGGGCCGCTGAGGCCTCTTCCCCTCAGGCCTTGCGGGCGCGCTTCTGCTCGTACATGGCCTGGTCGGCACGGACCAGTAGCTGCGCCACGGTGCAAGGGTCCTCCGGGCAGCCCGGTTTCCGGCAGAACACCTGGGGGCTGCAGGAAGCCCAGCCCGTGCTGAAGGAGAGTCCCTCCACGGCGTCGGCAGGGTCCTGGTGGGCCAGCCGGTCCTTCAAACGGGCGGCCAGCAGGTCCGGCCCCGCCTCGGAATCCTCGAACTGGAGGACCACGAACTCGTCTCCCCCGATTCGCGCCAGGATGTCGGAATCGCGGCAACAGGCCCGAAGGGCCCGGGCGGCGGCCTGGAGGGCCCGGTCCCCTTCCGAGTGGCCCAGGCTGTCGTTGATCTTCTTCAGGTCGTCCAGGTCCGCGTAGAACAGGGACACCCCCTTCCCCATTCGCCGCGCCATCTTGAATCCCTGTTCAGCCAGCGCCAGGAACCCGCGGCGGTTGTGGAGACCCGTCAGCTCGTCCGTGATGGACTGCTCCCGGAAGGCTTCCTCCATCTGTTTCTTCTCGGTGATGTCCTTGGAGACGACGGTCACCGCAGCAGCCGTTCCTTCGGGACCCCGCACCGGGCTGAGGGTCCAGAGGAAGGTCCGGCCATCCCTCCGGCTCTTCTGCTCGTGCTGGATGGATTCGCCGCTGGCCAGGACGCGGTCCACCAGGGCGGTGAAGTTGAGCGTCTCTTCCTCCGTGTGGAAGTCCCCGTAGGGGTGGCCGGCCACACCATCGGGGTGCCCAAGCCTGACGGCGTGCCTGGCGTTGGCGAAGAGGTAGCGGTATCCGCTGTCCACCACGTAGATGGAGTCGTCCGTGCTCTCGACGAGGGATCGGTACTTCTCCTCGCTGTCCGCCACGGCCCGCTGGGAAGCGGCCCGTTCCCGGATCTCGGAGGCCAGACGCTCGTTCGCGGCACGAAGCCCTTCCGCCTCGCTGTCCAGCCGGGCGCTGAGGTCCTTGTTCTGGAGTTCCAGGTTCTGGCTACGCAATCGGGCCTGGACTTTGAGGACCAGGCAGAGCGCGGCGGTCACCGCGGCCGAGGATCCTCCGACCACCAGGTGTTCCACGTCGAGATAGGGTTCGGAAGGATGGAGGACCAAATCCATGAGTGCATTGAGGTTGGCCATAAGGACCACGGCCCCCACGCACGCCCAGTAGGCCATGAACCTGTTGACCTGGGATTTCACCGAGCCGCTCCACCCATTTCCGGTCCCGGGACCGCCCGGTGAAGCCTTACTCTAGCGGACCCCCAGAACCCCAGCAATCCGGTCTCTGCTCCCCGGGAGGGTGCCAAGCTCCGGGAAAGCAACTAGCCTCGGGGGATGCCACGACGATTCCAGCCCGAGAAGCCCCCCAGCTCGAAGCGAAGCCCCCGCCCCCAACAAGCCGGTGGACGGCCGGGCGAATCCTTCGAGGCGCTATTCCTGGGCCATCCGGAAGGCAGCGGCGGCTTTCTCCGGCCGGCGGGATTCCAGAAATCAGCGGGCATGGACCTCCTGGTGGACTGGCGGGATGCCCGGGGCGCGATCCACGGGGACCGGGTCCAGGCCGAGGTGGCCGGAGAGACCTGGGACGGGCGGCTTCGCGGGCGGGTGGTGAAGGTTCTCGCTCGCGGTGAACACCCCATCCCCGCCCACCTCCAGAAGCAGGCGTGGGGATGGCGGGCCATTCCCCTGGAACCCCGGCTTCAGCAGGTGGTGGCCGTTCCCCCGACCGATCTTGCGGAAGACGGTGATCTCGTGAGCGTCCAGCTGGATCCGGACCCCGAGGTGCAGCAGCTGCGGGGCGCGGTCGTGGCACGCCTGGGCCGCCCCACGGATCTCAAGATCGAGAACCGGCTCACAGCCGCACTCTTCAACCTCCGCACGGAATTCCCGAAGGCGGTGATGGACGAGCTGGCCCCCTTCCCCACCAGGATTCCCGAGGCCTGGCTCCGGGGCCGGGAGGACCTCAGGGAAGGATTGACCTGCACCATCGATCCCCCCACCGCGCAGGATTTCGACGACGCCATCAGCCTGGAGCCCCTGGGGGAGGGGGAAGGGGGCGGATGGATCCTGGGAGTGCACATCGCCGACGTCAGCCACCATGTCGAGGAGGGGGGGCCCCTGGATCAGGAGGCTCGCCTTCGGGGCACCAGCGTCTACTTTCCCGATGAGTGCATACCCATGCTCCCGGAGCGCCTCTCTGGGGAACTCTGCAGCCTCCGGGAAGGGGTGGACCGCCTCACCCTGAGCGCCTGGATCACCCTTGCCCCGGACCTCGAGGTGCTGGAGACGCGCTTTTCCGAGAGCGTGATCCGCAGCAGGAAGCGCCTCAGCTACGACGAGGTGAAGGAGGCCTGCCTGGACGGGAGTCAGGCCAAGCGGAAGGCCCTCGGGGGGGACCTCTGCGCCATGCTGGACGAAGCCCTTCGGGTCTCGCGTTCCCTCACGGCCCGGCGCCTCGGGAGGGGCGCCCTCAACCTGGACACGGAAGAGACCGAATTTCTCTTCGATTCCGAGGGCCGGCCGGTGGACGCCCGGAAGTATGCCCGCCACGACGCCCACCGCATGATCGAGGAGTTCATGCTTCTGGCCAACGAGGCCGTGGCGCGGCACTTCACGCGGCGCAAGCTGCCCACCCTCTACCGCGTCCACGACGAGCCAGATCCCTTGAAACTGGAAATCTTCCAGCAGGTGGCGCTCTCGCTGGGACTCATGAAGCCCTTCGAGAGCCCCACCCCCGAACTGCTGAACGCGCTCCTGGAGCGAATCCGGGGCGGCCCGCTGGAGGCCATGCTCAACACCCTTCTCCTCCGGAGTCTCAAACGGGCCGAGTACAGCGCCGACAACATCGGCCACTCCGGCCTTGCCCTGCAGGACTACCTCCATTTCACGAGCCCCATCCGCCGCTACCCGGACCTGATCGTCCACCGGCTCCTGCGAAGGGTTCTGCGGCAACAGCCTCTTCCGGAAGGCCTCCACGGCCACCTTGCCATCCTGGCGAAACAATGCAGCGACGCCGAGCAGGCCGCCACCGAGGCGGAACGCGAGAACGACCGCTGGAAGACCTGCCTGCTGATGAAACCCAGGATCGGCCAGCGCTTCGAGGGGGTGGTCCAGGGATTCAGTCCACGGGTCTGTTTCGTGAAGCTCAGGGCTCCTTTCGTGGAGGTGGGGGTCCCCCTGGGAGCCCTCGGGGGGGCCTTCGAGGTGGACGAGTTCCGCACCCGGGCCACGGGTCGCGGCGGCCAGGTCGTGCTTTCCATCGGCGACAGCGTGAAGGTGGAGGTGACGGCGGTGGACGAGGACCTTCGCCGCGTGAGCGCCTGGGTGGTGGAGGCCCAGGCCTCGGACGCCAAGGGCAAGCGCATCGCCTTCGTGCCGACCCTTTCGGCCCCGGCCACCCTGCGGGAGGGAGACTTCGTCCAGGCCAAGCGCGGGCGATCCGAGGAGCCTGACCGGGCCGGGCGGGGACCGAAGGGGCGCCCCCCCCGCCCTGCCAGGTCGGGAGCCTCCGTCCGCCCGTCGCCTCAGGGACCGACCGGGCGATCAAAAAAGGGTCCTCGGAAGACCCAGGGGCCGAAACGGCGGGGCGGCCGATGAATGTTCCCGCGTCCGTTTGCCTGGGGGTGGACCCCGGATCCCTGGCCTGCGGTTTCGCGGTGGTGTCCCGGCGGGGTTCCCGCATGGAGCTCCTGGAGGCCGGCGTGGTCCGGAGTCCCAGGGGCGCCGACTTCGACCAGCGCTGCCTGCGGATCCACGCCCGACTTCACGAGGTCATCGAGACCCACCACCCCGACTTCATGGCGGTGGAGTCCCCCTTTGTGGAGAAGAACGCCGCCACGGCCCTCAAGCTGGGCCAGATCCGTGGGGGTGTCCTCCTCACCGCGGCCCTCCACGGGCTGCCCGTGGGCGACTACAACCCCATGCAGGTGAAGAAGGCCGTGAGCGGCTATGGGTGGGCTGCCAAGGAGCAGGTTGGGAAGATGGTCATGGTGCTCCTCAACCTGAGGGAGCCGCTCCCTGCTGACGCCGCGGACGCGGCCGCCGTGGCCATCGGACACCTGCTGGCCACTCGGCGAGTTTGAAGCCCGGGAGGGCCAAGCCCCTCCGCCCAGGTTCCTTTCCCGGCCAGCCCAGCATCCGGGAGGAGAACGCTTAAAGGGAAAAATCCCGCCGGACATGCCTGGAATGTGGGCATCCAATTCCTCAGGGCACTGGTCCACATTCGCCGGACCGCACGGGGTGAATGGGGCCCGAACCGGGGGAACCCTGTTCTGAAATTTCATTGCAAACGAGTCTAAATAATAAAAAAACAAGTACTTGACGAATTCTCCGTACGGCCTTAATAGACATATGGGTAATTTTTGTATGAACCCCTGGCCGGTTGAGACCGGCTTCCCTCCATGGGTCATCACTTCACCCGGGTTTTGTCGTTTGGCCTAGAGGCAAGCACTTTTTTTCGGGGACTTCACATGGAACGCAAAGGGCAAGGCACCTGGGTCCGTCGTCTTCTGCTGGCGATGGGGATGTTCATTGCGAGCGGCCTCTGGGGCACCTGCCCGGTTCCAGTCCTGCCGGTGGTCGAAGACATCTATTCCCAACTCGCCAGGGTCCCCATGCCCAACATCAGGTACGCCCGGGGGGTCTACCTGATCACCCGCTCGGAGATGGCGGGAAGCGGGGTGGTCCCCGCCTCCTTCCTTCGGGGCATCGGGTGGACCTATTCCACCCCCCCGGACCGGCTGGGCCAGGGTCGCCTGGTCGTTTACCTCCAGAACACGGAGGACACGGTTCTTTCGAAGTCCCCGACCTGGACGGAGGCCATCGCAGGAATGACCCGCGTGCATGACGCCACGACCACGATCCCCAACGTCCCAGGCCCTGTCGACATCCCCTTCTCGATCGCCTCCGCCTTCACCTACACCTCGGGCGGACTGTATGTGGCCTTCGACTGGGAGACCCAGGGGTCGTTGGACACGGCCCCGGTGACAACCCCGCTGTCCGTTGCCGGGGGGATGATGCGTGAGCAGAGCAATGACGCCCCGCCGGCGACGCTGGATGGGGTGGGCGTCCTCAGCGATCGCCCCGCGACTCGCCTCCTGGTGGGCCTCGACTCCCCGGATGCGGGGGTGGCGGCGCTCTACTCCATGGGGTCCCTCCCGACCCAGGTGGGGGTCGTCCAAACCCTCCAGGCCCACATCACCAACAACGGCAGCGCCACCCTGACCAACCTGCCCGTGAATCTGACGATCAGCGGAGCGAACACATTCACCGACACGAAATACATCAGCTCCCTGGCGCCTTGCACCAGCACCACGGTCACCTTCTCCCCCTTCAACCCCGTGACCCCAGGGATGTACCAGGTCCAGGTTTCTGTTCCGGAAGGGGATGGCGAGGCGGCCAACAACAGCCTGAGCCACTCCCTGGAGGTCACACCGAACCGCGCCTCCTTCAAATATCCGGGGACTCCCATCACCCAAGGCATCGGGGCCAGCAATGCCACCGCGGAGCTGCTCGCGAGGTTCAACCTGGGCGAAGCCTCGCAGGTGGATGCCGTGATCCTGGAGTTCGCGAAGGCCCTCACGCCCGCCGCCACCTACCGGGTCTCCGTGCGGCAGGACAATGGCAGCGGGGCTCCGGGGAGCATCCTCTACCAGGATTCGGAGGACCGGTTCGTCGAGGCTGCTGGAGCGGTGACCATCCGGCTGCCCTCAGCGGTCCCTGTGGGCCCGGGGTTCTTCTTCGTGGGCGCGCGGCAGACCGGTGACTCCAACATGACGCTGAGCTGCGACAACGAAAGGCCCCTCCGTCCGGGCGCATTCTTCATTTCCCGCAACGGCGGCGCCTTCTCCGACCTGAGCCTGGCTCCCAACCTGCCCTACAAAATGAACATCGGCGCGATCCTGGGGGCCTGCCTCGCCCCCCTTTCAGTGCAGGTCCAGCCCGACGGCACCGGCACCGCCTGTCCTGGGGACCCGATCCCATTCACGGCCCAAACGACGGGAGGCACGCCCCCCTTCTCCTACCAGTGGACGGAGGACGGCGCAGACATTCCCGGTGCGAACGGCCCCACCTATTCCGCCACCAAGGCCACCAGCGGCACCTTCGCCTACAACTGCAAGGTCAGCGACGTGGGCGGGTGCCTCGACATCCAGGATCCAGCCCCGCCCTCGGGCAGCTGGGGCGTTCCCACGGTCATCAACCCGTCCGTCTCGACGGGTACGGTGAACACGCCCTTCAGCCAGACCTTCCTGCACCAGGGGGGAAGTTCTCCCGTCACCTACTCCACCGCGAGCACCCTCCCCGCGGGGCTCTCCCTGAGCAGCACCGGGACCCTTTCTGGAACCCCGATGGAAAGGGGGACCTTTCCCATCACCGTCACCGTCGCCTCCAACGCCGCCTGCGGGAGCACCGGCAGCGTCTATGTGCTGGTGATCTCCTGCCCGTCGATCTCGATCTCCCCCGCCAGCCTCCCCGACGGGACCCCCGGCGTGCCTTACGGGCCCGTGGTCTTCTCCCAGTCCGGGGGCCTCGGCACCGTGTCCTGGAGTTCCTCGGGCACCCTCCCATCCGGGATGTCTTTCAACGACAGCACTGGGACCCTTTCGGGAATCCCTGCCGCAGCCGGACATTTCTCGATCACCGTCACCTCCACCGATGCCATTGGATGCACCGGGACCAGGGACTACAGCTTCCGCATCTGCCCCGTCCTCGGCCTTTCGCCGGCCACCCTCCCCGAAGGCACCTTGGGGGTCGCCTACAGCCAGATCCTCACGGCCTCCGGAGGCCCGGGGCCCTTCACCTTCCAGGTCACCGGAGGCACCCCGCCGGCCTGGCTGACCCTGACCCCCGAAGGCACCCTCGCGGGCACCCCAAGCGTCGTGGGGACCAGTGTCTTCACGGTCACCGCCACGGATCCCAACGGCTGCACGGCATCCAGGCAGTACACCCTGGGCGTCCGGAGGCTCTCGAGCGTGGCACTTGCCTCCAGCGCAAACCCCGTCGCCGAGGACCTGTCCTTCACCCTCACCGCCACCGTGACCGGCGTGGCCCCCACCGGAACGGTGCAATTCTACGACGGCGGGACTCCCCTGGGGGGCCCTGCGCCCTTGGACGCAGGCCAGGCCACCTTGACCGCGGGCCCCATGAGCCCGGGGAACCATCTGATCACCGCGCGCTACTCGGGGGACGCCTCCCATTTCGAAAGCACCTCCGGGCCGCTGAAGCAGGTGGTCCTCAGCCTCCCCACCCTCTTCGACACCAGCTTCAAGGACGCCCTGGGCACCCACCGGCTCTGCCTGGACACCCGGACGGGGAATTGGCGCTGGGAAACCCGGGGGAGACTCGGCGCGGTGGTCTACCGCGGGACTTCCCGGCTGAGCGGCTGGCAGGTCCTCACGGTGACGCCTGCTGGAGAGGGGTACCAGCTCCGCGGCAGCCTGGACCGGGTCACCCACAAGGCCTCCTTCACCCTCCTCAAGGTGGCCGCGAATGGGATCCCCACCCTGATGGCGTCCCTGGTGGACCGGAACCCCGACGGCAATCCTCCCTGCGGCACTCCCTAGCCCCTGCCTTCCCTTTCGGAAACCCGGGAGCAGACCCTGCGATTTGAAGGCAGTCCCAGGATCCCAGGCAGGGCAGTGGAATCGGCGGCGCCCCGGAGGCGGATCCAAACCGAGGGCGCAGGGAGGCTTTCTCTCATCCCTGGGCGGCCCAAGAAAAAGGGCACCCTGGGGTGCCCTGTGAGTTGGCGCGGTCTGGCGGGGGCCTAGGATCCTCGACAGCCGGCGGGGCGGCAGGATAGGGTCGCCCCTGGGTGTGAGAAGCGTGGTGCTGTCTTCCCTGCCCCAAGCATCGGCACCCCGGCGCCGGACTCAAGGGATTATTTTTCGCCCCTCCCCGGGGACCAGGCTCGACAACCGCGCCCGGAGGTCGGCGGGGGACCCGACCGGCGCCTCGCAGACCCTCCCCCGGCAGAGGTAGGCCACCGCCCCTCCCGAACCGGGGGCCCGGCCTTCCAGCAGCGGGTGCCCCGCCGCGTTTCCTGCCACGAGGATCCGGTTGGGAAGGCAGTGCCGGTGCACCTCCTGCAGAAGCTCACGGGCGGCGGCCTCCCGGGGATCGCCGGCCACGACGATTTCGAGGGGATCCGCATGCAGCGCGTCCAGGACGCACAGCATCCCCAAAAACCCCCGGGGGGCCCGGCCCATGAGCTCCGAGAAGAGGGTGAGAACCCTTGTTCCCGCTTCCCGGAAGTCCTCCCTCCCCAGGTGCGCCCCGAGGCGGAGCAGGGACCCGGCGGCCAGGGTGTTTCCGCTGGGGATGGCGTTGTCGAAGCCGGGCTTCTGGCGGAACAGCAGGTCCCCGGATCCCTCCGGAGCGATGAAGAAGCCGCCCTCCCGAGGGTCCTGGAAGGTCGCCAGCATCCTCTCAGAGAGCTCTTCGGCCCAGAGCAGCCAACCCAGGTCGAAGCCGGCCTCGTAGAGGTCCACGGCCCCGTTGGCCACCGCGGCGTAGTCCTCCAGGAAACCCTCGATGGGGGCCCGTTCGCCGCGCCAGGAGCGGTAGAGCCGCCTCCCGTCCCACAGGTCCCGGCGAAGAAAGGAGGCGCAGGCTTCCGCGGCCTCCAGAAGCTGGGGGTCCCCGAGGACCTGGTATCCCCGGGCCAGGGCACTGAGGGCCAGGCCGTTCCATCCCGCCAGGATCTTGTCGTCCTTTCCTGGACGGGTGCGGCGGGCTCGGTACTGAAACATCTTCCGGCGGAGTTCTTCGAGCTTGTCCATGCGCCCCGTCCATTCGCCGCGGTGCAGGGGCCTGGAGAAGCGCTGGGGCACGCTCTCCCCCTTCTCGAAATTCCCTTCCGCGGTGATGCCGAAGGCCTCGCAGAAGAAGGCGCCGTCGCCTTCGCCAAGCACTTTGGACACCTCGATGGGGGTGAACACGTAGAACTTGCCCTCCACCCCTTCGCTGTCGGCGTCCTCCGAACTGTGGAAGCCTCCCGCCCCGTCCCGGAGGTCCCGGAGCAGGTAGGCCAGGGTCTCCCTCGCGACGGCCGCATACCGCGGCTCCCCGGTGGCCTGGTGGGCCAGCAGGTACACCTGGGCGAGCTGGGCATTGTCGTAGAGCATCTTCTCGAAGTGGGGGATGAGCCACTGGTGGTCCACGCTGTACCTGGAGAAGCCCCCGCCCAGGTGGTCGAAGATCCCCCCCTCCCACATGCCCATCAGGGTGCGTTCCACCATGGCCTGGTCTTCCGGAGCCCCCCGCCGGAGGATCAGCTCGACGGCCATCTGCTGGGGGAACTTGGGGGCCCCTCCGAAACCACCCCAGCGAGGATCGAAGCTGGCCCTCAGGTCGGCGAGGGCCTTCTGGAACACCTCGGCCTTGGGAAGACTTGGGCCGGGCCGAAGGGACGTCTGGCGCCGCAGGGCGTCCGTGAGCTCCGAGGCCTGTTCGAGCAGGTCTTCCCGCCGTTCCGCCCAGAGCTGGGCGATGCGCTGCAGGAGGGCCAGGAATCCCGGCATTCCCCTGGCTTCCCGGGGAGGGAAGTAGGTCCCTCCGAAGAAGGGTTCAAGTTCCGGTGTGAGCCAGACGCTCATGGGCCATCCACCCCGTCCCGTGAGGGTCTGCACAGCATCCATGTACAGATCGTCCAGATCGGGCCGTTCCTCCCGATCGACCTTGACGGGGACGAAGGCCTCGTTGAGGAGGGCGGCGATGTCGGGGTCCTCGAAGCTCTCCCGCTCCATCACGTGGCACCAGTGGCACGCGCTGTAACCGATGGAGAGGAAGATGGGTTTGCGCTCCTTCCTGGCCTTGCCCAGGGCTTCTTCCCCCCAGGGGAACCAGTCCACCGGGTTGCCGGCATGCTGCCGGAGGTAGGGGCTCAGGCTGTGCTGGAGTCGATTGGGCACGGGAGCCTCCAGGGGCCATCCTGACAGGCCCGGTTCTCGGGACTACCCGCCGGGAATGGCGCGGGCCGAATCCAGCTCCCCCGCCCAAACCCGGACCAGGAAGCGGTTGGCGGCCAGAGCCTCGGAGAAGGCCCGAAGGGCGGCCCCCGCCAGCCGGGCGCGTTCAGGCCCCGAGGCGGCCTTGGCTTCCAGCAGCAGGAGGGAGCCTTGCCAAGCCCTGGCCTCGGCGTGGGAGGGGTCGAAGCGCAGCAGGGTGGCGGCGGCCTCATGGCCCTGCCGAAGGGAGGCCGGATCGGGCCGCCGGCCGGCCCGGGCGCGGGCCAGTCGAAGTTCCAGGATCCAGCTGGCCGGACCCTCGGCACTGAGGGTCCGGACCTTGCCAAGGGCGCGCTGGGCGGCCGCGAGGTCCGACTCGGGCCGGGGGGCCGCAGGCGCCAGGGGCAGCCAGGTCCCGGCCATCCGTTCCCAGAGCTGGGGAGATTTCGGATCCCGTTTCAGCCCCGCCTCGAGCACGATCCTGGCCTCGCGCAGGTACGCGGCCGGGGACCGGCCGGAGGCCTGTTCCAGGCGGGCGCGGAACAGGAGCAGATCGGCGAGGGAAGCGATGATTTCCGCGTGGTCCCCGGCGATTTCCCGTGCCTTCCGGCAGGACGAGAGGGCCTCCGCGAGGATGGCATCCCAGGGTTTCCCTTCGGCAACCAGGTGCTCGGCCCTGAGCAGGAGCGCCTCGGCCCGATGGACCAGGGCCTGGGGCATGGCGGGGTTCTCCCCCAGGGCCCTCGCGAAATACGCCAGGGCCCGGTCGAGTTCGCCTCCGGGGTCCTGGCCTCCCCGAAAGCGGTGCCTCGCCGCCAAGGCGCGCAAGGAACCCAGTTCGTCCAAGGCCTCAGGCTGCCTGGGATTCAGCGCCAGGGCCTTTTCCAGGACCTCCTCGCCCTCCTGGACGGCCCCCATGGGGTCCCGGCCCCGCTCCCCCAGGGCCTGGGCGGTGAGGTAGAGGGTGTTCCCCAGGTTCTTGAAGGCCTGGAGGTATCGGGAATCCGAGCGGATCGCCCGCCGGAAATGACCGGCGCTGCGCTCGAGGTGGGGCAGAGGATCCCGGCCGTCCCGGAAGCAGAGTTCCGCCCGGATGCCCTCCACGACGCCCAGGTTTCTCTGAACCACGGTGCTCTCGGGATCCACCTTCGCCGCGGCCTTCAACACCTGCTCCGCCTCCGCCAGGGCCGGCTCCCCGTCCCCGCCCCGGCTGCTCTCCTGCTGGCTCAGGAACCAGCAGGCCGTCGCCACGATCTCGTAGTGGGAGACCTGCCGCGGATCCAGCTCGATCGCCCGTTTTCCAGCGCGGATGGCGGCCTGGAGGGCAGGCCTCCCGTCCCCGCCCCGGTAGAAGGCATCGCTGGCCCGTTGCCATTGCAGCCGGGATTCCAACTGGAAGGATTCGGGCAGGGGGTCGGCCTTCCGGCTCTCTTCGATGGCCGCCATTCCGGCCTTGAACAGATCCTCCGCCGGCTGTCCCTGCTGCACCCTGAGAAGCAGCTGGATGTGGTAGGCCCTGGCCATCCCCAGGGGCACCTGGGGGTCGCTGCGGGCGATGGTGCCTGCCTGCCGGAAGGCTTCCAGGGCGCGCTCGCTGGCCTCCAGGGCCTGCCGGGACTCCCCCCGTTCGAAGTGGGCGGAAGCCCTGGCCCGCCAGAGGTCTCCTTCGAGGAGCATGGCCTCGTAGAGCCAGGGATACTGTGCCAAGGCTTCCCGGGCCCTGCGCAGGCCGTCCTCGTACCGTTCCTCCTGCAGGGCCACGATCCCCTCCGTGAGGGCCGCCTCGCCGCCACGACCCGGGCCCATCCTCAGGAATCCCAGGGCGGGATCCCGAAGGGAGGCGGCGAGGACTTGTTTCCGACGCTCCTTGGCGTCGGAGTCAGGGATCCTGCGGGCCTCGGCCAACTCCTGCTGGTAGAGGGTGGCCAAGGTGCGTCCCAGGGATTGGGCCACTTCGGGGGAACGGGTCCCCAGCTTCCAGGCGGCTTCGAGCTCCGACCGGGCCTGGGCCCACTCCTGCAGGGCCAGGAGACACCGGCCCAGGGCGGCCCGCCCCGGACCCTGGGCAGGGGCCCCCTGCCGCGCCATGTCGGCCCGGATGCGGTTCATCCCTTCCCGGATGAGGGCTTTCTCGGTCTGCAGTTCGTGCAGGGGCAGGAGGTGGGCGAACCTCAGGAGGGCGTCCAGCTGGCCCACCTCCTGGCCGAACCGCTGGGCCAGCACGGTCTGTTCCCGGGCCCGCCAGGCGCTGAGAAGCCCCCAGCCCCCAAGCCCGGCGGCGAGGATCAGGGAGATTCCGGCCACCGAGGCGGCCACGGGATGGCGCCGGATGCGCCGCTCCAGGCGCCGGAGGAAGCCGATCTGCCTCGCCCGGACCGGCTCGCCGTCCAGGAACCGTCCCAGGTCCTCGGCGAGGGCGTGGGCGCTCTCATAGCGGCGGGAGGGGTCCTTCTCCAGGCACTTGAGCGTGATGCTCTCCAGGTCGGCGGGCACCTGGGGGAGGACCTGGCGGAGCGGGAGGGGATCCTCCGTGAGCACCGCCACCAGCAGGTCGACGGAGGACTTGGCCTGGAAAGGAAGCCGCCCCGTCAGGACCTCGTAGAGGGTGACCCCCAGGGCGTAGATGTCGCTCCGCCGGTCGACCCGGGAGGGGTCCCCCCGCGCCTGTTCGGGGGACATGAAGGCTGGCGTCCCGACGATGAGTCCGGTCTGGGTGAGGTTGGGGCTTCCCTGGGGCCGGGCGAGTCCGAAGTCCATGATGTAGGGCCGCCGGATTCCGTCAGCGCCCTGCTCCACCATGATGTTGCCCGTCTTCACGTCCCGGTGGATGAGGCCCAGCCGGTGGGCGGCGTGCAGGCCCTCGGCCACGTCCCGGACAAGGCCCACCTTCTCTTCCAGAACGAGTTCGCCCAGGCACTCGGAAAGGGGCCGGCCCTGGATGTACTGGAGCGCAATGTAGGGGTTGCCCCGGTGCTCGCCCACCTCGTAGATCCTGCAGACGCAGGGGTGGTCCACCCGCGCCTGGGCCTGGGCCTCCTGGGCGAAGCGCTGGACCGCGAGGCGGTGGCCCCCGGCGATGAATTTGAGAGCCACCAGGCGGCCGAGCTGCCGGTCGCGGGCCTTGTACACACGGCCCATGCCCCCTTCCGCGATGAACCCGAGGACGTCGTAGCGGTCCCACCCGTCGAAGCTCTCTTCCAGGAGATCGAGGCCGTCCTCCGGATCCCGTTCGGCCAGGGTGGGCCTCAGGGAATCGTCCTCGGACTCCGGTCCCGCCCGCCAGGCCCGGGTGGGACGCCCTCCGCGGCCCGCCGGCGTAGGGGGGTCGGAGGGGCCGGGGTTTTCCGGATCGAGCGGCATGGGGGTGGCGACCATGATGCCATCGGAAGGTCCGGGTGGGGCCGGTCAGGCGTAAAATGAACGGTTCGGCCCCATTCCGGAGTCCCATGTTCGATTCCCTCACCGCCAAGCTCAGCCGGGCCATGAAAAGCATCCGAGGCCAGGCCCGCCTCACCGAGAAGAACATCGAGGAGGTGCTCCGGGAGGTCCGGATGGCCCTGCTGGAGGCGGACGTCAACGTCCAGGTGGCCCGCACCTTCCTCCAGCGGGTGAAGGAGAAGGCCCTGGCGGCGGGTCCAGACGGGAAGGGAGTCCCGGTGCTGGACGGCTTGGATCCCGCCCAGGCTTTCGTGGACATCGTCTACAAGGAACTCACGGAAATCATGGGGGGACAGGCGGAGGAGCACCCCATCCACTTTGCCCCCAGGCCGCCGACCGTGGTGATGATGGTGGGGCTGCAAGGCAGCGGCAAGACCACCAGCGCCGGCAAGCTGGCCCGCTACCTGCGGAAACTCGGTCGCTCGCCCCTCCTGGTGCCGGCGGACGTGTACCGCCCCGCCGCCATCGAACAGCTCCACGTGGTGGCCCGGGACGCTGGGGTTCCTTCCTTCCGCACCGGCGAGGTGGACCCGGTCCGGATCTGTGCCGTCTCCCTGGAGGAGGCCCGCCTCAAGGGTTGGGACACGGTGATCCTGGACACCGCCGGCCGGCTCCACCTGGACGACACCCTCATGGACGAATTGGGGAGGATCAAGGAGGCTTGCCAGCCCGGGGAGATCCTTTTCGTGGCGGACGCCATGACCGGACAGGATGCCGTTCGCTCCGCCGGCGCCTTTCACGAAAGGCTTGGGATCACCGGGGTGATCCTCACCAAGGCCGACGGCGACACCCGGGGCGGCGCGGCCTTCAGCGTCAAGCAGGCCACGGGGAGGCCCATCAAGTTCGTCGGCTCGGGAGAGAAGCTGGATGACTTCGAGCGTTTCCACCCGGACCGCATGGCCCAGCGCATCCTGGGCATGGGCGACGTGCTCAGCCTCATCGAGCACGCCAAGGAGAAGCTCGACGAGAAGGAGGCGGAGCGCGCGGCCCAGCGCTTCGTGAAGAACCAGTTCACCCTGGAGGACATGCGGAGCCAGATGCAGCAGATGCAGAAGCTCGGGAGCATGCAGAAGATCCTGGGGATGCTGCCCGGCATGGGCCAGATCAAGGAGCAGTTGGCCACCGTGGCCACCGACAAGCGCGTGAAGCACCTGGAGGCGATCCTGAACTCCATGACCCCGGCGGAGCGCTCAAACCACAACCTCCTGGACGGAAAGCGCAAACGCCGCATCGCCCAGGGGGCGGGGCGTCCGGTCCACGAGGTGAACCAGCTCCTCAAGCAGTACCTCGAGATGAAGAAGATGATGGGCCAGATGAACGATCCCAAAGCGATGGCCCGCATGCAGCGCATGGCCAAGCTGGGCGGAGGCCTCAAGCTGCCTTTCTGAAGGCGTCCCGCCGGTGCCGTGATTCCCCCCCCTTCTGCCGATGGTCGGGGCGAATGCAGATGTCTGTTTTTTCTAATTTATTTACAAAAATGTAATTAATTTTGTATTAATAGACATTTTTGTTATACCCTGAATCCAGGAGTTGCCGTGGCCCAGGAATCCCCCGTCCTGACCTGCCTCGTCGAAGTGGGCCATGCCCTGGCTGCGGGAGAGAGTCGGAGTTCCTTCCCCAAAGCCCTCCAGATCCTCGGGGTCTCCTTCGAGGCCCTCAGCGGAGCGATCACCCTGGCGGAGGAGGAGCAGGGCAGCCAGCGCATCGTGGCCTCCCTGGGACTCAGCCGCCAGGTGGTGGAGCGGGCCCGCTACAAGGCCGGAGAGGGCATCACGGGCCGGGTGGTCAAGTCGGGAAAGGCGGTGGTGGTACCCCGGGTGAGCCAGGAGCCCCTGTTCCTCGACCGGACCGGAATCCTGCGCCAGCAGCGGAAACGCGCCGAGCTCTCTTTCTTCTGCGTCCCCATTTTCCTGGACGGCCGGGCGGAGGGCAGCCTCTCCCTGGCCGTTCCCTACCGCGCGGACCGGGATTTCGACGGGGACACCAAGCTCCTGCAGATCGCCGCGAGCATGCTGGGGCTTTCCGTCAAGGTGGCGCGCCTCGTGGCCTCGGACAGGGAGCGCCTGCTGGACGAGAACCGCCAGCTCCGCCTGGAGCTTCGGGAACGCTACGAGCTGCGCAACCTCGTGGGCAACAGCCATCCCATGCAGCGGGTCTATGAACTGGTGGCCCAGGCGGCGCCTGCCAACACCACGGTGCTCATCCTCGGGGAATCCGGAACGGGCAAGGAACTGGTGGCCCACGCCATCCACTACAATTCCCCCCGCGCCGAACGGCCCTTCATCAAGGTGAGCTGCGGGGCCCTGCCGGAAAACCTCATCGAGTCGGAACTCTTCGGCTACGAGCCTGGCGCTTTCACCGACGCCCGCCGCCAGAAGCAGGGGCGCTTCGAGCTGGCCCACGGAGGCACCCTCTTCCTCGACGAAGTGGGGGAGCTCTCCCCGGCCACCCAGGTGAAGCTGCTCCGGGTGCTCCAGGAACGGGAATTCGAGCGCCTGGGGGGGGTGACGCCCGTGAAGGTGGACGTCCGGCTCATCGCGGCCACCAACCGCAACCTCGAGAGCGCGGTGCAGGAAGGACGCTTCCGGGAGGATCTCTTCTACCGCCTGAACGTCTTCGAGATCTTCCTGCCTCCCCTTCGGGAGCGGCAGGCCGACATCCTCCTCCTGGCGGACCACTTCGTGGAAAAGTACGCCGGCTCCCACGGGAAGGACGTTCGCCGGATCAGCACTTCCGCCATCGACATGATGGTGGCCTACCACTGGCCTGGAAACGTCCGGGAGCTGGAGAACTGCATGGAAAGGGCCGTCCTGGTCTGCGAGGGAGGCGTGATCCACGCCCACCATCTGCCCCCCACCCTCCAGACCGCGGAGCTGTCCGGCACGGCTTCAGCCACCTCTCTCGCCGAGGCGATGGCCGCCTTCGAGAAGGACCTGCTCCAGGACGCCCTCAAGTCCGCCCGGGGCAACCGGGCCCGGGCCGCGCGCTTTCTCCAGACCACCGAACGGATCCTCAACTACAAGGTGCAGAAGCATGGGCTGGAGCCCGAGCGATTCCGAGGGGGTGGATCTGGATAATTCATACAAATTTGTAAGATTTAAAATTTAATATTTCATTTTTGAAATTTACATAATTTTTTCATTTTTTTTTATCTTGTTTTATTTTAACACTTATCCTTGACTCGCGGATTTGCCGGGCGCATGGCGAGATCGGCACAGGACCTGCGAATGGGACCCCAAGACCCGGTCTACTCCCAGGCCGGGCCAGCAGGGAGGTCCACATGGGCACGAGGATGCAAAGCCCCGGCACGGGGATCACAGGAACCGGCAGGATCGGGGGATTCCTCCAGCGTGCGTGGCAGCGTCGATCCACCCTGGGAAGAGCCGTGGTGGTGGCGGCGGTCCTCTCCACCCTCGCCGGCATTCTTCTCGCCGCCGACCCCAACGGCGGGGCCACGGGGGGGATCCAGAACGTCCCGGCGCAGGCGCCCGGCAATCCGACCCTCCAGGAAATCGGGGCGGCCGTCGGCCAGACCCGCGTGGCCCTCAACTTCGTGTGGACCTTGATGGCCGGATTCCTGGTGATGTTCATGCAGGCGGGCTTCGCCCTGGCGGAGACCGGCTTCACCCGGGCCAAGAACGCCGCCCACACCATGATGATGAACTTCATGGTCTATGCCCTGGGGATCCTGGGGTTCTGGGCCGTGGGCTTCGCCCTCCAGATGGGGGGCTCCGGTGCGGCGATGGGAGCCGCCCTGAGCGCGCCCGAAGGCATGGCCCGGCTGGTCGGGCCCACCATCGGGGGGAATGTCTGGGGGCTCTTCGGGGCCAAGGGCTTCTTCCTGACGGGTGCGGCCTACGACGTCGCGGCTTTCGCCATTTTCCTGTTCCAGATGGTGTTCATGGACACCGCCCTCACCATCCCCACGGGCGCCATGGCGGAGCGCTGGAAGCTGTCCGCGTTCATCGTGTATGCCTTGGTCGCTTCCGGCCTCATCTACCCGGTCTTCGGGAACTGGGCCTGGGGGGGCGGCTGGCTCTCGACCCTGGGCAAGTACGCCGGGCTGGGACACGGGTACGTGGATTTCGCGGGTTCGGGGGTGGTCCACCTCACGGGCGGGGTCATGGCCCTGACGGGGGCGGTGGTGCTGGGACCTCGCATCGGGAAGTTCCTCAACGGGAAGGCCCAGGCGATCCCGGGCCACAACATCCCCATGGCCGTCCTGGGCTGCTTCATCCTCGCCTTCGGGTGGTTCGGCTTCAACGCGGGATCCACGCTGGCCGGGACCGATTTGAGAATCTCGGTGGTCGCCACGAACACCATGCTGGCCTCCGCTTCCGGGGCCCTGCTGGCCTACCTGTACACCTGGGCCAAGTTCGCTCGGCCGGACCTCTCCATGGCCGTGAACGGCATGCTCGCAGGCCTGGTGGCCATCACGGCCCCGTGCGCCTTCGTCAGCGCTCCCGTGGCCGTCCTCATCGGGGCCCTGGCGGGCGTCCTGGTGGTCGTGGCGGCGCTCTTCATCGAGAACACCCTGAAGATCGACGACCCCGTGGGGGCCATCGCCGTGCACGGGGTCAATGGAGCGTGGGGACTCATCGCCCTCGGACTCTTCGCCGACGGCACCTACGGTCAGGGTCTAAACGGCGGCCCGGCCTCGGGGGTGACCGGCCTGCTCCACGGCAATCCCAAGCAGCTGCTGGCCCAGCTGATCGGTATCGGGGCGAACGTGCTTTGGGTCGGTGGCGCCAGCTTCGTCCTGTTCAAGGTGCTCGACAAGACCCTGGGCATGCGCGTCCGCCCCGAACAGGAGGTGCAGGGTCTGGACTTGCACGAAGTCTCCGCTCCGGCCTATCCCGGTGACGGCTCGGCGGTGAACACCCCGGTGATCGTGTCTCCCAAGCCCCTGAAACCCAGCCCGGCCCGCCCGGCAGCCCACGCCTGAGGTGCCCCATGAAACTCATCACCGCCATCATCCGGCCTGAGAAGCTCGAGGAGGTCAAATCATCCCTCTTCGCCGCAGAAGTCGAGGGATTGACCCTTCTCAAGGTGGCAGGCCACGGAGGGGAGAAGGTCGCGCTGGAAACCTACCGCGGCGCGCCCATGGTCTACGAGTTCCACGAGAAGATCCAATTGGACATCGCTGTGTCCGAACCCTTCGTGGACATCACGATCAATGCGATCCTCGCCAGCGCGCGAACGGGAGAGGTGGGGGACGGAAAGATCTTCGTCCGGCCCCTGGAAAGGGTCATACGGATCCGGACGGGCGAGCAGGACGTGGATGCCCTTACGCCCGACCCCGTCCGCCTCCACCTTCCCCACTAGGCGGCCCGCCTTCGGCCGCACGCACTCCCTGGATCCAGACGTGGGACCCTATTCCCCAAGGTTTCTCGATTCCCTTCAAGGCCTGGATTCCGCGTGCATGGATTGCCGGCACTATGACTGGACGCGTCTCCGCCGCTGCCAGGCCTTTCCCGAAAGCATCCCCACCGAGATCTGGCTGGGGGACCACCGCCACCTCACCCCATTCCCTGGGGACGCCGGCCTCCGGTTCGATCCGACCGGTCCCCGACCCTGACTCTAGGAGTTCTCATGCGCTCATTCCTCCCCATCGCCGCGGCCTCCTCACTCCTGGCTCAGGCGCCTCCCCCTTCGCCCCCTCCGCCTCCGCCGCCCTCCGTTCTGGGTTTCGCCCTCACGGGTTCCGCGACCCTCGGCTCCCAGTACATCTGGCGCGGCCTCACCCAGACCGACGGCAAGCCCACCATCCAGGGGGAAGTGGACCTGGCCCATCCTTCGGGCTTCTACCTGAGCCTCGGCCTGAGCAACATTTCCTGGTACACCGATCAGAATGCCGGATTCGCCAGCGCGCCGGTGTCCCTGGGTTCCCCTGGGGCGGTGGGTGCACCGCTCTACAGCCCTGGCAAGGTGAACTCCGCGGCCCTGGAGCTGGACCTCTGGGGGGGCTACAAATGGGGCTTCGCCAAGGATTGGACCCTGGACCTGGGGCTCTTCCGCTACCTCTACCCGGGCAACTACGAGAACGTGGGGGCCTTCCGCCCGCCCCATTCCACCGAGGCCTACCTGGGCGTGTCCTATTCCTGGGCGAGCCTCAAGTACTCCAGGGCCATCAGCCAGAACTTCATGGGCGTGTACCGGGCCCTGGGAACGTCCTACATCGACCTGTCCCTGAACATCCCTCTTGGCGGGAGCGGCTTCACCCTGCTGCTCCACGGAGGCCGCACCACCTATCCGTCCAACGCCAACCCGGACTTCTTCTTCAACGGGAAGACGCTCACGGGGGACAACAGCCAGTTCAGCTACTCGGACTACAAGGTGGGGGTTTCCAAGGAGATCGCCGGAGCCACCTTCGCCCTGGCCTACACCGACGCCAACTCCCGGGGCCGGGCCTCCGACCATGACCTTCCCGTCTACGAAAACGCCATGGGCCGCAACCTCGGCGGCGGCAGGGGGACCCTGACCATCTCCAAGGCCTTCTGAACCCGCCCCGGGGCCGGTCGTGGCGATCCTCTCCCCGGGGACCTCCGGGCCCGGGACCCTCCTCGCCTTCCACGGGGCGGGAGCGGTCCTGGGCGTGGCCCCCTTCGCGTCGCTCCTGGCCTGCATTGCGGTGCTCCCCCTGGTCCCTCGCCTGGCCCCCTGGTGGGAACGCCTTGGCAGCAAGGCCCTTCTCTCGCTGGCCGCGGCCGGCGCCGGGACCCTCTCCTTCGTCCTGGCGGGCGGGGACCCGGGCGCGACGATCCGGACCCTCCTCGAATACCTGGCCTTCATCGCCCTGCTGGGCTCCCTTTACCAGGTCAGCGGTGGGATCCACATCACTGGGGCCTTCTCAGGGCTCCCCTGGCTGAACACGGCATTCCTGGCCCTGGGGGGCATCCTGGCCAACGTGATGGGCACCACGGGGGCCAGCATGGTGCTGCTGAGACCCCTGCTCCACGCGAACAGGCGACGGGGGCATCGCGTCCACGTGGTGGTGTTCTTCCTGTTTGTGGTCTCCAATTCCGGGGGGCTCCTCACACCGCTCGGAGACCCGCCGCTGTTCCTCGGGTTCCTTCGGGGCGTGCCGTTCACATGGACCCTGAAGCTCCTGCCCCAGTGGGCCCTGGTCCAGGGGTTGGTTCTGACGGTGTTCCACTTCCTGGACGAAATCTTGTTCCACCGGGAGGAACTGGAGACCAAGGCGGCCCTCACGGAGGCCCTCCGTAAGGCGGAGAAACCCATCCACCTCGAAGGAAGGCCGCAGGCCTTCCTCCTCCTGGTCATCCTGGGAACCGTCCTGGGCGGCGGTGCGGTGGTGGAACCCTTCCTTTCGGCGCGCCTGGAACCGGCCCGGGCCGCCATCGCCGTCCAAGGGTTCCAGATCCTGGTCCTGGGCGGCCTGGCGGGCCTCTCGATCTGGCTTCGGTCGCGGCCGGGAGGGAACGCCGCCTTCCGGCACAACGGGTTCTCCTACGTCCCCCTGGCCGAGGTGGCCCTCCTGTTCTTCGGCCTTTTCGCGGCCATGCTTCCGGTCCTCGCCGTGCTGCAGGAGTTGGCCCCCCGGCTTCCCCTGGCGAAGCCCTGGCATTTCTTCTGGGCGAGCGGCCTGCTCAGTTCCTTCCTGGACAATGCTCCGACCTACCTGGGGTTCGCCACCCTCGCGGCCGCCAAGTCGGGATTGGCCTCCCATTCCCTCGCCCCCCTGGCCTCGACCAACCCGGAGCTGCTCAAGGCCGTGGCCTGCGGATCCGTCCTGATGGGGGCCAACACTTACATCGGGAACGGGCCGAACTTCATGGTGAAGGCCATCGCGGAGCACGCCGGCGTGAAGATGCCGAGTTTCCTGGGGTACATGGCCTGGTCCCTCGGTGTCCTGGTCCCCGTGTTCGTCGTGGTGAGCCTGGTCTTCTTCCGGTGAGCGCCCCCGGGCGAGGCCAGGGGTCCGGAGGGAAATTCCCCTTGGGCCACGGGGATTCCCGCGATACACTGACCCGCTCAGGAGTGCCCATGCTTTCCATCCGTCTCGCGCGCAAGGGGGCCAAGAAGCGGCCCTTCTACCACATCGTGGTTTCAGAGAACGACCGCATCCCCACGGGTCAGGCCCTGGAGATCATCGGTTTCCTGAACCCCATCGCCGGAAGCGGTGAGACCCTTCGCATCGACGCCGACAAGGCCAAATCCTGGCTTGCCAAGGGTGCCCGCCCCTCCAAGACCGTGGTGGACCTGTTCAAGAAGAACGCGATCCTGTAAGCTCACCCCGCCTCACGGAAGCCGGGGGTGCCCGGCTTTCCGCGTTCTAGGAGCCTTCCCGTGGATTTCGAAGCCTTCCTGAAGGACGTGCTGACTCCGGCCCTGGATCATCCCGAAGAACTGCGGATCGAAGTGTCGGGGGAGGGGCGCCGCAGGGATGTCCTCATTCATGCCGCCCCCTCGGATCGCGGCCGGATTATCGGCAAGAGCGGTCGCATGATCTCCAGCCTGCGCACCCTCTGCCGCGCCGCGGGCGACAAGGCCGGCATCCAGGTGGAACTGGAGCTCTTCGACGAGGACGAGCGGGCCCCCCGGGAGGCCTGATGCTTCTGCTGGGACACCTGGCCAAGGTCCAGGGCCTCAAGGGCGAATACCTCCTCCACGCCCTGACCGATGACCCGGAGCGGCTGCCTGAAATCCAGGGCCTGGTCCTGGCCCCGCCCTCCGTGGATCTCCAAAGGGACGGGGTCCTGCCCGCGGCGGCCCGTCCCGTGAAGGTCCGCGGCTTCCGCTGGCACCAGGACCGGCCCTGCGTGGCCTTCGAGGGCATCTCGGACCGGAACGCCGCCGAACCCCTGAAGGGCTGGGGCCTGTGGATGCCCGAGAGCCAGGCCCGCCTGGAGGAGGGAGAAAGTTTCCGGCACGACTGGGTGGGCTGCGAGGTTTTCGTCGGCGGCCGCAAGGTCGGCGAGGTGCTGCGCCTGGTCCCCACCCCCGGAGGCTACGACATGGTCCATATGAAGGACCTCCGCCCGGGCCGCACGGGCCTCCGGGAAGTGCCCTACATCAAGGCCTGGTGGACGCTGGACCTCGCCAACCGGCACGCCGACCTGGATCCCCCGGAAGGATTGCTCGACCTGGGACGCGTCCAGGAATGACCCCCCCATCGGGACCCGGCCCTCTGTGCCAGAATGGACCCTGCCTAGGGACCCCGTAGCTCAGCCGGATAGAGCGTCTCCCTCCTAAGGAGAAGGCCGTGCGTTCGAATCGCGCCGGGGTCACCAGTCCTGACGGGCTCCAGGATGCGCCCCGCGCGGGGCGTCATCCGGCAGCGTAGGCCTGTTCCAGCTGGCGAAGCTGGTCGGGCGTGAGGATCCGTTCGGCCATGGGGTAGAGGACCTGGTTCTCCTTGTCGATGTGGGCCCGGAGGTTGCCCACGATGGAAAGGGCCAGGGTCCCGGCACGGGGGCTGCCGCCCGGCCGGGCCTCGAGTTCCTGCTGGAGCTGGAGCGTGGAATCCCAGAGCAGGCGATGTTCGTCCCGCATGCAGTCGGTGGGTCCGTGCTGGCCCCCGAAGAAGGGGTCCATCAAGGGGAAGAGGCAGCGCTCCTCCGCCTCGTTGTGCGCCTTCAGTTCATCGTAGAGCCAGCGGGCCACCTCTCCCACTGTGGTCCAGTCCTCCTTTCCGATCCCCCCCTCCATGCGGTCGAGGCGCCTCAGGGCTTCGTCGTGCTGGTCCATCCAGTGCTGGAGCACAGGGGAGGCCACACTGCGCGGGGGCTTGACGGCGGCCCCAGCCGCGGGCCGGTCCGCCGGCTGGCCCGCCCCCCGGAGCATGGTCAGCAGGAAATGGCTGGGTGCCAGGGCCTTCACCCCGTGGGGCAACCCCGCGGGCAACTCCAGGCCTTCGTGGGGGGCCACGCCATTCCAGGCGTCACCGATCAAGACTTCCAGCCTGCCCTCCAGGAGGAGAATCTGCGCTGGGAAGGGGGCCGCGTGGGGGCTGATCTCCTGCCCCTGGTCCATGGCGAAGAGCACCACCTTCGTACCCCCGGGGAGGTCGAGCAGGGGGCTCGAGGCGATGCCGGAATCTGGCACAGGCAGGGCGGCGGGGAGATCTCGGATCACGTGACTCATGGGGGGCCTCCGAATAAAATAATATCAGAGTTTTTTCTCTTTTTTATTCAATTTGTGAGATCCTGCTCCTGCCAGGCCCTTGGAGAGGTCTGATCTCCCCCCTTTGGGCCCGAAACCGGCCTGATTCCGCCCTGCCTGAAACGACCCCTGGACAGCCCGATGAATCCTTCCCGGGAACCCATCGATTTCCGAAACCTGTGGCGAAGCCTGGTCCCGGCTGAAACCGGGGGGTGGTTCATCAGCCTGTTCCCCATGATCGGGGGTTTGGCCGCCCGCCCCTCGTGGGAGGGGGCAGCCCTGGAAGGAATGGGATTCCTGGCCTTCCTCCTTCGGGTCCCGATCCGCCAGTGGCACGCAGGGGTCCGTCGGCGGGTGTCCCGATGGCTGGTCTTTTCAGGTGTTCTCGGGATCCTTCTCCTGGCGGCCGTCCTGCTCCGCCGTGGGGGCCCTGCGACCCTGATTCCGCCCCTCCTGGCCCTGCCCTTCGGCCTGGTGGCGCTGGCGGCCGACCTCCGGCGCCGTTCCAGGAACCTGCTCGTGGAACTTTGCGCCCTGGCCTTCTTCTGTGTCTTCGGGGGAGGGGCGGTCTGGACCGGAGGCGGGGGGGGACCCTCCGCCCTTCGGATCGGCCTCCTGGCCTTTCTCACCCTCGCGCCAGGGTTCGCCGCAGTCCGCTTCCACCTTCAGGCCCATCGGGACATCCCCGGCCCCGCGTCCGGACCCCGGAAGCTCGAAATGCACCTCGTGATGGGGGCCTGCCTCGGCGTGGGGGTCTGGATGTGGCACCGAGGCCTGGCAGGGCCGGCCTGGCTTGCCCTCCAGGTTCTGCTCTACCCAAGGGCCTTGTTGCCCCTGCGGAAAGGGCCTCCCTGGCGGATCGGGGTCCTGGAGATCCTGGCAGAGGCCGCCGGATTGACCCTGGCGGTCCTTCACTTGTGATTTCGGAGGGATTGAGTTCTTGAAGGATGGCCCATGCGGTGGGAATCTATTAATCAAAGAGAGGCGAGTCCGAAAATGCTCTTTTCCACTGCCACCGCCTACGCCCTCCAAGCCCTCGCCGAACTCCCGGAGGACGGCAGCTTCAGCCTGGCCAAGGACCTCTCGGACCGCCTGACCCTCCCGGGCCCCTACCTCGCCAAGATCCTGCAGACCCTGGCCCAGTCCGGGATCCTGGAGTCGGTGCGAGGCCCCAAGGGTGGATTCCGCATGGCTCGGCCGGCCCATCGGGTGACGGTGGGGGACGTGGTGGCGGCCATGGAGGGGCCGGAAGCGTTCGTCGGTTGCGTGATGGGCTTCCCGGAATGCACCTGCGAGAACCCCTGTCCCCTCCATGACGCCTGGAGCCAGGTGAAGGCCCACATGGACTCCAGCATGACCCAGAGCACCATCCGGGACCTCCAGCTGGTCCGGATGCGGAACGAGGCCGCCAAGGCCAAGAAGAAATAGGCCCGGTCCGGCCCCTCAGGGTGGGGTCGGGGGCCGCTCGTCCACGTCTTCGAAGGGGGCCCAGGCCCAGGGCCTCGTCAGGGACGGCAGCGCCCCGAAGAGTTCTCCCACCCTGCGGAAGCGGAGCCGGGCCAAAGCGGGGGGCAGGCGCCCGCCCAGGAACCCTCCCAGGACCTGCCTCCCTTGTTCCGTCTCAGCGGCAACCCAGAAGTCTCCCCTGGGATCGGCGGCGGCGGCGGCACGGTGCCAGTCCTCCAGGAACTCCCGCGTCCAGTGGACCTGGTCACAGGGCACCACCCACCAGCGCAGAGCCTGGACTCGCTCGACCCCAGCCCACCGGACCAGGGCCGCGGCCGGGCCCTCGCGGGGATCCTCCAGGACGGCGACCTCGGGATGCTCCGGCAGCGCCTCCCCGAGGACCCGCTCCGGTCCGGGCCCCAGGGTTTCACGGAATACCCGCACCAGGTGCGAGCCCCAGGTGCCGCCCCTGGGGTGGGGTTCCAGGTGCTTGGGAGCCCCGTAACGGCGGCTGGCCCCCCCGGTGAGAAGGAGGAGGCCCACAGGAAGGAGGGGTCGGGAAGGGGTATCCAAGGGGGGTCCAAATTTTTTAGGATAAGTCTTTCTTAAATGTTGTGCGCGGGCATAGAATAGCACCGGGTCGCGAGCATCCCCGGATCCCCGGCCCAATCCCCCCTTCCCTGTCCCTCGCCGGACGCACCAAGGAGACGCCATGAAAGCCTTCCTCCACCGACGCCTGTTCTGGAGCTTCGCGGGGGTGCTCACCTTGCCGCTGTTCCTGGGCGCCCTGGCCGGGAAGCCCGCGGCCAGCCTCGCCGCGCCTGGAAAGGACACCTGCTACCAGTGCCACGACGAAATCAAGGGGATGAAGGAAGGCTCCAAGCACGCCAAGCTGGCCTGCACCACCTGCCACGACGACCTGGCCAAGCACGTGAAGAGCGAGGGTTCTGAAAAGCCCGTCACCAAGATCGACGGCGCCCTCTGCGGGTCCTGCCACAAGTCCCAGTGGGAGAGTTTCAACCACGTTCCCCAGGAAGGCGGCGCCCGCAAGGAGAAGGGCATTCCCACGGGCCGCTCCCCCATGCAGGACAAACTCCTCGCGGGCCACGGATTCACCTTCGAGCACAACGAGCCACGGGCCCACGCCTTCATGGTGATCGACCAGTTCGTCGTGGACCGATTCCAGGGCGGCCGCTTCCAGCACAAGAACGGCTGGAAGGACGTCAACAAGCCCGGGAAGACCTGGGACCTGCTGGTGGACAAGGGCGAAAAGACCCGCCTGACCGAGACCGCCATGGCAGGGAACCCCACCTGCATCCAGTGCAAGACCTCGGACCACATCCTTCGCTGGAAATACATGGGTGACAAGGGCGGCGGCGCCATTTTCGACCGCACCTCCAGCATCGTGGACGTGGCCAAGGCCACGAACAACCCCGTGGGCTGCATCCACTGCCACGATCCCCACGGGACGAAGCCTCGTGTCGTGCGGGATGCGCTGATTGATGCCATCGAGCGCGAAGGTTCCAAGAACATCTTCGCCAAGGACGGCAAGACCGACCTGAAGGTGATGGACTTCCGCGGCTTCCGAAGGATCGGCGTGATGTCCAAGACCGACAGCCGCATGATGTGCGCCCAGTGCCACGTGGAGTACAACTGCAACACGGGCTACCAGTGGAGCGACGACAAGCCGGTGACCTACGCCGACCGGCGCACCAACCACTTCCCGCTGAAGAACGCCAAGGAGCTGCTGGCCCACTACAAGAAGCTCGACTTCTACGACTTCAAGCACGCCATCACCGGCGCCCGCCTCATCAAGATGCAGCACCCCGAGGCCGAGACCTACGCGGGCTCGGTCCACGACAAGGCCGGGGTCCAATGCCACCAGTGCCACATGCCCAAGGCCAAGGGCAAGGACGGCAAGGTCTTCAGCGCTCACAACGTGGCCCGCCCCCTGCTCACCGTCAAAGAGAGCTGCATGGGCTGCCATCCCAAGGATTCGGTGGAGGCCAAGAAGTACGAGATCGAGAGCATCCGGAACTTCGTGAAGGGCAAGATGCGGAAGGCCGAGTACTGGATCGGGCGCCTGATTGACACCTACCCCGCCGCCAAGCGCATGGGCGTGGGCGAGGACGTGCTCGCCAAGGCCCGCGAGAAGCACGAGGAGGCCCACGTGCTCTGGGAGTTCTGGACCGCCGAGAACTCCGACGGCTTCCACAACCCCGAGTTGGCCCGGGACTCCCTCACCCTGAGCATCAAGGCCGCCAAGGACGGCGTGGACCTCCTGAACAAGGCCATGGACGCCAAGAGCGCCCCCAAGCCCTGATCGCCGCAGCCCACTCCGGAACCTCCCGCCCCACCAGGGGCGGGATTTTTCATTCGAGCCGCATCCAGAAGGCCCTGCTGCCTGGAAGAATGTGATGGGGGAATGCGATCGTCGAATCTGGAAGGGAAATGCCTTGATCGGGTCTGAGAGGGAGCAGCCGGAAGAGGGGGGCGGCCAGGGGCCCCTGCCTCCTGAGCCCGTCCCCGGTGACCAGACCACCGCCCACGAGATTCTCGCCGGGGATTCCGAATTCACACGGGGGCCGGCCCTGCAGCCGGTCCCCGAGGGCCTTCCAGGTCGCCGGGCGGCTGGGGGACGGCGACGGCGGCTCCAGGAGATCCCCGACTGGGCCAGGGACCAGCCCGGGCGGCCCCGCCCGCCCCGCGTGGGGGGCTACCGCCTGGGCCCCCTGCTCGGGGAGGGAGGCATGGGGGCGGTGTACCTGGCCTGGGACCCCAGCCTGGGTCGGCGGGTGGCCCTCAAGTTGGTTCGGGGAGAGAGCCCCGAACTCGTGCAAAGGATGTTCCAGGAAGCCCAGCTGCAGGCACGGGTGGAACACCCCGCGGTGTGCCGCATCTACCAGATCGGCGAAGACGCCAAGCGCCCCTACATCGCCATGCAGTTCATCCAGGGCGCCAACCTGGCGGACTGGCGGCACCACCTGGGCATCGAGCAGAGGGTTCGCCTGCTCATCCAGGTGGCCGACGCGGTGCACGCGGCCCACCGGGTGGGCCTCATCCACCGGGACCTGAAGCCCTCCAACCTCCTCGTGGAGCAGGACGAAGCCGGCGTGCTGCGCCCCTTCGTGATGGATTTCGGCCTCGCCCGGGACCTGGAAGGAGGGGGCATCACCCAGCAGGGCATCGCGGTGGGGAGCCCCTCCTACATGGCTCCGGAGCAGGCCTCGGGCGGGCGGGTGGATGAGCGCACCGACGTGTACGGGCTGGGCGCGACCCTCTACGAAGTTCTCTGCGGCGCCCCTCCCTTCCGGGGCGCCAGCGCGGTGGAAACCGTGCGGAGGGTCATGGAGTGGGATGCGCCCAGGCTTGGCCAGCGAGCGCCGGGGATTCCCCCCGACCTCGAGAGCGTCGTCCACCGCTGCCTGGAGAAGGACCCCGGACTGCGCTACCCCAGCGCCCGGGAATTGCGTGACGACCTCCAGCGCTTCCTGGACGGAGAACCCGTGGAGGCCCGGCGGCAGAACACCCTGCGGCGCCTCTGGGCCCGGGCCAAGCGGAACAGGGCCCTCAGCCTCGTGGTGGGCGGGGCCACCCTCCTGGTCCTCCTCCTGGGGATCTTCGCCCTTTGGACCTGGCGAAGGGGGCTGGAGCGCACCCTGTGGGCCCAGCGCTTCGGCCAGCAGGTGCGGGAGATGGACGGGACGCTTCGGAACGCCCACCTCTTTCCCCTTCACGACCTCCGGCCGGAAAAGTCGGAGGTTCGCTCCCGCCTCGACCGGATCCGTGAGCTGGTGAAGCGGGGGGGCCCCGCGGGCGTGGGGCCTGGGAACCTCGCCCTGGGCCAGGGGCTTCTGATGCTGGGAGAGCCGGAGGCCGCCCGGGGGGCCCTGGCGGCGGCCTGGGAGTCCGGCTACCGAACCCCCGAGGTGGCCCTGGCCATGCTCGAGGCCCTGGCTGAACTGGCCCGGCGCGGGGCAGAACAGGCCTTCCTCATCCCGCACCCCGGCCTCCGGGAGGCCACCCTGGCGCACGACCGGCGCGTGTACCGGGGGCAGGCCCAGGCCTTCCTGGCCAGGGCCCGCCTGGCGGGCGAGTGGACCCCGAGCCAGGAATCCGCCGTGGCCCGCCTGACCGGCCAGGTGGAGGTTGCGGAACGCGTCGCCCGGGAGGGATTCGACCGGCAGCGCTGGAACTACGAAGTCCGCCTGGAGGAGGTGGAGGCGATCTTCCAACACGTCCGTGAACTGCCCGAGGACCAGGACGCCCGGCTGGCCGCACGGCTCGGGGAGGCCGAACGCCTCCTGGCCTGGCTCCGGGAGACGGCCCGAAGCGACCCTCGGGTGCACCTGGCGGAAGCTCAATCCCGGTTGCTCAGGATCCGCCTGGACGCACCAGGACGGGGCCTGGAGCCCTCCCTGCGGGAGGGCCTCCAGGCCCTGGACCGGGCCTCACAGTCGGATCCGGGAAGCGGTCTGCCCCACCTTTTCCGCGCTCAACTCTATTTCTGGACGGGGCTCCGCCAGGTCCGGAACCCATTCCAGGGGTCCTACTGGATGGACCGGGCCCTGGAGTCCTGCGCCCTTGCCCTGGCGGACCCTGCCTTCCGGGCGAGCGCCTTGGCCTATCGGGGCAGCCTGGCCTTCCACAAGGCGCGGACCCTGCTTGAGGGAGGCCGGGATCCGGGTCCTGCCCTCCAGGAGGGGCGGGAGGCATGGCAGAAGGCCTTGGCGGAATCCCGGGGCCCGGAGGGCCTGGCCTTCCTGGGATCCCTGGAACTGGCCTTCGCCTACCTCGTGGTGGCGGATTTCGAGTCGGCCCATGGCCGGAATCCAGGGCCTTCCCTGTCCGCGGCGCGGGAGACCTTCGTGGCCCTGCTGGCCTCCGACCCTGGGAACGAAGAGGCCACCCTGCAACTGGCCGCCGTGCATCGCCGCCTCGGGGAGGACGCCGCCTCCAGGGGGGCCCCCACGGACCCCCACCTCCGGGCCTCGCGGGAGAACCTTGAAAACCACCTCCGAAAGGTTCCGGGTGCCGCGAGGGCATGGCTCGACCTTGGACAGGTCGCCCTCCTCCAGGCGGAGGTGGCGCAGGGGCACGGGGAGTCCGAGGCGGCCTTCCTCGCCAAGGCGGAGGAGGCCTTCGGAAAGGCCCTCGCCCTTCAGCCCCGCCAGGCCGCCCCCCGCTACGGCCTGGTGGCCGCGGAATGGCTCCGTTCCCGCGGTCAGGCGGCGGGAGGGGATCCGGTCGTAGCACCCCTGGCCCAGGGTTTCCGCACTTTGGGGGACATCCGCCAGGTGGAAGGAGGGGCCGAGGCATCCTGGGAAGTCCAGGTCCTGGAATCGAAACTTCGCCTTGAGGAGGCCCGCCGGTGGAGGGCCTCGGCCCAGGACCGCGCGGCCACGCAGACCCTGGCGGTGGAGGCGGCCCGCCGGGCCACCCGCCAGGCTCCCCGCCAGGCGGAGGCCTGGAAGGCCCTCGGGATGGCCCTCCTCGCCCAGGAGTGGACCCGCTTCGAGGGAAGCGCGGCGCCTCGGCTCCCGGAGGTCCGCCGGGCCTTCCAGCGGGCCGAGGCGATCAACCCTGCGGACCCTGAGACCCTTCTGGGGCTGTCCCGCTCGGCCTTGCTCGAAGCTGCGGGCGCTGTGCGGGCGGGGCGCCGGGCCGGCCTGGGCCCCGCGGAGGCCCCGCTCGCGCGCCTCCTGCAGCGCAACCCCCGCCAGGCCGAGGCCCTCGCCCTCCGAGCTTCCATCTGCCTGTTCGGAGGCCCCCCGGGAGGATCCCCCGAGACCCTGGCCCGGTGCCGGGAGATGGCCAGGGCGGCCCTGGCAGTTCATCCGGGGCAGCCGGTCGCGAGGCGGCTCCTGGGCCTCCAGCCCCGAGGGCCCGGGCCCCGGGACCCCGACCCCGGGTTGGAGTTCCTCCTGGACCGATGGGAGGGAACTCGCCGCTGAGGGTGCCGGTTCAGGGCACCCGGGGAGGCAACAATTGGGCCCCCACGTCGGCCACGGAAATCCCCAGCGCATCCCCGGACAGGCGCAGGGTCGCCCTCAGGTCCCTTCCCTTGTAGATGTAGCTGGCCTGGATCTGGGCGCTGGGGAGGCGGGTGCTTCCCTCGATCACCCAGCCGGCTCGTTCCAGGGCGGCGGTGTAGGTCGCGAGGAACTCGGCGGTGGAAAGGGGCTCCGGCAGGGCGTATTCCTTGTCGATCCAGTTGACCATGACGATCCGTTCACCGCCCCCGGGAAGCTTGACGTCCACCGGGGTCCGGCTGACCGCGCTCCCCGAAATCCTGGCACCCGGCCAGGGCGGCAGGTAGGGAAAGTCTTCCTGGCCCAGCGGCAGTTCGGGTTTGGGTCCGGGCTCAGGAAGAACGAGCTTGCGGGCGTCCCCCTTCTCGAGGAGCACCACCCGGAGTTCTCCGCTGCCGGCGGCCTGGGCCTTCAGGAACAGCGGGGGGGTGCGGCTCGCCAGGCGGGCCACCACCAGTTCCCTTCCCTCCCAGGTCCAGCCCTGGGCCACGAGGGCGCCCCGAAGCCGTTCCAGGAGCTTCAGGACCCCGATGGGCCGCCCATCCCCGGCGCGCAGGATCATGCGCCAGGTCCGGCCACCCTGAAAGTCCGAGGCTGCCGCGCCGGGGGAGGCGAAATCGTCGCGGTCGAAGGGTTGGTACTGTCCGGAGCCCGGCTTCACCTCCAACCCGGCCGGTGGGAAGCCGTCCGGGGGCTGCTGGGCTGAAAGCAGGGTCGCGAGAAGGAAGAACGGAGCGCGCCGCATGGCCCCCCATGGTAGCGCCCCCGGCACCGGGTGCGGGGATGGAAGCCCCTCCCGAGGGGCGAACCCCGGCGCAAGGAAGCCCAGGACCCCCTGGGCCGGGCGGGGGGCCGAGCGCACGGGGGGCCGGGCGCGGCGGTGCCCCCCGCGGAGCACCAGCGAACGAGCGGCTCCGCCGCGAGCAAGCGCGGGGGTGCGGGGGGCCGAGTGCGGCGGTGCCCCCCGCAGGGCATCAATTCCGCAGGGGCTTGCCCTTCTGAAGGATGTGCTCCATGCGGGCCTGGGTCTTTTCGTTGGCACAGAGGCGGGCGAAGGCCTCCCGCTCCAGTTCCAGGATCCGCTCCTCCGTCACCTCCTGGACGGGGCTCACGTCCCCTCCACAGAGCACCTCAGCCAGGGCCCCGAGGACCACCCCGTCGTACTCGGTGGCCTTGCCCTGGAGCTGGAAGTCCTTCACGGCCAGCTTGAGCGCCTCGCTGCCTCCCAGTCCGGGAAGCCGGAGCGTGCGTTCCTGGAGGGGCTGGAAGTCGGCGGCCATCCTGAGCACCTCCTGCTTCGCCTCGTGGAGGAGGAAGGCCTTGTTCATCACCCGCCGGTCGGTGCGCCGGAGGAATCCCGCCCGTTGGGCTTCGTCGAAGCTGGTGTTCACATGGGCCGTGGCGATGTACTGGAAGGCGGCCTTCACCTTGGGCATGGGGCCGCGTTCCTTCTGCCCGAGGGCATCCTCCATGCGCAGGAGCATCTGGAGGGAGCCGCCCCCGGCCGGGATCACGCCCACCCCCACCTCCACCAGGCCGATGTAGAGCTCGGCGTGGCCCACCACGCGCTGGGCGGCCATGCTCACTTCGCAGCCGCCGCCGAGAGCCAGGTTGAAGGGGGCCGCCACCGTCGGGAAGGGCGCATAGCTGAGCATGCGGCCCGCGTACTGGAGGCGCCGGGCCACCTCGTGGATCAGGTCGAAGCGCTTGTCCCGGGCGGCGTTCAGCACCATGACGAGGTTGGCCCCGGCGCTGAAATGCTGCCCCTGGTTTCCCACCACGAGGCCCTTGAAACGGCCGGGCACGTGTTTCTGCACCGCCTCTTCCATCAACAGGATGATCCCGTCGTCCAGGGCGTTCATCTTGGTGCGGAAGGAGAGGCAGGCCACGTCGTCGCCCAGGTCCAGGAGCTGGGCGCTGGAGTTCTCGGCGATCACCTTGCCCCGGGCCTCCTCCCGGCGCAGCACGATGGCGCGCCGGTCCTCGAGGATGGGGTCGTAGGCCAGGGTCTTGGGATTGAGCTGGGCGGTGGGCAGGCCGTGCTCCCAGCGGTAGAAGGAGGGAAGTCCCTTCTCCAGCATCCGGCGGACCAGGCCCGGAACCGGGATCCCGTCGAATTCCAGGCGGGCGACCACACGCTCCACCCCCAGGGCGTCCCAGAGCTCGAAGGGGCCGATCTCCATGGCAAAACCGTTCTTCAAGGCCCGGTCCACGTTGAGGGGTCCGTCGGTGACCTCCCCCAGGCGGTTCACCGCGTAGGCCAGGTTCGGGGCGATGCAGCGCCAGGCCAGCCGGCCCGCCTCGGTGTCGCTGGTGAGGAGGGTCCGCACCCGTTCCGCGGGGTCCTCGACCCCCTTCAACTCCTTGAGGATGGGCCAGTCCTTCCGCACCTGGACCCGGTACTCCCGGGTCTCGGAATTGAGGCTCAGGAAGATGGGCTTGCCCTTCTCGTCCTTGCCGCCCTTCTTGAAGAATCCTCCCTTGACCTTGTTGCCCAGGAGTTTGCTGTCCAGCATCCATTGGAGGAAGTCCGGGAATCGGAAGATGTCCCGGTCCTCGTCGTTCGGACAGAGATCGAACACGTTCTTGGCCGTGGCCGCCAGGATGTCCACCCCCGCCAGGTCCGCCGTGCGGAAGGAGGCGCTCTTGGCCCGCCCGGAGGCCTCGCCCAGCACGGAATCCACCACTTCGAAGGGCACACCCTCCCTCAGGGCGAGGTGCATGACGGTCATGATCGAATGAATGCCGATCCGGTTGCCGATGAAGGTGGGGCTGTCGAAGGCGGGCACCACCTCCTTGCCCAGCACCTCCTCGAGCCAGGCGCCGAAGTCCGCCGCCTCGGCGGCGTCCACCTCGGGCCCCCTCACGAACTCCAGCAGCCGGAGGTAGCGCACGGGGTTGAAGAAGTGCGTGATCACGAAGCGCTTCCGGAAAGCCTCGCCCCTCCCCTCCGTGAGCATCTTCAGGGGAATGCCGGAGGTGTTGGAACTCACCCAGGCGCCGGCCTTGAGAAGGGGTTCCACCCGGTCGTAGAGGGTCCGCTTGACCGCAAGGTCCTCCTTCACCACCTCCACCACCCAGTCGCAATCCGCGATCCGCTCCAGGTGGTCCCGCAGGTTCCCGGGGCGGATCTTCTTCAGGAAGGAGGCGTGCATGGCCAGGGCCGGCTTGCTCTTCTTCAGGGCCTCCAGCGCCCCCGCGGCCAGCTTGTCCGGCGCCCCCTCGTCGATGACGATGTCCAGCAGTTCGACCTGGCACCCGGCCGAGGCGACGTGCGCCGCGATGCCGCTGCCCATCACACCCGATCCCAGAACGGCGACTTTCTTGATGTTCATCTCCAACCCCCGGCAGTTTGTCGTCTTGGCGTCTTGGCGGTTAGAGCTTCTCGATCACGGTGGCGATGCCCTGACCCCCGCCGATGCACATGGTGGCGATGCCGTAGCGGCCACCGTCCGCGTGGAGGCGATGGATCAGGGTGGTGATGATGCGGGCCCCGGTGGCGCCGAGGGGATGTCCGATGGCGATGGCGCCTCCCCAGGCGTTGACCCGGGCCATGTCGTAGCCCCCCTCCTTGATGACGGCCAGGCTCTGGGCCGCGAAGGCTTCGTTGAGCTCCATGGCGTCGATCTGGTCCAGCTTGAGGCCCACCCGGTCCAGCACCTTCTTCACCGCGGGGACCGGGCCGATCCCCATTCGGTCGGGTTCCACGCCCGCCACCGCCCCCTGGAGCATCCGGGCGATGGGCTTGAGCCCGGCGGCCTTTGCGGCCCCCTCCTCCATCACCAGAAGGAAGGAGGCCCCGTCCGTCAGGGGCGAGCTGTTGCCGGGCGTGACCGTGCCCCCCTCCAGGAAGCTGGGCTTGAGCTCGGCCAGCTTCTCCACGCTGGTGTCTCCCCGCACGCATTCGTCGCTCTCCACTCGGACCTCCTTCCCCTCCAGGTCGGTGGTGGTGAAGGGCACGCACTCCGTGCTGAACTTCCCGGATTTCCACGCCGCCGCGGCCCGCTGGTGCGACTGGAAGGCAAACGCGTCCTGCTCCGCCCGGGAGATCCCGTACTCCTTGGCCAGGTTCTCCGCCGTGATGCCCATGGAGCAGAAGGCCTGGGGGTACTTCTCCGTGAGCCAGGGATCCACACTCGGATTGAAGCCCATCATGGGCACCTTGCTCATGCTCTCCACCCCTCCGGCCAGGAAGACCTCGCCCGCGCCCGCCTGGATGGCCCGCACGGCCATCAGGACGGACTCCTGGCTGGAGCCGCAGAAGCGGTTGATCGTCGCAGCCCCGGCGGTGATGGGCAGCCCGGCCCGGAAGCTCACCAGCCGGGCGAGGTTCATTCCCTGCTCGCCCTCGGGCATGGCGCAGCCCACGATCACATCCTCCAGGACCGACCAGTCCTTCAGGAGGGGTTTGAGGGCCTCGATCACCACCTGACCCAGGAATTCGGGACGGGTGGCGGCGGTGCTCCCCTTGACGGCGCGGCCGAAGGGAGTGCGCTTGGCGGCAACGATGACGGCGCTCTTCATGGGGTCTCCGGGAAGCGATGTGGGCCTGAGCCTACCATCGCCGTTCCTGGGCTTCAGCGCTTACCGTAGGTCAGCGTCCGTTATGCCCCAGGGTCAAGGGGAGGCCCCTGAGGAGGCGGCATCCTGGCACCCTGTTCCCTGACCCCAGGAGTCCCGCCATGAAGCCCGCAGCCGTCCCCCTCCTCCTCATGACGGCACTGGCCTGTGCACCCCTCAAGGTGGAAAACCCCGTCACGGGGGAGCGGCAGTTCGTGGCCGGCCTCACCCCGGCCGAAGAGGTCGACCTGGGCCGCAAGGCCCTGCCCGAGATCCTCAAGCAGTACGGCGGGGAGGATCCGGACCCTGCGGTGAGAGCCCTGGTGAAGCGGGTGGGCCAGGGCGTGGTCTCCCGGAGCGGGGCGGCGAAGTCGGGGTATCCCTACGAATTCCACGTGCTCGGGGACCGGAAAGTGCTGAACGCCTTCGCCCTCCCCGGGGGCCAGGTCTTCATCACCCGCTGCCTGCTGGACCGGTTGGCGAACGAGGCCCAGCTCGCCGCGGTGCTGGGACACGAGGTGGGGCACGTGGTGGCCCGGCACGGCGCCGAGCACATGGCCAAGGCCAAGGTCTCCGGACTTCTCGTCTGGCTCGCGGGCGCCGCGGCCTCCAATCCCGAGCATCCCGAGCATGCCCAGCGGACCCAGGAACTCGCGAGCATCGCCGCAGGCCTGGTGAACCTCCGCTACGGCCGGGAGGACGAACTGGAGGCGGACGCCCTGGGGGTGCGCTTCATGTCCGAGGCCGCCTGGGACCCCCGGGCCATGGTCGGCGTGATGGAGGTGCTCAGGAAATCCGCGCCGGACGGGCGTCCACCGGAGTTCCTCTCCACGCACCCCAATCCGGAGAACCGCGAACAGCGCATCCAGGACCGGATCCGGGAACAATTTCCCAAGGGCGTGCCGGGGACCCACACCCTTGGGGCGGCGCTCCGGCGCTAGCTCCCCGCTGTGAATTCCGGGCATGCTGGAGCCTTCCCCCCGGATCCCCGATGACCAAGGCCCACCCCCCCCTGCATCCGCTGCTGAACGAGTGCCAGAAGGTGATCGTGGGCCAGCCCTACCTGCTGGACCGTCTCCTGGCGGCCCTGCTCTGCCGCGGGCATGTCCTGCTGGAGGGCCTGCCGGGCCTGGCCAAGACCCGCACGATCAAGACCCTGGGGCAGGCCACCCTCATGGCCTTCCGCCGAATCCAGTTCACGCCCGACCTGCTGCCGAGCGACGTGGTGGGCACCCTGATCTTCGACCCGCGCCAACTCACTTTCACGCCCAAGAAAGGGCCCATCTTCACGAACCTGCTGCTGGCCGACGAGATCAACCGGGCCCCCAGCAAGGTCCAGAGCGCCCTTCTGGAGGCCATGGAGGAGCGGCAGGTGACCCTGGGGGAGGACAGTTTCAAGCTCCCGGACCCCTTCCTGGTGCTGGCCACTCAGAATCCGCTGGAGCAGGAGGGCACCTTCCCCCTTCCGGAGGCCCAGATGGATCGCTTCCTCTTCAAGCTGCGGGTGGATTACCCCGGGCAGCCCGAAGAGATCGAGGTGCTCCGCCGCGCGGACGGCCACGAGGCCCCGGTGGAGGCCATCATGGACGGCCCCACCATCCTGGAGGCCTGCCGGAAGGCCCAGGCCGTCCGCATGGACGAGGCCATCCGCGCCTACATCGTCAAGCTCGTGCAGGCCACCCGCCCCGGCCAGGGCAAGGCCTGGAAGGGCCGGGAATTGCTGCGCTGCGGCGCAAGCCCCCGGGCGAGCCTGGCCCTGCAGTCCGCCAGCAAGGCCCTGGCCTTCCTCGCCGGGCGGGACCACGTTCTCCCCGATGACGTGCTGGCCGTGCTTCCGGACGTGCTCCGCCACCGCCTCCTACTCACCTATGAGGCCGAGGCCGACGGGGTCAGGACCGACGATGTCATCCGGGAACTGCAGGGCAGCGTCCCCAGGCCGTGACCGGGGATGAAGATCTTGACGAATCGGGCTTCAGAAAGATAATTCCCATACTCGGAGTAGATTTTTTCTGCCCGAAGGGAGGCCCCATGCCCGTTGATCGCCTGAAAATCACCTCCATTGTGGTCACCTTCGAGGACGGGAGCACCTTCACGGTCCCCCAGGCGGCCCTGGACGGCCCCCGGGGCGGGGCCCTGTTCTGGAACGAACACGCCGTCTCCCAAGTCCTCACCGCGTTCTACAAGGCCAATCCTGGCCTTCCCACCTCCCCTGCGGACGTGGCGAAGAAATGGAACGCCCCCCTCGCCAACGGGCGACAGCCCTCGCTGTTGATCAAGATGGATTGCTCGCCCGTTCCCGGGCCCTGAGAACGTTCAGGGGGGACTCGCCCCGAGTCTGGACCGTTCCTCCCGGATGGCCGCCCACCTCCCGTTCAGGCTTTCGGCCTGGGCCAGGGCCTGGAGCGCCAGAGCCCGCCGCCGAGACCCTTCTCCGGGGAGGTGGGACCACAGACGGTAGACCCGGGCCTTCAGGACCAGCACCTGGGGGTTCCCGGAGGGTGGCCCTGGGGGGGTGAAAAGGGCCTCCGCCTTGCGCAGCCAGGGCAGAGCTTGGGCCGGGGCGGACCGGAGAAGCCATTCAGCCCGCAGGAGGTGCGCCTGGCCGAGCAGCCAGGCGGTCTTCCGCGGATGGGATCCGGCCTGGACCACCTTGGCCAGTTCCTGTTCCACCACGGCCAGCAGCGGCGCGGGATCCTGGCCGCGGGCAACCATGAATTCGGCCTCCAGGAGGGCCGCATTCGCCAGCGCCGCATGTCCCAGGGCCAGGCGGGGATTGACGCGGACCACTTCTTCGTTGGCGGCCCTGCAGCGGGCCAGGTCCGCCCGGGGATCCCGCCCGGCCCGGAAATCCCGTTCCGCGCGGACATAATGAGCCTGCCCGAGGTAGTACCTGTACCGGAAGCGCGTGGGTTCAAGGTCCAGGGCCCGCTGGATCATGGGAAGGGCCTTGTCGAGCAGGGGACTCGGGTCCCGCCCTTCCTGCAGGTCGGTATCCGCCTGTTCCAGGAGGAGGTTCCCCAGGTTGGCATGGAGGCCTGAATTCCCCGGGCTGAGGGCCAGCTCCTGTTCGAGCAAGGAGACGGTGTTCCGCCAGCGGGCCTGGGCGTCCCCGCCGCGCTTCTTCTCCTCCTCGACCAGAAGGAGGGTGGCTCCAGCCATGAGTTCGATCATGGCCAGGCGGGGTGCCCCGCTGGGCAGGGCCTGTTCACAGGCCTGGATCATCTTCTGGAGGGTGGGGCGGGCGTCCTTGCCCAGCTCCTCTTCAGCGTGCTCGAGCGCAAAACAGGCCAGGGCCAGGGCCTCGAGGGCCTCGGGATGCCCCGGGTGGGACGAGAGGACGGCCTCGGCCTCCGCCCGCGCCCTGGTGGCCCGGATCTCCCGTTCGGACGCACCGCCGCCGAGGGTCCTTCGGGCCAGAAGGGCCAGGCCGGAGGCACGTCGGGCCGGAGGCCCGGGGTCGGATGGTTGCAGGCGGGCCCATTCCCGGCAGCCCGAGAGAAGCTCGGCTTCCGCACCGGTGGCCTTGAGACCCTGCTCGCCCATCAGGTCGATGGCCTGCAGACGACCCTGGGTTTCGAGATCCCAGAGGGAAGGGTCGCTGGGCGCCAGAAGCCGCGCCTGCCGAAGGAAATGCCAGGCTTCCTCGAGGTCGGCCCCAGCCTGTTCCGGCCTTCCCCCGGCCAGGGCCCGGGCAAGGTGCACCCGGGCCTCCAGGGCCAGGGCCTCGTAGAACCACGGTGCCTCCGCTGCGGCTTTCCCCGCCAGCCGATGGGCATCGTCGAAACGCTGCTCGTGAAGGGCCAGGATCGCTTCCATGAAGTCGGCGGGCTCCAGGGTGGCACCCTGGCCCTGCCGGAGGAAGGCCAGGGTCCGGGGCTTGAAGGTGTTTTCGAGCTCGGAGAGGCGGTCCCTCCTCATCCCCTCGTCGCGGATCCGCGAAGCCGCCGATCGCTCGACCTGGTAGACCTCTCCCAGCGCACGTCCGTAGGTGTAGGCCACATCGGGATTCTGGAGGCCCAGGCCCCAGGCCCGCTCCAGGAGGCGGAGGGCGTCCCGCGTTTCTCCCAGGGCGAGGTGCGCGCGGCCGAGGGCGTAGGCGGCCGGAGCCTCCTCCAGTCCCGGCCGTCCTGCCAGCAGGTCTTCCATGGCCTTCATCCGAGCCCGGATCGCCCTCATCTCACGCTGAATGTCATGTGCGGGCTGGATGTGGGCGTAGCGGAGGAGGGCTTCGATCCGTTCGGCCTCCTGGCCGAAATGCTGCGCGTGGCGCTCCCGGGCGGAAGCCGTGAATCGAGCGGCCGCCGCCACTCCTCCCAGCGCCAGGAAGGCCACGAGGGCCAGGAGGCTCACACCCACCAGGGCCCGATTCCGACGGGCAAAGCGCCCCAGCCGGTAGGCCACGGAGGCCCGCCGGGCCAGGATGGGTTCCCCCAGTCGGAGGCGCCGGAGGTCTTCCGCCAGGGCCCGGGCATCGTCATAGCGCCGCCCCGGCTCCTTCTCCAAACACTTCATCACGATGATCTCGAGATCCCGGGGGAGCCCCCTGGCGGCCTTGCGGAGGGGCCTGGGCTCTTCGTCCACGATCTTCTGCATGCAGGTGAGACCCTGGGCATCCCCGTGGGGCGGGGCCCCGGTGAAGACCTCGTACATGGTCGCGCCGAGACCGTACACGTCGGTCCTGCGGTCGATGCGGTGGGACTCGCCCCGGGCCTGCTCGGGGGCCATGTAGGAGGTGGTGCCCATCACCTGTCCCGTGCCCGTGAGGCCAGGGGCCCCCATCTCGAAGGCCAGGCCGAAGTCCAGCACGAAAGCACGGTGGCCCCCGCCTTCCAGTTCCTCGACCAGGATGTTGGCCGGCTTGAGGTCCCGGTGGATCAGCCCGGAGCGGTGGGCCTCGTGGACGGCCTCGGCCACGGTCTCCAGGATCTGGAGTTTGGCGTCGAGGGCCAGCCGGGGGGCCAGCCGCTGCAGGGTGGGGCCGTTGACGAACTGCATGGCGAGGTAGTGCTGGCCCCGCCATTCCCCCACTTCGTAGACCTTGCAGATGCTTGGATGCTCGAGCAGGGCCTGAGCCTGGGCCTCGAACAGGAAGCGGCGAAGCTGCACGGCGTCCTGGACGCGGAGGAATTTCAGGGCCACTGTGCGCTTCAGGTTGGGATCCAGGGCCTTGAAGATCCGTCCCATCCCCCCCTCGCCCACGAAGCGCAGGTTCCGGTATTGCTTCCAGCTTGGAACCCGAAGCCGCCTGAGGATTGCCGCCTCTTCGCGGTCCTCGGGATCCGCCTCAAGGGACTGGGTGGGCGGATCAGCCTGGGCCCCCAGGGCGGAAGTGGGGCGGTCCCCTTCCGGATCCGGTGGCCCGGAAGAGGTGTGCCCAGTGCGGTGGGGCCTGCTCAGGCTGGGCGACACTTCCTTGAGCCCCTGCTCCAGGCCTTCCATGCTTGGGGCATCGAGGACGCCCGCCCGTTTCAATTCCTCCAGGATCGCGGACGGGGTGGGGTCCAGGTCTGCTGCGGCCTTGAGCTGGTCCACCCCCACATACCCATGGAGCAGGGCGAGGCCCAGAAGGCGGGCATCGTGGTCCCCGCCGGGTTGCAGGGAGGGCTCGGTGGGGGTCATCGGCTAACACTATAGCTTCGAATACATTGACCCCGCCCCGTTCCTCAGGTCATCCTGCCTCTGGGCCACGGGCCGGAAAGGAGGTTTCGATTGGGCAAACCCTGCGCGAACGATGAACCTCCCTCGTCCCTGAGCTGACGCCGGAAGCAAGGCTGCAGCCCTTCCGTCTCCCGCGCTGGAATCCTGCGGTTCCCCGCACTTCCACCGCGATTCCTCCGGGTCCGACATGCTCAACCGGATTCTCGACAGCATGTGGGGGCAGGCCACCAACCTGCTGACCGCTCCCATCCGCCGGCGACGGTGGATGGACATCCTCGTGCTCCTCGCCCTCGCGGGACTCTTCGCGGGCCTGGTCATCGCCGCGAGGGAGTGGACCGTCCTCCAGCGACCCAAGGTGGAGATCGATCTCTCCCCCCTGGCCCTGCCCCGTTACGCCTTCCTGTCCATCGTGCGGGCCGGGGCGGCCTACGCGCTCTCCGCCGCCTTCACCCTGGGTGTGGCCTACTGGGCGGCCAAGGACACCCTGGCGGAGCGGGTTCTGATCCCCATCCTCGACATTCTCCAGAGCGTGCCCCTCCTGGCCTTCATGCCGGTGGTGCTGCTGGCCATGGTGGGCCTCTTCCCCAGGAGCAACGTCGGCATCGAGCTGTCGGCGGTGCTGCTCATCGTCACCTGCCAGGCCTGGAACATGGCCTTCAGCCTCTACCAGAGCCTCAAGACCGTGCCACGGGACCTTGAAGAGGTGGCCCGGGGCTACGGTCTCAATTGGCTCCAGCGCTTCCGCTGGGTGGAGCTGCCCTTCGCCACGCCGGGCCTCGTCTGGAATTCCATGGTCAGCGTGGCCAACGGCTGGTTCTTCCTCATGGCCAGCGAGGCCTTCAACCTGGGGAGCCGGGACTTCCGGCTTCCCGGGATCGGGGCCTACATGTCGGTGGCGGTGAACCAGGGGGACGTGAAGGCCCAGCTCTACGCGATCGGGACCATGCTGCTCATCGTCGTCCTGCTCGATCAGCTGCTCTGGAAGCCCGTGGTGGCCTGGAGCCAGCGGTTCCAGATGGACGAGGCGGTGAAGGTGGAGAAACCCCAGAGCTGGCTGCTCCGGGTGCTGCGCCGCTCGGCCCTGGCCAACCGCCTGCGCCTCGCCTGGCGCGAGCGGATGCGAGCCTGGGCCCCGCGGCCCCGCACCACCCTCGACACCGCCCAGAAGTCCAACACCGCCTTCCAGAGGGGCCTGGGCCTGGGGATGCTGGTGATGCTGCTCATCATGCTGGCCCTGGGGGCCTTCAAGCTCTGGGGCCTCCTCAGCCTGGTGACGGCCCGGGAATGGGGAACCATCTTCCAGGCCGGGGCCGCCTCCATGGGGCGGGTGCTCACCTCCACCGCCCTGGCCACCTGCTGGACGGTCCCGGTCGGCCTCTGGATCGGCCTTTCCCCCACCTGGTCCCGCCGCCTTCAGCCCGTGGTCCAGGTGGTCGCCAGCTTCCCCGCCAGCATCCTGTTCGTGACCTTCGTCGTGCTGCTGCAGCGGACCGGCATCGGCCTCTTCACCAGCAGCATCCTGCTGATGTCCCTCAGCACCCAGTGGTACCTCCTCTTCAACATCATCGCCGGAGCCCAGGCGATTCCCAGCAACCTGCGGGAGGCCGCCCGGGCCTACCGGTTCGGCCTCTGGGGAACGGCCTGGAAGCTGTACTTCCCGTCGGTCTTCCCTTTCCTGGTGACGGGTTGGGTGACCGCCACAGGGGGAGCCTGGAACGCGAGCATCATCACGGAGTACGTCCAACTGCGCGGCCAGACCTTCACCACCTTCGGCCTCGGGGCCACCGTGGCCCAGATGGCGGACCAGGGCAACATCCCCCTCCTGACCGCCAGCGCGCTGCTCATGGCCGGCCTGGTGGTGCTCTTCAACCGTCTCGTCTGGGTCCCGCTCTACCGCCTGGCCGAGACCAAGTACTCGGTGACGCGGTGAAACACCCATCCACGCCCCAGCACCATGATGCGCAGGGTTCCCCCGCGGCCTTCCTCCGGGGCTCCCATCGTGTTCATGGCGCTGCTGCGCTTCAGCGTTGAGGACGATCCATGTCGGCTCCCATCTGCGAACTCCGGGGCGTCCAGAAGAGCTTCCAGGGCCCGAAGGGCAAGGAAATCCGCGTCCTGGAGGATGTCAATCTCAAGGTCCTTCAGGACGAGATCCTGGCCATCGTTGGCCCGAACGGCAGCGGCAAGTCCACCCTGCTCCGGCTGATGGCCGGGCTTGCGGAGCCCACGCGGGGGGAGATCCGCTTCCATCGCCAGCGCCTGGTGGGACTGAATCCCGGCGTGGCCATGGTGTTCCAGGATTTCGCGCTGTACCCCTGGATGACGGTGGAGCAGAACGTCCGGGTGGTGCTCCAGGCCCGGGACCTTCCGGACGAGGAGGTTCGACAGAAGGCGCACGAAGCCATCCGTAAGGTGGGCCTGGAGGGTTTCGAGGAGGCCTACCCCCGGGAACTGTCCCGGGGCTCCAAGCAGCGCGTGGGCGTGGCCCGGGCCCTGGCGGTGGACCCGGAGATCCTCGTGATGGACGAGCCCTTCAGCCAGGTGGACGCCCTGACCGCCGAAGCCCTCCGCGCGGAAATCCTGGACATCTGGGAGGACGCCGAGCGAAACCCCAGCTCCATCGTCCTGGTGAGCCACAGCCTTCGCGAGGCGGTCCTGCTGGCCGACCGCATCGTGGTGCTTTCAGGCAATCCGTCCCACATCCGAACCATCCTGCCGGTCCCCCTGTCCCGTCCCCGGAATCCCCGCAGCCCGGAATTCATGCGCCTGGTGGACAAGCTTCACGACATCATCACCAGCGCGGAGCTCCCGGACGTGGAGGTGAGCGCCCCGAGCATGGCCAACCTCCCGGAGCCCATCGAGCCCCTTCCCCACGTGGGCAGTCCCGACATCCTGGGGCTCATGGAGTTCCTGGAGGCCCAGGGGGGGCAGTGCGACCTTTTCGTGGTGGCCAGCCAGACCCACGTGCCCTTCGAGTTCGTGCTCACCACGGTGAAGGCCGCGGAGATGCTGGATTTCGTGGACACTCCGAAGCGCTCGGTGAAGTTCACGGACATCGGCAAGCGGTTCCTCACGCTGGACATGGACGCCCGCAAGGACCTGTGGCGCGAGCAGCTCCTCAAGCTGCGCCTCTTCAGGGTGGTCATGGAGCTGCTGGACCTCCGGGAGGGCCGGCTCCACAAGGAAGAGCTGCTCCACGAAATCGCCCATCGCCTGCCCACGGAGAACGCCGAGCAGACCTTCGGGACCTTGGTGGCCTGGGCCCGCTTCGGGGAGCTCTTCGCCTACCGGGAGGACGAGGCGGTGATCACGCCGGAGTGACCCCGCCCTCCTGGGGGACCCGGCCACCGGTTGGCCGGCGCGGGCGTCGCCCCCTGACCCTTCCAGGTGGGCCCTTCCCGGGAATCCATCCCGGGGCAGGGTCCGGCCTTCTCCAGGATTGCCTTGGACCCCGCCGCCCGGACTGGTTGAAGTCCCCGGAACCCAGGTCCCTGAACCAGCGGGCATCGTCACCGGGTCCTTGCCGGTATCTGAGGTTATGATGGTCTTAAGGTAGCCCCTGAGCGCCGGTCATCCTGCCCCAGGAAGCCCCGGAGGCCCTGCCACCGGGCTTCCCGGCCCGTATCCCGCGGAGCCCCATGCCCTCCACCGATCTCCTCCTGGTCTTAGCAGCCGCCGGGTGCTGGATCATCGCTGCGGGGGCGGGGGCGCTCGCCCGGACCAGCGAGCGAACCTTTCTGGGGTTGGGATTGGCGGCCGCCCTCCTGGCCGCCGGAGGGGCGGCCCACGCCCTCTGGACGGGCCACCTCTCCGGCCTGGCCTTCCGCTTCTGGGGCCTGACGGCCTGGGCGGAGATGGACTCCCTTTCGGCCCTCTTCCTGGTGCCCCTGCAGGTCCTAGGTGCCCTTGGCCTGGTCTATGGAAGCGCCTACTGGCCCCTCCCCGTGGGCAAGGGTCGCGGAGTCCCCCTCCGCTGCTGCTACGCCCTGCTGGTGGCGGGACTGACCCTCGTCTTCGTGCTCCGTCAGGGACTCCTCTTCCTCGTGGCCTGGGAGTTGATGGCGGTCTCGGCCTTCTTCCTGATTTCCACCGAGCACGACAAGCCCGAGGCTGCCAAGGCCGGCTGGGTGTACCTGGCTGCCACCCACGTCGGCACCGCAGCCCTGGTGGCGATGGCCATCCTTCTAGCCCGGCGGGTGGGGGGGCCTCTGTGGGTCCCGGCCCAGGGGCCCGCGAGCGGACTGGACCTGGCCATCCTCGCGCTGGCGGTGGTGGGCTTCGGTTTCAAGGCGGGCCTGCTCCCTCTGCACTTCTGGCTTCCCGCGGCCCACGCGGGGGCCCCCAGCCACGTTTCCGCCCTCTTGTCCGGGGTGATGCTGAAGGCGGGAATCTACGGAATCCTGCGGGTCTCCTCCCTCCTGCCGCCGGTCCCCCACGCCGGCGCGCTGCTGCTCGCCCTGGGGGCCTTCACCGCCCTCTACGGAGCGGCCTACGCCCTGGCCCAGGCGGACTACAAGCGCCTCATGGCCTACAGCAGCATCGAGAACCTCGGAATCATCGCGATGGGGATCGGATTGGGAATGGCCGGGCGCGCCGTCGGCGACCCCGCGCTCGCCGCCCTGGGCTTTGCTGGGGCCCTGTTCCACATGCTGAATCACGCCGCCTTCAAGGGGCTTCTCTTCCTGGGGTCGGGGGCCTTGCTCCACGCCACGGGCACGCGGCGGATCGACGAGCTGGGAGGGCTAGCCAAGCTCATGCCGCGCACGGCGCTGGCCATGCTGCCGGGGGTGCTGACAGTCTCGGCCCTCCCGCCCTTCGCGGCCTTTGCAAGCGAGTGGTTCCTCTACCGGGGCCTCTTCGCCGGCCTCCTGCGGGGGAATCCCTGGTCCGCGAGCCTGGCCCTTCCGGCCCTCGCCCTCACGGGGGGCCTCGCTGCGGTGGCCTTCGGGAAATTCTACGGTGCAGTCTTCCTGGGTGAGGCCAGGGGCCCCGCCGGGGCGGGGGCCCACGACCCCCCGACGCCGATGACGTGGCCCTTGGCCATCCTGGGGGTCCTCTGCCTCGCCCTCGGACTCGCCGCGGTCCCCCTGCTGCCCCTGCTCGAGCGGGCGCTCAGCCCCCTCCTTCCAGGCACCCCGATTCCCCTGTCCACCCTCCTGAGTGGAGACCTTCGTCTCTTCCTGGTGCTCCAGCTCCTGCTCATCGCAGCAGGGGTTCCCCTGGTGGCCTGGGTGCGTCGGGGCTTCGCGGAAAAAACCTCCGTTCCGCCCACCTGGGACTGCGGTTACGCCGCCCCCACCGCAAGGATGCAGTACACGGGGGGGTCCTTCGCCGACCTATGGTCCGCGCTCCTTCCGGGCATCCGGGCAAGGGTACGGACCCCCCGGGCCCTTTTTCCCCCCCCGACGGGATTCCATCCCACGCAGCGGGACCCCCTGGGTCTGGACGCCCTCGAACCCCGCCTGGCCCAACTCGCGGACCGCCTTCTTCGCTTCCGCCGCCTCCAGCAGGGCAACCTCTCCGTCTATCTGCTCTACGTTCTGATTGCGCTCCTGGGCGTCTTCCTCTGGATGCTCGTGCGGGCCTGGATGCGGGGATGATCCTCTTCGGCGCCACCCTCCTTCTTGCCTTCCTCTCGGGGTTGCCGGGACTCTTCATGAAGCGTGGGGGCGGGCGGAGTGCCGCCCTGCTGATGGGTTCCTCGGCCGCCTCGGGCCTCCTGGCCGCATTGCAGGTCCTGCTGGGGAGAGCCACCGGCGCCGTGGCCCTGCCCAACCAGAGGGTGCTGGATTGGGGCTTTCTGCATCTGGATCCCCTGGGGGCAATCTTCCTGATTCCGGTGTGCATCCTCTTCGGATCGGCCTCGGTGTACGGCCTCGCCTACTGGGACGACCACCGGGAGAACAGCCGCACGGTGAGGGCCGCGTTCGGCGTCCTGGCAGGCTTTCTCATCCTGCTGACGGGCGCCCAGCACGCCTTTACATTCCTGTTGGGCTGGGAGGGCATGGCCCTGGCCGCCTTCGTCCTCGTCATGGCGGAGGACCGGGATCCTGCCACGCGGCGGGCGGGCTATGTCTACCTGGCCGCCACGCACACAGGCACCCTCTTCCTCTTCTCGGCCTTCGCGCTCCTGCCAAAAGCCGCGGGGGGGTTGGCCTTCGGCCCTTGGACCCCGGGATTCGCCTCCTCCCCCCTGGGCAGCGCCCTCTTCCTCCTCTTCCTGGCGGGCTTCGCCTTCAAGGCCGGTGCCCTCCCCCTGCACTTCTGGCTTCCCCCGGCCCATTCCGCTGCACCCTCGCATGTCTCCGCCGTCATGTCCGGCGTCCTGATCAAGATGGGGATCCTGGGCCTCGCCCGTCTCGTCGCGTGGGTGCCGGACCCCCCGATCTGGTGGGGGGGGAGCGTCACCGCCCTCGGCCTGGCCTCCGGAGTGCTGGGCGTGGCCTTCGCACTGGGGCAGCACGACCTGAAACGGCTCCTGGCCTACCACTCCATCGAGAACATCGGCATCATCCTCCTGGGCCTGGGCCTTGGCCTGATCGGCAAGCACGCCGGCAGCCTGCCCATCCAGCTCCTGGGTTTCGGGGGAGCCCTCCTGCATGTGGTGAACCACGCCCTGTTCAAGGGTCTGCTCTTCCTGGCGGCAGGCTCCGCGGCCAAGGCCGCGGGGACCCGGGACCTGGAGGCCCTCGGCGGCCTGGCCCGGCGCATGCCGCGCACCTCCCTGGCCTTCCTGGCGGGCGCCTGGGCGATCTGCGGGCTCCCTCCCCTCAACGGTTTCGTCAGCGAGTGGATGATCTACCTCGCCGCCTTCCAGGGCCTGGGGCGCCCCCACGCGCTCTGGTCGGTGGCGGCCTTGGGAGCGCTGGCCCTCATCGGCGCACTTGCTCTCGCCTGCTTCGCCAAGGCCTTCGGCGCCGCCTTCCTGGGGGAGGCCAGGAGCCCCGCAGCGGTCGAAGCCCGGGAATCCCCACCGTCTATGGTGGGCCCGATGGGTGTCCTGGCCGGGGCCTGTGCTTTCATCGGGTTCTTCCCGGTGCTCCTGGGGCGCCCCCTGGACCGTGCGGCGACCCAGCTGGCGGGCGCGCAGGGCCCCCCCCTGGCGGCCATGGCGAGCCTGACCATGCTGAGCCTCATGGCCCTGCCCCTGCTGGCGGGCGCATGGATGTTGGTGCGTTGGAGCCGGGGCCGGTCATTCCGTGAGGGCGTGCCCACCTGGGACTGTGGGTACACCGCCCCGGCTGCCCGCATGCAGTACACGGCGTCCTCCTTCGCGGAAGGGCTGATGAGAGGGATGAGATGGGTGCTCTGGCCCGTGACCGCCGGGGGGCGGGTGGCGGGCTTCGTCCCCCGGCCTCGCCCCTTCTCCAGCCACCTCCCCGACCTGGTCCTGGACCGGGCCGCGGAGCCCGGCCTGGGCGGGGCCGCTCGAGGGCTGGGGGCTCTCCGATTCCTCCAGGCGGGGCACCTTCCCATCTACCTGCTCTATGTCCTGCTCACCCTGCTCGGACTCTTTGTCTGGATGGTGGCCTAACCCATGCTCGAAACCTTCCTCGTCCGCGCCGTCCACGTGGCCCTCCACCTCACCACGGCCCTGCTGCTGCCCCCGTTGCTTCCCGGCCTCATTGCCAAGACCAAGGCCATGGTGGCCGGCCGTACCGGGCCTCCGGTGCTGCAGCTCTACTACGACCTGGCCCGTCTCTCCCGGAAGCGGGCGGTCTTCAGCCGCACCACCACCTGGGTCTTCCTGGCGGGGCCCGTGGGCACCGTGGCTGCGGTGGCCACCGCCTCCCTTCTGGTGCCCTTCGGCAGTTCCCCGGCACCCCTGCACTTCCAGGGCGATGCGGTGTTCTTCGCCTACCTCTTCGGCCTGGCGCGTTTCCTTACGGTCCTGTCGGCGTTGGACACGGGCTCGGCTTTCGAGGGCATGGGCGCAGCCAGGGAGGTGAGCTTCGCGGTCCTCGCCGAGCCCGCCCTCTTTCTGGGCTTTGCCGCCCTGGCGAAGTCCACCGGCAGCCTGTCCCTCTCCACCATGCTGGCCTCACCGGGGTTTTCGTTCTCTCGCGCCATGGCACCCCTGATCCTGGTGCTCGCAGGGTGGGCGATCGTCTACCTGGCGGAGAATTCCCGCATACCCGTGGATGATCCCAACACCCACCTGGAGCTCACCATGATCCACGAGGTGATGGTGCTGGATCACTCGGGACGGCCCCTGGCCCTGGTGCTCTACGGTGCCTCCCTGAAACTCCTGGTTCTCGGGGCGCTGCTCATCGGTCCCCTCTTCACGCGCGCCTTCGGGGGTCTGCTCAACTGGGCCGCTTTCTGGGGGCTCCTCGTCCTCCTGGCGGTGGGGGTGGGCCTGGTGGAAAGTTTCACGGCCCGCCTCCGGATGAACCGTGTTCCCCAGTTCCTTGTGGCGGGAATCCTCGCCACCGCCTTCGCGTTCCTCCTTCTGCTGGTGTGACCCGATGCTGCACGACCTCCTCATTGCCCTTACGATGCTCACCAACTTCACGCTGGTGGCCACCCATCGGGTTCAAAAATCCATCCAGGTGGCCGCCTTCCAGGGTGTTCTGCTGGGCTTTCTCCCCCTCAGCATGGGGCTCTGGAGGCACACCCACGTCCTGCTTCTGGCCGCGGCCACCATCCTGGTAAAGGGGTGGCTGATTCCCTTCCTGCTGCGCCGGGCCATGCGCCAGGTGCAGATCCACCGGGAGGTGAACCCCTACATCAGCTACACCCTTTCGTTGATGCTCTGCGCCCTCGGCACCGGGATCAGCCTGGTGCTGGCCCACAACCTTCCGCTCAAGCCCGGGGACGCCCACGGACTCTTCGTGCCTGCGGCCCTCTCCACCCTTTTCACGGGTTTCCTGCTCCTGGTCTCCCGCCGCAAGGCCCTCACCCAAGTGGTGGGCTACCTGGTGCTGGAGAACGGGATCTACCTCTTCGGCATGCTCCTGGTGGAGCAGATGCCCTTGCTGGTGGAAACGGGCATTCTTCTGGACCTCTTCGTGGGCATCTTCGTCATGGGGATCGTCATCAACCACATCCGCGCGGCCTTCGACTCCACCGACACGCTCCGCATGGCCGAGTTGAAGGACTGACCCATGGCCTGGCTGCTCATCGCCCTCCCCCTCTTCGCCGCGGCCATCGCCTTCGCCACGCCCTCCCCCACGGTCCGTGCCCGCATCCTGGCCGTGACCGGGCTCCTCCACCTGGGGGCCCTGGTCGGCGCCCTGCGGGGATGGGGCACCCTTCCCCCGGACGCCTGGCTGGGCCTCGACGCGCTGGGGGGCTGGGTGCTCCTGGTGGTGAGCGTCCTCTTCCTGGTCTGCGCCCTCTATGCCCCGGCCTACCTGGAGCTCCGTCCTGACCGGGACCACCGGATCTTCACAGGCAGTCTACTCACCTTCCTGGCCATGGCCTCCCTGTTGGCCCAGGCGAGGCATCCCGGCCTGGCGTGGGTGGCCATGGAGACCACGACCCTCGCCACCGCCCCCCTGGTCTACTTCAACCGGAACCGTCGCTCCCTCGAGGCCACCTGGAAATACCTCCTCATCGGCTCCGTCGGCATCGCCCTGGCCCTTCTTGGAACGCTGTTCATCGCCTACGCCGCCCAGACGGGAGGCCTCAGCGAACCCCTTCAGTACTCCCGCCTGATGCGGGAGTCCGCCCTGCTCTCGAAGCCCTGGCTGCGGGCAGGCTTCGTGCTGAGCCTGGTGGGGTACGGCACCAAGATGGGCATCGCCCCCCTGCATGCCTGGAAGCCGGATGCCTACGGAGAGTCTCCCGGAATCGTGGGCGCCTTGCTGGCAGGCGGGGTCACCAGCTGCGCCTTCCTGGCCCTGCTGCGGATCTATGCCGTGGTGGCCGCGGCCGGGGAGGCGGCCTTCGCTCAGGAACTGCTGATCGGCTTCGGCCTGCTCTCCATGGCCTGGGCCTTGGTCTTCATGGTTCGCCAGGCGGACTTCAAGCGCCTGCTGGCCTACTCCAGCGTCGAGCACATGGGTATCCTCGTGCTCGGGATCGGCATCGGGGGGAACGCCACGCGCTTTGCCCTCTTCCACCTCGCCGCCAACGCCCTGGTCAAGAGCGTGCTTTTCCTCAGCGCAGGGAACATCCATCGCAGCTACGCGAGCAAGACCCTGCCCTTCGTCACGGGGGCCATCCGCCGCACCCCGGTCTCCGGGTGGCTCTTTCTCCTGGGCTTCCTGGCCATTACAGGCACGCCGCCCTTTGCCCCCTTCATCAGCGAATTCAACATCGCCGCCGCTGCACTGAACGGGGGCCACGTCTGGATCGGGGCGGCCTTCCTGCTCCTGTTGTCGGCCATCTTCCTCGGCATGAGCGATACCGTGCTCCAGGTGGTGTTCGGCACCCCCAGCCACGAGCGGGTCCGGACGCCCTACAAGGACACCATCGCCACGACCGCACCCCTGGTCGGGGCCCTGGTCCTGGCCCTGGTGATGGGACTCTGGCTGCCCCGCCCCCTTCAGGAGATGCTGGATGGGGCCACGCGTTTCCTGGGAGGCCTGCCGTGAGCGTCCCATTCGTCTCCACGCGCAACGGCCTGCCCGTCTCCCTTGCCGACCTGCCGTTCATCCCGACTCCCGAATTCCGGGAGGGGATCCTGGACCGCGTCCGGGAAGGTTTCCGCCTGGCGGCCCTCTTCGCAGACGATGGGCCCTCCCTATGGGCGGTGTTGGCCGACGATGATACCGGCACCCTCCAGGTGGGCCGGACCCATCTATCCCAGCCCAGCTTCGCCGCCCTCACACCCAAGTGCCCCCAGGCCCACCTCTTCGAGCGGGAGATCGCCGAACAGTTCGGCATCATCCCCACCGGGCACCCCTGGCTGAAACCGGTGCGCTTCCATCGTCCCTGGAACGAGGGGCCGGATGCCTGGGGCAGAGCCGGAGAGCCACGCCCGGGGGTGATGGACTTCTACACGGTATCGGGGGAGGAAGTCCACGAGGTGGCCGTGGGCCCCGTCCACGCGGGGGTCATCGAGCCCGGACACTTCCGCTTCCAGTGCCACGGAGAGCATGTCTTCCATCTGGAGATCGCCCTCGGTTACCAGCACCGCGGGATCGAGCGGGCCTTCTTGGCCGGCCCCCATCCTCTCAGCCTCAAGCAGGCCGAGACCCTCGCGGGGGACACCAGCATCGGCCACGCATGGGCCTACTGCATGGCCCTGGAAGGTCTTGTGGGCCGGTCCCTTTCTCCTCGGGTGGACCGGGTGCGCGGAGTTGCCCTTGAGCTGGAGCGCATGGCCAATCACGTCGGGGACCTGGGGGCGCTGGCCGGCGACGTCGGTTTCCTGCCGACCGCTTCCTATTGCGGTCGGATCCGGGGCGATTGGCTGAACCTCAGCGCGGAGGTCTGCGGCAGCCGTCTTGGACGGGACTGGCTGCGGCCCGGGGGACTCCGCCATGAGCTGGACCCTGGTCTGGCGGAGCGCATGCTTCCGCGGGTGGAGAAAGCCTGGGCCGACACCCAGGATGCCGTGGAGCTGCTCTGGGGTGCCGCCTCGGTGATGAACCGCTTCGAGGCCGCCGGGAAGGTGGACCCGGCCCAGGCGAAGGACGCGGGCCTGGTGGGCGTCGCCCTTCGGGCATGCGGCCATCCCCGGGACGTGAGGAAGGACCATCCTTTCGGCCCCTACACCGCACACCCCGTGGCGCCCGCGATCGCAGAGAGCGGAAACGTCCACGCCCGGGCCTGGGTGCGCTGGAACGAACTCAAGGAGAGCCACCGACACCTCGCCGAGGCCCTCGAGGCCCTGGGTCGCAGCCCGGCAGAGGCGGCGCCGGAACCGCTCCCTCCCCTGGCCCTGGAACGCTTTGTGGTCGCCCTCACGGAGGGCTGGCGGGGGGAGATCCTGCACGCGGCGGTCACGGATGGGGAGGGCCGCTTCGCCCGTTACAAGGTGGTGGATCCTTCCTTCCACAACTGGTTCGGGCTGGCCCTGGCCCTGCGCGGGGAGCAGATCTCGGACTTCCCTCTGTGCAACAAGAGCTTCAACCTTTCCTACTGCGGGCACGACCTATGAGTCGAACTCCCCTTGGGGCGTCCGCGCGTGGCTGGCCCGCCGGGAGGGCCCGCCAGGAAGGGCCCGCAGGGCGATGCCAGACATCGTTCATGCGCCGTGACACCGCGGGACGCCCGGTCGGCCCCAACCCGGAGGGGGTGGGGCGGCGGGCTGCGCGATACCTCCTCCGGTTCGGTTCACGCAGTCCCGCTCCGCTGGGATCTCACCTACGTTGTCTCGCTTGCCCGCCGCCTCACGCGCGGACCCGCCCCAGGGGGAGTTCGACTCCATGATCTCCATCCTGCTTTCCCGCTTGCGCCAGGGTCACCGCACGCTGCCCTACCCGAAGGCCCTGCCCACCTTGCCGGAACGATTCCGCGGTCTCCCCGCGGTGAACGCCTCCAGGTGCCCGGATGGATGCCGGACCTGCGCCGAGGCCTGCCCGACCGAAGCCATCCGGATCGAGGAAAAGGGCCCCCGCATTGACCTGGGCCGCTGCCTATTCTGCCCCGATTGCGTCGAGGCCTGTCCCGAGGGAGCCATCTCCTTCACCCGGGACCACCGTCTCTCGGTCCGGGAACGGGAGGATCTTCACCTGGGACCCGGCGCCGAGCTGCGCCTGGCGGGTGCCCTGGAAGGCGAATTGATGCGCCTCTTCGGCCGCTCGCTCAAGCTGCGGGTGGTGAGCGCGGGCGGCTGCAACGGTTGCGAGGTGGACGTGAACGTCCTCTCCACGGTGGCCTGGGACCTGGGCCGGTTCGGCATCCAGATTGTGGCTTCCCCACGCCACGCCGACGGCCTGGTGGTCTGCGGCCCCGTGACCCGAAACATGGAGGAAGGCCTTCGGAAGACCTGGGAGGCGATGCCCGAACCGCGCATCGTCATCGCGGTGGGGAGTTGCGCCCTCTCCGGGGGGCCGTTCCACCACCGCCCGGAACAGCTGGGAGGGGCCGCGGCGGTGGTTCCCGTGGACCTTTTCATCCCCGGCTGCCCGCCTCACCCCCTGACGATTCTGGATGGCCTCCTGCGCCTCCTCGGCCGCCTGGAGAAGGTGGGCACCACTTCTCGGACCCTATGAGCCCCGGTCCGGTCCCGGTGTCCGGGATCTCCTACAGCCGTTCAGGCATGTCCGCCAGAAGGTAGAGCATGGAGGCCAGGATGGCCAGGTTCTTCCGAAGGTCCTGCTTGTCGATCTTGTCGAAGGTGTCGGCTTCCGTGTGGTGCACGTCCCAGTAGCGGGTGGTGTCGTGGCCGGCCCCGAAGCCCGGGACACCTGCGGCCACGGTGGGGCCGATGTCCACGCCACTCCAGCCGCTGCTGAGCCGCCCCGCCCCGAGGGGCTTGAGGTGTTCCATGAGTCCCTGAACCATCTCCTTGGCTCGCTGCTTCCGCGCCTCGTCCCCTTGGAGGGCCCGGACGTCCAGGCTGAAGCCCTGGATCAGTCCGTTGCCGATGTCGGACTCGATGGCCCCGGCGTGCCGGTCCAATTCCGCCCTGTGGGCCTCCAGGTAGGCGGCGCCCCCCCGGCTTCCGTTCTCTTCATTGGTGAAGAACACGACCCGGATGGTGCGCCGGGGCTTGAGTCCCGCACGGTGGATGAGCTGGGCCGCCTCCATGGCCAGCATGCAGCCCACCCCGTCGTCCTGGGCCCCCTGGCCCACGTCCCAGGAGTCCAGGTGGCCGCCCACCACCACGATCTCCTCCGGCTTCTCCCCCCCCCTTAGTTCACCGACCACGTTCGCGCTCTCCGCATCGGGGTATTCACGGCTCTGAAGGTCCAATCGCACGCGCACCGTGGCCCCGCCGTCCAGGAGCCGCTGCATCTGGGTCGCGGCCTCCAGGGAGATGCCCGCCGCGGGGATCCTGGGGACCTTCTCGTCGTAGTGAAGGACCCCGGTGTGGGGGGTGTCCAGGGTGCGGGGGGCGTGGGCCCCCAGCAGCATGGCCAATGCCCCCTTCCGGGCGGCGGCGCTGGCCCCCTTCACGCGGACCTCGCTGTATTCGCCGTAGCCCTTCCAGGGAGCCTGGAAGAGAACGATGCGACCCCGGGCGGCCCCCTCCGGCAGTCCCTCGAGTTCCGCCAGGGAGCCCACCTTCACGAGGTCAGCCTCCAGCCCGCCCTGGGGCGTGGACACGCTGCCCCCCAGGGCCAGCACGCGAAGGGGTTTTCGCACGGGCACGAGCATCTCCGCCTTCTCCGGTCCCCGCTCCCATCGGGGGACCATGACCTTCTCGGTGCGCACGTTCTGGAAGCCCTCCCGCCGCATCTCGTCCCGGCTCCAGGCGACGGCGGCCTCCAACCCTTTGGAACCTGCCAGGCGGTGGCCGATGCGGTCGCAAAGCCACTGGAGGTTGGCGTAGGCCCGCTCGTTCGCCGTGGCCTCCGCCTGGATCCGCGCCAAGCCAGGCCGGGGATCCCAGCCGGGAGCGGCGCCGAAGGCTGGCGCCAGGAGGAGGAGGACGAGGCAAGGACGGATGGGCATGCCTCACTTTACTAGGCGGTGTGCCGGAACCCTACTTCTTCCCAGCGGACTGCTCGATCAACAGCTTGACGTCCTTGAATACGCCGTTGGGGATGGGGACCGAAAGGTTGTACTGGACGATGCGCCACTCCTTCCCGGACTTCACGAGTACCCCGCTCCCCCGGGCCGGACCGAGGTTCGGCGTGGCGAGGTCTTCCTCGAACCAGGACACTTTCCCATCCCTTGAATAGGCCACGGACCGGCGCGTCGCCTTGAAGGTCCAGGCCTTCCCGCGCTTGAAGTAGGGGGCCGCCCAGGTCCTGAACTCCTCCCGACCCCACCGTTCGCCGGGATCGGTGCCCAGAAAGACCGCATCCTCGGTCATCAACCCGAAGTAGCGGGCTTCGTCGCACTGGGCCGCGGCGAGGTGCCAGGCATCCAACACCCGGGCGGGGTCTTCCAGGGGAGGCGCGGGAGCCATAGCCAGCATCAGCAGGGCCGTCAAGGCGACGCTCATCGGGGCCTCCCGGGAGATTGAAGCATGATCTGGACGTTCATCCGTCCTGAAGGATCCACGCCTTGCACCACCCAGCTCAGAGGACCGTCCCGGCCGGCGGATTGCTCTCCTGGTCCCAGGTTGAAGGCCGCATCCTCCAGCTCCCAGCCGCGCCCGGGAAGTCGGGGCTCACCCGGCCGGGCACTTCCGGGATGGGCGTCCCGCACCTGCACCGGACCCCCCGGGCGCCGGGGATCCACATGGGCCACCACCAAGCCCTCGTGGCCGGGACCGAAGCGGCCCCCGATGCGCCCGGCCTCGAACCCCCAGGGCCGGGCCACCCAGAATTCCCAGAAGGCCCCGGCCCGGCGGGGGTCGGCCACGGTCAGGCGCTGCGGAGGTCCCCCCGGAGCCCTGACGATGGGGTCCAGCCAGCCTTCCCATCGCCTTCCCAGCACCCGGAGTTGGGGGACGGTGCCCGCGAAGCGGCCCCGGTACCACAGCTCGGTGCGAACCCAGGGCCCGGGGTGGGAGGGGCTGTAGCCTGTGTCCTCCACCCAGGGACCGGTTTCGGGATGCCGGGCATCCCAGCCCCGGTACTGTCCACCGTCCATGAGATCCCAGATTCCCGCCTTGGGGGGTCCCGACCGCGCACCGTACAGGTCGCCGGCCCGGTGCTCACCCATGGCGTGCAGGGCCTCGTGGACCACATTCCCCAGGGGCGTCTCCTCCGTGAGGAGAAGCAGGGGCCAAGGGCGGGGGGACCTCCCCGGCGGGCGCACGAGGAGGGAAGCCGGATGGAGGTGGGCAGGGTCCGGAGTGACGGAGCCCGGGGGCCCCGGGAGTACGATCCAAAGATGGTCCGGGCGGCCATCCGGGCGTGGGGCCCCGGTGGCATTGTCCACGCGATCCAGATCCCCCAGGGGTCTGCCCCGAAGGGCGGACAGGACGAAGCGGGCCAGGGCCGCCTTGCTGGATTCCACAGGCGGCGGGCCGTCCGCCGGGACGGTGAGGTGGAGCAGGTCTCCCTCTGCCAGGAGCAGCTCTCCCTTCGACGCTTCATAAAAATAGTTGGCCACGGTGGCCGCCCCAGGGTCCCGGCCGAAGTACAGGCTGCGGATTTGGGCATCGGTCCGTCGGGACAGAGCCCCGGCAAAATCCAGTCGGACCACCAGGACCCGCTCCTCCGAGAACCTGGGCGCCGGGGCCAGGCTGAGGGGCGATCCCCAGTTGCCCCGGGGGACCAGGTCCCTCCGGAAGCCCCGCTTTTCAATCACGAGCGCCGCATCGGAGGGCTCCACGACCAGCCGGAAGCGGCCCTCGGCGTCGGTTTCCGTCCCCGGGACCGGCCTTTCCGGGGCGATCCGAGGGGGGCGGTCGGGATGCACCCGGACCCCAGCCAGGGGCTGACCTGCCGCCAGCACTCGGCCTTGGACTTCCTCTGCCTGGAGCACTCCCAGGAACAGGAAGCCGATCCCGGCCAGGCGGGGGAGGCGGCCGTTCATCCTTCCCGGAAGGTCCTTCGGGCCAATTCGAGCAGCAGGGCCAGGCGGTGCCGGGTGACTTGCGCCTTCAAGGGCTTCCAGAGCACGTCATCGATCATGAACTCGATGGCCAGGAGGTGGCTGAGTTCTTCCTTCTCGCAGAGAAGGAGGACGGGAAGCCCCGCTGTGGTTGGCTCCATGCGGATCTGGGAGACGGCCGCGTGCATCTCCTCCACGCCGAGCTCCATGTCCATCACCACCAGGCGGTCCTCAGGCATCAGCGCGAGGGGGACGTCCTCCAGCTGGTCCACGAGCCGCGTGGTGTGGCCCCCGCCGGAGAACTGAGCCGGCAACTGGGCGCGAAGGAGGGGAGACCGGGTGGCCACGAGGATGGGGGCCGGGACGCTGGGGGACGGGGCCCCGCCGTCCCGCCGGCGGAGATCCACCAGGTGGAGGTGGAGCTGGACCCGGATCCGGAAAAGGGCGTCGTCCAGTCGTTTGGGGAGGTAGTCGTCCGCCCCGGCCTCCAGGCTCCGCTCGTGGGCATTGCCCCGGAGGTCGGTGAGCATGAGCACGGGGATGTCCCGGGTCCTGGGGTCCTCCTTCAGTTCCCGGCAGAAAGTGAGACCATCCGTCCCGGGCATGATCACGTCCAGGAGAATCAGCTCGGGCCGGCGGCGGGCCAGGTAGGAGCGTGCCTCTTCGGCATTGGCGCAGGCGTCCACCTCTCGGCCCAGGGCCCCCAACCTTGCGGGGACCACCCGACGGTAGAGGGCCAGGTCATCCACGAGGAGGATTCGTCCAGAGCCCTTCTCCGCCAAAGCCACCTCCCTGCCGAGACCGTGCCTCAACTTACAATGATCGGCGCCAAGGCCTGAAGGCTTTTGCTTTGTCGTCCCCCCACCCCGGGAACCCCGCTAGGGCCTGGAGGCTCCCCGGGTTATGATGGCGGGTTGGACTTGGGCCCGGCCACGGGGTCCGGCCGCCATCGGGGCCCTCCCCGGGGGGTGGACGGGACCGGGAAGGGACCGGCGCGGAGCATCAATTTGGCGGATCCCAGGCACATCCGGAATTTTTCCATCATCGCCCACATCGACCACGGGAAGAGCACCCTGGCGGACCGGCTGCTGGAGCTGACGAAAACCGTGGCCCAGCGGGACATGCAGGAACAGATTCTGGACGACATGGACCTGGAGCGGGAGCGTGGGATCACCATCAAGGCGCATGCCGTGACCCTGAAATACCCGGCCCTTGACGGGAACACCTACACCCTCAACCTGATCGACACCCCGGGCCATGTGGACTTCACCTACGAGGTGAGCCGCAGCCTGGCCGCCTGCGAAGGTGCGATTCTGGTGGTGGACAGCACCCAGGGAGTGGAGGCCCAGACCCTGGCCAACACCTACCTGGCCCTGGAAAACGAGCTGGAGGTCTTCCCGGTCCTGAACAAGGTGGACCTTCCCAGTTCGGACCCCGCCCGGGTTCTGGAGCAGATCGACACCGTGATCGGCCTCGTGGACACCGCCCACGCCGTGCAGGTGAGCGCCAAGACGGGACAGAACTGCGAGGCCGTCCTCGAACAGATCGTGAAGTGCATCCCCCCTCCTTCGGGAGACCCCGAGGCACCCCTCCAGGCCCTGGTCTTTGACTGCTACTACGACCCCTACCGCGGCGTGGTGAGCCTGATCCGGGTCGTGAACGGCACCCTCCGCCCCGGGGAAACGGTCCGGTTCATGGCTTCCGGGGGGGAGTACCGGGTGGACGAGGTGGGGATTTTCGACCCCAAAATGGACCGTCAGCCCTCCCTATCGGTCGGTGAAGTGGGCTACCTCATCGCAAGCATCAAGCAGCTCGCCGACGTGAAGGTGGGAGACACCGTCACCCACGGGCTCACCCACAACACCAAGCCAGCCGCCGACATGCTGAAGGGTTTCAAGGAGATCCAGCCCGTGGTGTTCGCGGGGATCTTCCCCACCAACAGCGACGATTTCGAGAACCTGCGCAACGCCATGGAGAAGCTTCGGCTCAACGACAGCAGCTTCACCTATGAACCGGAGACCAGCCAGGCCCTGGGCTTCGGATTCCGGTGCGGCTTCCTGGGCCTGCTCCACATGGAGATCGTCCAGGAGCGTTTAGAGCGCGAATTCGACCTCGACCTCATCACCACGGCTCCCTCGGTGCGGTACAAAGTGCACCTCACCGACGGCACCCTGGGGGAGATCGACAACCCCAGCCGCCTGCCGGTCCTCAACAAGATTGCCCGGATCGAGGAGCCGTTCATCGAGGCCACCATCCTCACACGCACCGATTTCGTGGGCCCCCTGCTCAAACTCTGCGAGGAGCGCCGGGGGCTCCAGCAGAGGCTGGAGTACGTGTCCTCGGACCGGGTGATGATCGTGTACGACCTCCCCCTCAACGAGGTGGTGCTCGACTTCTACGACAAGCTCAAAAGCCTCTCGAAGGGATACGCGAGCTTCGACTACCACATGAAGGACTACCGTGAGTCCGACCTGGTGAAGCTGGACATCCTGGTGAACGGCGACCCCGTGGACGCCCTGGCCCTGCTGGTGCACCGGAGCAAGAGCCAAAGCCTCGGGCTGTCCCTATGCCAGAGGATGAAGGAAGTCATCCCCCAGCAGCTCTTCGACGTGGCCGTCCAGGCCGCCATTGGCAGCAAGATCATCGCCCGGACCAATGTGAAGGCCCGCCGGAAGGATGTTCTCGCCAAGTGCTACGGAGGGGACGTCTCCCGCAAGAAGAAGCTCCTCGCCAAGCAGAAGGAAGGCAAGAAGCGGATGAAGTCCATCGGCAGCGTTGAGATCCCGCAGGAAGCATTCCTGGCGATCCTGAAGGTGGAGAACTAGGAATGATCCTCCGCTTCTTGAAAATGAATTTGACCCGAATGAGGCCAGAGCAACATGCGGAGGCCCACCCTCGCGAAGCGATGGCCCGCAGGGCGAGGCCCGGGAGGGGCCGAGTGAATTCCATCGGCAGCGTGGAGATCCCGCAGGCCGAGGCGCAGCCGGGTCCCGAGCGGAAAAGACTCCGTGTTCTGTCCCGAGGGGGGCGCCTGGCACCCCGGGGATTCCGGGGGGCCGAGAGGGCAGGGAATTGATGAACCAGCCCTCCTTCACCATCCAGGGTGAGGCGGCGCCCGTTCCAGCAGGCCCCTTCGTCCTGAAGCAGAGCACCAAGGTGGGCCTCGTCGTTCTCCTTTTGGGGCTCCTCTGGCTGCGACTGATGTTGCGCCGCCGCTCCCGGGACCGGATCTGCAGCCACTGCGGGCTGCGCAACCCCCCTCACCGGAGTCATTGCACCAAGTGCTCCGCCCCCCTGTTCGGGGCCTGATTCCCGCGGGTGCCGTCCCGGGGGATCAGAACTCGATGTTCATTTCCTCTTCGGCCGCCAGGTCGTTGTCCACGCCAAGAACGGCGCAGGTGGCGGCGTACATCTGGAGCACCGCGGACTTCCGATTGCTGAGGCTGGTCAGGAGATCCCGCACCCGCTGGACTTCCGAGGCAATGGTGTTGTTGATCTGGGCGACCTCCTCGCGGCAGCGGTCGCGGGTGCCTTCGTAGAAAGATTGCTGGTCCTTGCTGAGGTCCATGGGGGACTCCGTGGGAAGGGAGACGGTTGGGAGAGCGTCGAAAGGATACCGGATTCGGGGTGCGCCTGGGATCACGCCGTCGAGGCGATCCAGATCAGGCCTGCAATGAGGATGGCCAGGAAGATCACCACGGGCAGCACCCATCGGGGACGACCTTGCGGCCCGACGTCAAGCTGGGGAAGGCTGACCTGTGAAATTTGCGGGGACTTGCCCTTCCGGATGTCCGCGGCGGTGGGCAGATCGTCCAGGATCCTCGCCGAACTCTGGGGCGGGGGCGGGAGGGGCTGGGGCCTGCCCTGGGCTCGGAATCGCAGGCCCATGATCTGTTCCACCTGCTCCTTGGTGCCCCGGAGGAGGGCGTGCACGTATTCCGCGACGTCGTGTTCGGTGGGTTCGCCACCCTGGCGGGCGAGCAGGTCCCGGAGATCCCTCTCCATGAGCCGGGCGGAGGCGTACCGCTGCTCCACGCTCCGGGCCAGGGCCTTGTTGAGGACCGTCACCATGTCCTCGGACACCCCCGGATTGAAGTCCTTGACGTCGGCCACCCGTCCCAGGCGCACCTTCTCAAGAACTCCGAGCTCGCTGTCCGCCTGGAAGCAACGCTCCCCCGTGAGCAGCTCGAAAAGGACCAGTCCCAGGGAGTAGATGTCCGACCGGGCGTCCAGGGGCTGGCCCAGGGCCTGTTCGGGACTCATGTAGAGCAGCTTGCCCTTGAGGGCCCCCGCCATGGTCTGGGTGCTCTTGGTGGCGGCCTTGGCGATGCCGAAGTCCACCAGCTTCACGGCGCCCTCGTTGCTCAGCAGGATGTTCTGGGGGCTGATGTCCCGGTGCACCAGCTTCAGTTCCTTGTCGTTCATCCCCCGTTTGCGATGCGCGTAATCCAGGGCCTGGGCCAGGCGCACCCCGACATAGGCGACCACGCTTTCGGGGAAGGGCAGCTGGTATTCCCGGACCCGGCGGAGGAGGGAGCGCAGATCCTTCCCGTCCACGAACTCCATGGCGATGTAGTAGGCCCCGCTGGCCTTTCCCAGATCGAAGATCTGGACGATGTTCGGATGCGTCAGCTGGGCGGCGAGCTTGGCCTCGTCGATGAACATCGTGACGAACTCGTCGTTGTCGGACAGGTGCGGCAGGATGCGCTTGATGGCGCCGATCTTCTGGAAATTGTGGACCCCCCGCTGCTTGGCCTTGAAGAGTTCGGCCATGCCCCCCACGGCGATCTTCTCGAGGAGGTAGTAGTTCCCGAACTCCTCGTAGCCCGACCCGCTGGAGTCCGCGCCGGCCGCCGGGAAGGCACCCCCAGTGGGGATGGAGGAGGGCCCTTCCGCCTGCGCCGTGGTGGAGGCGCTGGCGGTCCTGCTCTCCACGGGTGCTCCGAAGGGGTCCGCCACGCCAGGAATTCCGCTGAGGGTGAACTCGTCCTTCCCCTTCCGGGGAGGCGACGCGGGAACGGCGTCCAGATCCGCGAGCACGCTTCCGAAAATGTCTTCTGTTTCCAGGGGACGGGAGGGCGAGGGAGCCCGGCCCGCCTCCTGGAGAGGCGGGACCGGGGGCTTCGGGGCGGGAGCCGGGGCACTGGCCGCCTTCGGGGCCCCAGGGACAGCGGGAGAGGAGGCCTTGGGGGCGGGCATCTTGAAAACCGGCAGGGGCGCCGTGGGGACCCTCGGCGGCGTAGGAGCGGCCAACGGAGACGGGGAGGCGGGATGGGCGACAGGAATGGGCGCCGTGGGAATCCTGGGAGCGGGGGGGGCCGGGGCGGAAGCAGGCCTGTCGGTGGGGACGGGTGCCGCGGAGGTCCTCGGCGCCGGGGCGGTGGGCGCCGGCATGGGGGCTGGTTTGGCGATGGGAATGGGGGTGGTGGGGACCCTGGGCGGCGGGGGAACCACGGGAATGGGAGCGCTCGGGACCTTGGGCGCAGCGACCTTGAAGACGGGAATGGGCGCCGTCGGAGGGCGGGGCGAAGGGACCTGGGCCGGAATGGGCCCGCTGGGGATCCTGGAGGGCGGAGGGATCTCATCCAGGTCCGCCAGGATGTCTCCGAAAATGTCCTCTGTTTCCAGCTTCTCCTTCCTGGGGGCGGGCTTGAAGGGGCGGAGGGCGGGGGGCCAGGTCTTCACGGGATCCTGGCGGCCCAGAATTCCCTGGAGGGGAAGCGGGGCGGGCCGCGCCGGATCCTTCACGTCCTGGATGACGAGCACGGGCAGCCGGGGGTTGGCGCGCCGGAAGGCGGCGGCGGCGTCGAAGCTCGATTCGGCGTGGCGGCTGGTGTCCAGGAGCATGAGGTCCGGGACCAGGCCGACCCCGAGCGCCGACAGGGCCTCGTGCGCGTTCAGCCACCGGATTTCCCACCCGTCCTGCTCGAGGGTCTCCACCAGCCCCGGCGTCTTCAGGGGCTCGCCGTCCACGATGAGAAGGAGAGGGCGGGGCATGGGTTCCGAGGGCTAGGCGTGAGCCTTCCAGCATAGGAGCCCCCCCAAGGGATGGGAAGGCGGCGGGGGAAAAACATCCTTCGCGCATCCAGCGAAATACGGGTATGATTTCCCTTCGGCCCCGACCGGGTTTCGGACCCCGGGGCGACTCCACTGGGAAAGGGGGGATACCACTTGCCGCTCGTCAAGATCAAGGAAGACGAAACCTTCGAGAACGCGCTGCGCCGATTCAAGCGAAAATGCGAGAAGTCCGGCATCATGAGCGAATTGAAGAAACGCCAGCACTACGAGAAGCCCAGTGCCAAGCGAAAGCGGAAGATGCTCGCCGCCCGCAAGAAGACGCTGAAGCGTCTCGCCCAGGAACGAAGGATGCTCGGAGGCTGAGCCTCCCTGGCACCTCCCTCGAGGCCCGGCGATGCCGGGCCTCGTCGCATTGGGGGTGCTGGATTTTCGACCCTCGTGAACCCCGGGGGGCACCCTGGCCCCGCCCCCTGAGAGTCCCGCCCCCGGGCCATGATGAAATGCTCCGTCGGAGTCTCCCTTTCCGCCATGGCGCAAGCTGATCCCTTTCGAACCGAACTCGAGGCCCTGGACTTCCAAGTCCTCCGGGATCTCGTGGCCTCCTTCGCCCGCACGGTTGCCGGCCGGGACGCCCTGACCCGCCTGCACCCCTGGGACGGCCGGACGGGGCTGCGCCGCCTGCGTCAAATGGAATTGCTGGAACGCTGGAGAATAAACCCTTCCACCCTCCCCGTGCTTCCCTTCGACGGGGCCCTGGAGGAGCTTCTGAGCCCCGGGGGCTGGCTCCAGCCCGGGCACTGGCGCCAGTTGCGGGAGGGTCTGAAAGCCCTGGCGCAGCTGCTCCGCGCGGTGGCAGAAATTCCCTGGCCTCCGGAGGTCCCGGCTCCCGCGGGCACCCATCTGGACCTGGACCGTCTTCAGGTCACCGCGGCGATCCTTCCCGACCCGGGCCCCCTGGCGGAACGGCTGGGCAAGGTGTTCAACGCGGAAGGAGAACTGGAGCCTGGCCGTGTTCCGGGCCTGGCGGAACGCTTCCGGGCCCGCCAGAACGCCTTCCAGGCCGTGCAGGCCAAACTCGCCAAGCTGCTGCGGCAGTTCCCCGACGCCTTCATGGAGTCCACCCTGGTGGAGCGCAATGGGCGCTTCTGCCTGCCGGTTCGCCTGGACCGAAAGGGCATGATCGGGGGCCTGGTGCTGGACCACAGTTCCAGCGGGGCCACGGTGTTCGTGGAGCCCTTCGACGCCGTCCCCCTGAACAACGACTTCGTGGAGGCCGACCGGGAATACAACCTCGCCGTCCAGGCCTTCTTGCGCCGGCTCCTGGAGGAGCTGCGGGGACATCGGGAGGACTTCGAGCGCTGGCGCGTCTTCCAGGGAGAAGTGGACGAGGCCCTGGCCCTGCTTCGCTGGCAGTCCCTTTGCGAGGGCCGTCTGCCGGGGGAGGGCGCCGCCCGGCTGGACCTGATGGAGGCCCGACATCCTCTCCTCCTCGACGAGGTGCGGGCTTCCCTCGGGCTCGAACCCCTGGGCCACCCCCTGGTCCCGCTCTCCCTGTCCATGGATTCCAAACAGCCGGGGCTCGTGGTCTCCGGCTCCAACACCGGGGGCAAGACGGTGGTGCTCAAGACCGTCGGTCTGCTCTGGGCCCTGGGAGCCAGTGGTTGTGCGATTCCGGCGGCTGAGGGGAGCGCCCTGCCCGGACTCCCCACCCTGCACGCGGACATCGGAGACCACCAGACCCTCTCCGGCAGCCTCTCCACCTTCAGCTCCCACGTCCTGCACCTGAAAGCGATCCTCGAGGAAGCCCGTCCCGGGGGTCTGGTCCTCCTGGACGAGCTGGGCACGGGGACCGACCCCAAGGAGGGTTCGGCCCTCGGCATCGCCGTGCTTCAGGCCCTGGTGCGACGCGGCTGCTGGGTTCTGGCCAGCACCCACCTGGGCGAGGTGAGCCAGTTCGCCCTTGGTCAGCGGCGTTTTCTGAACGCCTCGGTGCAGTTCGACGAGGCCCGCCTGGCCCCCACCTATCACCTCCTGGTGGGCCTTCCCGGTCAGAGCCGGGCCCTCACCATCGCCGCCAAGCTGGGGCTGCCGGCCCCCGTCCTGGCCCGGGCGGAGGAGGCCCTGGGGAAGCGGGAGCAGGATTGGAGGGAGTTTCTCCGGAGGCTGGAGGCGGACCGCCTTCGGGTCCAGGCCCTGGAGGCCGAATTGAAGACGCGGGAGGCCCAGGTCCAGAAGGATCGGGCCATTCTGTCCCGCCGGGAGGAGCAGCTCCGGGTCCAACAGGAGCGGATCCACGCGGAGGCCGAGGAGAAGGTGAGGCGGGTCCTGGAATTCCTGGACCACGAGGGCAAGCGGCTGGTGAAGGAATTGAAGGCCCGGCAGAAGGAGGCCGAGGGACACCCGGACCGCGTGGGCACGGAGGCCCACGAAAGGGTGAAGCTGCTGGGCCGGATCGCCGCGTCCGAACTGAAGCCCCTTGAGCCCCGTGGCCGTGCCGAGGCGTCCCCCCGGGAGCTGGTGGAAGGATCCTGGGCCCGCCACCGGGGGCTGGGAATGGAAGGCCGGGTCGTGGAATTGCGGGGGGAGCGGGCGGTGCTGGAAACGGGCCACGGGAAACGCATGGAGGCCCACCGGGCCGAGCTGGAACCGCTGGCCCGCAGAGACCTCCAGGCCCCGCGAAAGGGCCGGGTGCGGGTGTGGGCCGAGTCCCAGACGGTCGAGTCGGAGATCAACCTCATCGGCCGGGCCTCCGACGACGTGGAGACCGAGGTGTACCGCTTCATCGAGTCCGCCCTGGCGGGCGGCCAGCGCTTCGTCCGGATCGTCCACGGCCACGGCACCGGGCGCCTCAAGGCGGCGGTGCGGGCCGCCCTCAAGGGCCATCCCGGCATCGCGACCGTGGAGGATGCTCCCCAGGCCCAGGGCGGGGCGGGGGCCACCATGATCACGCTGCGCTGAGGTCCCCTCCCCGTCCCACGCGTTCATTCCCTTCGGCGTAGGGCCGGGGCTGCCCTGGCCGCATCGGCCTTCAGGGTTGGGCGTCGAGGAAGGCCAGCCAGTCCGCCCACGCTGAATCCACGCTGGTTCCGTAGGCCTGCTGGAAAGCCTGGCGGATCGCGGCGGAACCGTCCCCGTAGCCGCTGGCTGCGAAGAAGGACTTGAGCGGGTCCAACCCCCGGGCGTCGATCAGGAATCGAAGGAAGGAGCCCGCCAGCGGATAACTGAACTGGTCGCTGTACTGGCGGAAGCCATTGCTTTCCAGCATGCGGTCCAGGGAGGGGAGACTTCCCTGGCGGCGGACCCGGGCCGCGATGCTGTGCACCGGCTCCCCGTTCCAGCGGGGGGAGGTCCAACCCTGGGCCAGATCCACGGAATGGGCCACGGCCATGCCTTCGGTGAAGAGGGCGGCGGGAAACCCCAACCGGTTGAGCACCAGGGCATGGACCGATTCATGATTGTCCTTGGGCCAGATGGTGTGGAATTCGAGGTTTCCGCGGGTGTCCGCCCACCCATTGGTCTCCTTGCCGGTGAGCGCGACCATGTGCGCCCGGTCCCGGTATTTGTAGTACTGGAGCTTCCCCGACGGGGTCACCTGAAGGGCTCCCTGGAGCCAGACGATGTAGCTCTCCTCCCAGACCTCGTCCACCCCGTCCCCGGGCGCCGCATGGTACACGAGGTGGGCCGTCTCGCTCCGCTGGGTCAATGCCGGCGGAGCTCCCCCGTCCTGCCCGCCCCCTCCACAGGCAACTCCGAAACCCAGGAGGCCTGCGGCAACCAAGATCATCCCATTCCGGATCCGCCGTCCCATCGCCCCACCCCACGCGGCTCCCCGGGGAAGGGTCCCCCATGGCCGCCCTCCATGGGATACCCCTTCCTGAGGCCGGCATCGACCCGTGCTCCCTCAATGGCATGCAGGGGTCCTTCAGCGGTACGACCGGGCGAGGGATCGGCCAGGCCCCCATGCCCGGGCCGCAGGTGCGGGGGGAGGCGACCCTTCCGGGAGGACTCCCCGAGGCAGGACTTCACTCCACCCGCACCCGCACGTTTCCGAAGACCAGAAGATCCCCCGGATTCAGGTTCCCTGGACCGTCCAGGCGGAGACCGTTCAGGCGCGTGCCATTGGCGCTGCCGAGGTCCCGCACCGTGAGGATTCCTCCCTCAAGGCGCAGTTCGGCGTGGCGCCGGGACACGCTTGGATCCTCCACCACCAGGTCATTGCCCTGGGGCTCCCGGCCCACCCGGAGCAGAGGCGCCAGCGGGATCCTGCGTCCGGCCAGGGGGCCGTCTTCGAAGCGGAGCCCGGTGGGGAACCCCGCCGGGAGGGGCGGTGGAAGGGCCGGGGGATGCGCATCCCGGACAGGAAGGGGTGGGGGTGCCACGGCCACGGACGGGGCCTGGGACCCCGGGGGAGTGGGCGGTGGGTTCCATCCTGGGGCGGGAGCCGGGGGGAGCGGAGGTGGAAGGGGTGGCGGCGCGGCATGGCCACGGCGGGGCCTGGGCCTTGGCCCTTTCCGGAACACCAGGACGAGGAGGATCGTCACCAAGACGAGGAATCCGCATCCCAGTCCTCCCACCCAGGCCCAGACCGGACCGGGAAGGGCGCTGCTGCCGGCACCCGGGGAGGCTTCGGGTCCCGACTTGGGAATGGGGTTCTGGGCTGGGGCCAGGGAGATCGTCGCGGACGCCTCCACCTTGGGGTCGGCCCCCGACAGGATCTCCGTCCGGCCCCCGAGGTCGGCCAGCTCAACCCGGCCGGCTTTGAAGTCCCGGTAGTCCTCGGCCCGCAGGCCCACCGCGGCGTTCTCCCAGGCCACCGTGATGCGGGAGGGCAGCGCCCCCTTGCCCTCGGCCTCCTCGAAGCAGGCCAGGACCTCCCGGAGGGCGGCCTCCCATTCCTCCGGCGCCTCCCCCGAGCGGCGCACCAGCTGCGGCGGGGCTCCAGGGAGGGATTCGCTTCGGTTCATGTCCGGCCTCGCCGCCATTGTGCCGGGGTCTCACGATCTGTGCGTCCCTTTTGGGTGGCTCCTCCGGCCCGGGCCGCGCCATCATGGGCTCCTCCGACGAACTCCCCATGCCCGGCCTCTTCCCTTCCTCCCTCCCTGCGGCGGCCCTGGTGGCGGGAGCCGCCCTGCCCCTGGGGGCCCAGGCCTGGACCCCCCAGGACCAGCGGATGTGGGACGACCTCAAGGCCCGGGGCGAGGCGGCCGTCGAGACCACGGGAACCGTCGCCAGCCACGAGGGCACGGGGAAGGCCCTGGACCTGCTGGGGGAACACTTCAAGAACCTCTCGGAGGGGCGGGGGCCGGACGGCACGCCCCTCACCCGGGGGCAGCTCCGGGGCATGGTGGACGGCGGCGGCAAGAGCGCCAAGGTCCAGGCCTTGAAGGACAACTGCAAGGCCCTCTCGGACAAGCTGGAGAAGCTGGGAAAGGCCATCTCCATCTTCGACGTGGGGGCCAAGGTGGCCGGCCACATCGCGGAGGGCGACACCAGCGGGGCCCTCATCGTGATCCCCCAGGAACTGGGCAAGCAACTTTGTTCCAAGGCCGGGGCTTTCCTGGGCAGTCTCACCGGCACCCCGGTGGGGACGGTGGGGGGCGCGGCCCTGGGAGAGGAGGCCTGGAAGGGCCTGGGGGGGGAGGCCGCCTTCGAGAAGATGGCCCAGCAGGTGAAGAACCTCGAGAAGATGGCCGAGTACGCCGGTGCCCGGATCCGCCACCCCGCCGTGCTGGCCTACCTGAGGGGCGAGATCGGCGAGAAGGACCTGCGGAAGGCCGTGGAGGAGCACCGGGCCCAGGCCCTGGCAGCGTCCATCGCCAAGTGGCGGGGCATCGCCGCCGAATACCCGGGCCTGGCGGGAGACATCGAGGCACTGATCGCGGGCCGTGCCACGGAGGACCAGGTCAAGCGCCTCAAGCTCTTCCGAAAACTCCAGAAACAGGTGGCCGGGAACCCGGCCCTTGAATCGGCCCTCAAGGCCTGGACCGAAGGCCGTTCCACCCCCGCCCAGCGGGAGGCGCTGCGGGGCGCCCTCAAGGGCCGGAAACCCGCGGACCCCGCGGGACGGAAACTGCACCCTCCGCCCGAGGGTGTTTTCGACAACAACGCGGCTCCGAAGTCCGCCCCCAAACCCGCCCCCTCCGGCCGCGCGGCCCTGGAGGCCCGCATGAACGAACTGCGGGAGCGCCACCGCGAGCTGAAGCGTCAGCTGGACGCCAGCGGCGGCCACGATGCGGCCACCTCCCGCGAGATGCGGGAGGTGTACCAGGAATACCTCGACGTGAAGAAGAAGCTCGACGCGACGCCCCGGTAGGGGGCACCCCTGGCGTCCGGTCCCCCGGGCGGCCTACTTCTTGGGGTAGCAGCCGTCCTTGCAGCTGTTGTGGTGGTTGTGGCAGGTGCTGCAGTTCTTGTGGGTCTGGGCGCAGGCCCCGCAGGATTTGTGGTGGTCCGCGCACCACTGGCAGGGTTTGGCCCCGAAGGCGAAGGGGACGCAGGCCAGGAGGGCGATGGCGAGGGCTCGTCGCATGGAGATCCTTTTTGGGATTGTTCGTTCCAGTTTCGGCCGCGGGTCCCGGCTGTCAAGGCCGGGCCGGGACTCCCGTCCCCGCGCAGCACCCCGCCCTCCGGGAGGGATGGAGCCGCCCCGGAAGCAAACCGGGGGGGATCCTCGCCCTCGAGAACCGTCGGGTGTTCGAGAGGTGGAGGGCGGGGCCTGACGCCCTCAACCTTGGAAGACCTTGCGCAGGCCCCACAGGAAGCCGCCCTCCTTCAGGGCGAGGGCCTCCATCTCCCCGGCGTCCAACCAGACCCCGCCGCAACTGTCGCAGCGATCCACCCGCTGGTCCCGGTAGCTGATCTCGGTCAGAAGGTCCCCGCACTTGGGGCAGCGCATCCAGTGCTGCTGGCGGCGCGATTCCTTTTCCCGGGCGCGGGCCCGGTCAGCCTGGGCGCGGGCGAGGGCTGCACGGCGTTCGGCCTCCTGCTGGGCGAAGAACGCGTCTTCCTGGGTGGTGGGTTTGACGGGCATGGATCCTCCTTGAGGGACGGGGTTCAGGAAAGGTTTTCCAGGAGCGCCTTGCCGGCGAGCAGGACCGCTTCGCCGACCAGGATCAGCAGGGCGGTGTACCCGCCCGAAAGGGCGGCCCCGAGCCAGCCGAACAGGCTCTTGCGGGCGGCCAGGCCGAGGCCCACCAGGCCCAGGGCCAGCGCCGGGGCCATGTTGCTGAAGGGAACGAAGGCCAGCGGCAGAACCAGGAGCAGGCTGCTCCAGGCCACGGTCAGCCCCGCAAGCACCCGGGGAAAGCCGGGGGAGGGCAGCCGCAGGAACGGCTGCAGACGTTTCTGGATCCAGAGAGACATCCTCGGGCCCATGGGGGCGGTGGTGACCCAGGCGCGGACCCGGGAGGGGACCCAGGGGATGCGGCGACCGATCGCCAGCTGGGCGCCGAGGGCGAGGCCGGCAAGGCCCGCGAAGGGGGCGGCCAGGGCACCGAGGCCGGGGACCAGGGCCGGCGCGGCAATCATCACCAGCAGGGCCCCATAGGCGTCGCGGGAAACGGGCGAGGTGGCGGCGTTCATCGGAGCTCCCGGACGGGGGTGCCCGGCAGGAGGCGGGAGGCCAGCATGGAGCCGCCGATCAGGACGGCGATCACTCCCAGGCTCCAGGCCACGGGGACCTTGTAGAAGTCGACGGCGAGCATTTTCAGGGCGACGAACACGAGCACCAGGCTCAGGCCCACCTTCAGGTGGCGGAACTGCTGCACGACCCCCGCGAGCAGGAAGTAGAGGGATCGCAGGCCCAGGATGGCGAAGATGTTGGAGGTGAACACGATGAAGGGGTCCCGGGTGACCGCGAAGATGGCCGGGACACTGTCCACCGCGAAGACCAGGTCGGTCAGCTCCACCGCCACCAGCACCAGCAGCAGCGGGGTGGCGAGCCGACGGCCGTCCTGGACGACAGTGAAGGCCGCGCCGTGGTAGGTGTCCACGGAGGGGACCAGCCGCTTGAACAGACGGAAGACCGGGTTGCTCCTGGGGTCGAATCCCTGGTCGCGGAGCACCAGCATCTTGATCCCGGTGATCAGAAGGAAGGCTCCGAAAAGGTAGATCACCCAGTGGAAGCTGGCGAGGAGGGCCGCCCCCAGCCCGACGAACACCGCGCGCATGACCAGGGCACCCAGGATGCCCCAGAAGAGCACCCGGTGCTGGTAGGCCTCCGGCACCGAAAAAGCTCCGAAGATCAGGACGAACACGAAGATGTTGTCCACGCTCAGGGCCTTCTCGATCAGGTAGCCGGTCAGGAATTCCATCCCCCGGTCGGCCCCGAAGCCCTTCCAGATCAGGCCGTTGAAGGCCAGCGCCAGCGCCACCCAGACCAGGCTCCAGACCGCCGCCTCCTTGACGGTGACCTTGTGGGCCTGGCGGTGGAAGACCCCGAGGTCCAGCGCAAGCATCCCCAGGACGAAGGCCACGAAGCCGCCCCACATCCAGACAGATCCGATCGATTCCATTCAGGGCTCCCGGGTCAGGCCGCGCGGCGGCGGTGGGGGGTCATTGAGAGGAGGCGGGCCACCCGGGCCTCGATGGGCGGGTGGGTGCTGAACCAGCTGAGGAGGCCGGCGCCGCTGAAGGGGCTGGCGATCATCAGGCTGGCGGTGGCGGGCTGGGCGGTGGGACCTTGCAGTTCCGGGTCCTGGCCGCGGCCGAGCCGCAGGAGGGCCTGGGCCAACCCCTCGGGATCGCCGGTGAGTTCGGCGGCCCTGGCATCGGCCATGAACTCCCTGGAACGGGAGATCGCGAACTGGATCAGCGAGGCGCCCACCGGGGCGAGCAGGGCGAACAGCAGCCCGCCCAGAGGGCTCCCGCCCCCCTCCTCATCGCGGCTTCCACCCAGCAGGGCTCCCCACTGGACCACATTGGCCAGGAGGCTGACCGCGCCGGCCAGGCCTGCGGCCACGGTGGCCACCAGGATGTCCCGGTGGAGGATGTGGCTCAGCTCGTGGGCGATGACCCCACGCAGCTCCCGGCGCGGCATGGTGCGAAGGATGCCCTCCGTGAAGGCCACCACTCCGTGCTTGGGGTCCCGGCCCGTGGCAAAGGCGTTCGGCGCGTCGTCGGGGATCAGGTAGACCTTCGGCTTGGGGATGCCGGCCAGGGCGGCCAGTTCGGCCACGTCGCGGTGAAGCCACGGCGCCTCGTTTTCGGGGAGTTCCTGGGCGCCCTGCATGCGCAGGACCAGCTTGTGGCTCCAGAAGTAGGCGCCAAGGTTCATGGCGAAGGCCACGGCCACGGAGCCGACCAGCCAGCCGGTGCCCATGCGGGAGCCAAGGAACACCACCAGGGAGGTGGCGAGCCCGAGCAGAAGGAAGGTCTTGAAGCGGTTCATGGCGGTCTCCTCAGAGGTAAGGGCGCTGCCCGCGGTCCAGGAGTCGGCCGAGCCGGCGGGCGGCGGCGTCGATCGCGGTGTAGAGGTCGGCGGCCAGGCCTTCGCTGACCCTCGTCGGATGGCCGGCCAGGACGGCTTCGATCCTGCAGCTCTTGTCGAGGCCGCCCCTGGGTCCGTTCTCGTCGCTCATCCGGACGATGACCCTGCGGATCCTGTCCGCCCGCCGGGCCAGGGCGCTCCCCAGGCGGCGCAGGACATGGGCCCGCAGCGCCTCCGTGGTGGTGAATCCGACGCTCCTGATCTCGATCCTCATCCTTCGCCTCCCTGGCGCCTCCGGGGCGCAGGGAAAGGATGCGATCGTGTTTCAATTCCATCCAATTTATAATTTCTTAAGAATTCATTTGTTTTTTGGATATATCATTTGGGCATGGAATGGCTCAACTATCACCATCTTCTCTACTTCTGGACCGTGGTCCGGGAAGGGACCGTGACGGCCGCGGCGGAGACCCTCCGGATTTCCCAGCCGGCGCTCAGCACCCAGCTCCGGCAGCTGGAGGAAAGCCTGGGTGAGCAGCTGCTCCGGCGGGCGGGCCGGCGCCTGGAGTTGACCGACGCGGGCCGGCTGGCCTTCCGCTACGCGGACGAAATCTTCACCCTGGGGCGGGAATTCCAGAGCGAGCTCAAGGGCCGACCCACCGGGCGGCCCCTCCGCCTGGTGGTGGGAATCTCCGACGCCCTGCCCAAGCTGATGGTGCACCGCCTGCTGAGGCCGGCCCTGGAACTGCCGGAGCCCCTCCGGCTGAGCTGCCGTGAGCGGGGCCTCCCGGCCCTGCTCGACGCCCTGTTCGCCCACGAGGTGGACCTGGTGCTGAGCGACGCCCCGCATCCCGGGCGCGGCGGCCCCCGGGCCTTCAACCACCTGCTGGGGGAATGCGGCCAGGACTTCTTCGCCGCCCCGTCCCTGCTCCGACGCCACCGCCGGGCCTTCCCCGCCTGCCTGGACGGGGCCCCGATGCTGCTGCCCTCGGAAGGCAGCCGCGCCCGCGCGGCCCTGGAGCGGTGGCTGGAGGCCCGGGGCCTGCGCCCCGTGGTGGCGGGGGATTTCGACGACAGCGCCCTGCTCAAGACCTTCGGCGCCGAGGGCGAAGGCTTCTTCCTCGCCCCGGCCCCCATGGCGGCGGACCTGGCCCGCACCTACGGCGTCCGCCGGGTGGGAAGCGCCGACGGCCTCAGCGAACGGATCTACGCGGTCTCCACCGAGCGGCGCCTGGTCCACCCCGGCGTGCTGGCGATCCTGAAATCGGCCCAGGAGGAGGTGTTCGCCTGAGGGCGGCGGGATCCTGGAGGGTTGGAGCCACGCCCAGGAGGCCCTCCCGACTGACCCCGGGTAGGGTCTGGCCCTCCACCTCCGCCTCGGGCTCAATCGAACGATGGTCCGCATCGCCCTGCCCCCCGCCGATCTCCCGGTCCCGCCGGACCGCCTCTTCGCCTTCCTCGCGGACGCCTCGGCCCACCGCGCCTTCCTGGAGCCGGACGCCCTCGACTTCACCGGGGACGCGGACGGGCACCGATACAAGCTTGAGGTCATGGGGATGCGCCTCCCCCTGGACATGAAGGTCCAGGAGCGGGTGGCTCCGGCCCGGGTGGTGCTGGTGGCCGGGGAGAAGAAGGCCTTCGACCAGAGCCTGCGCTTCGACATCGAATCCGACGGCAATGGCGGTTCCCGGCTGCGCATGGCCGACGAGGCCGACTTCCCCATGATGTTCGCCATGATGGGCGCCGAGAAACTGCTCCAGGGCCAACTGGAGCGTTCCCTGGGCCGCATCGTCGAACTGGCGGCGGCCGGGAAGATCTAACCGGACTCGCATCCGGGGGGCCGGAAGGATTCCGCGGAGGGGACCTCGCCTCCGACACCCCGCGTTATCCTCGTCCCATGTCCAGCCCCCGTTCAGAACGAAGGAGCGCGGAGGAGCAGGCCCGCCTCGATTCCGCGCTCATCGAAATCTTCGAGAAGAAGATCTCCTTCAACCAGGTGCTGGGCCTGAAGGTCCGGCAGCTCCGGCCGGAGATGGTGGTGTGCTTCGACATGCGACCCGAGCTGGTGGGGCACTTCCATTTCGGGCGGCTCCACGGCGGGGTGATCTCCGCCGCGCTGGATGCCCTGGGGGGGACGGCGATTTTCTGCGCGCTCTGCGATCGCCATGCCCAGGAGACCCCCGAGCAGGCCCTGGCGCGTTTCTCCAAGCTGGGAACCATCGACCTCCGCGTGGACTACCTTCGTCCGGGTCTCGGGAGTTCCTTCGTCGCAAGCGCCGAGGTCCTCCGCCTGGGGGGGCGGGTCGGCACGGCGCAGTCCCGCCTGTGCGACGAAGAGGGCCTGCTCCTCGCCACGGCCACGGGCGCCTACATGGTCAGCTGACTCCCGGGGCGCGGCGCGGCGCGGGGAGCGTGGCCAGGGTGATGGTCGCCTTGGAGGTCAGACTCTCCTTCCCCTCGTCCAGGGCGAAGACCTCCGATTCCACCACGGTCACCTGCCGCCCGGCCTTGAGGACCTTGGCCCGGCAGCGGAGGGATTGGCCCCGGGCGGGCCGGAGGAGGTTGATCTTGAACTCGATGGAGAGGACGATGCGGCCTTCCGGGAGCAGCGTGGCCCCCGCGCCGCCCCCGGTGTGGTCGGCCATGGTGGCCTGGACCCCTGCGTGAACGTAACCGTCCTGCTGCAGGTGCCTGGGGCGGAGGGCCAGCGAGGTCTCGCATTCGCCGGGCGCCAGGCGTTCGAGCACGAGGCCGAGATCCTCGATGAAGGGGCAGGCCTGGAAGATCCGCCTGGATTCCTCGGAAACCGGGTTCTCCGGTCCCCCGCCGGGACGTCTGGAGGATGGGGTCGTCACGGGGGTCCTGCCTCCATGGGATGGCCCCTCCCGCTCCGGGTCCGGGCCCTGGGGACATGAGACCCGAAGCCCCCCGGGGGATCAACCCGAGGGGGGTCGGCTCCCTGGTGGAGGAAGGGCCGACAAGAGCCGGGTCGGGGGTTGAAGAATTCCTGACATGAGCCTCTTGTTTTGAGGTACAACGGGTCCATTCCCAGAGGTGGACCATGGTGGATCGCCGCAGCTTCCTTCGGAACAGCGCCGCGGGGTTGGCCCTGGGCCTGACCCCCGCCCTGCGGGGGCAGGACGGGAAACCGGTCGCCTCCGCGCCACCTCCCAAGGCCAGAACGGTGGTGAAACGGCCCCTGGGGAAGACCGGGGTCACGCTTCCGGTGGTCTCCATGGGCGTGATGAACGCCGACAACCCCAACCTGGTGCGGGCTGCCCTGGAGGGGGGCATCGTCCACTTCGACACCGCCCATGGCTACATGCGCGGCCGCAACGAGGAGATGCTGGGAGAGGTCTTCAAGGGCGTGAAGCGGGAGCGCTTTGTCCTGGCCACCAAGGTCGTGGCCACGGGCGGGGACCGGGCGACGGGCCTTTTCACGGCCGACACCAAGCCCGAGGCCTTCATCGAGACCTTCCACCTGAGCCTCAAGCGGCTCCAGATGGACCACGTGGACATCCTCTACCTCCACAACGTCACCAAGCGGGAAGCCGTCCTTTTCGAACCCATCCTGAAGGCCCTTCAGCAACTGAAAAAAGAGGGGAAGACCCGCTTCATCGGCGTCTCCACGCACGGCAACGAGCCGGAGGTCATCCGGGCCGCGGCGGAGAGCAAGGTCTACGACGTCGTGCTCACGGCCTACAACTACCGACAGGCCCACCACGCCGAGGTGAAGGCCGCCTGCTGCGAGGCCGTCAAGGCGGGGCTGGGCATCGTGGCCATGAAGACCCAGGCGGGGGGCCGCTTCTCCCGGGGCCAGGCGGCGCCGGTGAACATGAAGGCCGCCCTCAAGTGGGCCCTCCAGGATCCCTGCATCACCACCGCGATCCCTGGGTTCACCACCTTCGACCAGTTGGCGGAGGACCTGACGGTGATGGAGAACCTCGCCCTCACGGAGGGCGAGAAGCTGGATCTCTCCGGGGCCGCGAAAGCCACGGGGCTCTACTGCCAGCAGTGCGCGACCTGCCTGCCTCAGTGCCCCCAGGGCCTGCCCATCCCGGACCTCATGCGGGGCTACATGTACGCCGCGGGCTACCACAACCTGCTTCAGGCCAAGGACCTCGTGCACTCCCTGGCCCTGCCCGAGTCCCCCTGCGCCGCCTGCGGAACCTGCGCCGTGGGATGCGTCCAGGGCTTCGAGGTGAGGCCCCGCATCGAGGAGTTGATGTCGCTCCGCACCCTCCAGGACGCGTTCCTGGTCTGACCCCCCCGTGATCCTCTGGCCAGCCCTCCTCCTCGGCGCCCCCCCAGCGCCTGCCCTGCCCCCACCCCAGCTCGCCGCCCTGCTGCCGGCCCTGGAGGGCTGGGCCACCCGGGAGGCGCCCCGCCGCTTCACCCCGGACAACCTCTTCGAGCACATCAACGGCGCCGCGGACGGCTTCCTGGAGTGCGAGTTCCGGGAGCTTGCGGCCCAGGTCTACGAGGGTCCCGGCGGAGGAAGCCTCACCGTGGAGATCTACCGCCACGCCGACCCTGACTGCGCCTACGGGATCTACAGTCAGGAGCGCTCCCGGGAAGCCCACTTCCTCCCCATCGCGGCCGAGGGCTACCACGAACCGGGCATCCTGAACTTCCTGAAGGGCGACTGCTACGTGAAGCTCGCCGGCTTCAAGCTGGGAGCGGGCGACCGCGCCCTGCTCACCAGGCTCGCGGAGCAGGTGGCGTCCCGGATCCCCGGCCGGACCTCCCTTCCCGCACTCCTGAAGGCTTTCCCCGCGGGGGGCAAGGTGCCCGGATCGGAGCGCTTCATTCCGCGGAATGTCCTCGGCTATCCCTTCCTGGATCGGGGCTTCACCGCCGAATACCTCCTCGGGGGAAAGCGCTGCACCCTCTGGATCCTGGCTCCCGGGGACGAGGCCCGGGCCCGGGCCCGGCTGGGCGACTACCTGAAGTCCCTGGGCCGGCGCGAGGCGCCGACGGGGGAGGAGCCTCTCCGCGTCCAGGACCCCCACCACGGGGCCCTGCGGATCCTCCGGCGAGGGGCCCATGTCCTGGCGGTGGTGGGGGAGGCCGAGGGGGCGGAGCGACTCCTCGTCGAGGCCTCGCGGGGGGTCCCGGGGAGCCCCTGAATTCCAGGGAACGGGGGAGCCGGGTGCTAAGATCCCAGGACTTTCACCGTCCTCGATCCAGGGAGTTTTCACATGGGGGCCCCCGTCACGCTGCCGCTCTGGCTCGTGGTGCTGCTGGTCGCGCTGGCGGCCTGGGCGCTGCTGGCCCTGGTGCTGGCGCCAGGGGTCCGGTGGTTTCTCCGGCGGCGGTTGAACAAGGTCATCACCCAGGTGAACGCCCGCCTGCACGTAGGCCTGCCCACCTTCAAGCTCACGCGGCGGCAGGTGCTCATCGATCGCCTCTTCCACGACCCCAAGGTCCAGGCCGCGGCCGCCTCCTGGGCCGCGGAGCAGGGGGAACCGCTGGGGGAGGTGTGGCGGCGGGTGGACCGCTACGCCCGTGAGATCGTCCCGGGCTTCAACGCCTACCTCTACTTCCGCGTGGGCTACGCCCTGGCCCGGGCGGCGGCCAGGGCCCTCTACCGGGTTCGGATCGGCCATGTGGACGAGGCTGCCCTGGGAGAGGTGGACCCGACCGCGTCCATCGTCTTCGTGATCAACCACCGGAGCAACATGGACTACATCCTGGTGGCCTTCCTGGCCGCGGAGCGGGCCGCCCTCTCCTACGCGGTGGGAGAGTGGGCCCGGATCTGGCCCCTGCAGCAGATGGTCCGGGCCATGGGGGGCTACTTCGTCCGGCGCAATTCCGGGGACCCCCTCTACCGCGCGGTGCTCGCCCGTTATGTCCACATGGCCACCGAGGGGGGTGTGATCCAGGCGGTGTTCCCGGAGGGGGGTCTCACCCAGGACGGCCGCCTTCGGCCGCCCAAGCTGGGCCTCCTGGACTACATGCTGAAGGGCTTCGACGGCCGGGACGGGGAGGGGCGCCGGGACCTGGTCTTCATCCCGGTGGGCCTCAACTACGACCGGGTCCTGGAGGACCGCACCCAGCTCCTGGCCCTTCATCCCAACGCGCCCCGACCTGGCTTCGCCGGCACGGTCCTTCGCGCCTCCGGGTTCCTCATGGAGAACCTTCTGCTCGTCGCCACCGGCCGCTGGCACCGTCTGGGCTACGCCTGCGTGAACTTCGGCACGCCCATCTCCATGCGGGCCTATGTCCGGGAACGGGGACTGCACTTCCCCGACCTGGGGGACGAGCAGCGCAGGCCCGAGGTCGCGCGGGTGGGTGACCGCCTCATGGAGGCCATCGGGGCGGTGGTGCCCGTGCTGCCCGTCTCCCTGGTGGCCACGGTGCTGGCGCGGAACCCCGGGCGGCAATTCTCCGAGCTGGAGCTGAAGGCCGAGGCCCACGCCCTCATGGCCCAATTGGAGGCCCGGGGCGCCCACCTCTACATCCCCCGCCAGGACCACGACTATGCCTTCGGGGTCGGCCTTCGGATGCTCACCCTGCGCAGGATTCTGCGGGAGAGCGGGGGCCTGCTCCACGCGGACCCTGCCCAGGGGGAGGCCCTGGCCTATTACGCCAACGCCATCGCCCACCTGGTGCCGGGTTGATCAGCGAAGCTCGAATTCCAGGGGCAGGCGGGCGTAGACCCCCAGGGGGTCGTTGAGGGACCTGAGCACGGCGAACTGCCGTTCCAGGCCCGCCTGCAGTTGGTGCCAGGGCCCCCGGGCGTCGGCATAGCGGTGCTTCCCGCCCCCCAGGGCCTCCAGAAGCTTCTCGATGGGCTTCTTGGGGGCGCCGATGGGATCCACCCGGTAGTCGTTCTCGATCTTGGCGGCCCTGGCGGCGTGGCGGATCGCGGCTTCCAGGCCACCGAACTCGTCCACCAGGCCCAGCTTCAGGGCCTCCTGGCCGCTCCACACGCGGCCCTGGGCGATCTCGTGGACTCCGTCCTTCTTGAGCTTGCGGCCTTCGGCAACCTTGGCCAGGAACTGCTCGTAGACGAAGTCCACCGTGGCCTGGATCCGCGCCAGCTCGGCCTCGGTCTTGGGGCGGGCCATGCTGGTCACGTTGCCCAGGCGTGCGGTCTGGACCTGGTCGAAAGTGATGCCGTGATCGTTCGCCAGCTTCTTGACGTTGGGAAGCATCCCGAACACCCCGATGCTCCCCGTGAGCGTGTTGGGCTCGGCGAAGATGCGGTCGGCGAAGGCGCTGATCCAGTAGCCCCCGCTGGCGGCCACGGTGCCCATGCTCACCACCAGGGGTTTCTCCTTCTTCATGAGCACCGTCTCCCGCTGGATGAGTTCCGAGGCGGCGGCGGAACCCCCGGGGCTGTTCACCCGCAGAACCACGGCCTTGACGTTCTTGTCGAGGCGCAATTTGCGAAGCTCCCGGGCCAGCTTGTCCCCCCCGATGAGGCCTGGGCCCCCCTCACCGTCCACGATGTCCCCCTCGGCGTAGACGACGGTGACCCGGTTCTTGCCCTTGACCGCGTCGCCCGGGATCTGGGCATAGGTGGCGATGTCGATCTGAGGGAATTCCCTGTCCTTCTCGGTCTTCCCCGCCATTTTCTTCAGGTCGTTCAGCACCTCGTCGTGGGCCGCGATGCGGTCCACCAGCCCCGAGGCCTTCGCCTCTTCCGAGAGAAGAATCGCCCGTTCATCGGCGATCCGCTGGAGTTCCTCGGGCTTGAGCTTCCGGTCCGCCGCCACGGTGCCCTTCCATTCGGCCCAGAGGTCGTCGAGGAGCTTCTGGGACTGCTCGCGGGAGGCCTCGCTCATGCGGTCGGTGATGAAGGGCTCCACGGCGCTCTTGTACTTGCCGACGCGGGTGACCTGGACCTCGACGCCGTACTTCTTGAAGGCTTCCCCGAAGAACATGGGTTCGCTGGAGATCCCCGTGACCTCGACGCCGCCGAAGGGGTTGACGACCAGGTTGCCCAGGCCGGCGCAGAGGTAGTACTCCTTTTTGGACCAGCCCTGGTTGTACGCGACGACGGGCTTGCCGCTCTCCTTCCGGAATCGCTGCAGCGCCTCCCGAAGCTCCTTCAGCGCGGCGGGGCCGCTGGCGTAGCCCGCCGGGAACAGGTTGCCCGTGATGTAGAGCCCTGAAATCCGGGCATCCTTCGCGGCCCGATCCAGGGTGAGGATCAGGGTGCGAAGCGGAAGGCTTTCGGACTCCTTCCCGGTGAGCGCCTGGCGGAAGGCATCCGAGGGATCGGATTCCCGGGGGCCGTCCGGAATGGGTGCCGACAGGTCCAGGATCAGGACGGCCTTGTCGGGCACCACCGGCTTCTGGGATCCCATGGAGGCGGCCAGGAGCAGGAGGGCCGCCAGGGCCAGGCCGGTGAAGCAGGCGAGGGCCAGCAGGCTGGCGAAAAAGCTCTTGAGGAAGATCTTCATGGGGACTCCCGCACGGCCTCCAGGATCTCACGCACCTCGGTCCCCCAGGCGGCCGGCCACCCGGAGGAATTCCTCGAGGGCCGAGCGGAGGAATTCGCGGGTCCGCCCGTCGGTGGGGGCGCCCCGGGCGTCGAGGCTCCGGTCGGCCTGGGGGACCGTGACCACCCCCGGAAGGGCGAGGGCGCCCAGGTTGGCCAGGGTGGCCCGCCACTGGAGCAGGCCCCTCGCCCCGCCCAGGGCCCCGGGGGAGCAGGCGCAGAGCAGGACCGGAAGTCCCCGGAAGGGCGAGGGGGACTGGAGGCTCAGCCAATCCACCGCGTTCTTGAGGTGCCCCGGAATGCCGGCGTTGTACTCCGGGCTCACGAGGACGAGGCCCTGGGCCGCGGTCAGGGCCCGAGCCACTGGAATCAAGCCTTCCGGCATGGGCAGGCCCTCTTCGACCAGGGGCAGGCGCAGCGTCGTCGCCGAAAAGACCTCCGCCCCATGCCCCGCCCCTTCGAGGAGGGTCGCCACGTGTTCCATGAAGCGGCCGTTCAAGGAATTCTGACGAAGACTCCCACCCATGAGGACCAGGTTCACAACGCCTCCCTTTTTCTTGACCAATATAGTAAACTTTATCGTTGATTGAGAAAGGGACTCAAAATGGGCAACTACCCCGAAGACCTGGTCGCCCCCATGCGGGATGAACTTTCGGCGGCGGGGTTTCGACACCTGCTGTCCCCCGGGGAGGTGGACGCTGCCCTGGCCCGGCCAGGCCTCTCGCTGCTGGTGGTGAATTCCGTCTGCGGCTGCGCCGCGGCGAGCGCCCGGCCGGGGGTGCGTGAAGCCCTGGGCCGGGGACTGAAGTTCGACCAGCTCCTGACGGTCTTCGCGGGCATGGAGAAGGACGCCACCCAGCAGGCCCGGGAATACTTCGAGGGAGCCATGGCCACCAGCCCCCAGGTGGCCATCCTCAAGGACGGCCAGCTCCTTCGCCTGCTGCAGCGGAGCGAGTTCCTGGACCGCGGTCCAGAGGAGATCGCCGACCGGATCGAGGCCGCCTACCGCGGGGCCCTCGCCGAGGCCTGAATCGAGGGCGGGCCCGGGTCAGGCGCCGGCCGGAGGGATCAGGCCAGGCCCAGGGCCTCCCGTACCTGGCGCCGTTCCGCCTCATGCAGCGCGACGATCTTGGGCACTTCGGCGATCCACATCCCAGCGAAGCAGTCCGCGGAGATCCTTCCTCGATCCTGGCCGCCTGCCTTCCTGGAGCTTTCCTGATCCTGGGGACGGGGGATCGAAGGCGTCATGTTTCCGGACCTCTTCCCTCCTTGAGGCAAGGAGCCTGCCGGGACGGGCGATAATGCCCCCATGCTCCGGGCGTCCCTCGTGTTCCTGCTGCTCCAGGCCCCGCTGCCGGCCCAGGCCCCGGCCCTGGCCCAGGAGGCGGATCCGGGCCCGTCCGTCCTGGCCTGCCCCATCCGCATCGCCCTGGATCCCGTGTTCCAGGAGGTCGAGCGCCTTGCTCCCAGGGTTCCCCCCGGCGTGGAAACCTGGACGGCCCTGCCGGGCCCCCCCCACGGCGCCGCCTTCCGATTCTGGATGGAAAGGGAAAAACTCCGTTTCACCGTGCGGGACAACCAGATCGGGGTCCGGACCGACGCTCGTTACTGGCTCGAGGTGGGCGCCCGGGTGGCGGGGGGATGGCACCAGACCGTGGGCGGCTGCGGGAGGGGCGCCGAAGGCCTCAGGTCGGTGCTCCTGCAGGTGCGGGCCGAACTGGCTCCCACCCCCGACTGGGGCCTGGAGATCCGCACCTGGGCCGAGGCTCCCCTTCCCTCCAACCCATGCCTCATCACTTTCCTGGGCTACGACATCACCGGTCAGGTGACCGCGGGGATGCGGGCCGAGCTGCTCAAGGCCGCAGCCTCCATGGAGCGGACCGTCCGGGAAAGTGCCCTCGTGCGCCAACAGGCCGAGGCTTTCTGGCGGGCGGCGCAGGCCCCCCAGGAGCTGGCGCCGGGCATCCACCTGCTGCTGAATCCGGAGCGGATCCGCTTCGCCCCCATCCGGAGCGAGGGGCGCCAGCTCGTCCTCACCCCTGAAATCCAGGCCAGGCCGGGGATCGTGCTGGGGGCACCGGCGTCCACCCCCCTTCTGCCGCTTCCGCCCCTGGAAACCGGGGCCGCGGTCCAACCGGGATTCAGGGTTCGCGTGGACCTGGACCTGCCCTTCCAGGAGGCCACCCGGCAGCTGCGGTCCCAGGTGGCGGGACGCGAGTTCGAGACCGAACAGGGCCGCTTCGGGATCCTCGACGCCTCGGTGCGCGCCGAAGGTGGAAAGCTCGTGCTGGAAGTCCAGCTCCAGGGCCGCCTGGAAGGACGGCTCGCCCTTGCCGGGCGGCCGGTCTTCGACGAGGCCAGGGAACTCCTCCGTGTGGAGGACCTGGACTACACCCTGGAAAGCCGGGGATGGATCACCCGCGCGGGGGCCTGGCTCTTCCGCTCCAGCCTCCGGCGGACCCTGCAGGAGAAGGCGGACTGGTTCCTGGGCCAGCGCCTGGGGGAGATCCGGGAAGCCCTGAGGCTGGGCCTGAACCGGGACCTGCTGCCCGGTGTGGGGCTGCGGGGGGAGGTCGGAACGCTGCGCCTGGCGCAGCCCCGCCTCCTGGAGGACCGGGTGCAGGTGCAGGCGAGCCTCGAGGGCTTCGTGGAACTGGCGGTCCGGGACCTGGGCGCCCTGCCCCGCCGATGAAAGGTCCCCGGATCAGGGGTGGCCGTGATCCCCGTGGGAGGCCGTGGGTTTCCCGACGTATTCGACCTTCCGGCCCAGGAAGACCAGGGAGATGCCGAACAGCGCCACCGCGCTGAGTTCCACCCAAAGCAGCACCCTCAGCAGCGGGCGGGCTCCCGGCTGCACATGGCTCAGAAGGGCCAGCCCCAGGCCCAACAGCCCAAGGCAGACCAGACCCCAGCCCCAGAAGCTGTGCACGTCCCGGCGCTGGACCACCTCCTGGGGGAGCACGCCCATGGGCTCCCGGAGCTCCATCAACTGCTGCACTCCCTGGAAGACCAGGACGGAACTGAGGACGTAGAAAACCACATAGAACAACATCCTTCCCCTCCGGTCCCTCCAGGATACGCAAGTCCATTCTCCACAGGGGAATCGAAAAAAGGCTTGACTCAATCAATCGCTTGATTAAAGTTTTTTTGGAATTAATCATTCGATTGATTGATTCGAGGTCCCCATGCCCCATTCCAGCACCGACAGCGGCCACGACACGCGGACCCGCCTCCTCGAGGCCGCGGTGCTCTGCTTCGCGGAAAAGGGCTTCGAGGGCACGGGGATCCGGGAGATCGCCCAGCGGGCCCAGGCCAACAGTGCCCTGGTCCAGTACCACTTCGGAGGCAAGGAGGGGCTCTACGAACACGCCTTCCGCTTCCTGGTGGCCCAGAAGCATTCCCTCGTGGCCGCCCTGCCCCCGATTCCCGAACCCGGCACGCCGGGGGCCCATGAATTGGCGGTCCAGGGTCTCCAGGACCATGTGTCGGCGCTCTTCCACGAACTCATGGAGGGCACCTGCGCGCCCCACGGCGGCGAGCTGGAGCGGGCCGCCGGGCTGTTGTGGAGCCGCGAGACCCAGGATCCGCGGCCTGGCCTGAAGGCCTTCCTCCCCGACCTCTTCCAGCCCTACGTGGACCACCTCGAGGGATGCCTGAAGGTGCTGTGCCCTCACCTGGATGCCGAGCGGCGTTTCGAATGCGGCATGGCCATCCACGGGATGGCCATGTTCTACCGGACCCACCTGGGCATCGCCCGGGCCATGCGCCAGGACCCGGAATACCCCAGGGACCTGGATCGCATCACCCGCCACCTCGTCGAATTCACCTTCCGGGGCCTCGGCCTGGCCTGCCCCCCGGGATGCCAAGGAGCCTGAGCCATGCTGTTCGCACCCCCAGCCATCCAGGACGTTCAGGCCCCACCGCCCCTTGCCCTCGACCTCGCGGGCGCCCTGGCCCGAGCCAAGGCCGAGAACGCGATGATCCGGGCCGCCCGGGCGCGCATCGAGGAGCGCAAGGGACTCATCACCACGGTCCGGGCCGATGCCCTGCCCCAGCTCACGATGCTGAACGACTTCACCAGGGTCCGGGACGTGAGCATCCTCAACAGCGGCTTCGGCGAGTCGGCGGCCCAGTTCGGTTTCAAGGCCGAGAACCTGGTGGGGGCGAGGAACGCCTACACCAGCCGCCTGGACCTCAGCCAGCCCCTGTTCTACTGGGGCAAGATCGGCACCGCCATCGACATCGCAGAGATGGGCGCGAAGGAGGCGGAAGCCGGCTACACCACGGCCGAGCTCGAAGTGCTCCACGGGGTGGCCAAGGCCTACCTCGGCGTGCTGGTCGCCCAGGCCGAGCAGGAGGTGGTGGAATCCCGCAGGCGGACGGCGGAGCGATTCCTTGCCGACGTGAAGGCAAAGCTCGAAGCCCAGACGGCCACCGAACTGGACCGGCTGCGCGCGGAGAGCGAGCTCCTCGCCGTCCTCCCCGAATCCCTCCAGGCGGAGGCCAACCTCCGGCGGGCCATGGAAGTGCTCAACGGCCAGCTCGGGGTGGATCCACGGACCCCCCTCCGGCTCGGGGAGCTGGGATCGGCCGACTCCAGGGCCGCCCTCCAGGCCGCGGAGCGCAGCGAGATCACCCAGTTCAAGGTCCAGGAGCAGATGCTGCGGGCCAACGACAAGATCATCACCTCCGACCTCCGCCCGAAGTTCGACTTCAGCACCAGCTACGGCTACCAGGCCGGCAAGAGCGGCAACCTGTACAAGGAGCCCTACGATGCCTGGCGCGTGAGCGTCACGATGAAATGGCCGATCTTCGACGGCCTGAGGTCGGCGGGCAAGCGGGCCCAGAACAATGCCCAGCTCGAACAGGTACGTCAGGCGCGGCTGGACAAGGACCGGGCCATCGCCGTGGAGCGCCGCAGCGCCGAACGCGAGCTCGAGAAGGCCGCCGCCTTCCAGGAAGCCGCCACCAAGGCCCATGACGCCGGAATGGAGGCCCTGCGGATGAGCCGGGAATCCTTCGAGCAGGGCCTCATCACCAGCCTGGACCTGCTCCAGGCGGAGCGCACGGAGCGCCAGCTGGAGAGCCAGCGCCGGCGCGCCGAGCTTGGCGTCTGGTCCGCGCTCTTCGACCACCGCCGCGCCCTTGGACTTCCCCCCCTCTGATCCCCGAGAAAACGACAGGAGCCGACCCATGAACCGTCGAGCCATCATCTACGCCGGGATTCCCGTTCTCGTCATCGCGGGCGCCGCCGCCTGGCACCGTTCCGGCCGCAACAAGGAGCTGGCCAAGCAGGCCGTCCTGAAGCGGGAGGGTGCCGTGGCCGTGACCACGGTCGCGGTCGAGGAGCGCCCCTTCCGGGCCGCCATCCCTTTCACCGGCACCCTCCTGGCCGTGAACCGGGCCGAACTCAAGGCCGAGGTGGCGGGGCGAGTCACCCGGGTCACCGTCCACGAGGGGGACCGCGTGGCCAAGGGTACGCTGCTGTCGGCCCAGGACGAGGAGGATCTCCTCCTGGCCGTTCAGGCCGCTGAGGCGCAGCTGGTCCAGGCCCAGGCCCAGGCCCAGCAGGCCCGGAGGGACAATGAACGCGCCCAGATGCTCCTGGAGAAGCGCAGCATCACCAGGCAGGCCGCCCAGCAGGCGGAGACCTTCTTCAATGCCAGCGCCGCCGGGGTGCGGGCCGCCGAGAGCAACCTGGGCCTGGCCCAGTCCCGGCTCCACAAGGCCCGCATCACGGCGCCCTTCGACGGGGAGGTGGCGGCCCGGGCCGTCCAGCCCGGGGAGATGCTCGCCCCAGGCCAGCCCGCCTTCGTGGTGGTGGACAACCGGCGCCTGGAGATCCAGGCCGACCTGCCCGCCGAGAGCGTGGCCCTCGTGAAGGTGGGGCTCCGCGCTTCCTTCAGGGTTGCGGGCTTCGACAAGCCCTTCCAGGCCACCCTCACCCAGGTGAGCCCCTCGGTGCTGGCGGAGGGACGGACCCTGCGCGTGCGCCTCGAGGTCCCCAACCCGGACGGGCGCCTCAAGGGCGGCCTGTTCGCGGAGGGAGAGTTCCAGGCCGAGGGTTTCCAGAAACGGAACGCCCTTCCCGCCTCGATTCTGACCACGCTCGGCCGGGACGCGGAGGTCTTCGTGGCGGAATCCGGCGTGGCCCGGAAGCGCCGCATCGTGGTGGGCGCGGAGCAGGAAGGCTGGCGGCCCGTGGAGGGACTGGCCAAGGGGGCGGAGGTCGTGGCCCAGGGCCGGGACCAGATCGCCGAGGGGACCCGCCTCCTCGCGGCAAGGGGGAAGTGAGCCATGTTCCTTTCGAACCTCTCCATCAAGCGGCCCGTCCTCACGACCGCCGCCATGCTGGCGCTGGTGGTGGTGGGCCTCTCTTCGGTGAAGGGCCTCGGCATCGACCAGTACCCCAAGATCGACTTCCCCGTGGTGACGGTGAGCGTTCCCTACCCCGGCGCCAGCCCCGACGCCGTGGAGCAGGACGTGGTGCGCAAGATCGAGGAGGGCCTCAACTCCCTCGAGAAGGTCCGGGAGATCTTCTCCACCAGCCAGGATTCCGTCGGCACCGTGGTGGCGGAGTTCCAGCTGGAGCGCGATGTGGACAAGGCCCTGGAGGACGTGCGTTCCAGGGTCGGGCAGATCCGGAAGGACCTCCCGGACGCGATCAAGGAACCCATCATCCAGAAGATGGACCCCGCATCGATCCCGGTCCTCTCCCTGGTGCTCAAACCCGACGAGACCCACGGCGGCATGGATGACCGGGAACTCACCCGCATCGCCGACGAATTCCTCAAGCGTCGCCTCGAGAACATCCCAGGGGTGGGCGGGGTCAGCCTGGTGGGGGGGGCCTCCCGGCGCATCCTCGTGCAGGTGGATCCCGCCCGCCTGGAGGCCGTGGGCGCCACCCTCCAGGGGGTGATGGCCGCCCTGGGTCAGGACACCCGGGCCGTGCCCAGCGGCAATCTTCTCCAGGACACCCGGGAGATCGCCGTGCGGGTGGACGCCAAGGCCAGGCAGGTCAAGGATTTCGAACGCGTGGTGGTGGGCAACCAGAAGGGCCGTCCCATCGAACTCAGGGAGGTGGCCACGGTGGTGGACGGCGTGAAGGAACGCCGGACCCTCGCGCGCCTGGACGGCCACAACGCCGTGGCGCTTGAACTGCAGCGCCAGATCGGCGGCAACACCGTGGCCATGGTACAGGCGGTGGACAAGGCCCTGGCGGAGCTGGACCCCGAGCTCAAGAAGATGGGGATCCGGGTGCTGAAGGCCAAGGACAACTCCAAGTTCATCCACGACGCAGTGGAGGACGTGAAGGTGTCCATCCTCCTGGGTGGGGCCCTCACCGTGCTCATCGTCTTCTACTTCCTGAAGAGCTGGCGCTCCACGGTGATCACCAGCCTGACCCTCCCGGTGTCCGTGATCAGCTCCTTCACGATCATGAAGATCCTGGATTTCACCCTGAACACCATGACCCTGATGGGCCTCTCCCTGGCCATCGGCATCCTCATCGACGACGCCATCGTGGTGCGGGAGAACATCACCCGGCACGCCGAGATGGGCAAGGACCACGTCACCGCCGCCATTGAAGGTACCTCCGAGATCGGACCCGCCGTGCTGGCCACCACGCTGAGCCTCCTGGCGGTGTTCGTTCCCGTGGCCTTCATGGGCGGAATCGTGGGGCGCTTCTTCTATCCCTTTGCCATCACGGTGGCCTTCGCCGTGGCCGTCTCCCTGCTCGTGAGCTTCACCCTCGACCCCATGCTCTCCGCCGTCTGGCCGGACCCCGAGCACGAGAAGGGCTACCAGGAGAGCCACCACGGCCATCGTCATTTCGTGATGAAGAGCGTGGAATGGTTCAACGACCGCCTGGACGGGTGGGAGAAGGCGTACCGGCGGACGATCACCTGGGCCCTGGGCCACCGAAAGACGGTGATGGGCATCGGCTTCGGCAGTTTCATCCTTGCCATGGGCCTGATGGGTCTCCTGGGCAGCGACTTCATGCCGGACTTCGACCGGGGCGACATGCAGCTCGGCTTCAAGACCGAGCCCGGGGCGAGCCTGGAGGCCACCCGCGCCAAGGCCGAGGAGATCGAGAAGCTCCTCAAGAAGACGAAGGAGGTGGATCTGGTCTTCACCACCATCGGGACCGGCCTCACCGCCAGCGTCAACGAGGGGCGCATGTACATCAAGCTCAAGGAGGGCCGGCGCCGGAACCATGTGGCCATCCGCCGGGAGCTGCGGGAGCGCCTCCAGGGCCTGCCGGGGGTGGAGGCGGGCGTGGGGCCCGTGGCCGACTTCGGCGACGAGAAGCCCTTCAACATCGCCATCCTGAGCCCTGACCGCCGCCTTGCGGAGCAGGCCGAACCTCAGGTGAAGGCCATGTTCCAGAGGATCACGGGGGCGGTGGACATCACCAGCAGCCGCGACCTCGGCAAACCGGAAATCCGCCTCACGGTGGACCGGAAGCAGGCCTCGGACCTGGGGGTCTCCCCCATGGCCATCGCGAACGTGGTCCGCCCCATGGTGGACGGGGCCGACGTGGCCAAGTTCGAGAACGAGAGCGGCGAGCAGTACGACGTCACCGTCCGGCTCTCGGACGAGGGCCGCGCGAGGGCGGAGCAGCTCTCCGGGATGATGGTCACCTCCACCAAGAAGGACAAGGCCGGCAACAACCTCCAGGTCCGCCTGAGCAATGTGGCGCGCTTCGAGGAGACCGTGGCCCCCGCCAAGCTCCAGAGGCGGCAGCTCCAGGCCCAGGTCATGCTCAGCGCCAACAAGGAGGGAAAGACCCTTCAGGAGGTCGTGAATGAACTCCAGAAGGGGCTCCAGGAACTCAAGGCGAAAGGCAGCCTGCCCGAGGGCGTGAATGTCGATTTCGTGGGCCAGGCCCGGCACAACAAGGAGACCGGCCAGCACATGGGGAGCGCCCTCCTGCTGGCGGTGGCCTTCATCTACCTGGTGCTGGCCAGCCAGTTCGAAAGCTTCAAGCTCCCCGTCACCATCATGGTGTCCCTGCCCCTGTCCATGGTGGGCATGGTGCTCATGCTGCTGGTGACCGGGGATCCCATGAGCATGATGACGAGCATCGGCCTCATCCTGCTGATGGGGCTGGTGACCAAGAACGCCATCCTCCTCGTGGACCGGGCCCTCCAGATGATGCGGGAGGAGGGGATTCCACGGCGGGAGGCCATCATCGAGGCGGGCATGACCCGGTTGCGCCCCATCCTCATGACGAGCTTCGCCATGGTGGGCGGGATGCTCCCCCTGTTCCTGGCCCTGGGGGCGGGCGCCGAGATGCGGGCCCCGATGGCCCGGGCGGTGGTGGGCGGCATCGTCACCTCCACCCTGCTGACCCTGGTGGTCATCCCGGTGTTCTTCGACATGATGGACGAGTTCCGATTCAAGGACCTTTGGGCCCGCATCCGTGGAACCCGAACGGGCGGGTCGGGGGAGGAGATCCCCCGTGGGTGAGTTCTTCGAGGCCGTGGAGCGCCGCCGGACCGTCCGGGAATTCCTTCCGGACCCTGTTCCCGAAGAGGTCCTGCGGCGATGCCTGGAGGCCGCCCTGCTGGCTCCCAGCAGCAGCAACCTCCAACCCTGGGAATTCGTTCTGATCCAGAACCCGGCGGCCCGGAAGGAGGCCGAGCGGATCTGCCTGGAGCAGAAGCCCGCCCAGACGGCTCCCCTTCTGCTGGCGGTGGTGGCCCACCTCGACACCTGGAGGCGGAACCGGGACGAGGTGCTCCGGGCGCATGAATCCAGAGGCGGGGTCCGACCGAGTCTCGGCAAGTACTACCGCACCCTCATCCCGCTGGTCTACCGGACGGGCCCCTTCGGCATCCTGGGGCCGGTCAAGACCGGGATCAGCCGCGTGTTGTCCCTTTTCCGGCCCACCCCCACCTTCCACGGCCGGGCCGACCTTCGGGTCCTCGTGCACAAGAGCACGGCCCTGGCGGCCCAGACCTTCATGCTCGCCCTTTCCGCCGAGGGATTCGACAGTTGCCCCATGGAGGGCTTCGACCCCTGGCGGGCCCGGCGCCTCCTGGGCCTGGGCCGAGGGGCCGAAGTGTGCATGTTCCTGGCCGTGGGGCGCCGATCAGGGAAGGGGGTCTGGTGGGACCGCGTTCTGATGCCGGAGGACTGGATGGTGCGGACCATCTGATTTGCTAGACTGGCCCTTTGCCTCCCGGAGCCCCGATGTTCGATCTCAGCGGCAAGGTCACCCTCGTCACCGGCGCCAGTCAGGGAATCGGGGAGGTCATTGCCACCTGCCTCGCGCAGATGGGAGCCCAGGTGGTGTGCGCCTCCATTCCGGCGACCGAGGGGGATCTGCAGAGGGTGTTGGCCGCCATCGGAGAGGCGGGCGGCAAGGCCGACTACGTTCTTGCGGACGTTTCCAACGGGGACAGCGTGCGGGCCATGGTCACCACCGTGGTTGAACGGCACGGGGCCCTCCACGTGCTCGTGAACAACGCCGGGATCACCAAGGATCGCCTCCTCATCCAGCTCAAGGAGGAGGAGTGGGACGCGGTCCTGAACATCAACCTCAAGGGCGCCTTCCTCTGCACCCAGGCGGCGGCGCGGCCCATGATGAAGCAGCGGTGGGGCCGAATCATCAACATCGCCTCGGTGGTGGGACAGATGGGGAACGCCGGCCAGGCCAACTACGTGTCCTCCAAGGCCGGGCTCATCGGCCTCACCAAGACCACCGCACGGGAGCTGGCGGGCCGGAACATCACTGCCAACGCCGTAGCCCCGGGCTACATCGCCACGCCCATGACCGAGAATCTCCCCGAAGAGGTGAAGGCCGAGTTCAACCGGCAGATCCCCCTGGGCCGCATGGGCACCCCGGCGGACATCGCGGCCGCCGTGGCCTTCCTGGCCAGCGAGGAGGCCAGCTACATTACGGGCTGCACGATCCCGGTGAACGGCGGGATGCTCATGCCCTGAGGGCCCGTGGGGGGAACACGGCGGCTGCGCCGCCTGGGACCCCGCCGGGTCAGGGAATCAGGTTCCGGGTCCGCCAGGATTGTGTGTACTCCCTGCCCCCGCCGGCGGCCGCGGCCCAAGGTGGGGGCGGGGGCGCGGCGCGCCGGATCCGGAACACCGATCCGGTGGGAAGGTCGGGGGGGGTGAACAGGCTGCGGGGCATTCGGGGGAGGGGATCCCCCGATCGAGGGAAGGGTACCGGGAAGGCCGCCCCCTGAAGGTCCGCCCCGCCGTACTGTGAAAGGGTGAGGTCCACGGGGAGCCCAGGGCGGAACTGGTAGCCAGACAACCTGGCCATCGGGGTCAGGTCGGGCTGGGAAAAGGCGGGAAAGTCCTGGGAACCCGTCCAGCCCTTGGAAAAATGGGTGTACCAGTACACATAACCCTGTCCCACCCGCTGGAACAGGGTCAGTTCGGAGACGCTGAGGCCCGCGAGAACAGACTGCCAGCGCACTCCGAAGCGCCGGTGGGATTCCCCGAAGGTCTCCACCTGGAATTCAGGGATCACGGGGGGGAGGCCAGGCAGAAGCCGGCCCGGGGGGCTGCTCCGGTACCCCGTCACGCCCCGCCCCCAGCCGGGCCCGGTCGCCTGGAAGGCGTAGGCGTGGGTATCCCCCTCCTCTGCCAGCGCCTCAGGGAAGACCGCATAGGACTCCAAGTCCGGCCCGTAGCCCAGGAAGGCTGTCTGCCCGCCGCCGGTCTGAACCTGGACGGTCCCGTGGAACAACTCCAATGGGTCGAGCAGGGGTCGAGGGATGCTCTCCCTGACAGGGGTGGGCAGGCCCTGAGAGGAGAAGTCGAAGTCCCTCCGGGAATTCCCCTGGGTGTTCCTCCGGCGCTCCACCACGAGCCTGGAGGGGATGAAATTCTCCGGGCTCGGATAGGCCCCGGCCACCAGATCCCCCAAGCCCTTCACCAGGGGGATCTTGTAGTTCGCCGCCCCGGGTTCCAGGCGCCAGAGCCCGGAATTCCCGCTCAAGAGCACCGTCTGGGTCTCGGCCCCGGCAAGGCTGCCGCTGAGATCGAAGGTCTCCGGGGGGGGGCCCGGCGGGGGCAGGGTGCAGAAGAAATAGGCCTGGAGGGACTGGGTTTCGGCCAGGGTCTCGAAGAACCCATTGACGAGGACGCCCGTGTCGGGCCCCTGGGGACAAGCCATGCCGAAGAGCACCCCGAAGCGCCCACCGGGATCGGAGACCGGAAGTTTGTACAATCCCTGGTCGCCCTCCACGGGAATCCAGGGCCCCCCGCCGTCCTGGTAGAGGAGGAGGGGGAAGTTCTCCTGCTGGAAGCCGTTGTAGGTCCTGACGGTGAAAAAGGGGACCTGGGGCAGGTCGAGCTTGAGGACCGCCTCCCGGACCAGGAGTCCACACGAGGCCCGGAGGGTCAGAAGCCTCGGCCCCGGGGCTGCCTCGGGGCTGGCCTTGAGGAGGAGCGTGGCGTGGCCGGCAGTCCCTGGAGACAGTTGGAGGCGGGCGGGGGAGAAGGAGCCGGCCAAGTCAGCGGCCGGTTCCGGAAGGCTGAGCTCCACCTCCCCTGAAAAGCCTGGGTCCGCAGCCAGGTCAAGCATGACGAGGAGGCTGAGACCGGGAAGCAGACGGGCGGTCCCCGGCTCAAGGGCCAGGGAGAAGGCGGGGGGAGGGGGTCTGTGGGAGCCGGTGCCGCAACCTTCCCCGGCCAACAGGGCGGCGGCCAGGAGCCCAGGGACCAACCGCATCCATCTGTGTTTGGGGGCCATGGTGGGCAAAGGGCGCATCCTGGTGAAGGCCGGGGCTTCCTGGAGTGGATTTTCGCACAGGTCCCTTCCGAAGAGCCCTTGGCATCCCCTTCGCCCTGCGGTGGGGCGGTGTCAAGATGCTGACCCTCCTGGACAGGCTCATGCCCACCATGGCCCGGCTCGCCAAGCGCTCGGACCTGGCGGCGCCTCTGTTCGTCCTGATCGTGATGGTGGTGATGATCCTGCCTCTGCCGGCGATCATCCTCGACCTCCTGATCGTGGCCAACATCACCCTGTCGCTCCTGATCCTCCTGGTCGGCATGTACGTACCCCGCCCCAAGGAGTTCAGCGCCTACCCTTCGGTCCTCCTGATCGCCACCCTCTTCCGCCTCAGCCTGAACGTGGCGGCCACGCGACGGATCCTCCTCTACGCCGGGGACCAGGGGACGGACGCCGCGGGCCACATGATCAAGGCCTTCGGCCAGTTCGTGGTGGGCGGGAATTACATCATCGGCCTCGTGGTCTTCCTCATCCTCCTCGCCATCCAGTTCATCGTCATCAACCACGGAGCAGGGCGGATCGCCGAAGTCACCGCCCGCTTCACCCTGGACGCCATGCCCGGCAAGCAGATGGCCATCGACGCAGACCTGAACGCCGGCTACATCGACGAGCACGAGGCCCGCCGGAGGCGAAAGGACCTAGGAGAGGAGGCGAATTTCTACGGAGCCATGGACGGCGCGGTGAAATTCACCCAGAGGGACGCCGTGGCCTCCTTCATCATCCTTGCGGTCAACATCGTCGCCGGCATCCTCATCGGCATCATCCGTTACAACCTCCCCCCGCTCCAGGCCATGGAAGTCTTCACCCTCCTGACCGTAGGAGACGGCCTGGTCACCGCCATTCCCAGCCTGTTGGTGAGCGTGGGAGGCGCCCTGCTCACCACCCGCAGCGGTTCGGATTCTCTCAACCTGGGCAGCGAAGTCATGGGCCAGCTGGGCATGGACTGGCGACCCCTCGGCATCGCCGCCGCGGTGCTCGTCTTCTTCGGCGCCATGCCGGGCCTGCCCCTCCTGCCCTTCTGGGCCATGGGCTCCCTCTTCGGCCTGATGACCTACGCCACCTGGTCCCTGGCCCGCCAGAAGGCCGCCGAGAAGGCGGCCGAGGCGGGGGAAAAACCCGCGCCAGCAGGGGAGGGTTCCGAACGGGTGGAGGGCCTCCTGAAGGTGGATCCCTTGGGCCTCGAGGTCGGCTACGGACTCATTCCCCTCCTGGACCATGCCCAGGGCGGCACCGTGCTCGAACGAATCCGTGGCCTGCGGCGCCAGATGGCCCAGGATCTCGGAATCGTCGTTCCCCCCATCCGGATTCGGGACAACCTCCAGCTGCCGCCGAACGCCTACCGGGTCATGCTCCGGGGCGAGGAAATCGCCCGGGCCGACCTCATCCCCAATCAAGTCCTGGCGATGAACCCCGGCACCGCGGCCGAGGACCTCGCGGGGACCCCCACCACCGAACCGGCCTTCGGTTTGCCGGCCTTCTGGATCGCCGAAGCCCAGCGGGAACCCGCCCAGCTGGCTGGCTACACAGTGGTGGACCCCCCCACGGTGCTGACCACCCACCTCTCTGAATTGCTCAAGCAGCATGCCCCGGAACTCCTGGGTCGGCCCGAAGTGCAGCAGCTCGTGGACGCCCTGAAGGAGCAGAGCCCGAAACTGGTGGAGGAACTGATCCCTTCCTCGGTGTCCATGGGGATCCTGCAGAAGGTGCTCCAGAACCTCCTGCGGGAGCGCGTTTCCGTGCGGGACCTGGGACGCATTCTGGAAGCCGTGGCCGACGGGGTCTCCCTCACCCGGGACCCGGTGACCCTCACAGAATTCGTGAGGCAGCAGCTCGGGCGCTCCCTCACCAGCCCCCACTTGGGGGAGGGGAACGAGCTGGGCGTCCTGGTTCTGGACCCTCAGCTGGAACAGACCCTGCAGGGCGGAATCGAAACCACCGAGCGGGGCAGCTTCCTGGCCCTGGAACCCACCCGCCTGGAGGAACTGCTCCGGCGCATCGCCCAGGGGGTCAACGACCTTCTGCCTGGGGCCCAGCCTGTCCTGCTCACCAATCCCATGGTCCGGCCCCACCTGCGCCGGCTCCTGGAGCGGGCCCTCCCCCACCTTGTGGTCCTGAGCCACAGCGAGATCCCCACCGACATCCACGTGGTCAACCTGGGGACGGTCTCTTGATGTCCTCCTCCACCTTCGAGCTCAAGGACGATCCATGCGCGTGAAGACCTTCGAAGCCGCCACCATGCAGGAGGCCCTGGACACCATCAAGCGGGAGATGGGCGACGAGGCCTTCATCCTTTCCACCAAGACCCGCCGGGCGGAAGGAACCGGCAGCCGCCCCGAATCGGTGATCGTGGTGACGGCCGCGGTGGACGAGGCTGCCCCGGCGCAGCCCTCCTCCCTTCCCGCCACGGGCACCTATGGGCTCCTGCCCCCCCTCGCGGCCCGGAGGACCCCGGCGCCCCCCCGCCCCGCCCCCCCTCCGGCTCCCCAGGACCTCCAGCCCATCCGGCGGGAGCTGCTGGAGATCAAGGGCGCCGTGGAGGCCCTCCGGGACCAGGAACTGCGCAACGCGGCCATCCTCAAGGAGCTGGACCTCCTCAAGGCCATGATGGGCCGCCTTCAGCGCCAGGGCATGCCTCCGGCCCAGCTCCAGCTTCCCCCCTGCCTCATGGACCTCTACGGCGATCTGGTGGCCAACGACCTCGAACCCATGATTGCGCTCCGGCTCTGCGAATACACCCAGCGCGCCCTGGTGGAGCACGGCGGCGAGGGTTCCCTGGATGGGGAGAAGGCCCGCCTCTTCCTGCGTCGGGTCATCGCGGACTTCATCCCCGTGGCCAACCCCATCCAGCTGGACCCTGGGGTCACCCGGGTCGCGGCCCTGGTGGGCCCCACCGGGGTGGGCAAGACCACCACCATTGCCAAGCTCGCCTCCTTCGCCAAGCTCAAGCTCAACCAGAAGGTGGCCCTGGTCACGCTGGACACCTTCCGCATGGCGGCGGTGGACCAGCTCCAGCAGTACGCCCAGATCCTGCAGGTCCCCCTCCACGTGGCGATCACCGTCGAGGACCTTCGGAGCGCCCTGCGCTTCTACCAGGACCGCTCCCTGGTGCTCATCGACACCCCCGGCCGGAGCCCCAAGGACGCCGACACCCTGGCGCACCTCCACGGATTCCTGGCCGACCTGCCCGCCGTGGAGACCCACCTGGTGCTCTCGGCCACCACCAAGCCGCGGGACCTGGTGGAGATCGTCCAACGGTTCGAGCCCCTCCGGCCCACACGGCTCATCTTCACCAAGCTGGACGAGACCTCCACCTACGGTCCCCTGCTGTCCACGCTGGTCCGCATCAAGCGTCCGCTCAGCTACCTGGGAACCGGCCAGGAGGTGCCCGATGATCTGGAGCTCGCCACCAGCCGCCGTGTGGCAGACTTGATCCTCCCGGCCCCCACCCTCCCATGAGCGATCAGGCCTCCCGACTGCGCGACCTGGCCCAGGGCCAGCGGGCGGAGCCGACCCTCTTCAACTGCCGGGTGGTGGCCATCACCTCCGGGAAGGGGGGCGTGGGCAAGACCAACGTCGTCGCGGGGCTCGCGGTCTCCCTGGCCCGCCTCGGGCAGCGCGTGATCGTCCTGGACGCGGACTTCGGCCTGGCGAACCTGGACATCCTCCTGGGCCTTTCCCCCGAATTCACCCTGGAGCACGTCCTCCGGGGGGAGCGGGTGCTGGAGGACATCCTGGTGGAGGGCCCCGAGGGCATCCGCATCCTGCCGGCCAGCAGCGGCATCCAGGAGCTGACCCGCCTCGACACCACCTCCGAGTTGCGCCTGGTGCAGGGACTGCAGCGGGTCTCCGCCACCGCGGACTGGCTGTTGATCGACACCGCGGCAGGCATCCACGATTCGGTGGTGAAACTGCTCATGGCCGCCCAGGAAGTCATCCTGGTCACCACCCCGGAACCCACCAGCCTGGTGGACGCCTACGCCATGGTGAAGGTCGTCCACCTCAGGGATCCCCGGAAACCCTTCTGGATCCTCGTGAACAACGGGCAGAGCCCCGAAGAGGCGGAGGAGACCATCGGCCAGCTCCAGGCCGCCGCGGAGCGCTTCCTCGGAAGGAGCCTGCAGGTGCTGGGCATGATCCCGTCGGATCCCTTCATGCTCCAGGCGGTCCGGCAGCAGCGCTGCGTGGCCCAGCTCTTCCCCCGGAGCCCTTCCACGAGGGCCTTCCAGCAGATGGCCCGCCTGCTTCTGGACCGGGTCCCTTTGAAGAAGGAGGGGTTCACGGCCTTCTGGAACAACCTGGGGGCTGGACCCGAATGACGCCTCCCCCCAAGCCCACCCCCCCGGTGCCGGAAAGCCCGCGCCCCACGGCCGCCAAACCCGGGGCCGCCAAGGCCGCCGCCAAGGCCTACGGGACCGGCCCGGCGCCGAAGGCCGCCCCCGTGAACCCGGAGGGGGAGGCGCCCGAGCCCTTCGACCGGCGGGACCGCGAGGGTCTGGTCCGGGAGTACGTCCCCCTGGTCAAGTTCGTCGCCCACCGCATCGCCAACCGCCTGCCGAGCCACGTGGAACTGGATGATCTCATCCACAGCGGGATCCTCGGCCTGATGGACGCCATCGAGAAGTTCGAGCCCGCCCGGGGGATCAAGTTCAAGACCTACGCGGAGCTTCGGATCAAAGGGGCCATCCTGGACGGGCTGCGGGACCTGGACTGGGTCCCCCGCAGCCTGCGCCGGAAGAAGAAGGACATCGAGAACGCCTACCACCTCCTGGAGCAGCAGTTCGGGAGGGCGGCCACCGACGAGGAGGTGGCCGCCCACCTCGGCGTTCCCCTGGAGGAGCTCCACCACAGCCTGGACGAGCTGAAGGGCGTCACCCTGGGCTCCTTCGTGGAGGTGGGCGAGGACGGCGACGGGGAAAACATGATCAGCTTCATCCCCGATCCGGACGCGGATGATCCCCAGGCGACCTTTCAGAGCCGGGAACTCAAGGCCATCCTCAAGGATGCGGTGGATCTTCTCCCGAAGAAGGAGCGTTTCGTGGTGCAGTTGTATTATTTCGACGAGCTCACCATGAAGGAGATCGGGACCCTGCTGAACATCACCGAAAGCCGGGTATCGCAATTGCATACCAAGTCCATGCTCCGCCTGCGGGGCAAACTTCTGGAACGGCGCATCGAGCGCTGACGGAACCCTCTGACCATGGCCAAAATCCTCAGCCAGGAAGAAGTTGACGCCCTCCTACGGACCCATGCCACCAAGGGTCCGAAGGCGTCTCCCGGGATGGACAAAGGACTGCCTTCCAGGGCAAAAAAAGCCCAGGTCCAGAAAAAGGTCAGCCTCTACAACTTCCGAAGGCCGGACCGGGTCAGCCGCGAGCAGATGCGCTCGCTGCACTTCATGCACGACCGTTTCGCCCGGAATTTCTCGAGCAGCCTCTCGGCCTACCTCCGGACCATCACGGAGGTGAACCTGGTCAGTGTGGAGCAGCTCAGCTATCAGGAATTCCTTCTTTCGGTGCCCGATCCCACCTGTTTCAACGCCATCGGGATCCGTCCCCTGGAGGGGGCCTTCGCGCTGGAAGTGAATCCCCAGTTGGTCTTCCCCATGATCGACAAGATGCTGGGCGGGCCCGGGGAACCCCTGAAGACGCTCCGGACGATGACCGACATCGAGCAGAGCATCTTCGACGGCGTGCTCAAGCTGGTGCTGGAGGACCTCAAGGAGTCCTGGCGCGGCATCGTGGACTTCGACTTCAAGATCCAGGCCAAGGAGACCAGCCCTCAGTTGATCCAGATCGTGGCGCCCAACGAGGTGGTGCTCCTGGTGGTTTTCGAAGTGAAGATGGGACCCGTGGTGGGGATGATCAACCTCGCGATCCCCTCCATCATCCTGGAGCCCATCGCCAGCAAATTCGACCAGGAGATGTTCACCGGCTACAAGAAGTCCGCCACCTACCTGGAAGCGCGCCTGCTCATGGAGAGCCTCAAGCGCTGCGAAATGTCCGTGGCCGCCGAGATCCGTGGAACCACCCTCAGGGTGTCGGACGTCCTGAAGCTCCAGGCGGGAGACCTGATCCCGCTCACCAAGCGCTTCGACGCCATGCTGGACCTCACCATCGACGGGATTCCCCGCTACCAGGGGTTCCTGGCCCTGAACAACATCCAGAAGCGGGTCTTCCAGGTCACCACCGCCCAAGAGGAGAAATGACGTGGATCCTCTGCCCCCCGACCTCCAGAAAAAGCTTGGCCAGTGCTTCTCGGAGAGCATGGCCTCCGTGTTCTCCATGCTCACCGGACGGGAGTTCACCCTCTCTCCTGGGGCCTTCACGACCCTGGACACTCCGGGCGTCGCGGCCCTGCACGAGGGCACGACGATCCTGGTGAAGGCCCACTACACCAAGGGGCTCAGCGGCCCCCTCATCTTCGCCCTCCACCTCAGGGAGGGGACTCGCCTGGTGGACCTCATGCTCGGCGGCGAAGGCGCCCCGGCGGACGAACTGGTAGGGGACAGCCGGGATGCCCTGGCCGAGACCTTCAACCAGGTGATGGGCAGCGCGAACCAGACCCTTTCCGACCAGGCGGGGGAGACCATCTCCATCTCCAATGTGGAGATCCTGGCCGTGGAGTCCGAGGCCAAGGGCCTCGAGGAACTGCTGGGGCCACCGCCCTTCCACGCCGTTCCCCTTGAAGCGAAACAGGACGGCCTGTCCGCGGTGGTCCACGCCCTCTTCCCCGATCTTCTGGTCCAGCAGTTGAAGCGCAAGCTCGGCTTCCAGGAATCCTCGCCTGCCCCACTCCCCGAGGCCTCCCGCGCCGAGACCTCCAGGGCTGCGGCCGGGGCGCCCCCGGCCCAGCGTACTCCCGCCGCCGGCCCCGCCACGATCACGGTGGACGCCGGAAACCTGGACCTGATCATGGACATCGAGTTGCAGGTGGTGGTCCGCATGGGACAAACCGAAATGCCCCTCGGGGAGCTGCTCAAGCTCACGCCGGGGGCCATCATCGAGCTCAACCGGGCCGCGGATGCCCCGGTGGACCTCCTGGTGAACGGAAAGCAGATCGCCCGTGGGGAGGTGGTGGTGGTCGACGGCAACTTTGCCTTCCGGATCACGGAAATCGAGAGCACGGCCGCAAGGATCCGAAGCCTGGGATGATTCTCCGTGGGGGCAAACGGGCGCCCTGCGCCCTGGGCCCCCACACCCCGCGCGCTCCCGCGGCGAAGCCGCCCTCGCGCTTTTCTCCGTGGGGGCAAACCGGCGCCCTGTGCCCTGGGCCCCCACACCCCGCGCGCTCCCGCGGCGAAGCCGCCCTCGCGCTTTTCTCCGTGGGGGCAAACGGGCGCCCCGCGCCCTGGGCGCCCGTTTGCCGCAGGTGTGGTGTCCCGGGGATGCCTCGCACCGTGTCGGGCCGACCACATTGGGGGGCCTGCGGGTCCTGGGGTAGGTTCAGGATTCCGGAGGAGGTGGCGCATGTGCGGCATCGTGGGGTATGTCGGCCGCCAGGCCGCCGCGCCCATCCTCGTGGAGGGTCTGCGGGCCCTGGAGTACCGGGGCTACGACAGCGCGGGCATCGCGCTCCACGATGGGGCGGAGGGCTTCCGGGTCTTCCGCGCCTCGGGAAAGCTGATCCAGCTCCAGACCCGCGTGGACTGGGGGGACCCTTCCTCCTGCGGAATCGGCCACACCCGGTGGGCCACCCACGGCCGGCCCAGCGAGGAGAACGCCCATCCCCACCGAAGCTCGGATGGGAAGGTGGTGGCTGTCCACAACGGGATCTTCGAGAACTACCTTGAATTGAGGGCGGAACTGGCCTCGGAAGGGATCTCCTTCCAGACCGAGACCGACACGGAGTGCTTCCCCCTGCTGGTGGGCCTTCTCATGTCCAAGGGCGCCGGGTTCCTCGAGGCCTTCTCCGGGGCGGTGGGCCGGCTCCGGGGCATCTGGGCCCTGGCCTGCCTCCGGGCGGACGAACCGGACCGGATCCTGGTGGCCAGGAGCGGCCCCCCCCTGGCCGTGGGCCTCGGGGAGGGCGAGCAGTTCCTCGCCTCGGACGTGGTCCCGCTCCTCCGCCACACGCGTCGGGTGGTGTACCTGGAGGACGGGGACCTGGGGGAGCTCACCCGCGAGGGTCTCCGCCTGTTCCGCCTGGACGGCCCGGCGCCGGAGCGCAGGGTCCACCAGGTGCCCTTCGATCCCGTGGCCGCCGAGAAAGGACGCTACAAGCACTTCATGCAGAAGGAGATCTTCGAGCAGGGATCCGCCCTCTCGAACACCCTGTTGAACCGCCTTCCCGTGGAACCCGGCGAGGCCATCCCCCTGGATCTGCCTTACGGGCCCGAAGACTGGCGCGGCATCGAGCGCATCCACATCGTGGCCTGCGGGACCTCCTGGCACGCAGGGCTGGTGGGGAAGTTCTTCATCGAACAGCTGGCCCGAGTCCCGGTGGAAGTGGACTACGCCTCGGAGTACCGCTACCGGCAGCCTGTGGTGCAACCGGGAACCCTCGCCCTGGGCATCACCCAGAGTGGAGAGACCGCCGACACGCTGGCGGCCCTCCGGGAGGCCGCCGCCCTTGGCGCCCGAACCTTGGCGATCTGCAACGTCCAAGGCAGTTCGGCCACCCGCTCCGCCCAGGCCACCCTGCTCACGCATGCGGGACCCGAGATCGGCGTGGCCTCCACCAAGGCCTTCACCACGCAACTGGCCGTGCTGCTCCTGCTGGCCCTCCGCCTCGGGGAGGAACGGGGCAGCGTCCTGCCCGAGATCCGGGCGACCCTCCTGGAGGGCCTGCGCCAGCTCCCCGCCCAGCTGGAGCGTGCCGCGGCGCTGGAGGGGCGCATCCTCCAGTGGGCCCACCGCTGGAAGGAGGCCCGGGACTTCCTCTACCTGGGGCGGGGCCCCATGTACCCCATCGCCCTGGAGGGGGCGCTGAAGCTCAAGGAGATTTCCTACATCCACGCCGAAGGTTATCCCGCGGGCGAAATGAAGCACGGACCCATCGCCCTCATCGACCGGCATTTGCCCATCGTGGCCCTGCTGCCCGCGGATGCCCATCGGGAGAAGGCCATCTCCAACCTCCAGGAGGCCGCCGCCCGGGACGGGCGGATCCTAGCCCTGGTCCAGGAAGGGGAGGAGGGCCTGAACGGCATCGCCGAGGACGCCCTTCCCATGCCCCGGATCCACCCCTGGCTTGCCCCCATCCTGTACACCATTCCCCTGCAACTGCTGGCGTACCACATCGCGGTCTTGAGGGGCTGCGACGTGGACCAGCCCAGGAATTTGGCCAAATCCGTGACGGTGGAATAGGGGGGTCGCAGCCCCTGGGTTCAAAAAGCAGGTGGGGTGCTGGCCCCACCTTGCTCAAGGCTTCTCGCTTGGCCCTGCCCGGCAGCGCCAAGCTCGGCCCGGATGCTATTGCTGGCGTCAACTTGCTCCGGGCTCCTCACTTGGTGCTGCCCCGCAGCGCCAAGTTCGGCCCGGATGCTATTGCTGGCGTCAACTTGCTCCGGGCTCCTCACTTGGTGCTGCCCCGCAGCGCC
>JACQZU010000015.1 GCA_016213735.1 Acidobacteriota bacterium | reverse complement strand
TGGGCCCCCCGGGCCCCCGCGCTCCGTCGCGGCCCAGCCGCTCCTCGCTTCTGCCTTTCCGGGGGGCAAACGGCCTCTGGCCTGGGCCCCCCGGGCCCCCGCGCTCCGTCGCGGCCCAGCCGCTCCTCGCTTCTGCCTTTCCGGGGGGCAAACGGCCTCTGGCCTGGGCCCCCCGGGCCCCCGCGCTCCGCGGGACCTTTATTTCAGGGTACTGATGGCGGTCAGCAGGGCGCGGGCGATGTCTTCGCCCGAATAGGTACCATTCTGGCCATTGAGGCTGAGGATCACGCGACCATTCTCGGCGTTGACCAATTGGAGGGTGAAGTTGCTCAGGGCGGTGGCCCCCACGAACCCGCTGCCCTTGATCCGGCAGAGATACGGGGAGGGGAATTTCCGGATCAGTTCCGACTCGATGTCCCGGGCACCTTTCCCGGTCTCCACGGGAGTGGCGTAGGCGAGGGACACCAGGCTGCCGCTGAAGACCTTGAAGCCGGCGTCTTGAAGGGCCTTGGTGACCTGGTGCTCGACCCCTGGTCCATCCGGGCCCCCGACCATCAGGGTGATGCCCGAGCCTGGGGGTATTCTCTCCGCGCTCAGCACCACGGTGGACACGGGGGCACAGGCCAGGCAGGCCAGCATCAGGGCGGAAGGCAGAGTGGCGCGCATGCAGCACCTCCGGGGAACCTGCGTCGGTTCCGGGAAAGGGGGCCCTCGCCGGAGGTCCCCCAGGGGATGAATGGATGAAGCTATGCTGAACAAGGATCATGCCAATGGTGCCTACCCCCCCCAGGGCCGAAAAACAGCTCGAAGGGGCCCCGTTCCAGGTTGCGGGTTGCCACCCCCCGTTTCAGGCTGCAACGCCGGGCCTCAGGGGGCGCGCCCAACCCAACCCTGCCGCGGCCGGTTCCTCCTTGACCCTGACACCTTCGACCTTCCATCATTGCTCCCACCCAAGAGGAGATCCGGCCATGAAATTTCGTCTGTTCCCGACGCTCGTCCTTGGTCTTTCCACCCTCGTCCTGAACGGGGCGGACACCGTGAAGATCGCCCTGACCGGGCCTTTCACGGGCGGCTCGGCCCCCATGGGCGCCTCCATGCGGGACGGTGCCAAGCTGGCCATCGCCGAGATCAATGCCGCCGGGGGAATTCAGGTGGGCGGCAAGAAGATGAAGATCGAGGTGGTCGAGCGCGACGACGAGGCCAAGAACGAGCGCGGGGCCCTCATCGCCCAGGAGCTGGCCTCCATGGGGGACCTCTCAGGCGTCATCGGCACCGTGAACACCGGCATCTGCCTCTCCGGTGACAAGCACCTCCAAGAGAAGGGGATCACCAAGATCATCTGCCCGGCCGCGGGATCGGCCTCCATGACCCAGTGGTCCAAGGCAGGGGTGAAGGAGAATTCCATTTTCCGCTTCGCGGCCCATGACGGCATCCAGGCGCAGATGGTGGTCGAGGAGGCCATCAACAGGAAGCTCCTGAAGGTTGCCCTCATGTACGACTCCACCAACTACGGGGTCTCTGGCCGCGACGACATGAAGGATCAGATCGTCAAGCAGGGGAACAAGCTCCAGGTGGTGGCGGAGGAGAAGTTCAACATCGGGGACAAGGACATGACCGCCCAGATGCTGAAGGCCAAGGCGGGAGGAGCCCAGGCGGTCCTCATCTGGGGCATCGGGCCGGAGCTGGCCGCGGTGGCCAACGCCATGGCCAAGATCGGCCTGAAGGTTCCCCTCATTGGCGGCTGGCCCCTCTCCATGTCCAACTTCATCGACAATGCCGGAAAGAACGGGAACGGCACCCTCATGCCCCAGACCTTCATCGAGGAGCCCATCACCCCCAAGGCCAAGTCCTTCATCGAGGGCTTCCACAAGACCTACAAGGTCGACCGGATCCCCAGCCCCGTCTCCGCCGCCCAGGGCTACGACGCGGTCTACATTTTCGCCGCGGCGGTGAAGCAGGCAGGTACCACGGACACCAAGCAGATCAAACTGGCCCTGGAGGACCTGAAGGACCCCGTGAAGGGCGTCATCGCCACCTGGGTGAAGCCCTACACCAAGTGGGACCCCGCGGATGTGACCACCCACGAGGCCTTCCGCCGGGAGCAGACGGTCATGGGCATGGTCCAGGATGGTCGCGTGGTCTTCGGCAACGACGCCGACCGCCAGCGCCTCACCAAGGCCGCCATGTCCGAGACCAAGGGTCAGAAGGCCGCCCCCAAGGCCAAGAAGAAGTAGCCTCCTCCGAATGCCCTCCGTCGTCGTCGCCCAGATGGTGGTAAGCGGGGCCCTCATGGGCCTTGTCTACGCCCTGATCGCCTACGGATTCCAGCTCACCTTTGCCAGCAGCCGGAGCATCAACTTCGGGCAGGGTGAGCTGGTCATGGTGTCGGCCTTTGTGAGCCTCACCCTCACCCTTCATGGGGTCCCCTACTGGGCCATGATCCCCTGCGGCATGCTCTTCGGGGCCCTCATGGGACTCGTGATCGAGCGGACGGGGGTGCGCCTGGCCCTGGAGCAGAAGAGCGAGGGGTGGATCCTCATGACCATCATCCTGGGGCTCTTCTTCTTCTCAGGCGCGGAGAACCTCTGGGGACGGGACGACCGTCCCTTCCCCACGCCCATCCCCTCGGACCCGATCCACATCCTCGGGGTGGACGTAACCCCCCTGGAACTCTCCGTGGGAGTGGGGGTGCTCGCCATCATGGGCCTCATCGAGACCTTCAAGCGGCGCACGCTCCTCGGGAAGGCCCTCGAGGCCGTCTCCACCGACCGGGACGCCGCGGAGCTCATGGGCATCTCGGCCAGGAAGTCCATCATGTTGTCCTACGCCCTCTCGGGCGCCGTGGCGGCGCTGGCCGGCATTCTGGTCTCCCCCATCACCACCGTGGGCCCCACCATGGCCTCCGCCCTGATCCTCAAGGCTTTCTCGGTGGCGGTGGTGGCCGGGCTGGATTCGGGATTCGGGGTGGTTCTCGTCGGGATGTTCCTGGGCGCCACCGAAAGCCTGGCCAGCTTCTACCTCGGGAGTGGCTGGCGGGAGGCCCCGGGGCTGATCCTCCTCATCCTGGCCCTGGCCGTCCGTCCCACGGGGATCTTCGGCAAGGCCGTGATCCGCAAGGTCTGACCCATGTCACGGCCCGCCGCCCGCTTCCTGTTGACCCGCGGCCCAGAGTTTCTGGCCTTCCTGGTCCTGGCCGGGATCCCCCTCGCGGTCACCAACCCCTATGCCCTGGGCCTGCTCACCCTCCTCGCCATCTACGGGATCCTCCTGATCGGTCTCGATGTCACCGTGGGGTACCTGGGGCAGGTGAACCTGGCCCACGTGGCCTTCCTCGGCCTCGGGGGATATGCCGCGGGTCTGGTGGTGCTCAAGCTGAACGGGGGCCTGGCCGCCGCCCTGGCGGCCGGGACCTTGGTCGGGTTCTGCTTCGGAGGCCTTCTGGCCTTCCCGGCCCTCCGTCTGGACGGTCCCCAGTTCGCCCTGGCCACCCTCAGCTTCGCCGCCCTCTCCACGACGGCCCTCAATGAACTGGAGGCCCTCACCGGAGGGGCCCAGGGCCTCTCGTTCTCCAGGCCCCCCCTTCTGGGCCTGCCCCTCACCCCGCCGGCCTTCTACTGGGTTTGCCTGCTGCTCTTCGGCCTGGTCTGGCTGGCCATGCGGAACCTCCTGGCCTCCAAGTGGGGACGGGCCTTCGAGGCCCTCCGGGACAGCCCCATCGCCACGGACGCCATGGGGGTCGGAGCCTACCGCCACAAGGTGGCCGCCTTTGCCCTGGGCTCCTCCCTTGGGGGACTTGCGGGGGCCCTGTACGCCCTCAACTTCCAGTACCTCCAGCCCCAGAGCTTCGTGTACGAGCTGATGGTCATCCTCCTTCTGGGAGTCGTCCTGGGGGGGCGGAAGAACCTCTGGGGGGCCTTCGTGGGGTCCTGCCTGGTGGTGCTGCTGCCGAACCTGCTCTCCAACCGCCATCTCTTCCAGGCCATTTCCGCCCTGGGATTCATTGCGGCCCTGGCCGCGGGAATCCGCGGCCTGCTCAAGCGGCAAGTGCGTCCCTTCCAGGCCCTGGCTCCGGTGGTGTCCATGGGGATCCTGGTGGCCGGGGGCCTCAAGGTCGAGAACACGGAGGACTGGCGCAAGGCCATCTTCGCCCTCATGCTCTTCTCGGTCGTCGTAGGGCTTCCCGAAGGCCTCATGGGTTTCCTGGAAGGATTCCTGGCGCGGCTCTTCCACGTCGACCCCCCTGCCCTCCCCGCTCCGGCCCCGCTGGACGAAGTCCTGCCTCCGAGGCGGGCCGGCGAAGGGGTCCTGCTCGAAGTGCGGGACCTCCGGCGACACTTCGGGGGGGTGAAGGCGGTGGACGGGATCTCCGTGGGAATCCGATGCGGGGAGATCCATGGCCTCATCGGACCCAACGGGTCCGGCAAGAGCACCCTGGTCAATGTCATCTCCGGGCTCTACGCGCCGGGTGATGGGGAGATCCTGCTGCGGGGGCAGTCCCTGCCCCGAGGCAGCCTCTTCAGGGTGGCCCGCGCCGGAGTGGCCCGGACCTTCCAGAACCTCCAGCTCTTCGGGGAACTGAGCGCCCTGGGCAACGTCATGGTCGCCCTGGAGGGAAGCTACGGGACCCCCCTTCCCCTGGTGCTCCTGGGCCTGGCGCGGGCCGAGGAGCGGAGGGCCCAGGCCCAGGCCCTGGCCCTCCTGGACCTCGTGGGGCTGGCGGACCAGGCTCGTGCCAAAGCCAAGGACCTCACCTACGGCGCGCAACGCCTGCTGGAGATCGCCCGGGCCCTGGCGAGGAGGCCCGAGCTCCTGATCCTCGACGAGCCTGCCGCGGGCCTCTCCCATCCGGACGTCCAGCGCCTCCTGGAGATCCTGCGGCGGATCCATGACCGCGGAGTGACCATGATCCTCATCGAGCACCACATGGACGTGGTGAGCGAACTGTGCGACCGAGTGACGGTCCTGGACGGAGGGAAGGTCATCGCGGAGGGGCTACCGGACAGCATCAAGCGCGATCCCAAGGTCATCGAGGCCTACCTGGGGGGCCTCCCCGAAGCCGACGCCCCTGCTCCCGCCTGAGGACACCATGCTCACCGTCCAGGATCTCCATGCGGGTTACGGCGCCAGCGAGGTGCTCCACGGGGTGGACCTGGAAGTCGGCCAGGGCCAGCTGGTGGCCCTCATCGGTGCCAACGGCGCGGGAAAGACGACCACCCTGCGTGCGGTCTCGGGGCTGGTGCGACCGAGCCGCGGGAAGGTTCTGCTCGAAGGCCGCGAGGTCCAGGGGCTGGAGGCTTCCCGCGTGGCCCGCCTTGGCCTCGCGCACGCCCCCGAAGGGCGCCGGATCTTCCCGACCCTCTCCGTGGAGGACAACCTCCTGCTTGGAGCCTACGGGCGCCTTCCCATCCTTCTGGGCTACAAGGGGCGCGCCGTGGCCTCCCTCCAGCGGGTCTATGACCTGTTCCCCCGACTGGGGGAGCGCCGCCGGCAGGACGGGGGAACCCTCAGCGGGGGGGAGCAGCAGATGCTCGCCATCGGCCGGGCCCTCATGGCCGATCCCAAGATCATGCTTCTGGACGAACCCTCCATGGGCCTCGCCCCGGTCATCATCCAGGAGGTGTTCGCCACCATCCGCCGGCTCAAGGCCTCCGGCATCACCCTGCTGCTGGTGGAACAGTTCGCCAAGAGCGCGCTGGAAGTCGCGGACCACGCCTATGTGATGGAGCGGGGACGCGTGGTGGCTCAGGGCAGCCCCGAGGAATTGAAAAAGCAGGAGCGGGTGATCGAGGCCTACCTCGGCTGAGGCCCTGTCTGTGATGAAGGGCATGGATCTCCCCGACACCCTCCGGGGTGGCGGGATTCCGAGCTACCATGGGGATTCTGGATGGGAATGAGGCCATGAATCTGGCAGCCCTTCTCTGCTACATCGCCGCGGAAGCCTTCGCGGTGGCCCACATCCGCCGGGACCGGGATGCCCTGGGCACGGCCACCACGGTCCTCCTCCTGCTGGGTTTCATCATCCATTTCGGCGCCCTGGTGCTCGGGGCCAAGGCCACCCAGACGGTCCCCTACAACACCCTCCCGGGCTCCATGTCCCTGTTCGCCTGGATGCTGGTCGGGGCCTACGGGGTCCTCCTGCTCATCCACCGGGAAGTCTCCACGGGCCCCTTCCTCATCCCCCTGGCCATCCTCTTCCTGGCTGTCTCGCTCCTCATGGGAACCGGACGACCTCTCATGTCCGACCCCCGACTCTCTGGACCCCTGTTCGCCTGGCACGTGACCATCGCCATCTTCGGCTACGCCACCCTGACGCTGACGTTCGTGCTGGCCCAGCTCTACCTCATCCAGATGCGCCAGCTCCACCGCCGAACCATGGGGCTGCTCTTCGCCAGGCTCCCCGCCCTCGACGTGGTCTGGGGCCTCCATCGCTCCGCCGCCCTCCTGGGGGTGGTCGCCCTGTCCGTGGCCACGGTGCTTGGGCTCATCTGGGCGCGCCAGAATTGGCGGACCTTCTGGGACGCCAAGGTGGCCTTCACCCTGGTCATGATCGGGATCTACATATTCACCCTCCTGGCACCGCGCCTGGGCCTGGGCGGCAAGCGCACCGCCTGGGTCTCCATCGGCGGTTACGGCCTGCTGATCTTTTCCTACACGGTGGTGAATCTGTTCATCACGGCGGAGCACGTCTTCCGTTGACTCCCCCGTCTTCTTCCCCCCTTCTCCTCGTCGGATGGGACTTCCGCCAGACTCCGGTGGAATTGCGAGAGCGTCTCGCTTTCTCTCCCGAGAAGGTGAAGGAGGCCCTGGGCCAGCTTCGCCAGCGGGGCCTGCTCTCCGAGGGCGTGATCCTTTCCACCTGCAACCGCAGCGAAGTCTATGGGGTCTCAGGGCCCGCGGTGGAAGGCCGGGATTCCCTCGCGGCCCTCACGGACTTCATCGCGGACTACCACGGCCTGCCCGGGTCCGAGGTGCTCCAGGCGGGGTACCGTCATTCGGGGCCGGACGCCGTCCGTCACCTGATGCGTGTCGCGGCGGGCCTCGAGTCCCTGGCCCTGGGGGAGGATCAGATCCTGGGCCAGGTGCGGGAGGCCTTTCGCCTGGCCTCCGGGGCCGGGGCCACGCGCTCCGTTCTTCACAGGCTTTTCCAGAAGGCCGTGGAGACCGGCAAGCGGGTCCGATCGGAGACCGGTCTCAGTTCGCGCCCGATCTCGATCCCGGGGGTGGCCATCGAACTGGCCCAGAAGATCTACGAGGATCTTTCCCCCCGCAGGTTCCTGATCCTGGGGGCCGGGGAGACCTCGGGGATCTTCTACGACCTCCTCCTCGCCCGGGGAGCCAAGAACATCACGGTGGTGAACCGGACCCTCGCCCGGGCGGAGGAATTGTGCCGCCGGGGGGGCCAGGCCGCCCCCTGGGAAGACCTGGAATCCCAGCTCGGCAAGGCCGACATCGTGGTCAGCGCCACCTCCTCCGAGGAGCCTGTCATCCCCCTGGACATGGCGAAGAAGGCCATCCACAAACGGCGGGGGCAGCCCCTTTTCTTCCTGGACCTGGGCATTCCACGGAACGTGGACCCCTCGGTGGCCAGGCTGGACGATGCCTTCCTCTACGCCGTGGATGACCTCCAGGAGATCGCGGAACGCAACCGGCAGGAGCGGCAGCGTGAGATCGAACCCGCCCTCCGGATTCTCGAGGAGGAGTTGGAAGCCTTCAGTTCCTGGTTCAATTCCCTGGCGGTGGTTCCCACCCTCACGGCCCTCCGCCAGAAATTCGAGGGAATTCGGGAGGCGGAGTTCGACGAACCGCTGGCACGAATGGTCCACCTCTCCGAGGCGGACCGGAAGAAGATCCAGGTCATGGCTTCCTCCATGGTCCGTTCCCTCCTTCGAACCCCCACGGAGGCGATCAAGGACGAGCCCGACCCTGGGCGGCGCCTGGACCGCGCTGAAACGGCCCGCCACCTGTTCGGACTGGATCGCGATCCCTAGGATTCGTCTCTCGGCATCCCGCGCACGGTGAGAATCTGCTCGGCGCGGCCCACCGGTCCATGTTCATCGTGGAGTGTGGTGGACGTGAGCCCGACCCCGTTCTCCCCGATGGTCACCAGGGTGTCGAAACCGATCCAGCGGCCGGGTCCCCCTTCGGGGGTCCGGTAGAGGTGGATGCTGAGGTCGATGTTGGGAAACGCCCATTGGCGGGGGTTCAGCCGGGTGTTCATTCCGTTCGCCGTGTCCACCAGACCGAGGTAGGCCGCCAAGGGAGAGACGGCCTCATCCTCCAGCAGGGCGTGCTTCGTCCGCAACCAGGCCTGCCCCTCGCCGGCCAGCCCCCCGGGCCCCCGAAGCACCTCGATGGAGGCGATGTAGCCCCCCGCCCAAAGGTCGGCGGCCGGAAAGGGTTCGCAGGCCTCGCGGGGCGGAAGGGGTCGAGGGAGGCCGCCGGCGACTCCCCGGGTGTCCTGCCTGGAAAGACGCCAGGCCTGGGCCCTGACCACCTCCCGTCCTCCTGCCGAAGCCACCGCCTCCACCAGTTCGATGGTCCTCCCCGGGCGGAGGGTCCGCGTGCGAATGGCCGTGGGCGCCAGGGGGATGAGTCCGAGAATCTCGTAGGTCACCCGGGCCAGGCACATACCCTCCCGGGGTTCATGTCCCTGCAGGGCGTGCGCGAGCAGCCCGGACACCGGCGCCATGTGCTGCTCATGATCATTCCACGCACCCTGGGCGTGTTCGGTGGGTTCGAAGATGGCGGGACCGATCCGGCGGTAGTAGGCGGAACTCACGGACTCCTCCAGGGTGGGGCACAGGTGCTGCGGGCGGCCTGGTCTACCCGGCGATGAGGTTCAACAACTTGTCCGCGACCCAGATGACCTTGCGAATGTCCTTCCCCTCCAGCTGCCGCTGCACGGTGTCCAGCTTCCGGGCTTCGCCCAGGGCTGTGTCCTGGTCGCTGCCGGCCGCGAGCTGCACGGTCCCGCGCATTTTCCCGTTCACCTGAACGGCCACGGTGACCGACTCGTCCTGGCAGAGATCGGGATCGAATCCAGGCCACGGCACCTCCTGGAGGCTGGGAGGGTGGCCCAGGCGCTCCCACAGCTCCTCGGCCAGGTGCGGGGCGAAGGGATGCATGAGGCGCACATGAAGCTCCGCGGCTCCCTTGGGAAGGGGGTCGGTCTTGGACAATTCGTTGAGCAGGACCATGAGGGCGCTGATGGCCGTGTTGAAGCGAAGGCCCTCGATGTCCTCCGTGACCTTGCGGATGGTCTTGTGCACGAGGCGAAGCAACGGGCCTTCGGGCATCCCATCCTTCATGGGGCGGGAGGCCAGGGCGAAGCTCCGTTCCAGGAAGCGCGCCACCCCCTGGATCCCGCTGGTGGACCAAGGCTTCACCGCCTCCAGGGGTCCCAGGAACATCTCGTAGAGGCGAAGGGCATCGGCGCCGTGCCGCCTCACCACGTCGTCGGGATTGATCACGTTGCCCCGGGACTTGCTCATCTTGAAGGCCCGGGCCTCCACCACGATCTCCGGATCGGCCTTGAGGATGGTGTTCGCGCCCCGCTTTTCCACGGCTTCCTCCGGAACCCGGACCGGCGTCAGTTCCTGGCCGCCCGACCTGTGGCGGTATCCCCCGTCCGGCAAGGCAACCACCCACTCTCGGGACACAAAGCCCTCGGAAGATTTGTAGGCTGTGTACTCCACCTCGCCGAGGATCATGCCCTGGTGGACGAGGCGTGCGAAGGGCTCCGGGCAGGACACGAACCCTGCATCGTGAAGGACCTTGTGCCAGAAGCGGGCGTAGAGGAGGTGCAGCACGGCGTGTTCGGCGCCGCCCACGTAGAGGTCCACCGGGAGCCATCGCGCCGCGGCTTCCTTGGACCAGGCGGCGTCGGGGTTCCCCGGGTCCATGAAGCGGAGGTAGTACCAGCAGCTCCCGGCCCACTGGGGCATGGTGTTGGTTTCCCGGGCGTACCACTGGCCGTCCCGCCGGAAGAAGCGCCAGTCCACCGCCCGGGCCAGGGCCCCGGCGGGATCGTCCCCCGGGCTGAAATCTTCGAGGTCCGGCAGGAGGAGGGGCAGTTCCGCCTCATCCACGGCCATGGGGAGGTCGTAGCGGATGGTGTGGGGGGCACCGGCCCTGGGATCGCCATCGGTCTCCACAGGAAAATAGATGGGGATGGGTTCGCCCCAGTAGCGCTGGCGGCTGAAGACCCAGTCCCGCAGGCGGTACTCGATGCGCTTCCGGCCCCGGCCCGCCGCCTCGAGGTCCGCCGTGATGCGGCGCTTGAACTCGGCGGTGGGAAGGCCGTCGTAGGGGCCCGAGTTCACGGCCAGCCCTTCTTCCGTGGTGGCAGCCTCCAGTTCTCCGGAGCGGGGCCTCCCGTCGGGGCTGACCACCTGGACCACGGAGATTCCGAAGGCCCGGGCGAACTCGAAGTCCCGCTCGTCGTGGGCGGGGACGGCCATGATGGCCCCCGTGCCGTAGCCCATGAGCACATAGTCGGCGACCCAAACTGGAACCCTCTCCCCGTTCACCGGGTTGACCACGAAGCCGCCGGTGAAGACCCCCGTCTTTTCCTTGGCCGCCTTGCGGTCGAGGTCCGACCGGTGGATGGCCTGGTGGACGTAGGCCTCGACCGCCGCCTTCTGCGCATGGGTGGTGTGGCGCTCCACGAAGGGATGCTCCGGCGCCACAACCATGAAGGTGGCTCCGAAGAGGGTGTCGGGGCGGGTGGTGAAGACCTCCAGGGCCCCGCTCCCATCCTCCAGGGCGAACTTCACCTCCGCGCCCTCGCTGCGGCCGATCCATTCTTCCTGCATGGTCTTGGTGCTGTCAGGCCACTTCACCAGGTCCAGGTCGTCCAGGAGACGGTCCGCGTAAGCCGTGATCTTCAGCATCCACTGCCGGAGCGGCATGCGCAGCACGGGATGCCCGCCCCGCTCGCTCTTGCCGTCCACGACCTCCTCGTTCGCCAGCACGGTGCCCAGGGCGGGACACCAGTTCACCGGTATCTCGCTCTGGTAGGCCAGCCCGCGCCGGAAGAGTTGCAGGAAGATCCACTGGGTCCACTTGAAGTAGGCGGGGTCGGTGGTGTCCACCTCCCGCTCCCAGTCGTAGGAGAGCCCCAGGGACTGGATCTGGCGCTTGAAGGTGGCGATGTTGGCCCGGGTGGTGACCGCGGGATGGGTGCCGGTCTGGATCGCGTACTGCTCCGCCGGAAGCCCGAAGGCATCCCAGCCCATGGGGTGCAGCACCGCGAAGCCCCGGGCCCTCAGGTAGCGGCAGACGATGTCGGTGGCGGTGTAGCCCTCGGGATGGCCCACGTGGAGCCCTGCCCCGCTTGGGTAGGGGAACATGTCCAGAATGTACTTCTTGGGAAGGGAAGGGTCCTCCGGAGTCCGGAAGGTTCCCCGGGCCTCCCACCAGGCCTGCCACTTGGGTTCGATGCGAGAGGGATCGTAGCGGTCCGACATAACCTTCAAGGCTAACAGGGCCTCGGGGAGCTTCCAGGTCACAACCTGTTCGGGCCCGCCTTACCCAGCGCCTCCCGAGGCCTATCCTTGGAGGTGAAGGGGCCCCTGGGACCCCTGACCGGAAGGAGGCGCCCATGGGGCCTCTCTGGATGTTTTGGTGCGTCCCCGGGATGTTCGTGGCGGCCCCCTCCCCGGAGATCGTGGAGTTGGGGCGGGGGACCTGGGTGCTGAAGGGCATTCCCAGTGAGGAGACCATGCTCAAGGTGCGCCATCTCCGCATCACGTGCGTGATCGACCTCCGAAAGGAGGAGGACGCGGGTTTCGACGGCCCGCGGGAGAGCCAGGCACTGGCGAACATGGACTGCGGATACGCCCGGGTGGTGGTGGGGCGGGTCCCCGCCCGCTCCGATTTCGAGGACTTCCGCCTGATTCGCAACAGCCTCCCCCCGGGGGCAAGGGTCCTGGTGCACTGCACCAATGGAAACCGCGCCGCGGCCATGGCCTGCGCCTGGGCCGTCCTCGACGCAAGGGTGCCTCGGGAAAAGGCCCTGGGCCTGGCCCGGCAGGCCGGGCTGGTCCACCCCGAGACGGAGGCCGCCCTGCTCGCCTACCTCAAGGAGGCCAAGGGCTGAGGAGGGTCAAGCCCAGCGGAACTCCGCGGTGAAGTGGCGGAGAAAACGAGACTGCCGGGTGATCCTGACTCCCCGCACCTCGTCGGCCCGGGACCTGAGCTGGCAGATCACCTCCGCCGCGTAGTCGAAGTGGCTCTGGGTGTAGACCCGGCGCGGAAAGGCCAGGCGAACCAGTTCCATGGCGTGGTAGGTTTCCGTGCCATCCTCCAGGCGCTTCCCGAACATCACCGATCCGATCTCGACGCCGCGAATGCCCCCTTCAAGGTACAAGGCGTTGCAGAGGCTCCAGGCCGGGTAGTCCTCCGGCCCCAGGTGGGGCAGCACCTGTTTGGCGTCCAAGTACACGGCGTGGCCTCCCGTGGGCTCCACGATGGCGACGCCCCCGGCCTTGAGGCGCTCTCCCATGTACTCGGCGGTCCGGAGGCGGTACCGCAGGTAGTCCTCCTGGAGCACCTCCTCCAACCCCACGGCCAGCGCCTCCAGGTCCCGGCCCGCGAGGCCCCCGTAGGTGGGAAAGCCTTCGGTGAGGATGAGGAGGTTGCGGGCGGCCTCCACCCACCGTTCGTCGTGCAGGGCGATGAAGCCTCCGATGTTCACCATGCCGTCCTTCTTGGCGCTCATCAGGCAGCCGTCAGCGTGCCCGAACATCTCCCGGACGATGGATTCGATGCTCCGGTCGGCGAATCCCGGCTCCCGGAGCTTGATGAACATCGCGTTCTCGGCGAAGCGGCAGACATCCAGGATCAGGGGCTTGCCGTGTCGCTTCAACAGGGCGCTGTATTCCCGCAGATTCTCCATGCTCACGGGCTGGCCGCCCCCGCTGTTGTTGGTGAGGGTGAGCATGCCGAAGGGGATGCGGGGCCCTTCCCGCTTCAGGAGATCCTCCACCCGCTGCAGATCGATGTTCCCCTTGAATGGATGATAGACATGAGGCTGGGTGCCCTCTGGAATGACCAGATCCATCGCCTCCACCCCGTCGTACTCCAGGTTGGCCCGGGTGGTGTCGAAGTGGGTGTTGTTGGGGACCAGATCCCCCTTCCGGGTGGCGATGGCGAAGAAGATCCGTTCCGCAGCGCGGCCCTGGTGGGTCGGGATCAGGTGGGAATACCCGGTGATCCGCCGGATCACGGCCTCCAGGCGGAAGAAGCTGCGGGCCCCGGCGTAGCTCTCGTCCCCCTCCATGATGGCGGCCCACTGCCGGGCGCTCATGGCTCCGGTTCCGCTGTCCGTGAGGAAGTCGATCAGCACGTCCTGGGCGCGGAGCAGGAACACGTTGAGTTTCGCTCCTTCCAGGAGCGCCTCCCGCTCGGGGCGCGTGCTCATCCGGATCGGTTCCACGCTCTTGATGCGGAAGGGTTCGATGATGGGACGGTTCATGGCGGGTCAGTCCGCTTCGGCGATGAAGCGGAGGCCCAGGAGGGCCCGCTCCATGGAATAAAAGACGGGAAGGCCGGCGGATTCCAGGGCCAGCCGGAAGGGCTCGAAGGCTTCTCCACCCTCCACGGCGCAGCCCAGCCGTTTGCCCGACTCCCGGGCCAAGGCCGCCAAGGCCTGGGCGAAGGATGCCATGGCGGCCGGGTCCGCAGTCTCGAGCCGGCGGGTCAGGGGGACCAGGCCCAGCACCAAGGTGTCCGCCTGCCCCCGGGCCACGACCCTGGCGCAGTCCAGGAAGGCCCCCTCCTCCGCCATGGGCGTGAGGTCCAGGGGCAGCCTCGGACTCACCAAACCCCCGAGACCCCGGGTGCCCAGGATGCTCGAAACCTCCTGGGCTTCCTGATCGGAAAGCAGCGCCCCCGACAGGGGAGCCTGAAGCAGATCGCCGGCGGCCACGGATTCGTACCCTGCATTGCTGATCACCGCCACCCGCCCGGGCCGCCCTTCAGGGAAGGCCGAGAGCCAGGAGAGGGTGCTGTTGAAGACCTCCATCGTGGGGGTCACCACCACGCCTGCCCGGTGCAGCACCGCCCGCTGAAGGTCCCAGTCCCCGGCAAGGGCACCGGTGTGGCTGCTGGCGGCGGCCTGCCCCTCCGGGCTCCGCCCCCCCTTGTAGAGGAAAATCCTGCGGCCCTGCTTCACCAGGCGGTGTGCCTCCTGGGCGAAGCGGAGCAGGTCCCGTTCGGCAAAACCTTCCGCATAGACCCCGATCACGCGGCTGCCCGGATCCTCGCCCAGGGCGCGAAGGTAGTCCGAGAGCCGCAGGTCGAGTTGATTCCCGATCGAACAAGCGAACCTCAGGGGAAGGGAGGGGGTGCAGGAGAGCCTCGTGACGAGGAAGGCCCCGCTCTGGCTGATCAGGGAGGTGGTGCCCCCCACCGCCTCGGCTTCCAGCTTCTCCCTGGGGATGAAAAGGGTGTTCAGGCCGTGCTCATGGCTGAGGAAGCCCAGCCCGTTGGGACCGGCGACCGCGGGGGTCCACAGCCCCTCCCGCCGCCGCTGGTCCAGCAGGGCCCTCAGCCGGGACCCCAGCCCCTCCTGGTCGGCGCCATCCCCCAGGCCACCCGGCACAAGGTACACCACCTTGGCGCCCCCACCTTGGGCGCAGAGTTCCTCGATGGCCGAGAGGGAATGTGGGGCGGGGAGGCACAGGATCAGCAGGTCGACGGGGTCCTGGGCGAGGGAAGAGATGCCCTGAAGGCAGGGAATCCCGGAAAGCTCAGGAGTGCCAGGTTTGATGGGCTTCAAGGCCTCCCTGGGCATCGAGGAGCGCAGGAGGTTCTCGAAGATGATCCTCCCCGGGCTGCCCTCTTTGCTGGACACACCGGCGATGCCCAGGCTCCGGGGACGCGCGAAGGCGTCCAGAAGTTCGCCAGGATCCAGGGTGGAAGCGTAGGAAGGCTGTCGTCGGCGATCCCCCAGGCTCCCCACGCCGTCCAGGGCCACGGGGATTCCCTCGGGGTCCAGGACCACGGGATTCAGCTCCAGGAGGTCGGCCCCCTCCTTCTCCAGGAGGTGGGCCAGGTGCCATACCCTCCGCAGATAGGCCAGGATGTTCTCCTCGTCCGTCAGGGGGTCCCCCTGGCGCATCCGACCCAGCCAGATATCCCCGAGCCGATGGTCCTTGAACTCCATCAAGGCCCCTTCAGGCGTGGTGAGACTCAGGGGCCAGAGCATGGGGGGGAAGTTCTCGGCCCAGGACTCCGTGTGCACGCCCCCGAACCCCATGACCACCACCCAGCCCACGTCGGGACTCAGCTTGAGGGACACCAGGGCCTCACTCGGGAGACCTGGAGCGGTCTTGAAGGATATGCGGTCGCTGACCAGGGCTCCGATCCAGACCTCCCCCGGCCTGAGCGTGGCCCGCATCGCCTCCGAGGCCTCCCAAACCGTCTGGGCGTCGTAGTCCATGAACTTCACCAGGCCCCGGTCGGACTTGTGCCACAGCCCTTCCACCAGCCCCTTGAGGACCACCGGCTCGTTCGCGTGGCAGGGCATGGCCTCCATCCCCACCTTGTCGAGCACGAGCCCATGGGAAGGCACCCGGAGGCCGGCCTTCCGGAGGAGGCGATAGGCCCACGCCTCGTTCAGGAATCCCTTGCTCGCCATCCCCGACCTCCCTGCCCTGCCAGGCGCCATCCCGGGCGCCGGGTCCCGGCACCGGGAGGACCTCTGGAATCCAGGGCGTTTCCGACCGAGTATCGGACCCGCTACCTGTGGCGGGGATCACAGCGGCGGTGGGGTGCGAAGTTGCGACCCCCGTCACATGGAGGCCGTTTCCACCTCCTGGCCCTCGACGCTCACCCATCCTGCCCGTCCGGGGATCTCCCGGCGGAGGACCGTCCGGGCGGGGGGGCCAGCTCCGAGCAGGTCCGGAAGCCAGTCCCGGTGGGTCCGGAGCCGGACGCCCATTCGGCCCAGCCCCACGAGGAAATCCTCGAAAGCCGGCCCCAGGGCACCACCCTCCACTTCGGTGTGGAGCGCGTAGACGTTGAGGGAATCCTCCCGCAGCTGTCCCAGGATCTCCTCCACGGCCTCCCCGGGGTTGCGCCCTTCCAGCCCCAGGAGTTCATCCAGGGTCGGAAGGGTGGTGGGGATCTGGAGCACTTTCATGCGCCGGCCTCGCACGACCGGGAAGAAGGGGGCCAGGCCCCGGCAGTCCCCCGCATAGTCCAGGCCCAGTCCTTCGAGAAGCTCCAGGGTGTCGTCATTGCAGCGCCAGGCAGGACTGACCGACGACCTCGGTGGTTCTCCGAACACCTGGGCGAAGGCGTCCACCGCCCGGGCATACCACGCCTCAAGCCAGGCCCTGGATTTCCGGTCCAGGAGGTCGTGGTACTGGACGTGGTCCCAGGCGTGGAGGCCCACTTCATGGCCCGCGGAACGGGCGTCCCGCATGTGGCTGGAGGCCCTCTTCCAGATGGTCGGGGCCGGCAGCAGGGTCCCGTAGAGGAGGGTCCGGATCCCGTAGAGCCTGGTTGGACTGGTGCGGCGCATCTTCGACAGGAATCCCTTCCTGAAGATCCGCCGGATCGCCTTTCCGCTGTTGTCCGGTCCCAGGGAGAAGTAGAAGCTCGCCTGGATCCGGTGGCGGTCCAGTTGGCGCAGGAGGGCGGGGATGCCCTGCAGGGAGCCCTGGAGGGTGTCCACGTCCACGCGGAGGGACAGGGTCTTCATGCCCGCCGGGCCCTGGCGAACGGGCGACCGCCTGGATGAGACATCACTGCCCGCCCTGGCGGAAGTTCTCGGATCGGTCGGTCCGTCGTCCCTGGATAAAGCTCCGCAGCGTCTCCATCACCCCTTCCCCCTGGGGTCCGAGGACCAGGCCCACACGATCAGGGAGAGGATCCCCGAGGAGGTGGGAGGTGTGCCTCACCTCCCCGACAATCTGGAGGCGGCCACATTCGGGAAGGTCGGTCTCCACGCAGAGGGGTTCGCCGATTTCGAAAGCGGCCCCTCCGTCGAAGCCCAGGCCCAGCCCCGTCTCATTGAGGTTCAGGACCGTGGCATCCATCCAGCGGCCTCGGTGGCTCACCCGCGCGGGGAGAGGGGTCTGCTGGGGGGCGGCCACCCTCACGCGATCCCGGTGGTGGAACCCCACGGCCGTGGAAGGCCATGCCACCCGAAGAACGGGCGGGAACAGGGTGTCCCCTTCGTCGGCGAGCAGAGGCTCCAGCAAGGTGGAATGGATGGAGAGGGCCTCCTCCCCCAAGAGAATGGAGAGGGTCACCCGCGTGCCCGAGGGAGGCATCAGGTCTCTCCGCTTGGCGCCCAGAAGGTGAAGGGCGACTCCCGGCTCCAGGCCGCGAAGCTGGAGATCGCCGAGAATGCGGCTGCCGCCTTCCGCCCGCAAGCTCGTCGGGGCCTTCACGAGGTGGGCCCGCCGGAGCACCGCTTCCAGCTCCGCCGCGTCCAGGTTCCGGGTGGATTCCATGGGGTCACATTCCGAAGCCGAGCCGCTCGGCAAGGTGGGGATGGAGACCGGCCTTCAGGATGGCCCTGGCCGCGCCCCGGACATCGTACTCCAGTCGGATCAAGCGCACCCTCCGGCGGCGCGGATCGAAGGCCATGAAGGAGAGGCGGGGATCCCGGTCCCTCGGTTGCCCCACCGACCCGGGATTCACCAGGTACCGCCGGCCCGGAACCAGGTCCACCCACTCTCCAGGCTGGGGGTTCTGCCACTGCAGGGTTCCGGCGACTTCGTCCAGTTCGAAGAAACCCGGGAGATGGGTGTGCCCGAAGAAGCAGAGGGAACCCTTGAAGGCCTCGAAGGCCGTCAGGGCGTCCCTGGGATGCAATAGGTAGGCATCCTCGTCCACGGGAGAACCGTGGGCGATGGCGTAATCGTCGCCCACATACAGGGGACCGATGGGCAGTTCCTGCAGAAAGTGGAGGTTCTCCCGGGAAAGGCGCTCGCGGGTCCAGAGGGCCGCCTGCCGCGCGGGGGGGCTGAAGCTGAGGTCCTGTCCCTCTTCCGTGCAGGCATGGTCGTGGTTTCCCCGCAGGGCCACCCGGGGGCGAAGTTCCCTCAGGTGGTCCAGGACCTGGTTGGGATTGGCTCCGTAGCCCACCAGATCTCCCAGGATCACGAACCGTTGGATGGCCCGTCGGCGGGCATGGCGCAGCACCACACGAAGCGCGTGAAGATTGGCGTGCAGGTCCGAGAGGATGAGGTCCATCGGGAGGTGGGCTCAGTCTAGCGCGGCGGCCAGGGCACCGGCCAATTCTCCCGGGCTCCGGCCCAGGGGAAGGATGCAGGGCAGCAGGCTCCATTGGAGGATCCGGGCCCGGTGCCGATCCAGGAAGATCTCCCGTTCTCGGGCCAGGGGCCGTCCGGGATCCTCGGCGACCCGGGCCCAGCATCGCATGGGGGTCTCCGCCAGCCAGAGGGTGGAGAAACCCGAGGAGGCGACCCGGGCCCGCAGGCCTGGGCTTTCCCAAGCCCCGCCGCCCAGGGCCAGGACGCAGGGCTTTTCCACGGCCTCCTGGGCCAGGCGCTCCTCCAAGGCCCGAAAGGCGGCCTCGCCTTGCTCAGCGAAAATCCGGGGGATCCCCTTGCCGGAACGAAGGACGATGAGCTGGTCGAGGTCCAGGAACGGGAGTGCCAAAGTTCGGGCCAACTCGACTCCAAGGGAACTCTTCCCCGCCCCGCTGCTGCCTGCAAGGACGATCCCCTGACCCCGCCGGAAAGGAGGAAAACGCCTCCAGCGGAGGACCTGGGATTCCCACAGAATCTCGGATGGATCGCCGGCCTCCGCCAGGGCTGAAACCATGGCCAGGCTCTCGGCCCCCGCCTCGAAACAGGGCCCCGCGTCTTCCGGACCCAGTCCCCCGATGGCCACGGGGGAGATCCCCCTGGACCGCAGGGCCTGGCTCCCCAGGCGGAGGCCTGCGATTCCGATGGGGGTCGCATGATCCGGCTTGGTGGGGGTGCCCCGGACCGGACCCACTCCGGCATAGTCGCATTCCGTGGCGCGCTCCCATTCCCCGGGGTGGTGCGTGCTGGTCCCGAAACGGAGCCCCCCCAGGCCGGGGAGACGCCTCGCCGCCTCCAGGGGCAGATCCTCCTGGCCCAGGTGCAGTCCCCAGGGGGTCAGACCCTCCCGGGCGGCCAGAACGGCGAGGTCGGCCCGGTCGTTCAGAATGATCAAGGGCCAGCCCCCGGCCTCCCTGGAGGCTTGGAGACCCCGCTGGAGTTCGGCCCACTGATCCGCGGCCCCCAGGGGTTTGCCGCGGAACTGGACCACGGGGAAGCCCGCGTCCCCGAATCGGTGGAGCTGCCCGGAAAGGGGTCCTGGCCCCCGGACCGAGGTGATGGGGAGGAGGGGGGGAAGCGGCAGCATCGGAGGCCCCATTCTCATCCAGGCGGCGCCCCTTCCCGAAGCCCCAATTCGCAGGTGAGCACAGAAGGGAACCTTCGTTCTCTCCAAGGAGCATGCCCGCGAGAGGGGCTTGGCCGGATGGGCGGCGGAGGGGGGGCCAGGGGGAAGGCCCTTCGCCCCCGCGGGTCGTCAGGCTGCCATTTCCCCTTCGAACTGGAGGCGGACCAGGCGTGCGTAGGGCCCGTCCCTGAGGAGCAGATCTTCATGGGTGCCCCGCTCCAGGATGGTCCCCTGGTCCATCACCCAGATTTCGTCCGCGTCCCGGATGGTGCTGAGCCGGTGGGCGATGGTGAAGGTCGTGAGGCGGTGGCTGACCCGCTCGATCACCTGCTGGATCTTCTGCTCCGTTTCGCTGTCGATGTTGGAGGTGGCCTCGTCCAGAAGGAGGACCTGGGGTTCCCGGTAGAGCATTCGGGCGAAGGCCACGAGTTGTCGCTCGCCCGCGCTGAGCTTCTGGCCCCGCTCTCCGACCTGGGTGTCCAGCCCCTGAGGGAGCCGCCCCACCAGGTCCTGGAGCTGACTCTGGGCCAGCGCCGATTCCAGCCGGCCGGGGTCCAGTTCCCGCCCGAGGACGATGTTCTCCCGCAGGCTTCCGCTGAAGATGAAGACATCCTGCAGGACCAGGCCGAACAGTCCCCGGAGACTCCGCAGGTCCAGTTCCCTGATGTCCTTCCCGTCCACGAGGATCCGCCCCGCGGAAACGTCGTAGAAGCGCATCAGAAGGTTGATGAGGGTGCTCTTTCCCGCCCCGGTGTGCCCCACCACCGCGACCCGGTGTCCCTTCCCGATGCTCCCGCTCAGCCCCGCGACCACGCGCCGCCCGCCCGGTTCGTAGGAGAAATCGAGGCCCTCGAGGCGGATCTCCTTTTCAAAGGTGGCCTGGGGGGCTCCCTGGACCTGGGGGATCTCGTCGCGGTTGTCCAGGAGGGTGAAGATCCGCTCGCTGCTGGCCATGGCCGTCTGCATGACGTTGTAGCGCTCGGCCAGTTCCCGGATCGGCCGGAAGAAGCGGCCGCTCTGCTGGATGAAGGCCAGAAGGAGGCCGAGGGTGAGGGCCCCGGCCTGGAGCTTCAGGCCTGCGTAGAGGATGAGGGCTGCCAGGGTGGCGCTGGTGATGAATTCCACCACGGGGAAGAAGACGGCGTAGGCGAGGATCGTCCTGATGAAGGCCTCCAGGTAGCGCCTGTTCAGTTCCCCGAAGAGGCGCCGGCTGGATTCCTCCTGGCCCATCATCTGCACCAGGCTCATCCCGGAGAGCTGTTCCTGGAGGTAGGCCTGGATTGCGGCGTAGCGTCCCTGAGTCTCCCGGAAGGCATTGCCCGCCTGTCGGCGGAACACCTCGGTGGCCACCAGCAGGAAGGGCATGATCCCCAGGGCCACGGCGGCCATTCCAGGATGCTTGAGGAACATCCAGATCACGATCGCGAGGAGGGACAGGGCGTCCCCCACGATGGCGACGAAGCCGGAGGAGAACATGTCGTTGAGGTTCTGCACGTCGCTGGTGACCCGCGTCATCAGCCGGCCGACGGGATTGTGGTGGAAGAAGTGCGTGCTCCGACCCATGAGGTGGGAGAAGAGCTGAAGGCGCAGGTCCAGCATGGCCCGCTGCCCCACCCAGGCCAGGAGGCCGAAGCGCGCCAGCTGGACGGCGAAACCCAGGAGGAGCAAACCTAGAAATCCTGCCACGAGGGGGCCCGCCCCCTCCATGGTGCCCCTGGAGAGGTGATGGTCAATGAGACGAAGCGTGAATTCGGAAGGTGCAACCTCCAGGATGGCACCGGCCGCCATGAGGAAGAGCAGGAGGGCGAGGGAACCCCCGTAGGGGCGGAGGTAGCCCACAAGCCGCAGGAGCAGCGTGTGGCGCAGGGGTCGCTGCTCGACCTGGTCGCCCTGGAAAAAGGTGTTGGAACTCCGGCCCATGGAGACATTCTCCCATGCCATGATGGATCAGGCGCGTCCTTGAAACCCCCTTGGGAAAGCCGGGCGGCGCCCGAAACCCGACCGGAGCCTTTCATGCGACGCCTCCTGTTTTCCCTGCTCGCCCCGGCCCTTCTCGCCCAGAGTCCGGCGGAGTTGCGAATCCGGAAAGACCTGCAATACCTGGCCGCCCCGGAGCGCAAGGGGCGAGGCAATGGCACCCCCGAAATCCAGCAGGTGGCTGACTTCCTTGTGAACGCCTACAAGGGAATGGGCCTGAAGCCTCAGGTCCAGCACTACCCATTCATCCGCTCGGTGGACCGCCTGGAGGCGGAGGTTGCCGTGGGAAGGGGCGACACCGCGGGCCCCCCCCTGGTCTGGGGAAGGGACGTGGAGGCCTACGGATTCAGCGCCGACGCGGACTTTCGGCACCGGGCCCTGACCTTCGTGGGGTATGGGCTTCAGATCCACGGCCACGACGACCTTCAAGGCCTGGACCTGAACCGGAAGGTGGCCATCATCGTTCCCCGCCTGCCCGACAAAGCTCCCTTCTCCGAACTGGACAAACTTGCCCGCTCCCTTCCCCTCCGGGTCAAGAAGCTCCAGCAGGCCGGGGCCTGCGCCGTGATCGTGCTCGAAGACGGCGCCTCGGCCCGGCGTCTCCAGAGGGAAGACGGGCCTGCGCGCCTGGACCTGCCTGTTCTCAGCATGCCCCTGGGGGTCCTGGCTCCCTACTGTGAGGGTCTTCAGGAACGCGTGGCCAAACTCAAGGAAGAGGGGAAACCCCAGAGCCGGGATTATGTGTACGCCCCTTGGACCTTCCTGGACCTCAAGTTGAAACTGAAGCCCCAGGAGGCCCCAAACCCCAACGTGTCCGCCGTGATCCACGGAACCGACCGGGCCCTCAGGGGTGAATTCATCGCTCTGGGGGCCCACATGGATCATCTGGGCCTCGGGGACCGGCACAGCATGGGCGGGGAGGGGGCCAGGGGACAGACCCACCCGGGCGCGGACGACAACGCCTCCGGCACCGCCCTCCTGCTGGAACTCGCCCGCCAACTGAAGGCAGCCCCCCTGAAACGGTCCGTGGTGCTCCTCCACTTCAGCGGCGAAGAGGAGGGCCTGCTCGGGAGCGGCCACTGGATCCAGAACCCCACGGTTCCCAAGGGCTCGGTCAAATTCATGGCCAATTTCGACATGGTGGGATACCTCTCCCGGGAGAAGCCCACCCTTTACCTGGGGGCCCTGGGAGCCCCCAAGGCGGAATTGGAACGGGCCCGGAGCCTCGCGCCTCCCGGGCTCAACGTCAGCGCCGAGGTGGGCGAAATGCTGGGAGGCTCCGACCACATGACCTTCTCGGTGGCCCGGATCCCGACCTTCTTCTTCTTCACCGGGGTCCATCCCAACTACCACAAGCCCTCGGACACCGCAGAACGGATCAACACCGAGGGCATGGCAACCCTGGCGGACTTCGCCCGGAAAATCGTCCTGGACCTGGCCAACGGGAAGACCCTTCCGCCCTTCGACCCCGAGACCGCGAAGTTCAAGACCGGGAAGTCCAGCTCCATGCGTGTGGATTTCGGCGTTCTTCCGGACTACGGAGAGAACCCGAAGGGGTTCAGGATCCAAGGTGTCCGGCCCGGAAGCACCGCCGAATCCATCGGACTCCAGGGAGGCGATGTCCTCACGGCCTTCGGGGAGGTTTCCCTGAAGGGGATCTACGATTACATGGAAGCCCTGGGCCGATACAAAGGGGGCGACAAGGCCGTGGTCAAGTGGCTGCGCGGAGACAAGGAGATGCAAGCCGAAGCGACCCTGAAGGGAAGGAATTGACCGGGCGACTGACCCTCCCTCAGGGCTTCCCCACGGAGGTGATGCTCCTGGAGAGGCCCGCCGAGGATTCACTCCCCGAGGGCCCCTGGTTCCTCCTGGCGGACCGGAAGCTCCGGCCGGCCTGGGAGGCCTCGGGACTGCCACAGCCACCCGGCACGCTCTGGGTGGAGGTGGACGAGGGTTCCAAGCGCCTCCCGACGCTCCTCCCATGGCTCGAGCACTGGGCGGAGGCGGGCTACCACCGGGACGCCACCCTGGTGGCCCTCGGCGGGGGGGTTCTCACCGACATGGGCGGCCTCGCCGCGGCGCTCTTCCTCCGCGGGATTTCCTGGCACGCCTGGCCCACCACCCTGCTCTCCCAGGTGGACGCGGGCCTGGGCGGCAAGACCGGGGTCAACCTGGCCGCGGGCAAGAACCTGGCGGGGGCCTTTCATTCTCCCGCGCGGATGGTGGCCTGCCGATCCTTCCTGCGGACCCTGCCCCCCCGTGACCTCGCGGCGGGGAGGTGGGAACTGGTCAAGATGGCCTTGCTCGATGGGGACGCCTCGATCGCCCTCCGAATGCTGGAGGAGGCTATCCCTGAACCCGAATCCCTGGCCTTCGCGTTGCGCCGGAAGGCTGAAATCGTTCACCGGGACCCTCTGGAACACGGCGAGCGCCGCCTCCTGAACCTGGGCCACACCCTGGGCCACGCGCTGGAAGCGGCTTCCGGGCACACCCTGCTTCACGGGGAGGCGGTGGGTCTGGGCCTCCTGGCCGCCTGCTGCCTGGCGGGGGCCCTGGGAATGGAGACCTTTCCGGAGGCCTTCCTCCGCAGGATGGCAGACGCCCTGAGGCCCCTGGCGGCCCGCGTGAAACCCTGGAGCCTGTGCGAGGCATACTTGAAGCGGGACAAGAAGGCCCTGGGTTCCGGCGCCGATGAGGAGCGCATCCTTTCCATCCTTCCTGTCCCCGGGCGCACGGCGATCCAGAAGGCGCTCGCGCCCCGATCCTGGGAGGAGGCCCACACGCTCATGAACACACGGCTGGCCTGATGGGCGCCTTTCCTTCCGATTTCAGGGCCGCAGCCCGATGGCTCCTTCCTCTGGCGGGGGTCACGCTGCTCGCCCAGGCTCCGCCGACCACGGAGGACCCCAGGACCCTCCTGCTCCAGGCCCGGGCACTCCAGCGCCGGGGTGGGGGCGACGACCCCCGGGCCGCCCTGGCGATCTACCGGCGCCTCCTGGACCTGGCCCCAGGGAGCGCAGAGGCGCAGTTGCGGTATTCGGAGGCCCTGGTGGAGTCTGGGGACCTGGAGGGAGCGGTGGCTGCCGCCAAGCAGGCCGCTGCCCTTGCCCCGGCGAACGCCGAGGCATGGGCCCACCTCGCCCTTCTCCAGCACCGCCGCCTCCAGACCCACCCGGAAATCCAGCCGGAAGCCAAGTCCGCCCTGGAGAAGGCCGCGGCCCTCCTCCCCCAGGAGGTGGAGGTCTGGGCCCGCCTCGGAGAGGTCGCCGAGCAGGCCAAGGATCAGGAGCAGGCCCTCCGAGCCTGGCTGAAAGTGGGACGCCTCCGACCCCAGATCGGTTTCGCCTGGGAGAAGGCCGCCTATTTCGCCCACACCCTCGGGCGCTACGAAGCCAAGCGCGAGGCGGTCCTGGCCCTGTGTGGGGGCAAATCGCCGGAACGCCGGCATCTGGAATGGCTCCAGGAACTGGCCCGGGAGCAGCTTCAGGCCGGCTACGTCGGCCATGCCGAGGACAGCTTCCGGCTCCTGGCCAGGCACTTCCCTCAGGAACCAAGCGTCTGGGAAAACATGGCCCTGGTCCAGCTCAACACCAGCAGGTTCGAGGAGGCCCTTTCGAGCCTTCGGGAGGCGGAGCGCCTCAGGCCTTCCCCCCGGATCGGCCTCAACATCGCCTTTTCCTGTCTGAACCTGGGACGACTGCCCGAGGCCGAGGCCCGGCTCCGGACCCTCTTCACCGAGATCCCCGAGGGGCAGGACCACGACAAGATCCGCTCCGATGCCCGATTCCTTTTGGCCTCCAGCCTCCTGCTCCAAGCCCGTCCCAAGGATCTGATCCACCTCCTCGCCACGCTTCCGGGGGTGGAGGAAACAGCCGAACTCCTCGCCCTGCGCGCCCAGGCCCGGATCCAGACCCAGGACTGGAAGGGAGCCAGGGGGGACCTCCGCGCGGGCATGGCGAAATTTCCCCGCAACACTTTTTTTCAGCAGGCCCAGGCCATTCCCAGGGACCTCTTCGAGGAGGGCCTCATCTGGAAGAAGGACTCCCGCCGAGCCCTCCAGCAGCTGGATCTGGAGGCCATGGCCGCCCAATGGTCGGAATTCCGCCGCTGGGACCGATGCCTCGCGGTCGTGGACGAGGCCCTGCGGGCCTCTCCCCTGCGGACCGTGGGGCTGATGCTGATGCAGGCGAACGCCCTGGACCAGCTCGACCGGGGACAGGAGGCCATCGGGGTGCTCCGCCAGGCCCTCCGGCTGGACCCCCGGCATCCCACCGTCCAGAACAACCTCGGCTACCTCCTCCTGGAAGGAGGCAGAGAACTCGACGAAGCGGAACGGCTCATTGCGGCCTCCATGGCCCAGGAGCCTGGAAACGGAAGCGTGGTGGACTCCTGGGGATGGCTCCTGTTCAAGCGCGGCCGCTATGCCGAGGCCGAGGCCGCCCTCAGGAAGGCGGCCGAGCTTTCCCCCTACAGTCCCGAAACCCGAAAGCACCTGGGCGAGGTCCTTCTCAAGCTGGGCCGGGCCGCCGAGGCGGCGGACCAATGGGAGAGGGCCATGGCCTATTCCTTCCCGGATCGCAAGGAGCTGGGCCGGCGGCTCCAGGATTTGCGGGGCAAGCTGGCACGGAGCGAAGCCCTGGCGGGCCCCGGCCGGAAGGACGAGCCCGACCCTCCAGCGCCGGAAGATGAGGACGAGCCTTGATGTTCCTCCAGGCCCCCCCGGCCGAGGCACGGCCCGCGCCCACCGTGACCCTGCGAGCCCAGTACGACTGGGGCTACGTGGGGGCCGATGGGGAGGGGAAAGGTGTCCTCTCCATGCTCCTCCGATCCTCCGATCAGCGCCTGGTGCTGGAGGTCCATGGCGTGGGTGAGCGCCTGGTCTTCCTGGAGGGGAGCGCCTCCGAGGGGTACCGCCTCCAGATACCCCGCCGGAAGGTGGATCGGAGGGAGGCGGGCCTCCAATCGCTCCAGATTCCCTACCTTCCCCCTCAACTCGGCAGTGTGGAGGCCCTGGCGCGCCTGGTCGAGAAGGGGGAGGCCCCTGGCGTGAAAGTCATGACCTCCGATGCCCTGGGACCCCGGAAGCTCAAGTACCAGGGGAAGGACGAGGACGGCAACGACGTGATGGTCTGGCTGACCCGGAAAAAGCTCGAACGGGAATGAACCCGCTCAGCGCGGGATGGTGCCGGTTCGGTCCCAGCGGGTCCGGACCAGGAAGTACCTGGCCCCGTCCACGAAATTCATGACCACGTCGCCCGGGTGCTCAGGGACCTTGGCCGGGGAATCGTCATTCCCTCCCTCGCGGAAGCTCCACCAGACAAGGAAGGGCCGTCCCCGCAGGTGGTCCAGGGGCACGGGTCCCCAGTAGCGGCTGTCCTGGCTGTTGTCCCGATTGTCCCCCATGGCGAAAAGGTGGCCCGGGGGAACAGTGGTGGGGGCCAGGTCGTCCCGGAAGGGATTGTGGCCGTCCAGGGGTTCCATTCCCTGGCGGTCCAGGCGCAGATTCTCGGGGTCGGACCAGGGCCATACCGTGGGGGGGACGGGCAGGTTCAGGTCCTTGGCCGCCCCCGCCAGGCGTTCCTGCATCGTGGTGCCCGCCATCCTTTCAGGGGGCCAGGGGCCTGGTTCGGGCTGCCCCTTCAGGATGCGGTGCCCCTCCACCGCCGCCACCTCCGTCTCGTCCAGGATGTGGTGTTCGAAGGGACCGGTCACAAGGGTTCCATTCACGTAGAGCCGCTTCCTCCGGATTTCCACCGTGTCCCCTGGCAGGGCGACGCAGCGCTTCACGTAGTCCATGTCCCGGTTCATGGGGTAGCGGAACACGATGATGTCCCCGCGCCGGACACCCCGCATGGGGAAGAGGCGCTCCTCCCAGGACCATTGGGGGGTCGCGAAGATGAACTTGTTGGCCAGCAGGTGGTCCCCGATCATCAGCGTGTTCCGCATGGACGCCGTGGGGATGGTGAACTGCTGACCCACGAAGGTCTTGAAGAAGACGATCAGGAGCACGGCGAAACACACCACCTCGGCGTTGTCCCGCCAAGCTCCCTTGGCGGCGCCCGGGGGAAGAAGTTTGGCATCGTCGGACATGGATCCTCCTAGCGGACGGCGCCGGGGGCGGAGCGGGGAACTTCCTGGAACCCCTGGGAGACGAGCTGGTTCACGGGGGCCCAGGAGCCTCCCACCTCCTGCCTCTCGAGGCGCTCGGCCTCACCGATTCCAGGGAGGTAGAAGATCCGCACCGCGCGCCCCTGATTCCTCAAGGGCTCCCCCTCCACCCAAATTCCTTCCCGGGACTGGGTGCTCAGGAGGCGAACTTCGGGGTGCACCCACACCGACCGTCCGATGATCCTGAAGCGGTACCCCGTGCCTTCCCAGGCTGCGACCCGGTCGGGAAATCCTTCGGGCAGCATCTGGATCTCCCGGTCCTGGCCGTCCAGGAAGAAGACACCGCCCTTCCTGATCAACAGGCGGGCGGGCTGGACCCCCTGGAAGGTTGAATAGGTCGAGACCACCCGACCACCTCCGTCCTCCCGGGAAAAGCGCACCACCTGTTTGAAGACGCGGCTGTTGAAGCGTGCAGCCCCCTCGAGGGAAGGGTCTTCGTAGATCAGGACCATCCCCTCTTCCCAGGCCGCGAAGGGTTCGGCCGGCCCGACCTGGGGCTGGCAGCCCAACAGGAAAAGGAGGGTGGGCGCCGCCAGAAACAGGCGGACCCTCACCGGGGGCCCCGGCCGAATTTCGCGATCAGGTCGTCGAGCGTGGCGTGCCGAGGCGCCGGGGGCCGCGGCTCCTTCTTGGGGACCTCCGGTTTCCGTTCGGGGCGGGCCCCCGCGGCGGGGCCTTTCCGCGGCGCGGCCCCCTCGCGCGGCCCCTTCCCGTCTTCGGGGCGAGGTTTCGCCTTGGGGCGCGGTGGGGGGAGGGTGGCCTTCATGGAAAGCCCGATCCGCTTGGCGGGGAGGTCCAGGGCCAGCACCTTCACCTTCACCACCTGGCCCACGCTGAGCACCGAGGAGGGGTTCCGCACGAAGTGGTGGCTGATTTCCGAGAGGTGAACCAGCCCGTCCTGGTGGACGCCAACATCCACGAAGGCCCCGAAGTCGGTCACGTTGGTGACGATGCCCTGGAGTTCCATGCCCACTTGGAGGTCCTCGGGGCGGCGGATCCCCTCCTTGAATTGAATCACCTCGAAGCGCTTCCTGGGGTCGCGCCCGGGTTTCCGGAGTTCCGCGAGGATGTCCCGGACCGTTTCAAGTCCGAAGCGCTCATCCACGAAGGAGGCGGGGTCCAATCCACCCAGCAGCTCTTCATTGCAGATCAATTCCGGAACGGGCCGTTCGGTCGACTGGGCGATCCGCTCCACCACCCCGTAGCTCTCGGGGTGAACGCCGCTGGCGTCCAGGGGGTTCTCCCCGTCCCGGATGCGCAGAAAGCCCGCGGCCTGCTGGAAGGCCCGCTCGCCGAACCGGGGAACCTCCAGCAACTGCTCGCGCCGGCGGAAGGCGCCATGGTCGAAGCGGTGCTGGACGATGTTCCGGGCCAGGGTCTCGCCGATGCCGGCGACGTAGGCGAGGAGGCGATGGCTGGCGCTGTTCAAATCCACCCCGACGCGGTTCACGCAGGATTCAACCACCCCGTCGAGGCCCTTCTTGAGCGCGGTCTGGTTCACGTCGTGCTGGTACTGGCCGACCCCGATGGATTTGGGATCCACCTTGACCAGTTCCGCCAGGGGGTCCTGGAAGCGCCGGGCAATGCTGATGGCCCCCCGGACGGTCACGTCCTGCTCGGGGAATTCCTCCCTGGCGACATCGGAGGCGCTGTACACGCTGGCGCCGGCCTCGCTCACGGGAACGCAGATAACGTGGGTGCGCCCGGTCTCGGACAGCCATTCCCGGATGAAGGATTCGGCCTCCCTGCCCCCGGTCCCGTTCCCGATGGCCACCGCTTCCACCGGGTAGGTCGTGAAGAGCTGCTCGAGCAGCGCCCGGGCACCCTCGACGTCCCGCTTGGGCTCGAGCGGGTAGATGGTCTGGGATTCCATGAACTGTCCCAGCCGATTGATGACCGCCAGCTTGCAGCCCGTCCGGATCCCCGGATCCACCCCGACGGTGCACACCTGGCCCGCTGGGGGGGAGAGCAGGAGCCGGTCCAGGTTGGTCTGGAAGACCTTGATCGCCTCCAGGTCGGCCTTCCGCTTGGCCTCCATCCGAACCTCAAGCTCGATGGAGGGGGCCAGGAGGCGATCGAAGGCGTCCTCCGCCACCGCGGGAAGGAAGCGGAGGTATCCCGAGGCGGGATTCACGGGGATCCTGGAGACGATTTCCGAGACGAGGCCCGGCCGGTCCACCAGGAGCTTGACCGCGAGCACGTTCTCCTTCTCCCCCCGCCGGAGGGCGAGAAGGCGGTGGCTCGGAATCCGCGCGATGGGTTCCTTGAAGGAGAAATAGGGCTTGAACCTCAGGGCCTCCTGGGAATCCTTCTTCTCGTCCCGCAGCGTGCTCTGGAGTTGGCCCGTCTCCTGGAAGACCTGGCGGAGCCGGCGCCGGATTTCCGCGTTCTCGGCCAGCATCTCCGCGAGGATGTGCCCGGCCCCCTCCACGCAGGCGCTCGGGGTCTCCAGGCCTTCTTCTCCCTCTTTCACGAAGGGAGCCCCCAGGATAAGGGGATCCGCGCCCTGGTCGTCCTGGAGAAGGGCCTCCAGGAGCGGTTCCAGCCCCCTTTCCTTGGCCAGGATGGCCTTGGTGCGCTTTTTCGGCTTGAAGGGCAGGTACAGGTCCTCGAGTTCGGCTTTGACCCAGGCGTTCTCGATGCGGGCCCTGAGGTCCTCGGTCAGCTTGCCCTGCTCCTCGATGTTCTTGAGGACGGATGCCCGCCGGTCCAGAAGTTCCTTGTAGTAATTGGAACGGTCCTCGATGGCCCGGATGGCCACCTCGTCGAGGGACCCGGTCATCTCCTTCCTGTAACGGCTGATGAAGGGCACGGTGTTCCCTTCGGCGAGCAGCGCCGCCACGGCCGCCACCCGCTCCCGGGGCAGCTTGAGTTCAGCGCTGATGCGGTCCAGGACGAGATCCACGGATTCCTCCGTCCCCAAGGGGGGGAACAGGAATCATAGCCTGACATCCTCAATGGACGCGAACCACCGGGCCTCGAATCCCCTTCCCTCTCCTGCGGGAAAGGGGACTATGATGGGCGGCGATGTTCCCCACATTTCCGACGCCGGACGCAGTCCCCACCTCCGCCCTGGAGGGAGCTTCCCGCCGATCGGCCTCCGGGGCGGTTCTGGCGCTGCGCCCGCTGGCTCCGGACCATTTCGAGTCGGGTCGGATCCGAGAGGAGGAGCTTCGCCTCCTCTCCGCCTGGCCTCGCCTTGTGGGCCCTGCCCTCGCTTCCAGGAGCCGGCTCCTCGCAGCCCGGCACGGCGCTCTGGTGTTGGGATGCTGGGATCCCACCCTCCTATCCGAATTGCGGCGCAGCGCCGAAGCCACCTGGCCCACCTTGCGCCGCCGCGTCCATACCCTTTTCGGAATCACCTTGAACTCCATCCGGGTGGAACCTTGCGACCCCCCGCCGGTCCCTCCCGACCCGGTTCCCGCTGGGGACCTCCTCGGTGAGGTGCTCCGCCGCTACAAGTCCAAGGTCAAACAGGGCTTGGCGCCACCCCCGGCCTGAGAGTACGATGAAACCTTCTTCGGGGCGTGGCTCAGCCTGGTAGAGCGCTCGGTTCGGGACCGAGAGGTCGGAGGTTCGAATCCTCTCGCCCCGACCAACAGGCAGGCAGGGTGGTCGCAGGCCACCTCGCCTGCGTGTGGTTGAACCTGGGGAATCAAACCTCCGAGAGTGGTGGGCGGCCGGGTCGGCCGCAGGTTCGGTCGGCGCCGTGCGAGGCCAAAACCCTCACGGCTGAGGCCCGGCGAAACACGCATCGCCTCCAGGCAGTTCCACGCCGAGGAATCCCGCTGCCATCCCGCACCCTAGCGCCGAATCTCCAGACGGCCCCGGAGCGCCTCCCGGGCCTCCCTGAGCATCCGCTCGGTGTCCTCCCACCCCAGGCAGGCGTCGGTGACCGAGCACCCGTAGCGGAGGCAGGCGTGATCCTCGGGGATGGGCTGCTGGCCCTCCTCGATGAAACTCTCCACCATGAGACCCACGATGGATCGGTTCCCCCTTAACACCTGGTGAACGCAGTCCTGCATGACCAGCGGTTGGAGCCTGGGATTCTTGAGGCTGTTGGCGTGGGAGCAGTCCACCACGATGTTCTTCGGCAACCCCGCCTGCTCCAAAGCCTGTTCAGCGAGCCGGATGCTGACGCTGTCGTAGTTGGGTCGGCCCGAGCCCCCGCGGAGGACCAGATGCCCGTGGGGATTCCCGCGGGTGTGGACGATGGCCGCGAGGCCCTGGGCGTTGATGCCCAGGAAGCTGTGCGGAGTGGAGGCCAGTAGGATCCCGTTGGTGGCCACCGCCAGGTCCCCGTCGGTGCCGTTCTTGAACCCCACGGGCGTGGAAAGCCCGCTGGACATCTCCCGGTGGGTGGGGGATTCCGCCGTGCGCGCCCCGATGGCCGTCCAGGCGATGAGGTCTCCAAGGTACTGAGGGGTGATGGGATCCAGGGCTTCCGTTCCCGCGGGAAGGCCCAGGGCAGCGACTTCCAGCAGGAAACGCCTGGCCGTCCGAACCCCCTCCTCGACATGGAAGGATCCATCCATCCGGGGATCATTGATCAGCCCCTTCCAACCCAGGGCCGTCCGCGGCTTCTCGAAATACACCCGCATGACCAGGAGGAAGGTGTCGGCCACCTCCTCCGCCAGCCGCTTCAACCGGCGGGCATAGTCGAGCCCCGCCACGGGATCGTGGATCGAACAGGGGCCGACGACCACGAAAATCCGGGGATCCTCCCTGGCCAGGATTCGCTGGAGAGCGGCACGGCCACCGGCCACGACCTCCGCTTCCGGGTCACCGACGGGCAGTGCACCGTGGATTTCCTCGGGCGAGGGCATGGCCTGGAAGGCTTGGATGTTGAGGTTCTCCAGTGCCTGGTGGGTCATGGGGAGCTCCGTTGTCCCGTCTCATGGAGTGGGGGCCGTGCCCGATTCCCTCCGACTTGCCGGGGATCCGGACCGGGGGGCGGCCACAAGGCCATTCTCCCCGATCCGAGCCGTGGGTGGATCCGCCGAAGCGCGGGGGGCCCCGACTCGTGGAAGGATGGAGGGGATGGACCAACCTGTGGACCCCGGGACTTTCCTTTCGCCCTTCTCCGGGCTTCGAAGCTCCGGCGGGGACCTGATCGTCGAGGACAGGCCGGCCTTCATCTGCGAAGGGGCCATTCTCGTCGAGCGGGCCCTGTCCGAGGCACTGGAGGGGCGCCTGGAGATCCATTCGATCCTGGCCACCCCCTCCCACGGGGAGCGCCTCCGGCCTCGGCTGGCAGCCGGCATCCCCCTCCTGATACGCCCGGAAGAAGAGGTCCGGGAGATCGTGGGCTACCCCTTCCACCGGGGGCTCCTGGCCTGCGCGTTCCAGCCACCTCCCTGCCCCGAACAGAAGATCCTGCAGGCCTCCCGCCTGCTCGTGCTGCCCCACGTGGACGACCTCGAGAATCTCGGGCTTCTGCTTCGATCGGCGGGCGCCCTGGGACTGGAGGCGGTGTTGCTCGGCAAGGGCCCCCCTCTCTTCCACCGCCGGACGGTTCGCGTGTCCATGGGAGGCGCCTTTCTCGTCCCCTGCCACCGCAGCGAGGATCCTGTGGACCTCCTCGGCCGGTGGCGCAAACGAGGGGGAGAGGTGGTGGCGGCGGATCCGGCGGGCACCGAGGACTTCCGGGCCTGGCGGCCCTCCCCGCGCAGCGCCCTCATGCTGGGGCCGGAAGGGGCCGGACTCCCGGAACCCTGCCTCCGGGTGAGCGACCGGCGGGTCAGGATTCCGGTTTCCCCCCGGATCGGCTCCCTCAACGTCGCCGCCGCCGGGGCGGTGATGATGGCCCGGATGCTTCCGGAAGCCTCATGACGCCATTCTGTCGAGGCCTTCGGACCCGGGGTCAATCCGTGCCAAACTGTCCCGTCCCGGGAATGCCCCCGGGCCGCGGTGCCTCATGACTGATACCTGCCTCATCGTCACCACCTGTGGAAGCGAGGAGACGGCCCTCACCATCGCGGCCTCCCTCGTGGATCAGGGCTTCGCCGCCTGCGTGAACATCCTTCCCTCGATCAAGAGCTACTACTTCTTCAAGGGGGAAACGCAGCTCGACGAGGAAGTCATGCTGATGATCAAGACCACCTCGGAAATGTTCCCGAAGGTCTCGGAGATCATCACGGACCTGCACACCTACGAAATCCCGGAGATCCTCATGTTCCCCGTGAGCCAGGGCAGCGAGCCCTTCCTCGACTGGATCCGGGGAAGCGTCCGCCAGCGCGCCTCGGCCTAATCCTCGGAAAGGGAGAGGGGCGCCTCCAGCCCCTCAGCCCCCCGACCTGGCACCCCGGCGGCCCACCCGCACCCCCTCCGTCTCCCGGCCATGCCCGGGTCCTCCGACCCCCCGAAGCCTCCATTCCTCCGATCTTCCCCCGTGGAATCCCCGGGACAGAGGCCGCTGGAGTCGGGGGGGGGCGAGGACTAGAATCTCAGGGTCTCCGTGGAGCCGCGATGAACATCGAGCAGACCTTGTCCGAGGATTTCCTGCGTGTGGTGGAGACGGCGGCCATCGCTTGCTCCACCAGCATCGGCCACGGGGACCGGAAGCACAGCGATTTCCTCGCGGTGGAAGCCATGCGCCGGGCCATGGAGAGCGTCCCGATGGATGGGACCATCGTCATCGGGGAAGGTGAGCGCGACGAAGCCCCCATGCTCTACATCGGTGAGAAGGTGGGCATGGGGCCCGGGCATCTTCAAGTGGACATCGCGGTGGACCCCCTTGAGGGCACCAACCTCTGCGCCACCGGAGCCCCCAATGCCATCGCGGTGATGGCCGCCTCGGAGCGAGGTGGGCTGCTTTACGCCCCGGACCTCTACATGGAGAAGTTGGTGGTGGGCCCTGCGGCGAAGGGGAAGGTCAGCCTGGATGCCCCCGTGGGTGAGAACCTCCAGGCCATCGCCAGGGCGCTGGACCGCCGGGTCAGCGAGATCACCGTGGTGGTCCTGGACCGCCCCCGGCACGAGACCCTGATCGGCGACATCCGGAAGGCCGGAGCCCGCATCCAGCTGATCGGGGACGGAGACCTGAGCGCGGCCATCGCGGCTGCGGTGAGCGGAACCAATGTCCACGCCGTGATGGGCACTGGGGGGGCCCCGGAGGGGGTCCTGAGCGCCGCGGCCCTCAAGTGCCTCAACGGGGAGATCCAGGGGCGTCTGAAGGTCGACACCAACACCGCCACCCGGGAAAAGGCCGAGGCCATGGGGGTGGACTTCGGCCGCATCTACTTCACCGAGGACCTGGCTCCGGGGAACCACATCGTCTTCGCCGCCTGCGGGGTCACCAAGGGGAACCTCCTGGAGGGTGTGCGCATGTTCGGCCACGGCATCCGGACCAGCACGCTCCTTCTCACCCACGCCAGCAGGATGATCCGCTTCGTCGATACGGTGCTCGTCACCGCCGGCGAGCAGGTGACGGTGCGCTTCTGACCCCGCCCGCACCATGAAGGGACGCCTCGGCCCCCGGGCCTTCCGCTGGCTGATGAACCTTTGGCCCTGCTACCGGGGGACCGGCGGCCGGGTGACCCACATCGCCGCGGACTGGAGCGAGATCCGGGTCCGCCTTCCCCTGAATTGGCGGACCCGGAATTACGTGGGTTCCATCTTCGGCGGCAGCCTGTACGGGGCCGTGGATCCCTTCTTCATGCTCATGCTGATCCACCGCCTGGGGCCCGAGTACACGGTCTGGGACAAGGCCGCCACGATCCGCTTCCGGAAACCCGGGAGGGGGGTCCTCCACGCCACCTTCACCCTGGACGATGGGGAACTGGCTGCGGTTCAGGAGGCCCTTCTCACCGAGCCAAAGGTGGACCGGAATTACCGGGTTCTCCTGTCCGACGCGGAGGGCACGGTCCACGCGGAGGTGGAAAAGACCGTCCACATCAGCCGGCGTTGCCCGGCGCAGACCTGAGAAGATCCAGGAGGCGCTGCTGGGCCTCCGGACCAAGGAGCGCGTTTCCCCTTCCCTGCACGAGCAGCACCACGAATTCCGTTCGGCCGTCCCGCCAGGCGACCTTTCCCACAAACCAACCGTACGGAGTCCCGGAGAGCTTCGGTCCCGTGGACCCCGTCTTCCCCCACAGCACGAACCCGGGTTCTTCCGCGCGGAGGGTCGCCTTCCTCACCCGGTCCAAGTGGGCGGGGTCCACTGGAAGGGCTTCGGAGTAGAAGCGCCGGATCCAGTCCAACTGGCCCTGAGGCGTGATCCGGAGCTCCCCGCCGGCCAGCCAGAAGGCGTCCGAAGGCACGGGACGGCCGGTGAAGGGATAGCCCAGGCGGCGCATTCCCTCCAGTTCCGACGCCGGCCCCAGTTCCCGGGCGAGTTGTCGGAAGAAGCTCACGCAGGACTGTCCGATGGCTGCCTCGAGGCCCAGTTTCCCGTGGGAGGAATGGCATTCCCTGGGCTGACAGGTGCGGTGGTCGGCCCCGGGGGGAAGGATCCCGCGCTCCAGGGCGATCAGGGCGTGGGGAAGCTTGTAGGTGGAACAGGGCAGAAGGGGCCTACGGGGGTCCAGGCTCCCCATCCGGTGGACCGTGGAACCCGACTGGATCAGGAGCAGGTGCTCCCGTCCCCCCATGGCACGCTTCACGGCCTCTGGATTCCATGGGGAGGCCGCCAGCAGGGGCGCAGCCAGGGCCAGAAGGAGGGCCCTCACCGCGCCAGTTCCCCGACCCGGACAAAACGGAATTCCCCCTTGGCCCGTGGGAGCAGTTTTTCGAGGGCCTCCACCGTCTCGGGATAGATGTGGCCGATCACCACCACCTCCCCGTCCCTCCGGGCAAGGGCCAGGGCGCGTTCCCACTGCTTTTCCATCTCCGCGAAGGCCTTGTCGTCGTCCAGGAAGACCTGGCGCTGGGTGGCGGGGACCCCGACTTCCCGCGCCACCTCCAGGGCCACGGTGTCCTTGGTGGTCCGGCTGTCCACGAAGAAGAGACGTCGGGATTTCAATTCATCCATCACCCACCTCATGCGCATCCGGTCCGCGGTGAGTCTTGAACCCATGTGGTTGTTCACGCCGGAACGGAAGGGGACCTCCGCCAGGGCCTTGCGCACCAGTCCCCGGAGTTCGGCCTCCCCCTGCTCGAGTCGAAGGGCATCCTGGCCTGGGTTGGCGCCGGGGGACCCCTCCATGGGCAGATGCAGGATCACCTCTTTTCCCCGGTCATGGGCGATGGTGGCACTTTCCCGGGTGTGTTCCAGGTAGGGCAGCACGGCCACGGTGAAGGGATGGGGCTGGGCGCAGAGGCGGATCACCAGTTCGGGCGGGGCGTAACCGAGGTCGTCGATGATCAGGGCCACCCCCGGGAGCCGGGACCCCTCCCGAGGAGGTCCGAGCCTGGGTCCAGGAACGGGGGGAGGAGGGGTATCTCTCGGAGCGGGCTCCTCGTAGGCCGGGGTGGTGGGCGCCCTGGGGGACGGTGGAAGTTCCCGGGTTCGGACGGGCGCTGGCCGGCGTTCGCAACCCTGCTGGCTGAGCAGGACACCCGCCCCGAATCCCAGGGCCAGGAGCAGCGCCGCCAGGAACAGGAGGGCGGGGGTCCCCGGTCCCCGGCCCCTGCGCGCACCCGCCATGGTTCAGGCCGCCCCGAGGGCGGTGCTCCCCGGCGGGTCCAATCGCCGTGCGTGCTTGTGGGTCTCGGCTTTCACGATGGGTGTCTCGGCGGGGGGCCTGGAGAGGATCTGGAGGATCCGAGGCAAAGGATCCTCCTCGGGTTTCAGGTTCCTCAACGGGTGCTGGGGTCCCACGCCCTGGCGGTCGAGTTTTTCTCCGCCTGCCCCGACCCAGCGCCGGTTCACCAATTCGATGGCCCCCCCCTGTTTCAACGGGAAACGGCTCCGCTCCAGCGCCATGGCCGCGGTCCGCTCCCCGAAGGTGGGAAGGCCTTGCTTCTTGGCGGCGGCCGCCAACAGTTCGGCCGCACCGATGGTGCCTGGGCCCTGCAGGAGGGCCACCTTCGCGAAGGGCGGCAGGGGATCGGAGACAAGGGGCAGCACCGATTCGGGCTTCCCCGCCTCCTGGAGCGTGGCGAAGGGTCCGGATTTCAGGAAGAAAGCGGCCACCCGGGCCGCTTCGGAGGGCAGTCCGCCCACACAGTTCCGGAGGTCCAGGACCAGGGGGAACTGCCGGTCCAGGCCCTGGAGCAGTTTTTTCAGCTCCTCTCCCCGCCCGATGCCCAGATCGGGAAGAGCCAAGAGGAAGGCGCTCTTGTCCGAGAGAAGGGTCACGGCGCCGGGGGCCAGGACCGCGCGCTTCAGGGTGCATTTCCGGACATCCCCGCTGGCGCTGGAAAACCGCGTGAGTGCGATCTCGGAGCCCTCCTGACCGCGAAGGGCGCGTTCAAGGGCCCAGGCGCTCATGCCCCCGAGGCTCTGCCCGTCGATCCTGCGGATCACATCCCCTGGGAGGATTCCCGCCTCCGCGGCGGGGCTTCCGGGGCGCACGGCCAGGACCTGCGCGTAGATGCCGCGTTTCACGACCTTGAGGCCGGTCTCGGCAGGGCCGGGGTCCGGGAGCCGGAGATCCTCCGGGGTGAGGAAGGCGTTCAGGGGATGGGCCCGCTCCAGGGCTGCCTGAATGCCACCACCCACGACCCGCGTGAGGTCCGGAGCATCCACGTAGTTGTCCCGGATCAGGGCCAGGACATCCTGGACGTCGGCCAATTCCGCCAAGGGGTCCTGGGGAGTTGGAGGGGCTTCGGACCTGGCCGGGGGGGAATCCCGCACGACCATCGGAACGCTGAGCCCGGCCACCAGAGGCAGGGTGAGGAGGGTCAACCAGGAGCGGGCGTGCATCAACTCAGTGTAGCCCTCCGCTGGCATCTCCCGGGAGGGTTGCTCCGCGGCCCTCGGAGGTCAGGCCTTCTTTCGGGTCCCCGACCCGGCCTTTTTCTTTCCACGGGGGGGGGGAGGCGCCTGGTCCGCGAGGGGAGGGTCGCCGTCGCCCGCGGATCGTTTCCTGGAGGCCTTGGACACTTCGGGGGCCTTCCCGGGGACCTTGGGCGCCCGTCCGGGAGCGCCCTGAGCCTCGGGGGCCTTCTTCCTGGAGGCCCGCGGAGCCCGGGGAGCCTTCCCTGGGTCCAGTGGGGGCGGAGGGACGGAGACGGGGGCTTTCACCTTTCGGGGGCGCGAGACCCGGCTCCCTGTCGAGGGACCGCGTCCGATGCCCTCCACAAAGGTGTGGAAGGCCTGGTCGGCTCCGATCATGTGGTCCACGAAGGCCTGCTGGTAGCGATCAATGATCGTCTGCAGGTGGGCATGGTCCGCCGCGGAGAGGAGTTCGTCCCCGAACCCACCTCCGATCAACCGGTCCAGGGCCTGGTGCTCCTCCTGGTGGCCGCCGAGTTCGGGAAACCCCGCGGCTTCCATGGCCAGCTCCTGGATGTGGAAGTGGGCGCGGAACCAGGCCCGCAGCTCAGCCAGCACCTCGCTCAACGGCACCGGGTTGTAGCGCAGCTTGACGAAGAGGGACAGGATCCGCTCGTACTCGATCTGGTACGGGGCTGGATCTGGAATGGGCTCCTGCATGGCCTTGGAAACTCCGGGAGTTCATGGCCCGTTCGATGAACTGGTGATCGGGCGACCCTTGCGGGTTGCGGGTCGGGACCCGGGATCAGCCTACCGTGGGTCTCCTCCGGGTTACAAAAGGGTCGCGCCTCGGGCATCCTGGTATTTCCGACCCATGAGTCGTAAGCAGCCGGAGCCGCCATGAGCACCTCCATCCCGCTGGCCCGGGGAGGGGCCTTCCTCCTTCATCCAGCCGGCAGCCTTCCCCAGTTCACCCCCGAGGAACTCGGAGCGGACCACCGGGAGTTCGCCCGGGCCGCCCGGGACTTCGTGGAGGGGGAGGTGCTTCCCCGGGATGCCGAGATCGAGAAGCTGGACATCCCCCTGACCGTGGATCTCCTTCGGAAGGCCGGGGAGATCGGCCTCCTCGCCATCGAGATTCCCGAGGCCTACGAAGGGCTGGACCTGGACAAGAAGAGCACCCTGCTCGTTCTGGAGGAGGTGGCCAAGCAGTCCTCCTTCTCCACCAGCTTCTCGGCCCACACCGGGATCGGGACCCTTCCCTTCGTGTACTTCGGCAGCCCGGAACAGAAGCGCAAGTACCTGCCCAAACTCGCCACCGGGGAGTGGCTGGCGGCCTACGCCCTCACCGAATCCGGCTCCGGCAGCGATGCCATGGGAGCCCGGACCACGGCGGTTCTCGAGGGGGAGGAGTGGGTGTTGAACGGCTCCAAGATGTTCATCACCAATTCGGGTTTCGCGGACGTGTTCGTGGTCTTCGCCAAGGTGGATGGCAGGAAGTTCAGCGCCTTCATCGTCGAGCGGAACGATCCCGGTTTCAGCGTGGGTCCCGAGGAGCACAAGCTGGGCATCAAGGGCTCCAGCACCTGCCCCCTGAGCCTGGACAACGTGCGAATCCCGAAAGACCGCCTGCTGGGGCAGGTCGGCAAGGGTCCGCGGGTGGCCTTCGGCATTCTGGCCATCGGACGCTTCAAGCTGGGCGGCGCCTGCATGGGCATGGCCAAGCGGGTGCTGGGGTACACCCTCCGCTACGCCGCCGAGCGCAGCCAATTCGGCCGGTCCCTGAACAGCTTCGGCCTCATCCGGCAGAAGCTGGCGGAAATGGCCGCCCGCATCTTCGTGGGCGAGTCCCTCAACTGGCGAACGGTGTCCTACATGGACGAAGCCATGGGCTCTGTCGGCTGGGAGGAGGAGGACGCCGCCGGGCGGAAGATGGAGGCCATGGAGGAGTTCTCGCTGGAAGCCTCCATCTCCAAGATCTGGGGTTCGGAGGCCCTGTTCTTCGTGGCGGACGAGGCGGTGCAGGCCTTCGGGGGCTACGGGTTCAGCCAGGAGTATCCCCCCGAGAAGATCTACCGGGACTGCCGCATCAACCGGATCTTCGAGGGCACCAACGAGATCAACCGCCTCATCATCGGCGGGGGTCTCGTGAAGCGGGCCGCCAGCGGCGCCCTGCCCCTCCTTCCGGCCTTCGAGGCTGCCAGGCGCGGCTCAGCCCTGCCGGCCTTCGACGGCCCCCTCGCCGCTCCGATGCGACGCCTCGAAGCTTCCAAACGCCAGGCTCTCCTCGCCATCGGCCAGGCCCAGGCCCTGCTGGGGGCCAAGCTGAACGACAACCAGGACGCCCTCGGCCTGATCGCGGACCTCGCCTCGGAACTGTTCGCCGCCGAGAGCGGCCTCGTGCGCGCAGAACGCATGGTCCTGGCCGGGCACCGGTGGAAGGACCTGGCGCGCGATTGCGCCGAGCTCTACCTCCACTTCGCCCAGGGCCGCATCGCCACGGCCTCCCGGGCCCTCCTCGCCGAGGTGCTGGAGGGCGAGGCCCTGGAGGCGGGGCTCCAGGAACTCGCCTCCCTGGACCGCGCCCCCGAAACGCCCCCCTCCCGCCTGCGCGACCGGATCGCCACCGTCCTGGTCGACCAGGGAAAGTACCCGATCGACCTGATCTGAGGGGAGGCTGCGGCCATCCCCCGAAACCGCTCCGACAGATCATGAAGGTGGCGGTTCGGGCCGGCCCGGGACTTTCTCAGGGCCTGGCGCGGCGCAGGTTGGAGATTTTATCCACGGCTGCGATCCATTGGTGGGTGTGTGGCCGGTTGCTGCAGGGCCCGTGTCCCACGAACCCGTCAACACTCGGACCAAGGGCACGGTCCCAGATCCAGTACCTGTGACCGGCTCTGGGGCCAGGACGATGGCCCGGCCCCCCGGATTCCGTCGCCCTCAGGCAAACCAGTCGCTGCCGCTGGTGAAGCCCCGGTGCTTTCCCTTCATCTGTTCGTGGCGTGCCATCGCAAGGTCGATCAGGCGGGAGAGCAGTTCCTGGTAGGGCACTCCGCTGGCCTCCATCAGCTTGGGGTACATGCTGATGCTGGTGAAACCGGGGATGAGGTTGATCTCGTTCAGGTACACGCGCCCGGAGCGCCGGTCCAGGAAGAAGTCCACGCGGGCCATGCCATAGGCGTCCAGGGCCCGGAAAGCCGCCCGGGCGTGGCTGCGCACCAGGTCGCTGAGCTCCGGGGGGAGTTCCGCGGGGATCCTGGTTCGGCTCTTCCCGTCCAGGTACTTGTCCTTGAAATCGTAGAATTCGCCGGCCACGAGGATCTCTCCCGGGACACTCACGAGCGGGTCGTCACCTCCCAGGACGGCCACCTCCAGCTCCCGCACATCCATGCCCTGCTCCACCAGGACCCGGCGGTCGAAAGTGAAGGCGCGATCGAGGGCCTCAGGCAGGTCATCGGAGCGTTTGACCTTCTCCACACCGATGCTGGAGCCGAGGTTGGCAGGTTTGAGGAAGACCGGAAGGCCGAGATGGGCAAGGTCGCGCAGCACGGTGCCGCTCTCCCGGCGCCATTGTTCCTCGGTGACGCCCACGGAGGGCACCACCGGGAGCCCTTCGCTGGCCCACACCCGCTTGGTGATCCACTTGTCCATGCCCGCGGCCATCGCCAGGAGACCGGCCCCGGTGTAGGGGCGGTGAAGCAGTTCAAGGTAGCCCTGCAGCTGGCCGTCCTCCCCGGTGGCCCCATGGATGGCATTGAAGAAGACGTCCGGCAGCGGGGCGGACTCGGCCCCCACCTCCAGGGGCAGGAAGGGGTTCCCGCTGCGCTGGGGCCGCTCCCCCGCGGAAAGGCGCCGGAAGGGGTCGTCCCGCACCACCCAGACCCCGTCCCGCGAAATGCCGATGGGGCGGACTTCGAAGCGTTTGGGGTCGAGGTGCCGGGCGATGGACTTGGCCGAGACGATGCTGACCTCGTGCTCGGGGGATTCACCACCGAAGAGGAGTCCAACGGAAAGGGGCCTGGCAGACATGGCACCAGTGTAGGGCCAGCGCGGCCCTCAGGTGCCCAGGAGGGCCAGCCTCCCCTCCAGGACGGACCGGGCTTTCATGGCCCGGCGCAGGCGGGTGCGTTCGTCGGGGGACTCTTCGATGAACCAGGCGACATCCCATTGCTGCATGAGGGACCATGCGCTGAAGGCTTCACGGGCCCCGGGACTCTCCCGCAAGCGGGACTCAAGTTCCTCCGGAAGCCCAAGGTCGCCCCGTCCATCCATGAGGGGTGGGGGTACCGGGGCTTCCAGGATGCGGACGGTGGGGGCCATAGAATTTTCCCGCAACCTCAATGTAAATCCCCCCTGGAGCGAGGGGTAGGGTCAATCCTGTTAATTATCTGTCAGGTTGCCCCCCCGCAAGACCTCAGGGCTCCGGTTACCCTTGAACCCGATCCCCGAGGCATCCCTTGCTCAAGGCCATTTACCCTGGCTCCTTCGATCCCGTGACTGTGGGCCATTGGGACATCATCCGTCGTGCCGAGAGGCTTGTAGACCACCTGGTGGTCGGGGTGCTCAACAATCCTGAGAAGAGGGCCACCTTCAGCCTTGCGGAGCGGGTGGATTTCCTCCGGGAACTCACTGCCTCCTCCGCCAAGGTGAGCGTGGCGACCTTCGACGGACTGCTGGTGGATTTCGCCAGGATCCAGGGCGCCCACAGCATCGTGCGCGGGGTCCGGGCCTTCAGCGATTTCGAGTACGAATTCCAGATGGCCCTGATGAACAGAAAATTGATGCCCGAACTGGAAACCATCTTTTTGATGCCCAAGGAAGAATACAGCGCCATCTCCAGCCGCATGGTCCGGCAGGTGGGCTCCATGGGTGGGGATGTCCGCGGCCTTGTGCCCGAGTCCCTTCGGGAGCGCATCGCCCACCGGCTCCGCAATCCCCAGGATGTGGCCTGAGAGGGACTCCCTGAGTCTCCAGGATTCCCCCGGGAGGGGACTCAAGCTGGGATTGGCCCCTGCCCTCCCCCCTCCCAATCGTCCAGGGGGAGGGCCGAAGAGGTTGCGGAGGGCCCCCGGCCGGAAAGGGTCAGGACACCTCGGCGAGTTTCAGGCGGGCCTGCTCTGCCCTCAGCCAGGCGGTCTGGGCCTCGCTGAGGCCCTTGGCCAGAACCCGTTCGGCGACCTCCCGGCAATTCAGGAGAAGGGCCCGATCCCGCACCAGGTCCGCCACTTCGAATTGGGGGAGGCCCGATTGGCGGGTGCCGAAGAATTCACCAGGGCCACGGAGTTCCAGGTCCCTCTGGGCGATTCGGAACCCATCCTGAGTCTCCACCAGGACCTGCAAGCGTTCCGTCTCCGACCTGCTCAACATGAGGAAGTGGCTTTTCGCACCGCCCCGGCCCACCCTTCCCCGCAACTGGTGCAGTTGCGAAAGCCCGAATCGTTCGGCATGGTCCACCACCATCACCGTCGCGTTCGGGACGTCTACGCCGACTTCGATGACCGTGGTGGCGAGGAGGATGGGGGAGGCGCCGCCGACGAAGCGGGCCATGCGTGAGGCCAGCTCAGCGGTCCGCAATCGCCCGTGGACCACCTCGATGGCCCGGCCCGGGAAGCGCGATTGAAGGAGTTCCTCCATGGCCTGAATGTCCCGGAGGGAGACCTTGCCCTCATCGCTGGGGTCGATGGCTGGGCTCACCACGTAGGCCTGCCGGCCCTCGGCCAGTTCCCGCTCCATCAAGACCCACGCCCGCTCGGCGTCCTCGGGTTCCACCAGCTTCGTGGCGATGGGCTGCCGGCCCGGGGGGAGTTCATCCAGCACGCTCTGGTCCAGGTCCCCGAAGAGGGCCAGGGCCAACGAGCGCGGGATGGGGGTGGCGCTCATCACCAGCCAGTGGGGGTCCCCGCCCTTCTCCTTGAGGGCCTCCCGCTGCCTCACCCCGAAGCGCTGCTGTTCGTCCACGACCACCAGGCGCAGTCCCTGGAAGTTCACCGATTCCTGGAACAGGGCATGGGTGCCCACGATGTAGGCGGCCTCCCCGGAGCGGATCCGGGCGAGCCCTTCGCGTTTTTCCCCCGCCCGCATGGGCCCCAGAAGAAGCTGGAGGCGGTCCCGTCCCGGCCCCAGAAGCCGGGAGAAGGTGTCGGCGTGCTGGCGGGCCAGGACTTCCGTGGGGGCCAGCAACGCTGCCTGCCCCCCGGTCTCGGCCACCATGGCCATGGTCAGGAAGGCCACCATGGTCTTCCCCGAGCCCACATCCCCCTGCAGGAGGCGGTGCATCACCCGGCCCGAAGTCAGGTCCTCCACGATGTCCTTGAAGGCACGGCGCTGGGCGGCCGTGAGGTGGAATGGGAGGAGAGAACGCAGGCGCTCCCCCAGTTCGGGAGAGGTCGGGATCAGGACGCCCCGGCGGGCCAGCCGACCGGATCTGCGGAGGACAACCCCGAGCCCGAAGGCGAAGAGTTCCTCGCAGGCCAAGCGCCGGTGGGCGGGGGTGGCCCTCGCCTCCAACGCCCCGGCGTCGCTCTCGTCGGGAGGCTGGTGGAGCAGGCGCAAGGCCCCCAGGAGGTCGGGCAGGCCTGCGGACAATTCCGGCGGCAGGAAATCCTCCGGTTCGGCGGCCCGCAGCAGGGCCTCCTCTACCATTCGGTTCCGCTGTCGGCTGCTGAAGTTTCCCATCCGGCGATAAAGGGGGAGGAAACGGCGCGGGAATGCATCCTCCCCTGAGCCGCCCCTGCCGAGGACCTCGAACTGGGGGGAGCGCAGTTCCAGGCCGTTCCTCCCGGCGGCCAGAGGCCCGAAGGCAAGGATGCGGTCGCCCGGATGGAGGGTCCGGCCCAGGTAGGGCTGGTTGAACCAGATGGCCCGGAGCCGGCCGCTTCCGTCCTCCAGGATGGCCTCCGTGAGGGGCATCCTCTGGATCCGGCTGCTGCTCTGCCGCACTTCCTGAAGGGTCGCGACGACAGTCACAGGCCCCCGATCCGGATCCCAGGCCAGAAACCGCCCCTCCAGGCTGCCGAGGGTTTGGATGCTCCCCCGGTCCACATACCGGAAGGGAAGGGACCAGAGGAGGTCCCGGAGGGTCTGGATCCCGTTCTCCTCCAGGAGGGCCGTCCGCGCCGGCCCCAGCCCCGGCAGGACGGAGATCCTCGCCGAGAGAGGAAGTCGGGGAGGTCCCGGGGGCATGGGGCCAGGGTAGCCCGAGGCGCACGGGGCTGGAAAATGCGGGCAAATTTTTTCCGCCGGGAGTTTCCGAAGACTTAGACTCCATAGCGACTAGAGCCGGGGGAGAATGGGGTTGTCTCAGATCCAGTGGGCCGAACGGTACCGGACGGGGATTCCCTTCATCGACGCCCAGCATCAGGAGTTGTTCCGTTCCGTGGCCCGGGTGCAGGAAGTGATCCAGTCCAACGGAGACCCCGAGGCGATCCGGGAGCTCATGGAAGGGCTTCTTTCCCGGCTCCAGACCCACTTCCGGGACGAGGAGGCCGTGCTGGAACGCCTCGGCTACCCCGACCTGCTCACCCACGCCTCCGAACACGCCTCCCTGGCCCGAGAACTCCAGGAGATGTTGGACAGGTTCCAGGGTGTCCCGGCCTCGGGGGCTGCCCTGGCCGCTACCTTTCTTTCGGGCTGGCTGCGGCACCACATCAGCGGGGAAGATTTCCAGTACCTGGCGTTCCTCCGGGAGCATGGGATCGCACCCGAGCAGGTGGGGGACTGACCCTCACCCCGGGCAGCTGGATTCCAGGTCATCCAGGCAGCGTTCCAGAGAGCGGTTCGCCTCCGGCTTGGCCCATCGCAACCGAGCGTCGCGGTTCCCCATCAGCCCCGTCAGCGCCGATTCAAGTCGCGCCTCGAAACCCATCCCCTGGGGCACCACCCGCGCCCTGCCATCCGCTTCCAAGACCTGCGCGTTCAAGGCTTGATGATTCCCTGCACTGGTCGGGAGGGGCACCATCACTGCGGGACGGCCCGCGGCACGCAGCTCTGCGCAGGTCACGGCCCCCGCCCGGCAGAGCACCAGGCTCGAGGACTCCATGGCCTGGTCCACCGCGTCAATGAAGGGCTCCACCGAATGCCTGGGATGGCGGGGTGCGCTCGCCACCCGCGGGCCGTCGGGGATCCCTGTCTGGTGCAGAATCCCCCAGTCCGGAAAGCGCTCGAGCAGGGCCGGGGCCACCTGGAGAACCGCTTCGTTGAGGACCCTCGCCCCCCCGCTGCCTCCAAGCACCAGCAGGCGGAAGGGTTCCTCCAACTCGGCGACGGGGAGGAAGTCCCGCAGGAAGGCGCCCCGCACGGGGGTCCCCACCTGGAGGCAGTTCGCACCCTCCAGGGCCAGGGGGAGCGAGGGCATGCCACACCACACCCGCCTGGCCCCTCTCGCCAGACGGCGCACGAGGGCTCCGGGTTGGGCGTTGCTCTCGTGGAGAAAGTAGGGGATTCCCAGGGAACGGGCGGCCAACAGGGCCGGAGCGGCCGCGTATCCCCCCGTGCCCACCACCGCCCAGGGAGGCTGGCGCCGGAACACGGCCTTGAGGGTCCTCAGCGCGCCCCAAAGCTTCCAGAGGCTCCGGACCGCAAGGAAGGGGGAACGGCCCACCACCCCTTCCACATCCAGCAGGAGATGGGGCCAGGTGCCCGCGGGAAGCTTCCTGGCTTCGATGCCCCGGCGCGCCCCGATGAAGACGATGGGCCGCCCGGGCCACCGGGCGCGGGCACCGTCGGCGATGGCCTGGGCCGGGAAGAAGTGTCCCCCGGTCCCGCCGCCGGAAAGCACCAGCGCCTTCGTGAAATCCAGGTCGGGCATGGCGCCACTCTACCCGAGTTCAGGACTGGGCATCCCTCGACCGCGCGATAGAATGACCGGTCACGCGTGCGGAAAACTACGCCATTCCTCATTCCGGGAGCATCCATGAAGATCCTCGTCGCGCTCAAACAGGTGCCCGACACCGAGACCAAGGTCAAGGTGGCGCCCGACGGCAAGTCCCTGGACCCGACGGACGTCAAGTGGATCACCGGCCCCTACGACGAGTACGCCCTTGAAGAGGCCATTCGCATCAAGGAGGCCGGCGGCGCCGAGGTGGTGGCCCTCACCGTGGGGGACGATCGGGCCAAGGAGGTGCTGCGGAACGCCCTCGCGCTCGGAGCCGACAGCGCGGTCCTGCTCAAAGGCCAGCCCTCGGACGACCCTCTCGCGGTGGCCAAGATGGTCGCTTCGTTCCTTGAGGGCAAGGGCTTCGACCTGGTGCTCCTGGGCAACAAGGGCATCGGGGGGGACAACGCCGCGGTGGGGCCCATGCTCGCGGAGATCCTGGGGTGGGGCCACGCAAATGTGGTCGTGAAGCTCGAGGTGAAGGACGGGGCCTTCCTTGCGGACCGGGAAACGGAGGGCGGTCTGGAACGGGTGGCTGGGCCCCTTCCTGCCGTGGTGACGGCCCAGAAGGGCCTCAACGAGCCGCGCTACGCCAGCCTGAAGGGCATCATGGCCGCCAAGAAGAAGACCATCGAGGAATTGGACGGCGCAGGCGCCCCTGCGGTCCTGTCCAACGCGGCCCTCGCCCTGCCTCCCGCCCGTCCCGACGGCCGGAAGATCGAGGGGGACCCGGCCACCCAGGCCCGTGCCCTCCTGCAACTCCTCAAGGACGAGGCCAAGGTCTTCTGACCGGATTCCATCCCGCTCCGAACCCATCGAAAAGGATACGAACATGATTCTGGTTTTCTGCGAACTGAAGGACGGGAAACTTCGTAAGCCATCCACGGAAGCCCTGAGCGCAGGCCGCCGGCTCGCCGACGCGGCGGGGACCACCCTCGGCGCCCTTTTCGTCGGGGCCGCCGCCACCGGCCAGGAAGAGGCCGCCGCCTGGGGCGCCGACAAGATCCTCAGCGTGGTGGATCCCAAGCTCGCGGCCTACTCGAGCGACCTCTACGCACAGGCGGTGGCCGACGCAGTCCGCGCGCAGGGCGCAACCGTCCTGCTGGCCGCGGCGACGGCCCTGGGCAAGGACGTGGCTCCCCGCGCGGCGGCCCGGCTGGGGGCGGGTTATGCCGCAGACGTCACCGCCCTGTCCATCGAGGGAGGCAAACTCCAGGCGGTGCGCCCGGTTTTCGCGGGAAAGGCCTTCGCGACCGTCAGCATCTCGAGCGACATCCAGGTCGCCACCACCCGGCCCAACGTATTCCCCGCCGAGCCCAAGGCCGGGCCCGGCACGCTCGAGACCCTCCCAGCGCCCGCGGGGGACTTCAAGACCATCGTCAAGGAGATCCTCGCCAAGGGCGGAGCCAAGGTGGACCTCACCGAGGCGAACGTGATCGTCAGCGGCGGCCGTGGAATGAAGGCGGGGGAGAATTTCAAGATCCTGGAGGAACTGGCGGAAGCGATCGGTGGCGTGGTTGGGGCCAGCCGTGCGGCGGTGGACGCGGGGTGGGGCGTGCCCCACAGCATGCAGGTGGGCCAGACGGGCAAGGTCGTGAGCCCGACCCTCTACATCGCCTGCGGCATCAGCGGCGCCATCCAGCACCTGGCCGGCATGAGCGGCTCCAAGTACATCGTGGCGATCAACAAGGATTCGGAGGCGCCGATTTTCAAGATGGCGAGCTACGGGATTGTGGGCGATCTCTTCGAGGTCGTGCCTGAACTCACCAAGGCTGCCCGGGAACTGGGGGTCGGAAAGTCCTGACCTCCCACGGTCCCCTGCCCCGCACGCGCCCCGCCCTCTCTGGTCCACCTGAATCGCTACCCCTTGCCGGGGACGGTGGGATGGTTCCAGGCCTGAATTTTTTCGAGGTTCGCGGCCGTGATCCGTCCCTCGTGGAGGTGGGAGTTCCAACGGGCGAGGCATAGTCCAGGTTTCTCCCCTGTGGGCAGGTCCTCAGCCGCCACCCGGAGTCCGCCCCTGGGCACTGCCTCCATTCGGCTACCGTCGTGGAACATCACGAGGGCGAAGCCGTCTGAAAAGGCCACCCGCCATTCTCCGTGGCGCTCCGTGTCCAGGCGAAGGAAGCGCCGCCAGTTCCCGGGCCGGGCCGGAACCGACCGAAAGGCCGCCCAGGGCGCCACCCGGTCGGGACTTCCGGAGAGTGCGGCGGCGGACAGTCCCGACAACTCGCCCAGGATCCGTGGATCCGGGCGGCTGCGGAGGGCCCGGAGGCAGGCACCGGCGGCGAGGGCCTTGCGTCTCCATTCCGGGAATTGGAGCACCAGGTAGACGCAAGGAAGGAGCAGGGAGAGGATCGGGAAGAGCCATCGGAGTGCGGGAAGCTCCTCCACCTCGAAGGGGGGGATCTTGGCGCTCTCCAGGAAGGCCCAGAGCCCGAGGAGGAGGGCATTCGCCGGAAAGGCGGCCATTCCCAGGCGGAAGAGCCAGGGGCGCCCCACAGGGAGGATTCGCCGGAGCACCCAGGGGACGAGGAGGAGCCAGGCGGCCTGCCCCAGGATCCATGTGAATCCCGTGGCCGCGGGGAAGGCGGCGGTGGCCCACAGGGCCCCCAGCAGGGCCAGCAAGGTGCCGAAAGCCCCGCCTTCCAGGTCGCGATGGGCCCGGAGATGCTCCGACGCTTGCCTGGCGAGTTCGAAGCTGCTCATCGGCCGTCTCCCGCCAGTGGATTCTACGCCGGGTGGAATCCCTCGGCCTGGAGGAAGCTTCTCGCGCCTTCAAGGTCTCCGAACCTGGCGACCACATGGAAGCCCTCTCGAAGGTCTCCGTCCAGAATCTGCGCATGCGAGGGACCCTCACGGACGAGGCAGCCCCCTCCGACCTCGTCGAGGCCAAGCTGGACCAATTCCCACCGGGTCCCGTGCTCATCGAGCCAGACCTCGACACGGAGGGAGGACACGGCCTCAGGTCTTCTCGAAGAAGAGCACCACCATCCCGAAACCCACCCGGTCGCCAGGCTTGAGTTCGCGGGCGTCCCCGGCCTGGAGGCGCTCGCCCTTGATGTAGGTGCCGTTGGTCACTCCGTGCTCTTCCACGAGGAAGTACCGGCCGTGTTCGCACAGGATGCGGGCGTGGCGCCGGCTCACGCTGAGCTGGCTGTCCTCTTCGGTGAGGTCGATGTCAGGGTGGATGCCCGTGTTGGGGTCGAAGCGCCCGATGAGCGCACCGTGGCTCATGATGGGGAACTTGCGGCCCGAGACCACGGACACGAGAAGAGCGTTCTGCTGAGGCGGCTTGACCTTCTGGCTGGCGGTTTTCTGCGTCTCCTGGTTCTCGACCTTGGCGGAGATCTCGCGGTTCCTCTGGGCGAGGCGCTGCATCATCTTGATGCTCACCTCAGGGTTCTGCCTGATCATGCGCAGAAAGGTCCCGCGGGTGATGGCGATGAGTTCGCTGTCCTCCAGGGCGACGGCGGTATGCGCGCGCGCGATGGCCTCCAGCAGGCTGCCCTCCCCGAAGAAATCACCCTTGGAGAGCTCCTCGCTCCAGTCCCCGCTCGCCTCCTCCCCGTTGTAGAGGCGCACCTTGCCCGCGAGAATGACATACATCTGCTGGGCCATTTCGCCCTTCTTGTAGACCAGTTCCCCCTCGCGGAAGCGAAGCTTGCTCTGGTCGATGAAGCTAGAAGGTTCGCCCATGCGCGGCCTATGGGATTACGATACCCCGCCCGCCTGGGCAGGGAAAGGATGAGGGGGCCGGCCCAGCCAGGCCCGGTCGAGGCATGTCCCGGTTGGTGGTTCCGAACCTAAACGCCCTTCTTCTTCAGGGCGTCCTTCAGACGCTCGCTGCGGGTGCTCTGCTCGAAGGCCGCCACCTCCGCGAGGGTAATGCCCCTGAGGACCTCAAAGATCCGCTCCCGCTCGCCCTTCCAGAATTCATGGGCGGGGCAGGCGCGCTCGTCAGAACAGTGACTCAAGCCCAGCACACACTCTTCCCTCCACCCCGTTCCTTCCACCAGCTCCTGGATCTGGTCCAGGGAGATCTCCCCCGCGCTCCTGGAGAGGACCACGCCACCCTGGTTTCCCCGCTTGGTCTTCACAATCCCTTTCCGTCCAAGAATATTCATCAACTTGGACAGGTAGGGCTTGGGGATCCCCGTGCGGTCGGCCACATCCTGGACCAGGGTGGGGTCTCCGCCCGGATCCTTCAGGCAGCTCAGGGCAAGGACGGCATATCCAGCGGTTTGCGATAACGGAAGCACTGTACCCTCCGGGGTGAGTTAACAAAATGTAGCGCGAACCCTATTCCGGGCCACCAGGTTTTTTTCTCCACCCAGGAACAATGGCCGTTCCCACGGGCGAGAATGGGCCCTGTCGCCTCCCATGGACCTCCTCCGGATCTTCCTCGCCCCCTTGACCCCCCTCTACGCCGGGGTGGTGAGGCTCCGGAACCGCGCCTTCGACCGGGACCCCTCCAGGTGCGCTCGGCTCCCCGTGCCGGTCCTTTCCATCGGCAACCTGAGCTCGGGAGGCACCGGAAAGACCCCCTTGACCCTCGCCCTGGCGGAGCACCTTCAGGCCCAGGGCTGGAGCAACCAGGTCCTCAGCAGGGGTTATGGAGGCCGCCGAAAGGAAGACCCCATGGAGGTCCTGGCCTCCTCGGACCCCGCCCTGGCGGGTGATGAACCGGTCCTCCTCGCTTCCAAGCTGGGAAACCGCAGGGTGGTGGTGGGCCGCCGGAGGCTAGAGGCCGGCCTCCTCGCCCTGGAGGCTCCCTTCCCTCCGCGGTGCCTGATTCTGGACGACGGTTTCCAGCACCGTGCGCTCCACCGGGACCTGGACCTCCTTCTGCTCGACGGGGTTCGGCGCTGGGGCAACGGCCACTGCCTTCCGCTTGGCCCACTCCGGGAGCCCATGGATTCCGCCCGCCGGGCCCATGCCCTGGTGGTCACCCGGGCCTCGAGGTCCCCCCGGGAGGAGATCCTCGCCTGGTGGGAGCGCCACGGATCCGGGGGCCCCGTGTTCTTCGTGGATTTCCGGATCCAGCGGCTCCGAGCTTGGCCGCAAGGGCAGATCTTTGCCCTGCCCTCCGGGATCCAGGGACCCTACCTGGCCTTCGGGGCCCTGGGCCACCCCGAAGCCTTCTTCGCGGACCTCCTCGTGGCGGGGGTCCGCTGGGTGGAGACAAAATCGTTCCCCGACCACCACAGGATCACTCCGAGGGAACTCTTGCTGATGGAACTGGAAGCCACCCGGGCGGGTGCCGTGGGCCTGGTTTGCACCGAGAAGGACGCCGTGAAACTCGATGGAAGGCATTTGGCCCTCCTGAGCCTGCCCCTCTTCGTCGCAGAGCAGGCCCCCGTCGGAATCGAGCCGCTGTTCGATTGGGTCGTCGGGAGGCTGGAGGCCCTGCCCCCCCCCGGGCCTTCCCCCGGGGCCCCCGACCCATTAGCATGAAGAGGCCGCTGCGGGCGTAGTTCAGTGGTAGAACGCAAGCTTCCCAAGCTTGATGTCGTGGGTTCAATCCCCATCGCCCGCTCCAAATCCAACGGCCCCCGAACGGGGGCCGTTGGATATTGAGACGGAGGGCGGTGGGGATTGAATCGCGGATGGCGCGCCGATAGCGCCCCCTGGAGGCAGTCCTGTGGACTGCCGGAGGGGATGAGGCGCGGGCGCTGCCAGCCGCGCGGCCCGGAGGCCCGCAGGGCCGGAGGGAAACCCCGTCACCGCTCCAAACCCGAAGGCCCCCGGTGGGGGCCTTCGGGAATTGAAGTCAACGGTCGGCAGGAATGGACCGGGCGGGGGTGGGGCTACTGCGGAGTTCCTCCCCTGGGCTCGGCCAGCCGCTTGGCCTCCCGGCGGAGGGCCTCGGACACGTTGCGGTCTTTGGCCATGAGCTTCAGGTCGAACTCCCGGATGCGGCGGAGATTGTTCATGGCCAGCGGAAGGGGGGTTCGCGGGTTCATGACGAGGTTCTTCACGATGGGGTACTTCTTCATCCATTCCCTGTTCATGCTGATGATTCGAAGGACCTCGTCCGTGACGGTACGCATCTGTGCGATGTAGGTGATCTCGCCTTCAGTGATGCGGCCATTGCGGACCACCGCCACCTGGATGAGGCGATTGGACTCGCGGATGAGCAGGGTCCGCTCCTCCTTCCCCCCCTTGATGGCCAGGATGATCTTCTGGTTGGTCTTCAATTTCATGACCCGCTGGGTGAGGGTGAGGGTGGGTTCCTCGCCCCCCTCCTCCTTGATGGATCTCAGGAGCTTCTCCGCCCGTTCCCGGGCCTGGTGGTCCGTGAGGGACTCCTCGTCCGATGCCTCCTGGGGCAAGGGAAGCTCGGCCCAGGCCTTGTCCAGGCGCCCGGCCTCCACCTCGTCGATGAGTTCCAGGCGCTCCTTCGCGATCTCGGGGGCAATGAGCCGGAGCACATCGCGGCGGAATTCCTGGATCTTGCGCTTGAGGTTGTAATCCCCTTCCGGGTGCTCCTCGAGGTGATCGAGGATGATGGGGCGCTCGATCCACATCACCTGGTTGTTCAGGGGAAGGTCCAGCACGCTTCCAGGGAGATGGGGCACCACCCGTTCCATCCACGCGGAGGTGAAATCCTCGTGGAGCATCGCCTGCTCAAGCAGGGCGGGCTCCTTCCGGTACCGGCAGATGAGCCCCAGCGGGTCCGGGGGGTTCACGGGCCCAGCGATGGCTCCTTGGAGAACCCCCTCAGGCATGCTCTCGAGGGTCTCGGCGGCCCTCGGGGCGAAGGGCGTTTCGCGGAAAACGGCGTAGGCGAGGGCCTGGAGCAGGTCGATGGAGGGAACGGGAAGGCTCCCTCCCACCAAGGCATTGGCCATCGGCTCGGGCAGATCGCCCTGGAGGAATTTCTCGACGAGGGGATGCATGGCAGGTCCCCCTAAGGTATCAGGGACGGCCCCCCTCCTCCCCAACGGGATCGGTTTCCGGCGCGGAGGCCTTGGCGGGAACTTCGGGAGCTCCTCGGGGAATCCACTGGCCTTCGGGACCGAAGCGCCCGGTCCAGGCTTCGCCCACGCTCTGGCCATGGGGGATGAGCCGACCCCCGACCTCGAGCTTGACCACCCCCGCATTCTCCAGGGTGATGACGAAGGGGCCCTTGACCCGGAACCGCCAGGGTTCGGAAACCTGGACCACCCGGGCATTCCTTCCCGCCTCCGATTCCAGACTCGCCTGGGTCGCGTCCAGGGCACGGATGGTCACGAGGATGCCGTCCTCGTTCCTGGGAGCCTCGGGGATCAGTTCTCCGATCACGGGGTAGGGCTGGTCCGGGGGCGCCGCGGGGACCGGGGCGTGAACGGGCGAAGGGAGGGTTTTCGGACCGGTGGAGGCCCCGGCCCGGATGCGGGGTCCGGGAATCACCAACCAGAGGAGCAGCCCCACGGACCCCGCGGACAGGAGCCCCATGACGGCGCGTTCCATCCATTCCCGCCGGGGGTCGGGGGTGTCGGAGCCCGCGGCCCCGGGGATTGCCTCCCAGGAGTCAGGGAATTCCGAAGGATCGATTCCAAGCCGGGCCGCCACCTGCCGGGTGAGGGGGCGCTCCAGCCCCGCGGGAAGCTCGGTCCAAGATTCGGACTCGATGGCCTCCAGCAGGGTGATGGAGAGGTTCAGCTCGCGGGCGAACTGGGCGCGGGAAAACCCCGCGTCGAGCCGGGCCTGCTCGAGGGCCGGGCCCAGCTTCCCGCGGATCAAGGCTTCCACCCCACTGGGATTTCAGCGAGGACCCGCCCCAGCCGCTCCCTGCGCTCCCCCCGGTTGAGCCGACGCTCGTCGAGCGTGCCACGGTGGGCCATGGCGTCCCCGAGGGTCGCCTGGAGGTCGTCCGGGACCAGGAAGGCCCGCCCCTCCAGCCAAGCCTCGGCCTGGGCGAGTCCGATCCATTGCCGGAGGGCCCGGGTCGAGCAGAAGGCCCCCTCGGTGCGGATTCTCGATGCCACCCGCTCCACATAATCCAGGATGGGTTCCGAAAGCCCGACTTTCCTCACCTGGGCGCGGGCCAGCCTCCAGCCATCCATGTCCAGCGTGGGTTCGAGCTGCTGGAGCCTGTCCATTCCGGCCTCCCCCCGGAGCACCCGGGCCTCGGGGGCGGACTCCGGATAGCCCAGGTGGAGCACGCACGCGAAGCGATCCAACTGGCTTTCGGGAAGGGGAAAGGTCCCGGAGTGGTCCATGGGGTTCTGGGTGGCGATCAGGTAGAAAGGATCGGGGAGGGGATGGGTGTTCCGGTCGAGGGTGACCTGCCCCTCGACCATCACCTCCAGCATGGCGCTCTGGGTCTTGGGTCCGATCCGGTTCAACTCGTCCAGCAACAGCACGTTGCAGAAGACCGGCCCGGGCTGGAAACGGAAGGACTGGGAAGCTGCCTCCCATAGGTGCACCCCCAGGAGGTCCGAGGGAAGCAAGTCGTTGGTTCCCTGCACCCGCTGGAAGCGTCCGCCCAGGATGCGGGCCAGGCCGCGCGCCAGTGTGGTCTTCCCCACCCCTGGAAGGTCCTCGATGAGAAGGTGCCCGCCGGACAGCATGGCGGCCATGGCCCGGCGAACCTGGAGGTCCTTTCCCACCAGGACCGCCTGGAGGTGCGAAAGACCTCTAAGGATCGCGGTCCGCAGGGATTCGGGATTCCTGGAATCAGCCGTCGCGGTGGGATGGGCGTCCATGCACCAAGTATCGCCGACCCGGGTCCGAGGACGGGCATCAGGATTCGAGGTCGATGCCGTTTTCCCGGAGTCTCTGCCCCAGCACCCTGAGGGTGAGCCCCAAGGCATGGGCCGCGGCGCCCAGGTCGCCGCCCGCGGAATCCAGGGCCCGGCGGAGAAGTGCCGCCTCCGCCTGGGCCCGCACCGACTTGAGCATGCCCTCGAGGTCTCCATCCGCGGGCCAGGGGAGCACCATCTGACTTCCGCTCCCAGGAAAGGTCAGGCGACGGATCCGGAGGCCCTCCGTGGCACGAAGCGAAGCGGCCGCGCAGGCGGCGAGTTCTTCCGCGTTGCCCGGCCAGGAATGATCCAAGGCCTCCTGTTCCGCGGCACGGTCGAGGATGGGGAGAGGACGGCCTTCCGCCTTGGCCTGGGCCTGGAGAAAGGTCATGAGCAGGGGAAGGATGTCTTCCCGCCGGTCCCGGAGGGGTGGTAGGTAGAACCTGAGCGCTCCGAAGCGGGTCCCGAGGGGACCCTGGAGGCCCGCAGGGTGGCGGCTGGAGGCGATCCACCGGAGCCCCGAACCCGCCGGGCCATCCATGGCCCGGATGAGGTTGGAGGCATCGGGGTCCCCCATCCGATCCAGGTCCGGAAGGAAAAGGGTTCCTCCCCGGGCCAGGAGGAGGTCCTCCTCGAGCCTGCAGGGGTCCAGTTCCCAGGCCTGGCGGACGAGGTAGGGAGTCCCTGGCTGCCCCAGGGTGTGGATCCGGCGGGCTCCCCGGGCTCGGCCGACCCCCGGTTCTCCGCAGAGCAGGACCGGGAGCCGGTGTTCGGAGGCCCGAAGCAACCCGGAGGCCCATTCCTTGGAGGCGGGGGACTGCGCCACCCATGCCTCCCTGGGATCCGGGGGCGGAGCCGCCATGAGGCCCCGGAGGCGTTCCAGGATGCCCAACAGCTGATCGAGGTCGAAGGGCTTGGGCAGGAATTCGTCGGCCCCCGAGCGGATGGCCTCGACGATGTCCCGGGGTTCTCCGAAGGCACTCATCAGGACACAGCGGAGCTGTGGCCTGATGCGCCGGGCCCTGCGGAGGAGGTCGAGGCCGGAGATTCCCGGGAGGCGGAGGTCCGTCAGTAGGACATCGAAAGGATCCCGTTCGAGGTGGGTCAGGGCCTCAAGGGGATCGGCCAGGGACACGGTCTCCCACAGGGATGGCGGGATGGCCTTCTCCAGCATCCGCCGGAAGCTGTCCTTGTCCTCCACGAGCAGGAGCCGCATGGGGAGAAGCTAGCAGATTCGCAGAGGCCCGGGGCCTCTCCGGAGCCGGCTTCCCCCCGCCACGGTTCCTGCTCCCAGTTCAGTGTTTCAAGGCGGCCACCTGTTTGGCCCCGACGCCCCCGGCGGGACCCTGCCCGGCCCCATTTTTCTCATGGCAACCCGTGCAAACCACGAGCTTTGGATCCGGGCTCCGCCAGTAGACGGTCTCCTCGCCCCCCACCTCGGTCCGCCGCCCCTCGGGGACCCGGGGCCAGTAGAAGGCGAAGGCCGTGGAGCCGTCGGAACGCGTTTCCTTCATGTAGAGCGGCCCCAATTCATGCCCGGGCCTTCCCTTTTCGTCCTCGAAGGTGCTGAGCACCACGTAGGCTCCCGCGGGAAGGGGCTTCCCGGATTTGTAGGCATCAATGCCCGAGGCGGTCACCCATGTGCGCCGCCACCGGTTCCCGTGGGCGGCGCTCCGTATGGGACCGGGTTCGACGGGTTCAAGACTGCCATAGTCCAGGGCCCGGATCGGGAGTTCGGCCTCCACGTCGTTCTTTCGTTTGGCTTCCTGCTCCGCGGCGGCCTTGTTGGTTTCCTCGTTGCCGAAGACCATGATCCCACCCAGCTTCCCGCAGAACCCCCAGGCCCCAATCCAGAGCAAGCTCAGCATCATGGCCGGGACCCCCACGCCTCGGTCGGAGATGCGGCGCAGGGCGCTCCGCCGGCGCGGGCCGGGTTCGGTTCCTGGCTGGGTCGGAGTGTCGATGCGTTCGGACTCCATCCGGAGGGAGCGCACCAGGAAGGCGAGGCAGACCCCACCCACCAGCACTCCTGCCAGCGCGGTCAGCTCGTGCAGTTGGAGCATGCGTTGCAGCACCTGCTTCTCGGAGGCCACCACGGGCAGGAAATTCCCTGGCGGAATCAGATTGATCTGCCGGCCCCAGAGAAGGCCGCTGAACAGGGCCACGGCGCTGCTGGCCCAGGCGAGGCCGGCCATGAAGGTGGCGGTCAGTTTCCAGGCATGGGCATGCCGGGAGCGGAAGGAGACGAGCATCGCGATGGGAAGGGCCACCACCAGCCCGAGGGGAAGGTGGACGAGGGCCGGGTGTTCCCTGGCGACAAATTCCATGAATGGGCTGGCGAGGGCGATCATCGTGCCTCCTGTGGTTCAGAAAACGCGTGCGACATTGAATCCGATGGACCAGGTGCCCTGGTTCTTCGAACTCGAGGTGTAGTTCCCGGGGCCGGTTCCGTAGTCCCCCGAGAGGACCTGGTTGGCCGTCGTGGAGGGGTTGTTCGTCCCGAAAAGGGAGAATCGGTGCTTGAAGGTCTTGTAGGAGAATCCGGCGGCCCAGCCAGGCTTGAAGGTCTTGGCGATTTTGGAGGGCCGGGGGTAGTACTCCCCGACGAAATTGAACTTGTCGGTGAACAGGAGCCTCAGCCCCACGCCGGCATTGAACACCGGCTTCTCCTGGGTGGTGGTTCGGCTCAGGTAGGTCGGGACCAGGTTGACGATGACGTAGTCTCCGAGGAACACATCAACCGGAAGCTGAACCACCGTCCCGCTGATGCCCACTTCCCCGATCTCGTTCTTCAGATGGGGCACCGTCTCGTCGAACCGCTCGATCCGAAGGGCCGCCCGGGCGAGGCTCTTGTCGAAGAGCTGCTGCTGGAGACCGGCCACGAAGGTCTTGTTGTCCGCCGTGCGGTACAGCAGGACATTCATCCCCGGAATGGGTTTGATGCCAAAGCCGACCCCGAACCCGGCGTAGGCGAACCCGTCCAGGCCGTAGAGGTCCTTCCCGTGGCCCTGGACCGCGGACAGGAAGCGGTGGGAGAAAAGGATCCCGATGTCCCAGAACTGCATCCGCTCCGTGGAGGGGAGGTTGAGGTTGACGGGGTACTCGGAGGATTCCCCCAGCAGACAGGTGGCGGAAAGGGCGAGCGGAAGGATCCGGGAGGGAATGGTGGGCATCATCATCCTTTCGGGACTACTTGGCGGCGAACTTGCGGACGATTTCCGTGGTCATCTTCGCGACGTCGGCCTCGCTCATCTTGTCCTTGAAGGCGGGCATCTTGTCCTTTCCTTCCAGGGTGACCTTGATCCAATCGCTGTCCTTCTTCTTGTTCGCCTTGCGGCTGTCCGTGAAATCGAAGCCGGCGTCGGGGAGAGGGCGCCCCGAATTGTCGCGGCCGTTTCCATTGACGCCGTGGCAACGGGCGCAGGCATCCATCCAGTACTTCTGGAGGTCCCCCCCCTGGAACTTGGGGATGTCCTTGGCCGGGTCTGCGCCCGCCAGGAGAGACCCGGCCAGGAGGAGGGCGGCGAGGAGGGGGTGCGGGAGGTGGCGCATGGTGACTCCAAAATGGGGAGACGGTCCTGGGGTGGCTCGGGGCATCACCACGTCTCCGGGTTGTGGTTCTGGTTGTGGCAGGTCAGGGTGCACTGCCGGGTGTTGCGGTTGTAGGTGCGGGCCCCGGTGACGGCCGCGGAGAAAGTGATGGTGTCCGCGGCGGGTCCCTCCATGGCGGAGGTCCCGAGGAAGGCGAAGTGATTGTTGGCCCCCGGAGTGCCGTTGGTCATGGAGTGGCAGTCGCTGCAGGGGTATCCCTTGTCCACGGCGTGGAGGCGATGCTCCCCGGAATTGAAGCTGTTGTACTGGGAGGTCCCGATGCTGTGGCAGGCGGCGCACTGCGTGTTGACGTCGATGGAGCCGCTGCGCCAGTTGGGGGTGGTCTGACCCCCATGGCAACTCACGGTGGCGCAGGTGAGCGTGGAGGGGTTGAACGAGGCAGACCCGCTCTTGGCGTTGTAGGCCGACAGGAAGGCCACCTCTCCTGGCCCGACCCTGAGGGCGTCCTTGCCGGGACGGCCGTTGGCGTGGTCGTAATGGATCTGGGTTCCGGAATCGGATCCCTGGTGGCAGGCCCCGCAGGTTCCGGTGACGCCGGGGAAGCCGTTGTGGACCGCGTGGGTCCCGGCGATCTCGGGGAAGACGGTGCCGGTGGGGGGCTTGGCGTGGCAGGAGGCGCAGTTGGTGACGGCGAGGGGAGAAGACTTTTGGTGACAGGCGCTGCAGGTAGGCGCCAGGGTCATGGGCGAACTGCCGCTGACGCCGTGGCAGGTCCGGCAATTCGCGTCGAAGTTCGCCTGATTCACCGTCGTGTGGGCCGAGGCGAGGTAGGGCACGGCGTGGTTGGCCCCTTCCTTCCAAGGGAAGTCCGTGTGGACCTGGCCATGGCAGGTGAAGGTGCCGCAAGTCTGGTTCGCAGCGCGATAGTAGGAGGCCGTGCCCAGGGGCCAGACGGTGTCGCTGGCGGGCCCTTCCATGGCCGTGGTCCCCATGAACCGGAAGTGGTTGTTGGCTCCGACCGTGCCATTGGCCATGGAGTGGCACTCGGTGCACAGGGCATTCACCCCGGCCCCCAGGTGGAGGGCGTGGCCGCCGGAGTAGGGGCTGTTGTACTGGGGGACGCCCTGGGCGGTTCCGAGGACGTGGCATTGGCGGCAGCCCGCGTCCGTGTTGGAGGAAATGCTTCCCGTGGTCCAGCTGGGGGCCAGGACCCCCCCGTGGCAGCTGACGCTGCTGCAGGTGAGGGCCGAGGGGTTGAAGGACGCGGGCCCGCTCTTGGCATTGAAGGATGAAAGGAATGAGACCTCCCCCGGCGGCACCCTGAGGGCATCCTTGCCCGGCCGGCCGTTGGCGTGGTCATAGTGGACCTGGCTGCCCGAGTCGGTCCCCGAGTGGCAGGGAGCGCAGGCATTGGCCAACTCAGGCAGGGCATTGTGCCTGGCGTGCTTCCCTGCGACGTCCGGGAAGGCGGAACCTGCCGGAGGTCTGCCGTGGCAGGAAGTGCAGTTCACGGCCGTGAGGGGCGAGGCAGCCTTGTGGCAGGCCGAGCAGGTGGGTGCGGCCGCCAGGGGGGAGCTTCCGCTGAGCCCGTGGCAGTTTTTGCAGTTCGAGTCGAAACCGCCCGCGTTGACCCCCGTGTGGGCCGGGTCGAGGTAGGGGATCGCGTGGTTCGCGCCCCCGGTCCAGGAATTGCCGTTGTGCAGTTCCCCGTGGCAGGTGAAGGTGCCGCAGGTCTGGTTGGTGGCGTTGTAGTAGGAGGCGTTCCCCATGGGCCAGACGGTGTCGCTGGCGGGCCCTTCCATCTTGGAGGTCCCCATGAACTTGAAGTGGTTGCCAGCCCCCACGCTGCCGTTGCCCATGGCGTGGCATTCCGTGCATAGGGCCTTCACGCCGGTCCCGAGGTGAAGGGCGTGCAGCCCCGAGTAGAGGCTGTTGGCCTCGGGAGCCCCCTGGGCAGTTCCAAGGGAATGGCAGCTTCGGCAGCCCGCGTCGGCGCTGCTGTCGATGCTCCCGGTGGTCCAGTTGGGGGTCTTGATGGCCCCGTGGCAGCTCACGCTGGAACAGGTCAGGGTGGAAGGATCGAAGGAGGCCGGTCCGCCCTTGGCGTTGTAGATCGAGGGGATCTGGACCGGGGCCGGGGGAACCCGGAGGGCATCCTTCCCGGGCCTGCCATTGGCGTGGTCGTAGTGGACCAAGGTTCCTGAATCCGAGCTTGCATGGCAACCGCCGCAGGCGTTGGCCAGTTCGGGCAGCCCGTTGTGCTTGGGGTGCCTCCCGGCGGCATCCGGGAATGTGGTGCCCCCCGGAGGCCTGGAGTGGCAGGAGGTGCAGTTGGTCGCGGTGAGGGGCGAGGACGCCTGGTGGCAGGCGGAACAGGTGGGAGCCGCCGCAATGGGTGAAGCTCCGCTCACGCCGTGGCAGGTCTTGCAGGTGGCGTCGAAGGCGGATGGCGTGGCGTCGAAGTGGCCCGTCCCCAGGTAGGGCACCGCGTGGGAGGCCCCGCCGGTCCAGGGGACATTGCTGTGCAGGTGCTCATGACAGGTGAAGGTCCCGCAGCTCTGGGTGGTCGCGTTGTAGTAGGCTGCATTCCCCATGGGCCAGACGGTGTCCTTGGAGGGCCCTTCCATCTGGGGCGTGCCCATGAATTTGAAGTGGTTCCGGGCCCCCGCGCTGCCGTTGCCCATGGCGTGGCAGTCCGTGCACAGGGCATTCACTTTGCTGCCCAGGTGGAGGGCGTGATTCCCCGAATAGGGGCTGTTGGACTCGGGGACGCCGGCGGAGGTCCCCAGGGTGTGGCATTGCCGGCACCCGGCATCGGCGGCGGAATTGATGCTTCCGCCCTGCCAGCTCGGGGTCTTGATGCCCCCATGGCAGCTCACGTTGCTGCAGGTGAGGGTCGCCGGGTCGAAGGTCCCCTTCCCTGCCTTGGCGTCGAAGGTTCCAGGGAAGCCGACGGGTGCAGGGGGTGTCCGCAATCCGTCCCGCCCGGGGCGGCCATTGGCGTGGTCGTAGTGGACCAGGGTGCCTGAATCGGACTTGTCATGGCAGGTCGCGCAGGTCCCTGCGACCTCGGACAGAGCATCGTGCTTGGCGTGGACTCCGGCGACGTTCGGGAAGCTGGAACCGGCCGGGGGTCTCCCGTGGCAGGAGGCGCAGTTGGGGGTGGTGAGGGGCGACCCGGACTGATGGCAGGTGGAGCACAAGGGCGCCGCAGGCAGAGGGGAGGCCCCGGAGGTCGCATGACAGGAACGGCAATTCGCGTTGAAGGCTGCCTGGTCGGCCCCCGTGTGGGCCGTTCCAGTGAAGGGAATGGGGTGGTTGGCCTGGCCCGGGCCGTTCGCGTGGCACCCCACGCTGTTGCGGCTGGCTGAGAAGCAGCTGGGGGAGGCGGGATTGGGGGGGGTGCGGCCCTTGGTGAAGTCGTGGCAGGCGGCGCAGGCGCTCTCCTGCTTCAGGGCATCGCGGTGCGAGGGGACGTAGCCCGGGAAGGCCTGGACGGGGTCCGCGTACCAGGGCAGGGAATGGGCCCCGGCCTGCTTGTGGCAGGAGGAGCAGGCCGTGGAGGCTGAACCGCCGTCGAATTTCGTGGTGCCCGGCGTCCCATGGCAGGACTGGCAGTAGAGCAGGTCCTTCTTCGCCTCGAAGCCGTGGAAAGCGAGGCTGGTGGGGTCCTTCCAGAGGGAGCCGAGGGGATGGGGCGCCACATTGGCGCCGTGGCACATGGTGTTGTTGAAGCAGCTGGGAGAGGCTCCGGCCGGCGCAGGCGTCGGGGGGTGGTTCGCCGGATTCGCGCCTGAACCCGGAAAGTGGCACTGGGCGCACACCGGGGCATTGGAGGGATCCACGGTGGCATGGGTGAGGCCCGTGCCGCGCCAGGGCTTGTGCGGATGGGGGGCCTGCACAGAATGGCAGCTCGCGCAGGAAACCCCCGCGCCCCCTCCCCGGAAATCCGTCCCATGGCAGAGCTGGCAGGAGACCAGACTCCCGCCGCTCGCGGTGAAGGCCTCCTTGGCGCGAAGCCCATGCAATCCGGGCGTCTGCCACCCGGGAGTGGAGCGGTGGTGGCAATCCGAGGCCTGGCAGGAGGGGACCCCACTGCCTTGCCGGAGGGAACTCATTTCATGGCACTGCTTGCAGTATTCGATGGCCTTCAGGGCCTGCCCGGCATGGACGTTCAGCCAACCCGCGGGGTGAACCCCGCCGGTCCCACCGCCTCCGGCGAGGGTGGTGCGCTCGGCGGCCGTGCTTGAACATCCCAAGGCCAGGATGGTGATGAGGAACGCCCATAGAAGGGAGCTCCCCGAGCACCGGGGTGGCCGTGGCGCAGAATGTTTTTCGTGCACGGGGGGCCCCTAAGTGATGAAATCGTGCAGTTGTCACCGGAAGGGTCTTCAATGAAGAAGACCCTTTCATCCTCTGAATCCTGGCGGGGTCCAGGCTGGCGCACCGGAATGGGCAGGTCCGGGGACCGGTCCGCGCCCGGAAGGCTGTATATCAGGCTATCGTAAGGTTCGCAGGGCTAATTGCAAGAATGAACCCCTTGCCCTCGCCTCCTTCCCCCGGGGATGTCGCGAAGCCCGGGCGAGCGGCAAGAAACCACGTGTGAACGGAAGGGATGATTTTCAGGCGGGTTGGCAATAGTGGATCATTTTTTGCGATTGAGTCTCCGCTTGAGCCTCAAACAGGTCCCGGCCCTCGACCATTCGAAGGCCCCGCGACCGGCACCACCGGGTGAAGGAAGTCTCGGCGCCGTAGATCCATTCCACACCCCACTGCGCGCGGTCTCCGACCTCCTCGAGCGCCTCCGGGAAGGGCAGCCCATCCCCGGGCTGCATCCCCAGCCTGGTGGCCTGGACGATCCCCACAGGCGCAAAGGTCCCTACTTCTCCGGCCCTCATGGGATCGGACCGGGTCAGCACCCTCACCGGACATCCCAGACGGGAGAAATGCTCCGCGCTCGTACGTCCAACCCCTCCACCCCCCAGGATGAGCACCGGGCCCCGGGGCAGGTCCTCGGCGAGGATCCGAAGGGCCTCCGCGTCCGTATTGGCGAAGGACCAGGGGTCTCCCGGGCGGGCCCTCCAGAGCGTGTTCAAGGGCCCGGGGAGACCCAGCGCCTCCGGAACGGTCTCCTTGAGTGGAGAGGTGAGCGAGGCCCCCAGGATGTCCAGGGATTCCATGGCCTCCAGGGCCTCGGCGGCATCCCCGCAGTCCAGGGGGAGGTACATGAGGTCCTTGAGGTCCCGCTGGAACCTCGGATTGTGGAAGGCGGGCCCGAGGCTGTGCAGCACGGGTGAGCCCAGGACGCCACACAAGCCGTGTCCCGGGCGGACCCGGTGGCAGCGCCAAGCCCGCATATCCGAAAGGCGGACCTGTCCGGGAGCGGCCGGGGGACCGTCGTCCGGGGCGGCATAGGTGAAACGGCCCCCCCAGGCGCCCTGCATCGCCCGGCCGACGATCCCCTTGGGCCCCATGAGGAAGGCGCTGAGGAGAAGACCGCGATCCCTCGCCCAGGCGAGGGGGCCCCTGAGGCGTGCGTTGTCGGCCAGCCTCCGGGCCACCCCCACCCATTTCCAGGCATTCCCCTCCGGAAGCGACTGCAGCCTTGCCTCCAGGTCGAAAATTCCTGGCGGCACGTGAACGGAACGAAGCAGTCGGACATGGGTGAGGTGCGCCCGGAAGGAGTCCGGTATGGACGCTTCCCACTCCAGGTCCAGCCAGGCTGGGCGGGCTTCCAGGGCCCTCCGAAGCCGATCCTGCCGCTCGGGTTCTCCGCCTTCCCAGCGGCCCCCCTCCTCCTTCAGCCGGCACGTCACCAGGCAGTGCCCGCCGAGGTCCCGGACCATGCCGAAGGGATCACCCTCGGGGAACAAATCCAGGCGGAGCTCCGGCAGAGTCCCTTCGGGCAACCCCAGGGCGCAGGCCCGGGCAGCCTCCCAAGTGGTATGGCTCAGCGTGACAATGAAAAAGGGGAGCGCGGGCACAGGCCCATTTTGTCGCAAGGTCCTTCAGATGACGACCACCTCGATGGCGATGTCCGTCTGCCCCTCCGAGGGCGTGCTCGTCCCCGACTGGGTCACGGTGAACACGATGGTGTGTTTGTTGGAGCCCACCACGTAACCCGAGCAGGTGAAGGCCAGGGGAAGAGACGCACTGGCCCCGGGGGCAAGGGTCCCGCTGGTGGCGGCACCGCTGAAGGTGAGCCAGCCCGGCAGGGAGGACACCGACCAGGTGAGAGCCACCCCGCCCGTGTTCGTCAGCTTGATGGGGAAATAGGGGGCCCCGGAAAAGGGCTGGGGGCAGGGCGAGACCCCCCTCGTGTGCGTGATGTTGGCCGAGAAGACCGAAAGGGTGTGGGCTGGCCCGGCCTCGGACTGGAAATCCATGAGGGCGCTGGCCGCCCCGACCCCGATGAAGACACCACCCGGTACGAAGAGGGCCGGTGGATCGATCGCCTCCACGGTTACCCGCCACTGGTCAGGCAAGGCCGCCGGCCCGGGGCTGTTGGCCACCCCGGCCACCACCTGGGGGTTGGGCGCACCCAGGGGAGCCATGAAACTCCCGATGGGCACGGGGGGAACCTTGTTCCACGCCCCCAGGGCGACCGCCCCGAGCCCCGTGTGGACGAGGGTGTAGTTGAAGGTGCCTTGGGGAACGGCCCAGTTGGTCACGGTGAACTGGATGTTCTTGTTCCCCACGCCGTTGGGGAACTTGTAGGGCCCGCCCGGTTCCACCGTGAGGATGGGCACCCGCTTGGGAGGGTTCCCGGGCAGGGCCGCGAGGTTCACCAGCCAATCCTCCACTTCCCCGGAGCTGAAGGAGCCCGTGCCGTTCCAGGTTCCGCCCTGGATCTGTTCCCGGGTCAGGGCCACCCGCATCCACGCGGGATCCGGGAGGACAGCCCCTGTGGAAAAGGGAAAGGCGGGGGGAGTCACCGTCGCGGAAGTCCCGGGCGCCGGCAGATTCACGGGATGGTTCTTCACGACCCATTCATCCGCATCGTTCCAATTCCCGTTCATGTTCCGGTCGAAGAGCACGTTCAGGTACATGGTTCCGCCGGAGCCCCCGGTGGGGGCGGTGACCTTGACGGCCATGGCGGCTGGAGGCGGGATGGAGGTCAGGACCACCGTCATGTCTTGCAGGCCATCCACGTCCGAGAAGTCGCCGATGGCAGCATCCGCCGTCTGCTTGGCCTGGGTCCCAAGGATTCCGTCGGCGATGCTGAGGGTCCGTGCCCCGTTGTTGGCGAGCTTCGTGGGAAAACTACCCGTCTGAGCAGGGTTGATGATCCCGAAGACGGTGGGGTAGCCCGTGGGGGTGCCGTCCGGGGCGTTCCCGAAATTGGCGGTGGGTGAGCTCACCGTCACCGTGGTGGTGGCCGTCACCGAAGCCCCCAGGCTGTTGGCGGCGGTGAGGGTGTAGGTGGTGGTGCTGGTGGGGCTGACCACGCGGCTCGTTCCGGTCACCGTGCCAATTCCGCGGTCGAGGCTGAGGGTGGCGGCCCCGGTCACGGACCAGGAAAGGGTGCTGGTCTGGCCGCTGGAGATGGTGGCGGGGTTCGCCGCGAAGCTGGCGATGACCGGCAGGGGCACCACCGTCACGGTGGTGGTGGCGGACGCGCTGCCGCCGGCGTTGGAGGCGGTGAGGGTGTAGGCGGTGGTGGCGCCGGGACTGACGCTGACGCTGGTCCCGGACACGCTTCCTGGCCCCGGGGCGACGTTCAGGCCGGTGGCCCCCGAGACACTCCAGGACAGGGTGCTGGACTGGCCGGCGCTGATGCTGGCGGGGGCCGCGGAGAAGCTGGCGATGGTGGGCGGGGGGGTTCCACCCCCTCCTCCGCTTCCACCGCCCCCGCAGGCGGAGGCGAGAAGGGCCAAGGCCGCAAGGAGGATCCCTTGCAGGGTCATGGAAGAGGGACGTGCGGACATGAACCCTCCCGGGTTGGACGCCGACGAGATGCCCTGGACTTGCGTGAGGGGATAGCTGTCGAGAAGCATGTTCCTTCCCGACCCCAAGTCAAGACTCAGAGGGGCGGCGGGCCCTGGGATTTTTTGGCCCTCTGCCAGGCCTCTTCCATGTCCTCCAGGGTGCAGCCCTCCCAGCCGCCCCGGGCGCGGGCCAGGTCTTCGACCTCGCGGAAACGCCCGCGAAAACGGGCCATCTGCCGACGCATCGCACGGTCCGGATCCAGGCCCTTCTTCCGGGCCCACTGCACCAGGCTGAAGAGGACGTCGCCGAACTCATCCTCCATCCGGTCCGCAGTTTGCTCCGCCTGAAGTTCTCCGATCTCCTCCTTCACCTTTTCAAGAACCCCTTCCAGGTTCGGCCAATCGAAGCCAACCTGGCCGCAGCGTTTCCCGATCTCCAGGGCCTCTTCCAGGGGCGACAGGCTTGCAGGAATGCCCTCCAGGAGACGCCTTTCGGCCGTCAGCCCCTTCTCGCTCCGCTCCTCGGCCTTGATGACCTCCCAGTTGACGAGGACCTCGCCGGAGCCATCGACTTCCGCCTTGCCGAAAACGTGGGGATGGCGCCTCAGGAGTTTCTCCACGATGGCCGACTCCACGTCGGCCAGGTCCCAGGCGCCCCGATCCGACGCCATCTGGGCGTGAAAGGCGATCTGGAGCCAGAGGTCCCCCAACTCCTCCTTCAGGTGCTGCTCGGATTCCGCCTCCCCGGGATGGTGCGCCGCGAGGGCATCCAGCACCTCGGCGGCTTCCTCCCGAAGGTAGCGGGCCAGGCTCTGGTGGTCCTGTTCGAGGTCCCAGGGGCAGCCGTCCCCGGGCTTCCGCAGCGCCGCCATCACGGCCCGGAGGGTGGATGGCCGATTCATCGTTCCTCCTCCGAAGGCGGTGCGCAGATCCGCCCCGCCAGGGCGCTGGCCGCCACCGTGGCGGGGCTGGCCAGCCAGACCAGCCCGGGGCCGCTGCGCCCCGGGAAATTCCGGTTGATCGCGCTGATCGTCACCTGGTCCGGGCGCTCGCTCACGCCGGGACCTGCGTTGATGCAGGCTCCGCAGGAACTCCCGAGGAGTGTCGCGCCCACGGCCTCGAAGGCGGCCAGCCATCCTTCCTGTTCCGCGTGAACCCGCACCGCCTCGCTGCCGCATTGCACGAAGAAACGCACGCCTTCCGGGATGCGCCTCCCCGCGCGGGCGGCCGGCGAAACGACCTCGAAGGCCCGGCGCAGGTCCTCCCGCTTTCCTCCGGTGCAGCTGCCCAGGTAGGCGATGTGCACGGGCACCAACTCTTGAAGGTCCCCAAGGGGCATCCCGTTTCCCGGGTCCCCCGGCCGGGCCACCATGGGCTCCAGCCCTCCGCAGTCCACCTCGAGCGTGCCTGCGTAGGCCGCCCCGTCGTCGGCTCGCATCCAAGGCTCCAGACGGACATCCTCGCCCCGGCGGTCCCTGAGGAATCGGAGCGTCTCCTCGTCCGGAGCGACGATCCCTGTGAACGCCCCGATCTCCGCAGCCATGTTCGTCAGGGTGGCGCGCTCGTCGGTGTCCAGCAGGGCCAGGGCATCTCCCTGGAACTCCAGGATGTGGCCCAGGGCCCCTCCCTCCCGGATGAAGGGGAGGCGAAGGAGGTGAAGGGCCAGGTCCTTCGCCGCGACGCCCCTCGCCAAGCGTCCACGGAGGAGGATCCGGAGGGTGGGGGGAACCGTCACCCGGACATCCCCCGTGATCCACGCACAGGCGATGTCGGTGGTTCCCACTCCGAAGGCAAGGCATCCCAGGGCCCCTGCGTGGGGAGTGTGGCTGTCCGTGCCCACCACCACCTCTCCGGGCCGGGCGTAGCGCTCCGTGATGAGGGCATGGCAGATGCCTTCCGACCCCCCGCGCGGAAGCTCGCCGTGCAAGTGGATGCCCTGCCGGGCGCAGAAGGCCTCCTGGACGAGGGGCAGTGCCCGGGCGGCCTCCAGCAGTCCCCGGCGCCGGGCCTCGGGACCCATGCTCTGGTCCAAGAAGGTCAGATGGTCACGGAAGGCCAGGACCCGCTCGGGATGGATGACCCGCGCTTCCGGCCCCATGGCGCGGGCCAGGAAGGAGGCGGCCATGGGGGTGACGTATTCATGGGAGAAGCGCCAGTCCGCGCGCAGGAAGAGGCCTTCCCCCGGGGCCACGCTGTCGAGTCCGGCGGGTCCGGAGGGAGGTCCGGGGACCGCATGCCTGGCCAGGATCTTTTCTCCGAGGGTCATCGGCTTGATGCCCCTTCGGGAGGGGGGGAAGGCGATCTCCCCCTTGAGGCGGGCCTGGCTGAAGGGGAACAGTCCTCCCCGTTCCACGATCTCCCGCGCCACGGGATCGAGCCCTTCCGTGAAGGACTCCATGGGAATGGCCTCCCCGGCCCGAATCCTGGGAATCAATCCGAAATCCGTGCTGGTGAGCAGGCCGAGGTTCTGGCAGTTCTGCCGGTAGATCCTCTCGAAGCTCTCCGCGATCACCAGCCGGATCCCCGCGCACCACTCGGCGTAGGGGCTGGCCTCGCGGCTGCTCCCCTTCCCCCGGCGCTTCCCGGACACGCTAACGGCGAAGCCGCCGGCCCGGACGGCCCCTTCGCCCACGGGGTACTCGGTCCCGCAGCGGAGGCCCGTGTAGGGAAAATCCCCGAGCTTCTCGTCGTAGTGGTAGCAGATCAGGGCCGGGGTGATCTCGTCGGTGCTGATCTGGTCCCGCAGGGGAAGGCATTCCCCCAGGTCCAGGTCCCTTCCGTCGAGTTGGGCGCGGAGAAGTCCGGGGTCCTCGCAGAGGATCAGGATCCGTCCGTGGAAACGCACCCGGCCACCCTTTTGCGCGGCTTTCCCGGGGCTCATTTCCGGCGCATCCCGGCCGCCTTCGCCCGGGCAGCATCCTGGACCCTGGCGAGGGGTTTGTCCTGCGCCTCCGCGGCCCGCCGGGCATCCTCGAACTCCGGCTGGAGGTGGGTGGCATGGGGCCAGCGGCCCTTCTTCACAGGCACCGGTGCGCCTTCAACGTCCACCAGAAGGAATTCCCGCTCCGCCTCGACCCTGTGGACCGGCCAGCTGCGGATGCCCAGCGTGGGCAGTTCGGCACCGATCAGGGAGAACAGGGCCTGCGCGCCGGCCCGGGAGACCAGCCCTCCCACCACCCATCCGCTCCGACCCTTCTTGAAGGTGGCCGGGAGAACCCAGAGATCCAGGGCGCCCGCCTCCAGGGCCCGGGCCTGGGCGTGGGCCACCTGCTGGGGGGTCGCGTCATCCAGGTTGGTCTCGAACTGGAGCAGCTCGAGGCTGGCCTGGGGAATCCTTCCCAGGAGGAAGCGCGCCGCATTGGGGGAATCCTGGAAATCCCAACCCCCTGCCCCGAAGCCGATGCGCTCCGGAATGAACCTTGGGGGGGCCTGGCGGTGCGTCGCCAGGGTGGCGGCGATGGCCGCCCCAGTCGGCGTGGTGAGTTCCCGTCCCTCCGGTGCCACCCCGGGGACCCACTGGAATCCTTCCAGGAGGAAGGCCGTGGCGGGTGCCGGGAGGGGATAGCTGCCATGGGCCATGGAGGCCCTTCCCCGGCCCACCGCCACCGGCCCCACGTGGACCTCGGGCTCCTCCAGGGCCAGCCAGCCCCCGGCGGCGAGGACCACATCGGCGATGGAGTCGGGGAGGCCCAGCTCATGGAAATGAACGCCCTCGAGGCTGGCTCCGTGGACGCGGGCCTCGGCCGACCCCATGGCCCTGAAGATGTCCCGGGACAGCTCCGCCAACCGGGCGGGGCGCAGGACCGACAAGAGGCGATCCACTTCGGCCCAGGTACGACCGTGGGCAGGCTTCCGTCGCAGGCCCCTCCGGGCGGGGGCGATGATGTGGGGAGCCTGGCCTTCATCAGGCATGCCTGCCACCAGGATCCGGGCGCGGGTGCCCTGGATCCCGCAGCGCATCGCGAGGCCCGCCTCCAGTTCCAGGTCGGGGAAGGGAAGTTGCCGGAGCAGGGCGCCAAGTTCCTCCGCCTCCACGCCAAGGCTGAGAAAGCCGCCGATCCAGATGTCACCGGAAAGCCCGCTGAAGGGATCCGCCCACAGATGGCTGGCCAAGCATGTCCTCCACGGAAAAGCCCCCTCGCGGGGGCTTCCAGCATATCGAATCGGGGGCGGGGCTCAGGACTTCTCGTCCTCCGCCAGCTTGGCGGCCAGCTCGTCCAGATGGGCCATGAGGCGGTTGGCGAGCTCTTCGTCCTCCAGGGGCGTGAACATGTCGTCCTTCACCTCGAAGATCTCCAGGGAGAGCCCCGCTTCAGGATCGGCGTTCCCCTCGCTCTGGGCCTGCACCTCGGCCAGAGGAGCCAGCACGGCGAAGTGCCGGCCCTCGAAGTCCACTTCCTCCAGGATGGCGAATTCCTCCTTCTCGCCGTTTTCGTCTTCCAGTTCAACCACCTCGATCTCGAATTCGTCATCGTGATCGTGGTCGCAGCCGGGTCCGTGGACGTGGTCATCGTGGGCCATGGGGCACTCCTCTTGGGCCGCTCCAGACTAGGCTGCAAGGCCCTCCCCCGCCAGTGCTATTTGCCTTTGGAGAACCCCTCCAGGACCGCCTCTCCCTGACCGTTGACCTGAGCGTGGACCCACTTCCGCGAGCCCGGAAGTTCCACGCGTACCCGTTGGCCGAGGCACCCGGTGCCGCGGGCGGTGGCCTCGGCCACGATGGTGACTCCCGGTTGGGCGGCGGTGAGCCGGATACGCTCCCCCGCCTGGACCAGCGGGATGGGTTCAAGGTCCGCGAAGGTCAGGACGCGACCCGCGGGCACGGGCTGACGCAGTCTGTGGCCATCGGGGAGCACGGTCAGGGCGCCGGGTGGCGGGGTCCCCTCGAGGGCCGCGCTCTCGACCTGGGATTCGTCGGGCACGGATTTCCTGGGGAGGCTCTCTTTCGCACGGAGCACGAGGCCGGTCCAGCTCCCCTCCAGGTCCGCCCGGGCGAAACCGAGCTGCCTTCCATCCTTGGAGATCCTGAATGTGGCGAAAAAGCGTCCCGATGGTTCCTTCTTGCTCAGGTGGGAGAACTCGACCCGCGCGTCGGGCCCGGCCAAGGGAGGGAGGGCGGGGACTCCCACGGTCCTGAAGCGGTAGGTGCCCGGCAGCCCCCGGGCCTCCCGCTCGGCCTGGGCCAGGGCCTCGGCCTGGATGCGTCCGGCCAGGGAACCCGGCTCATGGGTGTCGTCGGATTGCAGGGGAAGGCCCAGAATCACGGCCACCCAGAGAACGCGGGCGTTCACGGCTCACCGCTTGAGGTTGTTCACGATGGAAAGCATGTTGTCCACCGTGAGGATGGTCTTGCTGTTCGCCTCATAGGCCCGCTGGCCGATGATCATGTTCACCATCTCGTCGGCGATGTCCACGTTGGAAACCTCCAGGAATCCCTGCTGGAGGGTGCCGATCCCGTCGGCTCCGGGAACGCCTTCGATGGGGTCCCCGCTGGCCAGCGTGGGCTGGACCATGTTCCGCCCGAGGAGGTTCAGGCCCCCGGGGTTGATGAAGTGCACCAGGGTGATCTGTCCCACTTGCTGGGGTTGGGTCTGCCCCGGCTGGGTCACGGAAACGGTGCCGTCGGTGGCGATGGTGACGCTGGTGGCGTCCTGGGGAATCGTGATCTGGGGCTGGAGGGGGAATCCGGAGGCGTTCACCATGTTTCCGTTCTGGTCCAGGGTGAAGGCTCCGTCCCGGGTGTAGGCGAGGGTGCCGTCCGGTTGGGTGAGGGTGAAGAACCCGTCCCCCTGGATGGCCATGTCGAATCGGCCGTTGGTGTTCCGGAGGTTGCCGGTGGTGTAGAGGCGCGTGATGGCCTGGAGCCGGGACCCATGCCCGATCTGGATCCCCGAGGGGATCTGGGTGCTGGTGCTGCTGTTGGTCCCGGCGAGGTTCACGGTCTGGTAGAGCAGGTCCTGGAATTCGGCCCTGGCCCGCTTGTAGCCCGTGGTGTTCACGTTGGCGAGGTTGTTCGAGATGGTGTCCATGTTCAGTTGCTGGACGGCCATCCCGGCGGCGGCGGACCACATGGCGCGCATCATGGAATGCTCCTGAGGGCTTGGGGGCTACCGGAGCCCGGCGATGTCGTTGATGGCACGGCTGTCGAGGTCATTGGAGAGGGTGCTGGCGACCTTCAGGCTCATCTCGAAGAGCCGGTTGACCCGGATCATCTCCACGAGGGCTGCGGGAACATCCACGGAACTCTGTTCCAGGTGCCCTTGCGAAACCGTCGCCCTGGGCGGAACCTCCGTCTGGCCGGCCGGTTCGAAGCGCAGGACGCCCGCCCGAGGAAGGCTCCCTGGATTGGCATAGGCCTTCAGTTCGAGCTGGCCCATGCTTTCCTGGTCCTGGTTCGTGGTTCCCTGGGAAATGCTTCCATCCGCGCCCACGTTCACCTGAGGTTTGGAAGGGTCCAGGCGGATCGGCTGACCATTTTTGCCCAGCACGGGACTCCCGTCCAAGGCCTGAAGCAGTCCGTCCTTCCCCAGAGTGAATCGGCCATCCCGGGTGACCCGGGTGCCCTGGGGGGTCTGGAGGACGAAGAAGGCGTCACCCTCGATGGCCAGGTCCAGGTTTGCCCCGGTGAATTTCGCCGCTCCCTGGGTCATGTCCAGGCCCTTCTGGGCCAGAAGGGTTCCATCGTTGAGGTCCCTGGAAAAGGACCGGGCCCCAGCCCCGAAGGCCTGTGTCTTGTTGAAAATGGTGAAGAAACTCAATTCCCGCTTGTAGCCCACGGTGCCCGCGTTGGCGAGGTTGTTTGCCAGGACCTCCAGCTGCAGGCTCCGGGCGGCGAGGCTGCCGGCGGCGACATAGTAGCCAGGATCCATCTGGGCATCTCCAGCCCAGGTGGGGCCAGACCCGTGCCAGTGCGCCCCGGGGCCCAGACTTCGGCCAGGCCGGCTCCGGGGGTCCCCGGGTCAGAGGAGGCGTTCCTGGCCTTCAACCCAGGAACTTTCCCCGTTGGCGTAGCGCTCCCTTTTCCAGATGGGAACGCGTTCCTTGATCCTGTCCATGATCCACTGGGCCGACTCGAAGGCTGCCCCACGATGCGCCGAGGCCGTCGCGACCACCACCGCCGCCTCCCCCACCGGTACGGTTCCGATCCTGTGGTGGATGACACAACGCTGGAGCCCGAAACGGGACATCGCCTCCTCGCGGAGATCCCTGAGTTCAAGTTCTGCCATGGGGACGAAGGCCTCGTAGGCCAGTTCCTCCACCCGTCTTCCCCCGTGGTGATCTCGGGCACAACCCTCGAAGAGCACCACCGCGCCGGCCCCGGGATCGCAGACAGAGCCCCGGATTTCCTGCGTCTGAAGGACGCCCTGCCCCACCGACACCACGGGAACCACCGCCGGACTCCTCCCAGCCCCCAAGGTACACTGGAGGGCTGGAGGTCGCATGCTCACGCCCGCTGGAATCAAGCATTCCCAGACCCAGGGCAGCACCATGAACCCCGCCCGGGTCTTCGAGGCCCTCGGCCGGCACATGCTCGTGGACGGCTTCCACCTGGTCATGGACCTCGAGAAGAGCCAGGGGTCATGGCTCGTGGATGCCCGGGACGGGAGGAAATTCCTGGACTTCTACACCTTCTTCGCGACCACGCCCCTGGGGCACAACCATCCCCGGCTCCGGGAGCCGGAATTCGAGAAGCACCTCGGGTCCATCGCGGTCAACAAGCCGGCGAACTCCGACATCTACACCACGGCCTACGCCACCTGGGTGGAGACCTTCGCCACCCACTGCCTCCCTCCCTACCTTCACCGCCTCTTCTGGATCGACGGCGGCGCCCTGGCCGTTGAGAACGCGCTCAAGGCCGCCTTCGACTGGAAGGTGAGGAAGAACCTCGCCCAGGGGAAGCCCGAGAAGGGCAGCAAGGTCATCCATTTCAAGGAGGCCTTCCACGGCCGGAGCGGCTACACCCTCTCCCTCACCAACACCGCGGACCCCAGGAAACACCAGTATTTCCCCAAGTTCAACTGGCCCCGGATCCCCAATCCCAAAGTCACCTTCCCCCTGAGGGGAGCAAACCTCGCCGCGGTGGAGGCGGTGGAGCGGGAAGCCGTGGCCGCCATTCTCCAGGCGGTGCTCCAGGATCCCGACGACATCGCCTGCCTCATCATCGAGCCCATCCAGGGGGAAGGCGGGGACAACCACTTCCGGCCGGAATTCCTCCGGAAACTGCGGGCCCTGGCTGACGAGTACGAATTCCTCCTGGTGTTCGACGAGGTCCAGACCGGCTTCGGGGCCACCGGAAAGTGGTGGGCCCACGAGCACGCGGGGGTGAAACCCGACATCATCAGCTTCGGGAAGAAGACCCAGGCCTGCGGAATCGCGGCGGGTCCCCGCCTGGACGAAGTGGACAGCGTCTTCAAGATCCCCAGCCGCATCAACAGCACCTGGGGCGGGAACCTCGTGGACATGGTGCGGGGCACCCGGATCATCGAGGTCATCGAGGAGGAGAAGCTCCTGGAGCACTGCTGGAACCAGGGTCTCCGGCTCCAGGCGGGTCTCCAGCAGATCGCCCGGGACTTCCCCGACGTCACCGCGAACCCGCGGGGCCTCGGCCTGTTCTGCGCCATCGACATGGAGAGCCCCGACCTCCGGGGGCAGGTGGTGGCCAAGTGCCAGGAATTGGGAATGATCATCCTGGCCACGGGCCAGCAGGGTCTCCGTTTCCGGCCGGCCCTCAACCTCAGGACCGAGGATCTGGACCTCGGAGTGGAGATCCTCCACAAGGCCATCGGCTCCGTGGCCCGGACCATCAAGGCTTCCGAATAGTCCTCGGGGGATGCCGGTGCGCCCCCGGGTGGAGATCTTCTGCGACGGGGCCTGCCTCGGCAACCCCGGCCCCGGGGGCTGGGCCTACCTGCTCCGGAGCCGCGCCAGGGGCGGGTACGCGGAGAAGGAGGGAAGCGGCGGCCAGCAGGAAACCACCAACAACCGCATGGAACTGACCGCCGCCATTCGGGGCCTGGAGGCCCTCACCCGACCCTGCTCCGTGGAGCTCTTCTCAGACAGTCAATACGTGGTGAAGGGCCTTCGGGAGTGGATGGCTGCCTGGAGCCGGGCGGGCTGGCGCAAGGCCGACCGCTCCCCGGTGCTCAACGTGGACCTCTGGCAGGACCTTGAGCGCCTGTCGGCCATCCACAGCGTGGCCCCCCACTGGGTGAGGGGCCACTCGGGGCATCCGGAGAACGAACGGGTGGATCGCCTGGCCCGGGCGCGCGCCGAGGAGCTTCTCTAGCGCGGTCGTGCGAAGCGGACGTTCATGTTGATGTATCCCGTCACGGGTTTGCCGTCCTTCGTGGCCGGCGCGAAGGTGGACTGGAGGGCGGCCTCCTGGGCGGCCTCGTTGTAGCCCCAAGGGCCGTCGGCACCCTCGACGATGGTGACCTTCTGGGCCCGACCCTGGGCATCCACGAAAACCCGGAGGCGGATGTTGACGAACTCCTTCGTGCGATGGGGGTTCATGGGGTTCCTGGCCCGGGAGGGAAGGGACGGCGTGGACTGGGTCACCAGCTGGACCGGCGTCTCCACCGCCGGGGCGGCGGGCGCGGACTGGGGAGGCAGGGAGGGCGTCGGGGTCGGCGCGGGCGGCGGCGGGGTGGAGGCAGCCGGTTGGGGAGAAGGGGCGGCTGGGCCCGGCTTGGGCGGTTCCTGTGCTTTGGCCGCCACCTGGGGAGCCCCAGAGGCAGCCTGCGACCCCTGGGCAGATCCCGAGGTTCCGGCGGGCTGGGGGGATGGTTGAGGCGCGGCGGGAGGAGGGGCGACGGCTCCTTTGGCGGCCACCGTGGCGGCCAGCTGCTGCGCCCGGGTTTCTCGTTCCTTCTGTTTCCGCTCTTCCTCCTGGCGCTGCCGGGTGATCTCCTCCAGCCTCTTCTCCTGCTCCAGGAGTTGCTTCTGCTTGTCTTCCCTCTCCGTGGTTGACTTGGCGCTCGCCAACTCCTTCTGGGCCTTCTCCTTTTCCTTGAGGACGGCCTGCTCCTGGTTCTGGAGGTCGGCCGCCTTTTGCAGGGACAGCGCCTGCTCCTGCTGCAGGGAGGCCAGCTGTCCCTGAATCTTCTCCATTTCCTTGTGCTGCCCGCGAATGTAGAGCCATCCGCCCCCCACGATGAGGGCCAACGCGGCTGCCACACCCACCACAGCCTTCACCAAGGTGGATTTCTGGGCCACCACTTCGCCCTCGTGCCGAACGGGCTCCATCTGAATGGGTCGGACCTTGGCCGCCTCCACGGCGCTGGCGTACGCCGCGAAATCCTCCGACTGGTCCGCCTTCATGGCGAGCGCGTCCCGGTCGTTCTCCTCCCGGAAGAGCGTGTGCATGAAGAAGGCCATGTTGAAGGTGGTGGGGCTGTAGTCGCCGTCGTAGAGCACCCGTTCGAGGTCCCCATTGAAGGCCTGGACGTCCTCGTAAGGCTGGCCCACCAGCAGCAGGCGCTGGAGCAGACCCTGGATCTCGGCGGGAATCGGGGCATCTTCCTGGGCCGCCTTCAATGTGGCCAGGTGGAGCACGGAACCGGGGCCCGCCCCCACCGTGAGACGCTCGAAGGTCAGAAGTTCATAGAGGATGGCGCCCAGGGCGTAGAGGTCCTGGGCGAGGGCGTGGCCGGCCTTGTCGCTGGCGTAGGGCTCGAGGGAGGCCTTGAGGAAGGGGGTCTTGGCCGCCAGGGCCTTCAGCGGTGCCGCAAACGGCACGTCCAGGAGCATGGCGGCGCCTTCGAAACTCACCCAGACGCTGTGGGGGGACAGGGTGCCGTGCGAGAGTCCTTTGGAATGCAGCTGGATGATGCCCTGGGCCAGACCCTGAACCACGGACAGGGCGTGGTCCACGCCGAAGGGGATCTGTTCCTGCTTGGCCTTCTCGATCAGCTGGGCCAGGCTCCGGCCCGGAATGTAGTCGCAGGCCACATGGGGCGTGCCGCTGGTCTCGATGCGGTAGTTGAGCCCGAAGGCCTTGCTGCCGCCCAACTGGGGAAGCAGCTTGGAGGCCTCCAGGAGGCGGCTGGCGAGCCCGGCCTGCAGGAGTTCATCCGAGAAGGTGCGGATGAGCACGTGACGATCGTAGGTGTTCCCGATGATGGACACGCCCCGCAAGACCTTGCCGAGCGAATCGGACGCAAGCTCTCCTGAAAGCAGGAAGGCTCCCATGCGTGAATAGGTGGCCATGAATTTTCTCCCCGAACCCGAGTAACAAAGATAGTCCAGTCACCAGGAAAAACCTAGCGGGCCGGGGACTCCGCGGGGACGGGCCAGAGGTCCCCGACCTCCCTCCAGAGGAGGATCCAGAGGTTCGCGGTGGCATGGACCCCGCTGCAGAAGGACAGTTGGAGTTGGGCGAAGGGGATGGAAAGTTCTCCCCAGTCTCCAAGCCTGGCCCCGTTGGCCTGGTCGAATTGCTCCAGGATCCGCTGGTGCCTCTCGGATTTCTCCCGAACCCAGGCCTCCAGGTGGGGCCCGAGGTCGAACCCGCCGTCCTTGGCCCAGACCGGGGCACGGGTGAGGACCAATTTCCCCAGGTTCTCGTCCGCAAAAGCCGTAAAGGCCTCCCGGAGGGGGGTCATCCCCCGGGTGGCGCCCGGGTCCGTCAGCGTCTGCACGAGGTGTCCAAGGAGGCCCAGTTCCACCGCGAGACGACGGGGGGTCGGATGGGCGCCGCTCACCCTCCGGATCCGGAGGTATTGGGCCCTTACGTCCTCGAGCGTGGGAGCTTCGTCGCTTGGAAGGCCCCGGGCCGATTCGAGCAGGGCTTCCCTCTGGGAATGGAGCATGGCGGCGAGGGGTGAGGGGATCATCCGGGCGGCAAGTTTGGTCTGGATTTCGTGGACGGCCGGGCTCCAGGCTCCCAGGGGAATCAGGGCGAGCCAGGCCGCGATGAAGCTCCGGGTCATGGGTTCCCTCCGACCGGATTCACATCCTCGATGCCAAGGACCTTGAGGCGGTGGAGCAGGGTGGTGCGCCGCATCCCCAGGCGCCGGGAGGCCTCGCTCTTGTTCCCGTGACATTCGCTGAGTGCTTCCCGGATCAGCCGCCGCTCCACCGATCCCAGGAACTCGTCCAGGTCCGTCCGGGCGGGAAGGGTGTACTCGTGCCCGGTGTCGGGGAGGCCGGAGATCTCGGGCGGAAGGTCCTGCAAGGCCAGGCGGTCCGGCGAGGTCCCCAGGGCCATGGCCCGCTCCACCACATTCTCCAGCTCCCGCACGTTGCCGGGCCAGGTGTACTGCTCGAGCCGGCGCAGGACGGCCGGATCCACGAGCTTGGGCGGAAGCTGCAGCTGCCTGGAGAAGCGGCGGACGAAGTGGGAGACCAGGATGGGAATGTCGGAGGCGTGATCCCGCAAAGGCAGGAGATGGATGGGGAGGACGTTGAGGCGGTAGAAGAGGTCCTCCCGGAAGCCCTTCTGGGCCACCAGCTGGAGGAGGTCCTCATTGGTGGCCGCCACCACGCGAATGTCCACCCGCGCCACCCTGGGCGAACCCAGGGGGGAGACCTCCCGCTCCTGGAGCACCCGGAGGAGCTTCACCTGGAGCCCCATGGGCATGGTCCCGATTTCGTCGAGGAACAGGGTCCCGCCGTTGGCCTGCTGGAATCGGCCCAGGCGGTCGGAGCTGGCATCGGTGAAAGCCCCCCTGACGTGCCCGAACAGTTCGTCCTCCAGCAGGTTCTCCGGGATGGCCCCGCAGTGGATGGCCACGAAGGGTCCCCCGCGCCTCGGGCTCAGGCGATGAAGCGTCCGCGCCACCAGTTCCTTCCCCGTGCCGGAAGGTCCCGTGATCAGGACCGTGGACCCGGAGGGCGCCACCCGGCGCAAAAGTGCGCGCAGATCCTGGATGGCCGGGCTGTTCCCGATGATCACTTCTCCCGGGGTCAGGTCCTCCTCTTCCATGCTGCGACGAGCTTCCCGATGAGCCGCAGCCCGCTCCAGGGCCCGCACGAGGGCGGCTTCCAGTTCCGCCACGCGGAAGGGCTTGGGGATGAAATCCATGATCCCCAGCCTCATGGTTTCGATCACGAGTTCCACCGAGGTGGTCCCCGAGACCACCACCACCACGGTATCGGGAAGGCTCACCGCCTTCCGGGCAAGGTCCAATCCGTGGTAGTCGGGCAGCATGAGGTCCACCACCACCAGGTCGAAGCGCTCATCCGCGAGGTAACGGGCCGCCCGAAGCCCCGAGCCCGTCCGGACCACATCCTGCCCGTGGCGGGCCAGGAGTCCCGACACCGATTCCAGGATCGTGGGGTCGTCGTCCACGAGGAGGATCCTGAGGGGTGAGGGGGCCATGACAGGCACTATTCGGGAGGACCCAGGACCTGTCAAGCTTTCGACGATTCCTCGTTCCCTCCAAATCCTTGCCTAAACTCGGGAAATGCTCACCCGGGAATCTCTCTGGCGGAGGTCCGGCGCCCCGCAGGCTTGGCCCTTGGCCTGGACCATGGCCGCCATCTGTTCCCTCCCCTGGCTTCTTCCGGAGACCTGGGACGGGCACTTGCCGACTTGGTTCCCCATCCTGGGTTGGCTCCCTTCCATCCTGCTCCTGCCCTTGGTGAAGACGCGAAGGTGGAAGGCCGTTCCACTCCTGGTGTTTGCGCTCTGGGCGGCCCTGCTCGGCCTGGGGCGTCTCGCCTCCAGGGAGAGGTCCCTGCCTGTGGGGCTCCTTCGGTTGGAAGGCCGGGTCTCCAGCGTTTGGACTCCGGAAGGGAGCGTCCGGCGGGGTCGCGTCAGCCTTTGGTCCCCTCCCGCCCTGGCGGGCCTGGACATCCCGGTCACCCTGCCCCTGGATGGGGAGGCACCCCCGGGACCGGGCACCCCGGTCCGTTTCCTGGGGGATCTGCGGGCCGTGGAACCCGCCCCCCGCTTCCTCGGGGAGCGTCCCCTCTGGCGGGCGCGCGGAGAGGGCCTCCCCCGCAGGGTCGCCCTGGCTTCCTCCCTCCAGTTCGAGCGCCTCGGGCCGCCGGAACCGGGGCCCCTCCTCCGCCTCCAAGCCTTCGTCCGGAGTCGCTTCGAGGCCCTGCCCCTCCCAGCGGGCACCGCGCGGGATCTGTGGGGGGCCCTGACCCTGGGAATCCCGCCAGCCAGGGAGGAGGCCACCAGTCCATTTGTGGAAAGCGGGACCATCCACACCCTGGTGGTTTCCGGGCTGCAGGTGACGCTCGTGATGGCGGCGGTGGAGGCCCTGTGGCGCCGGCGCCTCTTCCGGCGCGGCGCCTCACTCGCCGCCTGCACCGCCGGATTGCTCTACGCGGCCCTGGTGGGTTTCTCCGCGCCGGTATGGCGCGGGCTGGCCATGGGTCTCGCCTGGGCCCTGGGCCGAGGGACGGGCTGGAAGCTGCCCCCGGCCTGGGGGCTCCACGGAGCCCTGGGCGCCTGGATGCTCCTGCACCCGGCCTGCGGGGCGGACCCGGGATTCCTCCTGGCCTGGTGGGCCCTCCTGGGCCTCCTCTGGGCCGCCGAACCCCTCGGGGCCTTCCTGCGCCCGCTCCTCGGAGACTTCTCCCTCCCCTTGGCCAGGCTCCTGGCGCCCTGGCTGACCACCCTGCCCCTGCTGGCCCTGTTCCACGGGGGAGTCCCCACCTTCGGGGTCTTCGCGAACCTGCTGGTCCTTCCCCTCGTGAGCGTCCTGACCCCCGTTTGCCTGTTCCTCACCCTGCTGCCTGTTCCAGGCATCACGCCCACCTTGGGCGCGGCCCTTGCCTGGACGGGGGAAAAGGTGGTCCCCCTCTTCGGCCACATCACCCCCCTGGCGACCGCCTGTCCCTGGGCCTGGTCTCTGCTGGCGGCGGGATGGCTGGCCCTGGCCCATGCCCAGGGGACCTGGCGCAGAACCCGGGCCCTGCTGTTGGTCCTGGGAGTCGCGTCCTTCACCCTCCTCGGCACCCGGGGCCTCGGCAGGCCTGCCAGGACCCTGGAACTCGAAGCGTTGGACGTGGGTCAGGGGGATGCCCTCATCCTCCGCATTCCCGGCGGAGACGCCACCCTGGTGGACACGGGTCCCAACCCCTGGGCCGCGAGGCGCCTCGCTCGGGTCTTGAGCCGGCGAGGGGTCCATGAGCCGCTCCACCTCGTGCTGACCCACCCCCACGGAGACCATGCAGGCGGATGGTCAACCCTGGCCCGCTTGCGCCCCTTCGCATCCGTCCGAGTTCCGGAACTGGCGGACTCCGGGGATTGGGGTCCCTTTGCCCCGGCGGGTGGGCCCCTTCCCTGGCCCAGCCGGCGCGGGGAGGAATGGACCAGGGGTGAGGGGCGTTTCCATGTGATGTGGCCCCCCAAGGCCTACCGCCTCCCGGACCCCAACATGGTCTCCCTGGTGCTGCGCGTGGTTTGGAAAGACCGCGAACTGTGGCTGATGGGAGATGCCCTGGACATTCAGGAAGGCGACCTTCTCGATCTGGGTGACCCCCCTCGGAACGGCCTGCAGCGTCTCCTGAAGGCTGGCCACCACGGCGGAGGGAACGCCTCCACGGAACCCTGGATCCGGGCCCTGGGCCCGGACCTTGCGCTCGTATGCGCCGGCAGGCGGAATCCCTTCGGCCATCCTCATGCCGCCACGCTTGGCCGCTTCGCCGTCCAGGGCATTCCTACCTTCGTGACCGGCCCGGAGAAGGGGGTTCGGGTGCTGGCCACCGGGGCCGGCTGGACGGTCCTGTCCGGCACGGGAGGCCAAGGGCTCGTCAGCCGAAAGCCCCCTGCCCCACCAGGAAGCGAATGAGTCCTGAGCTGACCTCGGCGTGATGGGTCCTCCACTGGACCTCGGCATCCGGCCCGACCTGGTTGGCCACGGCAAGGGCCGCCCTGCAGCGCACCCCCGCTTGCCGGCAGGCCTCGGCAACCCCGGGGAGTTCCAGGTGCTCGAGGGCACCCAGGGCGCCCAGGTCCCGGGCCCCCTCCGGTGTGGCCGTCACGGCGGGGGTCCCCACCACGGTGAACACAGGAAGGCCGGGGAGAGGATCCAGGGGCCATGCCGTGGATTCCAACGCCGGCCGGTAGGCGGATCGCCTGGCCTCTTCCACCGACGCGGCGATCACGCGGTCCGTGGTGGCGAACTCCCCAACGGCAACCTTCAGGGCATCGTAGGTGCCACAGGTGCCCAGCATGAGCACCTCCTCCACCGGAGCCGAGGCCAGCATCCGCGCCACGGACACCGCGGTCCTGAGGGCGCCGATCCCCGTGAGCCCCGTCCGCCAGCCCTGGGGCGGCCGTTCCAGGAGCGGGCCCAGCTCGGGGGGGAAGGCAGCCAGCAGCAGCCGCATCATCCCCTCGTCAGCTTGCGGTACTTGATCCGGTGGGGATCGAAGGGTTTGAGGCCGAGCACATCCTGGCGGTACTGCTCGTACTGGGTGTAGTTCCCGTCGAAGAATTCCACCCTGGAATCCCCCTCGAAGGCCAGGATGTGCGTGGCCAGGCGGTCGAGGAACCAGCGGTCGTGGCTGACGATCACGGCGCTGCCCGGACACGCCTCGATGGATTCCTCCAGGGCCCGCATGGTGTTCACGTCCAGGTCGTTGGTGGGCTCGTCGAAGAAGAGGAGGTTGGCTTCACTCCGAAGCGTCAGCGCGAGGTTGAGGCGGTTCTGCTGGCCGCCGCTGAGCTCCCCCACCTTTTTCTGCTGCTCGTCGCCTCGGAACCCGAACCTCGAGAGCCACGCCCGGGCATTGATCTCCCGGCCCCCCAGCTCGATCATTTCGTAGCCTCCGCTCACCGCCTCGAAGACGCTCGCGTCCGTTCGGAGGCTGGCCCGGAGCTGATCCACATGGGCCATCTTGACCGTCTCGCCCAGGCGGATGCTCCCCGAATCCGGCTGTTCCTGGGAGGTGAGGAGGCGCAGCAAGGTGGTCTTGCCGGCTCCGTTGGGGCCGATGACTCCGAGGATCCCTCCCCGGGGGATGTCGAAGCTCAGGCCCTCGAAGAGGACGCGATCTCCGTAGGCCTTGGAGACCCCGCGAAGCTCGGCCACCAGCTCTCCCAGCCGGGGTCCCGAGGGAATGTAGATTTCCAGTTCCTGCTCCCGCTGGGCCCCTTCCACCGCGGCCAGCTTCTCGTAGTTCGCGATCCTCGCCTTGCTCTTGGCGTGCTGTCCCTTCGGACTCATGCGGATCCAGTCCAGCTCCCGCTCCAGGGTCTTCTGCCGCTTCTGGTCCTGCCGCTCCTCCTGGGCCAGCCGGGCCTTCTTCTGCTCCAGCCAGGATGAGTAGTTCCCCTTCCAGGGAACGCCCTCCCCTCGGTCCAGCTCGAGGATCCACTCGGCCACGTGGTCCAGGAAATAGCGGTCGTGGGTGACGGCGATGACGGTGCCTGGATACTCCTGGAGGTGCTTCTCCAGCCACGCCACGGTTTCCGCGTCCAGGTGGTTGGTGGGCTCGTCCAGCAGGAGGATGTCGGGCTTCTGGAGCAGCAGGCGGCAGAGGGCGACCCGCCGCCGCTCGCCGCCGGAGAGGACCTTCACGGGCGTTTCCGGATCGGGGCAGCGCAGGGCGTCCATGGCCTGCTCCAGTTGGCTGTCCAGGTCCCAGCACCCGGCGGCATCGATCTTGTCCTGCAGTTCTCCCTGCCGGGCCAGCAGCTTGTCCATGTCCGCGTCCGGATCCGAGAACCGTTCGCTGATCTCGTTGTACTCCTTCAGCCACGCCACCTTCTCCGCCGCCCCTTCCTCCACCAGTTCCCGGACCGTCTTCGATTCGTCGAGACGGGGGTCCTGTTCCAGCATCCCGGTGGTGAATCCCTTGCTCAGGATGGCGTGCCCGTTGAAATCGGCGTCCACCCCGGCCATGATCCGCAGCACGGTGGACTTCCCGGCGCCGTTCAGGCCAAGGACGCCGATCTTGGCGCCGTGGTAATAACCCAGGGAGATGTCCTTGATCACCGTCCTCCCGTTGTAGATCTTGGAAACCCTGGACATCGTATAGATGATCGTGGGCTGTTCCTCGGACGGTCGGGCCATGGGATTCCCTGCGGTGTGCCCCTCGGGGTTCGGAGGGGGAATGGAATTCAGGATAGCCCTTCCCTGGAGGAGAATGGTCCTGCCTGGGCTTGCTCGCGCTCTCCCTGCACCCTGGTCGCCCCGGCGGGCTCCCCCGCCGCGATCACCAGGAACTCTCGGCTACCGCACCTCATGAACCTCGCCACCTTCCGGGCCCTCCGCCACCGGGACTTCCGCCTGCTCTTCTTTGGGCAGCTGGTGTCCATGGTGGGAACCTGGATGCAGTCCATCGCCCAGGGTTGGCTGGTGTACCGTTTGACGGGGCAGCCGGCCATGCTCGGGATCGCCACCTTCGCCTCCCTCGCGCCGGCCTTTCTCCTCAGCCCCCTGGGCGGGGTCCTGGCGGACCGCCTGGACCCCCGGCGGCTGGCGATGCTCACCCAGGGGGGGCTGCTGCTCCAGGCCCTGCTGTTGGCGGTTCCAACGCTCGCCGGGCAGGTGGGCATCAAGTTCATTCTCCTGCTGGCCCTGTTCATGGGCGTCGTCAACGCCTTCGACCTCCCGGCGGGGAGGGTGCTCGTGACCCGCACGGTCCCCCAGGAGGACCTTCCCAACGCCATCGCCCTGGTCTCCACGCTCTTCCACGGCAGCCGGATCCTGGGTCCCTCCCTGGCAGGCCTGGTGGTGGCCGCTGCAGGAGAGGGGTGGTGTTTCCTTCTCAATGCATTCAGCTACCTCGCCGCCCTGGGGGGCCTCTGGGCCATGCGGACCCCCCCCTTCGAAAAACCTCCGAAGGGACCCTCGATCCTCAGCAACCTCCGGGAATCCGTCCTGCACGTCCACCGTCACCGCCGTCTGCGCCGCCTCTTCACGCTGATGGGGCTGGTGTGCCTCCTGGCCTTCCCGTACATCACGCTCCTTCCGGCCTTTGCCCGGGACGTGCTCCGAACCGATGCCCGGGGCCTGGGCTGGCTCATGGGCAGCGGCGGCGCGGGGGCCACCCTGGGGGCCCTCATCCTCGCCTCCCGCAGCGACTCCAGGCAGGTGCCCCGGATCATGGTCGGCTCCACCTTGATCCTTGGGGTGTTCCTGATGCTCTTTGCCGCCTCCCGGGACCTTCGGGTGGCCTGCCTGCTCATCCTCCCCGTGGCCGTGGCCATGGTGCTTCACAACACTGCGAACATGACGCTGGTCCAGCTGAACCTCCCCGACCATCTCCGGGGACGGGTCATGGCCCTCCACGGAATGGTGTTCCTGGGCGCCGTGCCCCTGGGCAGCCTTCTGGCCGGCCTGGCGGCCCAGCGGCTGGGCATCCCATGGACCATGGTCCTGGGAGGCGCGGGTTGCAGCCTCGCCGCCCTTGCCCATGCCCTCCTGGCCCGGCGGGAACGGACCCAGGCTCAGTGAGTGATGCTTCCCCACCAGGCATCCAGAACCCAGGAAGCCATGGTCACCGAGAGGGAATTTCCCAGAAGCTTGTACCTGCTGGACCTGGGCGTCTCCGCCGGGAAGGAGAATCTCCCGGGGAATCCGAGAAGGGCGGCGATTTCCGTGGGAGCGAATCGCCGGATCCCGAGGGAGGTGGACAGAAAGGACCCACCCCCCACGAATTTCTGACCGTAGCCGCCGATGAAACAGGAACTCCTGCGATCCGCGGGTTCCACCAGGTCCATCCCGCCCCTGTGCCGCGCAAGGACTTCGGGTGGAAGGTAGAGCCCTGGGTCCTCCCCCTCGTCCAGGAAGTCGGAAAGGGGTCTGGGCGTTGAATCGGGGAGGGGCGGAAGCACCGCCGCGCGGCGGGACGCGAGCAGGTAGAGCCGCGGCCTCTGGTTCGGGATTCCCATGCCGGTCGGGCAGCCCAGGAAGGAGGTCACCTGGAGCCCGGAAGCCCCGGCGGATTCCAGGAACAGCCGGTGGGACCCCGACCCGAGGAAACCCGCCACGTTTTCGAGCACCACGGCACTGGGCCGGAGGGTCCTCATTGCTCCCATGAGGTGGATGAAGGCCCTGGAGCGGGCATCCTCCAGGTCCAGGCCGTTCCCCATCCGGCAGGTGGGTTGACAGGGCGGGCTCATGAGCCACAGGTCGGTTCCGTGGGCCTCCACCTCCTCCAGCGGCAGGGAGGCGATCTCGCGTTCCCGGGGGGATTCTCCGTGGTTGTGGCTGTAGACACGGTTGGCGTGGGGGCTGATGTCGTAGGCGGCGACCACCTCCCCCAGGGTCCCGAGGGCGTAACGCCACCCGCCGACCCCGGAGAAGAACTCGACCGCCCGCACGCCCACGCCCCATTCTCCTTCAACTGGATCCCGGAATGGCCATTCACGCCGCTGGCACGGTCACCCATGGCGCAGAAGATCCAAAGCCACCCCGCCCCTACGAGATCCCGGGAATGACCTCCTCACCTTTCCGATCGAGCCGTCGCGGCGGCGGGCCTTCTATTTCCCCTCGAGGTTCGCCTGGGCCGCCGCCAGGATGGCGATGGGCACCCGGTAGGGGGAGCAGCTCACGTAGTTCAGGCCCACCTTGTGGAAGAACTTCACGCTGCGGGGATCCCCGCCATGCTCCCCGCAGACCCCCAGCTTCAAGTCGGGTTTCGCGGCCCGGCCCTTCTCGCAGGAGATTCGCACCAGTTCCCCGATGCCCTGCTGGTCCAGGCTCTGGAAGGGATCTTCCTCCAGGATCTTCTTGGACACGTACTCCGGAAGGAAGGAGCCCGAATCGTCCCGGCTGAATCCGAATCCCATCTGGGTGAGGTCGTTGGTCCCGAAGCTGAAGTAGTCGGCGTCCGCGGCGATCTGGTCCGAAGTGATGGCGGCCCGCGGGATCTCGATCATGGTGCCGATGGGGCAATGGAAGTCCGTCCCCCGTTCCCGGTTGATCTCGGCGATCTCGGCGAGCATCTCGGCCTTGGTGAAGCTCAGTTCCTTCACGTGGCCCACCAGGGGGACCATGACTTCGGGAATTGCCCGGACCCCCTTCCCGGCCACGTTCAGCGCAGCTTCCGCGATGGCCCGCATCTGCATGCGGATGATCTCGGGGTAGGTGATCCCCAGGCGGCATCCCCGGTGGCCCATCATGGGGTTGAATTCGTGGAGCTTCTCCACCCGCTGCCTCACCTCGGCCAGCGGGATCCCGAGGACCTTGGCCATCTCCTCCTGGCCCTTCTCGTCGTGGGGAACGAACTCGTGGAGGGGGGGGTCGATGAGGCGGATGTTCACCGGAAGCCCGTCCATGGCGGTGAAGATGCCCTCGAAGTCCGCCCGCTGCATGGGGAGCAGCTTGGCCAGGGCCGCCTTACGGCCCTCCAGGTCCTTGGCCAGGATCATCTCGCGCACCGCGATGATGCGTTCGCCCTCGAAGAACATGTGTTCGGTGCGGCAGAGGCCGATGCCTTCGGCCCCGAAGGCCCGGGCGACGGCGCTGTCGTTCGGGGTGTCGGCGTTGGTCCGCACCTTGAGCTTCCTGTGTTTGTTCGACCAGGCCATGATCCGGGCGAATCGCTGGTAGATCTCGCTTTCGGATCCCTGGATGCTCTTGTCCACGAGAACCTGGTTGACCTCCGCCGGGTGGGCCGCCAGGCGCCCGGCGAAGACCTCCCCTGTGGATCCGTCAATGGAGATGAAATCCACCCCAGCCTTGAGGGTGAGGCCGCCGACCCCCACCGTTCCAGCCTCCGTGTCGATGTTGAGGGCCCCGGCCCCGGCCACGCAGGGCTTTCCCATCCCCCGGGCCACCACCGCGGCATGGGAGGTCATGCCCCCCCGGGCGGTGAGGATGCCCTTGGCCGCCACCATTCCGGCGAGGTCCTCCGGGGAGGTCTCCAGCCGGACCAGGACCACGGGTCCCTTCTTGGCGAGGTCCTCCGCCTGATCGGCGGAGAGCGCGATGACACCCGCCGCCGCCCCGGGCCCCGCATTGAGGCCCTTCGTCATCAATTTCCCGGCTTTCCTGAAGGTCTCCTTCTCCTTCTGGTCGAAGATCGGAGCGAGCAGCTGGACCAGGGCGTCGGCGTCAATGCGCTTGAGGGCGGTGGCCTCGTCGATCATCCCTTCGTCGACCATGTCCAGGGCGATGCGGATGGAGGCCAGGGCGGTGCGCTTCCCCGTGCGGGTCTGCAGCATGTAGAGCTGGCCCTGCTCGATGGTGAATTCCAGGTCCTGCATCTCCTTGAAATGCTTCTCGAGCCGGTCGCAGGTGGACAGGAGCGCCTTGAAGGCCGCCGGCATGGCTTCTTCAAGGCTCTGAAGCCCCGTGCCTTCGGCCTGGGAACGCGTGATCGGCTGGGGCGTGCGGACCCCCGCCACCACGTCCTCCCCTTGGGCGTTGATGAGGTATTCCCCGTAGAAATAGGGTTCGCCGGTGCCGGGGTCCCGCGTGAAGGCCACGCCCGTTCCGCAGTCCTCCCCCATGTTCCCGAAGACCATGGTCTGCACATTGACGGCCGTGCCCCAATCGTCGGGGATGCGGTTCAACTTGCGGTAGATGATTGCGCGCTCGGTCTCCCAGCTGTCGAACACCGCACAGATCCCCCCGAAGAGCTGCTCCAGGGGATCCTGGGGGAACTCCCGCCCCAGCTTTTCCTTCACGATTCCCTTGAATTCTCCGCAGAGTTGCTTCCACTCCGCACCGGTGATCTCGGTGTCGCTCTGCTTTCCGGCCTGCTGTTTGAGGGCGTCGATCCGGTGCTCGAAATGGTCCTTGTGGACCCCCAGCACCACGTCGGAATACATCATGATGAAGCGGCGGTAGGAATCGTAGGCAAACCGGGGGTTTCCGCTTCGCTTGGCCAGCCCTTCCACCGTGGCGTCGTTCAGGCCCAGGTTCAGCACCGTGTCCATCATTCCGGGCATGGAAACGCGGGCGCCGGACCGCACCGACAGGAGCAGGGGGTTCTCGACGTCGCCGAGTTTCCGGCCACGATTCCCCTCCAGCCACGCCAGGGCTTCCAGGACCTGCTGCCGAACAGACTCCGGGAGCCTCCGACCCTCCTTGTAGAACAGCGTGCAGACTTCCGTCGTGACCGTGAAACCCGGGGGGACCGGGATTCCAAGGCCCGCCATTTCGGCCAGGTTGCATCCCTTCCCGCCCAGGAGGTTCCGCATCGTCGCGTTCCCCTCGTTGCGGTCCCCCCCGAAGGAATAGACAGACTTGGTCGAAGCACTCGTGCTGGTCATGAGGCCCCCATGCGATGCCCCCAGGATAGCGGCGTGCCGAGAGCATTTGACGCCTGCCCCTCGTGATTCTGGTTCCACTTTTCGAGGACTCTTGGAGCTTCAGGTGTGGCCGGTGGAGCGGTGATTCGGGTTCGGGTGAGGGGAGGGAGGCCCTTGCAGATGCACGAACGCCCCCGTGTGGGCGGGGGCGTTGTGGATTTAACGTCGCAGCGACCTACTTTCCCACCTCTGTG
>JACQZU010000016.1 GCA_016213735.1 Acidobacteriota bacterium | reverse complement strand
CCCTCACGCTCCGCCAATAAAAAACGCCCCGCGTGGCGGGGCGCTGGTGGCGGAGAGTGAGGGATTCGAACCCTCGGTAGGCTTTTGACCTACACACGATTTCCAGTCGTGCTCCTTCAGCCACTCGGACAACTCTCCGGGGCGTGGGTCCTGCGGGCGCAGGAACCGCCAAGCCTAGCACGGGGGGGGATCCCCGCCAAGCCGGAAGACCGCGGGGGAGGGAGGGCGAGACCCCTTGGACCCGGCTCAGTTTCGGATCCGGCGGCGGTTTGCCTGGATGATCTCGGCGGGAACGGGATAGAGCGAGGCCACCGCCACCGCCTGCTGGCCGTCCAGGGACAGGAGGAACTGGAGGAACTCCTGGATGGGGGCCGGCAGGGACTTTCCCGGAGGACGGTTGAGGTAGAAGTAGTAGGTCCGCGCGAGGGGATAGCGTCCCGAAGTCACGTTGTCCTGGGAGGGCATGAGGGCGCTTCGGGACTGGGGAGGCGCCACCGCCAGCGTCCGGTTCCGGGAGTACCAGTGGGCGAGGCCGGCGATCCCGATGCCGGCGGCGTCGGTCACCACCGCGTCCGCGATGCTCGGGAAGTCGGGGCGATCGAGGAGGCCGGCCTTGAAGGTGCCCTTCAGCAGGAGGAGGTCCTTCAGGACGGCGCGGGTGGCGGTGCCCTCGGCACGGATGTAGACGTTGATGGGTCGCCGCGCCAGGGCCCCGCGCACGTCCAGGTCCCCCCAGGTGTCGATGGAAGTCGGGTGGCCGACCTTCCGGGTGGTCGAGAGCAGCGCGTCCAGCTGCTCCATGCTGATGTCCTTGAGGGGATTGCCCCCGTTCACGAAGACGATGAAGGCGTCGTAGCAGGCGATGATCTTGGTGGGGGTGTACCCGAATTTCCGCTCGAAGGCCTGGATCTCGTCGATGCTCATCTCCCGGGCGAGGTAGATCAGCTGGGACTTCCCCTGCATCATGGCCTCGATGGCCGTCTTCGTCAGGGTGTGGTTCACCCGGTATTTGGCCTGGGGATGGAAGGCGGAAAAAGCCTGCTTCCACTCCTCCCAGACGTCTGTCATGCCGTCGGTCCCCGTGGCCTCGAGGATCTCCTCAAGCGCGGTGCCAGGCTGGTAGCGAGGGAGGCTCGGGTCCGCCTTGGGAACGTACTGGAGCTGTGGACCCTGGGCCCAGAGAAGGGTCGCGGCCAGGAGCGATGGAAGGACACGGCGCATGGAGGCTTCCTGCAAAGGAACCGCGGGGGCTGGAGGGAAAGGTCCCGGGCCCGAGGAAATCACACTGGAAAAGGGGGAAAGGATCGTTCCCCAGTGTAGGTGGGTCGGGGGGGAGGGCAAGGCCGCCCCGGGGAGTTGTTGGGAGCATCCCCGCCCGCCCGGGCCTGCTCCCCGCTCGGAGGCGATACAGTGAAGGAGAAAGGCGGCATGGATGAACACCCTGGACGACATTCGCGCACTTGTGGCGGCGCTGGCCCAGGCGCCCCTCCCCGAGGACCCGGAGGCCTCCCTCTTCGAGGCAGGGGTGATCGACTCCTTCGGGGTCATGGACCTCGTCGCACAGTTGGAAGCGCGCTTCGCCCTAAAGGTTCCGGACGAGGACATGCTCCCCCGGAAGTTCGAGAGCCTCTCCAAGATCGCCGCCTACGTCGCCTCCCGGAAAGCCTGATGCCATCCATCCTGGGCTTCGGAGCCTGCCTGCCCCCGCGGGTGGTGACGCACGAAGAACTGGCGGAACGCCTGGGGGTGGAGCCGGGGTGGATCCTGGAGGCCTGCGGGATCCGGGAGCGGCGCTGGGCGCAGGAGGAGACCGTGGTGGACCTGGCCGAGGGCGCGGCCCGGGAGGCCCTCTCCGCCGGAGGGCTGCGCCCCGGCGACCTCGGAGCGATCATCCTGGGCACGGGCACCCCCCAGCGCCAGTTCCCTGGAGTCTCCGCGGAGCTCCAGCGGCGCCTGGGCTGCCCCGGCATCCCCGCCTTCGACGTGCACCTGGCCAGCAGCGGCGGCATGGTGGCCCTTTGCCTGGCCCGTGAATTGTGCCGCGCCTATGGACCCGTCCTGGCGGTGGGCGCCGAGCGGATGAGCGACATCGTTCAGCGGGATTTCGTGAAGGAAACGGCCATCCTCTTCGGCGATGGGGCCGGAGCCGCGGTGGTGTCGCCCGCAGAGGGTCCCCTGGAGATTCTGGAGGCCCTGTGGGCCGCCGACGGGGATTTCGCCTCCGACCTTTGCCTGGACAGCGGCGGTCCACTGAAGATGAACGGCCGCACGGTGATCATGCAGGCCAACCGGAAGCTCGTGGCCACGGTGGAGACCCTCCTCGCCCGGGCGGGAAGGCGCACGGGCGAGGTGGACCTCTTCGTGTTCCACCAGGCCAACCTGAATCTCCTCCGGCAGGTGGCGAGGACCCTGGGGGTGGAGGCCTCAAAGGTGCCCATCACCCTGCACCGCTACGGCAACACTTCCGCGGCCTCGGTGCTCATCGCCGCCGCCGAGGCCTGGAAGGAGGGCCGCTTCCATTTCGGCTCCCTCGGTCTCCTGGCGGCCTTCGGGGCCGGGTTCAGTTGGGGGGGGATGCTGGTGGAGGCCCGGTAGGACGCGGGGCTTCCCGCCCCGGGACCGGTTCCACCTCGCCCCGCCAGGCTTGGTACTTTCGCGTCAGGGCGTCCACCAGGAGGGCGGCGATCCGGTCCGCGCCGGCGCGGGTGGGATGGGTGAAGTCGCCGGTCATCAGGCGCGGGGAGGCCTGGTACCAGCGCCCGGCGGCCCCCTCCCCACCCATGGCCCGGAAGGTGTCGAAGAAGGCCAGACCCAGGTCGGCGGCGATCCTCTTCTGGGCCTCGACGATCCGGAGGAGATTGGGCATGCTCCCGACGCCGCCCTCCGGACGCCGCTCCCCGCGGTCCATGGGGCCCATCACCAGGATGCTGGCCCTGGGCAGGGCCTCCCGGATGCGGCGCACCAATTCCCGGTAGTCGGCGGCGTAGGCCGGGCCCGGGATGTTGTAGTAGCCCACTTCGTTGGTGCCGAAGGCCAGCACCACCAGGTCGGGACGGCGGAGGCGGAGGGCTTGGATCCAGTGGCCGGCCTCGATGGAGGCCAGGAATCGCACCGTGCCGCCGTTGGAACCGATGGCGTCGTAGACCACCCCCGGCCCCGGGCGCTCCAGCACCAGGCCGTGCAGGAGGACCTCCCCCTTCGCCCGGAGGCGCAGGGCATGGGGGGCGTCCGCGGGCAGGGGAAGCACCTTCCGCGCTTCACCGCCCTCCCCGGCACAGTCCACCTCCAGGTCCACGGCGCGGTCCACCTGGATCTGAAGGCGGCCCCCCCGGGGCTGGGGCAGCAGGTGCAGTTCCAGCACGGAAAAGGGCTCGGACGGGGGAAGGCCCAGGAGGGTTTCCGCCCCGCCGGCCGTCTGGAAGGCGAGCCCCCCGAGGCCGTAGAGGTGGTCCTTCCGCGCGGTGAGCATGGGGGCCTGGATCCGCCAGCCGCTGCCCTTCAGCGTCAGGCCGGGACGGCCGTACCACTCCCAGGGGCGCTGGAGATAGATCCATCCGGGGCCGCCGTTCCCGAAGCGCCGCTGCAGCCGGGCCCGGGCTTCTCCGGTGATGAGGTCCCCCGTGACCACCGAGTCCCCGAAGTGGAGGACCCGCGCCAGGTCCGCCCCGCCCTCCACGCGGGCCAGGGCCTCCTGGAAACGGAGCAATTCGTTTTGGGGGTCCGAAAGGAAGATCGAGCCGTGGGCCTCCGGGGGGAGGGAGGCGCCTGCCTTGGGTCTGGGGAGGGCGGGGGCAGGGGCGGGGGAAGGGAGAGGGGCCGGGCCCGGACCTGGCGCCGGAGCGGGGCTCTGGGCCGGGTCGGTCCCTTCCCGGCGCAGGAGGGAGCTTCTGGGTTTCCCGCGAAGCGGATCCACGAAGCGTTCCAGCAGCTGCTCCCGGTGGCTCATCCGGTAGCGGGCGAGGCGTCCCACGGCATAGGGCAGCAGGGCCGCCAGGCCCAGGAGGGCGGCGGTGAGCCAGGGCTTCCAGCGGCGCTCCATCAGAAGGCCTGGTAGATGAAGGAGGCGACCCGGGCCCCCGCCGCGCTCCGCACGAGGAGGGCCACGGAGGCCAGGGCCAGGGCCTGCACGGGGGCCGGCTGTTCCGCGAAGCGCGCCTGGAGGCGGTCCCACCAGCCCTCCGGCAGCCACTGCACGGCGAGGGTCCCTCCGGTGATCAGGAGGGCGTCCAGCGGGAGATTCCCGCGGCCCGTGGTGAGGTCGCCAAGACGGGAGAGGATCTGGCGGGCCTGCTCCATCCCGTCGGCCCGGAAGAAGATCCACCCCAGGCAGACGACATGGAAGGTGAGCCCGGCGAGGAGGACGGTCTTCCAGACTGGGCGGGGGACCCGGGGCCCCCGGGCCTTCGGCTCGGCCAGGCGCCAGGCCGCCAGGCCCAGGCCATGGAGGGCGCCCCAGGCGAGGAAGGTCCAGCTCGCGCCGTGCCAGAGGCCGCCGACCAGGAAGGTGGCCACCAGGGCGGCGTAGGGGCCCGCCTTCCGGCGCTTTCCCGGCAGGGCGAAGAACACGTAGTCCATGAGCCAGGTGGAGAAGCTGATGTGCCAACGCTTCCAGAACTCCGCCAAGCTGGCGCTGCGGTAGGGCCGGTTGAAATTGTCCTTCAGGCGGATCCCCAGGAAGAGGGCGGCCCCGATGGCGATGTCGCTGTATCCGGAGAAATCCAGGTAGATCTGGGCGGCGTAGGCGTAGACGCCGCCGGCCACTTCCAGGCTGCTGAAGAAGCCCGGCTGTTCGAAGACGCGGTCCACGAGCTGGACCGCAAGGTGATCCGCCGCGGCTTTCTTGAGGAAGCCGGTGGCCACCAGGAAAAAGCCCCTGGCCGCGAGATCGGGGTCCATCACCCGGGCTTCCCCGGCGAGCTGGGGCAGCAGGGTTCCCGCCCGGGTGATGGGCCCCGCCAGGATCGTGGGGAAGAAGCTCACGAAGGCCAGGTAGCGCGGGAAGGAGCCTTCGGCCTCCTGGTCCCCTCGGTACACGTCCAGGACGTAGGAAAGGCTCTGGAAGGTGTAGAAGCTGAGCCCGGTGAAGGCCACCAGGCGCCAGGCGGGGTGCAGCGGGTGGAAGGCGGAGAGGCCCGCCACGAGGGGGTCCCAGGCCTTGAAGGCCAGGAGGAGTCCCAGGTCCACCGCCAGCGAAAGGGCCAGCCAGGCGCGGCGCGCGGGGCCCCGGGCCGCGGCGATGCGCCGGCCCGCCAGGAAGTCCGTCCCCGCGGTCGCGAGGAGGGGCAGGAGGAACAGGGGGTTCCAGGTGGCGTAGAAGAAGAGGGCCAGCCCCGCCAGGAGACCCGGAGGCAGGCGTTTCGTGCGCAGGGAGGCCAAAGCGCAGAGGGGCACGGCGCAGGCCAGGAAGAGCAGGAAGGGGGCCTCGGAGAGGTTCATTCCGCGAGGTCCTTCGCCCAACCCTCCCGGGCCTGGTCGAGGGCCCGGTGCAGGAGGTCTCCGAGTTTCTGGTAGCCCGCCGCCGTGAGGTGCACCAGGTCCCGCTGGGCCAAGCGTTCCTTGCGCCACCGGGCCATGGACCCGGGCCCCCCCATGGCAGCCCGGACGTCCCAGAAGGCGCAACCCGCGTCGGCGCAGGCCCCCCGCATGGCGGCCAGCACCGTGGCCGCTCCCGCCTTGAAGTTCTGGCCCCGCCGCCGGCGGCCCTGGCGGTCCAGGGGGCCCAGCAGGAGCAGGGGCGCGCCGCTCTCTTCCATCAGGGAGCGGAACAGGCGGGCCGCCCGCTGGCGGTAGGCCGCGCCGTCCAGGTCCCGGCGGCCGAGGTCGTTGGTGCCGTAGGCCAGGACGAGCAGGGCGGGCCGGGCCTGGTCCAGGAGGGCCCTGCGAAACAGGGGGTCCCAGCGTTCCAGATCGGTGAGTTCGGCCCCGTTGATCCCCAGTTCGTCCAGCACCACGCCGGTGCGGCCGCTGCGAAGGTCCAGGCCCAACAGTCGCAGTCCCTCGGGCAGGCCCAGGGAGAGGGACCCCCAGGGACCGGGGTCCGCCGGAAGGTAGGTGCGCAGGGAAAGGCCTTCCCCGGCGACCATCCGCTCCGTTTCACGGAGGGGGATCGGCGGGGGAGGCGGCTCCTCGGGGGACAGCTCCGGAGGGGCGAGAAGGGGGTGGAGGCCGTCAACCCCGAACACCTGGATCGCGAACCCCCCGATGGCCCCGCGAACCTCGTAGCGCTCCCCGGGCGGGATCTCCAGGGCCGCCCCGGCCAACCCCACCCGGCCCGTGCCCTCGGCGCTGCGCAGGCTCTCCCCGGGCCAGCGGCGCCCGAAGTCCTGCTCCACCCCTTCGTGGGGATAGCCGCGCCAGGGCCGGGCCGGGAGCAGCAGGCCGGGGCCGCCGTCGCCGTAGACGGCCTGGAGCTGGGCCCGCAGGCGCCCGGGCCAGAAGTCCGCGGCGGTGTGGCTGTCCCCGAAGAAGAGGATGCGCGCCACCGTGCCCGGCGGCGTGGTGGGTTCCTTCAGCGCGGCGAGCTGCGCGAAGAAGGGCCGCAGGGCCCCGGCGCCCTCGATGGCCACGGGTCCGGGCTTGGGGGCCGGCTTCCGGGGCGCCTTTTTCGGCGGGGCCTTCCGGGCCGGAGCCTTCTTCGCGGACCGGGCGGGCGGGGGCTTGCCCGGCGCCGCCGCCTGGAGGGTCGGCATCGCCAGGAGACCGAGCAGCAGAATGCCGACCCCCAGGCATGCCCTTCCCCCGGTCCTGCGTCGAACATCCAACACCGGAGACCTGGGATGAACCCTTCCTTGCTCTGGCCTCTCCCCCCTCATCGCGGCCCCCGGCCGACCCAGGCGCCCCGCAGGCCCTCCACCTTGGCGGGATCGTCGGTGATGATCAGACGGCCTTCCTCGGTGCGGAAGGTGTAGATCGGTCTCGGAGCCGGGGCAACCTCGGACACGGAACCCTCGAAACGGCCCAGCAGCCGGGGCGCCTCCGCGGGCAGCTCGAAGGCTCCGGGCAGGGCCCGGGCCAGGCGCGGGTCCTCGGCCTCGGCCGGGCGCGCCCGGCCGAGGCGCCCGAAGAGGGCTCCCAGGCTGGCCCGGGCGAGCCGGGCGTAGCCCTCGGGCGTGAAGTGGACCCGGTCCCGGGCCATGAGGCCTTCCCGGTGCCAGGCCAGCGACGAAGCCTCGCCGCCCATGGCCTCCTGCTGGGAGACGAAGAGCGCCCCGGCGGCGCGGGCCGCCTCTCCCTGGATCCGGGAGACCGCCGCCAGGGCCCCGGGGCGGCCTCGGCCCAGCACGGCGTCCGGTGGCCCCAGAAGGAGCAGGGCGCACCCGGGAGCGGCCCCCCTCAGTCGGTCCAGGACCTGCTTCAGGCCGCGCCGGAAGAATTCCGGTTCGAAATCTCCCAGACTGGCCTCGTTGGTGCCGAAGGCCAGGACCAGCAGGTCGGGGGCCTCCTTCCGGAGCACGGCCTCGAACAGGAGCGGGTCCCCGCGCAGCAGCCAGGATCCCTGGGCCCCGTTGATGCCCAGCGCCGAATAGGTGGCGCCGGGGCCGTTCTCCAGGGCCACCCCGAGGATGCGCACGGGACCGCCCAGGCATTCGATCTCCAGGCGGCGGCCCTCGGCCCCCAGGTCAGGCTCCACGCAGAGCGCCTCCACGGGCCCGTCCAGCAGATGACTGCCCCGTTCGCGACCATCCACGAGGATCCGCACGGAGCCTCCCCCCGGGCGGCGCAGGAGGTGGATCCGCAAGCGCTTGAAGGGGGTCTCGACCCAGGCCTTCTCCCCCGCCCGGCTGGCCTCCAGGTAGGCGCCGCCAAGTCCGCCCAGGCCGTCGGTGCCATTGCGCAGGGTGGGCACGGAGAGCTTCCAGCCCGGGGACTTCCCGCAGCGGGGCGCCAGGGCGGAGGTCCAGGGCAGGCCGTAGCCCCAGCCGCCGTCCCCGAACTGGGCCTGGAGGTGAGCCTTCCAGGTGGCCGCATGGCTCCGGGCCGCCGTGTGGCTGTCCCCCAGCTGCAGGACGCGGAAGGTGCCCAGGCCCGCCCGGGCCCGCAGGGCCCTCAGAGAGGCGGAGGCGAAGGGATCCTGGGCCTCCAGGGGCAGCAGCAGGGCGAGGGCGAGCAGGAGGGTCCGGGGCACCATGACTCTGGAATGCCGCCACGGGCCGCCCGGGCTTCATGCCCCGGAGCCACGCGGCGTCTCCCCGCGGGACGGGGCACCCAGGATTCTAGCGAGAAAAGGGGGCGCCTCCTCGCGCCCCCTGTCATGGGAATCGCCGCCCTCAGACCCGTTCCAGCACGGCCACCAGGAGCTTCCAGAAGTTGCCCACGGAGGGGATGCTCACGTGCTCGTCGGGGGTGTGGACGTCCCACATGCTGGGGCCGAAGGAGACCATCTCCATGTCCGGGTACTTCTCGCCGATGAGGCCGCACTCCAGGCCCGCGTGGATGGCCATGATCTCCAGGGGCTTGCCGAAGACCTGCTGGTTGGCGTCCTGCACGATCTGGACGAGGGAGGCCCTGGGCTCGGGCTTCCAGCCGGGGTAGCCGCCCGAGAGCTCGGCCTGGAAGCCTCCCAGGGCGCAGGTGGCGGCGATGCGCTCCGTGAGCGCCTTCTTGGAGGCGTCGATGCTGCTGCGGGTGAGCAGGTTGATCTCCAGGCGGCCCCCCTCGGTGCCGATGACGCCCAGGTTCGTGCTGGTCTGGACCAGGCCCTTGATGTCCGGGCTCATGGCCTCCACGCCGTGGGGCAGGGCCAGCAGCAGGCGGATGGCGGCGTCGGCGTCGGCGCCGGACATCACCTTTCCCGCCTCGGCGGGCTCCAGGGCCAGCTCGAGCCCCGGGTCGAAGGCGCCCAGGGCCGCCTTCCAGTGGGCCTGCTGGGCCGCCAGCGCCGCGCGCAGGGCACCCTCCTTCGCGGGGTCCAGGGCGATGGTGGCCGAGGCCTCCCGGGGAATGGCGTTGCGCTTGTTGCCGCCCTTGAAGGCCGCCACTTCGAAAGAGAACTGCGGCCGCAGGTCGAAGAGCACCTGGGCCAGGAGGCGGATGGCGTTCCCCCGCCCGGCGTGGATGTCGATGCCCGAGTGTCCGCCCTTGAGGCCGAAGACCTTGAGGCGGTAGGCCCGGCTTCCCGCCGGGGGGGCCGCGAGGGAGAGCGGGCGGGTCACGATGGTGTCCACGCCGCCCGCGCAGCCGATGGTGAGGAAGCCCTCCTCCTCGCTGTCCAGGTTGAGGAGGTACTTGGACTTCAGGAGGCCCCCCACCAGGCCGTTGGCGCCGGTGAGGCCGGTCTCCTCGTCGATGGTGATCAGCACCTCCAGGGGGCCGTGGGCGATGTCCTTGCTGGCGAGCACCGCCAGGGCGGAGCAGACGCCGATGCCGTTGTCCGCGCCGAGGGTGGTGCCCGTGGCCCGGAGGAGATCGCCGTCCCGCCGCACCTGGATGGGATCCTTGAGGAAGTCGTGGGGCGTGCCCTCGTTCTTCTCGCAGACCATGTCCACGTGGGCCTGGAGGCAGGTCGTGGGGCGGCCCTCGCGCCCAGGTGAGGCCTTCTTGCGGAGGATCACGTTGCCCACCGCGTCCCGCTCCACCTCGCATCCCAGGGCCTTCCCCTGGTCGGCCACCCACTGGGCGGCGGCGGCCTCGTTCTTGGAGCCGCGGGGGATGCGGGAAAGCTCCAGGAAGTACTTCCAGAGGGGTTGGGTCTCGGGGGCGGCGAGCAGGCTTTCCACGGCTTCTCCTTGGGTCGGGCTCCTGGCTGATTCTGGGGTTAGGCCCGGGTGACTTCGGTCACGGGGCTGGGGCGCGCGGCCGCCGAACCCCGCCCCCGGGGAGGGCCCTTCCGCCCCAGGCAGCGGCGGCCGGCCCCACGCGGGGGGACCGGGACCCCGGCGGTGGCCCAGGATGAGGCCGGGAGGTGTCCCATGCGCCCGACCGTCTTCGCCCTTCTCGCCCTTTCGCCCCTGCTCCAGGCCCAGGCTCCCCCCCTGCGCCTTCCCGACGCCAGCCCTCGGGCGCAGGTGGTCCAGCAGGTGGGCCTCACCGAGATCACCGTCACCTACAACCGCCCCGCCGTGAAGGGCAGGAAGGTGTGGGGGGGCCTGGTGCCCCATGGGGAGCCCTGGCGGGCCGGGGCCAACGAGAACACCGTGGTGGCCTTCTCCACCCCGGTGAAGGTCGGGAACGCCACCCTGGCCGCGGGACGCTACGGGCTCCACATGATCCCGGGGCCGTCGACCTGGACCGTGGCCTTCAGCCGCCAGTCCCACCTCTGGGGGAGCTACGGCTACGACCCCAAGGAGGACGCGGTGCGGCTGGCGGTGACCCCGGTGGGAACCGAGCCCACGGAGCGGCTGGCCTTCACCTTCGACGATCCAGGGGAAGCCGGGGTCACCCTCTCCCTGCGCTGGGAGCGGCTGCGGGTGCCCATCCCCATCGGGGTGGACACCAAGCAGGTGGTGGTCGCCAGCCTGCGGGAGCAGCTGGGGGGCCTCCACCAGTTCTTCGCCGCCAGCTGGATCGCCGCCGCAGGCTGGTGCCTGAAGCAGGAGGTGAACCTCGACGAGGCCCTGACCTGGACGGACCGGGCCCTGGCCATGCGGGAGAGCTACCCCGCCCTGAGCGTGAAGGCCGGACTGCTGGAGAAGAAGGGCGACCAGGCCGGAGCCCAGGCCCTGCGGTCCCGGGCCCTGGCCGTGGCCAACGAAGCCGAAGTCAACCAGGCAGGGTACGAACTCCTGGCCCGGAAGAAGGTGGACGAGGCCATCGCCCTCTTCCAGAAGAATGTCCAGAACCATCCCGGCTCCTGGAATGCCCACGACAGCCTGGGGGAGGCCTTCGCCCTCAAGGGCGACAAGGAGCGGGCCGCCTTCTGGTACCGAAAGGCCCTGGAGATGGTGAAGCAGGAGGAGCAGCGGAAGCGCATCCAGGCGGAGCTGGCGAAACTGCAGTAGCCGGCCGCCGGCTGGCGCCCAGGGAGCCCAGGCGGTAGGATCCGGCCATCTCCGCAGGAGTCTCCATGCACCGGCCCCTGGACCGAATCGACTTCGAGCTTCTCGCCATGCTCCAGAACGATGCGCGTAGGAGCAACAAGGAGTTGGCCGCCGCGGTGGACCTGGCGCCCTCCGCCTGTCTGGCCCGGGTGCAGCGTCTCCGTCAGGCCGGCATCCTGCGAGGGTTCCATGCCGACGTGGAACCCCAGGCCCTGGGCATCGGCGTCCAGGCCATGATCTCGGTGCGGCTGCGACAGCACGGCCGGGCCAAGGTCCGGGCCTTCTGGAAGCGGCTCAGCGCCCTGAAGGAGATCCGGGCGATCTTCCACGTCACCGGGGCCCACGACTTCCTGGTGCACGTGGCGGCCCGGGACATCGCCCACCTCAGGGACCTGGCGCTGGACGCCTTCACCAACCGGGAGGACGTGGCCCACATCGAGACCTCCATCGTTTTCGAGCACTTTGCCAATCCCATCGCCCCCCGCCTTGAATCTCCCGAAGCACCTTGAAGGTTCGCCACAGGACAGAATTTTTTTCATTTTGTTTTCCATTTTTTTGAATTTGGTTCTGAAATGGAGGGCGCAGAGCCGTTCTTTCAGAAAAGGATTCTGTGGTCCGCAACGCCGGGATTCCCCACCTTGGAGCAGGCCCTGGCGATGCGAGCCCGGGCGCACCCCGGAGCCCGCCATGCGAACACGGACCGTCGCCGAGCCCTACAAGATCAAGATGGTGGAGCCTCTGCGCATGACCACCCGGGAGGAACGGGAACGCGCCATCCGCGAGGCCGGCTTCAACACCTTCCTGCTTCGCAGCGAGGACGTCTACATCGACCTGCTCACCGACTCCGGCACCACCGCCATGAGCGACGCCCAGTGGTCCGCCATGATGCGGGGCGACGAGGCCTACGCCGGCGCCCGCAGCTTCTACCGCCTGGAAGCCGCCCAGAAGGAGATCTACGGCTTCAAGCACATGATCCCCACCCACCAGGGCCGGGCCGCGGAGCACCTCACCAGCCAGATCCGGATCAAGCCCGGCCAGTACGTGCCCATGAACATGTACTTCACCACCACCCGGGCCCATGTGGAGCGGGCCGGTGGCATTTTCTACGACTGCATCGTGGACGAGGCCAAGGACCCCTGGAGCGACTTCCCCTGGAAGGGCAATGTGGATGTGGCCAAGCTCCAGAAGCTGGTGGACCAGGTGGGTCCCGAGAGCATCGCCTACCTGTCCATCTCCCCCTGCGTGAACATGGCCGGCGGCCAGCCCTTCAGCATGGCCAACCTCCGGGAGGTCGCCGCCTGGGCGGACCGCTACGGGCTTCCGATCATCTTCGACGCCACCCGCGCCGTGGAAAACGCTTACTTCATCCAGCAGCGGGAGGAAGGCTACGCCGGGGTTCCCGTGGCGCGGATCCTGCGCGAGATGATGCGCCTCGGCGAGGGGTGCACGGTGTCCTCCAAGAAGGACAACCTCGTGAACATCGGCGGCTTCCTGGCCACCAACAACGACGCCTTCGCCCTCAAGGCGAAGGAACTCGTGGTGGTCTTCGAGGGCATGCCCACCTACGGGGGCCTGGCGGGCCGGGACCTGGAGGCCCTGGCCCAGGGCATGCGCGAGATGGTGGAGGACGCCTACATCGCAAGCCGGGTGGAACAGGTGGCCTACCTGGGCCGGCGGCTGAGCGAGGCCGGCGTGCCCATGGTCCGCCCCGTGGGCGGCCATGCCGTCTTCCTGGACGCCAAGCGCTTCCTGCCCCACCTGGCCCAGGACCAGTTCCCCGCCCAGACCCTGGCCGCCGCCCTCTACCTGGACAGCGGCGTGCGCGCCATGGAGCGCGGCATCGTGAGCGCCGGCCGCAACCACAAGACCGGCGACCACCACCGCCCCGAGCTGGAGCTGGTGCGCCTCACCATTCCCCGCCGCGTCTACACCAACCTCCACATGGACGTGGTGGCCGAGAGCTGCATCGAACTCTTCGAGCACCGCGAGACCATCAAGGGCCTGCGAATGGTCTACGAACCCGAGAGCCTGCGCTTCTTCCAGGCGAGGTTCGAGGAACTGGAGGCCGTGGCCTGCTGAAGGTCCGCCTGGGCATCCGGGGCGGGTCTCCCTTCGGCGCCCCGGGGCGGCCACCCCTTCCTCCCAGGGCTTGGACCCCCATGCGGCCCCAGGGCCCTGCGGGCCCGACCGGCAAGGGTCGGGCTCCCGGGCACCGGGAGGAATCGGGGCGGGGTGCCTCCACCCTGACGGTGGGCCTCTACTTCTTCGTCAACTCCACGCGCCGGTTCTTGGCACGCCCTTCCTCGGTGCGATTGTCCGCCACGGGGACGGTCTGGCCGTAGCCCTTGGCGCTGAGGCGCGCGGCGGGGATTCCGCGGGCCACCAGGGCGGCCTTCACGGCCTGGGCGCGGTCCTGGGAGAGGCGCTGGTTTCCCTCGGGGGTGCCGCTGTTGTCGGTGTGCCCGCCCACCTCCACCGGGAAGGTTCCGGCCGCCTTGAGGGCGGCGGCGGCGTCGTCCAGGACCTTGGCGGAATCGGGGCGGATGGTGGCCTTGCCGGTGTCGAAGTTCACCTGGATGGAGACGAAGCCCTCCTTCGCCAGCTTGTCCACCAGTTCGGTGACGGCCACCTCCTGCTTCATGGCCTCCCGCTCGCTGATGGTCAGGTGGTAGTAGCCCTCGCGGTCGCTGGCCTGGAGGAAGGCCCAGATCTCCTTGTCGCCCTTCCTGAACTTCATGGTCAGGGCGAAGCTGGTGCAGCCGTTCCCCATCCGGGGCATCCGCTCCGTGTCGTAGTTGGCGGTGCACCAGCCGGGGTACTTGCCCTCGATGCTGCCCCCGGCCTTGAGGGCGGCCGCCTCGAAGTTGCGCATGATCTGGAGGCCGGTGGGCATGGGGGAGCCGTCCTTGAGCGCGTACTGGAACCACCACACCGGGCCCTCCACCACCACGGAATTCGTGGCCAGGTCGGCCTGGCTCTTGGGCGGCCCCACGGGAAAGGCGCGGGCGTCGAACTGGAGCTTCTCGCAGGCCTGGAGGTACATGTTCGGGAAGCGGGTGAAGAGGGGGTAGTCCTTGCAGCCCGCCTCGTCCTCCTCGGCCAGGGAGGGCAGGGCGGCGCCCGCCAGGAGCAGGGCGGCGGCGAGGAAGGGTCGGAGCATGGGGCCTCCAGAAAGGTTGTTCAGGATCGGAAGGTCGGGAGATGGCCTCGCCCCTGGATACCTCGCTGCGTATAGAGGCGTCAATGGGTTTCGGGGGGGCAGGTGCCCTTTGGAACAAGCCTCGGCCCGGCTCTCGTCAAGTCCCCCGGGCGATTGAACGAAGAAGCGCCCGCCGGAGGGCGGGCGCTTCTTCGGCGGGGACCCGGGCTACTTGGGGCTGATGTCCTTCAGCACCTTGGGGTCCTTCTCGTCCTGGGCGAGGATGGTGTGGCAGGTGGTGCAGTCGGCCTCGATGACGCGGCCGTCGGCGGCTTTGTGGCTGCCGTCGTGGCATCGGAAACAGCCCGCGGATTCCTCGTGGCCGATCTGGTTGGGGTGGGTGCCCCAGTTGATCTTCATCTCCGGGAAGATGTTCCGGAGGTAGATCTCCTTCACCGCCACGGCGGCGGCCTCCACCAAGGCCTGCTTCTGCTTGAAGACCTCGGGGTAGGTGGTCTTGTAGAAATCCGCGATGCCCGCCGAGATCTGGGCGGCCGCGGCCTCCCGGGAGGGGTACTCCTTCTTGAGCAGGGCCACCGCGGTCTTCTTCACGAAGGGAAGGTCCCGGCTGACGCGGCCTTCCATCATGGCCTTGTCCACGGCACGGTCGGGCAGTTCGAAGGCGTGGGTGGGTCGGTTGTGGCAGTCCACGCAGTCCATGGCCCGGCTCTCGGCCTTGGCCAGCTTGTCCGCGGGGACCTTCTTGAGGTCGTCGGACACGTACTCCACCAGCTTGCCGCTGTCGTCGCGGTAGGTGACCTTGGGGATCTCCTGGCGCCGGCCGTCCACCGAGATGTAGTGGATGCGCTCCTCGTTGTCGAGGTGCCGCCCGTGGATGCCCGCCTTGCCCTGCCAGGTGGTGCCCCCGATCTTGAGCAGGAGCACGGTGGTGGACGGAGTGTTGGCCTCGTCCTCCCCGAACTTGGTGCGGACGAGCAGCTTGTCCCCGTGGAACTTCTGGGGCCAGTGGCACTGCTCGCAGGTCTCCCGGGCGGGGCGCAGGTGATCCACGGGACTTGGGATGGGGCGGGAGAAGGTCTTGAAGGCCACGGCGAAGAGCTGGCGGGTGCCGGAGAGCTTGGACTTCACGAACCAGCCGGCGCCGGGACCGATGTGGCACTGGGCGCAGCCCACCCGGCTGTGCGGGCTGTTCAAGAACGCGGTGTACTCGGGGGCCATCACCGTGTGGCAGGTGAGGCCGCAAAACTGGTTGGAGTCCATGTACTCCACGCCCTTGATGCTGGCGTTGCCCATCAGGACGATGTTGGCGCCCGTCGCGAGGATGACCAGGAGGATGGCGTTCCGGACCGAGGGGGTTCCCAGGTCGATCTGGGGGTACACCGTGGGGAGGGCCCCCTCCTTGGCCAGGCGTCGCCTCCGGAGCCACATGCCCAGGGGGATGAGCATCAGGCCGATGACGAAGAGTCCCGGGAGCAGGAGGAAGAGCAGGATGCCCACATAGGGGTTCACGGCCCGGTGGCTGGTGGCCTCCATGACCCAGAACCAGACCAGGGTGAAGGCCGAACCAGTGGTCAGGACCGTGCCCGCCAGGCTGATTTTGTTGTTGCCGAGGTGGAACACCAGCCTCGCCAAGTCCCTCAAGCGATCCGAACCGCTCATGCCGCCTCCAGAATCAATCTGCGTAATGCATCCATGTTCGGACGGGAAGGGGTGATGCAGCAAGCCTGGAGGGCTTCGGCCGTCATGTAAATGTTAGGAAACATTGTGATTTCCGTCTTGCTTAAATGGCAGACCTTGGGGTACAGAATGGGGATGTCCGATATCCGGGGCAGCACCCGGCAGGAATTTTCTAACCCCAACCCAGGATGCCGACCATGAATGCAGCGGGCCGACTCGAGCAGGTACTCAAGGGAACAGAGGTCCCGCGACGGGAGCGGCTCCTCGGGGCTCTTTTCCTGACGCTTGCGTTGTCTTTCTTTACGGGCCAGGGCCTGGCAGCCCAGGGTGCAAAGGCGCCGAAGGCGTCGAAGGAAAACTGCCTCGATTGTCACGGCGACAAGGATTTCACCAAGGAGGAGGGGGGAAAGAAAATCTCCCTTTTCGTGGACGAGAAACGGTGGACCCCTTCGGTTCACGCCGGCACGGGCTGCAAAGGGTGCCACTCGGACCTCAAGGACCATCCCAACGACGGGGTGAAACCCAAGGAAGTCTCCTGCGGTCCCTGCCACTCCGACCAGGAGAAGGTCTACCACAACAGCATCCACGGGGTGAGTCAGGCCATGGGCTCCACCGCCGCCGCCAGCTGCCACGACTGCCACGGGAACCACGACATCCTGCCGGTGAAGAACTCGGGCTCCCCCGTCTACAAGATGAACCTGCCCTTCACCTGCGCGAAGTGCCACGCCAACACGGGCATCACCAGCGAATACAAGATGAAGTACCCGGCGGTGGAGTCCCAGTACCAGGAGAGCATGCACGGCAAGGCCCTGCTGGTGAAGGGGCTCATCGTGGCTCCCAGCTGCAACGACTGCCACGGCGTGCACGACATCAAGCGGAGCGTGGACCGCAGCTCCCCCATCAACCACGCCAACGTGGCGCACACCTGCGGCAAGTGCCACACGAAGGTCGAAGAGACCTACATGAAGAGCGTCCACGGACAGCTGCTGGCCAAGGGGGATCCCCGGGGTCCGGTTTGCATCCAGTGCCATACCGCCCACTCCATCGAGGCCCCCGTCAACGGCCACTTCAAAGCAAGCAGTGACCAGATCTGCGGCAAGTGCCACGGCGACCGTCTGGAGCACTACCGGGACACCTACCACGGAAAGGCCATGGCCCTGGGCAAGGCCAACGTCGCCAGCGATGTCGCGGCCTGCTTCGACTGCCACGGCCACCACGACGTGCTCCGGGCCAGCGATCCCGCCTCGAGGCTCTCCCCGAAGAACATCGTCGCGACCTGCCGCCAGTGCCACAAGAACGCCAACGAGGGCTTCGCGCGCTACGCCCCCCACGCCAATCCCCTGGACCGCAAGAACTATCCTCAGCTCTACTACGTGTTCGTCGTGATGACCAGCCTGCTGGTCTTCACCTTCACGCTGTTCGGAATCCACACCCTCATGTGGCTCTTCCGGTCGGTCTGGCTCTACCGGCACGATTCCAAGACTTTCCGCGAGGCCAAGGTCCAGATCCAGAAGGACGACGAGCAGTTCATCCGGTTCCAGCCCTTCGAACGCTTCCTCCACATCCTGGTGGTCAGCAGCTTCCTCCTCCTGGTCATCACCGGCATGCCGCTGAAGTTCTACTACACCAACTGGGCCAAGAACATCTTCAACCTCTTCGGCGGGGCGGAAGTGGCCCGCACCCTGCACCACTTCGGGGCGGTGATCACCTTCCTGTACTTCGTGCTGCACCTGAGCGACACCGTCCGGCACCTCTGGAAGTCCAGGGGCTACCTGAAGGACCCGCAGACGGGGCATTTCCGGTTCTCCCGGCTCGGGAAGGCGCTCGCCCACCCCGATTCCATGATCCCCACCAAGCAGGACCTCAAGGACTTCGTGGACCACAACCGGTGGTTCTTCGGGAAGGGCCCCAAGCCCCAGTTCGACCGCTGGACCTATTTCGAGAAGTTCGACTACCTGGCGGTGTTCTGGGGGGTCTTCGCCATCGGCGTGTCAGGCCTGATCATGTGGTTCCCGGTCTTCTTCAGCCGCTTCCTTCCGGGCTGGATGATCAACGTCGCCCTCATCGTCCACTCGGACGAGGCCCTGCTCGCCGCCGGATTCATCTTCACGGTGCACTTCTTCAACACCCACTTCCGGCTGGAGAAGTTCCCCATGGACACGGTGATCTTCTCCGGACGGGTCTCGAAATCCGAGCTGCTCCACGAGCGGAAGCGGTGGTATGACCGCCTGGTGTCCGAGGGCCGGCTGGACATGTACCGCGTGAAGGACGAATGGGAGGCCTGGAAGGGCATCGCCCGCAGCGCCGGGTACCTGTTCTTCGGGATCGGCCTGATCCTGCTGCTCCTCATCATCTACGCCATGACGAGCCGCCTCACGCACTGAAGCTTGGCCCGGGACCGGTGTTGGGGCGCTGCCCCCACCGGTCCCGCCTTCGGGTGGGATTCCGCCAGAGGCCCTTGAGCGAGGGTCAGAGGGGGTGTTCGGCCGACCGGGCCAGGGCTCGCAGGGCGGACGGAAGGGAGTGGGCGGCCGATTCCCTCAGCAGGAGGACGTGCAGCCAGGCCAGGGGCCCCTCGATGTCGAAACGCTGGGTGACCCGGGTCCCCATGGGGCACTCCTCCAGGGACCGGACCGCCCGCAGCCTGGCGCCGGGCAGCCGGGCCTCGCAGGTGAAGGAGGTGTGGGGGTCCAGCGTCGCGATCCGCCAGGTGGTCGGCCCCCGGCCCGGGGCGGCAAGGTCCAGGGTCGTCCCGACCTGGAAGGGACCGTGGATGGCCGCCTGCTCCAGGGAGGGGTCCCAGGAGGGCCAGGTGGCCACGTCCACCCACCGCCGCCAGACGGCCTCGCCCCCGGCGGTGGTCTCGAGGGCGTGGCGAGCGAGGATCATGGGGCTCCGGCGGGGCGGCCGCGTGGGAATGCTAGCCTTGTCTATTCTGCCAGGGCCCCAGGACCCCGGCGATTTGCGGGAGCCGAGGCATGTTCAAGGTGTCGTTCAAGGGGAAGTTCGCGGGGGAGGTCGACCTGGACCAGGAACTGAACCTGCTCGGGGCCGCCGCCAAGGGCGCCCTTCCGCTCACCCACCGCTGCGGCGGACACGCCCGCTGCGGGACCTGCATTCTCACCGTGGAATCTGGAGCAGAATCCTTGAGTCCCGTCGGGGCCGCGGAGGCCCGGGTGCTGAAGATCCTGAAGGCCAAGGAGGGCCAGCGCCTGGGCTGCCAGGCCTGGACCCACGGGGATGTGGCCTGCCGGGTGGACTGAAGCCCGGGGCCGGAGCAGGCCTACCCCTCCGGCGGGTTTCCGGAGGTCCGGGAGGCGGTAGGACACGGCGGCCGGGTCGTGATCCTGGGATCCCGCACTTGGATTTCCTGATTGACTGCCAAGGGGTCCGCGTGGGCGGATGAAGCGAGGAGAAGGACCATGGCGCCCCATCAAGGCCGCGATCCCATCCAGGCCCCGAGGCTCTACCGCGAACTGGCGGAATGGTACCCCCTGCTGACACCCGTGGAGGACTACGCCGAAGGGGCGGCCTTCTACCGGAGTTTGTTCGAGACCCATGGCCGGCGACCGCCTCGGACCCTGCTCGACCTCGGCAGCGGCGCCGGCCACAATGCCGCCCACCTCAAAGCCACGCTGGCCTGCACCCTTGTCGACCTTGCCCCCGCCATGCTTGCCCTCAGCCGCCGGCTCAACCCGGAGTGCGAACACGCACAGGGCGACATGCGCTCGATCCGGCTCGGCCGCGTCTTCGATTGCGTGCTGCTGCACGACGCCGTGAGCTACATGGCGACGCGGGCGGACCTCGCGAGCGCCATCGCCACCGCCTACGAACACACGGCACCGGGTGGCGTCGCGCTGTTCCAGCCGGACTTCATTGCCGAGACCTTCGAGCCGGACACGGAGATGGGAGGAAGCGACGCGAACGGCCGCGGCATGCGCTACCTGGAATGGCGCTGGATCCCGGAGGAGGGCCAGGAGATGTACCTGACCGACATGGCCTACCTGCTGCGGGACGAGAAGGGAAACGCCGAAACCTTCCACGACAGGCATGTGATGGGTCTGTTTCCCAGGGCTCTATGGCTGAATGTTATGGCCGGCGCGGGATTCCATCCGCTCGCGGTTCCGTTCCTTCACCATTCGTACAGCGACACTGGGCACGAGGTGTTCCTTGGACTCCGGCCCCTTCCCGGCGAGGGGGCCTGAAAGGAAGGAGCCAAGCCTCCCCTCCCTCGGGAGCACCCGCAGGTGGAAGCCCCGGCTTGTCTCCCGAGGACCGTCAGGGTCTCGTCCCGTCCGTTTCCCTGGAGGATCAATCCAGCAGGAAGCCCACCCCCTGCCAGACCCGGACCCGGACCCCGTCCTTGGTGCGCGCCGGGTCGAAGACCAGGCGGCGGGCCGCCTCCACGCAGGCGTCGTTGGCCTTCTGGACCCACTCCCCGTCCCCGGGCAGCCCCTGGAGGAGCCGCGTGTCCAGGACCTCTCCCGCCTCGTTCACCAGGACGTTCACCACCACCACGCCCCGGTCCACCTTCTTGACGGTGGGGGTGACCTTCTTGATGTTCATGGGGCGGGCGGGGCTCACATCGGGAGTGAGGGCGACCAGGGCACCCTCCCCGACCTGGCCCGCCAGCCGGGCGTTGAGCTGGCCCAGTTCGCGTCGCAGGCCCCCATTCTCTTCCTTCGCGGCAGCGAGACCCGCCTTGGCGTCGTGCAGTTCCTTGATCAGCGTCTCGCCGCTGCTCTGGTTCTCCGAGAGGGTGGATTTCAGGCGATCCAGCTCCTTCCGGGCCCCCAGGGCCTCCTCCTTGGCGATGTCGCGGCTGCGCAGGGCGGCGGCCAGCTCCTGCTGGAGGTTCTCCATGGAGGACAGCCGCTCCTTGAGCTCGTCCCGCTCGGCGGTGAGTTTCTTCACCTGGGTCCGGAGTTCCGCGAGGCTGGGTGCTTTTGGCTTGGGCTTGGCCGCAGGCGCCGGGGCTGCGAGCGCCAGGGCCGTCACGAGGAGAACGATCAATCGCATGGTGCCTCCGTTCCAGCAGTGGGGCCTCAGGCAGGGGGGCGGGTGCCTCCCTACAAGGGAGGGGCGGTCTTCAGGATTCCCCGCTTGAGGAGTTTGGAAAAGATGGCGAGGCACTCGTCCTCGGTGAAGGGGGAGATGCTGATGATGTCCCGGATGCTCCAGACCCCGTTGACCCGGGTGGCGAGGAAGGCTTCGTTGGGGCCCAGTTGGGCTTCCATGAGCTGCTCCAGGCTGATGGCCAGCTCGGGGACCAGGGCTTGGTCGATGACCGTTTCCTCCAGGAGGTGCTCCACCACCTGCAGCATGCGGTTGGCTTCCTCCAGCCGGGGCTGGCCCTCGAGGATGCTCTTCAGTTCTGCCTGGGCCTCCCTCAACTTCTGCTTTTCCACGAACTGGCGGGCCCGTTGGAGTTGGAGGCTGGACTTGTCCCCCAGCTTCCCCCCGCCGTCCACGATCCGGACCATTCCTTTCTCGTGGAGGTCGAAGATGAGCTTGTTCACCTTGAACTCGGGGGCCCGCATCTCGATGATCAGCTGGTCCACGGTCTTGTGCCCGTCCAGGCGGGACAGGATGTCCGCGTCCTCCGGAGCCAGGGGGAGGTGCTCCGCAATGGCCTCGGAGATGGCGCTCACCACGGCGTCGTTCCCGAGGATGCTCCTGCGGATGCGCTTCCACTCGTCCATGCGCCGGGCGCCTTCCAGGACGATGCCCGTGACGTCCAGGCTCAGGAGCATGGTCTTCTGGGCGGGGGGGGCCCCGTCGTGGAATTCGAAGCTGCCCATCTCCCAAAGGAAAGTGTCGAAGATGGCCTCCTCCACCTTGAGCTGGACGATCCGGCGGATCTCCGCCTCGGTGATCAGTTGTCGGCTGACGAGGATCCGGCCCAGCAGTTGGTTCTCGTCCTCCTGGGAGGCCAGGGCCTCCCGGAGCTGGGCCTCGGTGATCCGGTTGTAGGCCAGCAGGTACTGGCCGAGGTACTCCCGGGGATCGGAGGACCAGACGCTGGTGACCTTGCCCGCGATGAAGGAGACGCGTTTGGTGTGCAGGACACCCCGGAGTTCCAGGACCCCCGACTTCTTGCCCACGGCCAGCCACTGGAGGATGTCCTCCAGGCTCATGGTCGCAAGCTCTCCCTTCAGGCCCATGTTCCCCGGTGCGCGCCGTTCGCCGGACCCGGAACAGCCCGGGTTCCCCTCCCGGGAAGGTTACCTCGAAGCCTCCAGGGTGGCTATCACGCTCCGGAGCGCGTCCCTCAGCCTCCCGGGGTGGTGGCGGGCCTCCTCCGAATCGATGTCGAGGAGCGGGACCGCGTGGACCGGGATTCCAAGTGTGAACTTTCCGTCAGGGAGGAGCGGAGCCCCGCCCTCCTGGCGGTAGCGCACGAGCATATCCGGGGAGGGTTCGGCCGAATTGGCGAGGACGGCGCTGAGCCGCACCCGGCCGAAGGATTGGATGGCGGCCAGGTGATCCGCCAGGTCCAGACCCGAGCTCTCCCCGGGTTCGGTCATGAGGTTGGCGACGTAGAGGACGGGGACCCCGGAGGTGCGGAGGGCCTCCTGGATCTCGCGGATGAGGAGGTTGGGCAGGGTGCTGGTGTACAGGCTGCCCGGCGCCAGGATCACCAGGTCGGCGCGGAGGATGGCCAGGACCGCCTCGGGGAGGGGTTCAGGCTCCGCCGGTTCCAGCCAGAGCCTGGCAAGGGGCGGGTGGCTCTCGTTCACCGCGGTCTCCCCCGCGTAGCGCCGGCCGGCCAGGTCCTCTGCGTGAAGCGTGACGGGAACGGCCGTGGCCGGATAGAGCCGGCCCACGGTGACCAGGACCCCGGAAAGCTGCCGGATGGCCCGGACCCAGTCTCCCGTGAGGTCTGCCAGGGCCAGGAGCATGAGATTGCCCAGGGAATGCCCCCCCATGGCCCCGTCGCCCTTGAAGCGGTAGTTCAGGAGGTCCGAGAGGACCGAATCCTCCTGGCTGAGCGCGCCGAGGCAGTTCCTGAGGTCGCCGGGGGGGATGGTGCCCAGTTCCTCCCGGAGCCGCCCGGAGGATCCCCCGTCGTCGGATACCGCCACGATGCCGGTGACCTGCCAGGGGTCCTGGGTCCGGCCGGCCTCGTGCTTGAGGGCCCTGAGCAGGGCGGCGAGCCCCGTTCCGCCGCCGATGGCGACCACCCGCAGCGGCCGGGCGGGATCGAGGTGCATCCCGGAGGGCTACACCATGCTCTCGAACACGGAGAAAGAGGCGTGGGTGCGGGCCTTGGAGAAGTCCGGTTCCAGGAAGAAGGTCCAGAGAAGGTCCTTGTTGATCTGGATGGCCTTTCCCAGGGCCTGGGCCGCATCCTCGAAGCGCCCCAGCTGGGCCAGGGCGGTGGCCCGAAGGTAGTGCAGGGAGGCCTGGTCGGCGTGGTTCTTGAGAGCCTTCTCGGCCTTCTCGAGGGCTTCCTCCGCCTGATTCCCGTTGAGGAGCACCTGAATGTCGAGGGTGGGTTCGGACCCGGAAGCCTTGGGCGCCTTGGCGAGCCGGATCCGGGCGGTGTCGGCGTAGCCTTTGGCGGCTCGTTCCAGGCCCACATTCCCGGCCTCCGCGGCCTTGCGTCCCAGGTCGGCGAAGGTCTTGGCCGCCTCGTCTCCCCGGCCTTCGGACAGGGCCTCCAGGCCCTTGGCGAAGAGGGCTTCCAACTCCTTGGGGAGCTGGGATTTTCCAGCGGGGGTCTTGCTCTTGGCGGCCATGGATCACCTCGGGTCGGTCCTGGAAGGACCACTATACCCCGGTTTCCCGCCCCCCCGCGGGGGTGTCAGACCTTGAAGATCGCCGATTCCCGGTTGAGGATCCGCGTGGAGAGCCAAGTCATGGCCCCGGCCAGGCCGACCGTCATGCCCAGGGCAATGAGGTACTCCACCGCGCTGGCCTGCTGGCTGAACAGCTTCCGGATCGCCAGGCTGACGTTCACGATGGGCACGTAGGGAAGCAAGGTCATCTTCTCCAGGCCCGGGGCCATGGAGAACACGCCCAACACCACCACCACGAAGATCCCGGGCGTGAGGGCGGTCCCTGCCTCCACGGTGTTCTTCGCCTGGATCCCTCCCAGGAGGATGAAGTTCGAGAAGAAGAGGCCCAGCGGAATCATGAGCAGGAAGCTGAGACCCAAGGTGGCGGGGCTGGCCACGGCGGAAAGGTTCCCGATCCCCCCGGATTCCATGGCCGCCTGGGCGGCCTTGGTCCCCGCGCTGGCCGCCTCGGTGCTGAAGAGGTGGGCCATGGAGACCGCCATGCTGAGGAGGTTCATCAGGGTCGCCAGCAGGCCGATGGCAAAAATGTACAGAAGCTTGCCCCAGATGATCTGGTTGCGGGGCATGCGCGTGGAGAGCAGGGACAGGAGGGTCCCCCGCTCCTTCTCGCCGGCGGTGGTGTAGATCCCATGCTGCATGGATCCGGCGTACATCATGATGATGAGGATGTAGGGCAGGAAGGAGCCCATGATCTTGGCGATGAAGAGGGCCATGCTGGAGGCGTTCCTGGACTCCAGTCTGGAGGGGACCGCCAGCTGGGGCGGGGCCCCCAGGGTCTGGAGGCGCGCCTGCACCCAGGCCACGTCCTGCTTTTTGATCAGGTCGCGCAATCGTTCCAGGGCCAGCTTGGAGGAATCGTCGCTGCGGTCGTAGGTGGCGGTGAGGGTGAAGGTCTCCTGGCGGACCAGCTTGGCCGCCGCGGTTTCCTCGATTTCCAAGGCCATCTCCAGCTTCTGGTCACGGATGGCCTGGTTCAGTTCGGTCTCCGGCCGCGGGACCAGCTGGAAGGACTTGGGGTCGGCCCGGAGCGCGGGTTCGAGCACCCGTCCCTGATCCACCAGGAAGATCCTGCTGGGTTTGTTCTTCCTCTGGGCCGCGTCGTTCCGGCCCAGCTTGGACATCATCGTGAACAGGAGGGGGAAGAGGATCAGGGGCATGGCGAAGGTGAAGAACAGCGTCTTCCGGTCCTTCGAGAGCTCCAGGAATTCCTTCTTGAAGACCAGCCAAGCTCCTCGCATCACGCACCTCCCTTGGCGGCCAGGGCGAAGAACACCTCGTCCAGGGCCGGGACGTTCCAGCGCTGGAGAATCTCCCTGGGGGGCGCGTCCCCGTGCAGAATCCCGTCGAAGATGATGCCCACCCGGTCGCAGATCCTCTCGACCATCGGAAGCACGTGGGTGCTGACGATGACCGTCCGGCCCTCCGTCCGCATGAGGCTCAGGAGGTCCAGGACGGTCTTGGCCGTGAGCACGTCCAGCCCGGTGGTGGGTTCGTCGAAGACGATCACCCTGGGGTCGTGGAGCAGGGCGCGGGCGATGCTGACCTTCTGCCTCTGGCCCGAGGAGAAGCCCTCCATCTTCACGTCCACGAAATCCGAGAGCTCGAGCTTCTCCAGGAGGTGAAGACCCCGCCGCTCGGCCACGGCGGGATCCACCCCCTGGAATTCCCCGAAAATGCGAAGGAATTCTCTCGGGGTGAAGCGGTTGTAGACGTTCAGGTCGGTGCTGAGGTACCCCACCGCTCCCCGGGCCTTTTCGGGTTCTGTGGCCGTGCCGGCCCCGCAGACTTCGATGCGCCCCTGCTCCGGATGCATCAGCCCCGCGATCATGCGCAGGGTCGTGGACTTGCCGGCCCCGTTGGGCCCCAGCAGGCCGTAGATCTCGCCGGGTTTCACCGTCAGGCTGATGCCGCGCACGGCCTCGATCCGCTTTTTCTTGCGGGTTTTCTTGTCCTTGACGGTGAACCCCTTGTGGACCTCCACCAGCTGGATCATGGGCGCGCTCCGGACGACTCCTGGATTCTAGGGGGCAGGGGAGCCCGGCCGGGCCCTCCGCCGGCGACCTGGGGGCGGGAACCGGCGAATGGGGCTCCCGGAGCGTTCAGCGGGTCCCCAGGAGCCCCAGGCCGAGCATGAGGGCGCCGGCCCCGGCGCAGTAGGCGGCGAAGCCCATCAGACGGGGCCGCCGTGTGAATCGGTCCAGGAGCCCGATGGCCAGGTAGCCGGAGATGGCCGCCACGGCCACTCCGGCCCCGCAGAGCAGGGCAGGGCTGGCGGAGCCCGGGGGAAAGGCAAGCTCTCCGGTCAAAGGACGCCCCATGAGCAGGGCTTTCAGGAGAGGCCGGGCTTCGACAAGCGCCGCGGCAGCGATGGTTGGGATCCCGAGGAGGAAACTGAAGCGGGCCGAGGCAGGCAGGGCCAGGCCCCGGAAGACGCCCATGGCGATGGTGGAGCCGCTGCGTGAGAGGCCGAAGCCTCCGCCAAGCCCCTGGATCGTCCCCACGGCGAGGGCATCCCAGGTTCCAAGCTCCTCCACCGGCCGCCCGGGCCGGGCGGAGGCCCGGCGGTTGGCCCCCGCCAGCAGACCGGCCGTGAGGATCAGGCCGAGGCCATAGACCCAGAGGTGCTCCTTGGAAATTTCCTTGAGGTGGCGCGTGGCCATGGCGAAGACGCCCGTGGGAAGCATGGCCACCAGGAGCCAGGAAGCCAGGCGGCGCCCCTGGGCATCCCGGCCCAGGATCCCCAGGGCCACTCGCCGGAGCTCGGTACGGAAATAGACCGTCAGGGCCAGGAGGGTTCCGCCGTGGAGCAGCACATCGAAGGCCAGGGGCATTCCCCGGCCCAGCATCAGATGCTCGGCCAGGGAGAGGTGGGCCGTGGAGGAGACCGGCAGGAATTCGGTGAGGCCCTGAATCAGGCCCAGAAAGATCGCGTGAATCAGGTTCATCTGGCCCCCGGCGAAGGGCCAGTGTGCCAGACGAGGTCCCCAGGGGCGGGGGGTCGAGGCCTCTTGCGAACGGGAGCGGGGCGTGGAGAATGGAGAAAAATTCCTATCCTGCTCCTTTCCCCAAGGCCTTTATTCCGATGAGTGGCGACCTCATCACCCTGGTCGGGACCGGCATCCAGACCGCCGGGGTGTGGGCCCTGACCTTGCTGATGTTCCTGACGGCACGGGCCCTCAAACTGTCCTACCTGAGGACCTGGACCCTGGGCTGGCTGTGGCTGGCCATCGCCCTCTCCGCGCTCCAGGTCTCCTTCAGGGTGCCGGCCTGGAGCCTGGTGTTCCAACCCCTCTACCACTTCGGAGAACTGGCGTTTCTGTGGTGCCTGGGGCTGGGTATCGGCCGCGCGGGCGGGGGGGACCGCCCCCCTCGCGCCCTTAGCCCCTACCTGGTGCCGGCCGTCCTGGTCTCCATGATTCTGCCCTGGGCCACCCCCAGCTTCACGGCCAGCTTCGTGGTCCAGGCCAGCCTTCTCGCCGCCGGATTCCTCGGGGTCTTCGTGGTTCTGCACAAGGCTTCCCGTGACTGGGGCGGGAATCTGGGCCTTTGGATCACCAAGACAGCCCTGATCCTCTTGTCCCTGGACTTCGCTTTTCATGCCATGGCCCTGGGAGGGTTCTTGGTCGGCGGCCTTCCACTTCCCCCGGCCTATTCGGGGTTCACTTCCCTCTACGATTTCCTCTTCGAGATGGTGCTGGCCTTCGGGCTGGTGGTGCTGGCCCTTCAGGACGCGGCCTCCAGGATTCGGACCCTGACCCGGCTGCTTCCCGTCTGCGCCTGGTGCCGGAAGGTCCGGGACGACCAGGGCTACTGGAGCGAATTCGAGCTCTGGGTCAAATCCCAGGGCCAATTGAGCGTGACCCACGGCATCTGCCCGGCCTGCAAGGAGCGGACCCTGAGCGAATTGGAGCTCAACCCGGCCCCGAAGGACCGGGCCCCCGGCTGAAGCCGGAAAAGGCCGGCGGCCCGGTGCGGGGCATGTTTCAATCCCACCATGCACATCCTGGATTTCCGTTCCGACACCGTCACGCGCCCCACCCCCGAGATGCGCGCCGCCATGGCCGCCGCCGAGGTCGGAGACGACGTCCTGGAGCGGGACCCGACCCTGGAGCGCCTGGAGGACCGCGTTGCAGGCCTGCTGGGAACCGAGGCGGCGCTCTGGACTCCCACCGGCTGCATGGCCAACCTCATCGCCCTGAGCCTGCACCTGGAGCGGGGAGACCGCTTTCTCGCCCCGGCCCAGGCCCACGTGCTGGGCTCGGAGCTGGGCACCGGGGCCTGGTTTGCCCAGGGCATGCCCGAGCCGCTGGCCTGGGAAGGCGGCCCCGGGCGGCCCAGTCCCGAACAGGTGCTCCGGATCGCAGGAACGCCTGGGCCCTACTACACCCTCCGCAGTGCACTCCTCTGCCTGGAGAACACCCACAACTTCGCGGGGGGAACCTGCACGGGCGTCTCGGAACACCGGGCCCTGGTCGAGGCGGCCCGGTCCAGGCAACTCCGGGTCCACCTGGACGGCGCGCGACTGTGGCACGCGGCCGTGTCCACCGGTGGCACCCTGGCGGACCTGGCCTGGGGGGTGGACACCGTGAGCGTCTGCCTGAGCAAAGGCCTGGGTGCTCCCATGGGTTCGCTCCTCTGCGGATCCCGGGAGGCGGTGGCCGAGGGCCGGCGTCTCCGAAAAATGCTCGGGGGCGGGGTTCGGCAGGGTGGAATCATGGCTGCGGCCGGACTTGTGGCCCTCGACCACATGCCCCGACTGGCCGAGGACCACGAGAAGGCGCGCCGACTGGCCGAGGGCCTCCGGGGCCAGGGCCTTCCCGCTCCCGTACCGGAGACCAACATCGTCCTCGTTCCCCTGCCCAGACCCGCGGAAGCGGCCGCCCGGCTGGAAGGCGTGGGCGTCCGGGTGCTCCCCGTCGGGAAGGCCCTGCGCTTCATCACCCACCGGGACCTGGGGCCCTCCGACATTGATTCCGCCCTGGAGCGGATCGGTCCGCTCACGATGGAATTATCCGCATGATCTGGTGGCCGGAATAATCCCAATTTCCGGAAGACGGAGGCGAGGAGACCCACGCGAAGTTAGCTCGCAATCCGCCTCCGAGGCCCCATCCCCTTCCCGGGGGGGATCGAAAACAGGAGGTTCTGGTTCGGGCTGCCGATAGGGGGACAGGGTCGAATCCTCCATGTCCCCTCCCCCTCGCCCAATCCTCTCCCTGGTCCCCTTCCGGACCTGGGCCCTCCTGCTCCTGGCGGCCCTGGGCACCCCGCCGTGCCGGGGGGCGGAAGACGTTCCCCGGGGGCACTATGCCTTCCGGAGCTACGGAACGGAGCAGGGGCTGGGAAACTTGGCTCCCAGCCATCTCCTGCAGGACCGGCAGGGGTACATCTGGGTGGGCACCGAGGACGGTCTCTACCGCTACGACGGGCAGCGCTTCCAGGTCTACGACCGCCGGAACGGCCTGCCTTCCACTTTCATCACCTCGATCCACGAGGACGGCCAGGGCCGGCTCTGGGTCGGCACCTACCAAGGCCTGGCCCGCCTGGAGGGGCGGAAGTTCCAGGTGGTGGAGGAGAGCACGGGGCTACCCCGGCTGCCCGTGGATGGCATCGCCTCCGACCAGTCCAACCAAGTCTGGGCGGCCACCCCCAAGGGGCTTTTCGTCACGCGGAACGGAAGCATCTTCTCCCCGGCCCCGAACTGGCCCGGGGGAGAGGCTTCCGCAGTGTATTGCCGGCCCGGGAGCCTGAGGGTCTGGGCGGGCGCTTGGTCGGAAACAGGCGGGACCCGCCAGGCCCTGATCCACGAGTGGCACGCCGGTACCTGGAAAACCCACCATCCCGCCTCCGGCTCCTGGACCGAACGGGTGGACGGATTCCAGGAGAATGCGCAGGGCTGGGTCTTCGCCCGGACCCGGCGGGGGCTCTGGGCCCAGCCCCCCGGCGGGGCCGCCTTCCATCCCGTGGCCGTGCCATTCCCCCTTGGGATCAGTGCCCGTGCGGCCCTCGGGACCGACAGGGACGGCACCCTGCTCGTCCCCACCGACAGCGGCGTCCTGAGCATGGAGAATGGGACCTGGCAGCGCCTGGGCCTCAAGGAGGGCCTCCCGGTGGAGTGGGCCCGGGATGTGATCGAGGACCGGGAGGGCAGCACCTGGGTGGCGAGTCTGGGAGTCCACCGGCTGCTCGGCCGGGGGGCCTGGCAGAGCCACACCCCGAAGGAGGGCCTGCCCAGCGAGGTGGTCTGGACGATCTTCCGGGACCGTGAGCAGCGCCTCTGGGCCGGCACGGACAAGGGTCTGGCCCGGGCCACCTCGCGGGGCTGGGAAACCCTTCCGGCCACCCGCGGTCATGTGGTGCGGACCATCGTCCAGGGCCCTGACGGCATGCTCTACACCGGGGGGTCTCCCGTGGAGGTGCTGCGGGTGGAGCCCCGCTCCGGGAAGGTGGAGCGCTTCGCCCAGGAATCGGGCCTCTACGCCAAGCGAATCTTCCGGCTGGCCCTGGACGCCCGGGGCGTGCTCTGGGTCGGCACGGACGGGGGCGGGCTCTACACCGCCCAGACCGGCGCCCCGAAGTTGCGCTTCGAATCCGTCATCCTGCCCGGTGGGGGTTCCAAGGAGTACATCAGCGGTTTGTTCCTCGACCGGGAAGGCCGGCTCTGGGCCTCCGGGGAAGGGGGGCTCGCCTGCCTGGAGGGCGGGCAGTGGCGCCGGTTCACCGAGAAGGACGGCCTGCGCCAGCGTCACGTCGCCTACACGCTGGTCAAGCAGAACGGAGACATCTACATCGCCTACTTCGAGGCCACCGGGCTCACCCGGGCCCGGCTGGAAGGGGGCCGCCTGCGCATCCTGAGCCACACCGACGAGGACGGTTCGGTGGGCAGCCAGAAGGTCTACATGATGGGCGAGGACGCCCGGGGCCGTCTCTGGATCGGCACCGGGACCGGGGTCATCGTCATGGACGAGAAGGTGGAGGAGCACTTCGGCAGCACCGACGGCATGGCCGGGGAGGACATCAACAACATGGCCTTCCTCGCCGAGGCCAATGGGGACGTCTGGGTGGGCACCAGCTCGGGTCTGGCTCGCTTCGACGCACGGGCGTGGACGGGGATCCACGATCCGCCGCCCACCGTGATCCTTTCCATGAAGCTCGGGGATCGATCCTGGGACGGGACGCCCAGCGAGACCCCCAGGGTTCCCCACGCGTCCAACACTTTCGAGGCCCGCTTCGCCAGCCTGAGCTTCGTCCGGGAGACGGCCATCCAGTACCAGACCCGCCTGGTGGGAGTGGAACCGGAGTGGCACAGCACCGAAACCCGTGAGGTCCGCTTCCCGGCGCTTCCCCCAGGAGCCTACCGATTCGAGGTGCGCAGCCGCATCGGGCAAGGGGAGTGGGGCCAGCCCACCTCCCTGGACTTCCGCATCCGGCCGGCGTGGTGGCAGACCTGGTGGTTCCGAGCCCTGGGGATCTTGGGAGCGGTGGGCCTGGGGGCCCTGGGGGTGAGGTGGAGGATCCAGGCGCTGAGGCGCCAGAACCGCCACCTGGAGGAGATGGTCGCCGCCCGGACCCAGGAACTGAAAGCCGCCAACGAAGCCCTCCAGAACCAGAGCCTCACGGACCCCCTCACGGGGCTTCGCAACCGCCGCTACCTGGGGGTGTGCATGCCCGAGGACGTGGCCCAGGCCGTCCGGACCCGGCGGAACATCAGCCGCGGCCAGGAACTACGCACCAGCACCAATGTGGACCTCATTTTCCTCATGGTGGACATCGACCACTTCAAGTCCGTGAACGACCAGTTCGGCCACCACGCGGGGGACATGGTCCTCCAGCAGGTCGCCGACATCCTGCGCCGGGCCACCCGGGAGACGGACACGGTGGTCCGGTGGGGCGGGGAGGAGTTCCTCATCGTGGCCCGAAACGCCAGCCGGCAGGATTCGACGGTGCTGGCCGAGCGGGTGCGGGGGATGGTGGAGGCCCAGGATTTCGACATCGGCGGGGACCGCCCGATCCGGCGCACCTGCTCGGTGGGCTACGCCTTCTACCCCTTCCTCGTGGATCCACCCGACGCCTTCAGCTGGGAACAGGTGGTGGACCTCGCGGACCACTGCCTCTACGCCTCCAAGCGCGGGGGCCGCAATGCCTGGGTGGGAATCAGCCCCGCCGAGGACTTCGCCAGCCAGGAGGTGCCCCAGCGAATCTCCCTCGAGGTGAAGAAGCTTGTGGATTCGGGCAGGCTCGTCGTCAAGACCTCCCTGCCACCCGAGGTTTCCCTGGACTGGGACCTGAACGCCTGACGGACCTCATTCCAGGTTGGCCGCCTGCTCGCGAAGCTGGTCCAGGGTCTGCTTCCCCTCCATCACCAGCCGGGTCATGGCCAGACGCCTGCACTTGCTGCCGATGGTGTTCAGTTCACGCAGCACCTCCTGGCACCACACATCCAGGGCCTTGCCCCCGAGGGTCCGTGCCTCCAGGCGGACCTGGAGGTCGTCCAGGTGGGAGGCGAGGCGCACCAGCTCTTCCCGAACATCCTGCCGCTCGGCCAGGACCCCGGCCTCCGCCAAGAGCCGTTCGGCCGGCAGTTCCCCCTTCAGGTTGGCCTCCTCCAGGACCTTGGCGATCCGCTGCTGGAACAGGACGGGAAGTTCGGCTGCCTGGGCGAGAGCTTCGGAGGAGAGGGCGTCGCAGCACGCCCGAAGGCGAGCGGCCCCTTCCCGGAAGAACGGGTCGAGGCGGGCGCCCTCGGCCTCCCTCGCCTTGTTCCAGGAGGCGAGCAGGTCCTCGAGGCAGGCCATGACGGCCGATTCCAGGTGGGCGGCCAGGTCGGAGTCTGCGGGCATCCAGGCCCCCGGCAGGCGAAAAAAGGCTTCAGGGGTGAAGGGGGGAAGCTTGAGCCACTCCGCCTCCTCGGCCCACGCCTTGGCGATGCTTCTCAGCAGGGGGCGGTTGATGCGCGGTTCCAGGGCCGCCTCGTCCAGGACCTCCACGGCGAGGTCCAATTTTCCCCGGAGGGCACGATCCCGCACCTTGGCCCGGAGCGCGGCCTCCAGGGAGAAGAGGGCCGGATGCAGCCTGAGGTTGAGATCCAGGCCCTTCCCATTGACGCTGCGCAGCGACATTCGAACCCGTCCGCTCTGCAGCGGCCGCGTGGCCTCGGCGTAGGCCGTCATGGAACGCATGGGAGGACCTCCGCCCTCCAGCCTATCGCTTCCTCCAGGGGAAGGCTCGGCTCACCCCTCCACCCGGATCTCGGAGGTGATCGGAGCGGCCTTCCGGAGCATGGCGCTGACCCCGCAATAGCGTTCCTCCGAAAGCTGGACGGCGCGTTCGAGCTTGTCCATCGGCAGGTCCTTCCCCTTGAAGACGTAGCGGACTTTCACGGCGCCGAAGACCTTGGGGTGTTCCTCCGTGAGGGGCGCCTCCACCTCGACCCGGAATCCCTCCAGGGGCACGCGCATCTTGGCCAGGATGGACACCACGTCCATGGCGGTGCACCCGGCCAGGGCGGTGAGGACGAGCCCCTTGGGCCGGGGTCCGGATGCCTGGCCGCCGGATTCGGGCAGAGCATCGAGGGTGAATGCGAAGCCCTCGAGGTCGGCCTGGAAGGCCATCCCCGAGGTCCAGGCGACGGAACTGGTCATGGTCTCCATGGATCCTCCTCAGATCGCGGCGAGGGCCGCCAGGAGCTTCTGGTCCACCACCCCGGCGTGGGCCGGGTCCACCTGGCGGGTGAGCCTGAAAAGCTCCTGGGCGGCAATGGTGGTGACCAGGGCGCCACCGGGCTGTTCGGTGACCACGACGTTGCAGGGCAGGAGGACCGCGATCTCGGGCTCCGCCTCCAGCGCCTGGAAGGCCACCTGGGGGAGGCAGGCCCCCAGGATGACCCTCCGGGGGCTCGCCTTCCCCAGTTTGGCCATGAAGATGGCCTGGGTGTCCATCTCCACGGGCACCCCGAAGCCCTGGGCGGCCAGGGCGGCCCGGGTGCGCTCCAGGGCCTGGGCGAAGGGATAGGGGACGGTCTTGCGGTGGGCGTAGGCGGGCACGGGGCTCCTCCTTGGATTCAGGAAACGCGCTGCCAGGGGCCGCCGTTGGCGACCTCGGGGAATCCGGCGCGTTCGAGCAGGGTCTTGGCGAATGCGCTGCGGGAACCGGTGGCGCATACCACGATGAGGGGCTTCCCTCTGTCCAGTTCCTGCAAGCGCCCTTCCAGCTGGTCCAGAGGGATGTTGACCGAACCCAGGGCGTGGCCGGAGGCGAACTCCGCGCGGGTACGCACGTCCAGCACGCGGGCGCCCCGGGACTTCAGGTCCGCGATGGCCTCCGGGGAGAGGCCCCGCAGCCGGAGGATCGTCCTCAGCAGGAAGAAGACCCCGAAGGCGGCCAGGACATAGAGGGCGATGCGACCCAGGTTCATCAGGCTCCCGCGGCCTCGAGGGCGCCCACCAGGGTACCCGCCTGCTGGACCCCCACCATCCGTTTGAGGACCCGGTCGCCCTTCAGGACCACCAGGGTGGGGATGCTCTGGATGCCGAATTCCGAGGCCAGTGTGGGCTCTTCGTCCACGTTCACCTTGGCCACGATGGCCCGGTCTCCCACCTGCTGGGACACCTGGTCAAGGATGGGGCCCTGCAGGCGGCAGGGGCCGCACCAGGGGGCCCAGAAGTCGATGAGCACAGGCTTTCCGGACTCCTTGGCCTTGGGGAAGGCTGCGGTGTTGATGTGGATGACGTTGGACATGGGGTGCCTTTCGAACCGGAGTGGAAGGGGTGGAGGGGGTCAGGATTGGGCGCGGCCCGAAAGGGCCCAGACCACACCCATGAAAGCGCCGTAGAGAATGCCCCGGAGGGGCGTGGCGGTGAGAGGGCAGGCCCCCGTGCTGCATCCCACCAGGCGATGCCAGACGTAACCCAGGCCGCCCCCGACGAGGAGGCCCAGGGCGAGGCGTTTGGCCACGAACAGGCTCATTTCAGGCCCTGGAAACGCCGCAGCTGCCCTCGGTGGGGACGCCCAGCCTTGCGAGGATGGAGGTCAACAGGCACCAGTTGGTGAGGCCGCTCTGCAGGAGGTTGGCTCCCACGAACACCGTGAGCCACACCCAATTCGGGTTGTGCCAGCGGGCCAGGGCGAGGCTTGCCAGCACCATGGTGCCGGCGGCGGAGTGGACGATGCGGTCTGCGTTCATGTTCGGGGGCTCCTTGGAAAGGGAAGAAAGGTTTTCAACGCGAAGGCCCAGGGAAGAAGGGTGGCTCCGAGGCCGGGCCCTTGGCGCCCAGGCCTTCGTTCATGCCGGGTCCACGGTCTCCATCGCGCCTTGCCGCTGGAGTTCGGCGGCCCGGCCGCGGCGGGCGACGAGGAAGTAGAGGATGGGAATGGATGGAACAGAGAGCAAGGTGGCGGCCACGGACCCGGCCATGAGGCTGATGGCCAATCCCTGGAAGATGGGGTCCGCGAGCATGACGAGGGAGCCCACGATGACCGCCATGGCGGTGAGCAGGATGGGTCTGAAGCGGACGACGCCGGCCTCCTCCACGGCGAGGGCCAGGGGCATCCCCTCTCGCAGCTTCAGCTCAATGAAATCCACCAGGATGATGCTGTTCCTCACGATGATGCCGGCTCCGGCGATGAAGCCGATCATGCTGGTGGCGGTGAAGAAGGCGCCCAGGAGTCCGTGGGCCGGGATGATGCCGATGAGGGAGAGGGGGATGGGCACGAGGATCACCCAGGGGATCTCGAAGCTCTCGAACCAGCCCACCACCAGGACGAAGATCAGCACCAGCACCGCGGCAAAGGCCAGGCCCAGGTCCCGGAAGACCTCCAGGGTGATGTGCCATTCCCCGTCCCACTTCATGACCAGTTTTTCGGTGTCCGAGGGGTGGGCGAGGCCCAGCCGGGCGACGGGCCGGCCGTCGCTGCCCTTGACCTGGTCGAGCTTGCGGTTGAGCGCCGCCAGGGCATAGACCGGGCTCTCGATGGCCCCGGCCAGGTCCCCGAAGACGTAGGAAACGGGCATGAGGTTCTTGTGGAAGATCATGGGCGCTTCAGGTCCTTCCTGGACCGCCACGAGTTCGGAAAGGGGGACCGGGCCTCGCATTCCGGGCACGGTGAGCTGGAGCAACTGTTCGAGGCGCTGCCGCTTTTCCGCGGGGAGCTGGATCTGGACCGGAACCTGGGTGGCCCCCCTGAGCACGTGGAAGCTTCCAGCGGCGTGCCCCTGCCCGGCCATGTAGAGGGTCTGGATCGCGTGGCTGGGGGCGACCCCGTGGAGGGCGGCCTTCTCCCGGTCCAGGGTGAGGGTGAGCTTGGGGGCCGTGGGGTTGAGGCTGCTGTCCACGTCGACCACGCCGCCCACCTCGGTGAAGGCCCTCTCCACCTCCTTCGCGTAGCGGAGGCGTTCGGACTCGCTCGGGCCGTAGATCTCCGCGACGAGGGTGTCCATGACCGGCGGCCCGGGCGGGATCTCCACGAGCTTCATGCGCGCCCCGAGAGGCCGGGAGATCTTCTCCAGCTCCGGCCGGAGGCGCACGACGATGTCGTGGCTCTGTTCCTTCCGCTCGCCCTTGGGCACCAGGTTCACCTGAACGTCCACCATGTCCGCCTCCTGCCGGAGGAAGCTGTGCCGCACCATGCCCACGAAGGTGAAGGGGGCCGCCTCGCCCGCGTAGACCTGGGCGTCCCGGACCGTGGGCTCCTGGAGGAGGCGGGCCGCGATCCGCCGTCCCGCGGCGAAAGCGTCCTCCCTCGGGGTACCCGCAGGGAGGTCCAGCTGGACCATGAACTCCGACTTGTTGTCGAAGGGGAGCATTTTCACCTTCACCACGCCGGCCAGGACCAGGCCCACGGCGCCGGCCAGAAGGAGCCCCACGGTGCCGAAGAAGGCGGTCCGCACCAGGGGCCTGTGGAGGAGGGCGCGGATGGCAGTGCGGTAGGCCCGGCTCACCCTGGTTTCCGGGGCGACTTCAGGCACGTCCCCGGGGCGGTCCACCAGGGGTTCCGCGGGGGCGGTGTCGGGATCCGCGGGATGGAGGCCGGAGGGGTCGGTGTCGGGGAGGTGGGCCTCCTTCCGGAAGACCTTGAGGCTGGCCCAGGGTGAGATGACGAAGGCGATGAGCAGGCTGAAGACCATGGCCACGCTCGCCCCCACCGGGATGGGTCGCATGTAGGGGCCCATGAGGCCGCGCACGAAGGCCATGGGGAGGATGGCGGCGATGACCGCGAAGGTGGCCAGGATGGTGGGGTTGCCCACCTCGTCCACCGCCTCCACCACCAGGCGGCTGAAGCTCCGCCGTGGCCCAGGCAGGTGCATGTGCCGGTGGATGTTCTCCACCACCACGATGGCGTCGTCCACCAGGATGCCGATGGAGAAGATGAGGGCGAAGAGGGTCACCCGGTTCAGCGTGTAGCCGAAGAGGTAGGTGATCAGGAGGGTGAGGGCCAGGGTGACCGGCACCGCCACGGCGACGACCACGGCGCTGCGCCAGCCCATGGCCAGGAGGATGAGGGCGATGACCGAGAGGGTGGCGATGAGGAGGTGTTCGATCAGCTCGTTGGATTTCTCTCCCGCCGTCTCGCCGTAGTTGCGTGTCACGGTGAGGCCCAGGCCCCTTGGGACCAGGCCGCCGCGCAGTGCCTCCACCTTCTTCAACACCTGTTCCGCCAGCTCGGTGGCGTTGGTGCCCATGCGTTTGGACAGCGTGAGGGTCACGGCATTCTGGAAGCCTGCCCGGTCGCCGAACATGACCATCGGGGGCTCGGGCTCGGGGCCGTCGCTCACCCGGGCCACGTCGCCCAGGTAGATGGCCCGGCCATTCTTCACGCTCACGACCAGGCGCTTCAGCTCCCGGGCCTCGAGGACGAACCCCGCGGCTTCCACCACCCTGCGCTTTCCCTGGTCCACAAGGGCGCCCGCGGGCAGTTGCAACTCGGCGGTCTGGAGGGCGGGTTGCAGCTCCGCGAGCGACATCCCCAGGGCCCTGAGGCGGTCGGGATCGGGCTCGACCCGCACCACGCGCCGGGCTCCGCCGATGACCTTCACCTGGGCGGCGTTGGGCACCGTGCTCAACTCGCGGCCCAGGGCCTCCCCGAGCTTGCGAAGTTCGCCGGGGGTCTGCCCGTCGCCATGGAGGGTGAGGGCCAGGAAGGGCACGTCGTCGATGGTCAGCAGGCGAACCAGGGGCTTCAGGGCGCCGCTGGGCAACAGGTCGGCGTTGGCGCTGAGTTCCTGGTGAACCTTGACCAGGCTGGGCTCCTGGGGCTCGTTGACCTTGAAGCGGACGGTGATCAGGGCGGCGCTGGGCCGGCTGATGCTGTACACGTACTCCACGCCCGGGATGCCCCAGAGGCGCTTTTCCATGGGGGTCGTGACCTGGCTTTCGATCTCCTTGGGGCTGGCCCCGGGCATGGGGATGATGACATCCACCATGGGGACCACGATCTGGGGCTCCTCCTCCCGAGGGGTGAGGCCCACCGCCAGGAGGCCGAGCAGGAGCGAGGCGAAGACGAGGAGGGGCGTGAGCTTGGAGCGGAGGAAGCCCTTGGCGAGGCGTCCGGCCAGGCCTAGATGGACGGCGTTCACGGGCGGACCTCCACGGGCTGGCCGTCCTTGAGATCGCCCGGCGCATCGATCACGGCCTCCCCGGCCTTCAGGCCCGCCTTCACGGGCAGTCGGTCCCCTGCGGCCTCGCCCAGGGACAGCCAGCGGAGTTCCGCCTTGCCCTCCCTGGCCACGAAGACGCCGCTCAGCTCGCCGCGCTGGACGAGGGCGCTTCGGGGAATGCTGAGGCCCTGGAGCTTCAGTCCGGGGACCTGGATCCGCCCGAAACTGCCCACGCGCAGTCCCGAAGGAGAGAGCACGCGGGCCCTCAGGGTGCCGCGGTGGGACACGGCGTCGCCGCCGGGGCTCAAGGCCGTCACCTGGCCTTCGCCCGACCGGCCCTCCACTTCAAATCGGACCTTCTGGCCCACCTTCAGGGCCTTGGCCTCCTCCTCCGAGACCGAGGCCACCAGCTCCAGGGCGCCTTCGGACACGAATTCGAGCAGGGGCATGCCTGGCCCCACGAAGTCCCCTTCGTTGACCCGGCGGGCCTGGACCGTTCCGGAGAAAGGCGCGCGGATCTGGGTGTAGGCGATCTGGGCCTTGAGGGCCACCACGCCGCCCCGGGCCTGCTCAGCCTGGGCCGTGGCCTGCTCCAGTTCCGCAGGGGTGGAGGCCTTGAGGGCCTGGAGGTTCTGCACCCGGCGCAGGTAGGCCTCCGCCGCGGCCAGGCCGGTCTCCGCGGCCTTCAACTGGCCCTGGAGGTCGTCGTCGGACAGGGAGAGCAGGAGGGCGCCGGCCTGAACCCGCTGGCCCTCCTGGGCGAGCACACGGCGCACCTGGGCGGCCATCCGGGTGCTGATGGTGGCGCTCCGTGTGGATTGGAGGCTCGCCGCCACCCAGAGGGCGCCATCTTCCCCGGAGGTTGGGGCCAGGCGCACCTTGACCTGGGGCAGGGCGGGAGCCTCGGAGAGGCTTTCCTTCTTCCCGCAGGCCAGGCCGGCGGCGAGGGTCAGGGCGATCACGGTCAGCCGGAGGGGCATCATCACTGGACTCCTTCGATGGGGGTGCCCAGGGCCAGATCCAGCCGGGCCTGGTTCACGCGGAGGTCATACAAGCTCTGGAGCAGAAGGGTTCGGGCTCCTTCCAAGGCCGCCTGGGCGTCCAGGACTTCGAGGAGGGGCAGCAGGCCCTCCTTGTGGCGTGCCTCCCGGAGGCGCCGGCTTTCCTCGGCCGCCGCCAGGGCCTGTCGGGCGGCCTGGATGCGGGCGGTGGCCGCGGTGACCGAGTCCCGGGCCTCCCTCACCTCGTGCGCCGCCTGTTGCCGTTTGAAACTGAGCATCTCCCGGGCGGCGCGCTCCTGGGCCGCGGCGGCCTGGGCCTTGCGGCGCTCTGGTTCGTTGAACAGCTTCCACCGGAGGCCCACGCTGGCGCTGGTCCAATGCCCGCCGTCGGAGAGGCTGTGCCGGAGGGTGCCGGCCCCGAGTTCGAGTCCAACCTCGGGCAGCAGGCCGCCCCGCGCGGCCCGGCTGCCCTGGGCCGCGGCCTGGGCCTGGAGGGCGGCGGCCTGGAGGTCGGCCCGCTCAGCGTTGCCAGTGCCGCCCACCGCGGATCCCGGAGACTCCAGGGGGGTGCTGAGGGGCGCCTCCACGGGGTTCCCGCCGGTGAGCAGGCCCAGCCCAGAGCGAGCCGTGCGCTGCTGTTTCTGGATCTCCGCACCCTGGGCCTCGGCGGTGGCCCGGAAGGCCTTCACGCGGGCCAGTTCCGAGGGCAGCCAGAGCCCCTGGTCCACCCGGGCGCGCACGAAACGCTCCATTTCCTCCGCCCAGGCGATGGTTTCACCGACCCAGGCGTGGGCCTGATCGGCCACTTCGGCCCCGAAATAGGCCTGGACGATGGCCAAGGCCACCTCCTGTTTTCGCCGCTCCTGGGAGGCGCGCTCGCTCTCGGCCAGAAGGCGTCCCGCCTCCCGGGCGGCGCTGATGCGCCCTCCGGCGTAGAGGGGCTGCTGGAGGCTCAGGCCGCCGCCGAAGGCGCCGATGGCCTCGGGCTTGTTGAGGGTGGCGGGATTGAAGTCCATCATCCCGATGCGGGCCTGGTTGAGCTTCACCCCGAAGGCCATCATGGGTTCGTCGGTGCGCATCCCGTAGGCCTGGATCCCCACGGTCGGAAGCCTCAGTCCTTCGTAGGCCAGGGCCTCGGCGCGCCGGGATTCCACCATAGCCTCTCCGGCCTTGAGGCCCGCCTGGGCGGACCAGCTTCGGCGGATGGCGTCGGAAAGGGAGAGAGGCTCGGCGGCCCCCAGGGGCAGGGCGATCAACAGGGCGAGGAGGGGCAGGGACTTCATCGGACGGGATCCTGAGGGGCGGCCGTTCATTGGAGGGACTCGTAGACCTGGGTCACACGCTGGGTGACATGTCTGGAGATGACCTCGCAGACGACGGGGACGACCGGGGTCACGGCGGCGAACATCACCGTGTTGCCCTGGCGCTCCCGGGTCACCAGGCCCACGGACAGCAGGTGGGAGAGGTGCTTGCTCGCGTTGGGTTGGGAGAGGCCGGTGGCCTCCGCCAGGGCGCCCTGGGAGAGGGGAGATCCCGCGTCCAGGAGTGCGCGAAGGATTCGCAGGCGGGAGGCGTCCCCGAGGGACGCGAAAATCCGCTGGGCCTCGCCGATCAACTGCTCGTTCAGGGCCTGGGGCACCATGAATCACCTCACAACCATAAAGTTATATCAGAAAATGATCATGTCAAGATAAATTTGCAAATGATCAAATTATCGTGTTTGAAGATTCATGGATGTCAAAAATTATTCCTTTTTGGTTATTAAGCTTAATGCCGATTTGTGATTGATTACCGGACGGAAATGTACTAACTTTTTTCTCGAGCGAGTGCCGCTCTGACATGCCCATCGTGTTCGCCCTTACCCCTCCGCCCCGCCACGACCGCAAATCCTGCAGGCCGGGCCCGGCCACAGGTCCGGCCCGACAGGGTCCCGGAACCAAATGGATCCCTTCCCGGCGTTCCGGCGCCGTTTCCGAAAGGAAGCCCAGATGAAACTCACCAAGCTCGCGGTCATCGCCCTCCTTGGGTTGGCACTGCCCCTCTCTGCGGAGGAAAAGGGCAGCGACACGAAGGGGAAGTTCTACTTCAAGAAGAGCTGCAAGACCTGCCACGTGAAGGGCGGCTCCGCCCTGGAACTCACCCCCCTCTCCAAGACCCAGGCCCAGTGGCGGAAGGTCTTCGACGCAGGCAGGCACGGGAAAGCCGGAGAGGGGTTCTCGCCGAAGTTCGGCACTCCCGAGCAGATCCGCGACATCAAGACTTTCCTGATCAACCACGCTTCCGACAGCCCGCAGCCCGAAACCTGCGGCGGTTGAATTCCCCTCCGGAAGGGCCGGCCGCAGGCCCGGCCCTTCCGGCACCCTCGCCGGGCGGTGCCCGGCCCGAGGGCCGCATCCAGGTTTTCCAGGAACCCTTCTGAAGGACCCTGACCCCCACCTGACCGGTCCGCCGCCGGCGGGGGAGGGTCTGCCCCGAAACCCCAAACCAAGGAGCACCCATGCGCACCTTCCGCGTTGCGACCTGGCTACTGGCCGGCGCCGCCCCCTTCTCCGTCAGGGGCCAACAGGCCCCGGCCCCGGACCTCCGGCAGCAGCTCACGGACCTCAAGCGGCAGGTGGCCGCCCTGGAGGAGAAGGCCAAGGAGCAGGACAAGGTCCTCACCAAGGTTGAAACCAAGGTCTCCCAGAACGCCATCAGCTGGGGCGGGGAGCTGCGGACCCGCTTCGACAGCCAGTCCTGGCACTTCAAGCCCTACACCCAGTTCATGGGATTTTCTCCCCAGGCCATGCCCATGGGCCAGGCGACGTTCTACATGCCGAACCCAGTGGTGGTGCCCACCTCCGCCCAGGACTGGGACAACTCGGTGCAGTGGTCCACCCGTCTCCGCCTGCGCATGGGCATCGCCATCAGCGAGCACGCCAAGATCTTCGGCCGCCTGACGATGTTCAAGGTCCACGGCGGCTCGGACGTCCCGATCTTCAACGGGTCACCGAACACGGTTGCGAATTCCTTCAACAGCGGCAAGGTCCCCACCAACGATGTCCTCCACGTGGAGCGCGCCAGCTTCGTCTACGACTGGCCGGTGGGGGTGCTCTCCATCGGCCGGCAGAACACCTCCGAGGGGCCCCCCCTGGAGGTTCGGGAGGGCACCGAGCGGCAGGCCACGCCCCAGGCCCTGGCGGTCAACGCCTCGGTGGACGGGATCGGCTGGAAGTTCCACCTCGACGCCCTGGGCTTGCCCGAGAACACCCTGTTCGGGCTCTGCTACGGCGTGGGCTATGAGAGCGGCTTCGGGGGAGGGGGGAGCGTCAAGACCAACGCGGCGGTGGTGGGTTTCAACTTCTTCCCCCTGGCCAACAGCGGGAGTCCTCTCACCCCCGCCCAGTACCCCCAGGCGGCGCTCCAGGTGAACAGCGTCGGACCCCTGAAGGACAGCACGGTGCTGGGCGCCATGTTCGACATGCCCCTGCTCTTCGAGGCTCTCGGAACGGTCCACTCGGCCAACCTCTACCTGGGGTTCAACCGCTTCGGGAACATGACGGACATCCCCTTCGGCAGCCTCACCCAGTTCCCGGTCCCTGCCATGCCTGGCATGGGGGGGATGCCCGCCACCCAGTACGTGACCGCCACCAACAATCTGGGCGACATGGACCAGATGACCGCCACCTGGAAACACCGGATCGGGGACACCTTCACCTACTTCCTCAGCGGGGGTCGCATCAAGAGCAATCCCAACGGAAAGGCCAGCCAGTACGGGGCCTACTGGAACTTCCCGGCCCAGATGCCCCCGGGCTACCCTGCGGGTCCCAACATCCAGCTCGCCGGCTTTGGCGGCCTGCTGGGCGACCCCAAGAATGGCCAGAGTGCGAGCGCCTATTACGTGGGAGTGCGCTTCGACCCGACCCCCGATCTGGGCTTCGGGGTCGAGTTCAACCACGGCTCGCCACGGTGGTTCACCTACAGCCCCGCCACCGGGGAGGCCACCGAGAAGCTGAGCACCCGCGGCGACGTGCTGGAGGCCTACGTGCACTGGAGCTTCGCGAAGAACGTGGCCCTGCGCATCGGCCACCTGGACTACAAGTACAGCCACGCCTTCAGCGGGTGGCACATCGCCCCCGGGCCCATGCAGGGCTCCTGGGAGGACGCCTACGACCTCGGGAAGAACCCCATGCTGCAGTACGCCTTTCCGTCGGCCATCAAGAACACCTACGTCTCCCTGGAAGTGAAGTTCTGAGCCGAGGGTGCCGTCCGTCCGGAGCCCGGATCACCCCGGACGGACGGCCCTTCCGAATCCCCTGAAGGAGGCGCCATGGATCGCCGCTTGTTCATGCAGGTCGCCGGGACGGGCGCCCTGGCCGCGGGCAGCATCGCCTGCCCGCGATTCTTCCGGAAGGCGGAGGCCGCCCCGGTCATCCCCGCGGGGATCCCCACCACCTGCGAACTCTGTCCGAACAAGTGCTCCGTCATCGCCGAGCTGCGCAACGGCCTCATCCACAAGCTCAACCCCAACCCGGAGAACCCCAAATCCCGGGGCATGCTCTGTGCCCGGGGGAACGCCGCCATCCAGCAGGTGTACGATCCGGACCGCCTCAAGCAGCCCCTGATCCGTGCGGGGGCCCGGGGCGAGGGGAAATGGCGTCCGGTCTCCTGGGAGGAGGCCTGGGATTACACCGCCCGGAAGCTCTCCGAGGTCAAGGAGAAGCACGGGCCCCAGGGCACCCTCTGGTCCAGCACGGAGGGTTTCCAGGAGGTCTTCTTCAAGAACCTCGGCATGGCCTTCGGCAGCCCCAACATCCTGCGCCACCCCAGCCTCTGCCTGGCCTCCGTCAACCTGGCGTACTCCATGACCTTCGGGACGGTTCCGAGCTTCGACCTCCTGAACGCGGACTTCGTGATCATGGCGGGGGCCAACCGCTTCGAAAGCATCATCACCCCAGACACCATGGACCTCATCGGCGGGGTGATGGAACGCAAGGCCAAGTTCATCTACCTCGACCCGCGCTTCACCGTCACCGCCTCAAAGGCGGACGAGTGGCACCCCATCAGGCCGGGAACCGACCTCGCCTTCATCCTGGCCATGATCCACGTGATCCTGAAGGAGGAAAGGCAGGACAAGGCCTTCCTGGAGGCCTTCACGCTCGGCTACGAGCAGTTGGCCGAGCACGTCAAACCCTACACCCCCGAATGGGCGGAGCTGGAAACCGGCATCGCCGCCAAGGACATCGTCCGGATCGCCCGCGCCTTCGCGGACAGCGCCCCCCGCGCGGTGTTCTACGCCGGTCGGCGCTCCAGCTGGTACACCAACGACTTCCAGATGCGGCGGGCCCAGGCCATCCTCAACGCCGTGGTGGGCAACTGGGATCGCCAGGGCGGCATGGTCCCGAACCAGAAGGTCCCCAAGGGCGAGTTCATGTTCCTGCCCTGGGACGACCCGAAGGCCCCCCGGGTGGACGAGGTGGAGAAGAACTTCCCCCTGGCCAGCGCCAAGGACGGGGTCTACCTGCCCCTCCGCGAGAACGTGCTCAAGGGGCAGCCCTATCCGGTGAAGGCCTGGATGGTCTACAAACAGGACCCCCTCCACTCCGTCCCGGACCAGGGCAGGACCCTGAAGATGATCGAGCAGATGGATTTCGTCGGGGTCATCGACATCGCCATGAGCGACACGGCCTGGTTCGCGGATGTTGTCTTCCCGGAGAGCCACTACCTGGAGCGCACCGATCCCATCGAAGTGCTGCCCGGGATCTGGCCCGCGGCCGTCCTCCGCCAGCAGGTGGCCAAGCCCATCCACGACACCAAGCCCTGCCTGGAGATCGTCCAGGGACTGGCCAAGCGCCTGGGCCTCAACGACTTCTTCGACTACACCATCGAGCAGTGGGTCGAGGCGGAGGCCAGGGAGCTGCCCATTGCCAACGGGCTGGAGCACATCAAGAAGCACGGGGTGGTGGCCTTCAGCGAGCCCAAGTACGGCGCCACCCGGAACCCGGTCAACCGCTTCGTCACCAAGAGCGGCAAGATCGAGCTCTTCTCGGAGCGGCTGCAGGAGGCCGGCCACGATCCCCTCCCGAAGTACACGCCACCCGCGGCGGTGCCCGAGGGGCGCTTCCGGATGGTGCTGGGCCGGAAGGCGACCATCACCCACGCCGGGCTGACCCACCTTCCCTGGCTGCACGAGCACCACAAGGAGAACGATGTCTGGCTGAATCCCGAACCCGCTGCCCGGTTGGGGATCCGAACCGGGGACCTGGTGGAAGTGGCCAGCCAGGTGGGCAGGGTGCGGCTCAAGGCCAGGGTGACCGAGGAGATCCGGCCCGACTGCATCTTCATGCTCCACGGCTTCGGGAAGAAGTCCCCGTGGCTGAAGCGGGTGCATGGCGTCGGGGCCGCCGACGCGGTGCTGCTGGAGACCGCCTGGGACAAGGTGAGCGGCAATGCCGCCATGCACGAGACCTTCGTCAAGGTCGCGAAGGTCTGAGGGGGGACCATGGCCAAGAAATCCCGGAAGCGCTACGCGATGGTCCTGGACTCCAGGAAATGCATCGACTGCAAGGCCTGCGTCGTGGCCTGCAAGGCTGAGAACGACGTGCCCCTGGGGGTCTACCGCAACTGGATCGGCGCGGAGCGTTCGGGGGAGTACCCTCGCCTCCGCACCAGTTTCGACCCCGAGCAGTGCCACCACTGCGAGAACCCCAGCTGCGTGCGGGTCTGTCCCACCGGGGCGAGCTGGCAACGGGAAGACGGCATCGTGCTCGTGAAGTACGACGACTGCATCGGCTGCAAGTACTGCATCATCGCGTGCCCCTATGACGCCCGCTACCACAACCCCGAGACCCACACCGTCGGGAAGTGCACCTTCTGCACCCACCGCGTGGATCGGGGGGACCTCCCCGCCTGCGTGGAGACCTGCCCCAGCCGGGTCCGGGTCTTCGGCGACCTGGAGGATCCCAAGAGCCCCGTGCACCAGCTGCTTTCCACCCGCCGCCACCGTGTCCTCAAACCCCAGGCCGGGAACGGTCCCCAGCTCTACTACCTGCTGTAGGAGGCGGCCATGCACGAACCCGTCTGGGAATTCCTCATCGTGAACTACCTCTTCCTCGGAGGCCTCTCCGCGGGATTGTATTTCGTGGCGGGCCTGGCGACCTGGCTCACCGAGGACGGAGCCTCGAGCTACCCCCGGATCGCCCGCTGGGGCGCCCTGCTGGCACCCTGGCCCGTGAGCGTGGGGTCGCTGCTGCTCATCTTCGACCTGGGCAAGCCCCTCCGCTTCTGGAAGCTGTTCGCCCACTTCCGGTGGCAGAGCCCGATGTCCATCGGGAGCTGGTTGCTGGTGGGCTTCACCCTCCTGAGCCTGGCCTTCCTGTGGTCCTGGCTGGAGCAGGGCGAGCGGGAGGGCCTGCTGTCCCGGATCCCGGCGCGCCTCCGGAAGCGGATCCCGGATCGTGCGATGGCCTGGCTGCGGGTGGACGCAAGCGCCTGGCGCCGGGGCCTTGCCATCGCCGGCTTCCCCGTCGCCGTCGGGGTGGGAATCTACACGGGCGTCCTCCTGGGCGCGGTTCAGGCGAGGCCCTTCTGGAACACCAACCTGGTGGCCCAGATGTTCCTCTTCAGCGCCCTTTCCACGGGGACCGCGACCATCCTGCTGGCCCGGCTCCTGGACCGTCACGAGGTGGACCTGAAGGAGACCCGCTTCCTTTACAGCATGGACATCGTGCTCATCGCCCTGGAATTCTTCATCGTCCTGCCCTACCTCATTCACGGAGAACTCTCCGTGGAGGCGGTGCAGGAGGCCATCGCCCTGGTCCTCGGGGGCCCCTTCACCTTCACCTTCTGGGTGCTCTTCCTGGTGCTGGGCCTGCTGACCCCGCTGGTGATCGAGCTCTGGGAATTCAAGCCCGTGCTGCTAGGCCGGGGTCAGTTCCACCTGAATGAGCGCTGGGCCACCACCGCGGCGGGTCTGGTGATCCTCGGTGGCTACACCCTGCGCTACGTCTTCGTTTTCGCCGGGCAGGCGAGCGGCTTTCGATGACTTCTGCCGGAATTTCCGACCTGCTGGAGGCGTTGGGAGAGGTCTTCCTTCACCCAGGCGCGGACGGGCAGCCCTCCATTGGGGCCGTCCTGGAATGCGACTGGCCCTCTCCGGCGCTCCGCTCGGCCCTCCTGGAAATGCAAGGCCACCGGGACCCGGGGCTGGAGGTCACCTACGCGGGCCTCTTCCTGGTGGGGGCTGAGGGGCGGCCCCATCCCCTGGAGGTCTCGGTCCTGGAGGGCCTGCGCCTCCGTCACCCCCAGAGCATCGACCGGGTGGCCCGAGTCTTCGCAGCGGCGGGGGTGCTGCCGGAAGCCACGGTCTCCATGGACCACCTGGGCGCCATGAGCGCCCTGCTGGGATTCCTCCTCCGCAGGCTGTGGGACCCCGAGGATCCCGATTCTCCAAGGCTCGAACAGGCCGCCAGAGACCTCCTCCGCCAGGACCTGCTCCCTCTGGCCTCGCACCTGGACGCCGCTCTCGGGGACAACCCTTCCCATCCCTTTTACCGCGCCGCAGCCCGGGCCCTGCGCCTTGCCCTGGAACGATTGGAACCCGTCTTCCCCTGACGGGGGATCACCCGCCCCCTGTCCCACGCCCTATCCAAAGGAGAACCCATGCGACCCGCCTTCCTCCTCCTTGCCGTCCTGCCGGTCCTGGCAGGGGACCCGGCCCCTCCCTCCACCCACGCCAGGATGTGCCTCCTCTGCCATCAGCCCACCGCAGGCAACCTCCGCGGCAACTTCGACGCGTTCGTTCCGAACAACCAGTCCCTTCAGGTCCGCGTGGATGAAGCGAGCCACGTCCTTCGCTACGAACCGTCCAAGCTGAAAGTGCTCACAAAGGAGAAGGCCGACAACCTCGAGGCGGCCCTCAAAGGCATCGCCAAAGGTCACGAAGTCCGGGTCGAGTTCACGGAGACCCATGGCGTCAAGACCGCGACCCTCCTTTCGGTGAAGCCTCCCGTGGAAATCGCCGCCAGCGAGCGGATCACCCTGGACGAGGTCGAGAAGCTTGTGGCCCAGGGGCCCGAGAAGGGGAAGTACTTCCTCTTCGACAGCAGGCCTCCGGTGCGCTTCCAGGAAGGGAACATCCCCACGGCCGTGAACCTGCCCTTCCCGGCCTTTGACAAGAATGTGGACAAGTTGCCCCACGACAAAGGCGCGCTGGTGATCTTCTACTGCAGCGGGAAGACCTGCAACATGAGCCCAGGCAGCCTGGCCAAGGCACGGAAACTGGGCTACACCAACGTGAAAGTCTTCGTCGAGGGCATGCCTGCCTGGTACTCGCGGAATTTCGGGGTCATCGCCCCCAAGTCCTTCCAGGAAACCTACCCCGCGAAGGACATGCCGGCCATCGTGGTGGACCTGCGGAGCCCCGCGGAGGTCCAGAAGGGGTTCATCAAGGGAGCGGTGGCCATCCCACCGGGACAAGTCTCCCAGGCCGTGAAGGACCAGTTCCCCGCCCCCAAGGCCAAGGCCCCCATCCTGGTCGTGGACAGGGATGGAGGCGCCGGGGCCGTGGCCGCGGCGAAGGAGATCGTGAAGGCCGGATACCCCGGCGTGAATGTCCTGGCCGGTGGCCTGGCCGCCTGGACCGCTGCCGGACTTCCCCTGCAGTCGGGCACCCCGGCCGCCAAGGTGGCTTTCGTGCCCAAGCCCAGACCCGGCTCCATCCCCACTGCGGAATTCACCCGGATCGCCGGCATGGACCCGGCCCAGCGGCAGGAGGTTCTCATCCTGGACGTCCGCACCCGCAAGGAGGCCCAGGAGGGCATGATCAAGGGAGCCCTGAACATTCCCCAGGAGGAACTGGCAACCCGCTTCGTGGAGGTCCCGAAGGGTCGGCGGATCCTCATCCACTGCTCCACGGGGATCCGGGCCGAGATGGCCTACAACCTGCTCCGCGACCAGGGGGTTCCGGCCTCGTTCCTCAACGCCGAACTCACCGTGATCGACACCGGGGAATTCACCGTGGACTGAGGCGGGGCCATCGTCCGCCGCGAAAGGGTCGCCATGAGCTTCCGAACTTCCCTGACCGTCCTGCTTTCCCTTCCTGTCCTCCTGGGCCAGGCTTCGTCCTGGGAGGCCGGGGTCCGGGCCAGGGGCTGGGCCTACTGCGACGTGGATGGATCCTTCCTGTTCCTCGAGCCCTCCCGCCAGGCCTTCATCCACTGGGATCCGGGCCAGGGGGTGCGGGGAACCCGCCCCGCCCCCCTGGTGGACCCCAGGGACTCTCCCGGTGGGGAGGGCGCCGAGGCCGAGGATCCCTATTCGGCAGCCGCAAGGCTTCTGTACGGGGAGGGCCGGCGTCCGTCGCGCAGGGACCGGGAGGGAAGGAGGGTCTTCCCCGAACGCTGGATCCTCGACGCCCGCGACCACTGCTGGGCGGCCGCGGGCCGCACCCTCGTGGAGGTGGATCCCATGGGTCGGATCCTCACCCGCAGGGAACTGGCGGCGCCGCTGGCCGACATGGTCAGGGTGGCGGACGGGTTCTTCGTGTGTTACCGGACCCTGAACCCTTTCATTCAGAAGTTCGACTGGCGCGGGGAACCCGTCTGGACCTACCGGAGGAAGGGATCGGCGCTCTCCGACCAGCCCCTGCACCGAATCGTTCCCGACGGCCGGGGGGGCATCCTCCTGGCCGAGCTGGGATCCCTCTCCTTCACCCCCGTGGGCCCGGGAAGCCGGGAGGGTCAAATCTACTTCACGAGGGACGGCAGCTTGGCGGAACCGCTCTCCACTGGGCGGGGAGGACGGGCACCCATGGTGTACTGCTCCACCCGGAACGCGGTCCTGGCGGTGTTTTCCGAGTCCGAGGCCCGCACAGAACTCCCCTCCGGCAAGGGTCTGGCCCTGGCGTGCTTCCGGCTGGACCGGGGAACGGTGGAGTGGAGGAGCACGGGACTGACGGAGGGCCACCTGCTGATCGGTGCCTCGGTCTCCGGAGCGGTCTTCTCCGCCCCTTCCGGGGGGCTGGCGACCGTGCCCGTCCCCTGAGTCCGCCGGCCCGGGAGGGCCCGTTGACAACCGAGAAAGGCGCGGCCGGATGAAGGTGATCCGTGGATGCTCCTCCTTGCATCCGCCCCTGTGGGGGCATGACGGACGGGTGGCATCCGGCCGCGCCCCCTTTTTTCGGGGCTACTTCAGCGCGTGGTAGGCGCTCCGCGCCCGCTCCGACACGTGCGAGCAAACCAAGTCGCAGACCTGGCCCACGAGGGGGTCCACGGCCTCGAAGAAGACCAGGTTTCCCTCGGGCCGCCGGGTGGCCAGGCCGGCCCGCACCAGGACGCCCAGGTGCTTGCTGGCATTGGCTTGCGAGAGGCCCACGGTCTCCGCGATCTCACGCTGGCTGAGGGGGGCGGCGGACTGGAGGATCGCCCGCAGGATTTTCAGGCGAGACGGGTCTCCCAGAGCCGCGAACAGGCCGCAGATCTCCTGCACCATGGCGTCGTTGAGGGTGTATTTCTTCATTACTTGTCCTGATTTCAAACATAAAGGAATATCAGGCACGCGCCAAACAAATTGCGCACCCGGTGGATGGGCAGGACCCTGGGGCGCCCGGATCCAGAGGAGGGCCGACCATGCTTCCCGAACCCCCGAAGAAGTACCAGCGTTTCATCGCCCGCTTCCCGAAACTCGGACAGGCCTGGGAGGCCCTGCACGAGGCAGGCGAACAGGGCCCCTTGGATGCCCGGACCCAGCGCCTGGTGAAGCTCGCCGTGGCGGTGGGGGCCCTCCGGGAGGGCTCGGTCCACGCCAGCGCCCGAAAGGGGATGGCCGAGGGGCTCACGGAAGCCGAGATGATGCAGGTGGTGGCCCTCGCGGCCGGCACCCTGGGAATGCCCGGAGCAGTGGCGGCCTTCACCTGGATTCACGACGTCCTGGACAAGCCGGCCTGATCCGCCTCCCCGGGCCAGGCCCTCATTCCTCCTCGGAGCGTTCCCGCAGCCAGGCCTTGGCACGGAGGCGTTCCACGCTGCGTTCGGCGTGGCAGGGGAGGGCGGGGCGCCCCTCCAGCCCCGCGGCCGGAATCGCTGCGGAGACGAAGCCGAGGCGTGCACCTTCCTGGAGGCGCAGGGGCAGTTGGGCCACCGGGCGCACCTCCCCCGTGAGGCCCACCTCTCCGAGGAAGAGGGTCTTCTCCGCCAGGATCCGACCGGTGGCGCTGCTGGCGAGCGCCGCAATCACCGCAAGGTCCGCCGAGGGATCCTCCACCTCCAGGCCCCCCGCCACGTTCACGTAGACGTCCCGGTCGTGGAGCTGGACGCCGCCCCTCCGCTCCGCCACCGCGCAGAGCATGGCCAGGCGCTGGCCGTCGATTCCCAGGGCCGTCCGGCGGGGGATCCCGAGACCCGCGCTGGCCACCAGGGCCTGGATCTCGACCACCACGGGGCGCGTGCCGTTCAGGACCACGGTGGCGGCGCAACCCGGCCGCGCTTCGGCGTCGAGGAAGAAGGGATTGCCTTCGGCGGGGACGAGCCCCCGCTCCGTCATGGCGAAGACCCCCAGTTCGAAGGCGGCCCCGAACCGGTTCTTCAGGGCCCGCAGGAGGCGATGGTGGTGGTGGCGGTCTCCCTCGAAGGCCAGAACGGTGTCCACCAGGTGTTCCAGCACCTTCGGGCCCGCCAGGCTGCCGTCCTTGGTGACATGCCCCACCAACACGAGCGGCGTGCCCGTGGCCTTGGCCCACCGGGCCAGGAGCTGGGCGCAGCCCCGAACCTGGCTCACGCTTCCGGCGCTGGATTCGAAATCCGGATCGAAGAGGGTCTGGATGGAATCCACCATCAGGAGCGACGGTTTCAGGTGCTCCGCGGCAGCCAGGATCTCGCGCACGTCGGTCTCGGCCAGGAGGTGGATCTGCGGATTCTCCGCCCCCAGGCGCTGGGCCCGCAATTTGATCTGCCGCTCGCTCTCCTCGCCGCTGGCATAGAGCACCAGGCCCACCGCCCGGGCGGCCCATTGAAGCAGGAGGGTGCTCTTCCCGATCCCCGGCTCGCCTCCGAGCAGCACCACCATGCCGGGGACCACCCCGCCCCCGAGCACCCGGTCCAGTTCCTCCAGGCCCGTGGCGGCCCGGGGGTTCTCCTCCACTTCAACCGAGGGAAGCGGGACCGGGCCTTGGAAATGCCTGGTCCCGAAGGCGCTGCCGGCGCGGTCGAGGCTTCTCCGGAGCGTGCCCTTCAACTCCTCGATGCTCCCCCAGGCCCCGCACGCGCCGCACTTTCCCAGGGGCCGGGGGTAGCGGGCTCCGCAGGCGGTGCACTCGAAGACGGTGGCGTTCTTGACCATGCGACCATTGTAGGTTTTTCGATTTTATTTCGCCACTCCGGATTCAAGTCGGGAGCCGTATTTCTCGTAGAGATTCCGTATCCTCACGCGGAGGGCGAGGTTGCACCTGTCCCCGGAACTCCTTCTGGCGATTTTTGACCATGCCGCCCATTTCATGGGTCTGCTGGATTTGCAGGGCCACCTGCTGGCGACGAACCGGCCGGCGCTGGAACTCGTGGGTGCGTCGCCAGCGGAGGTGGAGGGAAAGCCCTTTTGGGAAACGCCCTGGTGGACCCACGACCCCGCCGCGGCGGAAGCTTTGCGCGGGGCGGTCCGCCAGGCCTCCCAGGGCAAGGTGGTCCGCCTGGAGACCACCCACCCCGCACGGGACGGAAGCCTTCGGATCGTGGATTTCACCCTTTCCCCCCTCCAGGGTCCCGGGGGAACCATCCAGTGGCTGTTGCCCGAGGGGCGCGACATCACCGAGCGCAGGGCCGCGACCCTGGCCCTGCGGGAGAGCGAGGCGAAGTTCCGGCTGTTGTTCCAGCGCAACCACGACGGGATCCTCCTGCTGGACGGCGACCGCTTCACCGAATGCAACCAGGCCGTGCTGAGCATGATGCGCTGCACCGAGCCCGAACTCCTGCGGATGCACCCCTGGGACCTCTCCCCCCCGACCCAGCCCGACGGCCGCCCCAGCCCGGAGAAGGCCCTGGAGATGATCGGCCTGGCCCACGAGAAGGGAGGCCACCGCTTCGAATGGGTTCACCGGCGCACCGACGGCGAGGACTTTCCCGTGGAGGTGACGCTGACGCCCATTCCGCTCGGAGGACGCGAAGTCCTCTACACCACCTGGCGGGACATCACGGAGCGGAAGCACGAGGAGCAGGAGCGTCTGGGACTGGAACGGCGCATCCTCCACGCCCAGAAACTGGAGAGCCTGGGAGTCCTGGCCGGAGGCATCGCCCACGATTTCAACAACCTGCTGTCCGCCATGATCGGGCACTTGGAGTTGGCGGGGCTGACCCTGCCCCCCGGGGGGAAGGCCACGGTCCACCTCCAGGCCGTGGAAGGGTTGTTGAACCGCGCGGCTGAACTCACCCGGCAGATGCTGGCCTACTCCGGCAGGGGAACGCGGGTCACTTCGCCCCTGGATCTGAGTGCCCTGGTGGAGGATCTCACGGGCCTCCTCCGGGTCTCCATTTCCAAGAAGATCAACCTGGACCTGGACCTGGCCCCACGGCTTCCCGCCATTTCGGCGGACCTCTCGCAGATCAACCAGGTCCTGCTCAACCTGGTCACCAATGCCTCGGACGCGATCGGTGACGCCGAGGGGGAGATCCACATCGCCACGGGCATCAAGGCGATGACGGAGGCGGAGATCCGGGGGCTCCGGACCGACGGGCCGATGACGCCCGGGCTTCACGTGTTCCTGGAAGTCAGCGACACGGGCTCGGGCATGAACGAGCAGGTGATGGCCCGGCTTTTCGAACCCTTCTTCTCCACCAAGTCCCAGGGGAGGGGCCTCGGCCTGTCGGCGATCCTGGGAATCCTCCGCAGCCACTCGGGGGGTCTTCACCTGGAGAGCCGGCCGGGGGAGGGTTCGACCTTCCGGCTCTTCTTTCCCGCCCTCGAGGTGCCCGCCCCGGATCGGCCCACCCTGGAAGCCCCCCGTCCCCTGCCCCCCAAGCTCCGGGTGCTCCTGGCGGACGACGAACCGGCCCTGCGGGAGGCTGTGGCCGAGGCCCTCGACCAGATGGGGCATTCGGTCCTTCAGGCCCGCGACGGGGTGGAGGCCCTGGAAAAGGCCCGGGAGGAGGGGGAGTCGCTCTCCATGGTGGTGCTGGACATGACCATGCCGCGGATGGATGGCCGGGAGGCCCTGGCGGCGCTCCGGGGCTGGAATCCCCACCTACCCGTCGTCCTGTGCAGCGGGTACACGGACCTGGAGGACCTGGCCACCCTCCTCGCGAGCGGTCCGGCCACCTTCCTGCCCAAGCCCTACACCATTCGCGAGCTGGCGGACGCCATGGCCCGGGCGCTGGCCGGAACCTGACCGGGGTCTCAGCGGAGGCGTTCGGCGAACCAATCCAGGTTGGTCTGCATCACCTTGAGGAGGGCCTTGGGTTCGGTGGGACCGTGGGCCTGGCGCGGGACGACGAGCATCCGCACGGGCACTCCCTGCTGCTTGAGGGCGTTGAAGAACTCGTAGCCCTGGCTGATGGGCACCCTGAGATCCCCCTCGCAGTGCTGGATGAGGGTCGGGGTGCGAACCCCCTTGGCCTGGAACATGGCGCTGTGCTGGATGTAGAGGTCCAGCTTTTCCCAACTCTGGCCCCCGAAGTAGTCCGGCACGAAATGGGGGATGTCCGTGACCCCGTTGAAGCTCATGAGGTTGGTCACCGCCGCGCCCACGCTGGCGGCCTTGAAGCGGTGGGTCTGGGTGATGATCCAGCTCGTCATGAACCCCCCGTAGCTCCATCCCATGACGCCCAGGCGCCCTGGATCGGCGATGCCCATGTCGATCACCTTGTCCACCCCGGCCAGGAGGTCCTTCAGGTCCTTCCCTCCCCAGTCGGCCATGTTTGCGAAGCGAAAGGGGGCCCCGTAGCCCGAACTGCCGCGGGGGTTGGGACGGAGAACGGCGATTCCCTTGGCCGCGAACGCCGCGATGGGGTAGATCGCGGCATTGGCCGTGAAGCTCTCGGTGAAGACCCCGGCGGGACCCCCGTGGATGTTGAGGATGAGGGGCACTCGCTTCCCGTCCCTATCCGGGGGGAGGGTGAGCAGGCCTTCGATCTCCAGACCGTCCGCGCCCTTCCAGCGAATCACCTCCGTGGGTCCCAGGGGCAGGGACGGAAGTCCGGCGTTCACCGCGCTGGCGACCTGCGGGATGAAGGCTTCAAGGCTGGCCCGATGGGCCTCCGGGGCCCGTCCAGTGGACTGGAGGACGAAGCCCAGGTGCCGCCCGGAAGGGTCCATGGCAGCGGCGCTGGCCAGGCCGCCCCCGAATTCCAGGGGGGTGATCCTTCCTTCCTGGGCGTCCAGGGTGAAGAGCGCGGACCGTGTCCGGAAAGCCTCGGAGAAGACGAGGCGCCGGCTGTCGCCGCTCCAGCCCACCAACTCCGGCTGGCCGTCTGGAGTGAGGGGCAGGGGCCGGGCCTCGCCCCCTGCCGTGGGCTGGAGCCAGTAGCGCTTGTGGGAGGCCCAGCGCGGCCCATGTTCGTCCCGCGAGAAGGCCAGCCACCTCCCGTCGGGGGAAAAGGCCGCCGAACCCCCCTGGCCCCCGGCCAGCGGTTCTCCCACAGCCTTCCGGCCCAGGGCGTCGACGAGGACGATGCGCCTCGAGGGCCAATCGTCCGCCTTGGAGGTCTTCTGGAGGGTCACCGCGAGCCGCAGGCCGTCCGGCGACCAGACGAAGGCCTGGACATGCCCTGCAGGGAGGTCCACCGGCAGAGGTTCCCGCTTGCCCTGGGGGCCCGCCGCGAGGGGGAGGATCCACAGCCGGGAGTTCTTGGGCTTCTCCTCCAGCCAGGTGCTGTCGTCCTTCCCTTTTTCGCGCTTCTCGTCGTCCTCTCCCTTGGGATCGGTCATGGCGAAGGCGATGCGAGTTCCGTCCGGGGACCAGGCGAGTTGTTCGATCCCACCCTTGACCGCCGTGAGGGGCTCCGCCTCGCCCCCGTCCAGCCTCAGGAGGTAGATCTGGTTCTTTCCGGATCGGCTCGACAGGAAGGCGATCCGGGATCCGTCCGGCGACCACCGGGGTTGGGTCGAGGGTTTCTCCCCGAAGGTGAGGGGCCTGGAGGTTACGCCTTCCGAGAGGTGGATCTGGGTGAGGTACTCGCTCTTCTCGGAGGTCATCACCGGCTCGGTAACCGTGAAGAGGAGGCGTTTCCCGTCGGGCGCCGGACGGGGATCCCCGACCCGCTTCACCTGCATCATTTTCTCCGGCGTCCACTCCCGGGCCTCCGAAGCCGGGGCCGAAGCCCATCCGGAGGTTGCCCCCAGGATTGAGAGAAGAACCGGGATGCTGCGCATGTCCACTCCTGGGATCCCCTGATCCTTGACCCAGGGGGGCCGAGGGTCAAGCTAGGATGGAGGCCATTCCACAGGAGCCCCCAGGTGCGGACGTGGCTGGTCTTTCTCGGCGGGGGTCTGGGTTCCCTGGCGCGCTACGCCTTGGGGATCGGCCTGGGCCGCTGGTCCCAGCACTTCCCCCTGGGGACCTTCGCCATCAACGTGGGGGGCAGCTTCCTGCTGGGCCTGCTCTTCGGCATCACCTACGCTCGGGAATTCCGCCACGAGCGAGAGCTGAGCCTTTTCCTGGGATCGGGGTTTCTCGGGGGTTTCACCACCTTCAGCACCTTCGAGCTGGAGGGGTATTCGCTGCTGGCCGCGGGGCATCCTGGGGCCGCTCTGCTCTACACCGTGGGCAGCGTGGCCGCCGGCCTGGCCGCCGCCGCCCTGGGCGCCTGGCTGGGGCACCGCCTTTGAGGTCTCATTCGGCCCGTGAGAAGGGATCGTAGAACTCCCGGTCCGGCAGTTCGCGGGCCAGCCAGGCGTCCAGGGCCGGGATGGAATCCAGGAGCACCTCGGCCCCCGCCCCCAGGAGCTCCTCCCGGGTCCCGTACCCGTAGGTGACACCCACCGCGCGCAGCCCGTGATCACGGGCCGCCCGCATGTCGTCCCCCCGGTCGCCGATCATGAAGCCGCCCGGCTCCAGGGTGCCCTGCTCGATTAGGCGGCGGAACACCTGGGTCTTGGGCTGCCAACGGTCCCGCAGGTCGGATCCGAAAATGTCGTCGAAGATCAGGTTCAGGTCGAACTGGAAGGTGAGCCGTCGGGCGTACGCGGTGGGCTTGGCGCTGACGATGTACAGCCGGTGTCCCTGCCGCTTCAGCCGGGCCAGGAGGAGGTGGACGCCCTCGTACACTTCGTGTTCGTAGAGGCCCTGGGCGCGGTAGAGGGTGTCGAATCGATCCAGGGCCCGGGCCAGCGCGGCCGGTTCGGCCATCCCAGGCAGGCCTGCGAGCCCCTCCCGGATGCCAAAGCCGATCCATCCGGCCACCGTCTCCCTCGGGGGCGGGGGGACCCCCAATTCCAGGCAGAGCCGGTCCACGCAACGCTGGATTCCCAGGAGCGGGTCCACCAGGGTCCCGTCCAGGTCGAAGCAGATCAGGCCCATGGGGTCGGCCTCATGGACCCCAGCTGCCCATCCCCCCGCGGACGGATCATTCGGCGGCCGGCAGGCGGATGTGCACCCGGGTGCCCCGGCCCTCCTCGCTCTCAAGGAAGAGCAGTCCGCCATGGGCCACCACGATGCGGTGGCAGACGGCCAGGCCCAGGCCCGTGCCCCCCTGGAAGCCCGAGTAGAAAGGATCGAAGACCCTCGAAAGGTCCCCAGGGGGGATGCCCCGCCCATTGTCCTCAAGGATCAGGTGCCAGAGCCGCTGCTCCTCCAGGAACTCCGAGGTTCCCTGGAGGCGGAGGCGGGGGGCCGGGGTTCCGTCCATGGCCTTGGCGGCGTTCTGCAGAAGGTTCATGGCCACCTGGCGAAGGAGCCCTGGGTCGGCCATCCAGCTCGCCTCCGGGGGCAGCTCGTTCTCCAAGGTGATCCCCTCGGGGATTCCCGAGGCCTGGCGGGCCTCGTCCCAGAAGAGGGCCAGGTCCACCCGCGCCGGTTTTGGCGTGAGATCCCTGGAGAAGGTGAGCGCGTTCGAGACCAGGGTGTTAAGGCGGTGCACCCCTTCGAGGAGGTGCTGGGCCAAGGCGGCCTGCTCGGGCAGCCCACCCAGATCTTGCACCAGCATCCCCGCGAAGAGGGCCAGGCTGCCCAGGGGGTTCCGGATCTCGTGGGCGAGTTCGGCGGCCATCATCCCCATGGCCTGGAGCCGTTCTTCCCGGGTGGCCTGCTGGGCCCGGAGAAGAAGCTCGGTGACGTCCCGCAGGATGATCACCTCCCCGCGGCCGGCGGGGCGGTGTTCCTGCTCGAACACGAGGTCCCGCCCCCTGGGGTCCCGGAAGCGGCGCAGACCCTTCCCGCTCCGGCTCTCCCAGGGTGCCGGGCCATCGAGGAAACTTCCCTCCATGCCCCCGGGGCGGTTGGTGAAGCGGACGCGACCCTCTTCGTCCACCACCCAGATGGCCAGCGGCACGGCCTCCAGCACGGCCTGCAGTTCGTCGCGGATCTGTCCCAGCTGCCCCTGGAGGGCTTGGTATTCGGTCTGAAGGCGCTCGGAGACAGTGGTGAAGGCCGCAAAGGCCTCCAGGAGCTGCCTGGAGGCCTCTCCCTCGGAGCTCACGTCCCCCCCCCGGCCACCAGGAATTGGCGGAGGACCGCGCGGACCTCCTCCTCCTTCTCGCTGTCCAGAGCCATGGCCATGGCCTCCCGGGCCTCACGGGTGGCGATCCCAGCCAGGGCCTTGGCTGAGGCCAGTCGCATTCCCTCGCTTTCGCGGCCGCCGAGGAAGCCCTTCTTCTTGAACATCTCCGCCAGGGCAGGAATTCCTTCCGGGGAGCCCAGGAGCCCCAGGGTCTCCACGACCCGCAGGCGCACCTTGGCCACTTCCAGGTCGCCCGAGCGGCTGGTGCGGAGGAAATCCCCCAGGACGTGCACCGGGGCCGGGTCCCGGAGGGTCACGAAGGCGTCCAGGCAATCCATCTGGAGGGAGGGCTCGGCCGACAGGAAGAAGGTCGCGAGGGCCCCGGCCGCCTGGGGGCCTCCGAGGTGCGCCAGGGTTCTCACCGCGCTGCGCTTCACGCCCACGTCGGGGTGCCCGAGGCTGAGGATCACATCCTCCAGGGATCCCGCGGGGCCTATCTCGCCGAGGAGAACCAGGGCCTGGGCCACGATTCCAGGTTTCTCCGACCCCAGGAGGTCCCGGACGGAGGGAATGGCCGCCCGGCCGATGGCCCGGAGGGCCGTCATCACCTGGACGGCCCGGCCGGGATCTTCCTCGATCTCGAGGCATACCGCCAGGTAGGCGGCCGCGGGTCGCCCCAGAAGGGTGAGAAGGGCGTGCAGCTGGGGCAGGCTCAGCAGGGCCCCGTCCTCGTGGAGCAGGGGCGCGAGGGTGGCCATGTTGAGGGGGCTGGCCATGCGGGCGAGGAGGTCCTGCAGCCCCTGCAGGCGGGGCGCCGGGGCGTCCCGGGCCAGGGCCAGTTCGTTGAGGGCCACGATCTCGCGGTACACGCCGTCGAAACGGCCCGAGCGGATCCAGTGGCCGAGGAGGGATTCCATCCCCTGGCAGCTCCAGACCAGGGCCTGGGCCTCGATCTCGGAGGCCAGGTGCCCGTGGATCATCCGGTGCATTTTCGTTTCCAGGTCCGAGGGCAGGCCGGGCTCGTCGATGCATTCCGCGAGGTCCGCGAGGATCTCGCTGGCTTGCCGTCGCCGTTCCGGCTGGGGGCTGGCGATGCCCACCTCGAGCTGCCCGAGGAGGTCCTGGAGGGCGGGGTAGCGTTTCCCGCGAACGATCTGGCGGATGAGGATCATCACCTGCTGGGGGTCCAACTCGAAAAGGCCCCGGTCCGCCAATCCCTGCTGCATCTTGGTATCGGTGCCCTGGCACTCCCAGAGGATGGCCTCGCGCAGCTGGTCCACCTCGTGGAGGCTCCATCCCTCGAATTGCAATCGCCCCCGGATGGCCTCCAGGGACAGGTCCCGATCCTTCACGCACTGCAGCAGGGAAGCCACCAGGAGGGCCAACTCGAAGCGCGAAGGACGCGAACTGACGTGAACGTGGGCGGTCACCTGGGCCAGGAGTTCGGGGCCGAGGTAGTCCAGGGCGCGGCGGAGGGCCTGTTCGTCCGCCGGAAAGGTGGCCATCCCGAGAAGCACCGCGCCCTGCTCGAGGGGGCTGAGAAGGGAGAAGGCGGTGCGGAGGACCTCCCGAAGCCCCACGGGATCGAGTTTCCCCAGGTTCAGGTCCACGCCCGTCCCGGCCATGGCGCCGAAGTCCGGGACCTTCAGGCCGTGTTTCTTCATCACCTCGCGGTGCTCGCTGGTCCAGGGCATGTGGAAGGTGCGCTTGGGGGGGGCCGCGGTCTTCTGGATGAGGGCGGAAAAGCGCCGGCGCAGTTCGTCCGCCAGAACCACCGCGGGCAGGGGTCCTTCCATGTGCGGCAGGGCATCCGGGGTTTCCGATCCGTTCGGATCGGGGCCCTGGCTGGCCAGGACGGGGGATTCGGTGTCCAGCACCCGCAGGTGGCCATCGTCGGGCAGGAGGCTCTTCGGGCCCCCCATTTCGGACAGCCGCTGGGGCTTCAGCTGGAGAGCGAAGAAGAGCAGCTGGAGTTCGTCGGCGTCGATTCCCTGGTGGAAGACCAGCCCCCCGAAACCCCGTGCCTCGAGGTCCCGGGCCAGCGCCTGCACCGCCACCGGGCTCGCGTCCAGGGCCTGGCCCTGGAAAAGGATTCGTCCTTGCCCGCACTGAAGCACCAGGGGGCTCTCCTCCTGTAGCAGCCCCCGCAGGGTCGCGTGGGCCTCCTCGAGGCTGTGGCGGGCCTGGGGATGTTCCTGGGCGTAGTGGGACTGGGCCTTGAGGGCGCGGTGGAGGAGCTCGGTGAGCGCGATGAGGGACTGCATCCGCGTCATCGCGGCACCATCGGGGCCGGCCGAGGGCACGGTGGGACCGCCGGGATCATGGCCTGGATTCTCTCACAAGGCCGGGGGGCCCCCCTCCGAAAGCTGGTCGCGGGCCAAGGGTTCAAGATTTCATTTCCCAGAGGACGGTTTCCAAGGCCGAGCGGTCGGGTCCCTTGGGCGCGGCTTCGGCGGCCCGCTTCAGCGCGGCCCGGGCGGCGGGCGTCCCAATGGTGGCCATGGCCTTGGCGGCCGCCAGGCGAAGCTCCGGAGATTCAGCCGGGGTGGCCAGGAAGGAGAAGCCTTTCATGCGCAGGATCTCGGTCAGCCCGGCCAGGGCCCCCTCGTGGGCCGTCTGCCCCAGCACCTCCACCGCCTTGAGACGGATCCTCGGTGTCGCCCGTCCGTCCAGGGCCAGGGCCGCCACCGCGGGGATGGCCGCCGCGGACCGGATCTGGCCTAGGACGAAGAGCACCTCCAGCTGCGTGTCGGGGTCTGCCTGGGGGAGCAGCGGGACCAGGGCTTTCTCCGCCGCGGGGCCCGCGAGCTTCCAGGCGGCCCGCACCGCGGCCCGACGCACCCGTCCGTCCTTGTGGCGCAGGCAGGCCTGGACCTCGGGCAGCATGCTGGCATCCCCCAGTTCCCCCAGAAGGTTCAGGGCGTTCCGCACCAGGAACCAGGTGGAGGACCCCAGGGAGCTTCGCAGGGAGTCCAGAGAATTGGCCCCTGTGGCCCGGATCCCTTCCATGATTCGGGCTCGGCGGTGCCGGTCGGGTTCCTCGGCCAGACGGCGCACCAATCCTTCGGCACCGGGTGCACCGAGGAAACCGAGGTAGGGGACGAACTCGGTGAGCATGCGGTCCGCCCCTCCTTCCACCACCTCCCGGGCGGTCCGGTCGACCAGGTCGTCCTGGCAGAGCCGTTCGAAGAGCCGTCCCAGCGCCCGGGTGCGCCACTCGGCAGGCTCCTCGTTGTCATGGAAGGCCACGAGGTCCTGCAATTCGCTGAAGAGGGCCTGGGCCTGGCCCAGCTCCCCTCGGTAGACCAGGGAAGCCAAGAGGGCCCCCAGGCCTTCGGTGGTGAGGTGGTGGATGTGTGGAAGGGGCTCCCAGCCGAAATTCCCTTTGAAGGCGTCCAGCAAGGCGCCCTCCGCCCCCTCGGGGAGGCCCGGGTCCAGGATCCAGTGGGCGATGCCGAGGAGCAGCTCCGCGACGTTCTGCCGGGGGCCGGGGTCCTCCGAGGTCATGCCGGCCACGATGTCGTCCAGGATCCGGAGGAAGGCCTCGTCCCGTCCCTTCTCCAGGAGCTCCTGGAGGAATCGGAGGGTTTGATCGGAAGAGAGCTGGTAGAAGCCCTTCTCGTGCTGAACCTTCTGGATCTTGGATTCCAGGCTGAGGCGGTCCCAGTCCAGCTGCTGGAGCATGGCCTGGATGCGGCCCGGGTCCAGGCCGCTGGCCTTCAGCATGGCGCCAAAGGCGGTGAGCATGGCCTCGCGCTGGGGGCTGGCCAGGAGGATGTCCAGGAGGGAATCCTTCATGGCCTCCCAGGGTGTGCCCTCGGCGAGCATGGCCCTCGCGGCCCGCGAGAACAGCTCTCCCGACAGGGCCTGGAGGGCCATCCGGAGTCCCTGGGGGGCGTCCGAGAGGGTGCCCATGCTGGCCAGCACCGACAACTGACTCCTCGGGTCCAGGGCGAGCAGGCTCTTCCGCAACGACTCCACCACGGCCGGAGAGGGGAAGGAATCCCCCAGTCCCAGCTCCTGGGCCAGGCCCCCGAGTCCAGCCAGGTTGACCTTGAAACACGCCGCGCCCTCCCCCCGGGCGGACCCCAGAAGCTTGCCGAGGCCTTCCTGCCACTTCCCGAAGAGCTTCTGAGGGTCCAGGTCGATGGAGAGATCGGCGTCGAGGTCGAGTTCCACCGGGGCATCGCGCAGCCCATCCCCCTCTCCCGGACTGGACCTCGGACGTTCCGCCGGACCCCGGCCATCGTCGTCCCCCCCTTCGCCTTCCCGCACGACTTCGTATCGCGTCTGCGTGATCTCCACGTTCCGGACTCCTTGATCCGCCAGGACCCGCTCCGGGCCTCCGAGGGTCTGGATCTTCGCGGGCTTGAGGATGAAGAGTTGGAGCAGGGCGTGGATCTCCTCTTCGGAAGCCCCCCGTTTCACCACAAAGCCCATGATCTGGCGTTCGCTCATCTGGCGGAACAGGGCCCCGAGGTGGACGCTGGCGCCCTCGGCGGGCTGACCGTCCACGAAGATCTTGCTCGCCGAGGCGGCCACGTGGATCCTCGGGGCCGAGGCAAGCCATGTGGTGAAAGCCCCGTGGGCGGCGGTCAGCGCGCCCTGGCTCCGGGGATGGGCCGCGGTGTACATCTGCAGGTTCTTGATGGCCATCTGCAGGGTCTGGACGAGTTCGAGGAAATTCCCGGTGCTCATGTCGGACACGGCTCCGTGGGGTCGGCCCATTCGCGGGCGAGCTGTTCGTAGTGGCGCTTGAGGAATTCGAGGCGCCGGCCCGCTTCGATCCGGGCTGGTTCGGTGTTCATGCTTTCCGCGATGCCCTCCGCCAGGTCCAGCCACGCCTGGCCGCGGCGAAGGATGTCCCCGGTCTCGATCGCCTGGAAGGCGCCCGCCACGCAGGTGAAATGGACCAGGCTCGCCGCCCCTATTTTGCTGAGCTTGTCGCAGTCCCAGAGGACGGCGGCCTCGAGGGGTTCGAGGCGATGGGCCAGCCTGAGGCCCACGTGGTGCCGGATGGCGCTGCGAACAGCCTCCACCTTCCCGCGGGGGAAGTCGGTTCCTTCGAGGATGGCCTCCGCCGCCTCCGCGGCCTCCTGGGCGTGGCAGTCCCGCTCCGCGCCGTGCCCGAGGCTTTTCGTGGCGTCGTGGAGCCACGCGGCGCATTCCACCACCTCGAGGTCCGCCCCCACCCGGGGGCAGAGCCACCGGGCCAGCTTCACCACCGCCCGGCTGTGCTCAAGGCGGTAGTTGAATGGCGCCCGGCTTCCCCCGGAGGCCTCCCGGGAGAAGCCCCAGGCCCGGATCGCATCCGCTTCCGAATGCCTGCGGAGGGCCTCCTCGCAGGCCTGACGCCAAGGTGTCATGCAAACCTCTCCCCCACGCTACCCAATCGCGGCCCGGGTGCACAGGGATGAGGGCGGGTTTTTCCGATCAGGATCGGTCGGGAAGCGTCCTTCAGGGGTCCTCGGCCCGGTTCCCCCTGAGGAGGCGGGGCGCGAAGAGCAGGGCGAGCCCGAAGATGGCGAAGGCCGGGAACAGGGTTGCAGGCCGGCCGTTGGGCAAGTCCTCGAGCATAAGCTTGACGGCCGAGGCCCCCAGCAGGGGGTAGACCAGCCAGCGGAGCTCGGTCCGGGGCTCCCTCCGGGAAAGCTCGGCCAGCGCGAGGGAGGAGCCGGAGAGAACGAAGCTGCGAAGGCAGGCGAGGCCCCCGGGATCGGCGGCCACCCCCGGCAGGAGCGATCCCAGCACCCTGAGGGCCAGCCCGCCGAGGACCAGGGCCGCGAAGAAGGCTCCTGCGGCGGGGATGAGGCGGCCGTGCCAGGGCTCCTCGCCTTCGGGGCGGGTCTCCACGTCCGCGCCGTGGAGAGCTGCCAGGGCCACCCCCAGGACCACCGAGACGGCCAACCCGGGAAGGGATTCCGGGAGCCTCGGGGCCGTGAAATCCTGCCAGGTGGCCCGCAGGACCCCGCTGGCCCAGGCGCAGGCCGCCAGGTAGACCAGGCCGTGGGCCTGCAGGGTCCTGCGCCGGAAGCGGAGCCCCAGGCCGCCGGCCAGGATCCCCAGCATCAGGAACACCCAGGCCCCTGGATCCGGGCCGATGGTGAGGGGGAGCCCTCCGAGCATGCAAGCCAGGGCCAGGGTCGTGAAGAAGAGGAAATTGGGGCTTCGCTCCTCGCCGTCCCGGGCGACGAAGGCGAAGGCCACCCCGTAACAGGCGAGGCCGGCGAGGGCGGCGGGAACGCCGATCAGCGCCGTGGAGATTCCCCAGGCGTGGGCCACCCGGGCCGCCCCTCCGATGCCCAGCAGCAGCACCAGGGTGGATTGCACGGCCTCGAAGGAACTGACATCCCGGCGCTGCCGGAGGATGCGCGCCACGAAGCTGCCGAGGTAGAGCAGGAGGAGGGCCAGGGTGAGGGGGAGAACCCGCCAGGGCTGGAGCGATTTGTAGGCCTCGGGGGGACCCCCGGGCCAGGCCGCCAGCAGGGTGAGCACCAGAACCGCGAGGTCCGCGGCGAAGGCCGCGGGCCAGCGGAGGCCGTGCCAGCGGCGGCCATAGGTGAGCCAGAGGACCCCCACCCCCCCGACCAGGAAGACGGCGCTGAAGGCCTCCACCGCCCGGGTGCCGGTCATCAGCACGAAGCCCGAAGCCAGGCTCCCCAGAAGCGTGGTCCAGGCCATGCCCTTGAGTTCGCAGCGCCAGGACACCGCCAGCAGGCCCGCCCCGATGAGCAGCAGCATCCCGGCCGCCAGCCCGGGAGGCAGGACCGCCATCTTGAGGGTGGCCTCACCCAGCAGGGGCAGGGCGATGAGGGCGGCGGTGGCCGTGAAGAAGGCCGCGCCCACGGGGCGGCCCCGGCGTCCGGTCCGGTCCGCCAGCACCGCCCAGAGCCCGGCATAGAAAAAGCCCAGGGCCACTCCAGCGGGTCCGGGGATCATGCCCGACTCTGTGACACTTCGTATCAGGAAGGCCCCGGCCAGGGCCAGGAAGGCGCGGCCCGCGTAACCCAACATCGCGAAGGTGCCCTCCGCGGGCCTTGCGGCCGGGACCGCTTCAGGCTCGGCCCGGGAAGCTTCGGGCGTCGGCAATTCCGGGCCCGGGGCCAAGCCGCCCTCCAGGGCCGCCACCCTGGCCTCCAGGGCGGCAAGACGGGGGGTCATGGACTCCAGGCGGGTTTCAAGGGAAGGGGCTGGGGCCGACGAGGACGTGGAGGGGTCTTCTTTCGGGTGTGCCATGGGAGCCCCCGGGGTCATCAGATCAATTGGTATGGAATCCCATCCATTCCACGGTGGACGGGACGATCCGTCAAGAGGCCGGAGGCCCGGAACTCCAGGCGTGGCGCGTGGTTCGGGCGGGGGAGGGCCCCTGCCAGGCCGGGAATTTCAGGACGCTGCGTGGACCCTCAGGGCCTCCACGCAGCGTTCGATTTCCTCGTGCATGGGCCGGTCCTCCCAGGGCGGACAGGCGCGGGCCAGGCCTTCCACGAGGGGATCCAGGCCGGGGGCCGCCTTCAGTCCCAGGATGCGCACCCCTTCCAGAGCCATTCGGGCCTCGATGGCGAGCACCTGCTCCAGGGCGTCCACCGCCCGGGACAGCTTGCGTGCGGCGATGGGGCCCATGCTCACGTGATCCTCCTTCCCGGCGCTGGTGGGGATGCTGTCCACGCTGGCGGGGTGGGCCAGCAGCTTCATCTCGCTGACGAGGGCCGCGCTGGTGACATGGGCCATCATGAAACCCGACTCCAGGCCGCCCTGGCGGGTCAGGAAGGCGGGCAGGTCTGAATAGGCGGGGTTCACCAGGCGCTCCTGGCGCCGCTCGGACATGCTGGCCAGGTCGCAGACCGCCATGGCCAACACGTCGCAGGCGAAGGCCGGGTACTGTCCGTGGAAGTTGCCCCCGCTGCGGGATTCCTGGGTGTCCGTGAAGATCATGGGGTTGTCGGTGGCCGAATTCAGCTCCCGCTCCAGGATCGATTGCGAAAAGGCGAGGGCTTCCCGGGCCACGCCGTGGACCTGCGGAACGCAGCGAAGGCTGTAGGCGTCCTGCACCCGGTGGCAGTCCCGGTGGCTCTCGGAGATCTCGCTGAGGGGGCCCAGCAGGTCCCGCATGCGGGCCGCGCTCTCCACCTGGCCCGGGTGGGGCCTGGCCTGGTGGATGCGGGGGTCGAAGGCCGCCCGGGAACCCCGGAGGGCCTCCAGGCTGAGGGCCGCGATTTCCTCCGCCATGGGCACCAGACGGAGGAGGCGGGCCACGGAGAGACAGCCCAGGGCGGTGATGAATTGGGTCCCATTGATGAGGGCCAGACCTTCCTTCGGCTGAAGGGCGACCGGCGCGAGGCCGGCGCCGGCGAGGGCCTCCCCGCCCGGCTGGGTGCCCGTGCCGGACCAGGCGCGCCCCTCCCCCACCAGGAGCAGGGCCACGTGGGCCAGGGGGGCGAGGTCCCCGCTGGCCCCCACGCTGCCCTGGCTCGGCACCACCGGCAGGACGCCGCGATTGAGGCAGGCGGCCAGGAGCTGGACGGGCTCGGGCCGGATGCCAGAGAAGCCCCGCAACAGGCAGTTGATCCGGGCAGCCATCAGGGCCCGGGTCTGGCCCTGCCCGAGGGGCTCTCCCACTCCCGCGGCGTGGCTGCGGACCAGGTTGAGCTGGAGGCGGGCCAGCTGTTCGGGGGGGATCACCACCGTGGCGAACTGGCCGAACCCGGTGTTGATGCCGTAGACGGTGCGCCCTTCCGCGAGGATGCGGTCGATGACCCGCCGGTTTTCGGCGACCCGTTCAAGGGCGGCGGAATCCAAGGAGACAGCCTCGCCCTGGGCAATGCGGGCCAGCGAGGCCGCGTCCAGGTGCTCCCCGTCCAGATGAATCATGCCGACCTCGCGCAGGCTCCCATCATGACCCATCCTCCCAGGGCTCGGCGGTGACCGCCCTCACGCCGCGGGATGGCTGCCCCGGGCCTCCACGCGGGGTAGGCTGAGGGCCAGGGCCAGGCCCACGCCCAGGCAGCCTGCCGCCAGCCAGTAGGGAGCATGGGTGCCCCAGCGGGCGAAGGTGAAGGTTCCCGCCAGGGGGCCCAGGATGCGCCCGACCCCGGCGACCGCGTTCAGCACCCCGAAGAGGCTGCCCTGGTCCTCCGGCGGGGTGAGCTGGCTGGCCAGGGCCTGGGCGGCGGTGGTGCCCATGCCCGAACCCCAGGAGAGCGGAATGAAGGTGAGCAGGAAGGGCGCGGCCCAGGGCGCCACCGGCAGCAGGGGAAGGGAGAGCCCCATCATGGCCAGGCCCGTCCACAACGCGACCCGCTCCGGAACGCGGCGGGCGACGATCCGCACCAGCCCGCCCTGGTAGATCACCATGAGAATGCCCACCGCCCCGAAGAGGTAGCCCACCTCCCGCTGCCTGAACCCGAAGCGGGCATTGGCCAGGAGCGCGAAGGTGCCTTCCATGATGGCGAATCCGGTCATGGCGAGCAGAGAGATCCCCAGCACCTGGGGCATGCCGGGACGCCCGAGGGCGACCTTGAGGGCATGCCCCCGGCTCTCCCCGCCCTTGGATCGTTCCCGCACGTCGGGGGGCAGGGTCTCGGGCACCCAGACGAGCACCAGGAGTGAGGCCAGGAGGCTCAGGGCCGCCGCCACGAAGAAGGGCAGGTGCCAACCATGGGAGGCGTAGATCCTCACACCGAGGGCCGAACCGGAAAGCAGCCCAGCCAGAGCCGGCCCCAGCACGAAGCCCAGGCCGAAGGCCGCCCCCACCATTCCGAGCACCTTGCTGCGCTCCTCGGGGGTGGACGTGTCGGCCATGGCCGCCTGGGCCACGGGGATGTTGGCTCCCAGCAGACCTCCGAGGATGCGGGCCGCCAGGACCCACTCATAGCGGTCCGTCACCGCCATGAGGAGGTAACTGGCGGCGGCGCCCAGGAGAGAAACCCACAGCACCGGGCGGCGGCCGGTGCGGTCGGAGATACGGCCCAGGAAGGGGGCTGCGAAAAATTGCATGACGCTGAACGCCACGAAGGCCATTCCCGCCCAGAAGGCGCCGGGGTGCTGCAGGTGCAGGGCCCCGTTGACGGCCTCCATCCAGGGGGAAGGATGGTCGGCGATCCCCTTGGCGTAGAGCGGAAGGATCGGGATGACGATGCCGAAGCCCAGGAGGTCCACGAATACCGTGAGGAAGATGGCGAACCGGGCACGCTTGCTGTCCATCCCAACAGGCTACCCGAGAGCCTCCGGGGGCAGCCCCACGGTAGCCGGGTCCAGCACATTCCTGAGGGCCGCGGCCAGGTCCTGGACCCGGTAGGGCTTGGGAAGGAAGCCGGCCAACCCGTCCGCCTTCAGGGCTTCCAGGTGTCCGCCCTGGTCGAACCCGCTGGAGAGGAGGACGGGGGTCCCTGGCCGCAATTCCCGCATGGCCAGGAAGGCGGTGGGCCCGTCCATGCGCGGCATGCTCACGTCCATGAGCACCAACGCCAGGTCCGGCCTCTGCCGGAATTGATCCAGGGCCTGCACGCCGTCCCGGGCGCACAGAACGTCCAGCCCGAAGGACCGGAGGGCTTCCCCGGTGGATTCAAGGATGATTTCCTCGTCGTCCACCAGGAGCACGGTCCCTTGGAAATGGGGCCTTGCGCCACCCTTGGCCTGATGGGGGGATGCGGAGCCTCCAGGGCGCACGGGGAAGAACACCTGGAACTCGCATCCCCGACCCGGATCGGTTTGGATCCTGAGCCCCCCGCCGTGACCTCGCAGAATGCCCAGCATGGCTGAGAGACCCAACCCGCGCCCCTTGGACTTGGTGGTGAAGAAAGGATCGAAGATGCGGGCCTGAACCTCCGGGGTCATCCCGCAGCCCGAATCCACCACCCTGAGCCTGATGTGGGGTCCCGGGGGAAGGGTCTGGCCCGGGACCGCGGAGGCCACGGCTCCGGCCTCCACCGTGCATTCCTCCGTCGCGATGAGGATCCGACCCTCGGATTCTCCGATCGCGTCCGCGGCGTTGGTGACGAGATTCATCACCACCTGCTGGGCCTGGGAGCCGTCCAGGAGGACGGCGGGCAGGTCCGGCGACAGATCCAGTTCGAGTCGCACCTTCTTCGGCAGCGTGACCCGGAGCAGGTCGGCCATTTCCCGCACCAGGGCGTTGAGGTCGTGGGCCTTCACCACGAAGTGACCCCTGCCCGAGTAGGCCAGCATCTGGTTGGTCAAGTCGGAGGCCCTGAGGAGGATCCGTTCCATGTCCGCCAGGTTGGCCAGGGCCGGGGAGGAGGGGTGGACCCGGGCCTGGGCCAGGTTCAGGTTTCCCAGCAGGGCGGTCAGGAGGTTGTTGAAGTCGTGGGCAATGCCTCCGGCCAGGAGGCCGAGGCTTTCCAGTTTCTGGGTCTGGCGCAGGGATTCCTCCGCCCGCTTGCGCTCCGTGATGTCCTGGGCGAGGGCGATGACCACTTTCTTCCCGAAGTAGTTCCCGGGATAAAGGCGCACCTCCTTGGGGAAGGGTTCACCATTCTTCCGGCGGCCCCAGAATTCGAAGTGCTGGGGCCTGCCGTGGAAGGCCTGCTCCAGCATTCCCCCCACGGCCACCAGGTCGTTCCGCCCCGAGGCGGACACCGAGGCGGGGGTCATTCCGATGAGTTCCTCACGGGCGTAGCCGTACATGGCCACGGCCCCCTGGTTGACGTCGAGGAAGCGGCCTTCCTGGTCCAGGACGTAAATCGCGTCGCGGACGCAGTCGAAGAGGCCCCGGTAGCTGGCCTCGCTGGCGCGCATGGCCTCCTCGAAGCGCTTGCGTTCGGTGATGTCCCGGGAGACCGTGAGCACGCAGGGCTCTCCGTCCACCTGGATGAGCGCCGCCGAGACCCACCCGATCCCGGTGCGCCCGCCCTTGCCCCGGAAGGTGGATTCCAGGTCCTTCACGAATCCGTTCCTCTGAAGGCCCTCAATAAGGCGCTGCCGATCCTCAGGGTGGACCCAGAGGCCCAGGTCGGCCGTGCTTCGACCCACCGCCTCCTCCCGTTTCCACCCCGTGACCTCCAGGAATCCTTCGTTGACGTCCAGCAGGACGCCGTCCTTCAGGCGGGTGATGAGAAGGGCGTCGGGGCTGCCGTGGAAGGCCCGGGCAAACTTCTCTTCGCTGTGGACCAGGGCCTCGCCCTCCCGCATTCGGTCGGTGATGTCGTACCAGATCCCCACCAAGCGGAAGCGGCCTCCAGGCAAGGGCTCCCTCGGCTCGGCCCTTTCCAGGAACCAGTGGTAGCTCCCGTCGGAGACCTGCCATCGGTACTTCACCTCGATGGGAACGCCCATCCGGGCTTCCCGGAAGGACTTCAGAACCTGCTCCCGGTCCTCGGGATGGATCCGGTGGCTCCAGAAGTCCGGCTCGGTGAGGAACACTTCGGCAGGGAACCCGGTCATGTCGCGGACGTTGGGGCTCACCCAGGTCGCCCCGAAGGGAGATCCTGTCTCGGCCTCGTAGATCATCACCGGAAGGGCTTTGAACAGGGCCTCCAGCCATGTTTCCCGCTCTCGCAGGGCCCCCTCCTGGCGGAGGCGGACCACGGAGGGGGCCACCGCCCCTGCGAGGGCCCGGGCCAGGCGCAGTTCGGGGGGGCCGAAGCACCCGTTCTCCCGCCCGTAGAGCACGAACTTTCCGATGAGGTGCTCCTGGTGGACGAGAGGGATGAAGGCCAGGCTGCGGATCTCTTCCAGGGCCAGGGCCTGGCTGAAGGAGCGGGTTCCGGGATCCGTGTCCGCCTCGTTCACCACCACGGGCGAGGGATCCCGGACACCGGGCGCCCAGGGGTTGTGACCGTCCACGGCCTGGCGGTAGGTTTCGCTGAGGCCCGTCCAGGCTGTGAAGCGGAGTTGCCCCGAGGCATCCGCCAGGAGGATGGCGGCCCGGTCCACCTGCATGGCCCCCGCCACGGCGTCGAGGGCGCCGGCGCAGAGTGATTCCGCGGAATTCGCCTGGGAAGCAACCTGGACCAGGCGGTGGAGGGCTGCGATCTCCCTCTCCTGGAACATCGGCGAAGGATCCCCCAGGTCGGAGGGAAATCCGTGGTTAGCAGGCGAGGGGCCCTGCTGCATCATGTGAAAACCAGAGGAGGGTCGAGAGACCTGACCCATTGTAGACCTTCGAACTCCCGAGGTGTCGGGTTTGCGACCTCCGGGCCCCATTGGGTTTCAGGGTCCGGACGAGTGGAAGGCCACGCCAGTCGGCAAGACCGGCCCAGCCTCCCGCGGCTGAAACCCTCGTCCACCCGATTTGGTCATTTTCCGCTGGCTCAGGTTGAACCCAGGACTCGGTCTATTTCTCGGGCGAGGTCGTGGAAACGGTAGGGTTTCTGGACGAAGCCCGCGAGCCCCAGGGCCTGGAGGTCCTCGCTGGCCTCCTTCTGGTCGTAGCCGCTGGTGAGGATCACCGGCACGTCGGCGAGGGAATGGTGCATGGCCAGGAACGCCGCCGTCCCGTCCATCCGCGGCATGCTCAGGTCCATGAACACCAGGGCCAGGTCGCTGCCCAGTTCCATGAAGCGTTCCATGGCCTGCACCCCGTCCCGCGCCCGGACGACCCGGAAACCCTGCGCCTCCAGGGCCGCGCCCGTGGCCTCCAGGATCATCTCCTCATCGTCCACGAGAAGGATGGTGCCCGCCCGCCGCCGCCGGCTGGGGGTCGGTTCGATCTCTTCCAGCCGTTCCAGGCCGTCCCCCGCCGGGAAGAACACCTCGAAGGTGCTCCCCTGTCCGACCTCGCTTTGGATTCGGATCCCGGCCTCGTGTCCCCTCAGGATGCCCAGCATGGCGGAAAGTCCCAGGCCCCGTCCCGAACTCTTGGTGGTGAAGAAGGGATCGAAGATCCGGGAGCGGATGTCCGGCGAGATCCCGCAGCCCGTGTCCGTGACCGACAGCACGAGGTAGGTCCCGGCATCCAGGGACTGTCCGGGGAAGCCGGCGGTGAGGACCTCACGGTCCAGGTCGGCCATAAAGGTTGCGACCGTGATGTGGCCCTCCTGATCCCCGATGGCCTCCCCCGCATTGGTGACGAGGTTCATCACCACCTGCTGGATCTGGGCCGCGTCCGCACGGAAAAGAGGCAGGGACGAGGCCAGCTGCAGGTCCAGGTGCACCTTTTTGGGGAGGGAGACCTGGAGAAGGCCCGTCATTTCCCGCACGATCTGATTGAGGTCCTGGGGCCGGATGACGAAATGCCCCTTCCCCGAGTAGGCCAGCATCTGCCGGCTCAGGTCCGAGGCCCGGACGACGGTCTGCTCCACCTTGTCGAGCAGGGGTCGGGCTCCTCCGTGCTCCCCGACGAGATCCTGGGCAAGGTTGAGGTTGCCCATGATGGCCGTGAGCAGGTTGTTGAAATCGTGGGCGATGCCGCCCGCCAGGATGCCGAGGCTTTCGAGCTTCTGGGCCTGACGGAAGGCGTCCTCGGTGCGGCGCCGCTCGGTGATGTCGGTGGCGATGGCGATGACCACCTTCTGACCGAAGTAGGTGCCCCGGTAGAGTCGCACCTCCTTGGGAAAGACCTCCCCGTTCTTCCGGAGCCCCCAGAATTCGAATTGCTGCGGTTCCCCCGCGAAGGCACGCTCCACACAGCGCATCACGTCAGGGATGTTGTTGCGACCCGGGGCGGAGACCAACGCGGGGCTCTGCCCCACCAGTTCCTCCCGGGTGTAGCCATACATTTCTTCCGCCCCCCGGTTCACATCCAGGAAATGGCCGCTGGAATCCTGAATGTAGATGGCCTCACCCACCGAATCGAAAAGCCCCCGGTAGCTGGCCTCGCTGTCCCGCAGGGCCTGGGCCGCCCGCCGCTGCTCCGTGATGTCCCTGAGGTAGCCGCTCCAAATGCTGGACAGGGAATTCGATGCCCGGGGCAGGCGTTCGGCGTGAATCCAGCGAAGCTCCCCGTCGGGCCGGGTGAGGCGGAATTCCACCGACAGGGGGGTGAGCTTGGCCGCGGCCTGGGCTCCGGCGGCCCGGAGCCCCGGCAAGTCTTCGGGGTGGACGAGGTCGAAGAAGGCCTCCGGGTCGGCGGTCATCCGGGTGGCGGTGATTCCCGCCAGGCTCTGGATCCTCTCGCTGACGTAGGTGAAGGATTGACTCTCCCCCTCCTGGCGAAGCTCGTAGAGCACCACGGGAAGGCTCTCGGCCATCAAGCGGAAGCGGGCCTCGCTGTCGCGGAGGGCCCGTTCCATCCTGACCTTCTCGGTGATGTCGGTGGCGATGCCGATCACGCTTTCGACCCGGCCCCCCTCGTCCAGGACGGGCGTGATGAAATTGTCGAACACCTTCCCCTGGATTTCGGTCAGGCCGCGGGCGGACTTCCCGTCCAGACCGGTGCGCAGGGCCGCGAGAATCTCAGGGAAGTCCTTGTACATCTCAAGCGCGGAGAGCCCCACCACCTGGCCCTGCCGGAGCCCCAGACCCGCCAGGCCCCGCCCTTCCGAAAGCAGGAATCGGCCCTCCGGATCCAGCTGGAAGATCACCGCGTCGGAGTTCGACACCACCGTTCGGAGCCGCCGCTCGGCGGTTTCAAGGGCTTGGCGGGCGTCGGTGAGTTCCGTGACGTCGGTGAGGGTGGCAAACACCTGCCAGGGGCCTTCTTCCCCGGGCCGCGTTTCGGGCACGGCGCTCACCAGGGCCCAGCGGTGCCGCTCCGTGCCCGGATGGAAGATCCCCATCAGGACATCCCGCACCGGCTGACCGGTCCGAAGGGCCACCATGGCGGGGTGGTCCTGGCCGGGGAAGGGGCTCCCGTCCGGGTGAATGACTCCCCAGCGAGGGTCCATCGAGGTCAGCCCCATCATCTGGGCCAGACTCAGGCCCAGGATCCGCTCGGCCGCTGGATTGGCGGCCGTGATCCGCCCCTCGGCGTCCTGGTACACCACCCCCTGGGCCATGGTCTCGAAGAGGCCCCGGTAGCGCTGTTCGGCCGCCACCAGTTCCTCCTCCGCCCGTTTCCGGGCGGAGATGTCCCGGGTCACGGCCAGGAGGCCGCCCACGGCGCCCTCTCCGTCCCGCCAGGGGGCTGCGCGCGTCTCCATCCAGCGCCTCGTTCCCCGGCCCCCGACCATCTGGAAGGAGCCCTCGACCGTCTCTCCCTGCATGACGCGCCGGGCAATGGAGAGAAAGGCCGGAAGCTGTTCGGGAGGGACCCACTCGGTGATGGGATGACCGATGGCCTGGGAGGGGTCGTCCACCTCCAGCATGGCAAGGCCCGCGGGGTTCATGTCCAGGAGGGTTCCGTCGGGAGCCACCACCTTCACGCACTCGGGCTCGTTTTCGAAAATGGTCCTGAACCGCGCTTCGCTGGCCCGCAGGGCTGCCTCCGCGGATGCCCGCCAGGAATTGTCCCGGGCGGAGGCGAAGAGGCGCTCTTCCGCCCCGACCCTGAGCATGGTGATGGAGATCTCCACGGGGATCAGTCCGCCGTCCTTCCGGCGGTGGAGGCTTTCGACGAGGAGGGTGCCGGCGGACCGGACTTCCTCCCAGTGGGAGGCCCAGCGGGCCATGGGGAAGTTGGGATCCAGGTCGGGGACGGACAGGCCCAGGAGTTCCTCCCGGGAGTACCCCAGGCTCCTGCAGGCAGCCTCGTTCACATAGAAGATGCGAGCGTCCGGCAGAATGCCGAACTTGGCGTCCCGGGCCTTGTCCAGGGCCTGGGACAGGAAGGGGTCCATGGGTCCCGTGGGGGCGGGCCCCGGGTCCGGGGCGTGCATCAGCCGCTCATCGGTCCTGCAAAGGGCCGGGATGAATTATGGTCAGGTCCACCGGAAGCGGCGAAGGGCCAGGGCGAAGGCCAGGAGCCCCCAGGCAGCCAGGATGGCCATCTGGGGCCCGTAGGCCAGGAGGGAGGCCCCGTCATTGAAGATTCCCCGCAGGGCCCGGAGGAAGGGGGCCAGGGGAAAGAACTGGACCGCCTGCTGGAGCCACTTCGGGGCGGCGTCCAGGGTGAAGTAGACCCCCGAGAGCAGCATGAGGGGGAAAAAGGCGATGTTGGAGATGGCGCCGTAAACTTCGGTGGTTTCCGCGAAACCGGAAAGCGCGAAGCCCATGGCCATGAACACGGCGGCCCCGAGCCCGACCACCAGGGCAAAGGCCAGGACGCTGCCCTGGTTCTGGATGCCGAAGATGTAGCGCCCGGCCACCAGCAGGACCGTGGTGGCGAGGCCCGCGATGAGGAATCGGTTGAGCACCTGGGCCAGGAGGAAGACCCACTTGGGCAGGGGCGTCACGGCCAGCCGGCGGAACTTCCCCTTCTCCCGGTAGGCCACGTTGACCATGCCCACCGCGAAGAGACCCATGCTCAACAGGTTGAGGCCCACCAGGCCCGGCAGCAGAAAGGCGGCGTAACTCGGGGCCTTCACGCGCCCGGGGCTTTCCACCGTGAAGGGGATCCGCCGGGGCTCTCCCTGGCCCAGGGCCCGGGCCTGGGCCACCAGGTAGGCCTGCTGCACCAGCCCCATGCCCGGCATGCCCTGGGGAGCCAGGTAGGCGTTCACTCGAAGCCTCCAATCGGGCTCCGTGCCCTCCAGGAGCACCGCCACCTTTCCCTCTTTCCACTCCTGCTCGGCGCGGTCCGGGGGCAGGGCCTCCACCTTCAGGTGCTGCTCCTCCAGGGCCTTGAGGAAACCGTCCTCGAAAGCCCCGGCCTGCGTGGGCTGGATCCGCACCAGGCGGATCTGAGGGCCCTGGCTGTCCCGGAAGATCACCCCGAACCCCAGGAGCATGAGCACCGGGAAGGCGAAGGTCCAGAACATGGCCCCCCGGTCCCGGGTGTACAGCTTCCATTCCATCCAGAACTGCCGGAACAACATCGAGCCCTCCACCGCAGCAATCGACCACCAAGAATCAACTTCCGAAAACCCCATTCAGTCCCGCAGGCTGCGCCCCGTGCGGTGCAGGAACACGTCCTCCAGGGTGGCCCGGCGGATGTGGACCTGGGTGAAGGGCACGGCCCCCCGCTCGGCCGCCTCCAGGATTCCCCCCAGGGCGGATTTGGGGTCCCGCGTGGGGATCTCCCAGAGCTCCCCCCGGGCCTCCACCCCCGTCCCGATCAGGCCCGCGAAGCCTCCAGGATCCGGCGCGGCACCGTCGAAGGTGAGTTCCACCACGCTGGGCACCGCCAGCTCCTGGATGAGGGCCGCCGGCGTGCCCGTGGTCAGCACCCGTCCGTGGTCCATGATGGCCAGGCGGTCGCAGAGGGCCTCGGCCTCGTCCATGTAGTGGGTGGTGAGGATGATGGTCCGCCCCTCGCGTTTCATGCCCCGCACCACCTCCCAGAGGCTGCGCCGGGCCTGGGGATCCAGCCCCGTGGTGGGTTCGTCCAGGAAGACCAGCTCGGGATCGTTCACCAGGGCCATGGCCAGGGCCAATCGCTGCTGCTGCCCGCCGCTGAGGGTGATGTGGAAGGCATCCGCCTTTTCCGTGAGCTGCACCAGGTCGAGCAATTCTTCGGCAGGCCGGGATCTGGGGTAGTAGCTCCCGTAGAGGGTCAGCGCCTCCCGGGGGGTGATCTTGTTGTAGAGGCTGGTGGCCTGGAGCTGCACGCCGATGGAGGCGCGGATCTCCCGGGCGCTTCGTTCCCAGGTGAGGCCCAGGATCTCGATCTCGCCCGCGTCCTTCTCGGTGATGCCCTCGATCATCTCAAGGGTGGTGGTCTTGCCGGCCCCGTTGGGTCCCAGAAGACCGAAGACCTCGCCCCTGGGCACCTCCAGGTCCACGCCTCCCACGGCCAGGACCTTGGGGTACTGCTTGCGGAGCCCGCGGACGCGGAGGGCGGAATCGGACATCGGAACCTCTCAAACAGCAGGGTTCCATCTTCCCCCGGCCCGAGGGCCCGCGCATCGGCCAATGCAGGCGACGCGCCGGTGAGAAAAGCTCAGGGCAGGGTCCAGATTCCCCACCCAGGCCGATCCCCCCGGATGGAGTCGGCCGCCGCGTCCCGCGCCGCGGGGCTCGGGTAGCGCGCGGCCCAGCAGCTCCCGGAGCCGCAGAGGATGGGCTCTCCGCCGCTGCCCCGGAGCAGGTCCCGCACCTCGGCCAGGGCGGGACACACATGGAGCGCCGCAGCGGTGAGGTCGTTGCGCCAGGGTGGCACCTCCTCGGGGCGGAGCGGCGGAAGGGGCTGAACGGGCGGGTAGCCCACGGAGGCCAGGGCTGCATAGACCCGGGGCGTGGGCACGTGGAGCCCAGGATGGAGGAGCAGGATGGGTTCCAGGGGCACGGGGTCCAGCGGGGCCACCTGCTCCCCCCGGCCGCGGCCATGCACGGTGCCGCCCAGAAGGACGAGGGGCACGTCGGAGCCCAGGCAGGCGGCCAGTTCCGACAGGCGCGCCTCGGGGACCGCCAGGCCGAACAGGGCGCAGCCCAGGCGCAGGGCCGCGGCGGCGTCGCTGCTCCCGCCCCCCAGGCCCGCCCCGTGGGGAATGGCCTTCTCCAGGTGGAGCCGGGCGGGAAGGGGCCCTCCCGCCTCGCCTTCCAGCATGCGCCAGGCCCGGAGGATCAGGTTCTCTTCTGTGGCTTCCAGGCCCCAGGCGGCGGGCCCCTCGACCTGGAGGGACAGCCCCTCGGCCGGCTCCGCCTCCAGGATGTCGGTGAGCCCCGCCACTCCCTCCAGCACCGTGGTCACCAGTTCCACCTCGTGGAAGCCGTCGGGCCTCCGACCCAGGACGGCCAGGAAGCGGTTGAGCTTGGCGGGGGCGAGGATCCGCATGCCTACCAGCGTAGGAGAGGGAGCACCGGTCCGCCCGGGAATGTGCGAACCGGTCGGGTTCATGGGCCCCGCGGTGCCTAACGTGGCCAAAGGGCGCCCCTGCCCCTCAACCCCACCCCCCGGAGGTTCCCATGACCCGAACCGACCCCTTCCGCGCCGCCCTGCTCGCCCTGCTGGTCGGGGGCAGCCCCTCCCTTCCCGGCCAGGCCCAGGCCCTCACCCACCTCAACGTTCCCGCCAAGCAGATGGTCTACCTGTCCTTCCGGCACGCCTCCTGGGAGCCCGCGGGGTATTACACCGCCCTGACCACCATCGCCCCCGACGGCTCCTACGGGATGGGGTTCTCCATTCCCCCGGGGATGAACCTCGTCATCACGGACTTCTCCGTGTCCGGGGACGCTCCCGGCGGTTATTCGGGGGACACCGGGGGTCGCGTGTACTTCGGATGGTTCGATCCGGCCCTAAACACCTTCACCAGCCACCTCTGGAGCGATGCCCTTCGCCTGGAGGCCACGGGGGGAACCCGGCCCTTCAGCATGACCCGGCATTTCTCCTCGGGCTTCCGCTTTCCCGCGGGAACCACCCGTCGCCCGGGATTCCTCGTGTCGGCACCCTGGTGGCCCTCGGGCACGAGCAACGCCACCGTGATGGCCCTGGGCTACCTGGTGGCCGACAACTGAAGAGAGGCGCCGCCGTCCCGGGCTCCCCGCGGAGGGAACCCTCCGCGGGACTCCGCCCGTTGGGGTGTGGCCGGGCCTGGCGGGGACACTGAACCGCGATCCTCCGTGCGCGTAACGGGATGCGACCCGTCCTTCCCGGGAGATCCCCCGCGTGCGCCTGCCAGCCCTCCTGCTCGCCCCCTGCCTCTTCGCGGCCGCGGCCCAGAAGCCGGACCCGCCGCGGGTCCTCGTCCCGCGCCTGTCCCAGGCTCCCTCCAGGGCCGCCGACGCCGACCTTTCCAGCTGGCAGGGGGCCCTGGTGGTGGAGCAGTTCGGGATGGTCATGCCCGACGACAAGGGGCAGAACCGATGGCCGACGAAGGTCCTGTTCGCCTTCGGCCCCGATGCCTTCTACGCCGCGGCGGAGTGCCGGGACCCCGAACCCGAACAGGTGCGAGCCTGGCGCCACAAGCGGGACAGCTTCGGGGACATGGATTTCCTGGGCATCGACCTGGACCCCTCCGGAAAGGGACAGAGTTGCATTCGCCTGATCGTCTCTCCCCTGGGGGGTCATTTCGATGGCCTCGTGACCGACGCGGACGGGGAGAACTACAACTACGACCTGCTCTGGAACAGCGCCGGAGTCCTGACCGAGTGGGGCTACGTGGTGAAGTTCCGGGTGCCCTACTCCAGCCTGCGGCGCCTCCCAGGGGACTGGGGTCTGCGGGTGCTTCGCATCCTGCCCCGTGAACGGCGCTACGGCATCGCCTGGCCACCCCAGAGCCGGGACGTCCCCTGTGACGTCTGCCAGATGGCCCGGGCCTCGGGAGCACCGGTGGACAAGCCTGGCTCTCCCTTCCTGGTGATCCCCTTCGCCACGGCCAGGCGGGAGGAGTCCCGAGAACCCGGGGCCTCTCCGGGAGCCCACGACACCACACGCCTCGGGCTGGACCTCCGCTATTCCAGCACCTCCCTGACCGTGGACGGCACCTACCGGCCCGATTTCAGCAACGTGGAGGCGGACGTGGATCCCCTTCAGATCAACAGCCGCTTCAAGGTGTTCTACCCGGAGAAACGCCCCTTCTTCCTGGAAGGCATGGACCTGCTCGGAATCCAGGGGGCCCAGCGCCAGTTCTACAGCCGCACCATCGGGGACCCCCTGTACGGCGTCAAGGTCAGCGGCCAGGATTCCTGGGCCAGCTGGTCCGCCCTCCATGCCCGGGACCGGGAGGGGGGGACGGCGCTCACCGCGGACGGCGCGCTCGGAACCGAGGGCCGCGCCACCCGGGATTCGGCCGCGGTGGTGCGGTTCCGCCTGGACGGCCGGGGATCGGGGATTTCCGTCCTGGGCACCGACAAGACCCTGGAAGGTGCCCAGGGCGCAGGGGGGAGGAGCGCCGGTCTCTACTGGAACCAATGGCTGGGGCCTGCGTTCCAGTTCATCGGCAGCCGAGTGGAAACCCGGGCCCGGCTGCCCCAGGGCCAGGATCCCGACCGCGTCCGCCAGGGGTCTGCCACCTCCCTGGAGGTCAATTTCAACCAGCGGAACTGGACGGGCTGGCTCGCGACCCAGGACAGCAGCCCGGAACTCGTTCTGGCCTCGGGCTTCGCCACCCTCACGGGCTACCACCAGGAAAACGCGGGACTCGTCTGGAGGGAGCGATGGAACGCCGGGCGGCTCGCCCAGGCCAGGGTCCAGTTCCGCGCGTACCGGTACACCTGGTGGGACCGCAGCCCCATGGAACAGGCCGGAGGTTTCGAGGCCTACCTCGAGACCGCAGGACGCTGGGCCCTCCAGATCGGCTTGGACCCGGCGGGTCGGGCCTGGGCCCAGGGCAGGGACATGGCCATCCGGAACCGTCGGCTCAACCTGTCCTGGCTGCGCCACGCCGAGGCCCAGGTCTTCGTCAATGCGGCCTGGAACCGCGTTCCCGACCTGGCCACGGGGGACCCGGCGCGGTTGCGGAGCCTCACCCTCGGCTCGGAGGGCAATGTTTCCGCTTTTCTGTATGCGGTCAGCGCACGCACGGGAGAGCTGGAAGGGGAGGCGAATGGGCGGCGCCTCGTCCGGGCCCGCCAGCTCACCGGCACGGCGGGGTACCAATTCCCGCTCGCCATCTACGCACGGGTCCAGGCCTTCGTGGTGCGCTACGACGGTCGCGACCCGGCTTCCGTGGACAAGTACCTCAAACTCCTGGCGGGGTGGCAGCCCAACGCCTTCACCCACGCCTACCTGGGATGGAGCGGGAGGCGGCGCCGCGATCCTGGGCTCGGTCTGGAGTCCGAGCGTTTGGCTGAGCGGGGGATCTTCGCGAAGTTCGCCTACGCCCTGCAGTTCTGAGAGGACCCGGGGGAAAGGAATTCACCACGGAGGGACGGAGGGCGCGGAGACGAAACCTGCGGGAGGGATGCCGCGGCGCGGGCTCTCGCGGTCTTGCCAAGTCCGGGGCATGAGGGAGCAGGTGAAGCCCCGCTTCCCACCAAGAACTCCATTCGTGTTGGATCTCGTTTCTTGGCGTCTTGGCGTCTTGGCGGTGGGCTCTTTGTTATTGACCGCGAAACGGGCTGGGCCGCGAGAGAGCGCGGGGGTGTGGGGGGCCCAGCGAGGCAAGGCCGAGCGTTTGCCCCCCATTGAAGATCAAGCGATCGAGCGGCTGGGCCGGGAGAGAGCGCGGGGGTGTGGGGGGCCCAGCGAGGCAAGGCCGAGCGTTTGCCCCCCACTGAAAATCAAGGCAGGTAGGTCTCCCCGTACATGAGGTAGCGGTCCACGCTGCGGGCGGTGTTCCGGCCCTCGTGGATGGCCCAGACCACCAGGGACTGCCCGCGGACCATGTCCCCCGCCGCGAAAACCCCGGGCACGCTGGTCATCCGCTGGCCGTCGCAGACCACGTTTCCTCTGCCATCCAGCTTGAGGCCCAGCTCGGTGATGGGGCCCTTCCGCTCCGGTCCGGTGAAACCCAGGGCCAGGAGCACCAGCTGGGCGGGAAAGACCCGACCGCTCCCGGGGACCTCCTCGCTCTGCATCCGCTCCCCGCTGCGGGTCCACCGGAGGTCCACGGTGTGAACCTCCGCCACCGCGCCGTCCCCCGCGAAACGCTTGGTGAGGATGCCGTAGTGGCGTGGGTCCGCGCCCTGGAGGGCGGCGGCCTCCTCCTGGCCGTAGTCCATCCCGGCGACCTTGGGCCATTGGGGCCAGGGATTGTCCCGGCCACGCAGGGCAGGGGGCCGGGGGAGGATCTCGAACTGGGTCACGCTCCGGGCCCCGTGACGCAAGGCGGTGCCCACGCAGTCCGTGCCGGTGTCGCCACCCCCGATGACCACCACGTCCTTGTCCTTTCCGGAGATGTAGGCCCCGTCCTCAAGCCTGGAGTCCAGGAGGCTCTTGGTGTTGGCGGTGAGGTAGTCCATGGCGAGGTGGACCCCGGCGAGCCGCCGCCCTTCCACCTCCAGCTCCCGGGCCTGGGTGGCGCCGCAGCAGAAGACGGTGGCGTGGTACTCCTCCAGCAGCTTCTCCGAGGGAATGTCACGGCCGATTTCCACGCCGGTCACGAAACGGATGCCGTTGCGGGCCATGAGACCCACCCGGCGCTCCACCAGCGCCTTGTCCAGCTTCATGTTGGGAATGCCGTACATCAGGAGGCCGCCGATCCGGTCCGCCCGTTCGAAGACGGTGACGGTGTGACCGGCCAGGTTGAGCTGGGCGGCGCAGGCCAGTCCCGCGGGGCCCGAACCCACGATGGCCACCTTCTTCCCCGTGCGGAGGGCCGGCAACTCGGGCCCGACCCAGCCTTCCTCGAAGGCGGTGTCGATGATGGAGCACTCGATCGCCTTGATGGTCACCGGATCCCCGTCGAGGCCCACCGTGCAGGAACCTTCGCAGGGCGCCGGGCACACCCGGCCGGTGAACTCCGGGAAATTGTTGGTCTTCAGGAGGCGGCGGAGGGCCCGTTGCCACTGGCCGTGGTACACGAGGTCGTTGAAGTCCGGGATCAGGTTGTTCAGGGGGCAGCCCGAGGCCATGCCCGCCATGAGTTTTCCGGTGTGGCAGTAGGGGGTGCCGCAGTCCATGCAGCGCGCGCCCTGACGCTTGAGAGCCTCGGCGGGGACCCGGGGATGGAATTCGTTCCAGTCCTTCACCCGGTCGCGGGGGTCCCGGTCTTCCGGGAGCTGGCGGGCGTACTCGATGAAACCGGTGCTCTTGCCCATGTCAGTTCCCGTCCGCCCGGGCGAGGCTGCGGGCGTTCTCCTCGAAGGCCGCGAGCACCGCGGCCTCCTCGTCCAGTCCCTTGTCCCGCATCCGGGCTTGGCTTTCCAACACCCGCCGGTAGTCGTGGGGCATCACCCGGACGAACCGGGGCAGCCAGGCCTCCCAGTCCCGCAGGATGAGGTGGGCCCGGGCGCTGTGGGTGGCGGCGGCGTGGCGCGCGATGAGCTCCCGAAGGCGCCCCGCTTCGGCGGGGTCCTCCACGGGGCCCATGCCCACCAGGTCCCGGTTGGAACGGGCCGGGAAATCCCCCGCCTCGTCCAGCACCCAGGCGATGCCGCCCGACATGCCGGCCCCGAAATTCCTGCCGGCACGGCCCAGCACCACCACCTCCCCGCCCGTCATGTACTCGCAGCCATGATCCCCGATGCCTTCCACCACGGCCGTCACCCCGGAGTTCCGGACGCAGAAGCGCTCTCCCGCCAGACCCCGGATGTAGCCTTCGCCGCTGGTGCCGCCGTAGAAGGCCACGTTGCCGATGATCACGTTCTCCTCGGGCACGAAGGAGGCCCCGGCGGGGGGGAATACCACGATCTTGCCCCCCGAAAGGCCCTTCCCTAGGTAGTCGTTGGCGTCCCCCTCCAGGGAGAGGCTGAGTCCCTTGGGGATGAAGGCGCCGAAACTCTGGCCCGCCGAACCTTGGAAGCGCAGGCGGATGGTGTCCGGAGGCAGGCCTTGGGCCCCCCATCTCCGGGTCACTTCGCTGCCCAGCATGGTGCCCACGGTGCGGTTGCCGTTGCTGATGGGAAGGGTGGCGGAGACCTGGGTGCCCTGCTCAAGGGCCGGACGGCACAGGGGGATCAGGGTGGTGGCGTCCAGGGCCTTGTCCAGTTCGTGCTCCTGGCTCATCCGGAAGGTGCGCTTCACGTCCTTGGGCACCGTGGGCTTCCAGAGCATGCGGGAGAAGTCCAGGGTGCGGGCCTTCCAGTGGTCCACGCCCCGGCGCATCTCCAGGTGCTCGCTGCGGCCCACCATCTTGTAGAACTGCCGGTACCCCATGGCCGCCATCAGTTCCCGGACTTCCATGGCGATGAAGCGCATGAGGTTGACCACGTGCTCGGGATCCCCCTTGAACCTCCGGCGCAACTCGGGGTCCTGGGTGGCCACGCCCACGGGGCAGGTGTTCTTGTGGCAGGCCCGCATCATGACGCAGCCCAGGGCCAGCAGGGGCGTGGTGGCGAACCCGAACTCCTCCGCCCCCAGCAGGGCGGCGATGACCACGTCCCGGCCCGTCTTGATCTGCCCGTCCGTCTCGAGCACCACCCGGCTTCGGAGGTTGTTGAGCACCAGCACCTGGTGCGCCTCAGCCAGACCCAGCTCCCAGGGAGCCCCGGTGTGCCGGATGCTGGTGAGCGGCGCCGCGCCGGTGCCGCCGTCGAAGCCGCTGATGAGGATCACGTCCGCGTGGGCCTTGGCCACGCCCGCGGCGATGGTGCCCACCCCGCTCTCGGACACCAGCTTCACGCTCACGCGCGCTCCGGCGTTGGCGTTCTTCAGGTCGTAGATGAGCTGGGCGAGGTCCTCGATGGAGTAGATGTCGTGATGCGGAGGGGGGCTGATGAGGCCCACGCCGGGAGTGGCGTGGCGCACCTTCGCGATCCAAGGGTAGACCTTGGGTCCGGGCAGCTGGCCGCCCTCCCCCGGCTTGGCGCCCTGCGCCATCTTGATCTGGATCTCCCGGGCCTCCACGAGGTACTGGCTCGTGACCCCGAAGCGGCCCGAGGCCACCTGCTTGATGGCGCTGTTCCGGGAGTCGCCGCTGGGCAGCGGGGTGAAGCGGGCCGGGTCCTCCCCCCCCTCGCCCGTGTTGCTCTTGCCGCCGATCCTGTTCATGGCGATGGCCAGGGCCTCGTGGGCTTCCTGGCTGATGGAGCCGTAGGACATGGCTCCGGTCTTGAAGCGGGCCAGGATGGCCTCCAGGGGTTCCACCTCCTCCAGGGGAACGGGGCGGGCCTGGGAGCGGAATTCCAGAAGCCCCCTGAGGGTCACGGGCTGTTTGCCTGGATGGTCGACCAGTTCGGAGTAGCGCTTGAAGAGCTTGTAGTCCCCCGTGCGGCAGGCGGCCTGGAGCAGGTGGATGGCCTCGGGGGTGTTCAGGTGGGTCTCGCCGTCCCGCCGGTACTTGTACCGGCCTCCAGAGGGCAGGGCCGGCGCGTCGGCGGGTCGCTTGGGATAGGCCTGGTCGTGCCGGAGCTGGACCTCCCGGGCGATCACGTCGATGCCCACGCCCCCGATGCGCGTGGGGGTGCCGGTGAAGTACTCGTCCACGAAATCCTGGGAGAGCCCCAGGGCCTCGAAGATCTGGGCGCCGTGGTAGCTCTGCACGGCGGAGATGCCCATCTTGGACATCACCTTCACGATGCCCTTGTTCACGGCCTTGACGAAGCGGGCCTCGGCTTCCCGGGGTTCCCCGGGGATCATGCCCTGCCGGATCTGGTCGTGGACGGTCTCGAAGGCCAGGTAGGGGTTCACCGCGCTGGCGCCGTATCCCACCAGCATGCAGAAATGGTGGACCTCCCGGGGCTCCCCGGTCTCCAGCACGATGCCGACCCGTTCCCGGGTGCCGGCCCGGAGCAGATGGTGCTGCACGGCGGCCATGGCCAGGAGGGCCGGAATGGGTGCATCGGTGGCGTCATGGCCGCGGTCCGAGAGGATCAGGATGTTGTGGCCCTCGGCGATGGCCTCGCTGCAGCGGCGGCGGAGATCCTCGATGGCCTTCCGCAGGCCCTGGCCTCCGCCCTCGGCCTTGAAGAGCATGGGCAGGGTGATGGACCTGAAACCCCGGGAACCGGGCCGACCGTCCAGGCAGCGGACCTTTTCAAGCTCCGCATTGAGCAGCACGGGGGTGGGCAGCTCGAAATGGAGGGCCGATTCGGGGGCGGCCTCCAGAAGGTTTCCCTCGGGCCCGATGGAGGTGTCCACCGCCAGCACGATGCTCTCCCGGTCCGCGTCCACCGGGGGATTGGTGACCTGGGCGAAGAGCTGCTTGAAGTAGTCATAGAGGAGCTGGGGCTTCTCAGACAGCACGGCCAGGGGGATGTCGGTGCCCATGGAGCCGATGGGCTCGGCGCCCTCCGAAGCCATGGGATTCACGATCATCCCCACGTCCTCCAGGGTGTAGCCGAAGGTCTGCTGCCGGCGCAGCACGGTCTCGTGGTCCGGCTCGTTCACCCGGGGGGGCTCCGGAACGTCCCGCAGGCGCACCAGGTGGTCCTGGAGCCACTGGGCGTAGGGCTTCTCGGCGGCGAGGCGCTCCTTGATCTCGTCGTCGGGGATGATGCGCCCTTCCGCGGTGTCCAGGAGGAAGATGCGTCCCGGCTGGAGGCGTCCCTTCCGGAGCACGCGCTCGGGGGGGATGTCGAGCACGCCCGTCTCCGAGGCCATCACCACCCGGCCGTCCTTCGTCACCACCCAGCGGGCGGGACGCAGGCCGTTGCGGTCCAGGATGGCGCCGATGCGCACGCCGTCCGTGAAGGCGATGGAGGCGGGACCGTCCCAGGGCTCCTGGAGGCAGGAGTGGTACTCGTAGAAGGCCTTCCGCCCGGGGGGCATGGACTCGTGCCGGCTCCAGGGTTCCGGCACCATCATCATCAGCGCGTGGGGCAGGGACCGCCCCGACAGGTGGAGCAGTTCCAGGAGATTGTCGAACATCGAGGAATCGGAGCCGTCCAGGTCCAGCACGGGGAGCACCTTCTGGAGGTCCGCCCCGAAGAGCCGTGAGTGGAAGAGGTGCTGGCGCGCCTCCAGCCAGTGGACGTTGCCCCGCAGGGTGTTGATCTCGCCGTTGTGGGAGATGTAGCGGTAGGGGTGGGAACGGGACCAGCTTGGGAAGGTGTTGGTCGAGAACCGCGAGTGGACCATCGCCAGGGAAGCGGCAAAGCCGTCGTCCCGGAGGTCGGGGTAGAAGGTGCCGAGCTGGTCGGAGTTCAGCATTCCCTTGTAGACCACGGTCCGCGCCGAGAGGCTCGCCACATAGAAGGCCCCCCTGCCGGGAAGCACCGAGCGGGAGACGCGCTTCTCCGCGAGACGGCGGATGACGTAGAGGCGTCGCTCGAATTCCTCCCCTGCCTGAGTTCCCTCACCCCGGCCCAGGAACACTTGGCGGATGACGGGCTGGCTGGCCCGGGCGGTGGCCCCGAGGCTCGCGTTGTCGGTGGGCACTTCCCGCCAACCGAGGACGCGCTGGCCCTCCTCGGCGGCCGCCTGTTCCAGGATGCGCTCGCAGGCCAGGCGGCAGGTGGCATCCACGGGCAGGAAGAGCATCCCCACCCCGGTGTCTTCCGGGGCCGGCAACTCGAAGCCCAACTGGCGGCAGCGCGCCGCCAGGAACGCATGGGGCACCTGGGTGAGGATTCCCGCGCCGTCCCCGCTGTCCCGCTCGCTTCCCGAGGCGCCGCGGTGCTCCAGGTTCACCAGGACCTGCAGGGCGTCCCGGACGATGGCGTGCGAGGGGCGTCCCTGCTGGTCCGCCACGAAGCCGAATCCGCAGGCGTCGTGCTCCCTGGCCGAATCGTAGAGGCCAAGGTGCTGGGCAGGATTGCCGAGTCGGGGTTTCATGGGTTCCCTCGCGGGCCCTAGGATCCGGGTCCGGTGCGGCGCGAGGCCCGCAGTCGGCTCCCGGCATTCGAAACTGCCGGCGCTCCGCGACCATTCGGTGCCAGACCCACCATGGCCAACCTTATCATGGGCCCCGGGGGAGGCCCGATTGGCCTTGGTAATCGGTCGATAAGCTCCGCCAATCCTCCGGGCTAGGTCCCGTCCGGCATCTCGAACTCCGGGTCAGGGAGGGAGAGAATCTCGGGACCATCCTTGGTGATGGCCACCATGTGCTCGAACTGGGCGCTGAGGCCGCCGTCCGCGGTGCGGACCGTCCAGCCGTCCTTCTCCACCCGGCAACGGGCCCCCCCGGTGTTGAAGATGGGCTCGATGGTGATGGTCATGCCGGGCTCCATGCGGAAGCCGGTTCCCGGCCGCTGGTCCGCGAACACAACCTGGGGATCCTCGTGCAGGTCCCGTCCGATGCCATGTCCGATGTACTCCCTGACCACGGAGAAACCCCGCTCCTCCGCGAAACGCTGCACGGCGCTGGACATGTCCCCCAGGCGCAGTCCCACCCGGCAGTGCTCGATGCCCACGAACATGGCCAGCTGGCAGCTCTGCATGAGGGCCCTGGCGGCCTCCCCGACCTCTCCGACCCCCACGGTGAGGCAGGTGTCGCCGTGGTAGCCCTCCAGCTTGGCGCCGCAGTCGATGGCGATGATGTCTCCCTCCTGGAGGCGGTAGCTGGTGGGAATGCCGTGCACCACCCGGTCGTTCACCGAAGTGCAGAGGGTGGCGGGGAAGCCGTGGTACCCCTTGAAGGACGGCGTGGCCCCCTGCCTCCGGATGAAATCCTCCGCGAGTTTGTCCAGCTCGAGCAGGGACACTCCGGGCTGGGCGGCCCGGGCCGCCACTCGGAGGGCGTTGGCCGCAATCCGTCCCGCCGCGCGGAGTTTCTCGATCTCCCTGCGGCTCTTGTAGCGGATCTGCTCGCGGATGAGCACGGCGCCTCCGCTGCTGAGTGTATCCCGGCAGGTTAGAATCCCTCCATGGCCCTCAAACCTGCTCTCGCGGTGGTCTTCCCCGCGCTGCCGGGGCCCGGGGCCCCGCCCCGGCCCGCGCCCTGATGACCTACACCCGGGAGGAGATGGACTGGGTGGAGGCCGAGTGGGTCTACCACCTGCACGGTCGACAGGCCTTCCTGAGCGGCGAGGACTTCCGGCAGTTGAGGGAGTGGGAGGAGGCCGCGGTCCCACCCGAGCTGCTGGTGAACGCCATGGAGGCCTTCTTCCAGCGGCGGTCGAAGCGGGGACGGCGGGGAGCTTTCCTGGCCATGGCCCACATGGCCAGGGATGTGGAGAAGGCCCTGAAACTCCGCGCGGCCCTGGACCGCGGGGGACCCGGCCTCGGGGGCGGGGGCTGGGAGGGCGTTCGCGAGCCCCTGGCCTCGGATCCCCGGGCCCGGGCGGCGCACAAGGCCTGGTCCGCCCTCAAGGCGTCGGCGCCTCCGGCGGACGCCCCCGGCTTCCTGGAACACTTCGACCGGGAGCGGGAGGCCTTCTCCGCCCTCGTGGCCTGTGCGGAGGCGGCGCTGGGCCCGGGGGCGGCGGATCTGAGGAATCGCCTGGAGGCCCGATTGCAGGAGGCCAAGCTCGAGCGGGGCAGTTCCACTTGGCGGAGGGCCTGGGCCCACCACTGGGGACGCCTGGTGTGCGAGGCCTGGGGGATCGCGCCATGAGCGCCGGATCCCGGCGGATGGCCTGGCGTGGCGAACTGCGCCGTCCCTCGGAGTCCTTCTTCGCCGCCTTCGCGCAGGCGGTCGGGGAGGCCGGTGGTCCGGAAGCAGCCACCTGCGAGGCCTTCGATTCCCTGGTCCCGACGGTGGACTGGGCGGGCCGCCTGCCCCACGTCCCCCCCGGCCTGCCCGGCCTCTGGGCCGTCTGGCGCCTCCGGCCCCTTCTGGCGGAACCCAGCTTTCTTCGCCTTCTGGGGCTTCAGATTCACGCCCTCGCCCGGGAGGACCGGGCTTCCGGGGCCGGACTGGGCGCCATCGGTGCGGGAAGCGGGAGCTGGGGGAACATCGGAGCTGCCTTCGCCTCAAGGAAGCCTGCGCTCGCCTGGGGGGAGGCTCAGGGGGTGGAGGTGCCTGGCGGGGCCGATTTCGACCAGGCCTTGACCCTCTGCGCTCCTGACATGGCCAGCGTGGGGCACAAGGCCGTCCACGCCTGGACCCTGGGCCAACTGCACCTCCGCCTGGCTCCTCCCCCCGCCACGGCCCGGCGGATGCTGGGAATTGCCCTCTGGCTGGGGGCCTCGGAGCCCCGGGACGAATTCTGGAACCGCCGGGCCCGGGTTCGGCTGCCGGAAGGCCTCCGGGTGCCTGAGGGGACCGGGGCCCCCTGCGACGAGGCCGTGGCGATGAGGGAGGTCTGCGACCTGGGCCTGGTGGACCTGCTGGACCGGTGGTGCGCCCGCCTGGCCGCAGGCGCCGGGAGTGGAGATCTGCTCTCCGCCCTGGTCCGGGCGGCCTCGGAGCGGCAACTGGACGCCCGCCGGGACCTGGAAGGCAAGACCTCCTGGAACTTCGTCTACCTGGCCACCCTGGGCCGGGGCCTGGCCCCCGCCGGGGACCCCGCACCCTACGCGCAGGCGGCGGCCCTGGTGAATCTCTTCCCTCCAGAGGAGCCTGAGGACCGGGTGCGGGCGAGGGTTCCCCGCGCCGCCTCCGGGGATCCCAGCGAAGCCCTTCTGGAGGCCATCCTGGACGGGGAGGCGTCGGAGGCCATGGGCCTGGCGGAGCAGCTGGAGGGCCACGCCGGTCCCGGCGCGGTCCTGGGCGTGCTGGCCGAAGCGGCCTCCCGGAACGATCCGCACTTCAACCAGAGCCACCAGATCCTCGCCGTGGCGGCCGCTGCCGAATTGGAATCCATGGTCTCCGGCCCCGCGAGGGGTGCCTTCCTGACCGCCCTGGCCAAGCACCTGGCCAACAGCCAGGGCAGCGGAGACCTCGGCCGAATGGCGGATGAGGCTCTCAACGGCCCTTGAGCCTGGCCACGTAGGCCTTCACAGCCCGTTCCGTGGCGGGGTTGGACAGCCCGGCCCGCCGGGCCAGTTCCAGCGCCCGGGCTTCCTCCAGGCCCTGATCAAGAACCCAGAAGGCGAAGAGGGCACCGGCCACCCTGTTGCCGGATGCGCAGTGGACCAGCACGCGGGCCTCCTTCGGCAGCGCCTTCATCCGGCGTCGGAAGGCGTCCAGGGCGGCGTCCCCGGGCTCCCGGTCCATCGGACATCGGCCATAGTCCGCCCCGGCCGCCTCCGCCGCCGCCCGGTCTCCCGAGGGATCGGCCTCCCCCTCCCTGCGGAGGTTCAGCACGTGGGTGACCCCGGCAGCCTTGAGCCCCGCGAAGGTGGCGGGCCCAGGCGTGCCCAGGACCACGAAGAGGCCGGGGCGGATTTCGATGGCTCCAGGAGGGTTGGAAGGGGCGGAAGCGAGGAGGAGCACCAGGGGGATGAGAACCGGGGGGACCATGGGAACTCCACGAGGGGTTCGGAGAGGCGGACGAACCAGGAGACAACGGCCTCCTTCCCTCGGCAAGCCCCCGTCCGGCCGTTCGGCCCGGGATTTCATCGGCTCCCCTCGGGAAAGGTCCCCGGGGGCGGAACCGGCGTAGTCTTTCGCGGGGGGCCGGTGGCTCCCGAGGAGGACCTTCGATGAACATCCTGCACATCCTGGCCGGGGGATTGATCGTTTCGATGACCCTGCCGCTCCCCGCGGCCTCTCCGGCCGAAACCCTTCGCACGGCGGCGCCCGTGAAGCCGGCCCGGGCCCAGCAGGCGCCGCTCCTGGACCGGGAGCTCTTTTTCGGCAATCCCGAGATCGCCGGGGCCCAGATCAGCCCCGACGGAAAGTGGATCGCCTTCCTCAAGCCCTGGAAGGAGACCCGCAACGTCTGGGTCAAGAAGACCGGCGAGCCCAATTCCGCAGCCAAGCTGGTCACTGCGGAGCCCAAGCGGCCCGTGGCGGGATTCTTCTGGAGCCGCGACAGCAAGCGGATCCTGTTCGTGAAGGACAACGACGGGGACGAGAACTTCAATGTCTGGTCGGCGGACCCCGCGGCGGCCCCTCCGGCAGGCAAGGAAGCCCCGACTCCGCGGAACCTCACTGAGGCCAAGGGCGCCCGGGCGCTGATCTACTCCGTGCCCCGGGCCACCCCCGACACCATCTTCGTGGGCCTCAACGACCGCGACGCCGCCTGGCACGACCTTTACAAGGTCAACATCAACACCGGCGAGCGCACCCTGCTGCGAAAGAACACCGAGCGCATCGCCGGCTGGGTGTTCGACCGCAAGGCCAATCTTCGCCTGGCCCTGCGCACCACCGAGAAGGGTGACACCGAGATCCTCCGGGTGGACCCCGACAGCTTCAAGATGGTGTACACCTGCAACGTCTTCGAGAGCGCCGGTCCGGTGGGCTTCCACAAGGACGGCCAGCGGGTCTACCTCCAGACCAACAAGGGCAACCGCGACCTGACCCAGCTGGTGCTCTTCGATCCCGCGACCGGCAAGGAGGAGCTGGTCGAGACCGATCCCCTCAAGCGGGTGGATTTCGGCGGCGCCGTGTTCTCCGAGGTCACCGACGCGCTGATCGCCACCACCTACGAGGACGACCGCACCCGCATCTATTTCAAGGACAAGGCCTGGGAGGCGGACTACACCCTGCTCAAGTCGAAGCTGCCCGGCAAGGAGATCGCCTTCGGCAATTCCACCGACGACGAGCAGGTGGTGATGGTCGCCACCTACAGCGACACCGATCCCGGCACCCGGTACCTGTTCGACCGGCGAAGCAAGAACCTCACCCTCGAGTACGTGGCTCGCGAGCGCATCCCCCGCGAGCACATGGCGGCCATGCGGCCGATCCGATACAAGTCCTCGGACGGTCTGGAAATCCCCGCCTACCTGACCCTTCCCAAGGGGGCGATGGCGAAGAACCTGCCGCTGGTGGTGGTGCCCCACGGGGGGCCCTGGGCCCGGGACACCTGGGGCTTCAACAACCTGCACCAGTTCATGGCCAACCGCGGCTACGCGGTCCTGAGCCCGAACTTCCGCGGCTCCACCGGCTACGGCAAGAAATTCCTGAACGCCGGGAACAAGCAGTGGGGCGACAAGATGCAGGACGACATCACCTGGGGGGTCAAGCACCTGGTGGCCAACGGCACCGCCGACGCCCGGCGGGTGGGCATCATGGGAGGCTCCTACGGCGGCTACGCCACCCTGGCCGGGGTGGCCTTCACGCCTGAGGTCTATGCCGCGGGGGTGAGCATCGTCGGGCCATCCAACCTTCTGACCCTGCTGGAAACCATCCCCGCCTACTGGGAGAGCTTCCGCATCATCTTCCATGAACGGATGGGCAACCCGGCCACACCCGAAGGGAAGAAGCAGCTCGAGCGGCAGTCCCCGCTGAACAGCGCCGCGAAGATCAAGACCCCGCTGCTGGTCATCCAGGGCGCCAATGATCCCAGGGTGAAGAAGGCCGAGTCCGAGCAGATCGTGGTCGCCCTGCGCGACCGCGGGTTCCCGGTGGAGTACATCTGCGCCCCGGACGAGGGCCACGGGTTTGCCCGCCCCGTCAACAGCCAGGCCATGTTCGCCGCCGCCGAGGCCTTCTTCGCCAAGCACCTCAAGGGCCGCTACCAGGAGGGAGGCAGCCCCGAGGTGGTGAAGCGCCTGGGGGAGATCACCGTCGACCCGAAGACCGTCGTGCTGGCCCAGAAGGTCGAGGTCGGCAGCGCCGCGCCGAAGCCGGTGGCGGAATTCACGTCCGGCACCTCCACCTGGGTGGGCACGCTGGTGGCCGGCCCCCAGAACCTTCCGGCCACCCTCACCAACGTCATCCGCGCCGAGGCCGGTGGCTGGGTGGTGGCCGGCACGGCCAAGATCGGCCCGATGGAGATGAGCGACACCTCCACCTACGCCAGGGGCAGCCTGGCGCCGACCCGGCGGGTGGTGAAGCAGGGCCCGGTGGCGGTGGAGCTGGCCTTCGCCGGCGGCAAGGCCAGCGGATCCATCGCCATGGGCGCCGAACCCAAACCGGTGGCGGCGGACCTGGGCGGGGAGCTCTTCGCCGACGGCTCCGGCGCCTTCGAGTCCATCGCCTGCCTGCCGCTCGCCGAGGGGTACAGCTTCACCTTCCGCAACTTCGACGTGCAGAAGCAGAAAGCCTCCCTGAAGCAGGGCAAGGTGGCGGGCGCCGAGGAAGTGAAGGTCCCGGCCGGAACCTTCCAGGCCTGGAAGGTGGAGACCGGCAGCGCAGAAGGCGAGCCCGGGGGCGCCACCGTATGGATCGACAAGGCCACCCGCAGGGTGCTCAAGGTCCGCGCGGTCATTCCGGGGATGGGCGGCGCGGTGATGACCACCGAATTGCAGTAGGCAGCGCGGAAGCCCGAAAGGGGAAGGCGGGGTCCGGGGACCCCGCCTTCCTGTTCAAGCCTTGTCGCCGTACTCGTAGAATCCCCGGCCGGACTTGCGACCCAGCCACCCCGCGTCCACGTACTTGATGAGCAGGGGGCAGGGACGGTACTTGGGGTCGCCGAGCCCCTCGTGCAGCACATTGAGGATGGAAAGACAGGTGTCCAGGCCGATGAAATCAGCCAGGGTCAGGGGTCCCATGGGGTGGTTCATGCCCAGTTTCATGATGCCGTCGATGGCCTCCACCTCGCCCACGCCCTCGTAGAGCGCGTAGATGGCCTCGTTGATCATGGGGATCAGCACCCGGTTGCTCACGAAGCCCGGGGAGTCGTTGCACTGGATGGGGGTCTTCCCCAGGCGGGTGGCCAGGCCGATCACGGTGTCGCAGGTCTCGTCGCTGGTGGCCAGGCCCCGGATGATCTCAATGAGCTGCATCACCGGCACGGGGTTCATGAAGTGCATCCCGATGAAGCGCTCGGGGCGCCGGGTGAGACCCGCCAGCTTGGTGATCGAGATGCTGCTGGTGTTGGAGGCCAGGATCACGCCTTCCCGGCAGGTGGCGTCCAGCTTCTCGAAAAGGGGCTTCTTGACGTCCCACTTCTCCGTGGCGGCCTCGATGGCGATGTCCACGGCCGAGAAGTCGTCCAGGCTGGTGGTGGTCCGGACCCGCTTGAGGATCCGGTCCTTCTCCCCTTCCGTGAGCTTCCCCTTGTCCACGCCCCGCTGGAGGTTCCGGCCAATGGTGGCGAGCCCCTTCTGGACGAAGGCCTCGCTCACGTCGTGCATGAGCACCTGGAACCCTGAGGCGGCGAAGACATGGGCAATGCCGTTGCCCATTTGCCCGGCCCCGATGACGCCGACGGTGTTGATGTCCATGAAGACCTCCGGATGAACAATCAAGGATAGCCCGGGCCGCCGCTTCCCGTCCCGTCCGGACGGGGCGCCCTGGGCTCCGCGAACCAGGCCACGGCCACGCTGGCGAAGTAGAGGGCCTCGAGGATCACGGTGAAGAAGATCGTGGTGACGACCACGTCACCCGGGGTGAAGAAGGCGCTGACGATGAGGATGATCACGGTGGCGTGGCGCCAGTACTTCAGCATCCACCGGGCGGTCACGATCCTGAACCTGGCCAGGAAGTAGAAGAGCACGGGAAGCTCGAACATGACCCCCGTGATCAGGAGGGTGTAGAGGAAGAGATCCAGATAGCTGTCGATGTGGAGGTTGGTCCGCAGCCCGGCCTGGGCGGCCTCCTGGAAGAGGATGTCCCCGAGGAACTTGAAGGCCTGGAAGTAGGCGAAGGCGGCGCCCCCGAGGAACATGGCGCTGGTGATGAACACGAAGGGGACCACCAGGCGCCGTTCCCGCTCGTAGAGCCCTGGCCGGATGAAGGCCCACAGCTGGTAGAAGAGGAAGGGGGCCGCCAGGAAGGCCGCGGCCCACAGGCTGAGGCGCATGAGGCTGAAGAAGGGTTCGGAGAGGTCGGTGAAGGCCCAGGGCTGGAGTTCGGAGATGGGCTTGTGGGTCTGGCGCGCCATGGACTCCAGGAAGGGTTTCTGGACCCAGGTCCAGATCCTGAAGCGAAAGGCATAGGTCAGGGCAAAGGCCGCCACGATGATGCCCAGCGATCGCACGATCCGGACCCGGAGCTCCTGGAGGTGCTCCCAGAAGCTCATCTGGTTGGGCGGGGTGTCGGGGACGGCCATGGCTCAGGTCAAGAAAAGGCCCTCGGCGTGACGCACGGGGGCCTGGAGCGGGAGCGGGAGGCGTTCACTTCTTCTCGGAAGTGACCTCTTCCTTCACGGAATCGGTGAGTTCCTTGCTGGCCTTCTTGAACTCCTGGATGCCCTTCCCAAGGGACTTGCCCAGTTCGGGAAGGCGGCTGGGCCCGAAGAAGATCAGCAGGGCGATGCCGATCAACAGCATTTCGGTGAGGCCGAGGTTTCCCATGGGATGCTCCTTGCCGGGGGATGGACCGCCGGAGTCAGGCTTTGGTTGAGGGTACCAGATCCGCCAGGGCCACGCCGGGCGGGAGCTCCAGTTCCAGCCGGAGGAGGGCCTGCCCGTGGGTCTTGCCCTGGGCGTCGGTCTTGACGCTCTCGGAACCACCGCCCCCCAGGGAATCGTGCAGGAGGAAATTGAGGGCCAGGAGGTTCGGAACTTCGTAGCGCTCCACCTCCCCGAAGCAGATGCGGGAGAAGTGGGCCTTCACCCTTTCCGCCGTGACCTGTTCCCGGATGACCCGGAACCCCGCGTCGTTGTAGGCGATGAGCCCGACGTTGGACCCGTCCCCCTTGTCTCCCGAGCGGGCGTGGGCGATCTGTTCGAGGCGGATCCGCGTCATGAGGGCCTCCCGGTTCGCCGGCCGAGGCTGTGGTAGGTCCAGCCGGCTTTTTCAAGTGTTTCAGGCCGGAAGAGGTTCCGGCCGTCGAAGATCACCCGGGCCTTCATCCGGTCGCCGGCCGCCTGGAGGTCCGCATCTCGGTAGCCGGGCCACTCGGTGGCGATGAGGAGGGCGTCCGCCCCCTCGCAGGCCGCGAGGGGATCCGGGGCGTAGCGGACCGCGTCGCCGATCTTCGCCCGCACGTTGGGCATGGCCTCGAAGTCGTGCACCACCAGTTCGGCGCCCAGGGCCGCGAGGGACTCGATGAGGGCGAGGGCCATGGCTTCCCGGATGTCGTCGGTGTGGGCCTTGAAGGCCAGCCCCCAGAGGGCCAGGCGCCGGCCCCGGAGGGGGGCGGGGTCCTCGGGCCCGCAACCGAAGTAGGACCTGACCTTCCGGACCAGGACCATCTTCTGCAGCCGGTTGGCCTCCACGGTGGCGGCCAGGGTCAGCAGGGGATGCCCGTGTTCGCGGCCGACCTTGAGGAGGGCCTGGAGGTCCTTGGGGAAGCAGGAGCCGCCGAACCCGGGCCCAGGGTTGAGGAAGGCCGGTCCGATCCGGTGGTCGGCCCCGATGGCCGTCCGCACCTGGTCGATGTCGGCGCCCACGGATTCCGCCAGCCCCGCCACCTCATTGATGAAGCTGATCCTCAGGGCCAGCATCGCGTTGGCCGCGTACTTGGTCAGTTCGGCGCTGGGGGGATCCATTCGGAACCAGCGCCCGCTGGCCGGATCCTTGGCCTGGGCGCGGTCCAGGAACGGCTGATAGAGGGCCTTCATCACCTCTTCGGCGAACGCGCTGTGGCAGCCCACCACCACCCGGTCGGGGAAGAAGAAGTCGTCCAAGGCGCGGCCTTCCCGGAGGAATTCAGGGTTGGAGACGACCTCGAAGGGCCGGTCCGTCCGGGCCTGGAGGGTCGCGTGAACCCGGGCGGCGGTGCCCACGGGCACGGTGCTCTTGTCCACGATGATCAGGGGCTTGGCCCCCTCCGGCCTGCGGGCCATGGCACCGGCCAGGTCCCGGGCGACCTGGAGCACGAAGCTGAGGTCGGCGCTGCCGTCCTCGCTCTGGGGGGTCCCCACACAGATGAAGGCTGCGTCCGCCTCGGCCATGTCCCGGCCCAGGTCCGTGGTGAAAGAGAGGGAGCCCGTGGCGAGGTGCTTCCTGAGCAGGTCCTCCAGGCCGGGCTCGAAGATGGGGGAGCGGCCGGCGCTGAGCCGCTCCACCTTGGCGGCCTCGATGTCCACGCCGGTCACCCGGTGCCCGGCCTCGGCGAAGCACGCCGCCGCCACGAGCCCCACGTACCCCGACCCCACCACGATCACCCGCATGCGCCTTCCCCCGGAATCACCCAGGGTATCGCGGGGGCCGAGGCGGGTCCTTGTTAAGATCGTCACGAAAGGGGGGCTCATGCCGGGCTTCGAATTCGCCGCCGCTCAGGGGCTCAACCTGCTGGACGTGGTCCTCCGGGGCGGTGCCGTCTCCAAGGTGGTGCTGCTCATCCTCCTCTTTTTCTCCCTGCTGAGCTGGTTCGTGATCCTCCAGAAGACCTTCCTCTACGGCCGGAGCCGCAAGGCCAGCGACCGCTTCCGCAGCGCCTTCCGCAAGTCCACCGACTGGAGGGAACTGCGCCAGCAGGTGGGCCAGTTCAACCTCAGCCCCATGGTGGGCCTCTTCACCGCGGGCTACACCGAGGTCACCTACCAGCTCCGGGGGGGCACCCCGGGCCAGAAGGCCCAGATCCGGAGCATGGAGGCCGTGGAGCGCAGCCTCTCACGCTCCTCCGTGGTGGAAATGGGCCGCCTGGAGAGCTACCTCGGCATCCTCGCCACCATCGCCGCCGTGAGCCCCTTCGTGGGCCTCTTCGGAACGGTGTGGGGCATCATCGACGCCTTCCAGAACATCGGCCACACCGGCAACGCAAGCCTCGCCACCGTGGCCATTCCCATCGCCGAGGCCCTCGTGGCCACGGCCTTCGGCCTCGTGGCCGCCATTCCGGCCCTCATGGCGTACAACTTCTTCCAGGGCCAGCTCAAGCAGTGGCAGACCGAACTGGACGACTTCGCCCTGGAGTTCATCGGGCTCTCCGAGCGGAACTTCACCTAGGGAAAGCACCAGAGGCTGGACACAGAAGGCGCAGAATGGCGCAGAATGCGCAGAAATCCATGGGGGAGACATGCCAGGTGGGGAGGAGGGACCCCACGCGGAGTTGACGCGGAGGGTGATCGGGGCTGCGATCGAGGTGCAGCGGGAACTGGGGCCTGGGCTTCTCGAATCGGCCTATGAAGCCTGCCTGGCCCATGAGCTGACGCTTCGGGGCCACAGAGTCGAGCGCCAAGTCCAGTTGGGGATCCTCTACCGGGGACTCGAGGTGCCCCAGGCCTTTCGGATGGACCTCGTGGTGGACGGGACCCTCGTGGTCGAACTCAAGGTGGCCGAGGCCATCCTTCCCGAACCCGATGCCCAGGTCCTGAATTACCTCCGCTTCTCGGGGCACCCGGTGGGCCTGATCCTCAACTTCAAAGCCTTCCCCCTGGGAACCAAAGGCATCCGGCGCTTTCTGAACACGCTACCCACCGGAAGCCGTTCTGCGGATTCTGTGTGATTTCTGCGCCTTCTGTGACCAGGAAGGGGCCCACCCTCCCCTTCACCATCGACTGGGAGGACTGGTTCCAGCTCTGCTGTCCGCCCTTCGACGACCCGGGGGCCCTCGGCCGATTCGAGGACAGGCTCGAGCGCGCCACGGAGGCCACCCTGGCCTTCTGCGAGGAACGGGGCGCGCGGGCCACCTGGTTCTGCCTCGCGGACCAGGCCCGCCGGCACCCGCACCTGCTCCGGCGCATCGTGGGCGCCGGGCACACGATCGGGCTCCACGGACTCACCCACCGCCGGGCCTTCGAGATGGAGGCCGCGACCTGGCGGGCCAGCCTGGCCGAGGCCCGGAAGGTCCTGGAGGACCTCTCCGGGTCCGCCCTGCGCAGCTACCGGGCCCCGGAGTGGAGCCTGCGCGGGGAGGCCGAGGGCTGGTGGCGCCACCTCCCGGAACTGGGCTTCGACCTGGACTCCAGCCGGGCCCCCCTGAAGGTGCTCGGGGATCCGCACTGGCCCAGGACGGTGCACCGGCTCGGGGCGGGCCTCCTGGAATTCCCCCCTCCGGTCGCGGGTCCGCCCTGGCTGGCGGTCCCCCTCTGGGGTTGGGCCCTGCGGCTGCTCCCGGAATCCTGGATGCGGGCCCGGCTCCAGGGGTTGGCGGCCTCCGGCGCGGGAACCCCCGTGGTGCTGCACCCGTGGGAACTGGATCCCGGCCAGCCCCCTCTGCCCTCCGGCACGCCCTTGGGGCACCGCTTTGCCCACGCCGCCGGGCTCCGAAGCTACGGCCTCCGCCTGACCGAGATCCTTTCAGGATTGAACCTGGTCCCCCTGGAGTCCTGGGGCGGAGAGGGCCACGGCGTCAGCGAATTGTAAGAATAAGGATGCTCTGGTAATTTTTCCAAGAATACCTAAAATTGAGTCTGGGTGCTGATGGGTTTCACCCGACCAAGGCCGACTCTCTCCGGCCCGGGCGGGCGGAGGGGCGACCCCCGCGGCGACGGGGCTCGCCCTTCCGGGAAACCCGCCGCGCCGGAACGGGGTGGACATGGTGCCGACAGGGGAACAGTTCGAGGGGTTCGAGCGGCTCTCGCGCCGGATCTCCCTTGGACCCGCCGGCCCGTCCCTGGCCCTGGGGGACGACCTCTCCGATGCCGCCCGGCGCACCCGCCTGGCGGTGAAGGCCCGGTGGTTCCTCCTGGCCTGCTTCGGCCTCTACGCCCTCTATGCCCTGGCGTCCTTCCGGGGCAGCCACCACGGCCTCGCCCTGGCGCCCTGGCAGGTCCTGACGCTGCTGGGCACGATCGCGGCGGTGGTGGGCTACAACTCTGTCCTCCACACCTGTTCCAGGGCAGCGCGGATCCCCTGCCTGCCCCAGGTCCAGGTGCTTCTGGACTTCGGGGCGGCCACCACCCTGATCTACCTCAGCGGGGGCGGGGCGAGCTGGTTCTGGCCGGTCTACCTGGTGATCACCATCGAGGCGGCCTTCCTCCTGGACCGGCCCCGGGACGTCTGGATCCTGGGGATGGCCGGGGGCAGCCTCTTCGGACTGCTCCTGGGGGCGGAACACCACGGCATCCTCCCCATCGTCGCCATGCCCTTCGTGGATTCGAGGATCCACCACGACCCTCTGTTCCTCATCCTCATCTCGGTCTGGGTGGCCCTCCTCAACGGGGCCACGGCGGTCATCGCCACCTTCCTGATGTCCGTGATCCGGAATGAGGCGCGGCTGGTGCGGGAGAGCGAGGAGCGGCTCCTGAATTTCATCGAGAACGCCACCGACCTCATCCACTGCAACCGGGCCGACGGCAGTTTCCTCTACTGCAACCGGGCCATGAGGGAGCTCATGGACCTTCCCCTGCCGGACCTCCTGGGCACGGCGCTGGCGGACCTGGTCCACCCGGAGGACCGGGAGCATTTCCTCGAAACCTTCGGGCGGGCCCTCACCCCGGGATACCGGGGGACCATCGAGGCCCGCCTTCTGCCTTCGGAAGGGGCCACGGTGTACGTGGAGGGCAGCCTCACGGGCGGTTCCCACGGCCTTGGGACGGGCGTCGTGTGGGGCATCTGGCGGGACGTGACGGAACGGCGCCAGGCCCAGGCCAACCTGGTGCGCATGGCCCACCACGACAGCCTGACGGGGCTTCCCAACCGCATCCTCTTCGCGGACCGGCTCAAGCAGGCCCTGGCCCTGGCGCACCGGAGCCGAAAGCAGGCGGCGCTGCTCTTCCTGGACCTGGACCGGTTCAAGAACATCAACGACACCCTGGGCCACCCCGTGGGGGACCAACTGCTCCAGGGGGTGGCCAAGCGCCTCACCCGGACGGTGAGGGAGGCCGATCCCCTGTCCCGCTTCGGGGGCGACGAGTTCACCATGGTGCTCCCCGGCCTGGCCCACCCGGAGGACGCGGGCCGGGTGGCCGAGAAGGTGCTGGCGGAACTCTCCCGGCCCTTCCAGGTGGAGGGCCACGAACTCTTCCTCCTGGCCAGCATCGGCATCAGCGTCTTTCCCGCGGACGGCGAGGACGCGGACACGCTGGTCAAGAAGGCCGACGTGGCCATGTACCACGCGAAGAGCCGGGGCGGCGGCTGCTACTCCTTCTACGACCCCAGCCTGGACGAGGACGCCCACCAGCGGCTGATGCTGGAACAGAACCTCCGAAAGGCCGTGGACAAGGGGGAGCTGCGGCTCCACTACCAGCCCAAGGTGGACCTGACCTCGGGAGATATCACCGCCTTGGAGGCCCTGCTGCGGTGGCAGCATCCCAAGTTCGGTCTCCTGGCACCGGATTCCTTCATCCCCATGGCCGAGGCCACAGGCCTCATCCTCCCCATCGGGGAGTGGGTGGTGGAGCAGGCCTGCCACCAGATCCTCACCTGGCAGGCCCAGGGACTCCCGCCCACCCGCGTGGCGGTGAACGTCTCCGGGCGCCAGCTCCTCCATTCGGGCTTCACCGAACACCTCCGGCGGACGCTCCAGGAAACCGGGTTGGACCCCTCCCTGCTGGAACTGGAAGTGACCGAGACGGTCATCGTCTCGGGTCCCGAACTCCTGGACCAGACCCTGCGGTCCGTGCAGGACCTGGGCCTCAGAGTGTCCGTGGACGATTTCGGGACGGGCTATTCCTCCCTGGCCCAGCTGAAGCGGCTGGCGGTGAACACCCTCAAGATCGACAAGTCCTTCGTCCAGGACGTGCACATCAACCCCACCGACGCGGCCATCGCCACGGCCATCATCGGAATGGGGAACACCCTGAACCTCCGGGTCATCGCGGAGGGCGTGGAGAACCAGGGCCAGCTGGATTTCCTGAAGGCGCTGCACTGCGACGAGGCCCAGGGCTTCCTGGTGAGCCGCCCCATGCCTCCGGAGGAGGTGCCCGCCTTCTTCGAGGCCCGGGGACTCTGGCGCAAGCGCCGCTCCACCAAGGCCGTGGGGGTGGTTTGATCCCAAGGGTTGTCCCATTCAAACAAGACAACCCTCACCGCGAAGACGCCAGGCACGCCATGAACCCCACGGCCATGGGGCATTCATTTCTTGGCGTCCCCTCGGGTTGGGCTTGGCTGATGCGAGGCGAGGAGGACCCCCGTGGCCTGAGGGTGTTAACGCCAAAAGGTATGGGCCTTCCTCGGCCCTTTCGGCCAGATTCCGTGCCGGAAATCCTGGCGGGGTGCACTAGGCTGGATCGGTCATGAGTTGCGCCCCGCCCCCGGCCTTCTGGCAGCGTCAGCCCCAGCTTCCCAGGGATGTGCAGGACTTCCTTCGGGGACGGACCGGGCCGGCCCTCCGCGACCCGGGCGGCCGCGGGGGCCTGGCCTGGCCCATGGTGCTGGGGGCGCCCCGGCTTCGTCAGGAGCATCCGGGCGGGATTCCCGAGGAGCAACTCCTGGCCCGGGCGGCCGGGCCCCTGGCGGCGGTGGGAATACCTGATCCCCGGGAAGCCTGGGAGGAGGCGCTGGACGCCTGCCCGGACCTGGCCCAGCGGGGAGCGGAAGGATGGATGCCCCATCAGCGGTGGGGAGCTTTCGGCCCCTTGTTGAGCCTGCGCTGCGGGGTGGCCCTGCTGGTGCTCACGGGCCTGCCCGCGGACCACCAGTACCCCCTCGCGGCGGCCGCGGGCCTGCACAACGCCTGCCTCTTCCACGAGTGCCACGAGGCCCTGGAACCGCTGTGGGACCCCGCGGAGGGCGACCTGCGGTCGGGGCTTCAGGGGCTCATCCTCCTGGCCGGGGGCTACCACCACCAGCAGTTCCACCAGCGGGGGGGGGCCGAGGCCCTCTGGCGGGACGCCCTGGAGAGGGCCACCGGGACGGAACTCCCCACCCCCTGGGGCGTGCTAGCCTTCGGCCAGGCCCTCGACGCCACCGCGCAGAGGCTCCGATGGATGGAGGCGAATCCTGAGACCCGCGACCTGGCCCCCCTCTGGGAGTTCCCGCGGCCCGTGTGGGAGTTGAAATGATGGACGCGGAAGTCCTGGTCCTGGGGGCCGGCATCGCCGGCTGCTCCGCGGCCCTCCGCGCCGCCGACCTGGGGGCGCAGGTGCTCCTGGCGGCCAAGGATCCCCTGGGTCAGAGCAACACCGCCTGGGCCCAGGGCGGGATCATCGGACTGCCCCCGGAACGGGAAGGGGACAGCCCCGGGCTGCTGGCCTCGGACATCGAAGAGGCCGGCGCGGGGCTCTGCCGACCCGAAGCCGTGCGCTTGCTGGCGGAGGCGGGCCCCCCCCTGTGCCGGGACTTCCTCTGGAAGCGCCTGGGGGTTCCCTTCGACCTGGGCCTGGACGGAGAACCGGAGAGCGGCGCCGAGGCGGCCCACCGAGCCCGGCGCATCTTCCACGTGAAGGACGCCACAGGGCTGGCCATCCAGACCGCCCTCACCGAGGCGGTGCGGGCCCATCCCCGCATCGAGGTGCTGGAAGGGCGAATGCTGGTGGACCTCCTGACCACGCCGCACCACGGCCAGGACCCCCGCCAGGTCTACGATCCCATGCGCGTCTGGGGGGCCTACCTCTTCGACGCGGCCACAGGCCGGGTCGCGTCCGCCCGGGCGCGGCGCACGATCCTGGCCACCGGGGGGCTGGGCTACCTCTACCTGCACACCACCAACCCCGCCGGGGCCACGGGAGACGGCCTGGCCGCCGCCTACCGCGCCACCGCCCGCATCGTGAACTGCGAGTACGTGCAGTTCCACCCCACGGCGCTCTACGTGCCCAACCGCCCCCGGGCCCTCCTCACCGAGGCCCTGCGGGGAGAGGGGGCCCGGCTGGTGAACCGCCGGGGCGAGCGCTTCATGGCGCGCTACCAGCCTGAGGCTCTGGAACTGGCCCCCCGGGACCAGGTGAGCCGGGCCATCTTCCACGAGATGGCGGCCAGCGGCGAGCCCTGCGTGTACCTGGACCTGGCCCCGGTGGCTGAACACCACGACCTCGAGCGACGCTTCCCCACCGTGGTGGCGGCCTGCCGGGCCGAGGGCATCGACCCCTGGCGCCAGCCCATTCCCGTGGTGCCCGCCGCCCACTACTTCTGCGGCGGCGTGCTGGTGGACCTGGACGGCCGCACCAGCCTGGAGGGCCTCTACGCCGCCGGGGAGGTGGCCTGCACGGGGCTCCACGGGGCCAACCGCCTGGCCTCCACCTCCCTGCTGGAGGGCCTGCTCTGGGGCCACCGCGCCGCCGAGGCCGCCGTGTCGGAGGCCCGGGAGGCCCGGCCCCCCGGGCCGGAGGTCCTGGCGCCCTGGGTCACCCCCCCTGAGTCCGAAGAGCCCGACCCCCTGCTGCTGGACCAGGACTGGAGCCAGATCCGGGAGACCCTCTGGAACTACGCCGGCATCGTGCGCACCCGCGCCCGCCTGGAGCGCGCCCGGGAGGACATGGGCTACCTCTACCACCGCATCGAAGCCTTCTACCGGGGCGCCCGGCTCACCCGGAGCCTCCTGGAACTGCGCAGCGGCATCATCTGCGCCCGCCTCATCCTCAAGGCCGCCCAGCTGAACGACGAGAGCCGCGGCTGCCACTACCGCGTGGATTGAGGCGAGGGAAGCCCCTCGGCCCCTCCCCGTCGCGGCACGAGCACGGGCACGATCACGATCACGATCACGATCACGATCACGAGCACGGACACGATCACGCGCACGGCCGCCTCACCCCGGCCCGTGCGTGAGCCGCCACAGCATCTGCTGCACCCGGACGACCAGGCCCTCCGCCTCCGCGCAGGCTGTCCCCTCCACATACCCCCACACCCGCGCCAGCCGCAGCCCGGCCCCCACCTCCGCCGCGCTCCCCGCCGCGATCCGGTAGTGCTGCAGCCGGTCCTTCCCGCGCCGCTCCGCCCCTTCCGCGATGTTCAGCACCACCGACGCCGCCGCCCGGCGCACCTGGTCCTCCAGGCCGCGGTCCCGCCGCGCCAGCGCCTCCAGCGATGGCCGCAGCGCAGCGGCCATCTCCATCGCGACCTCCAGAGCCTCGAACTTCCGATCCATCTAATCCTCCTTTTCCGCCGGCCCACCGAGGACCGTCCTCGCCCCAGCACGACGGCCGCAGGGGGGACGGCGGAAATGGAGGAAGCTGAGAATTCCTCCAGCCGCACACTTGCACGAAACTCAATCCGGTAGAGGTTTTCCGAGCACGAGCACGAGCACGCGCACGGGCACGAGCACGGGCACGACCACGGGCACGGGCACGAGCACGGGCGCGGGCACGGGCACGGGCACGAAGGCGGGCACGAAGGCGGGCACGAAGACGGTGACGAAAGGCGCTCAGCGCCTCCTTCGCTCCGCCCGCGCCGCACGGCCGGGTTCTTGCGAAGCCGCGCGGCGCGGCCGGAGCGAAGGAGGATGGAAATGACGATCGAAGAAACAGCGGGCACGAGGCTCGACCACGAGCGCCTGGACGCCTACCGGGTGGCGGTGGAGCTGGACGCGCTCGTCGTGGCGATGGCGCGGAAGGCCCCCCGCGGCCACGCGTGGCTGGCCGACCAGGCCCAGCGGGCGAGCGGAAGCGTGGTGCTCAACCTCGCGGAAGCCATGGGCCGCGAAGGCGCCGACCGCGCACGGACGCTGAAGATCTCACGCGGTTCGGCGCTGGAACTCGACGCTGCCCTGACGCTGCTGCTCCACCGTGGTGGATGCGCCCCGGCGGCCAGGGACGCGGCGAAGGGCCTGACCCTGAGGGTCCTGGCGATGCTGACGAGGCTGCGGGAGTGGGCGGGGGGGTGAGGGCGTGGGGCCTTGCCAGGGTCAAGTGCGACCCGCTGATGCCGCACAGCCCCGTCATCACCAGGCCGACGGTGGTCCAGGGGATTCTGGACTGCACCAAGCGAAAGGGGCAGCCCCGTAGCCGGGGCACCAAGATGCGCTTCCGCTTTTTCGCTACACTGCGGGTATGACCATCCGGAAGCGGCGCAGCCCGGGGGTCTGGGCAATCCCAGACCCCGGCATCAGCCCGTCAAAAAACTGAAATTTCGTCCTCGAATCAGCCACCAGAAGAAATTATTTCTGGATTTTTTTGTCCAGTGGTTTCCGTTGTTGCTGTCGGGTGTGATGCCACCGTTCAAACGGGATCGCTACCCTCAAAATCCAACCACCACCCCGGAGGGCCGAATCAGAATGGAGCCCTGAATCCTCCTATCCCCAACATTGGCCGTTCTTCGCTCGGATTTGTGGCTTTTTCTTCCTATTGCGCTCGTCACGGGAGCCAATCACCCCAGTGCGTGCTTGCGGATTCTTCCCTCGTTTGAATCTCTCATAATCAGTACCTGATTCCCATAAATATTCCAACTTCTCGGTTCGGAGCAAAGGATTTCAAGTCCAACCCGGTGGGGTTAGAATGTACTCTGGTCAGGGCAACGGAAGTTTCAAAACCAAACAAGTTGGATATTTTCCCGTTTTTTATTACTGTCCCAACGTTGGCCCGAGCCCAGGGGCGAGTGTAGGTCTCCCTTGCATCAAACTGCCACAAACGTTCCATTCTCGCTTCCAGTCCAAAACCATAATCAATCCATTGATGTCTATTAATCGAAATTCCAACACTCAATCCTTGATTTTTGAAATCATCAGTCAATCTCGATGAAAAACTTGGGTCAAGCTTATCAATTGGTGGTTTATTTATTCCGTCAATTCGAACAGCGGCTGAAGTCGTAAAATGATAAGAAAAATACACTTGAAAATAAAAATTAGTGATTTGTTGAACCATCCATCCAAACCTAATATTCATTCCCATTGGTTGTTCAACATCATACCTTAATGCCACAGCACCGTTGGAATAGGCCGAAGTACGAGTGAACTGCTTGGTGGCAATCAGGGTGATGTCCTTATCGCCCGCGAGGCCGGGCAGGCAGGCAAAACAAACAAGGGCGGCCCAATTAAATTTCCACATTTTCGCTCCCTTGGTGAGGCCGGTGAACACACCGTCCGTTACAAAGCATGTTGGAAGAATAACAAATATGATGTTTTTTGGAAACCCCTGGGCAGTTGAATTCTCCCCAGGGCCCCCGCTGGCCACCATGACCCTGATTCATCGCTTGGCCTTCAACCCACAGGCCCCTTTTTCACGGGGATGGCTGCTTCTCCCCTAGGTGTCGAGGCTAAAGAGGTTGTTCACCCTGGAGGCGGGTGGTTTGCCTCCGAGGGCTGAGTGGGGCCTGTGGTGCTCTCCCCCCCAGGATCGATGCCAATAACGCCCCACCCGTGACTGAGCGGGCCGCGCGGGCGAACGGGGGCAAGGCCGGTGACCCCTTGTTCCGCACCGGCCCAACGCCCGAGGCCCCGGCGCCTCCAGAGGCGCTGTTCCCGGCGGCATGACTATGCTCGTTTCCGCGCTCGTCCTCATGCTCGTGCTCGTCCTCGTGGCCGTGCTTGTGCCCGCGCTCGTGCTCGTGCCCGTGTTCGTGTCCGTGACCGTGATCGTGATCGTGATCGTGATCGGGCCCGCAGCCTCCCCCTACACCGGCCAAGCCCCCGCGCCCTCCCGCAGCATCACAGGCTCCTCGCCGGTCGTGTCCAGAACGGTGCGGGGGACGCCCAGGGGCTGGCCGGAGTCCACCACCCGGTCCAGGGCACCGATCCTTGTCGCCGGCCCTTTCCCGTGGAGTGCGCCGTCCCGAGCGCCGCCCTAAGCGGGACCGGGGCGCGGCGCGTAGCAGGTGACGCGCCTTGGAGGTTCTCGATGTGGGCAAGGTTTCGGATGGTCATGCTCTCCTCGGCGATCCTCGGTTCCGCGGAACCCGCCTGGCTGCGCCCGGTGCCGGAGCGGGTGCACAAGGCCCAGGAAGGCACCCGCCCCGGCTACGAGGGCTGGGTCGTCGACCTGGTGGTCGGACCGGGGAACCTGGTTGGGATCCGCCCCCGCGCCCTCGAGGCCACCCTGTGGTCCGGCCGCCGCAAGGTCGAAACGGTTCGCTACGAGGCACCCGCGCTGGCGCCGCCGGTTGCCGGCCACCGCTACCGGCTGGCCCCGGACGCGGCCGCCTCGGCGATTCAGCGGCGTTTCCACCTGGACGAGGCCTTCGACCTGCGCCTGCGCTTCCTGCGCCCGGCTGCCTGGGCGGTGGACCGGATGAATCTGCGGCTGGAATTCGACGGATCCGCGTCGCCCCTTTCTCTGGAGCTGCCCTTGGACGCCTACCAGCCGAGGACCGTCCTGGCCTTCCCCCTTCGCGGACCCGCGATCCTCACACAGGGCCCGGTCCAGGATGGCGGCCACGGAGGCTACTCCAACCAGTTCGCCATTGATGTCCTGGCCCTGGGGCCGAACTACGAACCGCAGGTGGATGACCGCGACCGCAATGAATCCTACGCCGGTTGGGACCACCCGGTGCTGGCCCCGGCGGAGGGCGTGGTGGCTTCCTGCCGCAACGACGTGCCCGACAATCCGAAACCGGGGACGATCCTGCAGGAGGCCTGGGCGGCCCTGCCGGACCCGGTCGGCGCGGTCGCCGGCAACCATCTGGTGATCGACCACGGCAACGGCGAGTGCTCGGTGCTCATGCACCTCCGCCAGGGCTCGGTGGCGGTGAAGCCTGGCGATCGGGTGAAGCAGGGCCAAGTCGTGGGCCGGCTCGGCAGCTCGGGCGACTCCTACGGCCCCCACCTGCACTACCAACTTCAGGCGGGCCCGCGGCTGTTCGAGGACCCCTCGCTGCCCCTGCGTTTCGCCAACCTACCGGGCTTCAACCCAGTGAGGGGCGTGTACTTCACCCCGAAGTAGGATCCGGCGCCCCGGGGCCCGTGCTCCCCCAGGAGGCGGGCGAGGGCGCGGCAGAAGGGGTGGTCGGGGATGCGCAGTCCCACGGTCTGCTTGTCCTGCAGGTAGCGGGGCACCTCCCGGCTGGCGGGGAGCCGCACGGGGTAGGGGCCGGGCAGCAGCTGCTTGAGCCTCCGGAAGGCGGGGCCGGCATCGTTCAGACTCGACCCGTTTCCTGCAGGACCATACCTGGTGGTGCCTGGATCCCTCCGAGGCTCCCATCGCGGCCCAAGGATTCCTTCCCCTGGACTTGCTATGCCCCCACGGGATCACTGCGCTCAAGATCCAACCACCCCTCTGGAGGGCTGAATCAGATTGGAGCCATTTATCCGCCCATCCCCCCGGGGAGGGAGGCGGCCATCCCCATCAATGCGTGCCCGCATTCGTGCCTGATGATGGTGACGAATATTCCGAAGTTGTGTGTCTGGCCTTCCAAACCTGGAATCGGATTCAGGGCTAACCCGCCGGCCCTCGCCTAGATGGGTTTGTCGGAAATGGAGAGGCCTGAGGCCAAAGGGTTTTGCATTCCCCGATGGCCCGCTGCGGCCGGGGGGGTGGAACGCCTGCAGGGTGGCGACCAGGACGGGGACCCGCAGGAGGGGACCGATGGATCCGGCGAGCAGGACCTCCGCGAGACCGCTGGCGCCGGGCAAGGGAATTCTGGGAGTGGGGGGGGTGAGGCCCGTGGGGTGGGGAACGGATGCTGGGGAGGGGCGGCCCCGGGGCACGGGGGAATCGCGGGGGAAAAGGAAGCTCCCCAAGCCTCCTTCCATTCGAGGCACGACGCCAAGGGATGGCTGGATTGAAGCCCCTGGAGTAATGTTCCGATACTGAGTCTGGAGAGCGGAGGAGGACCAGGGCGCCGGCAGGTGGAAAGATGCGCGGAGGGGGAGGAGGGGTATGGAACACCCGACCGGATTCGGCACTTCGATGGAGCTCCGGAGAATCCTGGATTCCGCCACGGGGGTGGCCCTCATCGCCACGAACCTGGAGGGCCTGATCACCGGGTTCAGCCACGGCGCGGAACTGATGCTGGGCTATCCGGCAGGGGAGGTCCTCGGCCAATCGGTCCTCCAGTTCCACGAGGCCCGGGAGGTGGCAGCCCGGGCGGAACGGCTGCAGAAGGAGCTCGGGCGGAAGGTGTCGGGATTCCAGACCTTCATCGCGCGCCTGGGGCAGGTGCCGTCTGAGGAGTGCGAGTGGGTGTACGTCCGGAAAAACGGCCAGCGCTTGACCGTCAACCTCACGGTGACGGCGCTGCGGACTCCCGACGGTGCCCCGGCGGGCTACCTCGGCACCGCGATCGACATCAGCGCACGCAAAGAGGTCGAAGCGGCCCTGGAGCGGGAGCGGACCTTCTTCGAACAGGTCATCAACGGGCTACCCGGCGTGTTCTACCTGTACGGCGCCGACCTGCGCCTGAAGCGCTGGAACCGCAACCACGAGACCCTCCTCGGCTACACCCCCGATGAGCTTCGGGACTTCTATGTTGGGGACTGGCATCCCACGAAGGAAACCTCCGACATGGCCGTGAACGCCACCCGGGGGATCCTAGAGCGCGGCGTCCAGTTGGACGCCATCGAAAGCGCGCTGCTTCACAAGAACGGCACCTACGTGCCCTTCCTCCTCACCGGAGTGAGGATCGATTCGATCGAGGGGCCGATGATGGCGGGAATCGGCATCGACCTGACGGAACGGCGCAAGCTCGAGGAGCAGCTTCGCCAAGCCCAGAAGATGGAGTCGATCGGGCGCCTGGCGGGCGGAGTGGCCCACGATTTCAACAACATCCTGACCGCCATCCTGGGGAACCTCGAACTGGTCCGTGGGGCTCTGGGGCCCACCCCGGGGGTCGCCACTTACCTGGACAACCTGGCCCGCGCGGCGGAAAGCGCCGCCATGCTCACCAAGCAGCTTCTGGCCTTCTCCCGCAAGGAGGTCATCTCGCCCAAAGTGCTGGACATGAACCAGGTGCTGGCGGGAATGGAGGGAATGCTGGGACGCCTGTTGGGGGAGGACATCTGCCTTTCGATCAAAGGATCCCCGGGTTTATGGACCACCCTGATCGACCCCGGACAGCTGGACCAGATCATCCTCAACCTCACCGTCAACGCCCGGGACGCCATGCCGGACGGAGGCAGGCTGGTCCTCGAGACCGCCAACGTGACCCTCGGCGAGGACTACGCGGAGCGGCATCCCGGTGCGGTCCCGGGAGAATACGCCATGTTGTCGGTGTCGGATACGGGGACGGGCATGGGGCCGGAGGTGATGGGCCGCCTTTTCGAACCCTTTTTCACGACCAAGGAGATGGGTCGAGGCACGGGACTGGGGCTGGCGAGCATATTCGGGGCCCTGAAGCAGAACAAGGGCCTCATCGACGTTTACTCGGAACCCGGGATCGGGACGACCTTCAAGATCTACCTTCCCCGGGTGATCGGTGAAGCAGTGGGTATCCACCGGGCTCGTTCCATCCACCCCGCCCGAGGTGGGTCCGAAACGGTCCTGCTGGCCGAGGACGATGGGGGAATCCGGGGGGTGGCCGAGGAATACCTGGCCCGGCTCGGGTACCGGGTGTTGGCCTGCCCCGACGGGACCTCGGCCCTGGATGCGGCCCTCGCCGCCGGGACCATCGACCTCCTCGTCACCGACCTCATCATGCCCGACATGAACGGAAGGGAACTGTCCGCCCGGCTGGGGTCCCGCCTCAAGAACATGCGGGTGCTCTACACCTCCGGATACACGGCGGACCTCATCAGCCGGCACGGCCTGCTCGAGCCGGGGGTGGAATTCCTGCCGAAGCCCTACAACCTCGAGGAACTGGCTTGGCGGGTGCGGGGCTGCCTGGACCGGGAACCTCGCTGAACAGGTGCGGTCCCGGGACCTTCCCCCGGCGCTGAGCGAGTTGCGGCGGGCGATGGGGACGCGACCGGAGTGGGCGTTGCGGAATTCAGGGGAAGACGCAACGGAGCTGCACAATGCTATCCCCCGAGAAACGACGCCCCCAGCACCTCACCCCGTCATGGAGCGGTCCGCGCGGGCGATGGGGAGCAGGGCAGGCGGCCCTGTGTTCCGCGCCGGCCCGACGGGCGAGCCAAGGCGACCTCCAGTCGCGCTGCTCCCGGCAGCCTGAAGCCCCCCACCCCCGGGCGGACAACTCCCGGGGTGTTCGGCGGACAGGGCAGGGGACCCCCCGCGAGCGGCCGCTGTCTTCCGCGCCTCCGCCCAGGCCCCCTCCGCCCTGCTGCGCCTGGAAGGCCCGCGCGCCCTCCCCTGTCGCTGCGTGCCCTTGTCGGGTTTGGGCGGGGGCAGGGCTCGTGTCCGTGCCCTTGTCCATGATCGGGCTCGGGGCCATGCCTGTCCCCCTGCCCGAAAGGGCCTCCACCTGGACCGGCCAGGGCCCCGGCCCTTCGCGCAGGAGGACCTGTCCTCTGGCGGCCATGCCCAGGACGGAGCAGGGGACGCCCGGGGCTGGCCGCAGTCCACCCCGAGGTCCAGGGCGTGGCGCAGCTCCTCCCCGTTCTCCGGGGAGGTGTTGGGGAGCGAGACCTGGTGGGGTAGGCGGGGTGGGGAGGTGCTCCCCCTGGGGTCCGGATAAGGTCGGGCAGCAGGGACCGTCGGGGAGGCCCCGACCTGCGGTCTGCACGTGGCGCAGCCCAGGGGCACCTGCTCGTGGGCGGGGAGAGCCACGCTGTAGGGCCTGGTCAACACCTGCAGATGCATTCTGGCGGCGGGGCCGGCATCGTTCAGACTCGACCCGTTTCCTGCAGGACCATACCTGGTGGTGCCTGGATCCCTCCGAGGCTCCCATCGCGGCCAGACGCTTCCTTTCCATGGACTCGCGCGGGGCAGGGCGGAACGGCGCAGGTGTAACATTCCCCCATGAAATCCCTTGGATCCATCTTGGTTCTCAGTGCCTTCCTGGCCTGCGGAGGAGGCTCAGGCCCGGAGCCCCCCGGACCCCCGCCGGAAGCCCCCGGCCGCCCTTTCCTCCTGGGATCCTCCCAGTGGCCACCCAGCTTCGATCCTGCCCAGATCACCCGGATGTATGCGAGCAAGCGCACCCACTGCGACCTGGCGGTGTACCACCAGGTGGAGGGTGTCCCCTGGCCCCAAATGGCCCAGGGGCAGCCCATTCCGGACCGGGTCCTGGGGAACTGGCGCCGGGTCCGCTCGGAAGCGGGTTCCTCCCAGCGCTTCTACCTGGCCCTCACGCCTTTGAACATCGCCCGGGACGGACTTGCGGACCTTGCGACCCAGGAGACGGACCACGCGCCCCTACCCCCGGAATGGGCGGGGCTGGCGTTGAACGATCCCAAAGTGAAGGCCGCCTTCCTCGCCTTCTGCCGGACCGCCCTCCTGGAATTCCGACCCGATTTCCTCGCGCTGGGCATCGAGGTGAACATGCTGGCGAGCCTGGATCCCGGGAAGTGGGCCAAATACCTGGACCTGTACCGCTCGGTGCGGACGGAACTCAAGCGGGAACACCCCGCGCTGCCCATTTTTGCCACGGTCCAGTACGAGCACCTCCAGGGCTACTCCAGCGAGTCCCAAGGCAAACAGGCCCTCCAGCAGCAGGCCGTCCGGGACCTGCTCCAGGACTGCGAGGCCTTGGCGTTGAGCACCTACCCTTACGGTCCCTGGGTGGCGCCCGAGGTTCCAGCCTCCTACCTGGATGGGGCCTGGGCGATGGCCGCCTCCACCGGCCGCCCCGTGGTCATCGCCGAGACGGGCTTCCCCTCCGCGCCCTTCACCGCCTTCGGCTACAACTTCCCGGGCTCGCCTGCCCTGCAGAACCACTACCTCAAGCAGCTGCTTGAACAGGCCCAGGCCCACGGGATGGGGTTCGTCGTGAACTGGGTGATGGTGGATTTCGACAAGCTCGTGGACCAGCTTCCCCCGGCGGACCAGGAACTGGCGCGGGTCTGGGAATTCGATGGCCTGCTCGACAGCGCGGAAAGCCCCAAACCCGCCCTGGCTCTCTGGGATGCCGCTCTTGCGAGACCGTACAAGCGGTAAGGAACCGAGAGATCGCTCGCCTGAGACGAGGAGACCCCCAGGGGTTTGACTCAAGGCCTCCCTCCCCACCCGGTCCCCGGGCCCTTCGTTCCATGGGGGCGGCGGGGGTCATACACCCGGCCGGGGGGCCTCCTCCCATGTCTGCCACGGTCTGTCTCCACCTGGCTCCGACCCGCCCACCCCGGCCCAGGAGGGCCCTGGCCGGTGGCAGCGCTCGGGCGGGGGACAAGGCGTGCGGCCGGAAGACTCGGCGCCACGGCCTTCACCTGAAACGGCTTGGTCCCTTCGGCCCGCCATGGCCCTCCCAACCCCGGGCCGCGCCCCCCTTCACGCTTCGGAGCCGGGATCTGAGGTGGCTCAGGCGCCCTCAGGGCATCGGGGGGGCGATGCAGGTGCCGTCCTTGTCGCCGGGTTGGAGCAGACCACCACGCCGAACCCTGCCGCGGGCCAGGTGGCGAGGCGTGCGGTGATGGTCTCTTCGCCCCTCAAGGAACACCTCCCCTTCCACGGCAGCCGCCTCGGCTGGAGGAAGGGCCGGAAGGACGTCCAGCACCTGGTCGCCCAGGAATGCGCCACCCCCCCGCTGAGCATCGACCTGGGCCAGGGCGAAACGCGCGAAGTTCCGGACCGGCAGCACCACGCCGCCGGCGGGCGCGAACAGCTTGGCCACCACGGGCGCCTTGCGGGTCGTCTCCAATCCCTCGGGACCGCGAAGGTGGCCGAAGGGTACCGGACCCTTGTACTCGCTTCGGCTGATGGTGGCGGAATTCATCCCAAGCGGGCTGAACACCTCCTTGGCCATCAGATCCGCTCAGGGCGCGCCGCCCCGCTTGCAAGAGGTGGGCGCCCATCCGACACTGTCCCGCGATGTCATCCTCCACTTTGCTCACGCTGGCCCGCCAGCTCCACGCGACCACGACATTGTCCGAGGTGATGGAGCGCGTGATGGACGCTCTCGGGGAGGCCACCCGCTACCGGCGTGCCTACCTTTTGATGCCGATCGAGGGCGGTGTCGGGCTCGAGGTCGTCGGCTACGCCGTCGCCGACCGCGAGCTGGTGAACCAACGCATGGCCGAACACGACTGGCGCAAGGACCGGCTCCTCTCCATGGCGATGACGGCCGATAAGACCCTCGTGTTCCCGGACCTGCGACTGTGTGAGGAAGCCGACCAGAGGCAGGTGGAGGTTTTCGGGAACCGGACCGTCATCGTCGTCCCCATGCTCCGGCTGGGTGAGCGGATGGGGTGCCTCAACATCGCCACCTTTGCGGCCGAGGGGGTCATGCTTCCCACCCCGGACGAACTGGCGTTCGCCGAGGAGGTGGCCGCGCTCATCTCGGTGGTCGCCGGACGTCTGCGGGTGGAGGAAAAGCACCGGGCTCTGGAGGCGTCCGTGGTGCGAGAGCAGCGGCTGGAGGCGCTGGGCCGGATGGCGGGGGAGGTCGCGCACGACCTGAACAACATTCTGGTGCCCATCATTGGCAACACAGAACTTGCCCTCGCCTACGCGGGCGAGCCACAGAAGGTTCAGGGACTGCTCGGCGAGGTGCGTTCGGCGGCGGATCGGGCCGCGCGGTTGACCCGCCAGTTGCTTGCGTTCTCGCGGGGCCAGCCCGTGGAGCGGGCGATCGTGAATCTGGACCGGGCATTGACGGCGCTGGAGCCCATGCTGAGATCCATGCTGCCGGCCAGCGTCTCGTTCCAGGTTGAGCGCCGCGGCCGACCGAGAACAGTGCTCGCCAATGCCGCCCAACTCGAGCAGGTGGTGATGAACCTGGTCCTCAACGCACGCGATGCCATCTCCGGCACCGGCGCCATCACCCTGGTGGCAGACTCGGCGGAACGGGACGGACGACGCTGGGCGATGTTGTCGGTGGAGGACACGGGCATCGGCATGACGCCCGAAATCTCCAGTCGCGCTTTCGACCCCTTCTTCACCACCAAGGCCTACGGGAAGGGCACCGGGCTCGGGCTGGCGGTGGTGGACGGAGTCGTTCGCAGCCACGGCGGGACCGTGGAAGTGGACTCGCAGCCAGGCCGGGGAACCTGCTTCACCATCTACCTGCCGGAAGCGGACGCCCACATGGCGTCCCTGCCCGGAGTGGTGCACAGTGTGCATGGTCTGGAAGGCAGCGAGCACTTGCTGGTGGCCGATGACGATGTCGCGGTGCGGGTGCTGCTGGAGCGCGTGCTGACAGGTGCCGGATACCGGGTCACGCTCGCCCAGGACGGTGAGGAGGCGCTGGAACAGCTGGCCGGGCATCCGGACATTGCGCTGGTGGTGGCGGACATCGTCATGCCCCGTTTGCGCGGGGACGTGCTTGTCCAGCGGCTGGCCGGACGGGTGCCGGTCCTCCTGATCTCGGGCTACGCCCCCGAGCAGGTCGAGGTGGCCCCCGGCACCCGCGTGCTGGCAAAGCCATTCGCCAACCGCGAGCTTCTCGCGCGCGTGCGCGAAGTGCTCGCGGTTGCTCCGACCGCCACGGGCTGAGAGACCGGCGCACCGGGCCCTCCGGCCTGGCAAACGGGGGGAGGCCCACCATTCAGGGAGATCCCAGGGGGGCAGGGTGGGTGCCCTCGCCCTTGGCGGGCCTCTCCCCTACACGGGCCAGGGCCCCGCGCCCTCTCGAAGGAGGACCGGCTCCTCGCCGGTCATGTCCAGGACGGTGCTGGGGACGCCCAGGGGCTGCCCGCAGTCCACCACGAGGTCCAGGGCGTGGCCCAGCTCATCCTCGATCTCCCAGGAGGTGTTGAGGGGGGTGTCCACGGGGGCGTAGCTGCGGGTGAGGATGGGCTCGCCCAGGAGGTGGGTGAGGGCCTGGCAGAAGGGGTGGTCGGGGATGCGCAGGCCCACGGTCTGCTTGTTCTGCAGGTAGCGGGGCACCTCCCGGCTGGCGGGCAGCACCACGGTGTAGGGTCCGGGGAGCAGCTGCTTGAGGGTGCGGAAGGCCGGCCCGTCCAGGGTGCGGGCGTAGCGGCAGAGCATTCCCATGTCGGCGCAGAGCATGGACAGCGGCTTCTTCGGGTCCCGGCCCTTGAGGGCCTGGATGCGGTCCACCGCCTTCTTTCGGCTGGCCAGACAGCCCAGACCGAAGAGGGTGTCCGTGGGGTAGGCGATGACGCCGTCCTGGCGCAGGACCTCCCCGATGCGCTCCAGATGCCGCATTTGGGGGGTCTCGGGGTGCAGGGAGAGGATCACGGGGCCTCCCCCCGGAGGCGGGCCCAGCGGGCGCGGCCGGGGCTGGGGTGCTGGTCGGGGCGCTGGAAGAAGCGCTCGGCCAACGCGGGATCCAGGGCGGCGGAAAGGCCCGACCGGCGGGCCTGGAGGGCCAGGAGGGCCGCCACGGTGAGGCTGTCGGTGATCTCCCCGGACAGGGCCCGGGCCACGCATTCCCCGAAAGGCTCCCGGCGCAGCTGCAGCTCCTCGTCCGCCTCGGGGGCGTGACCGCCGGGGACCTCGGAGAGATGCGTGGCCAGGAAGAGGAAGGCCTCCTCGTCGGTGGTGCTGTTGCTGGGGTGGAAGAAGGCCAGGGGCTCCCAGGCCCGGGCCTCCAGGCCCGCCTCCTCCCGGAGCTCGCGCCGGATGGCCTCGAAGGGGCTCTCGGAGGGGTCGCCGCCACCCTCGGGCAGCTCCCAGCTGTAGCGCTCCAGGGGGTAGCGCCACTGGCCCACCAGCACCACGCGGTCGGCCTCGTCCAGGGCCAGCACCCCGCAGGCGCTGCGGGGGAAGCCCGCCACCACGTAGGTGCCCTGGGCCCCCCGCCGGTGCGCGAAGCGGTCCACGCGAAGGCGCAGCCAGGGCCCGTCCAGGCGCGGCTCGCTGCCCAGCACGCGGTCGGGGTTGGGGTCCGGGGGGACCGGGAGCGGAGGGAGGGGATCCATGGACACCGAAAGGCCCGCAAGCGCGGGCCTTTTCAGCATAGCGGAGGGAACGGCGCCCCCTTGAAGCCCCAGGCGTTCCCTCGGAGAAAAAGCAAAGGGCAGGCTGAGCCTGCCCTTTGCGCGGGGTGTGGGGGCCCAGGCGGCGAAGCCGCCGTTTGCCCCCACGGAGCAAAAGCAAAGGGCAGGCTGAGCCTGCCCTTTGCGCGGGGTGTGGGGAGGCTCCATGTCCGCAAGCGCGGCGCGCGGGAGGACGCCTCGCGTCCGATAGATGGAGGCAGGCGGCGAAGCCGCCGTTTGCCCCTACGGAGCAAAAGCAAAGGGCAGGCTGAGCCTGCCCTTTGCGCGGGGTGTGGGGGCCCAGGCGGCGAAGCCGCCGTTTGCCCCCACAGAATATTCAGCGACGGAGGCCGAGGCGCTCGATGAGCTTGGCGTAGCGCTCCTTGTCCTTCCTCTTGAGGTAGTCCAGGAGGCGGCGGCGCTGGCCCACGAGGATCATGAGGCCCCGGCGGCTGTGGAAGTCCTTGGCGTGGACCTTGAAGTGCTCGGTGAGGTCGTTGATGCGCCGGGTGAGCAGGGCCACCTGGACCTCGGGCGAACCGGTGTCGGACTCGTGCTGCTTGAAGTCCTCGATGATGATCTTCTTCTGGTCGACGTTCAGGGCCATGAGGGCTCCTTTTCGGGGTTCCACCCGTCACCTTCCTCGCAGTCCCGCACCGCTCGGAGGTCCAAGTCCAGGAAAGGCTGGACGCCTGTTTTCAAAGGCGCTTTGAAACGCCTCGCGACT
>JACQZU010000014.1 GCA_016213735.1 Acidobacteriota bacterium | reverse complement strand
TCGTGAGTTTGGTTGGTTTACAGGAATCGTTGTTATCAATCATGATAACGGTATTTTTAAATTTCGTTGCTATAATGCAACTAACGTTGCCAAACACCTTTCTAGTTTGCTTGGATTAGCCTAACCAGGCGTTCAACCCGGGCCCAGCCGCTACCATCAACCATGCTCTTTCTTCCTCAATCCTCCCCGTCTCTGTTCCGCGCCCTGCCAGCGGCTGGGCCGGTTAACTTCCATCGTTAGACCGCTTTGTTAAGCTAGTTCCCAGGAGTTTAAAATCATGCGAGTTGGTCGAGGTCATTATTCACTAACACTCCTGACTATTGGGACCTGCATATATGCTCACGCTCAGTTACCCGAAGCGATCCTAGCCAAAGCGAAGGAGGGTAATCCTGACGCACAATTCGCTGTTGGCGATTTCTACACAATCAGCCCCAATTACAGCCAGGCAATGGCCATTGAATGGTTCCGCAAAGCTGCGAACCAGGGGTACATCAAGGCCCAAGTAAGACTTGTCCATTTACTCTCATCAGGGTCAGGTGCACTGATGAACTTCAAAGAGGCCTTCTCCTGGGCAGAGAAGGCGGCAGCACAGGATGACACTGACGGTATCTATTGGTTGGGCTACTGCTACGGATCTGGTGTTGCTGTCAAACAGGACCCAAAAAAGGCCCTCGCCTACTTCCGGGTCGCAGCAAGCCGAGGAAATCCAAAATACCAATATGATCTCGCCGAAGATCTGCTTAATGGTGAAGAGGTTCTGCCAGATCCAATCGAAGCGTATAAATGGTACAAACTTGCGGCTGAGCAAAAACATCCAGATGCGATGGTCATGGCCGCTGTTTGCATGTTAGGCGGAAAGGTCACCGAAAAAAATGTCAAAGGGGCCATTCAATTATTTGACCAAGGTGTGGCCTTGGGCTCCAAGATTGCCAACAGGTACCAACCAGCCTTCGATTCAGCTCGAAAGGCAAGCACAACCAACTGACATCCCAGCGGTCTAACCCTCTGCTCAAGTCGGACCCCGCCTGCATTGCCTTCCGCTCTCTCTCAGCATTTCGCTATCCCGGCTCCGCTCGTCGCCTCGGCGCAGGCGTGGCCGCTTAGCTTCCTTCGTTAGGGCCACTCTGATGCGCTGTCCTTTAACCGCAATGCTGCTCTGTATCGGCTCCTCGGTGGTGATTGCACAGGATTCTCCCAATCACTTGGAACCAATGACTCCACTAGCTTGGGAGATATCGCTCAAGTCGTTATCGAAAACTCTGGTATCTCAAAAGCGACCAAAACTATGGATGATTTGTGATCCGGCGTTTGGTCCTGAATACTCCATTGGCATCTTCGATGTCGCAGAGAATTCAACACCTTCGAAATATGTTCTCCGTTCCTCAAAATTAGCAATAAAAACCGCAGCCCCTCCGCCGCCACCAGCTCGACCAGGAGGGAAGAGGGTAGTCCCCCCAACATTCAACCCTGACAAGCATTTGAAGGTCCGTGATTTCCCCTTGTCCGCCGAACTCGAGGCCAAGATATCCTCTGTTTGGGGACGTGTCGTCAAAGATACAAGATATGCACCAGATCGGCCATTCCATGTCGGCTTAGATGGCGCGTTCTACTTTTTTTACTTCGAAAGATATTATGGAATCACCTGGTTGCCCGATTCTGTAGTTCCGTCCTTGATTGTGGATCTGGGTCATGCCCTTATTGAATTGGTCGAAGCCGATCAAACGAACCGTACAGTCAAGGAAGCGAAGGTCTTGAACATTTGTTCCACCTTGGAGGTCAAACTTGGCCCATTGCCCTCGTCCAAGCGGCCCTAACATGTCGTTCAACTCGGACCCAGCCGCCTGTGTCTTTTTCAATCCACTCAACGCTTCGGCCCATCATGGCGTCTACTCTCACCGTCGTTTCGGTGGCGGCTGGGCCGGTTAACTTTTTTCGTTAGGTGTACTTCATGAAAATTCTATTTAATCTACTGCTCATTTCATTGATTGCATGCAATGCGCCTATTAACAAGACAACAACCACACAAGTCACAAGAAAAATACTATTTCAATCAGTTCCTGGCCAAATCCCGACACCTGCCGATGGCAAGCCAGGTATTTATAAGACTACTGTCAAGGTTGTGATTGATGATTCCGGTGTTGTCACACGAATAATACCAGAAGAAGGTCCAGAACCGTTATTATCTCATACAATTGATCACGTAAAAAACTGGCGTTTCAGTCCAAAATTCCCGGCGCCTCCAGATTCTCCGGTGTCAATAACAATAACATATTATAATGAAACTCAAAAATGTATCGAAATATTTACCAATCTAAATCCTGGTGCCTAACCCAGCGTTCAACCCGGCCCCAGCCTGCACCGCCTACCGCTATGTCTCTTCGTCCTTCTTTCCCGTCTCTGTTCGTCGTCCGGCCTGCGGCTGGGCCGGTTAACTTGGTTCATTAGGCCGCGACTGAATCCATTCACCTTTGTAAAGAGATTTATCACAGTGGACATCCCTCGGATATTTAACATCACCGAAAGCGCTCATCGCATTCATAACCCGTTCACATCCGAAAAGTTCGCTGCTCTCGGCGCGGCACTGCGCCTGGAATCGAGGGCCCGAGTGCTCGACCTCGGCAGCGGTTCGGGGGAGATGCTCTGCACCTGGGCACGCGATCACGGCATCCTCGGCACCGGCATCGACATGAGCCAGCTATTCACCGAGCAAGCGAAACTCCGCGCTGCGGAACTCGGTGTCACCCATCAGGTCACGTTCATCCATGGCGATGCTGCCGGCTATGTCTCTGACGAAAAAGTCGGCGTGGCAGCCTGTGTTGGGGCCACATGGATCGGCGGGGGAGTTGCCGGCACCATCGAGCTTCTGGCGCGAAGCCTGCGGACCGGAGGGATCATCCTCATCGGCGAGCCCTACTGGCGTCAGTTACCGCCAACCGAAGATGTGGCCAAGGGTTGTCTTGCCAACTCAATCTCCGACTTTCTCATGCTTCCAGAACTTCTCGCGTCCTTTGGCCACCTTGGCTGCGACGTCGTTGAAATGGTTCTGGCTGACCAGGACGGCTGGGACAGATACGAGGCAGCCAAATGGCTCACCATGCGCCGATGGCTTGACGCCAATTCCGACGACGAGCTCGCGAAGGATGTCCGAGCCCAACTGACCTCGGAACCCGGGCGTTACGCCGCTTACACGCGTGAATACCTGGGGTGGGGTGTGTTTGCGCTGATGCCGCGGTGAGCCTCACCCTGCGCTCTACTCGGACGCTGCCTCTGCGAGGCACCGTCCTCACGGTTCTATCTGGATTTCTCGTCACGAACCACCGCGGCGCTTCGGCAGCGCCGGTGAGCTTCATTCGTTAGGCACTGGGGATCCGCCAGGACGAGGTTGGGGCCGGTGGCGGCTTCGGAAAACGAGGATTGGGCGAACGAAGCCCTTCGCCTGTTGGCCGCCTACGGCCGCAAGACGCGGGGCCCAGTGGCGCGGGCGGGGGCCTTGGCCTAGGATCAGGGGCATGACTGGATCGGCGAATCCGAGCCGCGCGGCGGGGTTCCTGGCGATGCACCGGCCCGGCGCCGGTTTCATCCTGCCGAACGCCTGGGACGGCGGCTCGGCCCGGATCCTGGAGCAGGCCGGGTTCGCGGCGATCGCCACCACCAGCGCCGGAATCGCCTTCAGCCGGGGTGCCGCCGACGGGACCCTGGAGGGTCCGGAGATGCTCGACTGCATCGCGCGGATCGTGTCGGCCGTCTCCTGCCCGGTGAGCGCAGACCTGGAGTCCGGCTACGGGGCCACCCCCGAGCGTGTCGAAGCGACCGTGGCCGCGGCGGTGGAGCTGGGGGTGGTCGGAGGCAATCTGGAGGATGTGGTCCAGCCGGGAGAGCTGCTCCCGGTCGAGGCGGCCTGCGAACGCCTCCAGGCGGCGCGGGTCGCCGCACCGACCGGCTCCTTCGTGCTGAATGCGCGCACCGACGCCTACATGCTCCGGCACCCGGAGGCCTTCGCCGAGACGGTGCGCCGAGCCGAGCGCTACCTGGCTGCCGGGGCAGACTGCATCTTCGTTCCAGGGGTCGGCGCGGCCGAAGAGATCGGCCGGCTGACCTCCGCGATCGGCGGGCCGGTGAACGTCGTGGCCGGGCTGGTGGAGCCCGTGCTGGACGCCGCCACCCTGCGCGCCCTCGGCGTCGCCCGGATCAGTGTGGGCGGCACCCTCACCCGCGCCGTCCTCACCCTGGTCGAGCGGGCCGCCCGGGAAATGCTCGCGGGGGGGTCCTTCGGCTTCGCCCGGGGCGCCATCCCCTATGCTGATCTGCAGCGGCGCTTCGGCCGCTGAGCTGCCTGCCTCGGGCCGGCGGTCTTCGGCGCCTCCCGTCCAAGGCGGCGTCCAGGTCATGGCCCCAGGACCTCCCACGAACCCATGAGCATGCCGAACCACCCGATGCCCCTCGCTCCGTTCACGATCCGCGTGGCGGACGCGGTCCTGTCCGACCTTCGGACGCGCATCCGCACCACCCGCTGGCCCCCTCCAGCTCCGGGGCCCCCCTGGGAACAGGGGACGGACCTGGGCACCTTGCAGCGCCTGCTCGGCCATTGGGCGGAGGGCTTCGACTGGCGGGCCCAGGAGCGGCACCTGAACTCGTTCAAGCACTTCCGCGCGGAGCTGGGTGGCGTCCAGGTCCACTTCGTGCACGAGCGGGCCCGGGAGGGGAAGGGCATTCCCCTGATCCTGACCCACGGATGGCCCAGCTCCTTTCTCGAACTTCTGCCGCTCGTGCCGCTCCTGACCAGCCCGAAAGCCCACGGGATCGAGGGCCCGGCCTTCGACCTCGTCATTCCCTCGCTCCCGGGGTACGGCTTCTCCGGGCGGCCGGCACCCACGACCTACCGCAGCGTCGCGCGGCTGTGGCACCAGCTCATGCGCGGGCTCGGCTACGAGCGGTACGGGGCCGGCGGGGGCGATTTCGGCGCGGGGGTCACCACGCACATGGCCCTCGAGGATCCCTCGCCCATGATCGGCATCCACCTGACCACGATGGAACTCTGGCCGCCGACCGGTGAAGGGACGCGGCCGCTCAGCGAGGCCGAACGCGCGTATGTGGCCCAGGTGCGCCAATGGGATGCGGTGGAGCGGGGCTATTCGGCCCTCCAGTCCACGAGGCCCCAGACCCTGGGCTACGCGTTGAACGATTCCCCCGCCGGGCTGGCGGCCTGGATCCTGGAGAAGTGGCGCGCGTGGAGCGACTGCGGCGGCGACCTCGACGCGCGCTTTTCGCGTGAGTTCCTGCTCACGATGCTCACGATCTACTGGGTCACGGAGACGATCACCCCCTCCATGCGCGACTACTTCGACAACCGCTGGCACGGGGCGGAGCTCCGGCCCGGCGACCGGGTGCAGGTGCCCGCAGGCGTCGCCAACTTCGACCACACCTTCGTGTCCGAGGGACGCCCGCCGCGGGAATGGGCGGAGCGGCTCTACGACGTGCGCCGGTGGACCGTGATGCCGAGGGGCGGTCACTTCGCCGCCGTGGAGCAGCCCGAGCTGCTCGCCCGGGACCTCGCCGCGTTCTTCGGGGAGATCTGATGCCTTGCCCAGGGGCCCCGCGGGGGATGACCCCGACCGTCCCACCGGGCGTCCCACCCGGCGTCCCACCCGGCGTCGCGGCGGGCGGGCCCCCCTCGCCACCGGGTTCAAACCTCAGGTTGCATTCCCTTCCGCCCGGACATCGGGAGCCATGAACGACCGCCTGCTGATCACGCTCGAAATCCTGGTGGTGATCGTCGGCCCCCTCCTCTTCCTGTACCTGAAGGGCCCCTGGCCCCTCCGCAGAACGCTTCCGAGCCTCCTCGTCCTGCCCCTGCTGTGGTACCTGACCTACGCGCCCACCCACGAATTGAGCCACGTGGCCGGGACCTACCTGGTCGGGGGAAGGGTCGTGGACATCCAATGGATCCCCCGGTTCTGGCGAGGGGAATTCGGTCAGGCGTGGATCACGCCGGTGGGGCTGTCCTCGACCTGGCAGTCATGGATCATGACCGCCTCCCCCTACATCCTGGACGCCGTCTCCCTGGGGGTGGGCCATTCCCTGCTGCGCCGGAGGCCCCCTGAAACGCCTTTTGTCGCGGGCCTCCTGCTGATGATCCTCTGCCTCAGGCCCGCCTTCGATTTCGTGTGCGAGACCCTCGCCTTCGCCCAGGGGAGGAGGGCCGACCTGTTCCACCTCGCCCAGGGGGTGGGGGCCCCGGCCCTGGGGATCCTCATGGTCGTCTGCATCGGGCTGTCGCTGGCCGCCATCGCGAGCATTCTCCATGCCTCGACCAAGGCCCCGGAGGCCTAGGGTGTCTCCTCCACCCGGACGCCGCACCGCGGGGACCTTTCCGGACGGGCGCGGGGGTCCTCCGTGCTCCCGGATCCCGTGGCCCCGCGGCGGGGCCGGTCCAGCCCCCGGCCTTCTTCTCCCGGGCCTGACCCTCCCCGGGCCGCCCGGAATGGTGGAGGATGTCCCATGGCGATGAAACCCAAGGCCGGTGGACCCGGGAACCCCTCCCCCGCCTCGTCCCGGGTGGACGAGAAGATCCAGTCCATCGGCGGCTGGCGCGCGGACACGCTGGCGGAGGTCCGCCGCCTCATCCACGAAGCCGTCCCGGCCGTCGAGGAGGACTGCAAGTGGATCAAGCCCACCAACCCCCTGGGCGTGCCCACCTGGTCCTGCGGGGGGATCCTGTGCACGGGAGAATCCTACAAGCAGGCCGTCAAACTGACCTTCGCGCGAGGGGCCTTCCTGGAGGATCCCCACGGCCTCTTCAACGCCTCCCTGGATGGGGGCACCCGGCGGGCCATCGACCTCCGGGAAGGCCAATCCCTGGATGCCAAGGCCTTCAAGGCCCTGGTCCGGGCCGCGGCGGCGGAGAACCAGCGGTTCAGACCCACCTAGGGGCCTGGGAGGGCTCCGGCGTTCTGGATTGAAACCGTTTCCTTTTTTCCTGGTGGGAACCGGATGGTTGATCCAATGTCTTCTCGACACCGCCGGACCGGGCCTTCCCCGGGACCCCGGTCCCAGCCCTCCGCCCAGATCCCCGATCGCTTCGTCCCCCCTCACCCCACCCTGAAACCCCGAGGCTCCCCGTGCTGCTCCGGTTCACCCGTCAAGGATTCGCGCTCCTGATGGCGCTCGCGCCCCCGACCTTTCTCCCGGCCCAGTCCGGGTGGGGCATCCAGGCGGGCCCCTCGGGTCTCCGGAAGGCGTCCATCCAACAGGAGGCCACGGTGATGGGGGCGAAGTGCACCACGCGGCTGCAGTTCACCTGCACCCAGGACAGCCCGGGCGCCGCGGGGGTGCTGGCCCTGGAATTCACCGTGGCCCCGATCACGCCCCTCAAGGGCTTCGACTTCGGGTTCTTTGAAGGGCCCGGGGCCCCGGCGGGGGCCAAAGGGCTGATGCGGCTCACCGTGACCCGCGCCGGGAAGCCCTCCGTGCATTCCCTGCGCCTGGGCGGGTGGCTGAGCGCGGAGGTGGAGGACGGATTCGTCTTCGCCTCCAACCAACGGACGCGCCAGAAGACCGGGCCGGTGCGCCAGGTCCTGAACCAGGTGCTCGAGGGGGCCGAGACCCTGGAGGTGGCCATCGTCGATGGCCGGAATCCCTCCACCGTCCTCAAGGCCCGCTTCCCCCTGGCGGGGAGCGGCCCGGCCCTCCGGTCCCTGCTCAAGGGCCTCTAGGGCCCGCTCCGGAGCCTGGGATCCACCCGGACCGCGATCCATGATCGTCCCCGCCCTCCTCGCGTCGGCCTTGACCTTGCTGGCCGGCCTCCATTTCTACTGGGCCGCCGGAGGCACCTGGGGGATGCGGCAGGCCGTCCCGGAGGTGAACGGCCGGCGGGCCTTCACCCCCTCGCGCCCCGCCACCGTGGCGGTGGGGCTGGCCCTGGCCGGGGCCGCCTGCGTCGCCATCCTGCGGGGTTTCCGCCTCTTCTCGTCCTTCCCCGGGTCCCCGGCCCACTGGGCGGCCATCGTGATGGGGTCGGCCTTCTTCCTCCGGGCCCTGGGAGAGTTCAAGCTGGTGGGCTTCTTCAAGCGCGTGCGGGGGACCCCCTTCGCGACATGGGATACTTGGCTGTTCTCGCCCTTGTGCCTCCTCCTCTCCCTCGCCTTCTTTCTCATCGCGGCGTCCTGAATCCCTCCGGGTCGGCCGTCCGTGTGGCTCTCCCCTGGTGAGGTGACCGTGAACCTTCGAATGGTCGGGCTTTCTATGCTCCTGGCGATCCTGGGGGCCCCCGGGGCGGGGGCCCAGGTGGTCGTCGGCCAGACCCACCGGATCCACTCCTCGGTCCTGAACGAGGAGCGAAGCTACCGGGTGCATCTGCCCGAGAGCTACGCCTGGGCCCAGGACCGCCGGTATCCGGTCCTCTACCTGCTCGATGGAGAGAGGGAATTCCTCCACACGGCGGTTTCGGCCAGCTACCTCGCGGCGCACGGGGAGATCCCGGAGATGGTCGTGGTGGGACTCGACAGCACGGTCAGGATCAGGGACTTCACCCAGACGGACTGGCCCGAGGCGTGGCAGGGCGGCGGGGGCGCCGGCCCCTTCAAGCGCTTCCTCGCCACGGAATTCATTCCGGCCATCGAGCGGGCCTACCGGACCGACGGGTTCCGGGTGCTCTCGGGCCATTCGGCGGGCGGCCAGTTCGTGCTGTTCTGCCTGAGCGCCGAGCCGTCGCTCTTCCGCGCCTATGTCGCGCTGAGTCCAAGCCTCGACTGGGACCACAACCTGCCCGCGCGGTCCCTCGAGAAGGCCTTCGAATCGACGCGAAGCCTGAAGGCATTCCTCTATGTCGCCCGGTCCGATGACGCGGGGCAGGCCCTGGCGGACTTCGAGCGCCTGGTCCAGGTGCTCAAGACCAGGTCCCCCCAGGGCTTTCGCTGGTTCGCCCAGGCCTTCCCGGATGAAACCCATTCCTGCATGCCCCTGCTGGGGCAGATCGACGCCCTTCGCCACCTGTATTCCGGGTACCGCTTTCATCCCGACCTGATGAGCAGGGGGTTCTCCTACGCGGAGCAACATTTCCGGGACGTGTCGAAGACCGTCGGCTGGCCCTTCGACGTTCCCGAGGGCGTGGTCAACGACTTCGCCTACGACGCCCTCTCCCAGGGGAAGGTCCCGGCGGCGCTGGACCTCTTCAGGCGAAACGTGGATGCCCATCCGAACTCGGCCAACGCCTGGGACGGCCTGGCCGACGGCTTCGCGAAGGCGGGTCGGTGGAAGGAGGCCGTTCAGGCCTCCGAGCAGGCCCTCAGCCTGGCCACCCGGTTCGCCCATCCCAACCTTTCCTACTTTGCCGGGCAGGCCCGGAAGATGAAGGGCCGCCTCCAAGAGGCACCCGGGGCCTCCAAATGATCTCCGGGGCCCTCCCCCGCGCGGCCGCGGGGCCCTCCCCCAACCCCACCTCGATGGAGGTTTCATGATCAGCATCAGCATCCTGTATCCCCACCGAGATGGATCCCGGTTCGACTTTCCCTACTACGTCGAACGCCACATGCCCCGGTCCATCGAACTGCTGAGCGCGCACCCCGGCTTCCGGGGCGTCTCGGTGGAACGCGGCGCCGGCGGGGCCCTTCCCGGTTCCCCCCCGGCCTACACCGCCCTGTGCCACTTCCATTTCGTTTCAGCGGAGGCCTTTCTCGAGGCCTTCATGCCCCACGCGGCCGAGTTGCAGGGCGACCTGCCGAACTACACCGACCTCGAGCCGGTCATTCAAATCAATGAGGTGCTCCTGTCAAGGTGAGGGAGGTCGACCGCGCCCCATCCGCACCTTGGGGGCACCCTTCCGCCCGACCCCAGGAGGTGATCTCCATGATTTCCCGCATCTGGCACGGCTGGACCCCCCGGGACCGGGCGGACGCCTACGAGTCCCTGCTCCGGGAGGAGATCTTCGCCGGCATCAAGGGCCGGGGGATCCGCGGATTCCGGGACATCCAGCTCCTGCGCCGGGAGCAGGCGGAGGAAGTGGAATTCGTGACCATCATGAGGTTCGAGTCCATCGAATCGGTCCGGGAGTTCGCCGGGGAGGACTACGAGGCCTGTGTGGTCCCCCCCAAGGCACGGGAGCTCCTTTCCCGCTTTGACCTGCGGTCGCAGCACTACGACATCCGGATCGAATCGGACTGAACCCAGACCCGACGCCTTGGGGGACCGGAATGAGCAGGCCAAGGATCGTCGAACCCGATTCCCCGGACGGGGGGGTCCCCCCTTCCCGCCCCGGCGAGGCCCCGTCCACGCTCAAGGTGCCCTTCCACCCGGGCCTGGTCCTGGGCCTGTTCGTGGGCGCCGCCTGGGCCCTGGCCCGGATCGCCCCCATCCCGATCCCCCTGCCGGACCGATGGCTGCCCATCCTGCCCTGGTTCGTCTTCACCGCGGCCTTCGCCCTGGCGGCCTGGTCCTTCTGGACCTTCAGGAAGGGCGCCACCAGCGCCGACTATGGCCGGAAGGTGCGGACCCTCCTCACGGGCGGTCCCTACCGTTTCTCCCGCAACCCCCTCTTCCTCACCAACGCCCTCCTCTTCCTGGGCCTGACCCTCGTGCTGGACAACGCCTGGGCCCTCTCCCTTTTTCCGGCGCTGCTCCTGACGCTGGACCGTCTGGTGGTCCGCCGGGAGGAGGCCTTTCTCGCCCGGACCTTCGGGGAGGACTACGCCCGGTACTGCCGGAGGGTCCGCCGCTGGCTCTGACCCCGGGGTCCGGAACCGAAGCTCCCCTCCGGCCCGGTATCATCACCCGAACCCAGGGGGCAGGGCCATGCTCGTCGAAGGGCAGGTGACCATCCACGGATCCAGGGGGGCGCTCTGGGCCCTCATCACCGACCTCGAGAACGCCGCGAAATTCATCCGCGGAATCCAGGACATCCAGGTCGTGGAAAAGCCCCCGCAGGGCCTCGTGGGGCTGCGGTGGCGGGAGACCCGGGAGCTGTTCGGCAAGCCGGCCACCGTGGAGAAGTGGATCACGGAGGCCGTGGAGAACACCTCCTACGCGACCCGGGCGGAAGAGGGCGGAATGGTCTTCCTGACCACCCTGCGGATTTCGGAGGGCGAAGGCGCGCTGACCCTGACCAGCTCCCACGAAACCCGGCCCCGGGGCCTGGGGGCCCGAATCAAGGCGGCCCCCCTGTTCCTGTTCAAGGGCGTGATCCGGAAGGCCATCCTGCAGGACCTCCAGGACCTGAAGGCGGCCCTGGAAGGACCGTGACCCGCCGAAGCCCGGAACGACCCCACCCCTCGAAGGAGGTTGCGATGCCCGCCCGCGAGATCTCCCGGCTGCTCTTCACCCGCGTCTATCCCCTCTACCTGCAGAAGGCCGAGCGGAAGGGGCGGACCCGGGAGGAGCTGGACACCGTCATCTGCTGGCTGACGGGCTATTCCCGGGACCAGCTCGCCCGGCACACGCGCGAGGCCATCGATTTCCAGGCCTTCTTCGACCAGGCTCCCCGGATCCACCCCCACAGTTCCCGGATCACGGGGGTCGTCTGCGGCGTTCGCGTGGAGGATATCCAGGATCCCCTCACCCAGAAGGTCCGGTACCTCGACAAGCTCGTGGACGAACTCGCCAAGGGCAGGGCCCTGGACAAGATCCTGCGCCCCTGAGGCCGGGGACCCGGACCCGGGGGCGTTCAATGCCCCGAAAAGGCAATCCTCACCGCCAAGACGCCAAGCACGCCAAGAACGGCATGGGTATTGGATTTCCTTTTCCTGGCGTCTTGGCGCTGGGTTTTTGGAACGCCCAGTCGCATCACACGGGCACGGTGGGGCAGCCCTCGTAGTGGTGCCCGGGCAGCAGGTGCTCGCGCTTCATGACGACGCCGTTGGCCCCCACCCGGGCCCCCGCCCCGATCTCCGCCCCGTAGAGCACCACGGTCCCCGGGCCCACGCTGGCCCCGGGGTGGATCCGCACCGGGGCGATCTTCAGGACCCGGTCCTCGAAGGTGTGGGCCTGGAAGAGGGCGTTCACGGTGCAGCCGTCCTCCAGGGCCAGCATGTCGGGGTCCACCACCTGGGCGAAGCCGGGGCCCAGGAGCACGCGGCTCCCGATTCGCATGCCCAGGGCGCGCAGGACCCAGGAGAGGAGGAGGCTGCCCTCGAGGAAGGAGAGCGTGGCCCGGGCGTAGAGTCCCCAGGCCACGTAGAGGAAGTCCCACCGGCTGCACCAGCAGGACCACAGCGGATGGGTCCCCTCCTTCACCCGGCCGATGAGGATCCACTTGAGCAGGACCACCGCCAGCACCAGGGCGGCGGCGGTGCCCAGGCTGGCGAGGGGCAGGAAGCCCAGGTAGAAAGCGGGCGGCGGCAGCTTCGCCTCGAAGGCCAGGGCGCTCCGGGCCCACACCGCCGCCGCGAAGAAGAGGGGGACGGGCAGGAGGAAGCGGGCCAGCTCCCAGAGGACGCGGTTCCAGTAGCGGATGGGCGAAGGGTCGAAGGTGAGGCGGCGGTCGCAGGCCACCACCTCCCGGCGGGGCAGCTCGAAGGGGGGCAGGCCGAACCAGGAGGTGCCGGCCCGGGGTTCCAGGCCCGCTGCCAGGGTGGAGACGCCGATGAGCACGTCCGGGGGCAGGGTCTGGCCCGCGGGGACCACGGCGTGGTTGCCGAAGAAGGTGCCGCGCTGGATGCGCAGGGGCGCCAGGCGCACCGTGCCCCGGTGGACCCGGGGGCCCCCCAGGTAGATGCCGTCGGCGAAGAAACATTCGTCGCCGATCTCCACCAGTTCGGGCACCACGTCCAGGATCGTGCTGATCTCGCAGTCCCGGCCCACCCGCATCCCCGCGGCCCGCAGCCACAGGGGCCAGAAGAGCGTCCCGCTCAGGGCCTCCCCGGCGGACTGCAGGAGGCCCGTCTTGAGCCACACCCGGAGGTAGCCCAGGCTCCAGCGGGGGATCACCCCTGCCCGCACGGGGCCCAGGGCCCGGGCCAGGAGGGCGGCGAGGGCCAGGGTGGGAGGACCGGAGAGCAGCACCAGCAGCGCCATGCCCAGCAGCCCGACGCCGTCCAGCTCGGCCTGGAGCAGCCAGCGCTTCAGGGCCGCGGCGTCCAGGCCCTGGAGCCAGGCGGCCCCCGCGGCCAGCACCCCGAGGGGAAGCGCCAGCGCCACTCCGGTGGCCGCCCGGGCCACCAGCAGGCCCAGGCCGAAGGCCAGGGGTCCCAGGGGCCCCTCCTCCCGGTCCAGGACCGGGCGGGGCGGCGCGGGCCCCACGGGCCGGGCCGGCACCCCGGCCCAGGCCTCGCCGGCGGGAATGGCCCCTCCCGCGGGCAGGGCCGCCAGGGCCTCCAGGTAGCTCCCCTCCCCCATCTCCGTGTCCGGGGCCAGGCTGGCGCGCACCTCCAGGGTGGCCCCGGCGCCGATGCGGACGGGCCCGAGGACGATCTCCCCCTCCTCGAAATCCACCAGGCGCACGGAAGCGTCCTGACCCAGGCTGGCCTCGTCCCCGATCTCCAGGAGGTCCCAGCCCCCCTGGTTGAAATGGACGCCCCGGTGGAGGTGGACGCCCTCCCCGATGCGGGCTCCCAGGGCGCGCAGGGTGAAAATCTGGAAAGGGGTCCCCTCCAGGAGGCGCCAGGGCACCAGGCGCGCCGCCTGGAGCACCACCCAGTGCCTCAGGTAGAAGGAGCCCCAGGCAGGCTGCCGCCCGGCCCGGTAGCGGCCGAGCAGAAGGCGCTTGGCGGCCCAGGTGAGCAGGAGGGTGCCCAGGGAGTAGAGGGCGGTGCCCCCCAGGAGCATCAGGGGACTGAGGGCCAGCATCACCCCGAAGGGCAGGCGCTCCAGGAGCAGGGGCAACAGGCGGACGGCCAGGAAGTAGGCCAGGGGGGCCGCGAGGCCCAGGCCCGCGAGCAGGCAGAGGCCCTGGACGAGGGTGACCGCGAAGGGGCGGACCCCGGGGCCTCCACCCCTGGCGGGCGGGGCCTTGGGCGACTCCTCGGAATGGATGCGCCGGGCGATGGCCTCCGGCGTGCGCGCCTCGTAGAAGTCCCGCACGGACAGCGAGGCGGTGGCGGGGTCCTCCCGGAGCAGGGAGACCGCCATGGCCGCGCTGAGGGAATCCCCGCCCAGGTCCGTGAAGAAGTCCTGGTCCACCCCGGCCCCGGGGTGCTGGAGGACGGCCTCCACCGCCTGGAGGATGCGGGCCTCCACGGGATTGGAGGGCCCCCGCCCTCCGGGGTCGCGCGGGGCTTCGAGGGGCGGCAGGGCGCGGCGGTCCAGCTTGCCCCCGATGCTGGTGGGCAGGCCCTCCAGGAAGGCGAAGCGGGCGGGCACCATGTAGGCGGGCAGGAGCCGGGAGAGGGTGAGCCGGAGCTGCTCGGGATCGGGCGGGGAGGCGGGATCCTCCGGCACGAGGAAGGCCGCCAGGAAGGTGCGCAGGCCCTGGCCCTGCACCGCGCAGGCGGCCTCCCGGACGCCCGGGCACTCCGCCAGGCGGGTCTCCACGGCCTCCAGCTCGATGCGGTAGCCCCGCAGCTTCACCTGGGCGTCGAGGCGGCCGTGGCACACGAACTTCCCCGAGGGCTCCCGGTGCGCCAGGTCCCCCGTGCGGTAGAGGCGGCCCAGGACCGGGTGCACGGGGAACTTCTCGGCGGTGAGGGCGGGCTGTCCCCGGTAGCCCCGGGCCAGGCCCGCGCCGCCAAGGCAGAGCTCGCCCGGGCTGCCGTCCGGCAGGGGGTCCAGGTTCTCGTCCAGCACCCAGGCCCGGGCCCCGGGGACCGGGGTGCCGATGTGGATCTCCTCGCCGGGCAGGATGGTGCCCCGGAGGCAGGTCACGGTGCACTCCGTGGGGCCGTAGCCGTTCTCCAGGCGCCGGCCGCGTCCCCAGCGGTCCGACACGTCCCGGGTGAGGGCCTCGCCCCCGACGTAGAGGAGGCGCAGCTCGGGGAGGGCCGATTCGGGGTCCGCGCAGTGGGCGCTGCGCAGGAGGGTGGGCGGCGGGCAGAACACGGTGATGCGCTCTCCCCGCAGCCAGGCCACGAGGTCGGGGCCCAGCCGCACCGCCTCGTCGTCCATCACCACGAGGGTGGCGCCGGAGGCCAGGGCGAGCCAGGTCTCCTCCACCGCCGAGTCGTAGGAGGGCGAGGAGCCCTGGGCCACCCGGTCCCCCGGTCCCAGGCCGAAGGCCTCCAGGTCCGAGGCCACCAGCTGGGCGATGGCCGACTGGCGGATCTCCACCCCCTTGGGCCGCCCCGTGGTGCCCGAGGTGTAGATCAGGTAGGCCAGCTCCCCGGGGGGGGAAGCCTGGTGAGGGGCGTCGGCGGACGCCCCGGGGTCCGCGTCGAGGTCGGCGCGCAGCAGGGGGGTCTTCCAGCCCGCCCCGGCGGCGCGGGCGGCCCCGGCCTCGTCGCAGACCAGGGAGAGGGGAAGCGCGTCCTGGAGCACCGTGGCGATCTGGGCGTCCGGGAGCGCGGGGTCCAGGCAGACGAAGGCCGCCCCCCGGGACAGCACCGCCAGCTGGGCGGCGAAGAGGTGCTCCGAACTCCGGGGGAGGAGGATGCCGACGAGGGACTCGGGCCCGGGCGCCGGAAGCCGGGCGGCCAGCCGCGCGCTGCGATCATCCAATTCCCGGTAGCTGAGGCGAAGACGCGCCGGGCGGTCCTGTCCCGGCGGGATTTCCAGCGCCACCTCCTCCGGCCAGCGCTCGACGGCGCGGCGGAAGAAGGCGTGCAACTGGGATGGTTCGGGTGGCAGGGGGTCGTCCACGAGGCTTTCGCGCGGCAGGCACCGCGAGAGGACTTCGCGGATGTGGACATTCTGCCTTGCCTGAGGGGGTTTGCATCAACACCCTGGAACGCTTCGGCGGGGGGATGGATTCCCTCCGGCAGGGATCGGATTCAGGGAGTCCGGAACCTGGCGCGGTAGAAGAGCGCCGCCCCCGCGATCCAGGCCGCACCGATGAACGCAGCGCCGCGAACCGAGGGATCCAGGTAGGCCCCTGCCACCACGCCCCCTTCGCCCAGAATGAAGAGAAGGGGGAGCCACGGGTACGCCGGGACGCGGAAAGCCCCTCCGGGCGGCGGACCCAGGCGCCGGCGCAGCACCAGGAGGGCAGCCCCGGTGAGAACGAAAAAGATCCCGTCGATGAAGACCAGCCCATTGAGCAGGCGGTCGATGCCCCCGGGTCCGGCCGCCAGCAGGAGCCCGAGGGCCGTCAGTCCGATGAGGGCGATGGCCGCGAAGGGCGTTCCCAGCCTGGGATGCAGCCTGGCAAAGACCGGAAAGAAGCGCCCGTCACAGGCCATGCCGTAGACGAGGCGCGGGCCCGTGAGGAGCTGGGCGTTGAGCACTCCGAAGGCCGAGACCGCCACCGCGGCGGCCACCAGGCGCCGCCCCAGACCCGGCAGCCGGACAGCCACGGCGTCCGCGGCCAGGGCCCGGCTGCCCGCCACCGCGGGGGCTCCCAGCAGGTGGAGGAAGGCCCAGTTGGCCAGGAGGTACACCGCAATGACCGCCAGCACACCCCCGAGGATGGCCCGGGGGAGGTTCCGCCGCGGCTCCTTCACCTCCCCGGCGATCCAAAGGGCCTGCTGCCAGCCTCCGAAGGAGAAGAGGCAGGGCACCAGGGCCGCCAGGAGGCCCGCCGCCGGCCCGAGCGGAAGCTCCGGGGGGATCCCGGCCGCCGGCGCAGGGGGGGCGAGGGCCGCCAGGCCCACCACCGCGAGCAGGGCGCCGACCTTCCCGGCCACGGTGAGGTTCTGGATCCGCGCCCCCCAACGGACCCCCGCGGCGTTGGCCGCGGTGAGGGTCAGGATGAGGCCTGCGGCGAGGGCCAGCACCCCGGGGCCTCCCAGGCCCTGCCCGCCTCCCCGGCCCAGGGCGGCGAGGAGATTGAAGGCGCAGATGAGGGAGATGATCCCGATGGAGCCGCCCTGGATCGCGGTGGCGTTGCAGAACACGAACAGGAAGCCTGTGAAGGGGCCGTAGGCGTCGCGGAGGATCTCGTACTGGGCGCCGCTGGCGTGGTACCGCCCGCCCAGCTCCGCGAAGGTGAAGGCCCCGCACAGGGCGATCAGGCCCGCCAGGCCCCAGGCCCCGAGGGCCAGGCCCGCGCTGCCCGTGAGGGCGGCCACCTTGGAGGGCGTGAAGAAGATGCCGACCCCCACGATGGCCCCCACCACCACGCTGGTGGCGTCGAAGAGTCCCAGCACCCGCCGCGGGCGGGCTTCGGAGAGGGCATCGATGGAAGGGGGCATGGGGCGCGGGCCGTGGGGACACTGTAACGGAGGCCCGGGCCGGGCTGCTTCCTGCCCCCGCTCGTCCGGGGCGGGAAGGGCCCCAGGGGCTAGAGGGGCCTGCCCTTCTCGGCCTTGCGGATGAGCTCGGTGACCAGGCGCTTGGCCTCCTCCGGACTCAGCTGGTCCTTGAACTTGGGCATGACGAACCCGAAGCCCAGGCCCTTGAGGATGGTTTTCGCCAGTTCCTCGTCCGACTTCTTGTCCATGGTCCTTCGGTCCAGGAAGCTCTGGCCCTTGAGGGGCTTTCCTTCCGGGCTGGTGGCGGAGCCGTCGGTGCCGTGGCAGCGGACGCAGTTGTCGGCGTAGAAGCGGCGCAGCTCCTCCACCCCCCGGGACGGGGGAGCCTGGGCGAGCAGGGCGGAGGACAGCAGCAGGAGGGGGACGGCGCGCATGGGGGGCCTCCTCACAGGATCCGGATCACGTTGAAGCCCAGGCCCCAGTCGCCGGACCGCCGGGCCCCCAGTCCAGCATAGTCCCCCGACAGGACCTGGGCCGCCGTGGTGCCCGGGGTGGTGGTGGCCATGAGGCTGAAGCGGTGCCCCTTGGTCCGGAGGGTGTACCCCAGGGCCCAGGCCGCTTCGAAGCGCCTTCCGCCCTGGGGCCAGGGCACCACGCGCCGGTCCTGCACCTTGGAGGGGACTGGGTAGTACTCCGCGGTGAAGAGGTGCGACTCCGAGGCCTCCCAGCGGAACGCCGCGCCCACATTGAAGACGCCGTCCCGCTGCGTGTGGGTGCGGGTCAGGTAGGTGGGGACGGCCAGAACCTGCACCCCGCCCCCGACGCTGAAGGCCGCCGGAAGCTGGACCGCGCCGCCCAGCTTTCCGGTGGCGACGAGCCCCGGACCGCCAGAACGGACGCTCTCATCCCAGCGCTCGACCCGCAGGGAGGCCTGGAAGGAGCCCCGGGACACGAGGGCCTGCTGCAGGGCGAGGACCAGCGTCTTCTGGTCGGCGCTGCGGTACACCTGGGCGTTCAGCCCCCGCACCCCCGGCACGCCCAGGTCCACCCCCAGGGCGGCATAGGCGTAGCCGTCCAGGCCCCCGGCCTCCTTGCCGTTGGAACGGACCTGCTCCTCGAAACGGTGCGTGAAGCGGAGCCCAAGCTGTCCTGCCTCGAGTTGGACCGGCAGGGGCAGGTTGAGGGCCAGGGGCAGCTCCTGGGCGGGAGCGAGCACGGCTCCCAGGAGGGGAAGGGACAGATGGCGCAGAGGAAAGGTCGGCACGAGGGGCTCCGGGGGAAGGGACTGCATCCACGCCCTACCATCCGGACCGGACCGCTCCCCCTCCAGATCCGGACCGGAATTTCCGACCCCTCCGGTCCTCCCCGGCCCTTCCGGGTGGGCGACATTGGAGGTCGAGCCGCAGGAGTCCGCCGTGCCGTCCTGGAACCACCTCCATCCCGCCGTGGTGCACTTCCCCATCGCCCTGGGAGTCGCGGTGCCCCTGCTGGCGCTGCTCGCCCTGCTCTGGCCCGGCCAGCGACGGGGACTCCTGGCCGGTTCCCTCCTGGTGCTGGCCCTGGCCCTGGGGGCCGCCCTTCTGGCGCTGGCCACTGGCCAGGCCGCGGAGCCCTTCGCGCGCCGGACCCCCGAGCTTCGTGCGGCCCTCCTGTCCCACGAGAGCCGCGCCCAGCTGGCCACGGTCCTCCTGGCGTTCCTCGGCCTGGCCCTGGGGGCCCTCCTGGGGATCCCCTCCCTCCTGCGCCGCTCCCTGCCCGAGCCCGTGCTGCGCGGGATGCTGATCCTGTGGATCGCCTTCTCCCTGGGCACCGCGGGCGCCCTGCTCCTCGCGGGCAAGGAGGGCGGCCGGATGGTGCACGAACTGCACACCCACGCTTCCTGATCTACCCTTCCGGGCGCGAAGTCCCGGGGTAGGATGGGTCCATGAGACTGCCCGCGCGGATCGCCGCCCTCCTCACTGGCACCGTGGCCGCCGCCTGCTTCGCGGCCGCGGTGAAGGGCCTGCGCTCCCTCGGCCAGTTCACGGACCCCGCCCTGCGCAGCGACGCCAAGGGCTTCGTCGCCTTCTGGGCCTTCCTCGGGTGCATCTTCCTCGCCATCGGCGCCGCCTCCTGGTGGCTCACGCGTTCGGAAGAGGGCTGAGCACCCATCCGGGAATCTCCAGATCTCCCGCGGGAGGGGCTTCGGATCGCCAGGACCGTGGCCCCTCAAAGAACCTGCCCCCGGGAATGACACGCGGGGGCAGGACGCGCCTCGGGTTCCGCTACGCGGAACATCCTCGGCGAAAAACGGCGATCGGACCCTGCGCAGGCAGGGTCCTCCTGACTTGGCCGCAAAGCGCCCAAGTCAGAGCCGTTTTTGGTCCCGGAGCGATTCGAAGGCCCGACCGCGAAACGCATGTGGGTCGCGGGTGCAGGCTGCCGCGCAGCCTGCCGAGCAGGGCCCCACACGGTTGGGCATCCGTACGGAAATCTCCGAATCTCCCGCGGGAAGGGGTTCGGATCGCCAGGATCGTGGCCCCAAAAAAACCTGCCCCCGGGAATGACACGCGGGGGCAGGGCTGGTGGTCCCGGAGCGATTCGAACGCCCGACCCTCAGATTCGTAGTCTGATGCTCTATCCAGCTGAGCTACGGGACCGGCTTCGCGGCAGGGGCCCAGGGGTCCCCAGAGCGAACATTCATTCTAGCCCCCGGTGCTGGCCTGTCCATCCCAAAGGCGCAGGGGCTCGGTGCGGGAGGCGGGGCAGGCCTGGCCCGTGAGGGTGGTGGCGAGGTGGTCCATCAGCAGCCGGGCGCTGGTGAGCTTGCCCCCCAGCACGAGGTGGAGGTTCTCGAATCGGGGGTGGCGTTCCAGCACCGCCTCCCGGCTGAGATGGGCGGTGCCGCCGGTCCCGCGCACCAGGGGCCGCACCCCGAGCTCCTCCGCGCGGACCGGAAGCCTGCGCCAGGGGACGGCGGGCATCCCCTCTTCCAGGGCGGCGAGGAGTTCCTCCCGTTCCTCTTCGACGATCGGAACCCAGCCCTCCGCCACTTCCCGCTCCGTGGTCCCCACCTGCAGAAGGCCGTCCCGGGGGACGACGAAGAGCACCCGCCCTCCGGGCCGCCGGAGGGTCCAGGGGCGTTCGCACCCGGGGAGGGGATCGAACCAGAGGTGGATCCCGGCCGAGAGACGCAGACGCTTGGCCTCGTCCCCGAACCACCGCCCCAGCGCCGCATCGGTCCAGGGTCCCAGGGCGCAGACCCACTTCCGGGCCTCCAGGCGCCGGGGACTCCCGTCCGAGGCGTCCCGCAGGCGCACCGCCCTGAGCTTCCCTGCCGCCTCTTCCCAGGCTTCGGGTTCCTGCCCTTCCAGGATCGCTGCCCGGCTGGAGGCGGCGAGGTCCCGGGTCAGGGCCCGGTCCCAGGTGAGGAGATCCGCGTAGGCCGTGGCGCCCCGGAAGGGCCCGGAGCGGGCCCGGGGGTCCGACTGGAACACCTGCTCAGGGACCGCTCCGAGGCGCAGGGCACCGGGCCAGGCTGGCCGGTCGCGTCCCCACCCGTCGTAGAGCCCGATGCCCAGGCGGTGGGCCAGTCCCTCCATCCAGGATCGGTGGGGCATCCAGAAGGCTTCCCAGCGGCAGCGCAGGGGCGCGATGCGCATCCAGGTGGCCCGCTCCGCCAGGCCCTCCCGCATGGGCCGGATGTCTCCCGTGAGCAGGTAGCGGATGCCGCCGTGGAGGAGCTGGGAGGACCACTGGGAGGTGCCGCCCCCCACGGAGCCCCGGTCCACCAGGGCGCAGGCCACGCCCCGCAGGCTCAATTCCCGGGCGAGGGCGGCCCCGTGGATTCCCGCCCCGAGGATCGCCACGTCCACCTCGAGGCCCGAGGGCGAGGCCCGGGGAAAGGCCGGTGAGTCGGGCCAGGGCGGCGAGGCCATGCAGGGAGCTTCCCACGGGCGCTCCCACGGTTCCAGGCGGGCCCCGGTCCGGGCCGGACTCGAACAGGTCACGCTGGCATCCCTCCCGACCTCGAAACCCACCCGGACCTCCGCTGGTGCGCCCTTGACCGGGGCCTCGGGGTGTACTGCAATGGGGCCCTTCCGGGGAGTCCGCCATGCGCCGCGTCGCCGCCGCCCTGCTCTTGAGCGCCCTCGCCTTCGCCGGCGAGCCCGTGACCTACCAGGACGGGGAGACCCGGCTGGCGGGCTACTTCGCCGCCCCCAAGGGTCGCAACTCCCTGCCCGCGGTCGTGATCATCCACCAGTGGATGGGCCCCACCGACCACGAGCGCCGGGTGGCCGACGAGCTGGCCGCCGTGGGCTACGCCGCCTTCGTGGCCGACATCTACGGGGAGACCGTGCGGCCCAAGGACTCGAAGGAGGCCGGGGCCCAGGCCGGAAAGTTCCTGGGCGACCGGGCCCTCTACCGCCAGCGCATCGCCGCGGCCCTGGAGGCCCTGAAGGCCCGCAAGGAGGTGAATCCCCTCCGGCTGGGGGTGATCGGTTACTGCTTCGGGGGCACCGGGGCCCTGGAGGCCGCGCGGGCAGGAATGCCGGTCAAGGGCGTGGTGAGCTTCCACGGAATGCTGGGAGCCGGGCCGGGCCCCGTCCCCTCCATCACCGCCAAGGTGCTGGCCTGCCACGGGGCCGACGATCCTTACGTGCCGCCCAAGGACGTGGCCGCCTTCCAGGCTGAGATGAAGCAGGCCAAGGCCGACTACGTCTTCGTGGCCTACGCCGGGGCCGTGCACGCCTTCACCCAGAAAGAGGCGGGCGACGACCCCTCCAGGGGCGCCGCCTACCACGAGAAGGCCATGAAGCGCAGCTGGGGGCACATGCTGCAGTTCCTGTCCGAGGCCCTCGTCGGGAAATGAGCGCCCCGGGCGGATGGTAGAGTCCCCCTGAGGGGGCCCTTCCTGGAATTCACCCACACCCATCCGCCGGAGGCGGGAACCGCCCTGGAGGTCGCCCCTGGAATCCGCTGGGTGCGCATGCCCCTGCCCTTCGCCCTGGACCACGTGAACCTCTGGCTACTGGAGGACGGGGAGGGCTGGACGGCGGTGGACACGGGCCTGGGCTGGGAGCCCGTCCGGGCCCTCTGGCGGGGCCTCCTCCCGGCCCACCCCCTCCAGCGCGTCCTCGTGACCCACTGCCACCCGGACCACATGGGCCTGGCCTCCTGGCTCCAGCGGGAAGCCGGGGCGACCACCTGGATGAGCCCGCGGGAGTTCGCCACCGCGGAGGCCTGGCACGGGGAGTCCCCGGGAAACGCGCCCCAGGACCTCTACGCCTTCTTCCGCCTCCACGGCCTCGAGGACCGGCGTCGGGCGGCCCTGGAGCGGAGGGGCAACACCTACCGCCAGGGCGTCCCCGAACTCCCTTCGCAGGTGCGGGGCATCCGGGAGGGCGAGGAGATCTTGGTGGGGGAGCATGCCTGGAAGGTGGTGATGGGCCAGGGCCACTCCCCGGAGCACGCCAGCCTTTTCTGCGAGGCCCTCGGCATCCTCATCGCCGGCGACATGCTGCTGCCCCGGATCACCACCAACATCAGCGCCCACTCGGTGGCCCCGAGGGAGGATGCCCTGGGTCTCTACCTGGAGTCCCTCGGGCGCCTGGAGGCCCTGCCCGGGGACCCCCTGGTGCTCCCCTCCCACGGCCTGCCCTTCCGGGGCCTCCGGATCCGGGTGGCCCAGCTCCGGGCCCACCACGCGCGGCGTTGCGACCTCCTGCAGGCGGCCTGCGCCCAGGCTCCGAGGGACGCGGCCTCCCTGCTGCCGGTGCTCTTCGAGCGCGAGATCGAGGATCCCTTCCAGACCCTCTTTGCCATGGGCGAGTGCATCGCCCACCTGGTCCACCTCGAACGCCGCGGCCTGCTTGGGCGTGTGGAGGCGGGGGGACCGGTCCGTTTCGTCGCGTGACGGGGGCCGGGGTCCGTGGCTCGGTCAGAACACCGCGCTCGCCCCGCCATCCAGCGGGATGACCGTTCCGGTGGTCCAGCCGCTCTCGTCTCCCAGCAGGTGGGCGGCGAGCAGCGCGACCTCGCGTTCCTCTCCGAGGCGTCCCAGGGGATTCACCGCGGCGAGGCTCGCCAGTTCGGCCACCGGGTCGGGGCTGGCCTTCAGGCGCTGCTCCACCATGGCCGTGTGGATCGGGCCGGGGGCGATGGCGTTGCATCGTATCCGGCGGGGCGCCCACTCCAGGGCCAGCACCCGGGCCAGCATGTGGAGGGCCGCCTTCGCCACCGAGTAGGCCGCGCTTTCCGGGATCGCCCGCAGGCCGATGTTGGAGCCCAGCAGCACGACGCTGGCGCCGTCCTTCAGGCGGGGGCCCAGGTGGTGGCACATCAGCCAGGGGCCCCGCAGGTTTCCGGCGATCATCCGGTCGAAGACCTCCACCGGACTGGTTTCCACGCCGCCCGTGGCCAACTGGCCCGCCGCCAGGAGCATTCCGTCGAGGGGGGGGCAGGCCGCCGCGAGGGCTGCCACCGCCCCGTCGTCCGCGTGGTCCAGGACGGCGTGCCGGGCCCCGGGAAGGGTTTCCCGCAGGGTCTCCAGGCGGCGCCCCACCAGCACGAGTTCCGCCCCCCGGCCTTCCAGGAGGCGCGCCGCAGCCCGCCCCAGGCCGCTGCCGGCCCCGCTGACCAGGATGGTCTTGCCCCGGAAATCCACGGATTCATTCTAGAGGGTATGTCAAAGCCTGGGGGGCTTTGGGCTGGAGGGGGACCTCGACCCTAGGCCCCCGCCGAGCCCGTGCGGGGCCCTTCGCCGGATGCGGAGGGGTGCCGCCGAAGCCACTCCGCGAGCGGCTGGTCCTCCTCGCAAATGTGCGAGATCAGGTACTCGGTGAAGAAGTCCAACAGGGCTCCGGCGGGGTCCTCCTGGTCCAGCCCCGGTTCCAGGGGCAGGGACTTCGCCATTTCCCTCAGGCGGCCGTGGGATTTCCTGTGCCCCTCCGCACGGGGGTACCCGCTCCGATCCATCAAGGCTTCTTCGTCCCGGAAATGGGTCTCGGCGAAGGCCAGCAGGAACCCAATGGCCTGCGGAATCTCCTCGGACTCCCTTCCCTGGCGGATGGAACGGAAGAGTCCTTCGATGCAGGCGTAGATCTCCCGGTGCTGGGCGTCGATGGTGGCGATCCCCGTCTCCCAGGCAGGATTCCAGATCAGGCGGCCCACGGGCGCCTCCCTCGGGGGGCCTTCCGGCCCCGCACCCTTCATCGGTCCGGGGAAGGGGCGCCTTTAGGATCGGGGGCGACCACCCCGCCGCTCACGGCCCAGGTGAGGGCCTGTTCCGGGGAGTAGGGCACTGGCTTGAGGCGCTCCCCGGCCACCATCACCACGTACCCGCTGGTGGGATTGGGTGCGGTGGGAATGTAGACCGCCACCATGCCTTCTCCCCCTTCCATGGCCCAGGCGCAGTCCCGCCTGGCCACGAAGCCCAGGGTCCAGGAACCTGAATGGGGCCACTCCACCAGCACCACTTCCTTGAAGCTTCCTCCCTGCCCGCTCTGGATGGCGTTCAGGAGCTGCTTGATGGACCCGTAGATGGCCTTCACCACGGGCACATGCAGCATGAGCTCGTCCAGCCAGTAGAGCAGTTGCCGCCCGACGAAATTGCCCATGAGCAGGCCCACGAGGAAGAGCAGGAGGAGGGTGGCCAGGGCAGAGAAGAAGGCCAGTTCCCAGTACGGCGGCTGGCCCAGGCCCACCCGGAGGGAGATCCAGGTCAGCGGCGGCGCGAAGATCCCCACCAGGGTGTTGAAGATGGACTTGAGGAGCCACAGCGTCACCACCAGCGGCAGCAAAGTAAACAATCCCGTGACCAGGTATCTGCGGATCACCGGCATCCCCCCTGCGGGACGATTGTGAAGTTGGTCGAGGAGGTCTCGCGTATCCCCGCAGGGGATACCGAGAAGATGGACTTGAGGAGCCACAGCGTCACCACCAGTGGCAGCAAAGTGAAGAGGCAAGTCACCAGGTACCTCCGGATCACAACGGACCTCCCTCCAATCCAGGCCGAAGACCAGGCAACGGCGTCTCGCGTATCCGCACCGCGGATACCGAGAGCAAACCCGTGACCAGGTAGCGGCGGATCACCGTCGTTCCTCCACGTCGTCCAGCTTGGGGATGGGGCCGGTTCCACCCTCGTTGATGCGGCTCTCGGCGTCCAGGATGCGCCAGCCCATGAGCCTCCAGAAGTCCAGGAAGTAGACCACCGCGCTCCAGATGGCGAGGATCACCGCAGCCCAGAGCAGCAGCACCCCCATGCCCCAGAAGAAGCTGAAGGGCTTGTTGAGGTGGATGAAGAAGCGGAAGATTTCCCACCCCGTCCACTGGAACATCCAGGAGTCCAGGGTGGGACCGAAGAGCAGGCACGAGATCGCGGCCACCTGGAAGCCGAACTTCCACTTGCCCAGGGTGCCCGCGGCGATGGTCACCCCCTCCTCGCTGGCGATGCCCCGCAGGCCCGTGATGGCGAACTCCCGGGCGATGATGATGAAGGCCATCCAGGCGGGGGCCAGGTTCAGCTCCACCAGGCTCAGCAGGGCGCCTGCCACGAGCAGCTTGTCCGCCAGGGGGTCCAGGAGCTTGCCCAGCCGGGTCACCTGCTTCCAGCGCCGGGCCAGGTAGCCGTCCAGCAGGTCCGTGAGGGAGGCCACCCAGAAGACCACCGCCCCGATGATCTCGTGGTTGGACACCTTCGTCATGAGCACCACCACCAGGATGGGCACCATGAGGATCCGGAGGACGGTGAGGAGGTTGGGGAGGTTCATGGCTGGAACCAGACAGATTCAGCCTACTCCAAGCGCCCCGCATGATGTCCCTCGGGCCGTGCTCAGAGCACGGTCAGCCCGCCCTGCCCCGCCAGGCCCTGCCATTCCTCGTCCGCCATGACGGGAAAGCCGGATTCCAGGCGGTGGTAGGCCGCGCTCTCCCGGCTCACCCGCACGGGGATGCCGACGGCCTCCAGTCGCTGAAGGATCGCCAGAGCGGCTGGATCCTCCAGGAGTTCCAGCGCCTCGTGGGCCAGGCAGAGCCAGGGAGTGCCTTCCGGCAGGCCGGCCAGGACTCCCTGGAGGAGGCGCCGGCCCAGCGCGCGATCCCCCGGCGCGAAGGCGCTGCGCAGCAGCAGGACGGGCCGCACCGTCGGCCGCGCGGGCAGGGGTCCTGCGGGGGCCTCCCCGGGCTCCACGTCCACCCGCCAGGCCTTGGGGTCCGCGGCCATGGGGCGGAAGGGCCGTCCCTTCTTCTCCAGGTGGCGGCGCACGTTGTGGAGCACCATCTCTCCGTCCCCCATCACCCGCAGGGGCAGGGAGGGGTGCTCCTCCAGGGCGCGCTGCAGCTCCCGCAGGGCCTGGGAAGCCGTGACACCGAAGAATTCCAGGGTCAGGATGTCCACGGACCCAGTGTCTCCCATTTGGCCCTCCCCCGATCATCCTTTCACCCCCGCGATGGACTTCCCCCACCCCAGCGAATTCAAGGACTGGCTGCGCGCCGAAGCCGCCGCCCAGGGATTCCCCCTCGCGGGATTCGCAGCCTGCGGCCCCTTCGAGGCCGAGCAGCCGCGGCTGGAGGCCTGGTTCGCCCAGGGACGCGGCGCGCTGCTGCCCTACCTGGATCCGGCGGTCCTGCTGGATCCGCGCAGGGTGTTTCCCGAGGCCCGGACCGCCCTGGTGGTCTTCTTCCCCTACGCGCGTCCGGAGGCGGTCCCGGGAGGGTCCCCGGGCAGCCTGCGCCTCAGCCGCTACCTCTGGGGCCCCGACTACCACCTCCTCATGAAGCCGCGGCTGGCGAGGATCCTGGCCGCGGCCGCCGCCCGCTGGCCCGGGCTGGAGGGACGGGTCTGCGTGGATACCGCGCCCCTGTTGGAGCGGCAGCTGGCCGTGCGGGCGGGCCTGGGCTGGCAGGGGCGGCACACGCTGTTCATCGCGGGAAAGGCGGGCTCCTGGGGACTGCTGGGGGTCCTGCTGCTCAATGTGTCCCTGCCCCCGGATGCGCCCTTCGGGACCCACCGCTGCGGAACCTGCACCGCCTGCCTCGAGGCCTGCCCCTCCCAGGCCCTGGCCCCCTTCCTGCTGGATCCCGCCCGCTGCCTCACCACCTTCACCGTGGAATGCGAAGCCGAGCCTCCGCCCGGGGTGACCTCGGCCCTGCGGGAGAGCCGCTGGGCCGCCGGATGCGACGCGTGCCAGGAGGTCTGTCCCTGGAACCGGCAACCGCTCTGGGGCGATCCGGCGCTCTGGGGCGGCCCCAGCCCCCTGCACCAGGGGCCCGGGAGCACGCTCCGCGTGAACGGGTCCCAGTGGAAGAAGCTCACCCGTCGCACCGCGCTGCGGAAGGTGCGGCACCGTCACTGGCTGGCCACCCTGGGCCGCCTCCTGGGTCCCGCCGAGGAGCCGCCCCGCCCCGGGGCCGGAGGCGAGGCCCCGCGGGGCGAGACCTGACCAAGGTTTCATTGGATCGCGGGGGCCTTTTTCCCTATAAGGGTCATTGATGCTCCGCCCAGGGAGGCCCCCGAGATGCCCATCAAGCACTTCACGATCCAGGACGCGGCCACCCTGTACGGCGTGAAGGAATGGGGCAACCAGTATTTCGGCATCAACAGCAAGGGCCACCTGGAGGTGTATCCCACCCAGGACGAGAACCTGTGCGCGGACGTGTTCGAGATCGTCCAGCACCTGAGGAAGAAGGGCCTGCGCACCCCCCTGAACCTGCGCTTCCCCCAGATCCTGCAGGACCGGGTGGAGGTGCTGAATGAGGCCTTCCGCAAGGCCATCCGCCAGTACGAGTACGACGGCAGCTACCAGGGCGTCTTCCCGGTCAAGACCAACCAGACCAAGGAGGTGGTGGAGGAGATCGTCCGGGCGGGGCACAAGTACCGCTATGGCCTCGAGGCCGGCTCCAAGCCCGAACTGATGATCGCCCTGGGCTCCGAGCTTCACCCGGAGGCCATGATCCTGTGCAACGGGTACAAGGACGAAGCCTTCATCCGCCTGGCCCTGCTCGCCCGCCGCGCCGGCAGGAACGTGCTCATCACCGTCGAGAAGATGACCGAGCTGCCCCTGATCCTGAAGGTGGCCAAGGAGCTGAAAGTGGAGCCCCTCCTGGGACTGCGCGCGAAGCTCGCCAGCATGGGCGCCGGCAAGTGGGAGGAGAGCGCCGGGGACCAGGCCAAGTTCGGGCTCACCACCCGGGAGATCCTCGAGGCCGTGGAGGTGCTCGGCAAGCGGAGCATGCTGGATTCCATCATCGAGCTGCACTTCCACATCGGCAGCCAGATCACGGACATCCGCAAGATCAAGGCGGCCATGAAGGAGGCCACCCGCATCTACGCCAAGCTGGTGAAGATGGGGATTCCCCTCCGCTACCTCAACGTGGGGGGCGGCCTGGGGGTGGACTACGACGGCAGCCGCACCACCTTTGCCAGCTCCATGAACTACACGGTCCAGGAGTACGCCGAGGACGTGGTCTACACGACCAAGGACATCTGCACCCAGGAGCAGGTGCCCATGCCCGACCTCCTGAGCGAGTCCGGGCGCGCCGTGGCGGCCTACCACCAGGTGGTGGTGGTGGACGTCATCGGCCTCATCGACACCACCTACACCAAGTACAGCGTGGAGCTCACCGGCAAGGAGCCCCAGGTGCTCAAGGAGCTGGCCTACACCCGGGACAACCTCTCGGTGAAGAACTTCAGCGAGATGTACCACGACGCCATCACCCAGCGGGACGAGATGCTCACCCTGTTCAACCTGGGCTACCTGGGCCTGGAAGACCGCAGCAAGGGCGAGATCCTCTTCTACGAGGTGTGCCGCAAGCTGGACCGCATCCTGCGCATGAAGAGCCTGAAGTACATCCCGGAGGAGTTCCAGGACCTCTCCAAGAGCCTCTCGGACAAGCTGATCGGCAACTTCAGCATCTTCCAGACCCTGCCGGACCACTGGGCCATCGACCAGCTCTTCCCCTGCATGCCCGTGCACCGCCTCAAGGAAAAGCCCACCCTGTCGGCCACCTTCTGCGACATCACCTGCGACAGCGACGGCAAGGTGGACAAGTTCATCGACCTGAAGGACGTCCGCACCGAGATCCCGCTCCACGAGCCGCGGAAGGACGAGCCCTACTACGTGGCCTTCTTCCTGGCGGGGGCCTACCAGGACATCCTGGGCATGCGGCACAACCTCTTCGGGGCCCCCAACGAGGCCCACATCGTGGTGAACGACGACGAGGACTTCCGGATCCAGCACATCATCCCCGGGGAGACCGTGGACGACATGCTGCGCACGGTGCACTACGATCCGGACCTCCTGATGGGTCCGCCCATGACGAAGCGGAAGAACCGGGCCAACGATGCGGACGAGGCCCTCCGGGCCTTCATGGGCACCGAACGGCGCCGCCACACCTACCTGGACATGTGAGCCCTCGAGGTCGCGGACCGGGCGACTCCTACTTCCTCCGGGCCACCACCTCCTTCAGGAGTTCCTCCAGCTTGTGGATCTGGAAGGGCTTCTGGAGGAATCCCGCCTGGCCCTGCACCTCCGCCGGCATGGGCACCTCCTGCTGGGAGTACCCGCTGATGAACACGACCGGAAGGCCGGGGCGCAGCTTCCGCATCGCCAGGAAGGTGGCGTAGCCGTCCATCCGGGGCATCACCAGGTCCAGGAGGGCCAGGGTGATGCGCTCCGGATCCGCCTGGAACCGTTCGAGGGCGTCCTGGCCGTCCACCGCCTCCAGGACCTCGTAGCCCAGGGTGCGGAGCACCTCGCCGGTCACCTGCCGGACCACCGCTTCGTCGTCCGCCAGCAGGATGGTCCCCAGGAGGGGGAGGGCCGGCATGGTGGTCACTTCCGGCACCTGGGAGGCCGGGAAGTAGAGGCTGAAGCTCGCCCCCTTCCCCGGGGCGGTCCGGGCCCGGAGGCCCCCCTCGTGCCGGCGCAGGATGCCGATGGCCGCTGGAAGCCCCAGCCCCCGGCCGGGCTGCTTGGTGGTGAAGAAAGGATCGAAGGCGTGGGCCAGGGTGTCCGGAGGCATCCCGGGGCCGTCGTCCCGGACCTCCAGGATCACGTGGAGACCCCGCTTGGGGGGTTCCAGGACGAATCCGCCGAGGGAGTCCTGGGAGAGGAACTCTGTCCTGGTGACCAGGGAGATGGTCCCCTCCCGGGACCCGATGGCCTCCTGGGCGTTGGCCAGCAGGTTGAGGAGCACCTGTTGCAACTGACCCATGTCCACTTCCACCTCCGGAAGGTCCGGGGCGAGGTCCAGGCGGAGGGTGACGTTCTTCGGAACCGAGACCCGCAGCACGTCCCCCATGTCCAGCAGGGCCTGGCTGAGGTTCGTCCGCTTCACGAGGAAGAATCCCCGGCCCGAATAATCCAGAAGACGCTGGGTCAGTTCGGCGGCCTTCTGGATGATCCCCTCCATGCGCTGGAGGACCGGCCGGGCGGGGGACTCGGGTCCCACCTGGAGTTCGGCCAGGTTCAGGTTGCCCACCAGCCCCTGGAAGAGGTTGTTGAAGTCGTGGGCGATCCCGCCGGCCAGGAGCCCGAGACTCTCCATCTTCTGGTTCTGCCGGAGGTATTCCTCCGTGCGGTGCTGCTCGGTGATGTCCCGGAGCAGGCACAGCACCTCGTCCTTCCCGCTGCGCAGCACCCGGGCTTCGAAGTGGCGGTCGCCCCGTTCCGTCAGGAAGCTGATCTGGGTCTCCCGGCGGAGGCCCTCCGCCAGGGCGGTTTCGGACGCGTGGAGCAGGCGGGACACCAGTTCGGGGGGAAGGCCCGTGTCTCCCAGGAGCACCCCCGGGGCCAGCCCCGTGCCGCTGAGCGCGGGGTCCGCGTGGCCTCCGGTGTCCAGGACGCGGCCCTCGCGGTCCAGGCGCAGGAAAGTGTCGGGTAGGGCCGAGACCATGGCTCGGAGCCGCTCCTCGCTGGCCTGGAGGGCCAGTTCGGCCTGCTTGCGATCCGAGATGTCGCCCATGGTGCCGGCGAAGCGGATGGGCTCCTGCGACTCCCCCCGCTCCACCACCTTGCCCCGCTCCAGGATCCATAGCCACCGGCCGTCGTGACGGAGGATCCGGTATTCGACGCGGTACTGTTCCGTGGCGCCCGACAGGTGGGCGTTCATCGCCTCCATGACCCTGGGCATGTCCTCGGGATGGACCCGGGCGGCCCAGGCCTGGACGGGGTGGGTCCCGGAGCCGGGGGCCTCCCCCGTGAGCCTGCACCAGCCCTCGTTGTGGCGCACCAGTCCGGTCCGCAGGTCCCAATCCCAGCTGGCGTCCTCGGTGGAAGCCAGCACCAGCCGGAGCCCCTGCTCTCGCTCGGCCACCGCCTCCGACATGGCCTTCAATTCGGTGACGTCCGAACAGTTGAAGACCAGGCCCCGCACCGATGGATTCCCGAGCTGGTTGGAGCCCCGGATGAGCAGCCAGCGGAACCCGCCCTCCTTCAGCCGCACGCGCGCCTCCATGCGGACGGACAGACCCGGGTTCCTGAGCATTCCCTCGAACAGTTCCGCCATCCGGGGGCGGTCCTGGGGCAGCACGAGGTCGATGGAGGGGGTGCCGAGGAGTTCCCCTGGTGCGAAACCGAGCGTGGGCCGGACGGAGGGCGAGACGTAGGAGATGCGACCCCGCGCATCCAGGGAGAAAATGAGGTCGCTGGCGTTCTGGACCAGGGCCTCGAAGCGGGCCTTCTCCTGCCGCAGCGCCCGGTCCACCTCCGCCTGCCCCGTGATGTCCCTGGACATGGAGACCACGGCCATCACCTGGGATTCTTCGTCCTTCACCGGATACAGCACCTGGTGGAAGTAGCCGGCCACGGCTCCGTCCTGACCCCGAACCTGGATGTCGGGACGCTCCACCACGTCGCCCTTGAGGGCCGCCCGGTACAACTCGGCGGTGCCGTCCACCTGGGTGGCCGGGTCCCGGAGAACGTTGTATTCCTTGCCGGGGGTCCCCGCATTCCGGCCGGCGAGGGCCAGGCGGGCAGTGTTCTGGATCACCAGGTTCCCCTCCCGGTCGAAGACCTGGATCCCCAGCGGCGAGTGCTCGAGGATGGAGCGGGCCAGGCGTTCGCTCCCCTCGAGGGCTTCCTGCTTCCTCTGGTGCTGGATGACGAGGGAAGCCAGTTCGGCCATGGACCGAAGAAGCCCCCAGGCCTGCTCAGCCGGGGGATCCTCGTCCAGCCAGCCGAGGGCCACGGCCCCGATCACCTGGCGTTCCAGGCCCAGCACGGGCTGCGCCGCCCAATGCAGGAGCCCGGCCTCTGCGGCCAGGGGCCCCAGGGCCCCCCAGCTGGGATCCTCGGCGGGAGGTCCGGAGGACCAGGGGCGTCCCGCCAGGACGGCTCCGACCCCGAAGGCTTCGGTGTCCCGGAGGCCCCCGGGCACCGACAGCAACGAAGCGAGGGCCTCGGGAACCCGCGGACCCGCGAGCAGCCGCAGGCTCTCCCCGGCGTGATCGGCCAGCAGCACGCAACTGAAACCACCCCCGCTCCTCTGGTCCACCAGGCTGCAGATCTCCGCCCCGACCTCCGCCAGGGAGAGCCCCCGGGCGAGGAATTGCAGGACCCGTCTCTGCCCGCGGGGGACGAGGTCGTGGGCGGTGGATCCGCGGGAGTTTCGTGGCATTCCTGGAAAACCTTGTTCCCATTCCCATCGGAAGAAAAGGGCGTTTCCGTTATTTTCACAGGATTTTCTGGCTCCGGCCCCGTGGGATGATGCTTCCCGAACCCGGGGGACCCCATGGAGATCGGAAGCGTCGGGATCGTGGGCTGCGGCCTGATGGGAGCCGGCATCGCCCAATGCGCCGCGGAGTCCGGGTTCGAAGTGTTCATCAAGGAAGTGGACGGGGGGCTCCTCCAGAAGGGCCTCGCCCGCATCCACGGGCGCTGGGAGCGCGCCCTCGCGAAGAACAAGGCCACCCCCCTCGAACGCGACACCTGGGCCTCCCGCCTGAAGGGGACCACCGCCTGGGACGGTTTTGCGGACTGCGACCTGGTGATCGAGGCGGTGCCTGAACGGCTGGAGCTCAAACTGCGCACCTTCGCGGACCTGGACCGCGTCATGGCCCCGAGCACCCTCCTCTGCACCAACACCTCGAGCCTGAGCGTCACGGAGCTCTCCGCCAGCCTGGGCCCCGACCGCCAGCCCTTCGTCGCGGGGCTCCACTTCTTCAACCCGGTTCCGGCCATGCCCCTGGTGGAGATCGTCCGGACCCTGGCCACCGGGGAAGGGACCCTCGAAGCCCTGAAAGGGTTCGTGCAGCGTCTCGGGAAGACGCCCGTGATGGCTCCCGACGCTCCGGGCTTCGTCGTGAACCGCCTGCTGGTGCCCTACCTCCTGGATGCCATGCGCTGCGCGGAGGCCCGCCTGGCGTCGGTGGAGGACATCGACGCCGCCATGAGCCTGGGCTGCGGGCACCCCATGGGCCCCCTGCACCTCTCCGACTTCATCGGCCTGGACACCATGCTCTCCGTCGCGGAGGTCCTCCACGACGCCTTCGGCGAGCCCCGCTTCAAGGCCCCGCCCCTCCTGCGCCAGATGGTCACCGCCGGGCGCCTGGGGCGGAAGTCCGGCCTCGGCTTCTACCGCTGGGACAAGGACGAGCGGCAGGAGGCGGCGGGGATCTGATCCGCAGGCACGGGAAGCTCAGGGAATCTGGCCGGTCCGGACCCGGGAGGCCTCGGCGCGCCGACCCTGGGCCTCGTAGATCCCTGCAAGCATCTCCGCGGCCCTGCGGGTATGGGGAGACCCTTCCCCGGCGCTGCCTTTCAGCACCGGGAGGGCCCTCAGGAGCAGTCCCTCCGCCGCCGCGGCACGGCCCCTTCGGAGCTGGAGGGCCGCCCATTTGACCCGAGCCTTGGCGACCAGCTGGTTCTTCTCCCCCAGGGTGGCCGAGCCCTGGGCCACCGCCTGTTCCAGCAGGGGTTCCGCCTCCTCCAGCCTCCCGGCATCCATGAGGGTCTCCCCGAGGTTGCCCCCGAGGATGGGGGCCAGCGGGTTGGCCGTCGCCCGGGCCAGGGCCAGGGCTTCCCGGAAGCAGGCCTCGCTTTCCCCCAGCCTTCCCATGTTGCGGAGGATGTCCCCCAGGTTGTTGAGGTGGATGACGAGATTCTCCGGAGGCAGGTCCTTCAGCTTCCGGTCCAGGCGGATCACCTCCCGGAGCATGGCCTCCGCTTCGGCCAAGGCCCCCCGGTCCGCCAGGATGTCCGCGATGTTGGCCCGGGCGCTCAGCTCGTCGGCGCTGCCCGAGGGACGGTGCGCCCGCTGGATCGCCAGGGCTTCCCGGTAGAGGGCCTCCGCTTCCGCGGGCTTCCCGGTCTGGGTCTTGAGCACCCCCAGGGCATTCAGCGCGTAGACGATCCCCACCCGGGAGGTGCCGAAATTCGTTTTCCAGATCCTCACCGATTCCTTCAGCATGGCCTCGGCCTCCTGGTATTCCCCGAGGTCGAGGTAGGTGACCCCGATGGTCTCCCGCACGCGGGCTTCCACCATGGGCTTGCCCTCCAGAGAAGGGCCGATGCGGTTCGTGGCGTGCCGGATGGCATCCAGGACGGTGGCGTCCCGGGCCTTCCCCTGGACCGGGTCCGCCGAGCCCAGGGTTTCCTCCAGGAATCGGTTGACGGCTTCCGCGACTTCCACGGCTTCCGTGGCCCGGTCACGTTCCTGCTTCAGCCGCGCCGCCAGGAAGCCCATGGCCACGGCCGACCCGGTCACCAGCAGCGCGAGGGCGACGGAGAATCCGAATCCCACCTGGTGGCGCGCCACCATCTTTCGAAGCTGGTAGGGAAGGCTTGGAGGCCGGGCCGCGATGGGCTGGTTCAGGCCGTAGCGGGCCACGTCCTCCCCCAGGGCGGTCACGCTCTGGTAGCGACGTCCGGGTTCCTTGGCCAGGGCGGTGGCCACGATGGTCTGGAGGTCCTGGTCGGGCCGGCCCTTGCCCAGCCACCCTCGGGAAAGGGGCGGCGGCGCCCTTTCCCCGGCGATCCGGGCGGCCTCCACGAGACCCTTCCCCGTCATGTCCAAGGGCAGCCGGCCGGCGAGCATCTCGAAGAGGATCACCCCGAGGGCGTAGACATCGGTGCGGGTGTCCACCTCGTCAGGATTGCCCAGGAACTGCTCCGGACTCATGTAGGCGAGGGTTCCGTAGACCTCCCCCAGGGCCGTCACCAGCGTGTTCGGCGCATCCGCATCGGCCACCCGCGCCAGCCCGAAGTCCAGGATCTTGATCTCCAGGCCCGGGGACCCGTTTCCTCCCGAGCTGGGACTCGAGGCGGACACCAGGATGTTGGAGGGTTTGAGATCGCGGTGGATGATGCCCCGCTGGTGGGCATAGGCCACCGCCTCGCAAAGGCGGACGAAGAGCTTGAGCCGCAGGGCGACCTTGGAGCGGCCCAGGGGAAGGTGGGTGTTCTCTCTCCGCAGCCAGAGTTCCAGGGTCTCTCCGCGCACAAGCTCCATGGCGAACCAGGGGGTGCCTTCCGGCGTGCAGCCCGAGGCGTAGATTCCCGCGATCTCGGGGTGACGCAGGCGCGCCAGGGCCTGGGCCTCCCGCTGGAAGAGGCGCACCTGGGCGGGGTCCAACTGGGCCCCGCCGCGAATGACCTTGAGGGCCACGGGCCGCCGGGGGTTGAGCTGTTCGGCCTCATAGACGACCCCCATGCCCCCCCTGCCCAGTTCCCGGAGGATGCGGAACCCCTCGATCTCCGGGGGGGCCGCCGACTCCCTGGAGGCCCCGGGCTGGAGCGGAATCGTCTGGTCGGCTTCGTGGCTCATGGGCGGGGGTCCCTCCCCCCCGGGAATATCCGGTTGTCGGTCTGGCGGGAGTCCCGTCATTCCATCGCCCACCCACTCCGACGTCAAGGGAAGGGACGAAAAGGGACCTCCAGGCGCTTCGCCTGGACCCCCGCCCTTCCCGCCGAAGAATGTACGGCTCGGGTCCCGGGTCGGTACCACTGGAGCCTTCACCGGAGCGGTCCCTTCCGGGGCGATTCATCCTTGAGGCGGCCCGGGAGCTGCCATGGGGATTCGGATTTCCTTCTTTCGCGATCACAGGGGCGGATGGCCCCGAGCCGGGAGCGCCCTTCTCCTCCTGGGGCTGCTGACCTTCAGTCTGTCCTGCGGCGGCGGTTCGGGTCCCTCGGGAGGGCCCGCCGCCGCCGATTCCCTCACGCAGCAGAGCGAGAGCGCCCACTTCGTCTACCACTGGGCGCCCGGGGACGGCGTGGATGCGGCGTGGCAGGAGGGCTACTACCCCTGGCTGGCCGCGGCCCTGCAGGTGGAGGCCCCGGCCAAGCTCCAGTACTTCAAGTACCGGGACCGCGCCCACATGCGCGCCATCACCGGGAGGGACAGCAACGGCTGGGCCGACATCAGCGGAAACCTGGCCTTCCACACCATTTGGCCCACCGACAACCACGAATGCGTCCATGCCCTGGTGACCCGCACCATGGGCCTCGCGCCTTCCCTCCTCGGCGAAGGCATCGCCGTGGCCCACTCCGTGGACCTGGCCAAGGGGTGGGGGGAGCCCCAGTGGAAGGGGGAACCCGTCCACGCCATCGCGGCCCGCTTCAGGCGCCAAGGCACGCTCCCGCCGCTGGGGGGGCTGGTGGAGAGCATTGCTTTCTCCCAGTACGACGCCAACACGACCTACCCTCTGGCCGGGTCCTTCGTCCGATTCCTGATCGACACGCGGGGCCTGGCCCCCCTGAAGACCTACTTCCGTTCCAGCACCTTCATGGACTCCGGGGCCACCACCCGCCTGGGCTTCCAGCAGGCCTTCGGCATCCCCCTGGACCAGGCCTGGAACGAATGGCTGGCCTTCCTCGACGCGCAGCCCTGAAAAGCCGGTGCTTCATCCGGCGGGGACAAGTTGGAGCGTTCTCCCCACGGGTCCCTGCTGGATCCGCGTCCGTATTCCCTCCGGATCTCCCTGCAGCCAGTCCCGCCGCTGGTCGTGGCGGTGGGGACTCCCCAGGTGCCCGCTGACGCCCAGGGGGAGCACCAGGGTGGCGGCCTCGGGGTGCCCCCAGTCCACCACCAGGCGAAGGCTCTGGCCGAAGGCCTTCCCGCTCACGCGCACGCAGCGGCCGGCCCCGTCCTGCTCGGCGGCCGGGGGATCGAAGAGCCAGGAGAGGATGCCTCCCGCGCGGCCGAGGGGATGGCGGATCTCCAGGCGGTTCGCCCGGCCCCAGGACAGGTTCCAGTTTTCCTGCCCTCGGGCCCGTCGCAGGGCCTGGTCCACCGCGGCCCTCTTGTCCCCGAGGCCCAGGCGGCTCCAGGCGGCCTGGTCCGCCCGCAGCAGGGCCAGGGGCACGGAATCCTGGTCGGCCCAGGCCCAGGCGTCGGCGTCCAGGCCGGGGGGAAGGAGGCGCTCCAGCACCGCGCGTCGCCATTCCCGCTGGAAGGTGATGAGGCGGGTGAAGGCCTTGCTGTCCTTCCGGGCCTCCCCGTCCCAGTCCTTCCATTCCGCGCGAAGGGCCTCGGGCAGCAGGGGGAGGGCGGCGTCCCGGAAGGCCGAATAGAGCGGCGACCGAGTGTCGAGCTGCAGCCGGGCCATGTCGGCGGCGGTCCAGCCGGACGCTCCCGCCAGACGCTCCGCGATGCGTCGGGCCCGGGCCGGATGGGCCCATTCCGTGGCCACGGGGTTCGGGAAGGAGGTGCCGATGACGCGCTGGTTCGCCGTGGCGAGGAAGCCCTGGGGCGGATCCAGGAGCCGGGGCATGTCGGCCATGGGCACGAAGCCCCGCCAGTCGTTGGCGGGGTCCGCACCGTCCCGGGGCAGGCTGCCGTCGTCCCCGGGTCGGCGCAGGGGCACCACGCCCGTGGCCCGCCAGCCGATGTGCCCGTCCCGGTCCGCGTACACCGCGTTCTGGGCGGGCCCCGGAAAGCCGTCCAGGGCCTCGTTGAACTCCTTCCAGTTCCGGGCCTGGTCCACGTCCACGAAGGGGTTCCGGAGGAGCGCCGGATCCAGCGCGGTCCAGGCCAGGGATAGGCCAGGCCGCAGCTGGGGACCGTGCCGCCCGAGGGGCACGCGGAGCACCTCCTCGGACCCGCCCTTCACGGAAATCCGCTCCAGGCGTTCCCCGGTGGGAGGCTCCCAGAAGAGGTCCTGCACGTCGGTCATGAGGTTGGTGAAGCCCCAGGCGATGCGGTCGTTCAGCCCCAGGACCACCCCGGGCCCGCCGGGAATGGCCACCCCCTGAACGAAACGCCCTTTCCATTCGATGCGGAGCGGAATCCAGATCCCCGGGGCCTGGAGTCCCAGGTGGGGGTCGTTGGCCAGGAGCGGTTTCCCGGAGGCGCTGCGGGCTCCCGCCAGCACCCAGTTGTTGGAGCCCGCCTCGCTGCGGGGTCCGGCGGGGAAGGCCGGGTTCGACAACGCTTCGAGCGCCGCCCTGGCTTCGCCCGCGGCTCCCAGGGAGGCGGCGGGGGGCGGCGGGGCCCCCGGGGCGTCGGGAACCAGCAGCACCTCCCCGTCCGTGCTTCGGGGCATCAGGAGGGCCCGCCGGGATTCGGGAAGTCCCTGGACCAGGGCGCCCTGGAGTTCCTCCCGCCAACTGCTGGAAAGGTCCTCGTGCATGAGCAGGAGGACCTTCAGGGAGTCCGCCGTCGTCCAGGGCCGGGGGACCGCGCCCAGCAGGCGGAACTCGATTCCCCAGCGGCCCGGGTTCCCAACGATGTACGCGTTGACCCCCTCCGCGTAGGCCTCGGAGGCGCGGCGCTCCCCGGCCGGCAGCAGGGCCGCGGCGGCCTCGGCCACCTGGCGGAAGCCGTAGGTCCGGTGCCGGCGGTCCAGGGGGAGGGCTGCGGCGCCGAACAGTTCCGCCAGCGCGCCATCCGCGGTGCGCCGCATCAATTCCATCTGGAAGAGGCGCTCCGAGGCCGCCAGGTACCCCTGCACCCGGACGGCGTCCAGGAATTCCCCCGCCCGGATGGTGGGGACGCCGCGTTCGTCGAGGACGACCGAAACAGGAGCGGAGAGGCCGGGGAGCTTGCCGTCCTTGAGGTGGGGGAGGTGGCGGCGCACCTCCCAGGCGCCCAGCCCCACCAGGAGCACCAGGGCCCCGGCAAGGACGAGGAGGAGCTTCTTCAGGAATCGGCGCATGGGTTCTCCGCCTGCATCAGGGCTTCCGCAGCTCCGGCTCCAGGAGCTTCCAGACCTGCCCCGCGATGATCCGGGCTCCCTGGGCGTTGGGGTGGATGCCGTCGGCCTGGTTCAACCCCGGTTGCATCGCGACACCTTCCAGCAGGAAGGGCAGGAAGGGGCAGCGGAACTCCCGGGCCAGGCGGGGGAAGAGGCCCCGGAAGGCCTCCCGGTACCCGGGTCCGTAGTTCTCCGGAAGCATGGCCCCCGCCAGCGCGACCCGGATTCCCCCCTGCCTCGCCCGGACCAGGATCGCCCGGAGGTTCCGTTCCAGCTCCGGGATGGGCAGGCCTCGCAGGCCGTCGTTGCTGCCGATGCAGATGAAAATCAGGTCCGGTTTCTCCCGCAGGATCCAGTCCATCCGCGCCAGGGCCCCCGCGGAGGTGTCGCCCGTGACCCCGGCGTTCACCGTCCGCCAGGGCAATCCCGCGGCCCGGATCCGTTCCCCCACCAGGCTCGGGAAGCTCTCCGAACGGCCGAGGCCGTAGCCCGCGGTGAGGCTGTCGCCGAGGAACACGAGGGTGCGGACCTGCGGGGCTGGGGCCGGCCGGGCCAGCGAGGGCGGAGGAGGCTGCAGGAGCATGTCCCCCAGGATACGCAGGCGGGGAGAATTCCCGGATGCGGGCCCCCCGCCCCTCCAGTAGGCTTCTTGGAGCCGATCTCCGGAACCATGATCCGTCTCTCTGACATCTCCAAGCGCTTCCGGTCCCCTTCGGGGGAGGAACTCAGTGTCTTGGAGGGTCTCGGCTTCCACCTCCGCGCCGGCGCCTCCCTGGCGGTACAGGGGCCCAGCGGCAGCGGGAAGAGCACCCTGCTGGCCCTCCTGGCGGGCCTGGAGCGCCCCAGCGGCGGGTGGGTGGAGGTGGCGGGACGCCGCCTGGACGCGCTCAACGAGCGCGAACTGGCGGCCTTCCGGGCCCGGAACCTGGGCTTCGTGTTCCAGTCCTTCCACCTGCTCCCCCACTTCTCGGCCCTGCAGAACGTGGCCATCGGCGCCGAGATCGCCGGGGTCCGGAATCCCCTGGGGGCCAGCCGGGAGGCCCTGGAGCGCGTCGGCCTGGCGGACCGCATGGGGCACCTGCCGGGGCAGCTCAGCGGCGGGGAATGCCAACGGGTGGCCATCGCCCGGGCGGTGGTGGGACGGCCCCAGGTGCTGCTCTGCGACGAGCCCACGGGTTCGCTGGATCCCGCCAACGCCGGGAAGGTGTTCGACCTGATCCTGGAATTGCACCGGGACCTGGGGAACACCCTGGTGCTGGTGACCCATGACGCCCACCTGTCCCTGGCCATGGACGCCCGTCTCAGCCTGGAGCGGGGAAGGCTCCGGGACCTGCAGGGGGAGGGATGCGTCCCGCTCTGACCTTCGTCCTGCGGATGGCGGGGCGGGAGGCGCTCCGCCAGGGGCCCCGGCTCCTGATGATCGCCCTCTGCCTGGCCGTGGGCTTCGCGGCCTTTTTCGCCACCTACGCCTTCTCGGGGAAGGTTCTCGCGGGCATCCGGGCCGAATCCAGGTCCCTCCTGGGCGCGGACCTGGCCCTCAGCCGGAACGGACTGCTTCCGGAGGGGGCCCTGGAGGCGGCCCGGGGCCTTCCCGGCCTCGGAGCCAGCGTCCTGGTGGTGGACTTCCCCAGCATGGCCGGAGGCCCCGGGGAGTCACCCGCCACCCGCCTGGTGGAAGTGCGGGCCCTGGCCGGTGCCTATCCTCTGGCAGGTCGGCTGGACCTGACGCCCCCCTCCCCCGGGCGGGTCCCGGGGCGGGGCCTGTGGGTGGACCGCGCCCTGGCGGAGGCCTGGAGCCTCGAGGTGGCGCCGCCGGACTTCCCTCCTGAGCGGCTTCTCGGCGAACGAAGGGGTCTCCGGATCGGCAGCCTGGTGCTGCCGGTGGAGGCCGTGGTGCAGGCCGACGACAGCCGCCAGGCCAACGCCTTCGCCCTGGGGCCCCGGGTGTACATGACCCTGGAGCAGGCCCGGGCCGCCGGGCTGGTGACGGGCCTGGCCCGCCTGAATTCCCGCTTCCTCATCCTCCTGGAACCCGGCCGGGACGCCGCCACGGCCGCGGCGGAATTGCGGTCCCGCCTGCCTTCCGGCGGCTTCCGGGTGCGCACCCACGAGGAGGCCGCGGAGGCACTGGCCCGGCCGATCCGCAACCTCAACCGCTTCATCCAGCAGTTGGGGCTGTTCACGCTGCTCCTGGCGACCCTGGGGGCCTGGGCCATCCTGCGGGCCTACCTGGACGGGCGGATGCGGGAAGCCGCCATCCTTCGCTGCCTGGGCACCGCACCCTGGGTGCCTCTCGCCGTCTACGGCTGCACCACCCTCCTGGTGCTCTGCCTCGCCGCGGGCCTGGGGCTCGCGGCCGGCCTGGGGGCCGCAGGCCTGCTGCCGGGACTCCTGGGGGACCTGCTGCCCCAAGGCCTGCGGGAGGCCGGACCGAGGCTGCCCCCCCTGCCCGAAAGCCTGGCCGCCGCCGGGATCCTGGCCCTGGCGGTGCTGCCCTCCCTCGTGCGCCTCGCCGAGGCCAGCCCCATGGCCCTGCTGCGGGAAGAGGGGCCCGGCCCGCGGGCCCGGTGGCTGGCTCCTCTCTGCGTCCTGGGCGCTTCCCTGCTCTCCCTGCTGCTGGTCCTCCGCAACGCCCCCAGCCCCCTGGTGGGCTGGATCACGGCCGCCGGGATGGCGGCGCTCCTTCTGGGCCTGCTGGGGCTCTCGCGCCTGTTGATCGCGCTCTACCGGCGGAGCGCGGAGCGCCTTCCCCTGCCCCTCAAGCTGGCCCTGGGGCAACTGGGGGCCCGACCCGCCCTGGGGGCGCTCCTCATGTCGGTCATGGGCCTCGCGGTCTTCCTGGTGCTGGCCACCCAGTTCGTGAAGGACGATCTGGTGGCCCCCCTGGCCGCCCAGCGGGGGGAGGGCCGGCGGCCCAACCTGTTCGTGGTGGACGTGCAGCCTTCCCAGCTGGCCCCCCTGCAGGAGCTGGTTCGCCGCCGCACGGGGCGGGAGGTCCTGGCCTCCCCCGTGGTCCGGGCACGGCTTCTGGCGGTGGGAGGGGATCCGGTGGAAGGCGGTCCGGAGCGGCGGGAGGACGAGGGCGGCCACATGCGGACGCGGGAGCAGAACCTCACCTGGCGCAAACGCCTGTCGGATTCGGAACGCGTGGTGGCGGGGCGCTTTTGGCCCGAGGGGCCGGAACCCCGCGACGAGATCAGCCTGGAGGAGGGCTTCGCGCGGGCCATCCGGGCCAGGGTGGGGGACACCCTGCGGCTGGACGTCCAGGGCCGGGAGGTCAGCGGCCGGGTCACCAGCCTGCGCAAGGTGCTCTGGCAGAGCTTCCAGCCAAACTTCTTCATGGTGCTCCACCCCTCCCTGCTGGAGGGGGCCCCGGCGGTGTGGTTCGCCGCGGCGGAGGTGGATTCGCCCCGGGAGCGCAACACCCTCCAGTCCGAGATTTCCACCCGCTTCCCGAACCTCACCGTGGTGGACCTGGGCGAAGTGACGGCGCGCATCGGCCGGGTCCTGGACCTGGTGGCCCTGGTGACCCGGACGCTGGCGGGGCTCATGCTGGGCTCCGCCCTCCTGGTCCTGGGGGCGAGCCTGGTGGCGGGCCGCCTGGGCCGCCAGCGGGACCTGGCCCTGCTGCGCACCCTGGGGGCCGGCCAGGACACGCTCCTCGCGAGCCTGGCCTGGGAGTTCCTCATCCTCGGGGGCAGCGCCGCCCTGGGGGCGGCGGTCCTGGCCTGGATCCTGGCCCGGGCCTACAGCACCCGCGTGCTGGACCTTCCCGCCAACCCCAGCCCCCGCGTGGCCGCCGCCCTCCTGGCCCTGGCCGCCCTCCTCACGGGAACGGTGGGACTGCTGGGGAGCTGGCGGGCCCTGAGGGTGAAGCCCATGGACGTGCTCCGGGGGGAGTGACGCCGCGGGGCGGGGTCCTCCAGGATTTCCACGGAAGGCCTGGGGATCCTGGGGGAAATTCCGATGCCCCCCCGGATCCGGAGGGCGGATACTCGTCCCCATGGACAGCCCCCTCGTTTCCCGCGCCGAGTCCCTCGGGATCGGCCGGCTCCGGCGCCACATTTTCCTCTGCTGCGACCAGGCCAACCCCAAGTGCTGCGATCGGGCCACGGGCCTGGCCTCCTGGGAATTCCTCAAGGGCCGTCTGGCGGAGCTGGGCCTCTCCGGAGAGGGTGGGATCTTCCGAACCAAGGTGAATTGCCTCCGGATCTGCCAGAAAGGCCCCATCGCCCTGGTCTATCCGGAGGGCACCTGGTACCACAGCTGCACCCCCGAGGTGCTGGAACGGATCATCCAGGAGCACCTGGTGGAAGGACGCCCGGTGGAGGAATTCGCCTTCGCCGGGGATCCCCTGGTCCCTCCCCAGGACTGAAGATTCCCGACAATCGCCGCCCGCACCGGGGGCACCCTCCATCCTGCAAACGGTGGGTTCGCACCTGGAAGCCGTCCCGGGCGATCAGCTCCATCCCGCACCCCTCGCACCGCGTGGTTCCCCCCTCGGCGTCCCGCACATTGCCCGTGTAGACGTGCCGAAGGCCCTCCCCCATCGCCATCTCCCTCGCCCAGCGGAGGGTCCCCACGGGGGTCGGCGGCTTGTCCCGCAATTGGAAGTCCGGGTGGAAGGCCGTGAAGTGCAGGGGCGTTTCGACTCCGAGGGTCCGGGCCACCCAGCAGCTCAGCCCGCGCAGGTCTCGCTCGCTGTCGTTCTCGCCTGGGATGAGGAGGCTCGTGATCTCCACCCAGCAGCCCGCGCGCTTCGCGGCCTCGATGCCCGCCAGCACGGGAGCCAGCCGGGCCTTGCAGCGGCGGCGGTAGAAGGCGTCGGAAAAGGCCTTGAGGTCCAGGTTCACGGCGTCCATGGCCCCGAAGAATTCGCCCCAGGCCCCCGGGGCCACATAGGCGCTGCTGACGGCCGCCGTGAGCAGGCCCCGCCCCCGGGCGGCCGCGGCCACCGCGAGGCACCACTCGGCACTGAGCACGGGTTCGTTGTAGGTGAAGGCCACGGCCTCGCAGCCCGAGGCCAGGGCGGCCTCCGCGATGCCCTCCGGCGTGGCGTCGCGAAGGGAGGCCGCCTCCCCCATCCGGGACATCCGCCAGTTCTGGCAGAAGTCGCAGCCCAGGACGCAGCCCGCCATGCCGAAGCTGAGGATCCGGCTGCCCGGAAGGACGTGGTAGAGGGGCTTCTTCTCGATGGGATCGACGCAGAGGCCGCCGTGCCCGCCGTACACCTCGGTGAACAGGGCTCCACCCTCCGCGTGCCGGACCCCGCAGTAGCCGGCCTGGCCCTCCGCGAGGAGGCAGAGGCGGGGGCAGAGTTCGCAGCGGACCCGTCCGGACTCCGCGCGCCACCAGCGGGCGGGGTGCTTCACGGGGGGGCCTCCTGCAGCACGGCGACGCAATAGCCGACCCCGAAAGGTCCCTCGTAGGAAAGGAATTCCCGTCCCGCCCGATCCTCCCCGAGCACTCCCGAGGTGACCTCCAGGGTCTCCACCACGTCCTCCGCCGCCAGCTCCCGGAGCTCGGCCTGGTCCCTGCCCAGGTCGCTCTCCCGCCCCTCCTGCACAGCTTCCACGAGACGCCGGTCGAACTGGGCGGCGAGGGGATCGAAGCCCGCGGGTGCGCCGGGGGTCAGCCGGTGGCTGCAGTCCCCGGACGCGAGGAGGGCCCAGGGGGAGCCCAAGCGCTCCATGCCGGAGGCAAGAGCCTCGCCGAACGCCACCCGACCGGAGTCCCCCCCATGCCAGGGGAATCCGTACACCGCCACGGGTCCGCGCCAGCCCGCCTCCTGAAGAAACCAGAGGGGGACCAGGGCCCCGTGGTCCAGATCCCGGCCATGGACCGGATGGAGTTCCAGTCCCCGGCGGGCCGCGGCCTGGGAGACGGCGGCCAGGGCCTCGGGATCTCCGGGGAATTCAACCCGGAGGCCCCGGGCGCCGAAACGGCCGAAATTCCCAGAGACCGTGGGGCCCCCGTAGAACCCGAAGGCCTGCCCGTGCCGCGGGGCGTGGGGCGTCAGCAGAGCCACCCGGCGGGCCCCCGAGGCCGCCAGGCGGGCCGCCGCCTGGGCCATGGCCGCGGTGGTGGCCTCGCAGCGCGAGGCCTCCCCCCTGGCGATGGCGGGAATCACGATGGGCGCGTGGCACATGAGGACCGTGGATCGAAGCATGACCGCCCCCGGGCTGGGCCTCCGGTCCCAGCTTGCTCCTTCGGGGAGGGGAGGCAAGCGCCCCAGGGTTCCACCCCGATCAAAATTTCCTCGCGGAAACCTTGCGCGAACCTGACAAGGGGAGGATCTTGGAACAACCATCCCAAGGTGTTCTATGCGGTCGAGGTCCTTTCCCCCCCTGGCCCTTGTATGGGCGTGCCTGCTCGGCTTGATCCTCGCCTGCGGCGGGGGAGGAGGCGGCGGCACCCCTCCGTCCCCCGCGCCAAGCATCTCGAGCTTCACGGCCTCTCCGGCCACCATCACGGCCGGCGGCAGTTCCACCTTGGCCTGGGCCGTGTCAGGGGCCAACAGCCTGAGCATTGACCCAGGGGTGGGCCCGGTCAGCGGCACCAGCAAGAGTGTGAGTCCCGCCGCCACCACGACCTACACCCTCACCGCCTCCAACGGGGGCGGGAACGCCACCGCCACGGCCACCGTGACCGTGGTCGCGCCGCCCGTCATCACCGCCTTCGCGGCCAACCCCTCCGTCATCACCACCGGCGGCTCCACCACCCTCTCCTGGACCGTGACCGGGGCCACGACCCTGAACATCGACCAGGGCGTCGGGACGGTTTCGGGTTCCAGCAAGGTCCTCACCCCCAACGGAACCACCACCTACACCCTGACCGCCACCAACGCGGCAGGAAGCACCGCCAGCGCCACCGCCACCGTGACCGTCGTCCCGCCGCCCGCCATCACGAGCTTCGCCGCCAATCCGGCCGCCATCACCGCAGGCCAGAGCAGCACCCTCGCCTGGACGGCCACCGGGGCCGCCGCCTTCTCCCTGGACCAGGGGATCGGCCCCGTGGCGGGAACGAGCCGCGTGGTGAGCCCGACGGCCACCACCACCTATACCCTCACCGCCACCAACGCCGCCGGCACGGCGGCCACGGCCCAGACCACCATCGCCGTGAGCGCGCGCACGACCCAGGTGACCCTCACCCTGAAGGTGGCCGACACCGCCACCAACGCCACCTGGGCGGCGGTGCAGGACGGGGATGCGAACGCCCCCTGGCAGACGATCACCGGAACCGGGGGAACCTACACTTTCACGCTCCAGGATCCCTCGGGCATGTTCGGCGTGGCCCTGGCCTACAAGGGCGGTCCTGTGGTGGAGGCCCTGACCCAGGTGGTGCGGGCCACCGTCCGGGACCTGGACGCCGCGGCCGGTGCTCCGTCGGAAGCAGGGGGCGCCCAGGTGAACCGGAACCTCTCGGTACGGCTGAGGTCCTTCGACACCGACACCCTCAGCACCGCGCCCTTGAACACGCTGTCGGGCACCTTCTCCGGCCTGGTGGACGGCCACCAGGAGGTGAACGTCTTCGCCTACAACAAGACCCGCGGTTTCTGCCGGACCCTGGGCTACCGGGGCAACGGGGCCTGGTCCATGAACCTTCCTCCCGGCATGTACGACGTGGGGTTGCAGCGGGTCAGCTTCCCCGTCGTCGTCCCCCAGGCGATGAAGATCCTCCGGAACGTGGATCTCACCCAGGGAGGGAAGGTCCTGGCCGGCGAAAACGCTTCCGCCTGGGACGCGCAGGGAAGCGTCCCCCTTTCCGTTTCGGCCATGGCCCCTTCCGGGGCGGGGGCCCTCTTCGGCCGGGGTACGTTCATGGTCGACGGTGCCCCCGACACCTTCACCCTCAACGGGATGCCGGCGGGGGGAATGGACCTGGGCTATGGCAACGCGTCGCCCTTCGCCTTCCTGTCGCCCGCCGGGGGCACCTGGGGGCCTCAGGACGTGGGCCAGCTGGACGTGCAGGCCTACAACGGCAACTTCACGAAATTCACCCAGTGCAAAGTGTTCTGGAACCCGGCCATCAACTCTCCCCCCGCCATGCTCCCCCTCGCGGACCTCCTCCCCGACGCCGTGGTCACGGACCTCCCGGTTCCAGGGGGATACAGCCGGGCCAGCTTCGAATTCCCCGGCGGGTTCTGGATCCCCCGGTTGCGGGACACCCAACAGGTCCAGTGGCATTCGATCGAAACCCGGACCCCCGGCGTGGCGGACACCCTGACCTTCCAGTCCCGGGACTACAACGACAGCGTCCTGGCCAAGTTCGGGCCCCACGGGATGGACAGCGTGACCCAGCCGGACCTGAACGCGGCCGGGAGGCCCCCGGCCTTCGAGACCCCCGCGGCGATCGCGCACACCGCCACGGTGACTGCGGACAATTCCACGAACCTCATCCGCTTCCTGGAAGACATCTTCGTGGGGCGTCCCCCGACCAAGACGCCGGAGTTCACGCTCGTGAACCTGGTCCAGGCCGTGACCATCCGCTATTACTTCTGATCCCAGGGACGCCCAGCCGGGCGGCCACCTCTTCGCGGGCCTGCTGGATCTGCTCCCGGCCCCTTCCAGGCAGGAAGCCGCTTGCGATGAAGTCCGCCGGGCCCAGGCCATCCCCGTCGAAGGCCAGCCCCGTGAGGATGAAGAGGCCCCGGCGCGACAGGTCCCGCAGCTCCGGGAAGACTCGCCCCGGCTCCAGACGTCCCCGGAAGGAGGTTCGCAGGGCCAGGGAGGCCCCGTGGCGGAGGCGGAGGGCAGGGAAGAGCAGGAGGCTGGCGGTGGATCCGTTCATCCGGAAATTGAGGTCGAAGATCCGGAAGCCTCCCTCCGCGAGTCTCCCCGCGTCCATGCCGACAGGGCCCCGGTAGCCCAGGGCCGCGGCCCGGGCGCAGACCGCCCTCCCCGCCTCCACCCACGCGGGGTCGGCCTCTTCTTCCGCCCGGAACCAGTTCCCGGCGTAGCGTGGACCCTCCAGTTCCTGCTCCGGGGCCCCGAGGAACCGCGCGGGGCCTTCCGACCCGACCAGGAAGTTCAGGCACCGCGTCTCCTCGAAGTCCAGGAAGGCCTCCACGACCACGGGAACGCCCTCCCGGGCGAGGTCCTCCACTTTTCCGGACTCCGAGGATTCCGGAGGGAGCAGGACGCCGTGGCCTCCGCCGTTCCCTTCCGGCGTGCAGATCTTGAGCACCTTGCCTTGGAAGTCCCGGGGCCTGGACAGCACCTCTTCCGGGGAAAGGATCTCCCTTCCGGGCCTGAGGCCTGCGGGCACGAGGGCTCCCAGGTTCGCCTTGTCGTTGAGCCAGGACCGCAGGGAGGGTGGGACGAGGTAGGCCTGCCCGGGAACCAGGCCGGGCGGCAGGGGGAAGCTGTTGACGATCCTCAGGCCCCGCGAAGCCTCATCACGGATCTCCCGGGCAAAGTCGTCCATCCCCCCGAAGGGAAGAATCTTCGAGGCTGGATCCCAACCCGCTTCCCGGAGCAGCCCCAGGGTTTCGGGGCCGCAGGCCTCACGGGCACAGAGGAGGGGAAGCTCCCCGGCCACCAGCAGGGAGCCCGCGCTGAAGGCCCGGGCGCTCAGTTCGTCGGGGGCGATCCAGCGGCGCAAGGACGGCGGGGCGTAGCCGCAGAGGAGCGCGTCCGGTCCCAGGCATTCCGCAAGGGGGGAAGGGGCATTCATGGAGCCGGGGTCCCGGCGAGGTAGGCCTCCAGGGCCCCGGCCATGCGGTCCAGGAAGGGGGCGGAGCGCTCCGTCACCCGGGACTGGGTGGGGGTCTTGTTCACGTCGTAGACCACGGCCCTTCCCCCCACCATCCCGAAATCGATCTTCCCGAAATCCAACCCCAGGTCCCGGCGCAGCTTCCATACCTCGGGGGGAACCTCCTCCAGGGCCTCGGTATGGAACGCGTTGCCTGCCTTGACGAGGGGATGGTTGGAGAGGCTCCGCCAGACGATGCCCTCCTCCCCGAAGAACACCCAGCAGCGGAGGGCGTAGCGCCCTTCCTCGTCCCGCTCGGGGAGGAAGCGCTCCACGATGAGCGACGGGTTGGTCCACACGGCCCCGGGCACCTCGCTCCGATGGGGGAGCACGGGGTACTGGTCCGGAGGCAGGCAGCGGACCTCCTCCCAGCGGTCCGCCTGAGGATCACACCCCGCCAGGCGGGCTTCGGGCAGGCCACCGAAATTCAGATCGGTCTTGATGATGACGGGGCCCTCCCAGGGGTCCCCGGGGGCCAGGAGCTGACCGGAGAACCGGCGCTTGGAGATGTCGAGGACCCGGCCGTTCAGGACCCTCGGGTGGGCCGCCGCCCACCGGGCCGCGCGGGGCGGGATGCGGGTGAGGTCCAGGTGGAGGATGGCCAGGTCGCAGGCGAGGGGGCGCTCCCAATCGGTGGCCAGCTCCACCTGATGCCCCCGCTCCCGCCATCGGTCGGCGAGGTGCCCCAGGAGGAAGGGCGCCTCTCCCCATCGGTCTTCCGTCTGGGTCAGGATCCCGATGCGCGCTCCCACGGGATGATCCTCCTCACCAGGGATCCCGGACCCCGCGGCCTGCCCGCAGGTGTTCCAGGGCCCGGAGGCCGATGTCGCGGCGCACCTGCATGCCCGGCCAGGCGATCTGGGGCAGCCCCGCCTCGATCCGCGCCCGGGCCTCGGCCCGGTCCGGGGCGCGGGCGGCAAGGTTCAGCACCCGTCCGCCGTTGGTGAGCCAGCGACCCTCCGCCCTGCGGGTGCCGGCGTGGATCACGGTGCAGTCCGGGAGGCCCAGTTCGATGGGAACCCCCTTGCGCGCGCCCATGGGATAGTCTTCCGCGGCCAGCACCACGGTGATCGCACAGCCAGGCCTGAGATGGAGGGCCCGGCCCTCGAACCGGTGTTCCGCCACGGCGAGCAGCAGGGGGGCCAGGTCCTCGTCCAGCAGCTGCATGAGCACCTGGGTCTCGGGATCCCCGAAGCGCACGTTGTACTCCAGCAGCTTGGGTCCGGAGACCGTCCACATGACCCCGAGGAAGAGCACGCCCCGCCCTTCCAGGCCATCGGCCTGGAGTCCCCGGACCGTGGGCGCCACCAGGTCCCTCTCGAGGACGGCCAGGTCCTCCGGACCCAGGAAGGGGATGGGACCGAAGGCCCCCATGCCTCCCGTGTTGGGGCCTCGGTCGCCCTCGAAGATCCGCTTGTGGTCCTGGCAGGCGGGCAGCAGGGCGTAGGCGGAGCGCCCGGGGGTGGCGTCCACCAGGACGTGCTGGCTGAGTTCCATTCCGACGAGGGCTTCCTCCAGCACCACCGTGCGGGAAGCTTCGCCGAAGGCGCCCGCCAGGAATTCCCGCAGGGTCGCCAGGGCGCTCGCCTCATCCGGGGCCAGCACCACGCCCTTCCCCGCGGCGAGGCCATCCGCCTTGAGCACGACGGGATAGGGATGGGGCCAGCTGCGGATGAGGGCTTCCCCCTCGGCCAGGTCTCGGACGGTGACGGAAGCGGCGCAGGGGATCCCGTGGCGGACCATGAAGGCCTTTGCGAAATCCTTGCTGCCTTCCAGACGGGCCGTGGCGGCCCCGTGGCCGAAGACCGGAATCCCCAGATCCGACAGGACATCCCCCAGTCCCGCGACCAGGGGGGCTTCCGGTCCCACCACCACGAGGTCGGGCCGTTCGGCCCGGCACCAGGCCTGGAGGCCGCCGAGGTCGTCCGCGGGGAGGGGCAGGCAGGTTCCCAGGGCTTTCAGGGCATCGGAGCCTGGCGCGGCGAAGAGTTCCACCGGGGTCGGCCCTTCGGCGAGCTTGAGGGCAAGGGCGTGTTCGCGCCCCCCCGAACCGACGAGCAGCACCCGCATGGCGATCCCCCAGGGATCCAGTCTAATCGTTCCGGCGAGGCCCTTCCCGGACCCGGGCCCCTCAACCCGCTGGTGGCCGAATGGGGGCCTGGGCGATCAGCCGATGGAGGACCGACTGGAAGGTGGCGACCGTGAAGGGCTTGATCAGAAGGGCCACCTTCGGGTCTGAGGCCAACAGGGTCGAGGCTTCCTCGAGACCGTAGCCCGTCACGAGGAGCATGGGGACCTGGGGCGCCACCTTCCGGATCCTCCTCACCAGGTCCAGCCCGTTGAGGCGCGGCATCCTCTGGTCGGTGATCACCAGGTCGAAGGGCCCCATGAGGTTCCACAGGTTCCAGGCGTCTTCCCCGTCCAGGGCGACCACGGCCTCGGCCCCCATCCGTGCCAGCAGTTCCTGCATGACCGTCCGGATCGCGGGTTCGTCGTCCACGACGAGGACCCGAAGTCCCGCCAGCCCGGAATCGGTGGTTTCGGCGGCCCCTTGGCCGACGCTCCCCGTGGGGATGTCGGCGGGAAGGGGCAGCAGCACGGTGAAGCAGGAACCCCGGCCGGGCGCACTCTCCACCTGGATCCGTCCGCCGTGGTCCCGCAGGATCTCCCGGGCCATCGGCAGTCCCAGCCCCGCCCCGCTTTCCGGTCCCTTGGTGGTGAAGAAGAGCTCCCAGATCCTGGGCAGGAGCTCCGGGGGAATCCCATCTCCCGTGTCCTCCACGGTGATGGCGGCGAAACCATCCTGGAGGCGGGTCCGGAAGGTGAGGGTTCCCCCCTCCGGCATGGCCTGGCAGGCGTTGACCCCCAGGCTCAGGAGCACCTGCTCGATCTGCCCCACCTCGCCCGTCAATGGGGGGATGCCGCTGCCCAAGTCGAGGGAGAGCCGGATGCCATCGTCGGAAAGGCGGGCGAGCAGGCGCAGGACCCTCTGGACCACCGCATTGGGATTGAAGGTCCGGGTCCTCCCCGAGGTGTCCTGTCCGAAGGCCCACAACTCCTGGGCAGCCTCCGCGGCCCCGCGCGCGGCCGCCGCCGCGTGCTTCAGGTGCCGTTGGACCTCCCCTTCCTCGCTCTGGGCGAGGTCCAGCTGCCCCAGGAGGACGGTCAGCCGGTTGTTGAGATCGCCGGCCACCTCCCGCGCCAGCAGGCCGGTCAGCTGGTTGCGCTGGAGATTCCGGATCTGGTCCCGGAGGTGCTGCTGCTCCAGAATCGCCTGGCCCGCCTTCCGGACGGCCTGGTCCAGGTGTTCCATCTCACGGAGCTGGAAGGACCCTGTCTCCACGAGCGAAGGGGAGGTGCTGGACCCTTCCGCCGTTTCCGCGAAGCCTTGGAGAGCCAGGCCGAGTCTCTTCTTGATGCGCTGCATCCGGAAGGCGATCACCCCAGCCATGGCGACCAGCAGGGCGCTGAATCCCAGGACCCGTGCCATGGTGTGCCCCGGCACCAGCAGGTCCAGGAATCCGTGGAACAGCGCCAGGGCGCCCAGGGACGCGCCCATGAGGAGGGATTCTCGGAGGAAGAGTCCTGGCAGCCGTGTCATGGGGGTCCGGGTGATGGAAGGCCCGGACCCATCGGACCCGCGACAATCCCATGACAATTTTTCCGCGGACTCCCAGGGAATCAATCGGCAAAAAACAACCGTTGCATCGTGAAATCGAAAAACCTTTTTTCCAATCCTTGCAGGAGCTCCGAACCCTTACCCCGGGCGGCGTTCGGGCCTACTTGCACGCGAGCCAGTTGCCCCCGGAACGCACTTCGGCCGCCAGCTTCACGTCCAGGGGGCCCAGGTCGTCCGCCCCTTCCATGGCCTCCTGGAGCAGGTCCGCCGCCCGGTTGGCTTCTTCCGGCGGCGCTTCCAGCAGCAGCTCGTCGTGGACCTGGAGCAGGAGGCGGGCCCTGAGCCCCTCCTTCCGAAGCGCTCGGTGAAGGCGCACCATGGCCCGCCGCATGAGGTCCGCCGCGGTGCCCTGCACCACGGTGTTCACCGCCTCCCGCAGTCCCTGGGCCTGGAGCTGCTTGTTGGCGCTTTCCAGCTCGGGGATGCCCCGAACCCGGCCCCAATGGGTGACCACCCGCCCCTCCTTGAGCGCCCGCTCCTTGGTCCCCTCGATCCAGGCGGCGACCTTGGGCATCCGCTGGAAGTAGCGTTCGATGAAAGCCTGGGCTTCCTTCCGGGAGATGCCCAGGGAGGCCGCCAGGGCGAAGGCTCCCTGGCCATAGAGAAGACCGAAATTCACGGCCTTGGCGGCGCTGCGCTGTTCCGGCGTCACCTGCTCCATGGGCACGCCCATCACCTCGGAGGCCGTGCGGCGGTGGATGTCCTCCCCTGCCTCGAAGGCTCCCAGCAGGACGGGATCCCCCGCCAGGGCGGCCACCACCCGCAGCTCGATCTGGCTGTAGTCGGCGTCCAGAAGCACCCAGCCCTCCTCGGGAATGAAGGCGCGGCGGATCTCCCGTCCGTCCGGGGTCCGCACGGGAATGTTCTGGAGGTTGGGGTCGTTGCTGGCCAGGCGCCCCGTGGCCACTGCGGCCTGGTGCATCTTGGTGTGGACCCTGCCTGTGAGGGGATTCACCAGCTGGGGCAGGGCCTCCACGTAGGTGCCCAGAAGCTTGGCCATCTGCCGGTGCTCCAGGAGCACCACGGCGATCTCGGCCTGCTCCCGCTCCGCCAGCTCCTGGAGGGTCTCCTCGTCGGTGGAGGGGGCCTTGGTCTTCCCCGTGTACTTCACCACGGGCAGCTTCAGCTTGTCGAAGAGGATGCGGCCAAGCTGGGCGGGGGAGTTGAGGTTGAAGGGCTCTCCGGCCAGTTCGTGGGCCCGGCGCTCCGCCGCCTCCCTGCGCGCGCGCATGTCCTCCCCCAGGCGGGCCAGGACCTCCAGGTCCAGGCGAACCCCGCTGCGCTCCAGGTCCGCCAGCACCTCTACCAGGGGCAGGTCCACCTCACGGTACAGACGCTCGAGGGGCGTATCCTTCAGCCGGGGTTCGAGGAGATTGCAGAGTTGCAATGCCAGGTCCGCATCCTCCGCGGCGTACTGCACGGCCTGCCCGAAGTCGGCCTGATCGAAGCGCAGCTGCCCTTTCCCCTTCCCCACCACCGCCTCGAAGGGGATGGGACGGAGGTCGAGATGCTTGGAGCTGAGGTCGTCCAGGTTGTGGCGTTCCCGGGAATCCAGCAGGAAGCTGGCCACCATGGAATCGCCCGATACGCCTGCCACCGGGAGGCCGTGGCGGGCGAGAACCTGGAGGTCGTACTTGAGGTTCTGGCCCACCTTGGCGACGGAAGGATCCGAGAGAAGGGGCCCCAGCACGCGACGCACCTCCGGAAACGGCAGGTTCCGTGGGTCCAGGTGGGGCTCCAATTGCTCAAAGTAGGCTTCGGGGTCCCCCCGGAGGTCCAGCAGTCCCTCCGGCAGCCCCGAATCCGGCAGGAGGCCCGGCAGGGATCCCTCGGTGTCGGCGCTCGCCCGCCGCAGGTGGGCCAGGGGAACGTAAAGCCCCTCGTTGGGAGCCCAGGCCAGGCTCAGGCCCACCATATGGCCCCGGGTGGCCTCGAGGCTGGTGGTCTCGGTGTCCAGACCGCAGCGGCCCCGGGCGCGGATCTCGGCCACGGCTCCCTCCAGGTCCAGGGCGGAGGCCGCGTGACGGTAGTTCCGCCGGGCCTTCCCTGGCGCGGCGCCGGCCTCGGTGAACTCCTTGGTGAGGGTGGCGAAGCCCAGGCGCTTGAAGGTCTCCCGGGCCTTCGGGGCGTCCAGCCCGGGGTAGGCCAGGTCCTCCACCCCCAGGGGCAGGCCCAGGTCGCAGACCACGGTGACCAGGCGGCGGGTCAGGTCCAGCCACCCCGCGGCCTCTTCCAGTCCCGCCTTCTGGCGAGGTTTGAGTTCGTCCCGGTGCTCCAGCAGGCCCTCCAGGCTGCCGAACTGCTCCAGCAATTGGGCGGCCCCCTTCTCGCCGATTCCGGGCACGCCCTTCACGTTGTCCGAGGCGTCCCCCACCAGGGTCAGGAAGTCCACCACCTGCTCGGGCCAGACCCCCATGCGTTCGCGAACCCCGGCGCGGTCGTGCCAGACTTCGCCCTCCTTGGTGTTGAGCACCTGGATGCCCGCCGAATCGTCCACCAGCTGGAGCAGGTCCTTGTCGGGGCTCACGATGACGGCCTGGAGGCCCTTCTCCGCCGCCTGCCGCGCCAGGGTCCCCATGACGTCGTCGGCCTCGTAGCCTGCCAGCTCCACGATGGGGATGTTCAGGGCCTCCACCAGTTCCCGGATGAGGGGGATCTGGGGCCGGAGATCCTCCGGCATCTCCGGTCGGTTGGCCTTGTAGTCGGGGTAGAGTTCGTGGCGGAAGGTGGGCCCGGGCCGGTCGAAGACGCAGGCGATGTGGCTGGGCTGATGCTTCTCCAGCAGCTGGAGCACGATTCGCGTGAAGGTGTAGGCCGCCCCGTTCTTCAGCCGCGGATTGGCGAAGTAGGCCCGAAAAATGAAGGCGAAGGTGTCGAGGAGGTAAAGGCGCTGCTCGGGCATGCCCCCAGTGTCCCACCCCAGGGAAGCGGCCTGGAAAGGTCCTTCGGGCCCGGAATCAGATGGACAGGTCCGTGGCCCGGTGCCCCGCGTCCAGGGGGGCGGGGCCGTCCGCGCCCGTCACGGAGGCGTACTGCCCCCGGCCCGGGTCGAAGGCGAAGACCTCGCCGGTCTCGATCTTGTACACCCAGGCGTGCAGGTGGAGGCGTCCGGAGGCCACGCCCCGCGCCACGGAGGGGTGCTGGCGGAGGTTGTCCACCTGCACCAGGACGTTCTCCTCCACGGTGGCGTGGAGCAGTTCGTGGCCCTTCAGGTGCCCGTAGCTCTCCCACATGATCCGCTCGGTCTTCCGTGCGTGGGCGAGCCAGGCCCGGGTGGCGGGCAGCTCCCCGGTGCGCTCCGGTTCCAGGAGCGCGCGCATGGCCCCGCAGTTGGAGTGGCCGCAGACGATGATGTCCCTCACCCTGAGCCCCTCCACGGCAAACTCGATGCCCGCGGCCATCCCGCCCATGCTCTCGTAGGGAGGAACGAGGTTCCCCACGTTGCGGAGAATGAAGAGTTCCCCGGGTTGGGTCTGGGTAATGAGGTTGGGGCTGATGCGGGAGTCCGAGCAGGTGATGAAGAGCGTCTCGGGGGTCTGGTCGTTCCGGTCCAGCCGCTCGAAGAGCTCCCGGTGGGTGCTGAAGATCTGCTGCTGGAACTGGTGGATGCCCTGGACGAGCTTCTGCATGAGAAGTCCTGTGCTACGCCCGCAGGATAGCGCGACGGGGAACAGGCCCTGCGGGACGGGGCTCGGCCCGGCGGGGAAGGCCCTGACCCGGAAAGGCGGGGCCTTTCGGGGGGCCTGTTTCCGGCGGGTGTAGGCGATCTCCAAGCTGGCCTTGAAGGTCCCGTCCTTGCCCTTGATGGACATGGTCATGAGGCGCTTGCCGGGACCCTGCTCCAGGGTGACCTCCCGGTCGGTGGTCGTCGCCCCATCCATGCCCGGGCCCTGGAACTCCATCGTGGTCTCCCGGAAATCGTCCTTGCAGGTGCCTTCGGGGAGGGCCAGGGACGTGACCATGGAATCCACCCAGGTCCCCACGTGCCTGCCCGTGGCGGGGTCGAAGCCGAAGAACCCGCGCCCCTCGAGGGGCGTGCCCCCATTTCGGACCTGCACTCCGAGGTGAGCCACAATCCCCCCGGCACCAGCCGGTTCACCTCCACTCCCTCGGAGACCCTGGGGGTCTTGCCGGGTTCCGGGAACATCCTGACCCCCGCGTCCCAGGTGCCCGCGTGGCGTTTCAGGGCGAGGTGGTGGGAGGTGGGCTTGGGGGCCGGGTAGTCCTGGCCGCAGAGGCCTGACGCGACGACGCCGCAGAGGATCCAGGTTTTCATCTCGCCTCCTTGTGGCAGCCCCCTGGGCGGGTGACCGTCCGGGGATGCTGGTCCACCCCGGGGACAAGGGAAGCGGCCTGAGGCCGAAAACCGAAGCGGACCCCCGGGGCGCCAGCCCGGGCAGCAGGAGGAACCCCAGGTCCGCGCCCCATTCCGGATCAGGGCTGGCCCCTTCCGGGGGGTCCCCCATGATCCATCCGGATGGAATCGGTCCGAGAATGGGTGGATGCAGATGGACGAGGAAGCCACCCGGCGCCTGGACGCCCGCAAGGGATCCCGGACTCCCGGCCCGGCGATTCCACCATCCATCGGCGGGTACCGGATCATCGGTCTCCTGGGGGCCGGGGGGATGGGCGTCGTCTACGACGCGGAACAGGCAAAGCCCCAGCGTCCCGTCGCCCTCAAGGTCATCCGCCAGGTCCACGGGACGGACTCCGGGAACGCAGGAATGTTCCAGAGGGAGATCGAGGCCCTGGGCCGCCTCAAGCACCCGGCCATCGCCACCATCTACGAAGCCGGCCGCACCCCCGAAGGGCAGGACTACCTGGCCATGGAACGGGTCCAGGGCGCCTCCCTCCTGGAATGGATCTCGTCTCGGCCGGCCCTGGGCGGAGAGGCGGAGCTGCGCCTCCGGCTCCGGCTGTTCCAGGCGGTCTGCGAAGGCGTGAACTACGCCCACCTCCGGGGCATCGTCCACCGGGACCTGAAGCCGGCCAACATCATGGTCCTCGACCCGGATCGGCCAGGAGACCTTCCCGCGGTGAAGATCCTGGACTTCGGACTGGCGAGGCTCCTGGAGGACGGCTCCCTGGACCCCGCGGGCGCCACAGAGCCCGGGATGCTCGTGGGCACCCTGGCCTACATGAGTCCCGAACAGGCCCGGGGCGAACGGGGCGCCCTGGATGTCCGCACCGACGTCTATTCCCTGGGAGTGATCCTCTACGAGCTGCTGTTCCAGCGGCGCCCCTACGACCTGGAGGGTCTGCCCATCCTGGATTGCATCCGGACCATCTGCGAACAGCCTCCCGCGCCGTGGTCCGAATCCTGGAATGGAGTCCCCCGGCCCGATCCCGATCTGTGGACCATCCTCGAGACCGGCCTGGCCAAGGAGCCCGACCTCCGCTACCCGAGCGTGGGCATGCTGGGGGAAGAGGTGGGGCGCTTCCTCGGGGCCCAGCCGCTCCTGGCCCGCCCCTCCAGCCGAACCCGCAAAGCCAGGCTCTTCCTCCGGCGCTACCGCACGGGCGTGGCGGTGGCCTCCCTCCTTTTCCTCATGGTCGCGGCCTTCGGCGTGGTCATGGGCCTCCAGGCCCGGAGGATCCGCAGGGAGGCCTCCATCAACCAGGACATCCGGGGCTTCCTGGAGGGCATGTTCGACGTCTGGAATCCGGAGAATGCACAGGGGAAGACCTTCTCCGCCAAGGAGGTGCTCCTCCGGGCCCAGGGACGCCTCGGGGCCGTGAGGGATCCGGAAGTCCGGAGCAGGCTCATGGCCACCCTCGGGGCCCTCTACCTCCGCCTCGGCATGCCCAAGGAGGCGCAGGGTCTGTTCGCCGAGGCCCTGGAGCATCGGAGGAGGGACCGGGGGCCGGACCATCCGGACACCCTCGTGGCGCTCAACAATCTCGGAAACGCCCTGGACGACCAGGGCCAACATGCGGAGGCCGAGAAGATCTACCGCCAGACGAGCCAGGCCCGGGCCCGCCGCCTGGGAACGGACCACGAAGCCACCCTGAGTTCGGAGAACGACCTGGCCAACGCGCTCTTCGCCCTCGGCCGCCTCGAGGAGGCCGCAACCCTCCACGCCCGGGTGCTGAAAGCCCGGGAAGGCACCCTGGGCCCCGCCCATCCGGACACCCTCTCTTCCCGATACAACCTGGCGGGGGTGTGTTTCGCCCAGGGTCGCCTGGAGGAGGCGGAGCCCCTGTGCACCAGGACCCTGGAATCCCGCCTCCGGATCCTCGGGCCCGATCATCCCGACACGCTGTCCTCCAGGAACCAGCTCGGAAACCTCCGCTACAAACAGGGGCGTTTCCAGGAAGCGGAACGTCTCTACGAAGAGGTGCTGGAAGCGAAGCGGCGGGTGCTGGGGGAGGAGCATCCCAACACCCTGAGGGCCATGATGAACCTGGCGGGGGCCATGGACGACGGGGGCCGGCCGGAGGCCGCCGCCGAGCTGCTGCGGGCGACCCTGGAGAAGCTCAACCGCGTGCTGGGTCCGGAACACCCCCTGACCCTCTCGGGGAAGTTCAACCTGGCCTACACCCTCCGGGGCCTTCGTCGCCTGGGGGAGGCCCGCGCGCTGTACCTGGAGGCCTGGGAGGCCAAATGCCGGGTGGTGGGGGAGGATCATCCCGGGACCATCGCCACCCTCGTCGAACTGGCGGAGGTGGAGCACCTGCTCGGGCGGGATGCGGAGGCCCTGGCCCGCCTGGAGCAAGTGCCCCGCACCCCGAACGGCCGCCAGGCTCTGCGGGAGATCCCCGGGAAACCCGAATGGAAGGGCCTGGCCCAGAATCCTCGCTTCCTCGCGGTGGTCTCCCACTGATGCCCAGGGGCGTTCAAGAGCGTCAGGAGCTGCATGGGCATTGGGTTTTCGTTCCCCGGGGACCTCTCGCCATCGGCCCCGCCGAACCGCAAGACAGTAGGAATCCAGGGCCTTGGCGGTGGGCCTCCATCTTCGAACGCCCGTTCCCATGTGGTTTCCGGCCGACTGGCGGAGATCCGCCCGCCCGCCGATGCAGGGTCCTCAGGACCCCCACGAGGCCATCCGGCGTCCGGAATCCCTGGAGCAACCCCGAATCGGACCCCCCGGAAGGGATTTCGGGAACCCACCGTTTGAACGGGTCCCCGCCGCTCCCCGGAGCCTTCCTTCGTCCTCACCGGATCCGGTAGGTCCTGCGCAGCATCCACTCCCAGGCCCAGGCGGGCAGGAGGGCCTTGAGTTTTCCCGCCCAGAAGGCGTCCCGGCCGATGACCACGCGGCGGGGCGGGCGGCGGGCGTTCAGGGCCTGCACGATCCGGGCGGCGCAGGCCTCGGGGTCCAGGCCGTGCGCCTCTCCCAGTTCCTCCCGGCGCTCCATGTAGCCCTTCAGCGTGCGTTCGTAGCGCGTTCCCTTCACGCGCTCGGGAAGGTCTCCCCAGTGACGTGAGAGGTTTTCCCGGAACCGGGTCTTGACGGCTCCAGGCTCCACCAGGACGATGTGCACCTCCCGCCCCACCTCCAGTCGCAGGGTCTCGGCCAGGGCCACCACGGCGTGCTTGCTGGCGTTGTAGGGACCCGCCAGGGGGATGGACAGGCGCCCCAGCATGGAGGCCACCTGGAGGATGCGGCCTTCGCCCTTCCGGGCGTTCTTCCGGATCAGGGGCAGGAAAGCATTGGTGACCGACTGGAGGCCCACCACGTTGGTCTCGAACTGGGCCCGCAGTTCCTCCGGGCGGAGCAGTTCCAGGGGGCCTACCTGGCCGTATCCCGCGTTGTTGATCACCGCCACCAGGCGCAGGTCCGAGCACCCCGCCACGGTGTCCGCCAGGGTGGCGGGCCGGGTGAGGTCCAGGGCCTTCCGGTAGAGGTCGTTGCCGTTGGGCAGGGTTTCCAGGTCCGCCAACTGCCGCGCGGTGGCCACCACCCCCCAGCCCGCGTCCCTGCAGGGCTGGACCAGGGCCCGGCCGATGCCGCTGCCGCAGCCCGTGATCAGCACCCAGCGGTCGGGCCCCTGGGGCTCGGACCGCCGGGCGCCGGCCTTGCCGGTCACTTCTTCTTCGCGGGCTTCGCGTCGGCCTTCTTGGCCTCGCCCTTGGCCTCGATCTTGGTGGCCACCTGCTTGTAGCTCACGGTCACCTTCTGGCCCGCCTTGAGGGCGTCCTTCCCGGCGGTGGCGCCGTCGGTGTAGAAGCGCCAGACCTCCTTGCCGAAGTCCAGTTCGAAGCTGTCGCCTTCGACGCTCTTGACGGTGCCGGTCTTCTCGTAGGCCTTGGCGGCGCCGGCAAAGCCGAGGATGCCGCCGGCCAGGAGGGCGGCCAGGGCCACGATGAGGGTGCGGTTGCGCATGGAGGCTCCTTGGAAGTGGCCCCATTGTAACCCCCGCCCGGGAGGACGCCTCAGGAGGCCCACTCCTCCCGGATCATGGCCGCCGCCTGCGCGGCCCCCGCCTCCACCTCCGGGGCGATGCCCGTGCCCAGTTCCTGGGGCCAGGGGATGGAAATGGCGTAGAGCACCACCTCCGGGCTCTCCCCCAGGAGGTAGAAGCTGTCCAGCAGGTCCCGCAGACCGATGTCGTGGGCGCTCAGGCTCGGGGGGAAGTCCGAAGCGAAGCGGGGGATGATCCGGCGCACCGTTCCGGGGGGATGGCCGTCCGCGGACGCGTCCACCAGAAGAAGGCGCCGGGCCCCCTGCATGGGCTCCAGGAGAACCAGGCTGCCCGTTCCTCCGTCCAGGCAGGTGACGCCGGGCGGCGGCGGGGGGCCTTCCAGGAGGAGTTCCACGACCCGGACCCCCACCCCCTCGTCCCCCATCAGGGTGTTGCCCAGGCCAAGGACGAGGGTGCCGCGCGGTTCCTGCATGGTTTCCATTCCATCACGGCCCGGCGCAGGAAGCCCAGGGTCCCGGTTGGACCCGGACTTCCCGCTCCGGCGGGGTTCAGGACTTGAAGTAGTCTTCCCGCTCGAATTTCCAGCCGCCCACCATGGAGGAGGTGGTCCCGCGGCCCTCGACGTAGTCGTGGTAGAAGACCAGGTACACGTGGATGATCGTGAACAGCACGAAGAACCAGAGCCCCGCGTGGTGCCACTGGCGGACGCCCATGTCGTTCCAGGTCCCGGGGATGACCGCGGCGGCGGCCCTCCCGATCCAGGAAGGGCTCATGGCCGCGTACAGGGCGAAGCCGGTGAGGGCCTGGAAGCCGTAGACCCAGAAGCTGAGGAAGTAGATGAAGCCCGCGAGTCGGTTGTGGCCGATGTGGATCTTCCCCTGGACCCGGGTCTGGAGGACGTCCACCCGCAGCACGTCCGCCACCTCGGTGAACCACTTCCTCCGGGTGGGGATGAACTGCTTCCAGTTGGCGTAGCGGTTGCCGACGAAGCCCCAGTAGATGCGGGCCAGCATGTTGATCAGGAAGAGGTAGCCGGCGGCGAAGTGGAGGAAGCGCACGGTGCCGAACCAATACTGGAAGGAGGCCTCCTGCTCCGAAATCACGGCGAAGGGCCGGCCGATGAGGTAGCCCGTGACGCCGAGGAGGAGGATGCAGATCCCGTTGATCCAGTGGAAGGCCCGGACAGGCAGCTCCCAGACGTAGATCCGCCGGTAGCTCGGTGCCTTGATGGCGTCCATGGCGGCCTCCGGGTCAGTAGAAGGAAACCTGGTGGACCTGCTTGCCCTCCGGGTCGTAGACGTGGACCGCGCAGGCGATGCAGGGGTCGAAGGAGTGGATGGTCCGAAGGATCTCCACCGGCTGCTCGGGGTTGGCCACCGGGGTGCCGATGAGGGAGGCCTCGTAGGCCGAACGCTGGCCCTTGCCGTCCCGGGGGGATGCGTTCCAGGTGCTCGGGACCACCAGCTGGTAGTTGTCGATCTTCTGGTCCTTGATCTTGATCCAGTGGGCCAGGGCGCCGCGGGGCGCCTCGGTCATGCCCACCCCCTGGGCCTCCGCGGGCCAGGTGGCGGGGTCCCAGCGGTACCGGGTGTGGGTGCGCAGTTCGTTGTTCTTGATGTTGGTGATCAGGTCGTCGTAGATCCCCTTCATCCAGTGCGCGACCACCTGGGTCTCGACCCCCCGGGCCGCGGTGCGCCCCAGGGTGGAGAAGAGCACGGTGATGGGCACGTCCAGCTTCTTGAGGACGGCGCCCACGACTTCCTTCACGTCGGTCACGCCCTTGGCGTAGGCCACGAGCATGCGGCTGAGCGGGCCCACCTCCATGGGGTGGTCCTTCCAGCGCGGCGTCTTCAGCCAGCTGTATTTGCCTTCGACGTTGAGCTGGGTGTAGGGCGGCTTGGGGCCGGTGAAGTTGAATTCGGTCTCGCCCTTCCAGGGGTGCAGTCCGTTGGCGTCGCCCCCCGCGTAGGAATACCAGGAGTGGGAGATGTACTCCTTGATCTCCTCGACATTCTTTCCGTTCACCTCGTGGATCTCGTTGAGGTTCCGGCCCAGGATGGCCCCACGGGGCAGCATGAACTTGGAGGGGTCCCCGTAGCCGTTGGTGGGCAGGTCCCCGTAGGCGAGGTAGTTCTCCAGGCCGCCGCCGATGGCCGCCCAGTCCTTGTAGAAGCCCGCCACGGCCAGAAGGTCCGGAACGTAGACCTGCTCCACGAACTCGATGGCCTGCTTGATGAGGCTGCCGACGTGGTTCAGGCGCTCGGTGTTGATGGCGTTCACCTCCTCCAGGTTGAAGGAGCAGGGCACCCCGCCCACCAGGTAGTTGGGGTGGGGGTTCTTGCCGCCGAAGATGGCGTGGATCTTCACCAGGTCCTTCTGCCACTCCAGGGCGTCCAGGTAGTGGGAGACGGCCAGGAGGTTGACCTCGGGGGGCAGCTTGTAGGCCTTGTGGCCCCAGTAGCCGTTGGCGAAGATGCCCAGCTGGCCGCTCTCCACGAATTTCTTCACGCGGTTCTGCACCGCGGCGAAGTGGCCGGCGGTGTTGTTCCGCCAGGGCGAGATGGACTGCGCGATCTTGGCCGCCTCCACGGGGTTGGCCTTCAGCATGCTCACCACGTCCACCCAGTCCAGGGCGTGGAGGTGGTAGAAGTGCACCACGTGGTCCTGCACGTACTGGGCCGCGAACATGAGGTTGCGAACCAGCTCGGCGTTCTTCGGAACCTGGATGCCCAGGGCATCCTCGACGGCCCGGACGGAGGCCAGGGCGTGCACCGTGGTGCACACGCCGCAGACCCGCTCGGTGAAGGCCCACGCGTCCCGGGGGTCCCGGCCCTTCAGGATCTTCTCGATGCCCCGCACCATGGTGCCGGCGCTGAAGGCGTCCTTCACGACGCCGTTCTCGATCACCGCCTCGATGCGGAGGTGGCCCTCGATGCGCGTGACGGGATCAATGACGATTCGGTTGCTCATCGGTCGGTCCTTTCCTCGTCACTCGGACTTGTTCTCGGTCACGGACTCGGCCACGTGCTCGTGGATGAGTCCCCGCTTCCGGATGTTGGTGGAGATGGCGTGGGCCGCGACCCCCACCGCCGCGGCCGCCCCCGCCGCCAGGCCGATCTTGTCCGCGGTGGACTCGATGCCGAAGCCCGGGAAGGAGGGCAGGTGCTGGTAGAAGGGGCCGTTGTCCCAGAACTGGTTCTCGCTGCACCCGATGCATCCGTGGCCGGACTGGATGGGGTAGCTGGTGCGCTCGTTCCACTTGGTGACGGCGCAGGCGTTGTAGGTCACCGGGCCGCGGCAGCCCATGTGGTAGAGGCAGTAGCCCTTCCGGGCGGCGTCGTCGTCCCAGGTCTCCACGAACATGCCTGCGTCGTAGGTGGGGCGGCGGTAGCAGGTGTCGTGGACCCGGCGGCCGTAGAATTCCTTGGGCCGCCCCTGGGCGTCCAGCTCCGGCGGGCGGCCGAAGACCAGGATGTGCGTCACCACGCCGACCATGACGTCGGCGATGGGGGGGCAGCCCGGCACGTTGATGACGGGCTTGCCGATGAGCTTGCTGATGGGCGTGGCTCCCGTGGGGTTGGGCTTGGCGTTCTGCACGCAGCCGTAGCTGGCACAGTTGCCCCAGGCGATGACCGCGGCGGCGCCGGCGGCGGCCTCCTTCAGGATGTCCAGGGCCGTCCGCCCGCCGATGCAGCAGTACACGCCGTCGGCCTCCGTGGGCACCGAGCCCTCCACCAGGAGGATGTACTTCCCGGCGTAGGCCTTCATGGTGTCGGCCTTGCACTTCTCCGCCGCGTGGCCCGAGGCCGCCTGCAGGGTCTCGGTGTAGTCCAGGGAGATGGCGTCCATCAGCACGTCCGCCACCACGGGATGCTCGGCGCGGATGAAGGACTCGCTGCAGCAGGTGCACTCCTGGAAGTGGAGCCAGATCACCGGCGGCCGCGCCTTCTTCTCGAAGGCCTCCGCCACCTTGCCGTGGGCCGCGGGGGCGATGCCCGCCAGCGTGGCCGCGTAGGCGCAGAACTGCAGGAAGTCGCGGCGGCTGTGGCCCCGCTCCTGCATGGTTTCCCAGATGGTGCTCCTCGGTTCGGCCATGACCTCCCTCCGGTGGTGTAGACTGAGTCCTAGTATTATTAAATGACCGTTACGTGGTGATTGAAACCAGACTAAGGCAGGGCCTGCCGGTGTCAACCGATTCCTCGGTCCTCCATCCACAATGGGATCCGACCTCCCGGATCCCTCCGGGCTTCAGGGCAGCGCGAGCAGGGCGAGGAGGAAGAGACCCAGGTCCAGGCTGGGGCGGAAGCTCCCCTTGCCCACCGTGAAGCGCTCGTGGAAATACCAGAGGTGGACCAGCGGATAGGCCGCGGCCAGCCCCAGGACAGGGAGGGCCAGGAGGGCCCGGGGGAGGTCCAGCTGGGCCAGGCTGAGGCCCCCTGCCAGCAGACAGGCCAGGGTCAGGAGCACCGCCGTGAGGAGCTTGGCGTTGCGCCGTCCCACCAGGATCGGCAGGGTCTCACGCCCCAGGATCTGGTCGTGCTGCATGTCCCGGATGTTGGAGACCACGGTGCGGGCGAAGCCCAGCACGGCCACAAAGAAGAAGGCCGCCGCCGCCCGGCCGGGCGCCAAGCCGCCCCCATGCAGCAAGGGCATGCCCACCGCCACCACCGCCAGGGCCGCGCTGACCATGATGTCCTTCGACCCCGGGATGGCGCGGAGGCTCCAGCCTCCGGCGAAGGGCAGCCGCACCGTGTAGGCCACCCCCAGCACGGAGGCGCCGGCCATCACGGCCAGGGGCAGAAGGCCCAGGCTGGCGGCGATGCCCAGGGAGCCCGCCAGGGAGAGGATGCCCACGCCCAGCAGGGCGCGCCGGTTCCGCTGGAGGAAGCGGGCCCGGGCGGGGCCCTTGGAACCCAGGCCCAGGGGATCCACGTACGGCGTGAGGAGGTACATGGCCAGCACGTAGCCCCCGGTCAGGAGGGGGAAGGCCAGGGTGCGGGGCAGTCCCATCCAGGCGTGGACGCCCAGCGTCATGAACGCCGAACCCAGGGCCAGGAGGCCCGGGGCCGCCAGGCCCCCCTTGAGGAAGCTCGTGAAGCGCCCGGGGGCGTCCCCCAGCTGCTCCAGCACATCCACCACTTCGTCCACCAGCCAGGTAGGCGTGGAGGCCCCCGCCAGCACCCCCACGGTCTCGTGGCCCCGGAAGCCGCCCAGCTCCAGCTCCGCGGCGGTCTCAACGTACTGGTAGGGCTTGCCGTGGTGGGCCGCCAGCTCCGCCAGGTGGCGGGTGTTGGCGCTGTTCTTCCCCCCCACGATGATCACCTGATCCACCGAGGCGGCGATGCGATGGGCCTCGTCCTGGCGCATCCAGGTGTCGTCGCAGATGGTGTTCTCCACGATGAGGTCACCGGCCCGGGAGCGGATGTAGTCCGTGATCCCCCCGAACTCGGTGACGGTGAAGGTGGTCTGGGCCACCACCAGGGCCCGAGCCAGCTCCGCGTCCGTGAGGGCCTCCGCCTCCGCCATGTTCGCCACGATCCGGGAACCGCTTTCCGCAAAGCTGCGGTGGGCCTCGCTCTCGGCGTGCCCGTGGCTGCCCAGGATGATGGTGAAGTAGCCCTTGGGACTGAACTTCTTGATGCGGCTGTGGACCTTGGCCACCTCGGGGCAGGTGGCGTTCACCACCTTCAGTTCCCCCGCCTCCTGCCGCTGCTTGAGCCCGCGCAGGTCCTGGATGGGGATGCCGTGGGCCCGGATCACCACGGTGCCCGCCTGGACTTCGGACGGGGCCTGGGTCACCGAGACGCCCCGCTGCCCGATGAGTTCCAGGGCCTGGGGATTGTGGATGAGGGGACCCAGGGTCTGGACCCGGGAGCCGTCCCGGGCGGCGGAGGCCTCCAGCACCGCGTCCATGGCGCGCTTCACGCCCCAGCAGAACCCGGCGGTCTTGGCGACGACGACTTTCAGCGGAGGGCTCCCGGAATCCTGACCAACCTAGTCGGGTAATTCAGCATACCCCCGGCGGCCCGCGGGAACCAGGGCGTCCACTTTGAATTCCCTGGCCCCCCGGGGCGTTTTCCAAGTAATTTGGTCCATCCGGTTCTTTCCGGGGGCCTATTTGACCATGTCCGCGCAGCTGCTGCCCGTCACGCTCACCTGCAACACCGACCTCAGGTTCATCGACCTGATCCAGGTGGTGGGCTCGGAGCTGCTCAAGCACATGAGCTTCTCCCAGGAGGACGGCGAGCGGGTCTGGCTGGCGATCCAGGAAGGCATCGCCAACGCCATGCGCCACGGCAACAAGCTGGACAAGAAGAAGCCCGTCTGGGTGGCCTTCAACCCCGCCGCGGACCGCCTGGAGATTCGCATCCACGACACGGGCCCGGGAGTGGACCTGGACTCCATCCCCAACCCCAACCTGCCCGAGAACCTCCTCAAGCCCTGCGGACGGGGAGTCTTCTTCATGAAGCAGGTCATGGACACCGTGGCGATGGAGAAGGACGCCGAAGGCTCCACCCTGGTGCTGGTGAAGGTGAAGAAGGGTAGGGAGCCCGAAGGCGCCTGAGGACGGCCGGACACGGGCCCGGACTCGGATTCGGAGTCGGGTTCGGAGTCGGAAACAGAGTCAGTTCCGGTTTCGGCACCCGATGCCGATGCCGACACCGACACCGACACCGATGCCGATGCCGACACCGAGACCGAGGACCCATGCCGAGACCGAGGGCCGTGGCCGTGGCGGCGGCCGTCACCGCGGGCCGCGCCCGTCTCCCCTCGCCGTAGCCCTGTATTCGCCTCCCTACTTCCCCTCATGGAAGGCCACGCTCACCACGCCCTCCTTCAGCACACCGTAGGCCAGGCGCCCCCAGGGCCGCTTCACCCAATAGGTGTCGGGCCGTGGGGCGGAGGTGCCCCGCCCCCCCGGGGGGCCGGGATTGGGGGGCTCGGGCACGGCGTCCGGATGGCGGGCCAGGAGTTCGGCCCGGGTGGCGGCCCCGGGCCCCAGGCCCACCACCAGGAAGGAGCCGCCCGTGGCGCCCGCCCGCTCCAGGCGCAGGTCCACCGAGGTGACGGGCACCTGGTGGGCGTTCGTCCCCAGGCGGCCCCGCTGCTCCACAGGCCAGCCGCGGGGACCCGCGTAGAGCAGCGTGTAATGCGGATTCCCGTCCACCCGCTCCAGCGTGGCCCCGGTGAGAGTCTCCACGGCCTTGGCCGAGAAGGGGCGCGCCGCCTCCAGGGCTTCCACGAAGGTCCACAGTCCCACGGCCGCCATGAGGGAGAGCATAGGCGAGGCGAAGCCCCCCTGCGCGCGGCGGAAGGGCAAGAAGCGCGGCGCGGCGCATCGCATGGAAGCTCCCGGGAAGCCGCTCCATCCTACCCCTCCGCCCCCGGTCCTGGTCCTGGCCCCGGCCGCGGACACGGGGGGGAGGGGTCTGAAAGTCGCCCCCCTTGTCCGCCCCCTCACACCCTTGGAGTGCAGGACAATGGGTCGCCGGCCCCCATGCGAACCCTCCTCCTCTTCCTGGCCCTCAGCCTGTGCTGGCTGCTCATCCTCCTGGCGGGGGCCGCCCAGGGGGACTGGCGCCGGGCCCAGGCGGGGGAGCCCCCCCAGGGCACCAGCGTGGTGCCCGCCCTGCCCCTCTTCCCCCTGCTCTTCACGGGCCTGGCCCGGCTGCTGGACCGCGCGTGGCCCCCCTACGGCACGGGGATCCTCCTGACCCTGCACCTCCTCGCCGCCCTCCCCGCCCTGGGCGCCATCCTCCTGTACCGGCGGCGGCTGGCGAAGGACGGCGGGGCTGGCCGGTGACGGCCGGCCGCCCCAGGCCCTCCCCCGCCATGGCGGAGGGAATGCGTTTCCGGACGATCCGGGAGCTCCCCGTCCTCGCCCTCACCCTCTGGGCCGGCCCCGGCACCGGGAGCCGCCCCGGCCACCTCCCCGCGGGGACCCCCTTCCGCATCGCCCGCACGCCCCCCCCGGTGCCGCGGCCGCCACCTGCGAGCCCGAAGAGCCCCGCCGACTGGGCCGCACCCTGGTCCCCCTCTGGGAACGCCTCTGCATCCCCTTCTACCGGGGCTACATCCTCGTGATCGACCTCAAGGAGATCCGAGAGGCCTGCGAACGCCTCGATCCCCCGGAGTGAAGCGCGGCGCCCGCCCCGCTTGATACACTCGGGGCCCCGGGCCCCCGTGCCCCTCTCACCGGAGTCCCCATGCAGCGCGTCACCGGCATCGGCGGCATCTTCTTCAAGGCGCAGGATCCCGTCGCCCTGCGAGCCTGGTACCAGCGGCACCTGGGCATCGACGTGCTGGAATGGGGCGGGGCCGTCTTCCCCTGGGCCGACCCTGCGGGGATGACGGTCTGGAACATCGCCGAGCCCGGCAGCCCCACCTTCGACCCCGGCCGCGCCCCCTTCATGGTGAACTACCGCGTGGCTGACCTCGACGCCCTGCTCCAGGCCCTGCGCGCGGAAGGCTGCGAGGTCCTGGAGAAGACCGAGGCCTCGGAGTTCGGGAAATTCGGCTGGGTCTTGGATCCCGAGGGGAACAAGGTGGAGCTGTGGGAGCCGCCGGCGGGCAGCTGAGACGGCAGGCGCCTGGGACGGAGCCGCCCCCCTTCCAGCTCCTGGCGCTCACCCGGGCCGAGCGGCACGGAATCCTGGACTGGGTCCACAGCGCGCTCCAGGAAGCTGGGGCCTTCGTGACGGACGACCAAGCCTTCTCCAACGCCGCCGCCTGCTTGCATCTGGAATGCGGGGCGGGTCGCCTGGAATCCTTGCACGGGGCCCTGGAAGCCCTCGAGCTTCACCTCGACCCCGCGCGGGCGGCCTTCCTCGCGCCTTACGAGAACCTTCCCCTGGATGCACCCGGAATCCCGGTGCGGGGAAGCCTGGCCCTGGCTTTCTTCCACACGGAACCCGAGCTGCGCCTCCCCGTGCCCGCGGTGCCGGGCTGAGGAGCGCCGCACCCTGGCCCCCGCCGCGGGACGGCGCCAAGCTGGGGGCACCCCGGAGGCCCCATGCTCGACGCGCCCCTCCTCGCCCTGGCCATCCTGGCGGCCCCGCCCCTGCCGCCCGAGATGGCGCGCACCTGGGCCGCCTTCCAGGAGGCCCTTCGCCAGGACAGCCCCGAGTCCCTGGCCCGGATCACCCGTTTCCCCCTGCGCTCCAACGAGTTCGGCACCCTGAAGGGCCCCGAGGCGTTGAAGGGCAAGTACAAGGCGATCTTCACCGCCAAGCGCAAGAAGTGCCTGCTGGCGGCCAACCCCAGCCGGGAGACCCTGAAGCGGCAGGTGTGGTTCGAAGCCTTCTGCGACAACGACCGCATCCCCCTGCGCTTCATTTTCGAGGCCAGGGGCCGAGCCTACGCCTTCGTGAGCATCGACAACATCAACGAATGAGCGCCGCCCTCAGTTCCCCAGGTAGGTGAACCAGAAGCGCACGCCGATGGCGTCGCCCTCGAAGCCGTCGGGCAGGCGCATGACGGGGTCGCTGCGCTTCACCGCCAGAAGGGCGCTCTCGTCCAGGGCGCGGTTGCCGCTAGGCACCTCCACCCGAAGACCGTCGATGCGGCCGTCGCGGTTCACCCGGAAGAAGATCTGCACCCGGCCCTGGGCGCTGCTGATGCGGTTCCAGTTGTAGGTGACGCGTTCCTGCACGGCCCTGGGCCAGTAGGAGAAGGGGAAGTCGCCCTCGATGCCGATCTGCCCCGATCCGCCGCCCACCCCGTTGGTGGCAGGCAGGCCGGGATAGCCCCCGGTGCCCTCTCCGATGCCGCCACCCCCGCCCTTGCCCGTGGCACCCGAAACCGGGTTCTTCACGGGGTTGGCGCCCTTGGAGGCCAGGGGCGAGGTGCCGCGGCTGCTCTGGTCCTGGCTGGTGCCCTTGGCCACGGGCCTGGCCAGCTTGGTGCCGGTGAGGTCCGCCTGCTTGGCCTGGCCGGCCTTCTCGTCGTGCTTGGGGGCCACCTCCTCCGTGCGTCGGATGCGCTGGCCGGTCTTCCCCTCCTCCAGGGGCGACTCGCCGCCGATCTTGCCGCCGGAGGCTGGAAGGTTGATCCAGGTGACCTTCACTTCCTCCTGCTTCACCCCTGGGCGAAGGGAGAGGGCCCAGATCCCCCCCACCGCCGCCAGGTGCACCGCCCCGCTGAGGGCCAGGCCCAGGGGCAGCCCCATCCCCCGGAGCGCGGCACGCTCCCGGAGCAGAGGATAAAGGTCCTGGCTCATTTCTCGTTTCGCGCGTCCGGCGGCGCCTGGGCCGCGCCCTGGGTGACGAAGCCCACCTGGGAGAAGCCCGCCTCGCGGATCATGTCCACCACGCCGATGACGCGGCCGTACGGGATGTTGTGGTCGGCGCGCACGAGGATGGGGGGCTTGCGGGCCTCCATGGCCTTCTGAACCAGGGCCTTGCGCAGGCCCTCCTCGCTCACGGTGCGACGGTCGAATTCCAGGGCCCCGTCGCGAGCCAGGGTGACCACCAGGGCCTCGCTCTCCAGGCTCTTGCCTGTTCGGCTTTCGGGCAACTTCACGTCCACCCCCGTGGTGAGCATGGGGGCCGCGACCATGAAGATGATGAGCAGCACCAACATGACGTCAATAAGAGGCGTCATGTTGATGTCGGCCATCTGGCCGTGCTTGCTTCCGGGGGTGAAGGCCATGAGGCTCCCGTGGAGGAATGCCCCAGTCTAGCGCCCGGTTTCCCGCCCGGCGGATCCGGCCCCCGGAATTCATCCCGAGAGCCTGAGGGCCGATCCAGGGGGGGATGGACTTCTTCGGATGCCGCAGACGGGGCCTGGGATGCCTCCTGGGCCTCCTGGGCCTGCTGGGGCGGGCCCAGGGCCCGGGGGCCTTGCCCCAGCGCCATTTCGGCTTCGCGGACGGCCTGACCAACCTCTCCGTCTATTCCCTGGTGCAGGACGAGAGCCACCTCATCTGGGCCGGCACCGAGTCCGGCGTGTTCCGCTTCGACGGCCGGCGTTTCGAGGCCATGGACCTGCCCTTGGGGTCCCGCTTCGTCCAGGTGCTTCTGCCCACCCCGAACGGTCGCTTGTGGATCGGGACCCGCGACGGCCTCGGCTCCTACGACCCCGCCACAGGGCAATACCTTCAGGTCGCGGGGTTCCCCTCGGCCTCGGTTCCGCGGCTGGGCCTGGACCGCCAGGGGGCCCTGTGGGCCCTCACCCCTTCCGGCCCCTTGCGCTCCGAGGACCACCGCACCTTTCAGGTTCCGGGGACGTGGCCCGGGGGGGAAGGGGCCACGGCCCTTTTCGCCCACCCCGACACGGAGGTGTGGGCCGCGGGGAACCGCCACCTGGCCCGGTGGGACGCGGTGGAGCGGCGGTGGGTGCGGGAGGCCCTCCCCGACCTGGGGAGAGAGGCCCTCCCCCTGGCCCTGGCGGTGGACGGCGAGGGCGTGCTCTGGCTTCGGTCCAATCGGGGGCTCTTCCGGAGGTTCCCGGGTTCCGCCTCCTGGAAGGCCGTCCCCAATCCGGTCCTAGGAGGGGTTCCCGACAGTCCGAGCCTCACCCGGGACCGAGAGGGGTGGGTCTGGGTCAACACCCCCAGGGGGATGCTCCGCGGCCGTGGAGATTCCCTCATCCCAGCTGGCGAGGGCTGGACCGGGACCAGCCCCCTGACCGCCCTGGTGGACCACGAGGGAAACTGGTGGCTGGCCTCGGTGGGGGTCTCCCAGGTGCTGGGACAGGGGCGCTGGTCCCATCACCGGACCGCCCAGGGCCTGCCCAACGATGTGGTGTGGAGCATCATCCGGGACCGGCAGGGTCAGGTCTGGGTGGCCACGGACGACGGGCTCGCCGTGGGAACCCCCACCGGGTGGGCGAGGCTTGGGCGGGGCCAGTTCTCCCGCCTCAGGCTCGGGCCGGACGGCTTCATCTACGGGGTCGGGAGCCCCGGCGGCGTCCTCTACCGCGTGGATCCCGTCCGCCGGACGGTGGAAAGCGTCCGGGTGGAGGTCCTGCCCCTGTCGGCCAATTCCAGGGGCCTGGCGGTCGAACCGGACGGAACGGTATGGGTGTCCGATTTTTCGGACGGACTGGCACGGGGCCGGAGGCGAAGCACGGGCTGGATCTGGGAGCGGGCCCTGGTCCAGGGATCCGCGCCCCGCCAGGTGTGGCAAGTGATGCAGGACGACGGTGGGAGCATCTTCCTGGCCACCCGGCGGGCCCTCTTCCTGCTCCAGGATGGCCACTGGGAGAAGATTCCCTCCACCCTCCCGCACACACCCTTCTCGGCCCTGCGCACGCCGGACGGAGGAGTCTGGTGCTCCTATTTCGACCAGGCGATCCTGACGCGGCACGAGCCCCGAAAGAATGGCTGGGTTCAGGTGGACGAGTGGCGGCCCTTCCCCGATCGCGCCTCCCTGGTGATCTACTCCCAGGCCCGGACTCCGGAAGGCCACCTCTGGCTTGGAACTGGCCAGGGCCTGGCCCGCGTGGACCCAGCCACCCACCGGGTGCTGGACTGGATCCCCCCGGGGGAAGGGGTTCCGGGGGCCGACGCCACGAACCAGGGTTTGCACCTCGACCCGGACGGGACCCTCTGGTTGGGCACCACCGAAGGGTTGGGAATCCATCATCCTGCCCCGGTGGAGGCCGCCGTGCCTCCCCCTGCCCCCAGGCTCCTGGATTGGCGCAGCGGCGGCCGTGCGCTGGCCGTCGGAGGCCCCGGCCCCTCCCTGCCTCCGGGCGCCACCCTGGAGGCCCGCTTCGCCCTCCCCGCATACTCCCACCCCAGCCGCTCCTTCCTCGAGGCCCACCTCGAAGGCGTGGACGAGGCCTGGGTCCCGCTGTCGGAATTCAAGGTCCGCTACGCGGGCCTCCCCTCCGGGCAGCACCGCCTGGAGGTCCGGTGCAACGGTGGTTTTGGGACCCTGGGGCCCTCTCTGTCCCTCCCCTTCACCGTACAGAGGCCCTGGTGGAAGGCCTGGTGGTTCCTGGCCCTGGTCTTGGCCGCGGCGGGCGCGGGGGTGGTGGAGCTGGCCCGCCACCGCGAGCGCATCCTGCGGGCAAGGAACCGCCAGCTGGAGGAGCTGGTGGAAGCACGAACCCAGGACCTGCGATCCCTCAACGACCTCCTGCGCACCGAAAAAGAGCGGGCCGACGAGGCCTCCGCCGCCAAGACGGCCTTCCTGGCCACCATGAGCCACGAACTCCGCACGCCCCTGAACGCCATGCTGCTGTTCAGCGAACTGGTGCAGGAAGCCGCCATCGAACGGGGCGACGCCAAGGAGGCCGCGGACATGGACCACATCCTGGCCTCGGGCCGGCACCTGCTGGAACTCATCAACGGCATCCTGGACCTCTCCAAGATCGAAGCCGGGAAGGTGGACCTCCAGGTGGGCCGGGTGGACCCCGCGGACATCGCCGAAGAGATCATCCACACCCTCCGGCCCCTGGCGGAGAAGCGGGGCAATCACCTGCACCTGGACCTGGGGGCAGGCCTGCCGGTCCTTCGCACGGATCCATTGAAACTCCGCCAGATCCTGCTCAACCTGGGCTCCAACGCCTGCAAATTCACGACGGAGGGGGTCATCACCCTCAGCGTGTCTGAGGAGGGAGGGGACTGCCTGTTCCGGCTCGAGGACACCGGCATCGGGATGGCCCCGGACGAGGTTGAGCGGGTCTTCAACCCCTTCGAGCAGGCCAACGCGGAGATCGCGCGGAAATTCGGCGGCACCGGCCTGGGCCTGGCCCTTTCCAGCCGGATGGCCCAGCTCCTTGGAGGAAGCCTCCACTTGCGGTCGGAGCCCGGGAGGGGTTCCTGCTTCACCCTCCGGGTACCTGCCAAACCTTCGAGGGCCTGAGCAGGACCCTCAATGCTCCGGCCTGCCCCCAGGGTCCAGGTGGCCGAGGATGCGGTCCAGGAAGAGAATCACCCGGCCGTAGGAATCCTCGCCGCCGCGGATGCGCTGCCAGCATTCACCTTCCACGGCCAGCTCCCGCCAGAGCCGGGGATCCAGGCGGTGGATGTGGAGCAACCGCACTTCGACGGCTCGGGGAAAGGGATGCCGCCCATGAAAAAGCAGGTCGACAACGGGGTTTTCCCCGGGATCCACGGGGAGCATGGGACACCTCCGCGGGGACAAAATTAAGTCCGCAGGAGTCTCATCGCCAGATGATCCCGGAATCTTGAATCAAATCTCCAGGGGGCGGACCAGGTAGCGGCCCCTGTCCCCCGAATGGACGGTCCCCGCCGGAATGTGGGGGTCGTGGTAGAAGACACATACAGCGTCGCGGTCCGCCACCTCGGCAAGGAACTTCAGGCGCTCATTCACGCAGGTCACGACATCCAGGTCGTAGCCCATGCACCAGGCCGGCTGGATGTGACGCGCGGTGGGGACGAGGTCCGAAGGGAAGAGCAGTTTTCTCCCGCCGTCCTCCACCGTGAGCCCCTGGAGGCCGGCGATGTGCCCCGGGGCGGGCCAGAGACGGATGCCCGGCAGCACCTCGCTGGGGCCTTCCACGGTCTCCAGGAGGCCCGCGGCCTCCAGGGGCTCCCAGTTCCGGGCGAGGTAGCTGGCCCGCACCCGCAGGTGGGGCCTGCGGCCGTCCTCAAGGTCCCGGCGCTGGACGAGGTGGCGGGCGTTGGGAAAGGCGGGCACCGGCCGCCCCTCGGGGCCCAGGCGGGTGCTGCCTCCTGCGTGGTCGAAGTGCAGGTGGGTGAGGATGCAGAGGGTGATCTCCTCGGTCCGAACGCCGTGGCGCGCCAGGGCCGCGTCCAGGGCTCCGGGGGGGCCCAGGGCAAAGCGGTTCCGCCAGTCGGGGTCCTCCTTGTCCCCATTGCCGGTCTCCACCAGGATCACGTGCCGCCGCCCACCGACCTCTCCGCGGATCAGCAGGCAGTTGGTCCCCATGGGGATGCGGTTCTCCTCGTCGGGAGGGTAAATCTTGGACCACACCGTCTTGGGCACGGTCCCGAACATGGCGCCTCCGTCCAGGGCGAAGGTTCCCCCGCTCACCACCTGGACATCCCAGCGCCCGATCTGCATGGTCACTTCCTCACGAAGGGATTCTCATCCTGTTCCTCGCCGATGGTGGTGAGGGGGCCGTGGCCCGGGATGACGAGGGTGCCCCGGTCCAGGGGGTAGAGGTGTTTCAGGATGCTCTCTTCCAGCTGCTCCCAGCTCCCGCCCCAGAGGTCGGTGCGCCCCACCCCCCGGGCGAAGAGGGTGTCCCCGGCCATCACCACGCGCCCACCTGTGAATTCGCCCTGGAAGCAACAGGAACCGGGGGTGTGCCCCGGGGTGTGGAGGGTCCGGAGGCCCTGGCGCGTGTCCCCGTGGTCCTGGGGCGTGGTCTGGGGCCGGGGCACCGGCGCCATTCCGAAGAGGCCTGTCTGCATGTCCAGGTGCTCCACCAGGTAGGCGTCCCCCGGGTGGAGGAAGGCTTCGCACTGCCAGAGGTCCTGGAGCTCCCGGGTGGCCCCCACGTGGTCGAAGTGGGCGTGGGTGTGCAGAAGGGCCTGAACCTGGATGCCCAGTTGCTCGACCCGCCGGCGGATTTTCGGGCCGTCGCCCCCGGGGTCCACCACCACCCCCCGCCCTGATTCCTGGCTCCACAGCAGGGTGCAGTTGCAACCCAGGGGGCCCACGGGGAAGGTCTCCAACTGAAGCATCGGGCCAGTGTAGGGGCGGGAAGGGGGCCGGTCCAGGCAGGCGGGCGTACACTGCGGGGCAGGTCCCCCCATGCGAACCCCTGCCCTCCCGATCCTCGCCCTGCTCCAGGAAAAGCCCGAGGAGTCCGTCAAGACCACGAACTACCGGGGACAGCTGGAAGGCTTCTCCAACGTGAACTGGGGCTACGTGGTGGGCGGCGGCTTCGTGCTCCTGCTGCTCCTCCTGATCCGGCGGGCCTTCCGGCGGATGTAGCGTGGCGCGCAGCAACGTCGAAAAATCCCCCGCCCTCCGCAGAAAGTTGGGGGACCTCCCTGCCCGCCCCGGCGTGTACCTCTACCGCGACCGGGAGGGGAACCTGCTCTACGTGGGCAAGGCCAAGGTGCTGCGAAACCGGGTGAAGTCCTACTTCCAGTCCCGGCACCTGGACGCCAAGACTCGCCGGCTGGTGGGCCGCATCTGGGACCTGGAGCTCATCGTCTGCCAGACGGAGCTGGAAGCCCTGGTGCTGGAGAACAACCTCATCAAGGAGCACGACCCGCCGTTCAACATCATGCTGCGGGACGACAAGAGCTACCCCTACGTGAAGCTCACCTGGAAGGAGGCCTTCCCCAAGGTCTTCGTCACCCGGAAGGTGACCAAGGACGGCTCGCTCTACTTCGGGCCCTTCTTCCCCGCCTCCACGGCCTACCGCACCGCCGAGCTGGTGTACCGGTTCTTCCAGATCCGGGACTGCGACATTCCCATCGACGGCAAGCGCGGGCGGGCCTGCATGAAGTACCAGCTGCACCGCTGCACGGCTCCCTGCATCGCAGCCGTCACCGAGGAAGCCTACCGGGAGCAGGCGAAGGAGGCGCGGCTCTTCCTGGAGGGGAAGCGCGAGGAACTGAAGAGCCGCCTGGAGACCGCCATGTGGCTCGCGGCGGAGAAGCATGCCTTCGAGCAGGCGGCGGCCTACCGGGACGAGCTGGCCCAGCTGGACGCCTGGTTCTCCCGCCAGAAGGCCGCGGTGGTGGACCAGGAGGACACGGACATCTTCGGTTCGGCGCTGCTCGACGGCCGGGCCTGCGTCCACCGACTGGTGCTGCGGGAGGGCCGGATCATCGCCCGGAACAAATACCTGGTGGACGACGTGGAGCGCCTGGACGGCGCCTTCACCGCCCAGGTGCTCCAGCGCGTGTACGCCGCCGAGGCCGTACCCGCCCGGATCCTGGTGGAGGTGCCCCCGGAGGACCCCGAGCTGCTCCGGGACTGGCTCGGGGGCATGCGGGGAACCAAGCCCGCCATCCATGTCCCGCAGCGCGGCGAGAAGGTGGAACTGCTGGCCATGGCCCAGGAGAACGCCACCCTGGCCCTGGAGCGGAAGTTCGAGCCCGCCCGCCTGAACCAGGCGGTGCTGGAGGGCCTCCAGGCCTTCCTGGGCCTGAGCCATGTGCCGGTGCGGATGGAATGCTTCGACATCAGCCACGGCCAGGGCCGGGAGGTGGTGGCCAGCTGCGTCGTCTTCCGGGACGGGTTGCCGGACAAGGCGGGTTACCGGCGCTTCAAGATGACCCACGAGCAGAACGACGACTTCGCCAACATGAAGGAGGCCGTGGGCCGGCGCTACCGGCGCCTGCGGGACGAAGGCAAGGAGTTCCCCAACCTGGTGCTCATCGACGGCGGCCTCGGACAGCTCCACGCGGCCCAGGAGGCCCTGGCGGAGCTGGGCCTGGACCAGCTCCAGCTCGCCAGCCTGGCCAAGAAGGAGGAGCTGGTCTTCCGCCCGGAGGCCTCCGAACCCATCCGGATCCCCAAGTCCTCGCCCGTGCTCCAGCTGCTGCAGCGCATCCGGGACGAGGCGCACCGTTTCGCGATCACCTACCACCGGGGGCTGCGGGCCAAGCGCACCGTCCAGACCGAGCTCACGAAGATCCCGGGCATCGGTCCCGCCACCGCCCGGAAGCTCCTGCAGAGCTTCGGAAGCGTGGCCAAGCTCCGGGAGGCCGACGAGGCCGCGGTGGCTGGAGCCGCTGGGCCCGCGGCGGCCCGCCAGGTCGCGGCCTGGAAGGCGGGAGGCTGACTATTTCCCGGACTGTTCCAGCTGGGCGAGTTCCTCCCGGGCCTTCATGCTCCCAGCCTCGGCGGCGCGGCGGTACCAGTACCGTGCCTCGGCAAGATCCTGGGGGACCATGAGGCCGTTGGCGAAGCAGGTTCCCAGGTAGCGCATCGCCCCGGCATCGCCCTTCCGGGCCTGCTCCTCGTAGCGCTTCAAGGCGGGAGGGATCTCCCTCCGTGCCCTGGATTCTCCCAGGCTGGGGAGAGCAGGGCCTGAGGCGCTTCCGCCCAGGGGACCCGGCCGGAAGGCCCACACCGCGCCCACCACGCCGAGGAGGACCAGCACCCCCCCCGCAACCCAGAACAGGGGCCGACCCCGGGCGGAGGTGGGTTGCGCTTCGGGAGCGACGAAGGGCGGGGCCTGTGCCGCAGGGGCGGGCGGGGGCTGGGGGCGGGGGGCGGTCCGCATCACCTGGGTCTCGTAGGGCGAGACGGCCTCGGGCTGCCCTTCCACCGGCGGGGATGGGATTTCGGAGAGTGCGGAGAGTTCCTCCACCGGAAGCATCATGGTGGACGCGGGGACTCCCGGACCCACCCGGGGCATCAACAGGGTGGCCGGCGCCGGCTCCTGCCGGGGCATGGCCAGCGTAGGCTGGGCAGGTTGGGGCTTGGGTAGGAGCTGGGTTTCCGGCTCTTGGGGCGGAGGTGGAACGGCTGGGGACTCGCCTGGGGAGACAGGTCCGGGGACGAGGAGGAAACCCGTCGAAGGCGAAGGGGGCGGCTCGGGCACGGCCCCAGGCTCGGGTTCCGCCAGGGGCTTGGCCGTCCCGCCCTCATCCAGTTCCTCTCTCCGAACGATGACCGTGGCGTCAGGGTGGGAGAGGGGCAACAGCGTGGTCGCGGGTTCCGCCACGGCTTCGGGTACGGGATCGGGAACGGGCTCGGTCTTTGCGACCGCATCCAGTTCTTCCCTCCGGACGATCAGCGTGGCATCGGGGTGCGCCAGCGGCATCAGCAGGGTGGCAGGCGCAGGATCGGCTGCGGCCTCAGGCACGGCCGCAGGCTCGATCCTCGCGCCCTTCTCCAGCTCTTCCCTCCGGACGATCAGCGTGGCGTCGGGGTGGGCAAGAGCCATCAGCGTGGTCGCGGGCTCCGCCACGGCCTCGGGTTCGGGAAGGGGCTCGGTCTTCGCGCCCTGCTCCAACTCTTCCCTCGGGACGATCATCGTGGCGTCGGGGTGGGCAAGAGGCATCAGCGTGGTCGCGGGCTCCGCCACGGACTCGGGTTCGGGAAGGGGCTCGGTCTTCGCGGCCGTCTCCAGTTCTTCCCTTCGAACGATCAGCGTGGCGTCGGGATGGGCGAGAGGCAGCAGCAGGGTGGCAGGCGCTGGATCGGCTGCGGCCTCAGGCACGGCCGTGGGCTCGGTCTTTGCGACCGTATCCAGTTCTTCCCTCCGGACGATCAGCGTGGCATCGGGATGCGCCAGCGGCATCAGCAGGGTGGAGGGCGCAGGATCGGCTGCGGCCTCAGGCACGGCCGCAGGCTCGATCTTCGGGCCCTGCTCCAGCTCTTCCCTCCGGACGATCAGCGTGGCGTCGGGGTGGGCAAGAGGCATCAGCGTGGTCGCGGGCTCGGGCTCGACCGTCCCGCCCTGTTCCAGCTCTTCCCTCCGGACGATCAGCGTGGCGTCGGGATGCGTGGAGCCCATTCCCTGCAGGGGCTTCTGGATCGGGGTGGTGGTCTCCTCACCCTCCCCGGACCCCGAGGCCGGCGCCACTTGGGGTAGCAGAGCCGTTCCGAGCTCCATCCGCTCAAGGGCTTCCTGGACCCGTTCCGGGGGACGTTTGGCCGTCCCTTCGGTGTCCTCGGCGGGATCCCTGGGCTTGGAATCTTCCGGGGCCGCCGCAAGCTCCACGGAGACCTTTCCCGTGCTCGGGTCCTGGGAGGGGAAGTCCTCCGCCCGGAGGATCAGGGTTCGTTCGGGCACGGCGGAATCCACCGCCATGAGGGTGGTGGCCCCCTCCTCAACCGGGAGCCCGGGGGCCTGGGTGCTTTCCCCGGGCCGGAGAATGAGGGTGGCCTCCGGCACCATGGAGTCCACGGACATGAGGGAGGTGGGACTGTCCTCCCCGGGCGGAATCCTGAGCGTGGTCTCCGCGGAAACCGGAAGAACCTGGGTCTGCTCCCCTGGCACGAGGGGCGGGGTGGCGCCCGATTCTTCCCGCTCCTTGGTTTTCTCCGCCACGATGCGCCGCAGCTCCTTGAGGGATACCTGGACCCGTTTGGAGGGATCCACATCCTCGACAGGCATGGTCGCGCCCGTTCCCGGAGCCTGGGTGTCCCCCGGCTGGGCGGAATCGATCCGGGAAGGCGCGCCCTGGGGCATCGACTGGGTGGCTTCCCGGATCCGTTCCAGATCCTCCCCCTGGGCGATGTGGGTGGCCCGGGGGTCCAGGGCCTGGGTGGGCTCGCTGGAGGGCGTCACCGGCAGGGTTTTGCCGGAAGCGGGGGGATCCGGCGGAGCGGCCTTGGTCTTCCGGGCGGGGTGCATGCACATCCCTTGGGCTGTCCTCCAGGATAACCTCCAGCGCCTCCGGGCGCTCAGGGAGCTCCCTGCCGGATCCCGGGGGGGGAGGGACGCGGGCAGAACAGGAGGAAGGTCAGCGGACTGAGGGCCAGGAAGGTCCTGGCGTGGCGCTCCACCGCCGGTCCCGCAAGGGACCAGTAGAGAAGGCCGCAGGCGGTGCAGACCTGCAGAAGTGCCGCATGTCCCACGGCCAGGCCCCAGGGGCCCGGGCGACGGTGCGGCCGGCCCCAATTCCGGAATCGCAATCCAGCCCTCAGGACCGCGAGGACGCTGAGGGCGGTGAAGGTGTAGCCAAGCTCCTGCACCAGCCCTTCCAGCGGGGCCTGCCCCCCTGGCACGACTGGCCCCAGCGCTCCCTGGGCCAACAGAGGCATGAACACCGCCATCAGCGCCCCGGCGAGGTAGGGCTGCCAGGGGAGATGGCGGGAGGGCTGGACGGGCGCGTCAGCCAAGGCCGGTCCTCCGGGGTCAGGCCGCCTGGACCCGGATTTCCCCGAAGGCCTCTGCCTGCACGAGGTGGACCTTGCCTGTCCGGACCAGCTCCAGCAGGGCCAGGAAGGTCAGGACGAGGTCTTCCCGGGAGCGGGCCAAGTCCAGCAGGCCTTTGAAGGGGGTCCACTGGCCGGTCGCCAGGGCCGCCAGCACTTCCTCGATCCGCTGCTCGAGGCTCTTGGGGGCGGTGCGGACCTCCACCGGCGGGGGGGGCAGCAGGCGCTTCAGGGCCTCCCGGTAGGCTGCGAGCAGGTCAAAGAGCGTGACCTTGATGGGCTCTTCCTCCACCTTGGCGTGCTCGCCGAGGTCGAGGCCCTTCACGTACACCGTGTCCTGCCAGGCGGATTCCCGGCGGGAGAGCTCCCGGGCGGCCTCCTTCACCTGCTGGTAGTCCAGGAGCTTCTGGACCAGCTCGGCCCGGGGGTCCTCTTCGGCGCCGTCCCCGGCCGGGGGCCTGGGCAGGAGGAGGCGGCTCTTGATTTGGATGAGCTGGGCGGCCATGGCCACGAATTCCGAGGCCACTTCGAGGTTCAGCTCCTCCATGAGCAGCAGGTAATCCATGTACTGCCGCGTCACCTCCGCCATGGGGAGGTCCAGGAGTTCCAGCTTCTGCTCCCGGATGAGGTGGAGCAAAAGGTCCAGGGGTCCCTCGAAGGCCCCCAGGTGGAGGGGCAGCCCCTTGAATTTCGTCTCGAAACCCCGGGGGGGTTCGAAGGCGGAGGGGGGCGGCGCCGTTTCCGTGGCTGGCTGCGCGGGCTCGAGGTCGGACATGCCTGGATTGTACCGTCGGGAGGCACCCCGGAGGGCGTCCGCAGGTCAAGATGGGGGGGCGGCCCCGCCCTTCGTCGGAGCCACCTTCCCAAGAACTGAGATGCCACGCCTTCCCACCCTTCCGGGACCCCGCCCCCCCTGGCTCCGGGTCCGCGTGCCCGCCCCCGAGGTCACCGCGGAGGTGGAGCGCCTCATGCGGTCCAAGAGCCTGGTGACCGTCTGCGAGGAGGCCCGCTGCCCCAACCAACACGAGTGCTGGGGCCTCCACCGGACCGCCACCTTCATGCTCCTGGGGGAGGTGTGCACGCGCCACTGCGGATTCTGCAATGTCGGGAAGGGCCGGCCCGGATCCGTGGACCCCGGCGAGCCCCAGCGCGTGGCCGAGGCGGTCGCCGCCCTGGGCCTCTCCTTTGCGGTGGTGACCAGCGTGAACCGGGACGACCTCGAGGACGGGGGGGCGGGGCACTTCGCCCAAACCATCGCCTGGATCCGCGCCCTGAACCCCGCCTGCGGGGTGGAGGTCCTCGTGCCCGATTTCCAGGGCCGCGAGGAGGATCTGCGCACGGTGCTGGCCGCCGGCCCCCGGGTGCTGAACCACAACGTGGAGACCGTCCCCTCCCTCTACCACCGGGTGCGCCCCGATGCGGACTACCGGCGGTCGCTGGAACTGCTGCGACGGGCGGCCCGCTGGCGGGACGAGAAGGCCCCGGAGATGAAGGTCAAGAGCGGCGCCATGCTCGGCCTGGGGGAGACGGACGCCGAGGTGCAAGCCCTCCTGGGCGACTGGCGCGCCTCCGGGGTGGACGTCGTCACCCTGGGCCAGTACCTTCCGCCATCGCCGACCCACTTGCCCCTTCGTCGTTTCGTGAAGCCGGAGGAATTCGATCAATACCGGGAGCAGGGGTTGTCCCTGGGCATCCCCCGGGTCGAGAGCGGGCCCCTGGTCCGAAGCAGCTACCACGCCCGAGAGAGCGCCGGGGATTGAAGGACGGTTCCCGGGACCCCTGATGAGGCATGAAAAGGGCGGCCCGGAGGCCGCCCTTCCTGGAAGACGGATGCCTCAGCTCTTCTTGGCGTCGGCCTTGGCGGCGGCGGCCTTCTTGCAATCCGGGCAGGTCTTGCAGTCGGCCTTGTTCTTCTTGCAGCACTCCATCTTGCAGGCCTCGGGCTTCTTGGGGGCCTCGGCCTTCTTGTCTTCCGCGAAGGCGACGAAGGCGAAGGAGCTGACGAGGGCGAGGGCGAGGAACTTCTTCATGGGATGACTCCAATGGAACGGGGCACGGCCCCTGAGCCCCCACTATAGCCGGGGCCAAGGGAGGCCCCAAATCGGGACCACTGGACCCACGCTCTTGCGGGAAAAATCCCCCTCCGGGAGACTGACGCCGATGCCCCCGCGACGCCTCTGCGTGCTCCACCACCGCCATCAGGAGTGGACCCCGGCCCTCCAGGAGGCGGAACCGCGCCTGGAGATCCGCAGCTGGCATCCTCGCGACTTCGGGGCGGCGGACCAGGGGTGGCTCGCCGAGGCCGAAGGACTCTTCGCCTGGAAGCTGCCCCCAGGGGCCCTGGCCCGGATGCCAGTGCTCAGGTGGATCCAGTGCGCAGGCGCCGGCGTGGACCACCTGCTTTCGGATCCGGAAGTTTCCCCGGAAGTGGTCATCACGCGGGCCGACGGACGCTTCGGGTTCTGGATGGCGCGCTACGTGCTGGGACACCTCCTGGAAGACGTCCAGCGGATCCGGGAGTGTCGCGAGGACCAGGCGGCGAGCCGGTGGAATCCCAAGTGCCTTCCGGAAAACCGCGGGGGCGGGAAGGCCCGGGTCGTGGGCTTCGGGCGAATTGGACGGCAGATCGGCCGGGCGCTCCGGGAGATCGGCATGGAGGTGACCGGAATCGTCCGCACCCCCCGGAGCGATCCGGAGTTCCCCCTCCGGGGCCCCTCCGACCTGCCCGAAGCCCTGGCGGCGGCTCGCGTCCTGGTCCTCGCCGCCCCCAGCACGGCCCAGACCCGGGGCCTGATCGGGGCCGGGGTTCTTCAGCACGGGAATCCGCGCCTCACCCTGATCAATGTGGGCCGGGGGGATCTGGTGGACCCCTCCGCCCTGATCCCGGCACTGGAAGGGGGCCGCCTGGGCCGTGTGGTGCTGGATGTTTTCGCGGAGGAGCCCCTTCCCGTGGGTTCCCCCCTGTGGACACACCCCAGGGTGACCGTGACCCCCCACCATTCGGGGCCCTCCACTCCGCGGGACCTCCTGCCGGACATCCTGGCAAAGCTCCGGGCCTTCGCCGAAGGACGGCCCATTCCCGACCCGGTGAGCCGGCAGCGGGGCTATTGATGCGGGCGGTGATCCAGCGGGTGCTCCGCGCGGAGGTCCGCTGTGGCGAGGACTCTGCGGCCATCGGGCCGGGTCTGGTGGTGCTGCTGGGGGTGGAAGCCGGGGACACGCCGGACACCCTGCGCTGGGCGGCGGCCAAGGTGGCCTCCCTGAGACTCTTCGAGGACAGTCAGGGCCGCATGAACCTCGGATTTCCGGAGGCCGGAGGGGAAATCCTGGCCGTTTCCCAGTTCACCCTCGCCGGGAGCATCGCCAAGGGGCGCCGCCCCTCCTTCGATGGGGCCATGGCCCCAGAGCCCGCCCGGGAACTTTTCGAACTCTTCGTGGAAGCCCTTCGGGCAGAGGGCCTCCCCGTTCAGACCGGCTTCTTCCAGCAGCGCATGGAAGTGGAATTGGTCAACGACGGGCCCGTGACCTTCGTGCTGGAGCGCTGATCACGGCCGCCGCAGGGGCACGAAGGCGACCAGCTCCAGGACCTCTTTCCGGGGGCCCTGGATCGTCTTCCGGATGCGCACGAGGCGCTGGACCCTTCCGGCCTCGCCTTCGGGCATCACCGCCACCCCGCCCATCCGGAGCTGCTCCCACAGCGGGGCCGGAAGTTCGGGAGCCGCGCAACTAAGGACGATGGCGTCGAAGGGGGCCTGCGCGGGCCAGCCCTGAAATCCGTCGCCCGCCCGCAGGTGGACGTTTCGCACGCCCAGGGACGCCAGGACCTTCACCGCGCGGTCGTTCAGCTCCGGCTCCAGTTCGATCCCGTAGACTTCGGCGGCCAGGCGGCCGAAGACCGCGGCCGCATAGCCCGAGCCGGAACCCACCTCCAGGAGCCGCTCCTTCCCCTTCAGCTCCAGCGCCTCGGCCATCCGGGCCACGATGTAGGGCTGGCTGATGGTCTGCCCCCGCCCGATGGGAAGGGGGCGGTCCTCGTAGGCCGAATCCCGGAATGGGGCGAGCACGAATTCGTGCCGGGGCACCGAGGCCATGGCCTCTAGGACCCGCCGGTCCCGGATGCCCCGGGCGGCGATCTGGTCGCGAACCATGGTCTGTCCGCGAAGGTCCGCGGTTCCTCCCTGGGCCAGGCAGGTCATGCTGACCAGGATGGCTCCTGCCAGGGCCTTCACGGCGGGCTCCTCAGGGGCACGAAGGCCACCGGGAGGAGCACCTGACGTTCCACGGGGTCGGACTTCCTGAGCAGCACCAAGTCCTGCCCCCAGCCGCCCCGCTCCTGGGGAAACTGGGCCAGGCCCCCGGGACGGAGCTGGTCCCAGAGGGCCCTAGGGAGTTCCTCGGCGGCGCAGCTCAGCAGCACCGCATCGAAGGGGGCCGCCTCCGGCCATCCCTGGGCCCCGTCTCCGCAGCGGACCTGAACCCCGGAGCAGCCCAGGTCCTGCAGCGTGCGCAGGGACTGCCCGGCCAGACCGGGATCCAGTTCCACTCCGAGGGCCTCCGCGCCCAGGTGGGAGAGCACGGCGAGCAGGTACCCCGAACCCGAGCCCACCTCCAGGATCCGCTCGCCGCCCTGGAGCCGGAGGGCCTCGGCCATGAAGGCCACGATGTAGGGCTGGCTGAGGGTCCGACCCGGCCCCAGGGGCAGGGGCCTATCCTCGTAGGCCTCGGAGCGCAGGGCTTCAGGGACGAAGCGATGCCGGGGCACGGCGCCCATGGCCGCCAGCACCCGGGAGTCGCGGACCTTCCGGGCCTCGATCTGCTCCCGGACCATGGCCGCCCTGGCCCCGGCGAATTCCTCGCGGAAATCCATCATGACTCCAAGGTCGGGCGCTTTTCCCGCCCCGCCAGTGCCGCCCCGCCGCATCCTGGAAGGCGCCACGAGGAGATCCCATGCGTGTCCTTGCCTTTTTCACCCTCCCCACCCTGCTCCTGGCCCAGCCCGTCCAGGTGAAACCCTTCCGGGTGAGCCCGGCCGTCACCCTCAGCCACGACCTGGGAATCTGCAATCTGAAGATCGAGTACGCCCGGCCCGCCGTGAAGGGACGGCCGATCTGGGGCGCCCTGGTGCCCTTCGGGCAGGTGTGGAGGACCGGGGCCAACGCGGCCACGGTGATCTCCTTCAGCGATCCCGTCCGGATCGCCGGCAAGGAGATCCCCGCAGGGAGCTATGGCCTGTTCGCGATTCCTGGACCCGAGGCCTGGACCCTCATCCTCAACAAGCAGGCCAAGCAATGGGGCGCGTATTTCTACAAGGAGTCCGAGGACGTCCTCCGCTGGAGCGCCAAGCCCCGGGCCATCCCCCACCAGGAGTGGCTGGAGTACGCGGTGGCGCCGGACGGTGAGCAAGGGTGGCAGGTGGAACTGAGGTGGGAGAAGCTCGCCGTGCCCTTCGCGGTGGGCGCGGACGTCCGCGGGACCTACTGGAAACACCTGGAGGACACCCTGACCCGGGCCAAGGACGAGGATCCCGCGCCTTGGCTCCAGGCCGCCGTCTACTGTCAACAGAACGACCTCCACCTCGACCGGGCCATGGCCTGGGTGGACAAGAGCCTCAAGGCGGGAGAGAGCTTCTGGAGCCAGGAGTGCAAGGCCCGCCTGCTCCACAAGGCCGGGAAGACCCGTGAGGCCCTGCCCCACCTGGAGCGGGCCGCGGTTCTGGCGAAGGGCAAGGCCCCGAAGGAATACCTTGAGAATCTGGAAAAGGACCTCGCCGCATGGAAGGCAGGGCTGAAACCCTGACCCGGGGCCTGTAAGCTGGTCTGCCGGACCTTCGATGAAGCGCAACCTCCTGATTCTGACCATCCTCCTGCTCGGCGGCCCCCTGCGTCCCCAGGGCAAGCCCCTCTTTCCAAAACTGAGCCCCCCGGCCTCGGTCTCCCAGACCATCGGGACCACGGAGATCCGGGTCGACTTCCACCGCCCGGCCGTGCGCTTCCGCAAAATCTGGGGGGACCTGGTCCCCTTCGGGCAGGTCTGGCGGGCGGGGGCCAACGAGGCCACGACCATCCGCTTCTCGGATCCCGTGAAGGTGGCCGGGAAGCCGGTCCCCGCAGGCACTTACGCGGTGTTCATGATTCCGGGGCCGGACCAGTGGACCGTGATCCTGAACAAGCGGTGGCGTCAGCAGGGAGCCTACGAGTACGACCCCCGGGAGGATGTGGCCCGCTTCACTGTGACGCCCAAGGTGGTGAGCCTCAACGAATGGCTGACCTACGAGATCTACCCCGCCAGCCTCAGCACCGCCTACGTGGACATGTACTGGGAGAAGCTCCGGGTGAGTTTCCTGGTGGAGGTGGACGTCAAGGGCATCGTCACCGCCCGCATGAAGAAGGCCATGGCCCAGGCCAAGCCGGGGGACTGGAAGCTCTTCGCCGATGCCGCGGAGTACCTGCTGGAGCAGGATGGGGACCTGGCCCAGGCCCTCACCTGGTGCGAGCGTTCCATCCAGGTGAAAGAGAATCCGTCCAACCTCCACCTCAAGTCGAGGATCCAGTTGGCCCTCGGCCAGCAGGCCGGGGCCCGGCAGACCTTGGACCAGGCCATCCGCCTCGCGAAGGCCCAGAGCGCCTCGCCTTCCGTCCTGGGCCCTCTCGAGGCCACCCTGGCCCAGCTTCCGGCAGGAACCCCGAACGGGGGCGAGGTCCCCAAGCGCCGCTGAAGGACCGGGCCGCGGGTCAGACGCCGCTTCGCAGGGGTCCCCAGAGGATCTTGTGCAGCTGGAGCTGGAGCCTCACGGGCAGGCCGTCCGCCAGGATGCGCTCCCCCAGCCAGGCGGGGTCCAGGGTCCCCCAGGCCGGCGCGAAGAGGACCGTCAACCGGTCCCAGATCCCTCGCTCCCCGCACCATTCCCGGGCCCAGACATAGTCTTCCGGTCCGGTGAGGACGAACTTGAGCTCGTCCTGCCCAGGCACAAGGTGCTGGAGGTTGGACTCCAGCCAGCGTTCTCCCTCGCCGCTGCCGGGGGTCTTCCGGTCCACGATCTTGATGACCTCCGGAGGGACCGGAGCCAGATCGTGGCTCCCCGCGGTTTCCAGCGCCACCGGGACGCCGAGTCCCCGCAGGGCCTGGAGGAGCTCCGAGGCTCCGGGGTGGGCCAGGGGTTCGCCTCCCGTCAACTCCACGAAGGGCGCCTCGGGGCCTCGCCGGAGGGGCGCCAGGAGATCCGCCACGGCGGCGAGGATCTGTTCGGTGTCCTGGGACCGGCCCTCATGGAAGGCGTAGGCGGTGTCGCAGTAGGTGCAGCGGAGGGGGCAGCCCGTGAGGCGCACGAACACGCAAGGCCGCCCCGCCCGGGTCCCCTCCCCCTGAAGGCTGCGGAAGATCTCGTTCACCTTGTACCGCATCACCGGACTCCTCAGACGCGGGACTGCCCGCCGTCCAGGGTGAGGATCTCCCCCGTCAGGAAGGGGCTCTCGGCGGCGAAGCGGACGGCCCTCGCCAGGTCTGCGGGGTCCCCGATCCTGCCCAGAAGGGTCGCGGAGGCCAGGACTCCAGGATCGGAACCTTCCGACGGGAGGAGGGTTCCGAGCGCATGGCCCACCACCCGCACCTTCGGGGCGAGGGCCCGGGCCAGGCCCGGCACCAGGGCCCCCAGCCCGGCCTTGGCCACGGAATAGGGGAGCCGCCTCAACCAGGGCCGGTGGATGGCCGTATCGAGCAGGAACTGCATGCAGGATCCCTCCTCGAGGCTGCCCGCGATGGCCTGTGCTGCCAGCATGGGAAAGCTGAGGTCCAGGGTCCAGGTGGCGGCCAGGTCCTCGGGAGTCCAACTGCCGAGGGGCTGGTCGGCGAACCCCCCGGCCACCAGGACGGCCCCGGCCAGGGGCCGGCCCAGGCACCCCAGATCCTCCGACATCCGGTCGGCCACCCCCGGGTCCTGGGCCTTCCAGGTCCAGCGGCGGTGCACCGAGGCCCAGGCCTCCCCCTCCCAGGAGGTGGAACTGGTCAGCACCAGGTCATGGTCCCGGGCCAGGTCCTCCGCCAGGACCTTGCCCAGCCGCATCCGGCCGCCAACGATGATCCACAGGGGTTTACACTGGCCCACGCAGGTTCCTCCGGGGGTTAGTTGATCGCATCCATCCGGCCCATCCGATGGCGTCTCGTCTGGACCAGCCTACTGGCACTGGGCCTGGCGCTGGGCTCCTTCTACCTGAACCAGTGGGTCTACGCCTTCTCGGACGACGAATGCTGGTGGAAATTGGAACCCGCCCGGGTGGGCGCCCAGGGAAAGCTGGAACCTCCCCGGGTGATCATCAAGGAAGTCCTGCCCGACGGAGTGGCCGAACAGGCCGGGATCCTCGATGGGGACGAACTTCTCGCCATCCAGGGCCGAAAGGTCCTCGCCACGGGCGACGGCCTCACCGCCGCCCAGAGGCAGATCAACGACACCCTTGAAGGCCGAATCCTGATCTATACGGTGAAACGGGAAGGGGAAACCCTCCACCTTCCCATCCGCATGGTCAAGCCCCTGGACCGGACGCAGCTGGTGCGGCTGGTCACGGGGCTCCTCTTCTGGGCTGTGGGCCTCCTGGTGGTGGCCTCGAGCCCCCAGCGCAAGACCAGCAGGCACTTCTACTACCTCGGCCTGCTCTTCCTCCTCGCCGGGTCCCAAAGCGCGGGATTCGTGAACACCCCCCCCCGATGGATCCAAGTCGCCCAGGGGGCCCTGGGCCTTGTGACAGGGGTCCTCCTGGGCCCCCTGCTTTTCCACTTCTTCCTCCGCTTCCCGCACCCCTTCCCGCTCCGGCGCAACCGCCGCTTCCTCCTGGCCCTCTACGGAACCTTCGCGCTCCTGGGCCTGGTCCTGACCACCGGGGGGATGGTCCAGATTTTCCGTCCGGAGATCGGCAGCATTCTGGGTTGGAAGCCCGGGGCCCCGATACCTCCGGCCCTCGGTGCGACGCTCTTCTTCACCGGGAGGACCTTCCAGGTCCTCACCGGAGTCGTGGTGGCCGGGGCCTGCGTGCTTTTCTGGGTCGGGACCTTCCGCCTGGCCCCCCGGCTTCGCCGAGCCGTGGTTCCGGTGCTGCTCCTGACCTCGGCGGTGGTGCTGGACCTGGTGATCTTCGGGATCCTGAACGTCTTCCTTGGAAACCAGGGCCTGACCTTCCGCCGGCAGCAGTGGATCCTGCTGCTTCCCCTGCCCCTCATGCCCCTGGTCTTCGCCTACGCGGTTCTGCGCCACGGCTTTTTCGACGTCCGCCGGGCCCTGGCCCGGTGGGTGATCTACTTCGTGTGCCTGGGTCTGGTCCTGGCGCTCTACCTGGGGGCCCTGGCCCTGGCCTTCGCGCACTGGCTCCAGAACATCCCGGCGGGGTGGGCGGGGGCCCTGATCGGCCTGCTGGCCCTGCCCCTCGGCTGGATCCTCCAGCGCCTCCTCCTTTTCCTCCGCCGCCGCTTCCGCCGGGACCTGGGCACCGCCCGGGAAATCGTCACGGGGGCCCTCCGGGAGCACCGGAACCGGCTCAGCGAGGAGTCCCTCATCTCGGGGCTCAAGGAGGCCCTCCAGGAGGCCTTCCAACCCCAGCTCCTCCTGGTGCTTCCCGCCCGGGGCCAGGCGATAGAACTTCCGCCCCTCGAGGACAGTGGGGAGGGTCGGTCCTTCCAGGCCACGATGCTCGAATTCCCGGCCCCGGTCCTGCGCCACGCCCGGGACAACAGGGAACTGGTGCTGGGCATCGGGAGCGATGAGGCCGCCTGGGTGCAGGAATGCGGGCCGGGCCTCCGGGCCCACCTGGACGCCATGGAGGCCCAGGTCCTGGTTCTCATCCTGGCCAACCAGGAACTCCACTCCGCCATCCTCCTGGGGGGAAAGTACGCCGAACTGAACTACAGCAGGGAGGACCGGGAACTGCTCCGGGAGGTGGCCATCGCCGCCGGGATTGTCATCGAGACCGCCGTGCTCCACCGCAAGCTGCTGGACCAGGGGCGCCTGGAACAGGAACTCCACACCGCCCGGAGGATCCAGGAGACGCTCACCACCACCGCCTTCCCCGAGGTCCCGGGTTTCCAGTTGGCGCTGCGCCTGGAACCGGCCTTCGAAACGGGCGGAGACCTGCTCTGGGTGAAGCGGCGCTCGGACGGGCGCTGGCTCGCGGCGGTGGGTGACGTGAGCGGGAAGGGCCTCGCCGCCGCGCTCTACATGAGCCAGGCCATCGCCCTCCTCGAATTCGCCATGCAGCACGCCGACCATCGCCTGGAGGACATCCTGGTGAACCTGGACCAGACCCTGCGGAACCTCCTCGGGGTGAAGGATTTCCTCACCCTCACGCTGCTGGAGTGGGACGGCGCGGGCCGCTTCCGGCTGGCCAGGGCGGGTCATCCTCCGGCCTTGTTGATCCGAGGCGGGCAGGAGGGAGACACCCGAGAGCTGTGCCCCCATGGCCGGGGGCTCGGCCTCCGGCCCCAGGGAATCAACGACTGGGAGGTCGTGGAGGGAACCCTGGATTCACGGCAGTGGCTGGTGCTCTACAGCGACGGCCTCACCGAGGCCATGAACAAGAAAGGGGAACTCTACGGCGCGGGGCGGGTCGCGAGCCTGCTCCAAAGGGTGTGGGGCACGGGATCGGTCCGGGCCGCTTCGGAGGCCTTATTCCGCGACGTGGCTTCCTTCGAAGCGCAGAATAGGGACGACCGCACCCTCCTGATTCTCGCCCGGGACCCTGCATGAGCGACGCCGACCAGAAGCCCACGCCTTCCCCTCCCGCCCCGCCGGGGCTGCCTCCGTGGATCGGAAGGGCCATCGTGGCGCTCCTGGCCCTCCAATTGGGCCTGGGCTACGTGCAGGGGATGCTTCTGCACCGACAGCAGAGCGAACTCCAGGCCATCCGGGGAGACCTGCAGGACCTCGCCGACCTGGTGGAACAGGGCCAGGGCGGCACCTGGGAATCCTCGGGCAGCCGGGATGGCTGGGCCCCCGCCTCGAGGCGGGAGGAAGCTCCTCGATCGGCCCGGGCGGTCCTGGAAAGCGAGGAGGACGGCAGGGCACGGAAGGAGGTCCAGGACGCACAGAAGGACGCGCGCAAGGCCGTCCAGGACGCCCGCAAGGCCCAGGAACAGCTCTCGCTGGAGGAGAATGCCAAGAAGGCCCAGCAGAAGGCGAAGATCGAGGAGGCCCAGAGCCAGTGGCTGACCTGGTCCCTGGCCGCGGTGGCCGCGGTGGCCCTGGCTTTGGGGCTGAGGGGCTGGTGGCGGCGGAGGGGCTGAGCCCCCATGTCCCTCCACGAGTACCTCCAATCCGATCCGGGCTGCCGCGGCTTGGCGGAGGGCGCCGTCCACGCCGTGTCCCCCCTGCTGGCGAACCCCGACCCGGGCCCCACCCTCAGGCTCCTGGAGGCCTGGTCCCACGAACTGGCGGGGAGGATGCCCCTTCCCTGGAACCTCCACCAGGCTCTGGACGAACTCAACGGGTACCTGTTCCGCGACCTGGATTTCCGGGGGGACGTCCACACTTACGACGACCCCGCGAACGCGGCGCTGCCCCTGGTGATCCAGCGTCGGCGGGGGCTGCCCATCGCCCTGGCCATCCTCTGGATCGACCTGGGCCGCCGCTTGGGCCTGGACGCGGTGGGCATCGGGCTCCCCGGCCACTTCCTCGCAGGGCTCCGGACGGAGATGGGCACACTCTGCTTCGACCCCTTCCACCAGGGCCGGGCGGTGGGGGAGGAGGAGGCCGCGCGCCTCGTGGAGGGAGCCAGCGGAGGCCGCCTCCCCTTCAACCCCTCCATGCTCCAACCCATTTCCCACCGGGCGGTCCTGGCCCGCCTGGTCCGGAACCTGCACGTCCGCTACCGCCGGCAGGAAGCCTGGGCCGAGGCCCTCTGGTCCGCGACGCACCTGATCCTGCTGGAGCCGGAAAACCCTGAAACCTACCGGGAGCGCGCCCGGGCCAACCTTCGCCTCGGGAACCGGGACCAGGCCCTCGAGGACCTGGAGACCAGCCTGCGTCTCGAGCCGGATGCGGCGGTCGCGGCCTGGGTGGAAGGCCTTCGCCGGGGCTGAATGCCTTCAGGAACGCCCCGGTGCGGCGTTGATTAGCACCGGCATCTGTCCTTTCCATTCGGCCCAGACGTCCGGGTGTTCCACCAACTCCCCCAGAAAGTGCGCGACGTTGGCCATGTTGGACCGGCCCGGGGCGGCCAGGCTGTTCACCAGGCCCTCGTCCACCCGGTACTCCGAAAGGTCCCCCTCCTGGAGGGAATCGGGCCGGACCACCGCCCATTGCACGAAGGGATGGTCCCGCCCGATCTTCCCGTGAAGGAATTCCGCCGCGCGCTGGTTGTCCCGTGCGGGGGGAAGCACCAGGCAGAGCACCCGGAGGAAGGCCCTCTCGAGGGGGCCCCGGCGCCCGTCGGGACGGTCCGGGCGGTTCACCGAGACGCTGCTCAGGAGGATGAATTTGACCGGAGAGGGGGGCCCCAGGGTTTCCAGCCCTCGGCAGAGCCGCTCGGTCGCCCTCGTGACGAGGTCGCGGGGGCCCCCGTAGATCCCCTTGAGGTTGGGCACGTGCCCGAGGCAGGAGACCACGGCGGCGCACCCTCGGAGGTGCTGTCGGATCTCCTCATCGGCCAGGGACAGCAGGGAAGCCTCCACCACCGTCAGCCGGGGGTCGGCTTCGGTCCCTTGGGGGAGCTTCGCCCGGGACCTCACGATGGCGCGCACGGCCAGGCCCCTGCCCAGGAGCTGCTGCAACACCATTCCCCCGGTGCGTCCAGTGGCACCCAGCAGGAGGACGGTCGCTGGCGAGGACATGACTCGGCCTCCCTCGTTACTCCCGGCCCCCGAGACAGGAAGGCGGGCAGGGCCCCGCCTTCCTGTCGGGACCGCCGCGCTAGCGTTTCTGCTGGGCCTCGACCACCGTCAGGGCGGTGAGGTGGATGATGTCGTTCTGGTCCGCGTGACGCTGGAGGACGTGCACGGGGGCTTTCATCCCGCAGATGATGGGACCGATCACCTCGGCCCCGGCCAGGCGCTGCACCAACTTGTAGGCGATGTTGGCGGAATTGAGATCGGGGAAGACCAGGATGTTGGCCCCGCCCTGGAGGTCCGCCCAGGGGTAGTTCTCCGTCAGGATCTCCGCGGAGAGCGCGGTGTCCGCCTGGATCTCGCCGTCGCAGTGGAGTTCGGGACGGCGCTCCTTGACCAGCCGGACGGCCTTCTGGACCTTCCGCACCAGGGGATGTTCCACGCTTCCGAAGTTGGAGAAGGAGAGCATCGCCACTTTGGGTTCGAGGTTGAAGCGTTCCCGGGCGAGGTCCGCGGTGAGGAGGGCGACCTCGGCCAGGTCCTCGCTGGAGGGGTCCAGGATCATGGTGGTGTCGGCGAAAAGGAGAACGCGGTTCTTCAGAACCATCACGTACACGCCGCAGACCTTCTTCACGCCCGGGCGGGTTCCGATGACCTCCAGGCAGGGGCGCATCATGTCGGGATAGTAGTGGCTGATGCCGCCCACCATCCCGTCGGCCCGGCCCAGGTGGCACATGAGGGCGCCGAAGTAGATGCGGTGCTGGAGGCGCCGCGTGGCCTCGAAGCGGGTGATGCCGCGCCGCCGCTGCATCTCGTGGTAGGTGCGGATGGCCTCCTCGCGCCAGGGCACGGTCTCGGGATCCACGATCTCGACGTTGGCGAGGTCCAGCCCCAGCTCCGCGACCTTCGCCTTCACCTCGCCAACCTTTCCCAGCAGGATGGGGGTGCAGATCCCCTCGTCCACCATGGCCTGGCAGGCGTGGAGGATGCCCGGGTGGTCGCCTTCGGGGAACACGATGCGCTTGGGCTCAAGCTTGGCCTGGTTGAGCACGCCGCGGATGACATCACGGCTCCTCCCCTGGAGCCCTTCGAGCTGCTCCTTGTACTTGGCGAAGTCCTTGATGGGCTGCTTGGCGACGCCGGTGTCCATGGCGGCCTTGGCCACGGCCGGGGCCACCCAGAGGAGCACGCGGGAGTCGAAGGGCTTGGGGATGATGTAGTCGGGGCCGAAGCTGAACTTCTGCCCGCCGTAGGCGCGGGACACGGCGTCGGGCACCTCTTCCCGGGCCAGGGCCGCCAGGGCCTTGGCCGCGGCGATCTTCATCTCCTCGTTGATCTCTGTGGCGCGGACGTCCAGGGCGCCCCGGAAGATGAAGGGGAACCCCAGAACGTTGTTCACCTGGTTGGGATAGTCGCTTCGCCCCGTGGCCATGATGATGTCGGAGCGGGTGGCCTTGGCGGTGGGGTAGTCGATTTCTGGATCGGGGTTGGCCAGGGCGAAGACGATGGGGTCCTTCGCCATGCTGCGGACCATGTCGGGGGTGAGGGCGCCCTTGCTGGAACAGCCCACGAAGACGTCGGCCCCCACGATCACTTCGGCCAGATTGCGCATGTCCGTCTTCTTGGCGAAACGCTCCTTGTAGACGTTCATCCCCTCCTTGCGCCCTTCATAGACCAGCCCCTTGGTGTCGCAGAGCCAGAGGTTTTCCAGCTTCACGCCCGCCCCGATCATCATGTTGGCGCAGGCAATGGCGGAAGCTCCCGCCCCGCTGAAGACCACCTTCATGTCGCTCAGCTTCTTGCCCACAAGTTCTGCGGCGTTGAAGAGGGCGGCGGTGCTGATGATGGCGGTTCCGTGCTGGTCGTCGTGGAAGACGGGGATCTTCATCTCCTTCTTCAGGCGGGTCTCGATCTCGAAGCACTCTGGTGCCTTGATGTCCTCCAGGTTGATCCCCCCGAAGGTGGGCTCCAGGGCCTTCACCACGTGGCAGAAACGGTCGATGTCCAGTTCGTCCACTTCGATGTCGAACACGTCGATGTCGGCGAAGCGTTTGAAGAGCACCCCCTTCCCCTCCATCACGGGCTTGCCGGCGAGGGCGCCGATGTTGCCCAGGCCCAGGACGGCGGTGCCGTTCGAGATGACGGCCACGAGGTTGCCCTTGGCCGTGTAGCGATAGGCGTCCTCGGGATTCTTCTCGATTTCCAGGCAGGGTTCCGCCACCCCGGGGCTGTAGGCGAGGGAGAGGTCCCGGGCGGTCGAACAGGGCTTGGTGGAAACGACCTCGATCTTCCCGCGCCGACCCTGGGCGTGGTAGTCGAGGGCCTGCTGTTTCCTGAGCATGGGGACCTCCGTCGCTGGACCGTCCACGGGGCGGCCCGGGGGATCAGGATACCAAGCGGTCCCCTGTGGGCTGGATCACAGGCCTTCCGCCTGGGCTTCGCGGCGCCGCTGGGCCCGCTGGGTGCTCCAGAAGCCCCAGGCGGCTCCCAGGGCCCCGGTGCCCGTGCCCAGCAGGGCCAGGAGAAGCAAGGCACCCCAGGAGAAGAAGCCCTGGCGGGCCAGGTTTACCAGGATCGGACTGAGGCCGGCCAGGCCCCTCTCGGCGGGGAACCAGAGGATCCAGAGGCCCAGGATCGCGAGCACGCTCCCGGTCAGGCCCAGAATGGCCCCCTGGGCCAGGAGGGGGGAAAGGATGAAACCTTCGGTGGCCCCGACCAGGCGCATGATGGCAATTTCCTCATCCCGGGCCAGGATGCCCATCCGGATCACGTTCCCTGTGACGACTCCCGCGGCGGTGAGCAGGAGCAGCCCCAGGAGGCTGAGGGCGGACCGCGCCAGACGCCCGAAACGCTGGAGTCCCTCCAGGCGCTCCTGGTCCACGAGCACGTCCCCCACGCCGGGGAGGCTTCGAAGGCTTTCCCCAACCTCCATGGCCTTCCGGGATTGGACCAGGTCTTCACGAAGGCCCAGTTCCAGGCTCTCCGGGAGGACGCCTCCACCGGAATTTTCCAGGAGCACCCCCGCCTCCCGCGTGGCCTCCCGGAAGGCCCGCAGGTTTTCGGAAGCGCTGACCCGCCGGAGTTCCCGGATCCTCGGATCCCGGCGCAGGATGGCCTCCGCCTCCCCGAGGCTGCCGCCCTCGGCGGCGAACACCGTGATCCTGGTGAGGTTCTCCAGCCGTCCCACCCATCGGTCCAGCGACTCCACCAGGAGCAACCCGCCCCCAGCCAGGAGCAGTCCCGAAGCGAGGGTGACCAGGGCCAAGAGGTGGGATCCCCGCTGCCTCACAAGGTCCCTGCCCGCATCCCGCAGGAGCATGCGGAGCAGTCGGAGGAAGACCATCAATTGCTTCCGTCGAAACAGAGGCCGCGGATTTTCACGGGACCCAGGTCCAGCGCGCGGGGCGTGGTGGCGGAGAGGGGATTCCGCCAGAGGTAGAGCGTCCCCGCCGGGGCTCCATTGATGCTGGTGGCCGCCGCGAGCCAGTCCTTGTTGCCCCCGTGGGCCAGAATCCGGAGGTAGGAGAGGGTGGCATCGCCGAGGCTGGTGTTGGGAGCCTGGTCCAGGCCGCTGGTGAACTGGCCGATCTTGAACACGAGGACCGCCGGCCCAGCCGCCCCCGTGTCGACGAGGTGTCGGGCCAGGAAGACCTGGCTGTTGCCCGTGTCGTAGGCCAGGGCGCCGTAGGCCCGCAGCTGAGTCTTGGAGGTCCCCACGAGGGGGTAGCCGGAGAGGAGGAATCCCGAGGCGCTGCCCTTGCGGAGACGAGGACCGGTGTACTGGGTCTGGTCCGCAGCGTTCACCACGGGGTTGCCGTCGTCGAAGTAGGCCAGGAGGTTGCCCTGGGCCGCGGCGACCCCGCTTCCCCGCTTGTCCCCCGCCACCCCCACGGTCTGCCGCGTGACCGTGGCATTGATCCCGTAGGATCCCGGGTTCGCCACCACCCACACCCGGGTGTCGGAATCCCCCGTCTCCATGGCATAAAGCGTGTTCGTTTGGGGATCGAAGGACACCTGGCTGAATTTGCTCCCGGCGAGGCGGTCCGTGGACCCGTTGCCGAGGGAGAACTTCACGATGTCCGTGGAGGCGCTCAGGGAGCCATTCTGGCTGCGGACCCGCTCGATCCGCACCACATCTCCCGCCTCGGAGACCAGGTAGAGCTTGTTGCTGGCGGTGTCCATGGCCATTCCGCCCCAGCCCAGGACCTGGACATTGTCCAGGAAGGCGCCACTGAGGGTCCGGTCCGGGAGCGCGGCGGGGTTGGTGAAGAGGGTGTTGGCGTCGTTCCAGACCCGGATCCGCCCTGAGGCGGGAGAGTCGGCGCCGTCGAATACATAGAGGCTGGTGCCGCTGGTGGACCCCCCGCCCTCGCTGGGATCCACGCAGGAGGTCTGGAGCAGGGACGCGGCGAGGGCCGCCCCGAGGAGGCCCCGGAGAAGTGTGAATTTCATGAGGTTTCCTTATTTGCTGAAGAGGGCCTTCAGCTCAGCGTTGAGGGTCTTCACCAGGTCCGCGTCGCAGCCCTGGTCCACGGCACCGCGGGACACGGCGAGGGCGAGGTTCTTCACCGCCTCCGGGCCCTCCCCGGAGAAGATCTGCTGGGTCGCGCGGGCCTGGAGCCGGTCCACCAGTTCGTGGAATTCCTGGGGGAGAACCCGTTTGGAGGTCTGGGCGATGCGTTGGGTGAAGGCGGTGAGCCGGGCCATTTTCACGGGGTCGTGGACGGCAGGAAAGGGGACGGACGCGGAAGCGGGCGCCGGGGGATGGGCCGGAGCCCCGGCGGCGGGGGCTGCGGGTGTGGGGGGAACGGGGGTGGGCGCAAGGGGAGCCGGGGCCGGTGCCGTCGGCGGGGGCTCTTCCGCGACGGGGAATCCGGAAGGGGTCGGCGGCGGAGGGGCGGGCGCCGGGGGAGGCGGGGCCTCGACCCTTGGAGCCTTCCCGGAGCGAAGCCCCTTCATGACGACCTGCCCCCCCATCACCAGGTCGTAGAGGTCCTTGGCCACCGTCAGGATGGGTTTCTGGAGAAGTTCGGACAGTTCCTGGACGGTGTACCAGCCCGTGAGCATGGACAGGAGCTTGGCCTGCCGGGGGTTGACGCCCTGGGGCTCGTCCCCGGGGAGCACGGTGGAAGCCGGGTAGAGGTCCACGCTTGGGATGCGCTGGCTGATGACCCGCCATTCTTCCATTCGCCGGCCCATCTCCATCAGGACGGAAGCGTTGGGCTTGGTGATGGTCATGGGCACTTCGCCCCCGCCCTCCTCGAAGCGGTAGCTTCCGTCGAGCCACAATGCGACCTGGTAGAAGGCGTCCAGCCCTTCGCAGTCGTGGCTCACGGCATGGACGATGCGGCCGTCCTTGAGAAAGATCTTGCAGCGCTTGGGCTCGTCCAGGACGTGGAAGCAGCCGCTCTTGTTGCCCTGGCTGACGAGCTGGATGATGTCGGGCAGGGGGGCTTCGCGCATCGAGCCCTGAATGAGACCTTGGGACATGGAATCCCCTTCGGAATGACGGCAACCTTGGGTTCCTCAGAAGTCTAGCAGCATCCCTGGCCCCGGTCCGTCGAGAGCCCGGTGAGCTCCGGGCCACCGTGAACCCTTCCCCGCCAGGGGTGTCTCGTGGATGCTGGAGGTTCCGTGCCGGACGCCCTCCCCCCTCCCACCCCCTTCTCCTCCGTGGAGGCGGCCATCGCCGCCATCAAGGCCGGCAGGATGGTGGTCGTGGTGGACGACGAGGATCGGGAGAACGAGGGAGACCTGACCCTCGCGGCTGAACGGGCCACCCCGGAAGCCATCGCTTTCATGGCCACCCACGGCCGGGGCCTCATCTGCGCCGCCCTGGAGGGAGAGCGCCTGGACGCCCTCGCCATCCCCCTGATGGTCCAGGACAACACCAGCCCCTTCGAGACCGCTTTCTGCGTCTCGGTGGAGGCCCGGGACGGCACCAGCACCGGGATCTCCGCCCACGACCGGGCCCGCACCATCCTGGCCCTGGCTGATCCCTCCAGCCGGCCGGAGGACTTCGTAAAACCCGGACACGTCTTTCCCCTCCGCGCCCGCAAGGGGGGGGTCCTCGCTCGGACGGGCCAGACCGAGGCGAGTGTGGACTTGGCCCGCCTGGCCGGGCTCCGCCCCGCGGGGGTCATCTGCGAAATCATGAAGGACGACGGCAGCATGGCCCGGGTGCCGGACCTGGTCCCCTTCTGCGCGCGGCACGGACTGCCCCTCATCACGGTGGCCGACCTGGTGGCCTACCGCCTCCGCAAGGACCCGATCGTGAAGGCCCTCGGGCACCAGCCCCTGGACACCCGGTGGGGACCGGTGGCCTGGCACCGATTCGAGAGCGTACTCGATGGCCTGGTCCATGAGGCTTTCGTCCTCGGGTCCTTGGAGGGAACCCCCCCCCTGGTGCGGGTCCACATGGCCACCATCCCCGAGGACCTCGAAGGTTTCGGCGCCTCAGGCAGCGGAACCTTCTCCGCGGCCATGGCCCGGATCCAGGCCGAAGGGCGGGGAGTCCTCGTCTACCTCCGGCGCCCGGCGGAGACCCGCTTCGCCCCGGGCCCCCCTCCGGCCATGCGCGACCATGACGTGGGGGTCGGGGCCCAAATCCTGAGGGAACTCGGGATCCATGAAATGCGCCTCCTCAGCCGTTCGGAAAAGAAGTACATTGGGCTCCGTGGCTTCGGCCTGGACATCGTCTCCACCGTGCCCCTGGAACCTCATTGATCAACACGGCCTTCCTCACCCATTCGCCCCTGTTCAGGAATCTGGACGAGACGGAGCGCGCCCAGATCCTGATCATCGGGCAGGTGAGGACCTACAAGGAGGGCGCCGTGATCTTCCGGGAGGGAGACCCCGGGGACGGCCTCTTCATCGTGGTGAAGGGCTCGGTCCGCATCTCAAAGCAGAGCCCCACGGGGGAAGAGGCCCTCGCGGTGCTGGAGCCCCACGCCTACTTCGGTGAGATGGCGCTCATCGACTACAGCCCCCGCGCGGCCGATGCCCTGGCGAACGAGCCCACGGAATTGTTCTTCGTGCCCCTCCGGGAACTGAGGACCCTCATCGAGTCCCACCACCAGCTGGCCCTCAAGATCCTCTACTCCCTCTGCGAGGTCCTGGCCAAGCGCCTGAGGGAGACCAACGACCGCTACATGAGCATCTTCACCATCGCCCAGTGGGGCGGTGCCAACCCCGAGGGCCCCCTGCCCGTCCCCTGAACCCGGGGGCCCTCCTCTTCCTATAGGTGATCCATGTCCGACCTCGTGGCCCACATCACCGACGCCGAATTTCCCGGGACCGTGGCCAGCGGCGTCACCCTCATCGATTTCTGGGCCCCGTGGTGCGGCCCCTGCCGGATGATCGCCCCCATCCTGGACGAACTCGCGGGGGAGATCCAGGGCAGGGCCAGGATCGTGAAGATCAACGTGGACGAGAATCCCGAGGTTGCCGGCCGATACGGGATCATGTCCATCCCCACCCTGCTCCTCTTCAAGGACGGTCAGTTGGTGGACAAGATCGTGGGCGGCCAGCCGAAGCCCCAGCTCAAGGCCTTCATCGAGCGGGCTTTCTGATCCTTTCCGGGAGCCTGGCCTCCCACCGGTCTCCGCCTGCGCCTGGAATCGCGGGCGGGGCGCCTCTCGGCGGACTCCAGGGAATGGCGCCGCAAACCCGATGCCCCCCCGGGCTTGCCCCTCTCCGGGAGGTGCGCCCCTCAGGCTTCGAGGCCCTTCTTGTGGAGAACCATCCAGATCTGATTGCCCTGGTCGTTGAAGCGGACCTCGTCCAGCACCAGCCGGATGAGGGGCAGGCCCCGTCCGCAGGATCGGGTCAGGTTGTCGTCGGCGGGCTGCCGGGCGATGCGCGTGTCGAACCCCGGGCCTTCGTCTCGGATGGACACCTCGAACCGGTCGGGGGTCGATTCCAGGAAGACGTCCACCTTCCGGGCTCCATGGAGCGGGTCTTGAAGACGGGCCTCCAGGGTTTCAAGGTAGGGGTCCTTTTCCCCCAGGAGGTCGCCCTTGAGCGAGGAATCCAGTTCCAGGTTCCCGTGTTCCAGGGCATTCACGAGGGCCTCGTGAAAGGCGATGGCGATGACGTCCAGGTTGTTCTTGGTGGCAAAGCCCATGGGAACCAGTCGGTCCGTCAGGTGCTTCACCACGCTGGGAACGTCCAGTTCGTCCGAGCGGAAGCTGAAGTGCCGGGTCTCCCGCACCAGGCCCTTTAGCCCCGCCTGGGCCATCCTGAAATCCCGGTGGGTTTCCACCAGGTGGAACACGCTCTTCACGAGTTCCCGCATGGTCAGGGGCTTCTGGAACAGGTTCACGGCCCCCATCCGCATGGCCCGGATGGCGTAGTCCAGGCTGGCCTGGCCAGTCATGAGAACCACGGGCAGGTCCGCCTGGATGGCCTTGACGCGATGGATGACGTCGAAGCCGTCCATTCCCTCCATGTTGATGTCGGAAATCACCAGGTCCAGGGGGGTTGAGGCCGCATCCTGGACCAGCCGAATGGCCCGTTCCCCGTCCGAGAAGGCATGCACCTTCATCCCGTAGTGCGTCAGGGCTTCCCCCACCATTTCCAGCACGGACTCATCGTCATCGATGAGGAGCACATGCGGCGGGTTGGCGCTCATTCGGGTCCCCTGTTGAGCCTGGGGCCATCATATCGGCCCTGGGGGAGGAATTCCCTCAACAGTCCCCACGTTTTTTCCAAGGCCCCCGAAAATTCCGGTGGCATTCGAGGCTCCAAGCTTCCCAGACCGCTCCCACGGAGAGGGAAGGAAGAAAAAACAGATTCAGGCATGGTGCGAATTTCGCGTTCCTCATGAACCTCCACCAGGCCCTGCCCCAAGAGGGGTCCCACCAGGTCCAGGAAATTGGAGTACCCCGGGCCGATCCAGGTGGGGACACCCCAGCGAAGGGGTTCCAGGGGATTGTGGCCGCCGCTCCAACCCCATCCTCCCCCCACCAGGGCGAGGGTTCCCAGGGCATAGGCCGAGGCCAGCTCTCCCAGGGTGTCGAGGAGCAGCACGCGGGTTCCCGCCCACCCTGGGGGTGACTCCGGCCAGGTCTCGGAGGCCCGCCGGAATGGGATTCCCCGATCCCCGAGGAGGCGCGCGGCCTCCGGGAATCGCCTGGGCTGCCGGGGGGCCAGGATCATTCTCCAGGAGGGGCCCAGGGCGGAAAAGCGCTCTAGGATCCAGGACTCCTCCCCCTCCACGGTGTTTCCAGCCACGAGCACGCGGCACTCCTTCCAGGCTTCCATCAGGGGCCCCCAACCCTCATGGAGGGGCGGCGGCGGGGGCAGGTCAGCCTTCAAGTTTCCTCCCAGCTCCACCCGCGGGGCTCCCATGGACCGGAACGCTGCGGCGGAGGCCTCGTCCCGGGCCGCCACCAGGGCGAGGCGGCCGACCGCCGAGCGGATCCAGGGTCCCCGGCTGCGCTCGGTGAGGCGGCCGTTCACCACCACGGCGGGAATTCCTCGCTGCGCCAGGCTCATCAGGAGCCCGGGCCAGAGTTCGGTCTCCAGGGCGACAAACAGGGCCGGCGGAACCTCCAGGAAGGGGGCCAATCCCAGGGGGTCGTCGAAGGGGAACGCACTCCAGGAGAGCCCGAGGGCCTCCGGGTCCCAGGAGCGGCCCTTGGTGGCCAGCAGGGCCAGGCCGGCTTCGGTTCCGGTGGTGAGATGAATGCGGTGGGCGGCCTCGAGCAGCCTTCGAACCAGCCCCTCCGCCACCAGGATCTCCCCCACGCTCACCGCGTGGAGCCAGATCCACCCTCCCTGAAGGGCGCCGGGATCCGCTTCAAGGCGGCTTCGCCACCCGGGCGGAAGCCCGCGCCGGAGGGCCCTCCCGCAGGCTCCGGCCAGCGAAGACAGGGCGCGGTAGCTGAGATCGAGGGCGTCCACCGTCCCAGTGTGTCCGAGGGAGGGGCGTGGAGCCACCGGGCGGTCGCCCTCCCTGCGGGAGGGGCTGGCATCATGGTCCCCATGGCGCCCATCGGCCTCCTCATCGTCACGGGACCGCTCGGTGCCGGCAAGACCACGGCCGTGAATCACCTTCTCCGCCGGGAATTGGCCGAGGGGAGAAGGGTGGCGATCCTGGTCAACGAGTTCGGAAGCGTGAGCGTCGACGGCACCCTGATCGGGACGGCCCGTCCGGAACTGGCAGGCATCGAGAACCTGGTGAACGGGTGCGTATGCTGCAGCCTCCGGGGGGACGTGGTGAAGGCTCTGGACGCCTGGGCCTCTGGGCCCCCGGATTCCCGCCCTGAACGGATCGTGATCGAGACTACGGGACTCGCGGACCCCACGGACCTGGTGGACCTGGACCTTGAGCCCTGTCTGGCAGGGCGGGTCCGGATCCAGGGCTGCCTGACCCTGATGTCGGCCCTGGCCCCCCTCCACCACCTGCAGGAACGCTCGCTGCTCCGTCGCCAGGCCGCCCTAGCCAGCCTGGTCTACGTGAGCAAGGCGGACCTGGACCCGAGTTCCGCGGTGGCCTGGGAATCCCAGCTCCGGAGCCAGCGTCCTGGAGTCCCCATCGTCCACAGTCGCCTGGGCGTCCCCCCTCCGGGAAGTCCCGACCCCTGGGCGGGTCTGGCCGGGGCGGAGGTAAAGGAAGGACCCCTTCCGGCCACCCCGGCGCGCGCCATCGCCCTGCGCTTCGACCATCCCATCGACCCTCAGGCCCTGGAGTCCTTCCTGGCCGCCCCTCCGCCGGGCGAACTGCTCCGGGCCAAGGGAATCTGCCTCTTCCAGGGATTTCCGCCCCGCAGCGACGGAGGGGACCGGTGGGCCTTCCAGTGGGCGGACGGACGCCTCGAGGTCACCCCCCTTCCCTTCCCTCCAGGAGGGGCTCTCCAGGAATGCGTCGCCGTGGTGATCGGCCTGGATCTGGATCCGGTCCCCTGGCGAAAGGCCCTGCGCGGGCTGGAGCGACCTCCTGCGGGCGCCCGGCGGCGGCGCCCCCGACCATGACGCGGCTGGTCTGTCCCACGGCCTTCAAGGGCACTTTCAGCCCCCTCCAAGCCGCACGGCGCCTGGCCCGGCCCGGGGACTCCATCCTGCCCTTGAGCGATGGCGGTGATGGGTTCCTGGAATGCCTTCACGCGGGCCTCGGGGGATCCTGGAGGGAAGCCCGCGCGGAGGACCCTTTCGGCCGAGCCCGGGCCGTGCCCTGGCTGGAGCTCCCGGACGGCACCGCCTGCGTGGAGTGTGCGAAGGTGGTGGGCCTGGCCGGACTGGAGGTGCTCGATCCCCTCCGGGCATCGAGCCGGGGTCTGGGGCAACTCCTCGCGCAGCTGGAAGGGGCTCCCAGCCTGTGGATCGGGCTCGGCGGCAGCGCCACGGTCGATGGAGGGCGGGACTGGCCCCCCCTTCGTCTGCCGCCAACCCGGGCCTTTTGCGATGTGCGCACCCGCCTGGAGGACGCGGCTCGGATCTTTGGACCTCAGAAGGGTGCCCGGCCGGAGGACATCCCTCTTCTCGAGGCCCGCCTGCTTGGGCTGGGGCTGCCCTCCGGACCCCGGACGGGAGCGGCGGGGGGCCTGGGGGCCCGGCTCGCCATCCTCGGGGCCGGCCTGGAGGATGGCGCCGAGGCCATGCTCGAGGTGCTCCACTTCGACGCGCGGCTCGGCGGATGCACCGAAGTGTTGACCGGGGAGGGGCGCCTGGACGCCTCCTCCCTGGAGGGGAAGCTTCCGGTGGCCGTGGCCCGGAGGGCCCGCTCCCTAGGGGTGCGGGTCCTGGGCCATTTCGGTTCCCGGGGGGAGGGCTGGGAAGACGCCGCCAGCGAATTCGACCATGTCAGCTTCGGGCTCGAGCCTCTTCCTACCGACCGGGGCGGAGGGGCGGCAGGAGAATGACCTCCGGGAAGAGTTCCCGGTTGTCCACGCTGAAGCGTTTTTCCTCATGCCCCTCGAGGTGGATCCGCATTTCGGGGGCGCCCCGGGAGGGCACCCGAAGGGCCTGGATGGGGCTCTTCCCGACGAACTGCCCATTGAGGTACACGTCGGCGCCGGGGGGGTCGGTCACCACCCGCACCTCGAAGGGATTGGGCTCCAAGACCGGACTGACCTGGCTGCCCTTGGCGGGAACGGGCACTTCCATCGGCAGGTAGCCGGTCTTCTGGAAGCGCAGGAGACGGGCCCCCTTGGGGATCGCGGCCCGGGCGATCGGGGTGGCCCCGAGGCTGACGCCGTCCACAAGCACCTCGGCTCCCATGGGTTCGGAGAAGAGGTCCAGGGTGCGCGGTCTCGCCAGGAGGACCAGGAGAGCGCTCAGCCCCCCGACCAGGGCCACCGCGGCCACGGCAAGTCCCCACTTGAGTCGGGATGCAGTGGCTCCGGCAGCCCGGGGGACCTCCGGGGGCGCCTCCGGCGCCGCGTCCTCCGCCCGGCCGGCCAGGCCGGGATCCGTCTGGCCCCCGGCGGCCATCGCGAGGCTGTGCCGCTGCGCGAGGAAGGTCGGCGGGTAGACCTTGGTGTCCAGGGGCCCCCGTTCTTCCTGAAGCTGGTGGAGGAACCTGAGTTTCACCTCGTCCGGAATGGGGGCGGCGGCGACCAGGTCCCCCATGAAGGACTGGAGGTCCGGGTACCGGTCCTCCGCCCGCTTGGCGAATGCCCGGGCGAACACCTTCTTGAGCGGCGGGTCCATGTCCTCCGGAAGCTGGGGGGGATCGTGGACGATTTTGTAGAGGGTGGTTCCGATGCTGGTGCCGTGGAAGGGAACCTGCCGGGTGAGCACCTCGAAAGCCGTGACCGCGAAGGCGTAGCGGTCGGTGCCGGGGTTCGCTTCCGCCCCCACCAGAAGCTCCGGAGCCGTGTAGGAGGGCGTCCCGAACACCATCCCGGCCTGGGTCAGCTTGGACTCCCCGCGCCGGGCGATCCCGAAGTCCATGAGCTTGAAGCGCCCGTCGGCCCCCACGAGGACGTTCTCGGGCTTGATGTCCCGGTGGACCACCCCCGCGTCCTCCGCAGCCTTCAGGGCGCCCATGCCCTGGAGGAGGAGGGAGAGCCCGGATTCAAGAGGAAGGCCGTCCCGGATGAGCTGGGCGAGGCTCCGTCCGTTGATGAATTCCATGGCCATGTAGGGACCCACCTTGGGATCCTCCCCCACGTCGAAGATCGTGATGACGTTCGGGTGGTTGAGCTTGGCGCTGATCTCCGCCTCCCGGCGGAAGCGCTCCCGCGTGTTCTGGCGGTCCTCGCCATGGGCCGATCCCAGGTCCCTCATGGCCTTGATGGCCACGGGCCGGTGGAGCAGCGGGTCGTTCCCAAGGTAGACCACGCCCATCGCTCCGTACCCCAGGACGCGCTGGATTTCGTATCGGCCGATGGAGGATGGGTGGCTCATGGGGGATGGGGATCCCCATTATCCCCGAACCCCCCGCCCCGTGCAGCCTTCACGAAGAAAAGGCCCCTCAGGGACCAGGGGCCCTCCGCGCTAGGATGGAGGGTTCGGGGAACGCCATGCTTTCAGTCCAGAACCTCACCATGCGCTATGGGGCGCGCATCCTGTTCGAGGAGGTCACCACCACCTTCTCCCCAGGGCGGCGCTACGGACTCACGGGACCCAACGGCGCCGGGAAGTCCACCTTCATGAAGATCCTCTCCGGAGATCTCGAGCAGCAGGCCGGGCAGGTCCAGCGCCCCCGGAAGATGGGGGTCCTCCGCCAGGACCAGTTCGCCTTCGACGCCTTCAGGGTGGTCGACACGGTGATCATGGGAAACCGGACCCTTTGGGAGGCACTGGAAGAGCGGGACCGGATCTATGCCAAGCCCGACCTGACCGATGCGGACGGGATGCGGCTGGGTGAGCTGGAGGGCGTCATCGCGGACGAGGACGGCTACGCCGCGGAAAGCGAGGCGGCGATCCTCCTTGACGGTCTGGACATTCCCGAAGCGCTCCACCAGCGGCCCATGGCCGAGCTGCAGGGGGGGCAGAAGGTGCGGGTCCTGCTCGCCCAGGCTCTCTTCGGCCACCCCGCCGCCCTCCTGTTGGACGAGCCCACCAACCACCTGGACCTCGATTCCATCCACTGGCTTGAAGGGTTCCTGAGGGGCTACGACGGAACGGTGGTCGTCATTTCACACGACCGCTACTTCCTGAACAACGTCTGCACCCACATCGCCGACATTGACTACCAGACCATCATCCAGTACCCCGGCGGCTACGACGAAATGGTCATGCAGAAGATGCAGGTCCGCTCCCGGATCGAATCCGAGAACGCCCAGCGGGAGAAGAAGATCGCCCAGCTCAACGAATTCATCCAGCGCTTCGCCGCCGGGACCCGAAGCAGCCAGGTGGCGAGCCGGCGCAAGGAGGTGGAACGGCTCCAGCCCAGCGACTTGGCCCGGTCGAACATCCAGCGGCCCTTCATCAAGTTCGAGCAGAAGCGCCCCAGCGGCCGCCACGCCTTGGAATTCGAGGACGTTTGGAAGGGCTACCAGGTGGAGGAGGGACGCCTCGAGGTCATTCGCGGCTTCACGGCCAATGTCCAGCGGGGGGAGAAGATCGCCATTCTGGGACGGAATGGCGCCGGCAAGTCCTCCCTCCTGAACGCCCTGCTCGCCGATGCACCGGGGGTGGAGGAGGGCGGACTGCTCCGGGACAGGGGATCGGTGAGATGGGGCCACGAGGTGCAGGTGGGGTTCTTCGCCCAGGACTTCTCGGAAAGCATCCCCCCGGGCCACGGCCTGGCCGACTGGTTGCACCAATTCGATCCCGACGCCCTGAAGGAGCAGATCCGCGGGGTCATGGGACAGATGCTGTTCCGGGGCGAGGAGGGGTCCAAGCAGACCGGGGTCCTCAGCGGCGGCGAGCGTTGCCGCCTCCTCTTCTGCAAGCTCATGCTCCAGAAGCCCAACGTGCTGGTGCTGGACGAGCCCACCAACCACCTGGACCTGGAGGCGGTGATTGCCCTGAACGCGGCCCTCCAGCGCTACGAAGGAACCCTCCTTCTGGTCACCCACGACGAGGACCTCATCGACGAGGTCGCGACCCGGCTGTGGGTCTTCACGGGGGACGGGATCCAGGATTTCCAGGGCACCTACGCCGAATACCGTGCCGGGGCCCCCGGCTGAAGCAGGATCCACCTCTTCTCGGATTCTGGGCAAAAGGAAGCGGGGCCCCGCGAGGGGCCCCGCTTTTCAGGAACGACAGGGGTCTACTTCTTGGTTTCGGCCTTGGGCTTGGCTTCGGCCTTGGGCTTGGCCTCGGGGGCGGGTTCCGCCTTGGGCTCCGCCGGCTTGGCGGCCTTCTTCTTGGCGGCCAGCACGGGCTCGGTCTCGACCTTGCCGGTGATCTTGTACTTGTCGCCCTTGACCTGAACTTCCGTGCGGCGATTCTTGGCCCGCCCGAGGGCCGTCTTGTTGTCCGCGGTGGGCTGATCGAAGCTCTTGCCGCTGGTGTTGCTGGGCTGGATGGTGATGCCCTGCTCCTTGAGGACCTTCACGACGGCGGCGGCCCGGCGTTCCGAGAGCTTCTGGTTGTAGCCGTGGGAACCGATGCTGTCGGTGTGGCCCGTCACCTGCACGGACCCGGCGTCCACGCTGCCCTTGTACTTGGAGGCCCAGTCCTTGACGGTCTGAAGGGCCTTCTTGGTCTTGGTGGACTGGTCGAAGCCGAAGCGGACCACCAGTTCCTCGACCTCCACCTTGGGGGCGGGGGCTGGGGCGGCGGCGGGCACGGGCTTGGCGGACTCAGGAGCCGGTTCGGGCTTGGGGGCCGGGGCCGGGGCCGGCGGGGTGACCGGGGCCGGGGCCGGGGCGGGAGCGGGGGCGGCCATGGGGGTGGGGGCCACGCTTCCGCATCCGGGAGCGTGACGGCCGAAGCGGATGCCGCCGACAAGCGCAAACTGCCAGTCGGGGAAATGCCCCCGGGTCAGGCTGTCGGGGGCCTTGTCGCGGCTCCGGCGGCCCGCCACGAAATCAGAAGTGAGGACGACGTAGTCCTGGTAGTAGACCTGGGGATCGATCTTCACATCCGAAAGAGCCTTGGCGAATTCCACCCCGACGAAAGGCGTGGTGTAGGAGCGGCCGTCGTCCCAGACGTAGCGCGCGACGGCGCGGAACCAGGGTCGCCAGAGGGTCTCTTCCGTCGGGGTGCCGGTGGCGCCCGTGGCGCGCATGTAGTCGCGGCGCTCATCGAGGCCGAGGCCCCACTCGAAGTTCTTCATGGGCTGGAAGCGCGCCAGGACGCCGGCCTGGAGCTGCTCCTTGTGCTTCATGTCGGCCTGGGCCTTGGACCCGTACTTGAGCGTCACGTCGTTGCCCGCCCGGTAGCCGAGGGAGAACTGGATGCCGCCCCACTTGAAGCAGAAGGGTTCGAGCGCCACCCGCACACTGGGCGCAGTGGCGGCGTCGGCGCCCATCTTGAAGCTGCCCGCAGGCCCCTGGACGTCGTGGTTCTTGTATCCCATCTGGTCGATGCCCGCCTGGATTTCCCACGGCCAGAACTTGCTGGGTCCGTCGGTTCCGGCCATCAGGCCAAGCGAGGCGGTGAAGGGAAGGATCCATCGTGCGGAAGCCATTGGCTCGCTCCTCGGGAAGAAGTCGGTTCGATTGCTCTGGGATCATACCCATGGCTCCGCTTCGGGGCAAGACCAAGAAATAGCGGTACTTGTAATTTTTTTCCAAAAGAACCCGATCTCCCTCGTCCAGCCTCCAAAAAAAGCTTCCACCGAGGGCCTCTGAATCCCCCGGAAATGGGGAAAAACCGCAAGTATGGACCGGGGTCCCCGGGTCACAATTCAGGCAACCGCCCCTGCGTGGACCCCGGAGGCCCTATGCGAGTCGCCCTCATTTCCACCCTTCCCGTCCTCCTGGCGGCCCAGGGGCCCAAGGAGATCCCCACCACCCAGCGGGACCTCCAGGGGCTTTCCGTCACCATCTACAACGACAACTTGGCCCTGGTGAAGGACCTGCGGGAAATCCGGCTTCCGAGGGGAGAGGTGCAGCTGGCCTTCCAGGAGGTGAGCGCCCAGATCCGGCCGGAGACCGCCCTGCTCAGAAACGTCACCGACCCCAAGGGATTCTTTGTCCTGGAGCAGAATTTCGACTTCGACCTCCTCACCCCCCAGAAGCTGCTGGAAAAGTACGTGGGGGAGAAGGTCACCGTGGTCCGCAGCCTCCCGAACCCTGAAGGAGCCGGAGCCCGGGAGCTCAAGGAGGAGGCCGTGGTGCTGGCCACCAACAGCGGGACCGTGCTCCAGTTCGCGGACCGCATCGAGACCAGCCCCCCGGGCCGCCTCGTCTTCCCGAGGGTTCCGGAAAACCTGCGCTCCAGGCCGACCCTGGTGGTCAGCCTCAACAGCGCCGAGGCCCGGGCCCAGAAGCTCGAGCTGAGCTACCTCACGGGCGGGCTCTCCTGGCGGGCGGACTATGTGGCCAACCTCTCGCCCGACGAGAAGAACGTCGATCTCAGCGGGTGGGTCACCCTCACGAACGGCAGCGGGGTCGCCTACCCCAACGCCACCCTGCAACTCGTGGCGGGGGACGTGAACCGGGTCCAGGAGCCGCGCCGGGCCTACGCCATGCAGGAGATGGCCCCCCGGGCGGCGCCGGCCCCTCCCCAGATGAAGGAGGAGAGCCTCTTCGAATACCATCTGTACACGCTGGACCGACCCACCACCCTGCGTGCGGCCCAGACCAAGCAGGTGGCCCTTCTCGGGGCCTCCGGGGTTCCGGTGCGCAAGGAGTTCCTGCTCAAGGGGGACAGCTACTACTACCAGGGCCAGTACGGGGAACTCGGGTCCAAACTCAAGGTCGGGGTCTTCGTGGAATTCGACAATCGCGTCGAATCCCGTCTGGGCATGCCCCTGCCCAAGGGGACGGTGCGGGTGTACAAGCGAGACGCCGAGGGCCGTGCCCAGTTCGTCGGCGAGGACGCCGTGGACCACACCCCGAAGAACGAAACGGTGAGGCTGAAACTGGGGGATTCCTTCGACCTTACGGCCCGGCGCAGACAGACCGACTACAAGAACCTCGGCCGCCAGGGACGCTACGGCACGGCCTACGAACTGGCCTTCGAGGTGGAACTTAAGAATGCCAAGAAGGAAGCGGCCACCGTCACCATCCTGGAGCCCATCTTCGGCGACTGGGAGATCCTCCAACAGAGCCATCCCCACGAAAAGGCCGCGGCGGGCACCGCGAAATTCCGGGTGCCTGTCCCCGCGGAGGGAAGCGCGACCCTGGGCTACCGGGTGAGGGTGAGGTGGTGAGGTGAACGAGAGGTTTCGGGCTGGGGGGCTCTAGGGGAGGCCCCGGAACCGCTGACCTTCGGGATCGGCGCCCACCGCGCCGCGCAATGACCGGATCCCCCGCTCGCACCAGCCCTTGAACCGGTCCATGTAGAGGTAGATCACCGGAGTGGTGTAGAGGGTCAGAAGCTGGCTGAAGAGCAGGCCGCCCACGATGGCGATGCCGAGGGGCCGCCGGAGTTCGGAGCCGGTGCCCAGCCCGATGGCCAGGGGCAGGCCGCCCAGGAGGGCCGCCAGGGTGGTCATGGTGATGGGCCGGAAGCGCAAAAGGCTCGCCTGAAAAATGGCCTCCCGCGGTCCCTTGCCCTCCCGCCGGGCCACCTCCAGGGCGAAGTCGATCATCAGGATGGCGTTCTTCTTGACGATCCCGATGAGCAGGATGATCCCGATGAGGGCGATGACGTTTAGTTCAATTCGGAAGGCCAGGAGGGCCAGGAGGGCTCCGACCCCCGCGGAGGGGAGGGTGGAGAGGATCGTGAGGGGGTGGATGAGGCTTTCGTAGAGCATTCCCAGCACGATGTAGACCGCCAGGAGGGAGGCGAGGATCAGGAGGGGCTGGTTGGCCAGGCTGTCCTTGAAGGCCTGGGCCGTGCCCATGTAGGTGCCACGGATGCTGCCCGGCAGGTGGATCTCCCCCTGGGCCCGGTCGATGGCCTCCACCGCCTGCCCCAGGGCCACCCCGGGAGGCAGGTTGAAGGAAAGGGTCACGGCCGGCAGCTGACCCTGGTGGCTGACGGAGAGCGCGGTGCTGCTGGGTTTGAAGGAGGCGAAGGCGCTGAGGGGGACCAGGCCTCCCCGGTCGGAGCGAACGTAGATGTGGCGGAGTCCCTCCGGGGTCTGCCCGAAGGCCGGATCCACCCCCAGGACCACGTGGTACTGGTTGAGGGCCGTGTAGAGGGTGGAGACGAATCGCTGCCCGAAGGCGTCGTAGAGCGTGTTGGTGATGGCCTGGGTGCTGACGCCCAGACGGGCGGCCGTGGCCCGGTCGATCTCGAGCGTGGCCTCGAGGCCCTTGTTCTGGAGGTCGGTGTTGAGGTCCGTGAGCTGGGGCAGGGTCCGGAGCTTTTGAAGCACCCTGGGTGCCCACTCGAAGAGCTCCTTCGCATCGTCTCCCTGGAGGGTGTACTGGTACTGCGAGCTGCTGGGTCTGCCCCCGATCCGGAGGTCCTGGACGGGCTGCATGAAGAGCTGGGCGCCGGGGATGTGGGCGGTCCTGGCCCTCAGGCGGGCGATGACCTGGTCCGCGCTGGCCTTCCGGCCGGGCCTGGGTTTCAGGGATCCGAACATTCTTCCCGTGTTCCCGCCTCCCACGAAGGCCGTCACGTTCTCCAGGTCAGGGTCCTTGAGAACGATGTCCATGAAGCGGCCCATGAGGCGCTCCATGGTCTGGTAGCTCACGTCCTGGCTGGCCTGGATCGTGCCGGTGATGCGGCCCGTGTCCTGCTGGGGAAAGAAGCCCTTGGGGATGAACCAGTAGAGGGCCACCGTCGTGGCGAGGGTGGCGAGCCAGGTCGTCACGGTCAACAGCGGGTGACGGAGGACCCAGTCCAGAGAGGCCGAATACCCCCTGAGGATCCTCTGGAAGGTTTCCTCGCTGGCCTTGAACAGCCGTCCGTGCCGCTCCTCGGAGGCCGGGCGTAGGATGCGGGAGCACATCATCGGGGTGGTGGTCAGGGAGACCACCATGGAGATCAGGATGGACACCGAAAGGGTCACGGCGAATTCACGGAAGAGCCGGCCGACGATCCCTCCCATGAGCAGGATGGGGATGAATACCGCCACGAGGGAGATGCTGATGGAGACCACCGTGGAGCCGATCTCCCGGGCGCCGTGGAAGGCCGCCTCCATGGGCCGCATGCCCGCCTCCAGGTGGCGGGTGATGTTCTCCACCACCACGATGGCGTCGTCCACAACGAAGCCCGTGGCGACGGTGAGGGCCATGAGACTCAGGTTGTCGACGGTGTAGCCCATGAGGTACATGGCCCCGAAGGTGCCGATGAGCGAAATGGGGACCGCGATGCCGGGGATGAGGGTGGCCCGGAGGGTGCGAAGGAAGAGGAAGACCACCAGCACCACCAGGCAGATGGAGATGCCCATGGCCAGCTGGATGTCCCGCACGGAGGCCCGGATGACCCGCGTGGCGTCGATCATCACCTTCAGCTCCATCGAAGGAGGAAGGGAGGCCTGGAGGGAGGGCAGGATCGCCTTCACCTCGTCCACGGTCTCGATGATGTTGGCGTCGGGTTGCCGGAAGATCGGCATCATGATGGCCGGGACCCCGTTGGTGAGCCCGGCGCTGCGGATGTTCTCCACCGAATCGCGAACCTTGGCCACGTCCTGGAGGCGCAGGGCGGCCCCGCTCTTGTAGGTGACGATGAGGTCCCGGTAGTCCGCGGCGGTGAAGAGCTGGTCGTTGGTGTGGAGGGACCAGGTGCTTTCGGGGCCCGAGATGGACCCCTTGGGCCGGTTCACGTTGGCGGCCGAAATGGCAGAGCGAAGGTCCTCCATGCTGACCCCCCGGGCGTGGAGGGCCACCGGATTCACGTCCACCCGCACCGCGGGCAGGGCCCCGCCCCAGACGAACACCTGGCCCACACCCTTCACCTGGGAGAGCTTCTGCTGGAGGATCGTGGAGGCGATGTCGTACATCCGCTCCCGGGGCACCAGGCTGGAGGTCAGGGAGAGCATGAGGATGGGCGAATCCGCCGGGTTCACTTTGCGGTACCAGGGGTTGCTTGGAAGGCTGGCCGGCAGGTCCCCCCGGGCGGCGTTGATGGCCGCCTGGACGTCCCTGGCCGCGGCGTCGATGTTCCGGCCCAGGTCGAACTGGAGGGTGATGTTCGTGTTACCAAGGGAGCTGGCCGAGGTCATTTCCGTGATGCCCGCGATCCGCCCGAACTGCCTCTCCAGGGGGGTGGCCACCGCGGAGGCCATGGTCTCCGGGCTCGCCCCGGGAAGCCCTGCCTGCACCTGGATGGTGGGGAACTCCACCTGGGGGAGGGGTGCCACGGGCAGGAAGCGGTAGGAAAGGGCCCCCAGCATGGCCAGGGCCACCGTCAACAGCGTCGTGGCCACCGGCCGCCGGATGAAGGGGGCGGAGAGGCTCACGGCGCGGGGGCCGGTTCCCCGGCCTCCTCCCGAAGGTTGGCGCTGCGCCCGGTCAGGCGGCGCGCGAGCCTGTCGAAGGCGAGGTAGATCACGGGGGTGGTGTAGAGGGTCAGGAGCTGGCTGAAGATGAGCCCCCCCACGATGGCGATGCCCAGGGGCCGACGCAGTTCGGATCCCACGCCGCTGCCGAGGGCCAGGGGCAGACCCCCCAGGAGGGCGGCAAAGGTGGTCATGACGATGGGACGGAAACGGAGCAGGGCCGCCTGCGTGATGGCCTCGAGGGGGGGCCGACCCTCCTTCCGCTCCGCCTCGAGGGCGAAGTCGATCATCATGATCGCGTTCTTCTCAACGATGCCGATGAGCAGGATGATCCCGATGAGGGCGATGACGCTGAAATCCGTCCGGAACAGCATCAGGGAGAGCAGGGCCCCCACTCCGGCCGAGGGAAGGGTGGAAAGGATCGTCACGGGGTGGATGTAACTCTCGTAGAGGACCCCCAACAGGATGTAAACGGTCAGGACCGCCGCCAGGATCAGCCAGGGCGTGTTCGAGAGCGAGTGGCCGAAGGCCTGAGCGGTGCCCTGGAAGGCTCCCTTGATGCTGGGGGGGAGCTCGATGTCCCTCTTGACGCCTTCGATGGCCTTCACCGCCTCTCCCAGGGAAGAGCCGGGGGCCAGGTTGAAGGAGACCGTGACGCTGGGGAACTGTCCCTGGTGGTTGATGGAGAGGGGTGCGGTGGCCGTCTCCAGGCGGGTGAAGGCCGCGAGGGGGATCGTCCCTCCGGAGGGGGGGCGGACGTAGATGTTCTGGAGGTCCTCGGGATGTTCCACCAGCCCCGGCATGGCCTCCAGCACCACCCGGTACTGGTTCAGCTGGGTGAACATGGTGGAGATCTGACGCTGGCCGAAGGCGTCGTAGAGCGCGTCGTCCACCATCTGCGGAGTGATTCCGAGCCGGGAGGCACTGGCCCGGTCCAGCACCACCCGGGCCTGGAGCCCTGCATCCTGAAGGTCGCTGGCCACGTCCCGAAGCTCAGGCAGCGCCTGGAGCCTGGCCACGAAGCGGGGGACCCAAACGCCCAGTTCCTTCGCATCCGCATCCTCCAGGGTGTACTGGTACTGGGTGCGGCTGACCCGGTCCTCCACCGTGAGGTCCTGGACGGGCTGGAGGAAGAGTTGGATTCCCTCCACCCGCGCCAGGGTGGGCTGGATCCTGCGGATGATTTCGCTGGCGCTGAGCCGCCGTTCCTCCAGGGGCCTGAGGTTGATCTGGATGCGCCCGCTGTTCAGCGTGGTGTTGGTCCCGTCGATCCCGATGAAGGAGGACAGGCTCTCGACGGCCGGATCCTGGAGGATGACCTTGGCCAGCGCCTCCTGGCGCCGGGCCATGGCCGCGAAGGAGATGGACTGTGGCGCCTCGGAGATGCCCAGGATCACCCCGGTGTCCTGGATGGGGAAGAAACCCTTGGGAATGACCAAGTAGAGCAGGATGGTGGCGGCCAGGGTGGCCAGGGCCACGGCCAGCGTGGCCTTCTGGCGTGCCAGCACCCACTCCAGCGTGCGCCCGTAGGAAGCGATCACCGCCTTGAAGATCCGTTCCGATGCCTTGTAGAAGCGCCCCTGTTCGTGCTCCCGCTGGTGGGCCAGGAGCTTGGCGCACATCATCGGCGTGAGGGTGAGGGACACCGCCGCCGAGACCAGGATGGCCACGGAGAGGGTGATGGCGAATTCACGGAAGAGCCTTCCCACCACGTCCCCCATGAAAAGCAGCGGGATGAGCACCGCGATGAGGGAGACCGTGAGGCTGAGAATGGTGAAGCCGATCTGGCCGGCGCCTTTGAGGGCCGCCTCCAGGGGGCGCTCCCCCTCCTCGATGTAGCGCATGATGTTTTCGATCATCACGATGGCATCGTCCGCCACGAAGCCGGTGGAGATCGTGAGGGCCATGAGGGTCAGGTTGTTCAGGCTGTAGCCCAGGGCGAACATGGCTGCGAAGGTCCCCACGATGGAGATGGGCACCGCCACGCTGGGAATCACCGTTGCCGCCAGGGTCCGGAGGAAGAGGAAGATGACCATGACCACGAGGGCGATGGTGAGCACCAGCGTGAACTCCACGTCCTCCACCGAGGCCCGGATGGTGGTGGTTCGGTTGGTGAGGATCGAGAGATCCACCGCCGCAGGCAGGGAGGCCCGAAGCTGGGGGAGCAGCTCCTTCACCCGGTCCACCACCGCGATGATGTTGGCCCCGGGCTGGCGCTGGATGTTGAGAATCACGGCGGGGACCAGCTCGGCCCCCTTCTCCCCCCCCTCCCGTCGGCCCATCCACGCGGCCTGCCGGGTGTTCTCCACGCCGTCCACCACGGTGGCCACATCCTGGAGGGTGATGGGGGCCCCGTTCCGGTAGGCGATGACCAGGGGGCGGTACTGCTCTCCACTCAGGAGCTGGTCGTTGGCTCCGATGGCGTAGGCCTGCCGGCTGCCGTCGAAGCTGCCTTTGGCCTGGTTCACGTTGGCCTGGCCCACGGCCGCCCGCAGGTCCGCCATGGTGAGGCCGTGCGCTGCCAGAGCCGAGGGATTCACCTGGATGCGCACCGCCGGTTTCTGGCCCCCGCTGATGCTGACCAGGCCCACCCCCGGCAACTGGCTGATCTTCTGGGCGAGGCGGGTGTCCGCGAAGTCCTGGACCTTGGGGAGGGGGAGGGTCTTCGAGGTGAGGGCCAGGGTCAGGATGGGGGCGTCGGCAGGGTTGATCTTGCTGTACACCGGGGGATTGGGGAGGTCCCGGGGGAGGTAGGTCCCGGCGGCGTTCACGGCCGCCTGCACCTGCTGTTCGGCGACGTCGATGTTCAGGTCCAGGACGAACTGGAGGGTGACGATGGAACTGCCGGCCGAACTCTGGGAAGACATGCGGTTCAGCCCCGGAAGCTGGCCGAACTGCCGCTCCAGGGGGGCTGTGATGGCCGACGCCATGACTTCGGGGCTGGCCCCAGGGTAGAAAGTCAGCACCTGGATGGTGGGGTAGTCCACCTGGGGCAGCGCCGAAACAGGCAGCTTGCGGAAGGCGATGAAACCCACCAGCAGAAGGCCCGCCATGAGCAGAGAGGTCGCGATGGGCCGGAGGATGAAGGGGCGGGAGGGATTCACCGCCTCCTCCCCACGGCCCGCGGCACCGGAGCCGGGCGAGGCGGGATCATCCCTTGCCCTTTCCCTTGCCTTCCGGCCCCTTCCCGCGGGAATCCCCTTCGACCTGGACCTTGCTGCCGGGGCGGAGCTTTTCCAGGCCGTCGGTGATCAGCAGTTCGCCGGGGGAGAGGCCCGCCCCGATGGCCGTCTGTTCTCCCTCCGAGGCCAGGAGGGTCACGGGCCGCATCTCCGCGGTCCCGTCCGCCTTGGCCACATAGACGAAGTCCCCTTGGGGACTGTGCTGAATGGCGGAGGCAGGGGCCAGGACGACTCCGCGCAGGGTGTCCACCTCCAGGCGGGCGTTCACGAATTGGTTGGGGAACAGGGCGCCGTCCTCGTTGGCGAAGACCGCCTTCAGCCTCACCGTGCCGGTGGCGGGGTCCACCTGGTTGTCCACCGCGGCCAGGCGGCCCTCCCCGAGCATCCTCTTCTGCTCGCGGTCCCAGGCCTCCACGCGGAGGTGTTTCCCGGCCCGGACCTTCGCGAGCACCTGGGGGACGGCGTCCCCGGCCAGGGTGAAGACGACGTTGATGGGTTGGACGGGGGCCACCACCGCCAATCCGTTGGGGTCCGAGGCGCGCACCATGTTTCCCGCATCCACCAGGCGCAGCCCCACCCGGCCCGAGAGGGGTGCGGTGATGCGGCTGTAGGTGAGGTTGAGCTTGGCGCTCTCCACCTGGGACTGGTCGGCCTTGATGGAGGCCTCGAACTGGGCCACCGCGGTGCTTTGCGTATCCAGCTGCTGGCGGGAGATGATGCCCTGGGCCACGAGGGCCTGAAGCCGCCTCAGGTCTGAGTTGGCATTCTGCAGGGCCGCCTGGTCCTTGGCCAGCTGGCCCTCCGCCTGCATGAGCTGCACCTGGTACGGACGGGGGTCGATCTCAGCCAGCAGATCCCCCTCCTTCACGAACTGCCCCTCGGTGAAGGCGACCCGCACCAACTGGCCGTCCACGCGGCTCCGCACCGTGACGACCTGCACCGGGGTGACGGTGCCGAGACCGCCGAGGAGGATGCGCATGTCTCCCTTCTTGACGGCGGTGGTGGCCACGGGGATCCCCCTGGCCGCTTGGGGGTTTCCCTTGTCTTTGCCACTCCGGACCAGGAAGACCACGGCCAGGATGAGGAACAGCGCCCCCGCGCCCCACCACGCCGCGCGGGGAAGCCCCGGCCGCTGCAAGGGGAGGCTTCCCTCGGGGGTTTCCAGGCTGGGGGAGGTGCTGGGCGGCATGAGGAACAGGACCTTCCAAGAATTGCAGGGCACGGGCGGGGCCTGGGGGGCCCAGGGGAGAATTATCGCATTATGAGGTAGATGTCACTTGAGGCCATCCCCTTCCGCCCGTGGCCAGGCGGTTCGGGAGATCCGCCAGGGGCCAATCCTCCTGGGCCCCCGTGTCCAGGAACTTGGCGGCCACCACACCCCGGTCCAGTTCTCCCTCTCCGAGGAGGAGGGCCAGGCGGACGCCCTGGCGGTTGGCGGTGGCCAGGGCCTTCTTGAGGTTCAGCCCCCGGGTTTCCAGGCGGACCGGATGGCCGGCCTCCCAGAGTTCCCGGGCAAGCACCAGGGCCCGTTCGGATGCCCGTGGGCCCATGGGGATGAGCAGGGGGACCTCCGGCTCCGGCGCATCTCCGGCCACCTGCTGGAGGACCGTGGCGAGGCGGTCGAGGCCGATGGACCAACCGAATCCGGGAACGTCCGGGCCCCCGAGCTGTTTCACCAGCCCGTCGTAGCGTCCGCCGCCCACCAGGGCGCTCTGGGCTCCCAGGTCGCTCGAGAGGATCTCGAACGCCGTCCGGGTGTAGTAGTCCAGGCCCCTCACCAGGCGAGGATTCTCCCGGTAGGGCACCCCCAGGCGGTCGAGCAGGAGCTTCAGCCGCCCGTGGTGGGCCCGGGAGTCTTCATCCAGGTGGTCCGTGATCAGCGGGTGGCCCTCGAGCGCCGCCTGGCAGGAGGCGTTCTTGCAGTCCAGCACCCTCATGGGGTTGATCTGGATGCGACGCCGGCAATCCTCGCAGAAGGCCTCCGCCCGCGACTCGAAGAAGGCCCGGAAGGCGGCGTGGAAGGCGGGACGGCACTCCGGGGTGCCCACGCTGTTGATCGAGAATTCCAATTGGCGAAGCCCCAGCTCCCTCAGGAAGTCGTGGAGCATGACCAGGCTCTCCACCTCGGCATCGGGGGTCGCCACCCCGAAGGTTTCGGCTCCGATCTGCCAGAACTGCCGGTACCGCCCTGCCTGCATGCGCTCGTAACGGAACATGGGCCCGATGTAGTAGAGCAGGCGGGGGTCGCTGCTGGCGAAGAACTGGTGCTGGATGGCGGCCCGCACCACGCCCGCCGTGTTCTCGGGGCGCATCACCACCTCGCGGCCCCCCCGGTCGGTGAACTCGTACATCTCCTTGTTCACGATGTCCGAGCCCTCCCCCACGCTGCGGTGGAAGACCTCGCTCTCCTCCAGGATGGGGGTCCGGATCTCCTGGTAGCCGTGGCGTTCGAAGGCGCGCCTCGCGGTATCCTCAATGCGCTGGAACCACCGCATCTCCTTCCCGAAAAGATCCCGCATCCCCTTCACGGACTGGGCCATCTTGTCACTCCTCCGCGTCCTGCTCTGCTTCTTCAGCCTACTGGCTTGGGCCCAGCCCCCCAACCCCGCGGCCCCCGCCAAGCTCAAAGTCTGGCTGGACCCCGGCCACGGCGGGGAGGACCGGGGGGCCCGGGGCCCGAAGGGGCTCAGCGAGAAGGAGGCCGCCCTGGCCATCGCCCAGGACCTCCGGGACAAGCTGAGGGCGGCGGGCTTCGAGGCCGTCCTGGGGCGGGAGGACGACCGGTTCATCCCTGTGTGGGACCGGGCCAAGAAGGCCAACGAGGCCGGGGCTGACCTCTTCCTGAGCCTGCACCTGAATGCCGCCCGGGCGAAGGGAGCCCGGGGCTCGGAGGTCTACTTCTTGTCCCTGGGGCAGGGTGACGCCGACGCCCAGGCGGTCGCGGCCCTGGAGAACGCAGGGGCCGAGCGGACCCCGGAGGGCGACAGCCTGGTGGCGGGGATCCTGGACGACCTGGCCCAAAAGGCCTTCCTGCAGGATTCCGAACGCCTGGCCGTGGCCGTCCTGACCCAGCTCAACCGACTGGGGGGGATCCGCCAGCGGGGCGTCAAGCAGGCCCCCTTTGCTGTCCTCCGCAGCGCAGCGATGCCAGCGGTCCTGGTGGAGAGCGCCTTCATTTCCAACCCCAAGGAGGAAACGAAGCTCCGGGACCAGGACTTCCGGAAGAGGATCGCCGACGCCATCACTCGCGGCATCCAGCGCTTCGTCGCGGACGGCTTCCGTCCCGTCAAACGGAAGGCGGTGGAGGGAAAGCCCTGAGCCGTGACCGGAGGTCCGAGGTGCTTGAACCCCCAGGCCCAAGGGTTCATCATGTTCGTCCGGGCATCCGTAGCTCAGCTGGATAGAGCGTTGGCCTCCGGAGCCAAAGGTCGTGAGTTCGAATCTCGCCGGATGCACCAAGAAGGGCCCCGAAAGGGGCCTTTTTGAATGGCCGTGCGAGGTTGGAGCCCCGCCGACCTCCATCAGGCGAAACCCACCTCCAGGTCCGGCGGATTACGCTTGAGCATTCCCTCCCGGTGCCCAAAGGTTGGGGTATGCCTGGATCCCTGCGCCTGCCCTGGAGCATCACCCTGATTTCCTTCCTGCTCTTGCACCTATCCTGTCTGGCCGTGTTCTTCGTGCCTTTCAGCTGGTGGGCCGTGGGCCTGATGGCGATCCTCTACCTCGGACGAATGTTTGCCGTCACGGCGGGGTACCACCGCTATTTCAGCCACCGGGCCTTTCGGCTCAGCCGGGGGGTCCAGTTCCTGCTCGCTTTCGCGGCCCAGACGTCGGGACAGAAGGGAGTTCTCTGGTGGGGGGCCCACCACCGGGACCACCACCGCTACTCCGACACGGAGCAGGATCTCCACAGCCCGGTGACCCGGGGCTTCTGGTGGTCCCACGTGGGATGGGTCCTGTCCCGGGACTACGACGCCTACGATCCTGGGAAGATCCAGGACTTCGCCCGCTACCCGGAACTCCGATTCCTGGACCGCCACCACTGGATCTGTCCCTGGCTGCTGGGGACCGGGGTGTTCAGCCTGGGCCTTGTGACCGGCCTGGGGCCCTGGACGGCCCTCGTGTGGGGCTTCGTCCTGAGCACCGTGCTGCTCTTCCACGGAACCTTTTTCATCAACAGCCTGACCCACCTTTGGGGGACCCGCCGCTTCGACACCCCGGACCAAAGCCGGAACAATTTCCTCCTGGCGCTGGTCACCCTCGGGGAGGGCTGGCACAACAACCACCACCATTTCCAGGCCGCCTGCAGGCAAGGGATCCGGTGGTGGGAACTGGACTTCACTTTCTATGGCCTCAAGCTGCTCAGCTGGGTGGGCCTCGTCCGGGACCTCCGACCCTTCCCGGCGGGCACCTCTTCCTGACCTGTTCGAGGGCCTTTTCGCCGTTCCCGGCCCCGCCCCTTGCCCACGGGGCCTTCCCCGGATGGAATGGGTCGTGCGCCCTCCACGGGGCAAGCCTTTGATAGAGGGAGACATGCCCGATTCACCGACCAAGGCGGTCATCCGCAAACGCTTCCCCTGGGGCTGGGTGGTCCTTTTGGCCCTCGGCCTGGTGATGGGGGGGCTCTACATGGCCGCCCTCCGCCGACCCCAGAAGCTCGCCATCGCCGCCCCGACCCTCTTCAAGGCCGGGGAGCGCAATCCGCTCGTTTCCGCTTCGGGCTACATCGTGGCCAGGACCCGGGCCACGCTTTCGAGCAAGGTTCTGGGAAGGGTCTCCAAACTCCACGTCCAGGAGGGTAGCCGGGTCTCCAAAGGCCAGATCCTGGCCGAGCTCGAAGCGCCTGACTTGGAGGCACAGCGGCTCGCGGTTCGGGCCCAGCTGGCCCAGGTGGAGCTGGACCTGGTTCGGACAGACCGGCTCGTGAAGGAAGGCATCGCCGACCAGGCCAGCCTGGACCGTTTGAAGAACCAGAAGGACGCCCTCCAGGCCCAGCTGGACTACCAGAAGGCCCTGCTCGAGAGCATGATCCTGCGGGCCCCCTTCAGCGGGGTGGTGACCCAGAAGCTCTCGGAGGTGGGAGAGACCGTGGCTCCCGGCAGCGCCGGAGGCGCCAACGCCATCAACGCCATCGTGGTGCTGGCGGACTTCAGCACCCTGGAGGTCGAGGTGGAGGTCAGCGAGAACGGCATCGCCAAGCTGCGGAAGGGCATGCCGGCGGAGATCCGGGTGGATGCCCTGGAGAGCCTGCCGGATGCAAAGCCCCTCCAGGGCCGGCTCCGCGAGATCTACCCCTCGTCCAACCGACAGAAGGCGGTGGTGGTGGTGCGGGTGGCCTTCGAGGCCCTGGATGGCCGCCTGGTTCCGGACATGGGCTGCAAAGTCACCTTCCTGGGGGACCCCTATCCCGGGGAGACCATGGTCCTCGGCCGGGAGCAGGTGCTCCGCCAGAAGGGTCAGAACCTGGTGTGGGTGCTCGAGAACGGCGTGGCCGCCCAGAAACCCGTGTCCATCCTTTCCGAGAACCCGCTGGGCTACGAGGTGAAGGGCCTGTCCAGGGACGCAAGGCTGCTGGTGGTTCCGCCGGACCTTTCGCTGTCCCCCGGGACGCGGGTGGAAGTGAAGGAACGATGAACGGCGAGGCGATCATCCGCTGCGAAGGAATCGCCAAGAGCTACTTCCGCGATTCTCTGGAGATCCCGGTTCTCCAGGGCCTGGACCTGGAGATCCCTCGGGGCGGCTATTTCGCCTTGATGGGCCCGAGCGGCAGCGGCAAGACGACCCTGCTGAACCTTATCGCAGGGATCGACAGGCCCACCGGGGGCTCCCTCGAAGTGTGCGGGTATCGCCTCAATGACCTGGACGACGATGAGCTGGCGGGTTGGCGGGCGATCCACGTGGGCTTCATCTTCCAGAACTACAACCTGGTGCCGGTGCTCAATGCCTTCGAGAATGTGGAGCTCCCCCTCCTCCTCCAGCCCCTCTCCCGGGCCCAGCGGCGGGCAAGGGTGCTGGAGGCCCTGGCCCTGGTCAACCTGGAGGACCGGATGTGGAACTTCCCCCGGCAGCTCAGCGGGGGACAGGAGCAGCGGGTGGCCATCGCCCGGGCCATCGTCTCCGACCCCAGGATCCTGGTGGCCGACGAGCCCACCGGCGCCCTGGACGCGAAGAACGCGGAAGAAGTGATGGCCCTCCTGGAACGCCTGAACCAGGACCTGGGGAAGACGATCCTGTTGGTCACCCACGATCCCAAGGCCGCCCACCACGCCCGGGTGCAGATCCACCTGGAGAAGGGTGTCCTCGATCGGACCGTGGAGGTGAACCGATGAGCTCGCCCCCCCCTCTCCCTGGACGATCGTGAAGTACCTTCACCTGGTCCTCCGCTCCCTGTTCCGCTCCCGGCGGCGGACCCTCCTCACCGTGGCCTTCCTGGCGGTCTCTGTCTTCCTGGTCGCCACGCTGCAGAGCATCCTGGCCACCCTGGACGGCTTCGCCAACAATCCCAACGCGGCCAACCGGGTGGCCGTGAGGCACAAGGTCTCCCTCACAAACCTCATCCCCATGCGCTACCAGGACTGGATCCGCCAGCAGCCAGAGGTCGAGGCCACCATGGCGATCCAGTGGTTCGGCGGCATCTACCAGGACCCCAGGAACTTCTTCGCGAATTTCGCCGCCGAGCCCGAACCCATCGTCCGGATCTTCCGGGAGGAGATCGTCGAATACACGGAGTCCGAGTTCAAGGATTTCCTCCGGGACCGCAACGGCTGCATCGTGGGCAAGTCCCTGGCCGACAAGTTCGGCTGGAAGGTCGGGGACGTGGTGACCCTCCAGGGGACGATCTTCCCCATGAATCCGCGCCTCACGGTTCGGGGCACCTGGAAGAGCAAGCGGCAGGCCGACGAGCAGGTCCTCTACTTCCATTTCAAGCTCCTGGAGGAGGGAGTGCCCCGCATCGCGGGCCGGGTAGGTTCGTTCTGGGTCCGGGCGAAGAACGCGGACGACGTCCCCCGGCTCATCGAGCGCATCGACCGGCATTTCTCGGACGCCCTGGAGCCCACCCAGAGCGAGACGGAGAACGCTTTCCAGTTGAACTTTCTCAAGATGATGGGGAACATCGCCGCCATCATCCACTCCATCACGGGGGCCGTGCTGGCAGCCCTCCTCGTGGTGACCGCCAACACCATGGCCATGGCCATCCGCGAGCGGACCACCGAAGTGGCGGTTTTCCGGGCCATGGGTTTCACCAGCCTCCAGGTGCTGGGGATCCTCATGGCCGAAGGGATCCTCCTTTCGCTGATGGGCGGCGTGGGGGGGATCGCCCTGGCCTGGCTTGGGGCGGGGGCGATTCAGCAGGGGATCGGCAGCGTCATTCCCTGGCTGGCGGATTTCGCCATTCCCACGGAGACCCTGCTGTTCTGCCTCCATGCGAGCATGGGCCTCGGCCTGCTCTCGACCCTGGTCCCAGCCTGGCGAGCCGTGCGGCGCCCCATCATCGAGGGCCTGCGGGCGCTGTGATGGAACTGCTCTTCCTGCCCCTGCTTCCCTACCTGGCCTGGCTGCTGTGGACCGCCCTCCGGCACCCCATCCCCCTGAGCTACAACTGGCGGAGCCTGTGGCAGCGCAAGGTGGGAACCCTCTCCACTGCAGGGGCCATCGCCGTGGTGGTGGCCATCTTCGTGGTGGTGCTCTCCCTCGCCCAGGGCATCTCCTCGGCCTTCGTGTCCAGCGGCCGGGCAGACCAGGTGGTCGTGCTGCGGCCCAATGCCCGCGTGGAGCTGAACAGCAGCCTGGAGCGGGACCGGGCCCGGATCCTCAAGAGCAGCCCCCTGGTGGCCTGGGACAGCCTGGGCCCCCTGGCCAGCGCGGAGTGTCTCACGGTGAAGCTCCTGGAGCTCGCCGACGGGAGCGGCAGCACCAACGTGCTCTTCCGGGGCCTTGAGCCCGCCGGAGTCCGCATGCGCAGCCAGGTTCGGCTCGTGGAGGGGCGCTGGTTCCGGCCCAACCTGCCCGAACTGGTCCTGCCGCTGAAGATGAAGGACCGATTCCGGGACATCGCCCTCGGACGGACCTTCACGTTCAACGGCCTCAACTGGACGGTGGTGGGCCTCTTCGACGCCGGGAGCAGCGCCTTCGATTCCGAGGTCTGGACCGACGTCGAAACCCTGATGCACGCCCACCGGCGGATCTCCTACAACGCCATGCTCGTGCGCCTTCAGGCACCGGAGAAGATCCCTGTCTTCGTGAAGGCCATCGAGGACGACAAGCGCCTCAAGCTGGAGGGGAAGCCCGAGGCCGCCTACTTCGCTCAGCAGACGGAGGCCGGCAAGCCGATCCAGATCCTGGGCCAGATGATCACCGTGATCCTCACGGTGGGGGCCATCTTTGCCGCCATGAACACCATGTTCGCCGCCGTGGCCAGCCGGACACCCGAAATCGGCACCCTCAGGGCCCTGGGCTTCCGCCGGGTGGAGATCCTGGCCAGCTTCCAGTGGGAGGCCCTGATGCTCTGCGCCCTGGGCGGAGTCGCGGGAGCGGCGATGGCCCTTTCCTTCAATGGGATCCGGACCGGGACCACCAACTTCGAGACCTTCTCCGACGTGGGTTTCGCCTTCACCGTGACTCCCGCCCTCATGCTCGAGGGTTTCGGCTTCAGCCTGCTCATGGGTGTCCTGGGAGGCTTCCCCCCGGCCTGGCGGGCGAGCCGGATCCCCGTGACCGATGCCATGAAGGGGGGATGAGGGCCCCCGGGATTTGAACCCGCCGCGAGGGGAATCCGATCGAATTCGATCGCCAGCCTTGATTCCATCGCCATGCGAGGTAAATTGAAGGCAGGACCGGAGGCCCAATGGACCGCGAACTGTTGAAAGGGAGCACGCCCCTGCTGCTTCTCTCGCTGCTCCAGGAAGGACCCATGTACGGGTACCAGATCATCGAGACCGTCCGGGGGAGGACCGATGGGACCTACACCCTGAAGGAGGGAGCGCTCTACCCCGCCCTTCACAAGCTCGAGGGGGCTGAGTTGATCGCCTCCTACTGGCAGACCCAGCCCAACGGCAGGGACCGGCGTTACTACGCCATCCTTCCGGCGGGGGCGGCCTTTCTGGCCAAGAAGAAGGTGGAGTGGAGCAAGTTCGTCGCTATGATTTCCGGGTTCGTGGGACCCTCGTGACCGCTCTTGAGGAATACCTCGCCGAACTGGGGCGGGGCGTACAGGGCATCCCGGCCCGTCGCCGGAGGGCCATCCTGCGCGAAATCGAGGGGAACCTCCTCGACGAGGCCGAGGCCCGAGGAATCCAGGACGAGCGATCCATGCGGGAATTCCTGGCCCAGAAGGAAGCCCCCGAGCTCCTGGCGAGGGAGTTCGAGCGGGGGGAGGGCCAGCAGGCTGCCCATCGGGGGGGATCTGCCCTCCTGGCGGGCGCCCTCATCGGTCTGGCCACCGGAGGGCACCTCTGGGTGGACCATTTCCGCTGGTACATCTGCCTGTCCTTCGGGGTGGCCCACGGCTTCGCCGTCGGGGCGGGTTTCTTCTGGCTCCGGCCCCGTTGGCAGCGCCTCGGTCCCGCCCTCCGCCTCATCATGGCCATGGCCATGGCGACCCTTCTGGCCATCCCCCTGGGTTTCACCACGCGGCACGCCTTCATCCCCTCGCGCCTGCTCTATGGAACCTACACCGGCTACCTGCTGGAGCGGCACAACCTTCCCCGCAAGCCATGGTGGCTGCTGCTGGAAGGGGCGGTGTTCACGGGACTCATGTTCTTTGCCGAGATGGTCGTCTTCCATCGAATCCACCACTTCCGCTGGCGGATGCTCTACGGGGAGCTCAGCTTCAACCTCACCCTTGGCCTTGGGGTCCTTGCCGCCCTCTGGCTCAAGCGGATGCTGTCCGAGCGCTGGCTGCTGACCACCCAGGAACAGGAGTAGCGGCCACAATCCGGCCTTGAGTCTCCTGCCCTCCCGCGATAGGATGGTCCTCTTGCGAGTGGACAAGCCGCGATGCCTTGGCCTTGCGGTCGGTCCCAGGAGGTCGAGATGAAGGAGAAGATTCACCCCGTGCTGCACGAAGTCCTGGTGCACTGCACCTGCGGAAACGAGTTCAAGACCCGCTCGACGAAGAAGGAAATGCGCGTGGAAATCTGCGCCGCCTGCCATCCCTTCTTCACGGGAAAGCAGAAGATGCTGGACAGCGAGGGACGGGTCGAGAAGTTCAACAAGAAGTGGGCCAAGAAGGCCGCCTCCGCCGAAGGGCAGGCCGAGGCCGCGCCGGCGCCAGCCGACGCCCAGTAGATCCCCCGCACCAGGGAACGGGCCGACGCCTCGGCCCGTTCTTTTTTTGGCGGTCCGTCCATGCATGACCAGCTCGCCGCTGTCGAGGCACGATTCCAGGAGGTGGAGGCCCAGCTCCAGGACCCGTCCGTGGTCGGAGACCCGAGGAGGGTCCGGGAACTGGCCAAGCTCAGGGCGGAGCTGGAACCCGTGGTCCTGGCCTTCCACGACCATCAGCGGCGGCTTCGGCAGCTGGAGGAGACCGAGGTCCTCCTGGCCGATCGGGACCTGGACCCGGGGCTCCGGGCGATGGCCGAGGATGAGCTCCCCGCTCTCAGGACCGCCCTGGTTCAGGGGGAGGCCGAGCTCAGGCGCCTGTTGATTCCCCGGGACCCCAGGGACGGGCGGAACGTGATCATCGAGGTCCGGGCCGGCACCGGTGGCGAGGAGGCGGCCCTCTTCGCCGGAGAGCTCTTCCGGATGTATGTCCGTTTCGCGGAGCGGAAGGGCTTCCGGGTCACCGTCCTCGACCACAGCGAGGCGGAACAAGGCGGAATGAAGGAGGTCGTCGCCCAGGTGGAAGGGGAGGGAGCCTATTCCTTCTTCCGCTTCGAAAGCGGCGTGCATCGCGTTCAGCGCGTTCCCCGAACCGAAACCCAGGGGCGCATCCACACCTCCGCAGCCACCGTGGCCGTGATGCCCGAAGCGGAGGAGATCGACATCCAGGTTTCCGAGAAGGACCTCCGGGTCGATGAGTTCTGCTCCGGCGGCAAGGGTGGGCAGGGCGTCAACACGACCTACTCCGCGGTCCGTCTCACCCACTTTCCCAGCGGCATCGTGGTCCAGTGCCAGGACGAGCGGAGCAAGCTCAAGAACCTGGACAAGGCCATGAAGGTGCTCCGCAGCCGCCTGCTGGAACGGGCCCAGGGCGAGGCGGACGCCGCCGCGGCGGCCCTGCGGAAGGCCCAGGTCGGGAGCGGCGACCGCAGCGAGAAGATCCGGACCTACAACTTCCCCCAGAGCAGGGTCACCGATCACCGCGTGAACCTCACCATCCACCAGCTGGAGCGCTTCCTGGAGGGCGACCTGGATCCGATCGTGGACGCCCTGCGGGCCGCCCACGAGGCCGAGCGGCTCCGGCAGCTGGAGGCCTGAACCGGCCCGGACGGGGAGCGGGGGGATCCGCGCTATAGTGTTGGGAGCTGAATAGCCCCTCCCAAATGGAATCTTCGTGACCTTCCCCGACTTGGACCCGCGCAGCGAGGCGGTTCTCAAGACCCTCATCGAGACCTATCTCGTCGAGGGCGAGCCCGTGGGCTCCCGCCTGCTCAGCAAGCGCTACCCCGAGGCCCTGAGCTCGGCGAGCATCCGGAATGTCCTCGTGGACCTGGAAGAAGGGGAATTCCTCTCCCAACCGCACACCTCCGCCGGCCGAATCCCCACGGAACGCGGCTACCGCTGGTACGTCGACCGCTGGGTTCGGCCCCATCCCCCCGGCCCGGAATTGGGCGCCCGGCTCGCCGAGGTCCTCGAACCCCACTCCCAGGATTTCGAGGCCTGGGTCCGTCACGCGGCCCGGGTCCTTTCGGAGGTTCTCCAGGGGGTGTGCGTGGCCCTGCCCCGCCGGCTCAGCCGAAGCCGGCTGGTCAAGCTCGAATTCGTTCCGCTCGGCAGCAACCGGGTGGTGGCGGTGTGGGTCGGCCAGGCGGGGGACGTGGAGCACCAGGTGATGGACAACCTCTGGGGTTTCGATCCCACCACCCTCACGGAGCTGGGCAACTTCGCCACACTCCATTTCACGGGCTGCACCCTGGGGGACCTCCGGAAACGCCTCTACGACACCCTGAAGGACCAGTCCGAGGAGGCCCACCGACTGACCGAGAAACTCGGGGCCCTCACCAAGGGCATGCAGGATCCGGCCTCGGCCGAGGATCCCCCAGTGGTGGTGGCGGGCCTGGGCCGTCTCGGCCAGATTCCGGAGTTCGAGGACCTCCAGCGGTTCCGCAGCCTGGTGGCTGCCTTCGAGGAACATGAACGCCTGGCCCGGCTCCTGAACGCCTTCGCCGATGCCGCCGCCCGGGAGATCACGCTGCTGCTCGGGTCCGAAAACCCCTACCTCCCTTCCATGCCTTTGGCGACCGCCTTGTCCACTGTTCCTTTCGGGCAAAAAGATTGCATTACTTTTGCCATGGTCGGCCCCCTCCGAATGGACTACGCACGCCTCCTCGGCGGCCTCACCTGGTGGTCAGGGGAGCTCTCGCGCCGGAATCCCTGGGCCCAACTCAATCAATAAGATATGTCGATAAACGACTTGCCAGCCAACGACCCTCATGCCCTGCCGGGAGACGGGGAGGATCTCGTCGACATCACCCTGGAGGACAGCAGCACCACCGACCTCCAGGCCCTGGCCGACGAGATCGCCAGCATCACGCCGAGTCCGGGGCAGGAACCCGAAGACCCAGGAGAAGCTGCGGCCTCCTCGGTCTCCGTCGAGGATCTCCAGAAGGCCTACGACAACGCCCAGGACCGCAACCGGATCATGGAGGCCGCCCAGGCCGAAATGGTGGAGCAGCACCGGCGGCTGGCGGCGGATTTCGCCAATTTCCGGGCCCGGGCGGCCCGCGACACCCAGCTGGGGGTCGAGCTGGCGGAAAGGAAACTCCTGTTGGAGTTCCTTCAGGTGCTGGACAACTTCGAGCGCAGCCTGGACGCCACCTATCCCACGGTGGAGGCCTTCCGGTCGGGGATCGAACTCATCCACAAACAGTTCCACGACGTGCTGCGCAGGGTGGGCGTCCGCCCCCTGGAGGTGAGGGTCGGGGACCCCTTCGATGCCACCCACGCCGAAGCCCTCACCACCGTCCACACCCCGGACCTCCCCGACCAGGCCGTGGCCAACGTCTTCGAGCGGGGCTTCATGCTTCGGGAGAACCTCCTTCGGCCCGCCCGGGTGCTCGTCAACCACCTGCCCGCCCCGGAATGCGGAGGCGAGGCGGGTGGTACGGAACCGGTCCAGTGAGTACAGTGGATAACCCCCGCCCCTTCGCAGCACCTGGAGTCGTTCCATGCCTGGAAAGCTGATCGGCATTGACTTGGGCACCACCAACAGCTGTGCCTGCCTCATGGAAGGCAACGACACCAGGGTCATCCCCAACCGGGAGGGCAGCCGGACCACCCCCTCCGTGGTGGCCTTCACGGACAAGGGCGACCAGCTCGTGGGCCACATCGCCAAGCGCCAGGCCGTCACCAATCCCCAGCGCACCCTCTTCGCGGTCAAGCGTCTCATCGGCCAGAAGTTCGATTCCCCCAGGGTCCAGGAAGCGGTGGGCCGCCTTCCCTTCCCCGTGGTCCGGGCCCCGAACGGGGACGCCTGGCTCCGGGTGGGAGACCGGGATTACGCTCCGCCTGAAATTTCCGCCATCGTGCTGCGATCCCTCAAGCAGAGCTGTGAAGCCTTCCTGCACGAGGAGGTGGTGGATGCGGTGATCACGGTCCCGGCCTACTTCGACGACGCCCAGCGCCAGGCCACCAAGGACGCCGGCCGCATCGCCGGGCTCAACGTGGTGCGCATCGTCAACGAGCCCACGGCCGCAGCCCTGGCCTACGGCCTGGACAAGAAGCACCAGCGCAAGACCCTGGCCATCTACGACCTCGGGGGCGGCACCTTCGATTTCACCTTGATGGAAATGAACGACGGTGTCTTCGAAGTTCTCTCCACCAGCGGCGACACGTTCCTGGGGGGCGAGGATTTCGACCAGGCCATCCTCTCCTGGCTCGTGGAGCACTTCCAGGCCAAGACGGGGATCGACCTCGCCCAGGACCGCATGGCCCTCCAGCGCCTGAAGGAGGCCAGCGAGAAGGCCAAGTGTGAGCTGAGCACCCTCGACAAGGTGGATGTCCGGCTCCCCTTCATCGCCCAGGGACCCACGGGCCCGCAGCACCTCGAGGCCACCCTCACCCGGAGCGCGCTCGAAGGGATGGTGCGGCAGCTGGTGGAGCGGACCCTGACCCCCATCAAGGACGCCCTGGACCAGGCCCACAAAAGCGCCGCCGAGGTGGACGACGTGATCCTCGTGGGCGGGCAGACCCGCATGCCCCTCGTCCAGCAGATCGTCCAGGAGTTCTTCTCCAAGGAGCCCAACCGGGACATCAATCCCGACGAGGTGGTGGCCACTGGGGCCTCCATCCAGGGCGCGGTCCTCACGGGGGACGTGAAGGATCTGGTCCTTCTCGACGTCACGCCCCTGTCCCTGGGCATCGAGACCCAGGGCGGGGGATTCGTGAAGATCATTCAGCGGAACACCACCATTCCCTGCCGGGACAGCCGGGTCTTCACGACGGTGGCGGACAACCAGAACCGGGTGGAGATTCACGTCCTCCAGGGAGAACGGGAACTCGCGGAGTACAACAAGAGCCTCGGGCGCTTCGACCTCATCAACCTTCCCCCTCTCCCAAAGGGCGTTCCCCAGATCGAGGTCATGTTCGACATCGACTCCAACGGCATCGTCCGGGTGAGCGCCAAGGACCTGATGACCAACCTCGAGCAGAGCATGAGCATCCGCCCGAGCAGCGGACTCAGCGAACTGGAGATCCAGCGGATGATCCGGGAGGCCCAGACCAACGCGGAAGCGGATTTCAAGCGACGAGACGAATTGAAGTACATCGCCTCGGCGGAGGGCCTGCTGTTCTCCTGCGACAAGAGCTTCGCGGATTGCGGAAAATTCCTCCCCGAGGACCGCCAGACCTTCGTCCGGGAGACCCTCAACAAGGCCCGCCAGGGGGTCGCCTCCAAGGACGCCGACCTGCTCCGGGCCATCGAGAACGAGCTTCTCGAGGCCCAAAGGCTGCTCACGGATGCCGTCCTCGCCGCCAGCGAGGCCATGATGAACGCCCTGGGGGACGAAGGAGGAGCGCCGCCGAAGTAGGGCCACCTTCCTGGGTACACTGGAGCGATGAAGCGGGACTATTACGAGGTCCTGGGCGTGGGCCGAGGGGCCTCCCTGGACGAGATCAAGAAGGCCTACCGGAAACTGGCCATGCAGTACCACCCGGACCAGAACCCCGGGACCAAGGAGGCCGAGGAGAAATTCAAGGAGGCCGCCGAGGCCTACGGCATCCTCTCGGACGGGGACAAGCGGCAGCGCTACGACCAGTTCGGCCCCCCGGGCCTCGGGGGTGGGGCCGGCCCGGGGGGGTTCCAGTTCGATCCGAACCAGTTCGCGGACTTCGAGGACATCCTCGGTCAGTTCTTCGGGGGCGGGATTTTCGGGGACTTTTTCGGGGGAGGAAGGCGAAGGGGGCCCGCCGGGGCCGAGCGTGGTTCCGACCTTCAGTACACGCTCCGGATCAGTTTCAGGGAGTCCCTGCTCGGGGTCGAATCCAAGGAAGTCAGCATCCCCCGCCTCGACGCGTGCGAGACCTGCGGAGGCAGCGGGTGCGCCTCAGGGACGCGTCCCCAGGCCTGCCCCCAGTGCAGGGGGCAGGGCCAGGTGGCCGTGAACCAGGGCTTTCTCCGCATGTTCGTGAGCTGCCCCCGCTGCGAGGGGCGAGGTCAGGTCATCCCCAGCCCCTGCCGGGACTGCCGCGGAGAGGGCCGCATCCAGCGCCAGGCCAAGGTGAACTTCCGCATTCCCGCCGGGGTGGACCGGGGGACCCGCCTTCGGCTCCGTGGCCAGGGGGAATCCGGCCGAAACGGTGGGGGAAACGGGGATCTCCACATCGTGTTCGACGTGGAGAAGGACCCCGCCTACGAACGGGACGGGGCGGATCTGCACCGGATCCAGGAGGTGCCCTGGCCCACCCTCGTGCTGGGAGGAAACCTGGAGGTGGAAACCCCCTATGGGTCCGATCGCATCCGGATCGGGGCCGGAACCCCGGCGGACCATGTCGTGAAGCTGCCCAGCGCGGGAGTCCCGCGGGTCCAGGGCCACGGCCGTGGGGACCTCTTCCTCCACCTCAGGGTGAGCATTCCACGGAAGCTGGACCGGGAGCAGGAGGAACTGGTGCGGCGCCTCGCCGAGACCTTCGCCCCGGCCGAGGGGGCCGGGGAGGATGAAGGATTCCTGTCCAAGGTCTTCGGAAACCGCGAGCAGAAGAAGAAAAAGAAGAAATGATCGGTCCGCGGGGGTCCAAGCCCCCGCCCCTCACGCCGCGATCACGACCCTCCCCTTCCCCGCGGCCTTGGCTTGGAACAACGCCCGGTCCGCCCGCTCGATGAGACGCTCCGCCCCATCCGCGTGCTGCGGGAAGGTCGCGATGCCGACGCTGATGCCGATGGGGATGGAGGCATCGCCCAGCTTGAGCGGGCGTTCGTTCAGGACCTGGATCAGCCGGTCCCCCAGCTTCCGCGCGCCAGGAATGCTGGTCCCCCGCACGAGGATGCAGAATTCGTCACCTCCGTAGCGGTAGATGCGGTCCTGGGCGCGCATGATGCCCTTGGCCTCCAGGGCCACCTGCTCCAGGGCGCGGCTGCCCGCAGGGTGGCCGAAGCGGCTGTTGAGGCTCTTGAGGTTGTCCAGGTCCAGGAAGAGGAGGGCCAGGGTCTCCCCTCGGGTGGCCGCCTCGCGGACCGCCTGGGGAAGTTCAGTCTCCAGACACCGGCGGTTCTGGGCGACGGTGAGATCGTCCTTGAAGGAGAGGGCCCGGCTCCGCTCCAGGTTCCAGGCGTTGAGGAGCAGGTACTCCACCTCCTTCAGCCAGTCCAGGACGTTTTCGGGCTCCTTCCGGGGATGGCGGAGGCGCAGGATTCCCATCTGTTCCGTGGCGCAGAGCAACCAGGCCTCCCCTCGACGCACCAGGCCGGCGGCCTCTTCCAGGGGGATCGGGGCTTCCGGGAAGCCCTCCCCCAGGCGCTGATAGAAACCATCCTCCTGGCGGAGCCAGATGGCCCCGGACTGGGCGCCGGAGATCCGGACCGCCCGCACGAGGACGAGGCGCAGGAGTTCGTCCAGGGAGGCCAGGTGGAGCATCTGGCGCAGCCAGCCCTCGTGTCCCATGTCCCGGTTCTGGAGGAGCCGGAGGGCCTCCCGGATGGCCTCCGGCGGGGCGTTCTGACGGATGACCCACCCCGGCCGGGCGGAGAGGGCCAGGCTGACCTCCTCGGGGGTGGCTTCCTTGATCCACCAGAGCACGTCCGAGCCCTGGGGCGGGAGGAGGCGGGGATCCGGACGGTCCGCCACCAGGACCACCGTCCCGTCCCCGGTTCCAGGGACCAGGCGGTAGCCCCACCCCTCCAGGGCCTCCCTCAGCCTGGGGGCACCTTCCGCGGGGTGGGCCTGGATCCAGAAGATGTCGGTCATGTCGCTTCCAAGGCCTCAGCTGATGGACGTCTCCAGCCTGGCGGAGAGGCGCTGGAGGTGGGACTCCAGGCTTTCCAGGGTGGCCTTGGTCTCCCGGTTTCCCCGCTCCGAACGGACCCAGCGCTTCAGCAGGGACAGGGTCTGGGGATCCCGGACGCCCAGCCGCTTGGTGGACTGGATCAGCTTGTGCGCCATCCGCCCCCGCTCGGGGGCCCCGCGGGGGAGGTCGGCCAGGTTCCTCGCCATGCGCGCGGATTCCCGGGCGATGGTGAGGTCGTGGCGGATCAGGGGAACCCGGGCGTTGATCCGCAGGAGGAACAGTTCGAGGAAACGGAGCAGTTCCGCCACCAGCTCCGTCCCTTCCGCCAGGGCCTCCTCGATGTCCGGCGGGGCGTCCAGGACCCGGGTCAGCTGGGAGCTGAGGCGCTCGAATTCCTGGCGGTCCAGGCTTCGGATGAGCAGGAATTCCGGGCTGCGCCGGAAGGCCACCACCTGGCTGTGGGCCAGGGCCAGGGACAAGGCGAGCCGCGGCAGGTCCCGCAGTTCGAGGTGGAGCTGGAGCTGGCCCAGGGCAGGGTCCAGGTATTCCCACAAACGGTGGAGGCGTTGGCGCAGCCGGTCACCCTCCTCCGTCAGCGAGGGAGAATCCGGGAAGAGCCGCTTGCGGAGTTCCGGGGAGAACAGGCCCACCAGGTCCCCCATGAGCTGGCGCTGGTGGTTGAGCAGGAGGGCCTTGAGGTTGTCCAGGGTCTGGGCGAGCTGGTCCGCGTCGTTGTTGGCGAGGGTCTGCTGGAGAAGGCTCCGGATGGTGTTCTGGTCCTGGAGGAGGGAGAGGACCGCCTGGCGGAGGAAGGCCCCCAGAAGGAGGGCCTCCTCGCTCTCCCGCGGGAGGGCCTCGGCCACCTTGGGGTTGTAGGCCCTCTCCGCCAGGCGCCCCAGTTCGGTCTCGACGACGAAGTAGACAGGAACGGCGGCGTAGCGGTCCTGGACCGAAGTCCGGGCGGCGAGGTCCAGGTGCTCCACCAGGTTCAGGAGGGCGAAGTGGCTGGCCAGGGCCCTGGCCACGATCCGGAAGGCATCGGGGTGTTCCTTGCGGAGCTGCTTGAGAAGCCCCCGGACTTCGGGGGGAAAGGCCCCCTGGAGGGCCTGCTCCTCCACCCGGGGCAGGGTCCATCCCAGGTGGTTCCAGAGCCACTGGAGGCTGCCCCGCACCTGCTCCACCGCCGGCCAGTGGACCCCGCGGTCCAGGGGACGGAGAAGGCTCATGCGAAGGCTGGTGATCACGTGGTGCAGGAGAAGGAGCGGCTCCCCTCGGGTGCGGGTGGCTTCGGGCAGGGCGGCCTCGAGGATCTCCGCCAGTTTCCGGATGGCCTCCAGGGGCCGGCCCGTCCCGGAGTGGAGCACCCGGTTCAGGGCCTTCATCTGGGTGTTCAACCTTGCGGCGAGGTCCTTGGACTCGGCGTCCTGCCCCAGCTGGAGGAAGAACTCCCGGAAGAAATCCTTGTGCTCCTGGAGGAAAAGGGCCCAGTGGTCGCGGATCTGCGCCCCCCCTTCCGTGCCCACGGAGGTCGAAAGGGTGCGGAGGGAGGCGATGAGGTCCAGCAGGTGGAGGACCCATTGGGGTTCCTGGTGGGCATAGAGGAGGTCCTGGTGGGCCGCTTCGGCCATCTGCCCCAGGCGGGCCAGGCTGTGCTGCAGGACCATGCCCATGGCGGGGCGGGTCTCCCCCAGCCTCCGGTCGGAGAAGTGGTTGAGGAAGGCAAGGAAAAGGCCGAAGTCCTTCCGGAGCCGCGCCAGGAGGTGGGTCTCGTCGGTGGGGGGGGCCTGGGGCTGCTCCGCCTCGATCAGCGGGGTGAGGTCCCCCGCCCCCGCGTGGAGGATTTCCTCGAGCAGTTCCAGGTCCTGGCGCGAGAGCCCCTTGTCGCGGACCAGCTCCTTGGCCTGGAGCAGGCGCTGAGCGGGCATCCTTTCCGGGGACATGCTCCAGGATAGCCTCCCTGAATATGCGTGGAATGAACCTGTTACACTTCGGGCAACCCCCGCGTGGAGGCAACTTTGGCCAGCAAGCTCGGCGAAATGCTCGTCAAGGCCCAGCTGATCACCGAGCCCCAGCTCGAGGAGGCCATGAAAATCCAGCGCCGGGACGGAGGCAAGCTGGGCAGCATCGTGGTCCGCCAGGGCTTCTGCTCCGACCAGGACATCGTCAGTTTCCTGGGCATGCAGTACGGCGTTCCGGCGGCGGACCTGGACCAGTGGCCCCCCATCGATCCGGCCGTGGTGGCCCTGGTCCCCGCGGAACTGGCCCACAAGCACAAGGTGCTCCCCCTCCAGCGGTCGGGAAACGTCCTGACGCTGGCGATGTCGGACCCCACCGACATCTTCGCCATGGATGACGTCCGATTCCACACCGGCTACAACGTGGATCCCGTCGTGTCCTCGGAGATGGGCCTGATCCGGGCCATCGAACGCTACTACGGCGGCACCAGCGCCCTCAAGCTCCGGGAGGAGGGTGGGGCCGCCTCCCGCGCCGCGGCCGGCGGACCTGCCCCTGCCCCGGCCCGGGCCGAGGCGATCAACTTCGACGATGCCGCCGAGCAGTTGGACCTCAAGTCCTTCGAGGACGAATTCGACGCGGAGGCCACCCTCGACGAGGAGCAGGAGGACGACGAGGAGCAGATCAACCTCGCGGCCCTCCGGAAGGGTTCCGAGGACGCCCCCGTGGTGCGACTCGTGAACATGGTCCTCATCGACGCCATCAAACGGGGAGCCTCCGACATCCACATCGAGCCCTACGAGAAGCACTACCGGATCCGCTTCCGGGTGGACGGCCTCCTCATGGAGGTCATGCGGCCCAACCTCAAGCTGAAGGACCCCCTCACCTCCCGCGTCAAGATCCTGGCCAAGCTCAACATCGCGGAAAAACGACTGCCCCAGGACGGCCGCATCAAGCTCCGGGTCGCCATGGGGGGCAAGCACAAGGTCATCGACTATCGCGTGTCCGTCCTGCCCACCCTGTTCGGGGAGAAGATCGTCCTCCGGCTCCTGGACAGCGACAAGCTCATGCTGGACCTCACGAAACTGGGCTTCGAGCCGGAAAGCCTGGAGCGCTGGGACCGCCAGATTTCCAAGCCCTACGGAATGGTGCTGGTGACCGGCCCCACGGGGTCCGGGAAGACCAACACGCTCTACAGCTCCATCGCCAAGCTGAACCAGGTGGACGTGAACATCATGACCGCCGAGGACCCGGTCGAATTCAACTTCGCTGGGATCAACCAGGTCCAGATGAAGGAACAGATCGGGCTCAATTTCGCCGCCGCCCTGCGTTCCTTCCTTCGGCAGGATCCGAACATCATCCTGGTGGGCGAGATCCGGGACTTCGAAACCGCCGAGATCGCCATCAAGGCGAGCCTCACCGGCCACCTGGTCCTGAGCACGCTTCACACCAACGACGCCCCCAGCACCATCAACCGGTTGATGAACATGGGGGTGGAGCCGTTCCTGGTGGCCACCTCCGTCAACATCATCTGCGCCCAGCGCCTGGTCCGCCGGATCTGTACCGCCTGCAAGAAGCCCGAGGCCCACCAGCCCCCTGCCGAGGCCCTCCTGAAGATCGGATTCACCGAGGAGGAGATCAAGAAGGGCATCACGGTCCAGAAGGGCACCGGGTGCGAAGTCTGCAGCAAGAAGGGCTACAAGGGCCGCGTGGGCCTCTATGAAGTCCTGGAGATGTCCGAGACCCTCAAGGACATGATCCTGACCGGCGCTTCCGCGATCGAGCTCCGGGAGCAGGGGATGCGGGAGGGCATGATCACCCTGCGCCGTTCCGGATGCCGGAAGGTCCTCGACGGCGTGACCACCGTCGAGGAGATCGTCCGCGAAACCGTGCTCTAAGGAGGAATTCCATGAGCGACAATTCGGGCGCGTCCTACGTCGTTCCGCTCCAGCAACTGCTCAAGACCATGGTGGAGTACGGAGGCACGGACCTCCACATCACCACCGAGAGCGCGCCTCAGATCCGGATCGACGGCCGGATGGTGCCACTCAAACTGCCCCCCCTGGACGCCGCTCAGACCCGATGGCTGTGCTACGGCGTCATGACGGACCAGCAGAAGCACCGGCTGGAGGAGGACCTGGAAGTGGACTTCTCCTTCGGCCTGCAGGGAGTCGCACGGTTCAGGGCGAACGTCTTCAACCAGCGGGGCGCCACCGCCGGCTGCTTCCGGACCATCCCCGAGCAGATCCGCAGCTTCGACCAGTTGGGCTTGCCTCCGGCCGTCCAGGCCCTGTGCGAGAAGCCCCGCGGCCTGGTGCTGGTCACCGGGGTCACGGGGTCGGGCAAGTCCACCACCCTGGCCGCCATGGTCGACCGGGTGAATGAAGTCGAGCCGCTGCACATCCTGACCATCGAGGACCCCGTCGAGTACGTCCACCGGCACAAGCGCTGCCTGGTGAACCAGCGGGAGATCCACGCCGACACCCACAGCTTCAAAAAGGCCCTTCGTTCGGCCCTCCGGCAGGATCCCGACGTCGTTCTGATCGGCGAGATGCGCGACCTGGAGACCATCGAGTCCGCCCTGACCATCGCCGAGACCGGCCACCTCACCTTCGGAACCCTGCACACGAGCTCCTGCGTCCAGACCATCAACCGCATCATCGACGTCTTCCCCGCCCACCAGCAGCCCCAGATCCGGGCCCAGCTCTCCCTGGTGCTGGAGGGCGTCGTGTGCCAGTCCCTGATCCCCAGGGCCAGCGGCAAGGGCCGGGTTCTCGCCCTGGAGGTCATGATCCCCAATCCCGCCATCCGGAACCTCATCCGGGAGGACAAGATCCACCAAATCTACAGCGCCATGCAGACAGGCCAGCTCAAGCACGGGATGCAGACCTTCAACCAGAGCCTGGCCGAATTGGTCCTGAAGAGCGAGATCACGCAGGACATGGCGATGTCCTACTCCTCGAACCAGGACGAACTCCGGGAGCTGGTGAACCGGGGCGTGGGCACCATCAACATGGGGCCTTCGGGCGGCCAGGCTCAGAAGCCCCAGGGGGGAGGCATCCTGGGCCAGCGGAACCCCAATATCAAATACACCTAGGGCTGCACTTGGCGGCCTACCGGGACAGGAATATGCTGATCCCAGAGTTCCTTGACGATCCCCGGTAAACGGCGAGGTCCACATGCCCTCATACGCTTGGAAAGGGAAAAACCGGATCGGCGAGATCCAGGAGGGGGTGATTGTCTCCGATTCCCGGGACGCCGCCGCCGCCATGCTCCGCCGGAACGGCATCCAGGTCATCAGCGTCAAGGCCCAGGGGGCCGGAGGCACCAAGAGCCTGGGCAAGGTCCCCGCGAAAGACCTCGCCATCTTCACCCGGCAGTTCAGCGTGATGATCGACGCCGGCCTCCCTCTGGTGCAATGCCTGGAGATTCTCGGGGCCCAGCAGCAGCACAAGGGCTTCCGCCGGATCATCGAGGCCGTCCGTCGCGATGTGGAGCAGGGCGCCACGCTTCAGGCGGCGCTTTCCAAGCACCCCAAGGCCTTCAGCGACCTCTACGTGAACATGGTGGGCGCCGGTGAAGCCGGCGGCATCCTGGACGTCATTCTCCAGCGCCTGTCGGGGTACATCGAAAAATCGGTGAAACTGACCGCCAAGGTCAAATCCGCCATGACTTATCCCATCACCGTGATCCTCATCGCGGTCGGCGTGGTGGCCATCATCCTGATCAAGGTCATCCCGGTCTTCTCCCAGATGTACGAGGGCCTGGGAGCCAAGCTCCCCACACCGACCCTCGTGTGCATGACGATGTCCAACATTGTCATCAATTACAGCCCCGTCTTGGTGATCATCATCGTGATCGGGGTGTTCGGGCTGAGGGCCTACTACCGCACCCTCTCCGGCCGGCTCCAGATCGACACGATCCTTTTGAAGATCCCCGTCCTGGGGGACCTCCTCCTGAAGGTGGCGGTGGCACGTTTCTGCCGGACCCTGGGGACCCTCACCAGTTCGGGCGTCCCGATCCTGGAGGGCATGGACATCACCGCCCGCACCTCCGGGAACATGGTGGTCCAGAACGCCATCCTCAAGGCGAAGACCGCCGTCGAGCAGGGCCGCAACATTGCGACCCCCCTGGCCGAAACCAAGGTCTTCCCCCCCATGGTCATCCAGATGGTGGGGGTGGGCGAGGCCACCGGGGCCCTGGACGCCATGCTCTCCAAGGTGGCCGATTTCTATGAAGACGAAGTGGACAACGCGGTCGCGGCCCTGACGAGTCTGATGGAGCCCATCATGATCGCCGTCCTGGGAACGATCATCGGCTTTATCGTGGTGGCCATGTACATGCCCATCTTCCAGCTGGCCAACGTCTTCGGCAAGGAATGACCCGGGGCCTTGCCCCGCCACGATTCTTGCCTCATTTTGTTCCGGTCCCTGGGGAGGAATCCATGCTCCTGAAAGCCTTTTCGTCCCGTAGGAAGCGGTCCGGCGGCTTCACCCTCATCGAACTCCTGCTGGTGGTCGTCATCATCGGCATCCTGGGGGCCATCGCCATCCCGGCCTACCTGGGCCAGCGGCGCAGGGCGCGGGTGATCGGTGACGCCATGGCCAACTGCATGGCCATCCGGATGGAAATGGAGAAATTCAAGGCGGACGCCGGGAACTACGGCCCCGCCGGGGGGACGCTCACCTGGACCTTCTCCAGCAGCCAGCCCCACTATCCCACCGCCCCCACCCTGGGGGGCTTCGCGATCAATCCCGCCCCGGGCTTCGTCCCCAGCGGGGCCAGCGGCATCACCTTCAACGTGATCGTGGACGCCACGCAGCTGGGCTATTCCGTCTTCGCCACCGATCCCACGGTCACCCCTCCTGGAGTCCCGGGAGGCTTCCCCCCGAATTCGGTCTACATCTCCGACCAGAGCGGCCGGGAGATCTTCCGGGCCTTCTGAACCGGGCCGGGCGCTTCAGCGTCCGGTCGCAGGGCCTGGAGGTGGGGCGGGCTGGAGTCCCAGGATCCTTCGATGGGCCTCGGGGGTGACCCCCTGGACCCAGGCCGCGAAGGGTTCGGGAAGGGGCTGGCTTCCGTAGCCGGGGAAACTGGCGAAGCGTCCGAATACGGCCGCGTTGATCCGCTCGTAGGGTTCGGGCCGGAGGTTGTACTTGGGGGAGGCGTATTCCAGGTAGCGGTTGAAGTCCGTGTTGGTCGGAAAGGGGGCCGCCGCTAGGAAGCGGTCCAGATCCGAGGGAACCAGCAGCCTGGAGCCCAGCAGCCGGGCCAGCAGGACCGCCTCGCCCTCGGGGCCGGCCAGGAGGCCCGCGGCCCGGACCCGGGAAAGGGCCCCCGGCTGGAGTTCCTGGGGCTCCCGGGTGGCCACCAGGATGCCCTGGCCTCCGTACAGCCAAAAGCTCACAAAGGGGAAGCGCTTCCGGGCGGTGGCCACGACCGAGCCCAGTTCCTCCAGTCCGAGGTGATGGACCTGGATCCACTGCTGGAGCACACCCCCGGGATTGAGCCGCTTCGCGGCCAACTCGTAGAACTCCTCGCAGTAGAGGCTGGTGGACCCCGCGAACCAGATGCTGGATATCTCCATGGTGATGAGGTCGTAGCGGCGGGGCTGGAGCAGCAGGTGGTTCCTTCCGTCCTCCAGGCTGATCTTCACGTTGGGCTGGTCCAGCACCCCCCCGTTGATGTGGCGGAAATATCCCCTGGCGGCCTGGATGATGCCCGGGGAGATCTCGGCGACGTCCAAGCGCTTGAACCCTGCCCGGTGCACCACCTCCGCCGAATGCCCCGAGCCCAGCCCGATCACCAGGGCGTCTTCGAAATTCCTGCAATGAAGGGTGGGAATGAGGGCGAAACCGGTCTGGGCGTCCACCTCCCCGGCGTCGTTGGCCTGGAACTTCCCGTTGGTGAGGAGGGTGCGGGTGAAGGAAGGGGGAGCCCCTGCCCTGGCTTCCAGGGAGGGTCGTTCCACCACGGTGGTGATGCCCCCGAGCGTGTCTTCGTGGAAATAGAGGAGCCTGGACCCTGGACCCACGAAGGCGGGTCGAAAGTAAACGTGTTCACCCGAGGTCAGGGCCAGGGGGTTCCATCCCTCCCGAAAGCCCCAGGCCCCCCCCACCACCAGGGCCGCCGCCACCAGGAGCCACCGCCGGGGGCCCTTCATGTAGGCCAGGGCCAGGACGCCGCCGCAGGCCAGGAGGAGGGTTCCGATCAACACCAGACTCCGCTCCGAGCCCAGGCGGGGCAGGATCAGGAATCCGGTGCCGAGGGCCCCGAGGACACAGCCGATGGAGTTGGCGGCCCCGAGGCGGGAAGCCAGGGCCGCGCGGTCGTGGTCGGGGAATTCACGGATCCTGAACAGGGCCGGGTAGACCATTCCCAGGGCCGCCGCCGGGGGAAGGAGCAGGATCCCCGCGACGATCCAGCGCAGGAGTTCGGCGTCCCCGAAGGACTGCAGGCCCCCGCCCCACCGCGTCAACAGCCCCGGGACCCGGGGCCAGAGACCGAACTGCCAGGCCAGCAGGGCGCTGCCGGCCACGAACAGCATCCCGACGGCCCCCGCCGAGATGGGCCGGCGCTCCCGGAACAACAGGGTGCTGAGGCTTCCCCCCAGGGCCAGTCCCCCCAGGACCATGGCCAGCATGGCCGCGAAGGCATAGACACTGTTCCCCAGGACCGCCCCGATCAGGTGGGCCCACAGGACCTCCAGGCCGAAGAACAGGAACCCCGAGAGGAGGGCCACCGCCAGGAGGGGTCCGCGCCCCCGGACCGCCCCGGTGCCCTCGGATCGACGGGCAAGGAGGGGGACCCGGGTCCGCCGTTCAAGGCTCCGGAACAGGTAAAGGGCCAGGGCGGCCGCCCCTGCATCCACGAGGGCCGTGAGCAGGAGCGTTCCCCCCAGCCCGAATTCCGGGAAGGCCAGGTAGGGGCCCGCCAGGGCACCGACAATGGCGCCCGCCAGGTTGAGGGAGTAGAAGCGGGCCATGGCCCTTTTCGGCTGGGGGACCCGCAGGGCTTCCAGGGCATCCACGACGGCCGGAAAGGTGGCCCCCATGAGGAAGGTGGGGGGGAGGATCCAGAGGCAGGCCACCAGAAGCCGAAGGGCCTGGAGCAGCCAGAAATGGCCGGCCCCCAGGCGCAGGAGGGGCGCCAGGAGGGTCACCAGCACCGGGTGAGCGAGGAAGAGGAGCAGGCTCCAGAGGGCCACCCCCGATTCCAACAGCCCATAGCCCCGCAGAGGATGTCGGAGCAGGGCCCGGAGCCTGGGATAGGCGAGGCTGCCCGAGGTGAGGCCCATGAAGTAGACGGCCAACACCACCGCCGCGGCGGGCGTGCTGGCGCCCAGGAGGCTCGTGGCCAGTTTCTCGAAGACCTGCTCGGCCAGCAGGCCCGCGCCCCCGGTGGCCACGAAGAGCAGGCCCAGGAGGCGGAGGGCGGATCGGAGGCCGGGAGGCCGGAAGGCCGGAGTGGTCATGGAGGTCCTGTGGGAAGAAGGTGGCGGGTCAGCGCTCAGGCACCGCCTGGGGACGGGCCCCGGCGAATCGCCCGACTTCGTCGAGCATTTCCTGGTGGCTGACCTCGGTGCGCCGGGCGATGTTCAGGCCGGCGTACTCATCCCGGATGTAGCGGGGGCCTGGGACGGGGAAGAAGGTGATGATCCCCTGGGGCGTGACCAATGCCGAGGTGAGACTGGCACGCCGGAATCGTTCGAAATCCCTGTTGCGGACCCACCAGGCGCCGGTGGGAAGGAGCAGGGTGGCCTGGGCCAGTTCCTTCACGTCGAGGGAGCCGGATTTCCCCTCCCCTCCCGAGCCGAGGAATACGCCCGAATCCACCGAGGGGAACTGCACGAGCCATCCTTCCCTGCGGCCCCGGAGGACCAGGGGCTCCTGGGTCTGGACCCAACGGAGCAGGCTGTCCCTCAAGTCCCACCAGGAATGGACCTGGTCGGGTCCCAGTTCGCTCCGGGTGCGCCCGAAGGGTTCCAGGGGCACGTACATGATGGGGGCATTGGCGACGAAGCCATGCAGCCCCGACAGGTGGGAAAGCGCCGGCCCTCCCCCCACGGGAAGGGGGACGTGAAGGGAGCCGTGGTCGGAGGTCACCACCGCTGAGAGTTGGGGATAGGCGCGGGCCCATCGCTCCAGCCAGGGGCCGATCCTCCGGGCGAGCCGTTCCACGCGAACCTCGTAGTGGCGCAGGGCGTCGGCCTGGGGGTGGAGCCTCGCACCATGGTCCGAAGCCACTTCCTCCAGGGTGGTGTAGGGGCGGAAGCGCAGGGCGGGCCGCACCAGCCACCCCCAGCCCTCGAGGGAGACCAGTTCGGGAAGGGTCAGGACGAGGGGGACGTGCAGGGCGCAATTGTGGGTGGACACCCATGCGTTGCGCGCCAGGGCCCCGTCCACATCGCGGTGGAAGGCCTCCGGGTCGTTCCAGGGATTGCTGGTCTCGACGGGGGAGAGGAAATTCTGGGCCCAGGACCAGGCGGGCCAGGACCCACCGAAACCCAGGGTGAACCAGTACTTCCAGCCTCCCTCGGGCTCCAGGACCTCGGTGAACAGGTTGGGCTGCAACCCGAAGGCCGGGGTGAGGGAGTCGTTGATCACGAAGGCGGTGCGGAGACCCCGGGCCTGCGCCGCCTTGAGGAGCCGGAGCGCGCCGGGATCCTTGAATTCATTTTCGTCCGCCATCACCACCGCGTCCCGGGCCTGGGCGGGGTCAGCGCCCAGCAGGCTCAGCCAGGCCTTCCGCGTGGCGGGGAGCGAGGTGATGGAGGTCGCGCCCCCGGGAACCCTTCCCGCGGGCCGGTATTTTTCGTAGAGGTCCCTCCGCAGGCCGTCGAAGCTCAGGACGAGAAGCCGGGGGGCCGTTTCCGGAATCCGCTCGGCGGGGGCCGACCCTCTCCGGAACAGGTCGTGGGGTGCGAGCAGGGGGGCCCCCACCATGCCCAGGGCGAGGAGGGCCCGGAGCCCCGGCCACCCGAGGCCCGACCTGCGAAAGGTCCGCCCGTACGCGGCGAGACCGCCCCCCAGAAGGAGGAGGAGGGCCAGTCCCATGGGCACCCGGGCCAGGAGGGGATGCGCGTCGAGGGCTCCGGGGACCTGGAGGTAGAGCCATCCGTGGAACCCCAGGAACCCCCCCAGGCCGATGAGTAGGCCCTGGTTGAAGCCCGGGATCACTGGAGACCCGGTGCCTTTGCGCTGAAGGGAAACCAGCTGGGAGATGAGGCCCAGGAACAGGCCCAGCAGCCCGTAGGTGAGCAGGGTTCCCAGGGACCATTCCAGCGCCCCCCGGAGGATGACTCCGGAAAGGGGGACCCCCTTCAGGTAGGGATGGGGTTCCCGCAGCATGGAATGAAGCACGGGAACCCCCAGCATCGTCCAGCCGAGGGTCCAGGCCAGGAGAATTCCCAGCGCCCAGCGGATGCGATGAAGGAGGGGCGAGGCCATGCGGATCCGTCCATGGTAGATCGGGAAGGGGAGGCCCCACCCTCACGCCCCGTCAAAAAGGCCCCCGCCGAAGCGGGGGCCTTTGTTGCGCCAAGGCTTGGTAGCCCGGGCTCAGTCGAGCGCAACCACCTTGGAGGCGGTGGCGGCGGCCATGTTGTTGTTGGGGTCCTGGTACTGGCCCTGGACGATGATGGCGGGGTACTGCTGCCCGTTGGCGGGATCCAGGAAGGCGTTGTTGAACACCAGGCCGACCTCGCCGGGGCCCGCGGGGGCGCCGGTGTGGTAGGGGGTCACGGTGCCGCCGTAGGGGTTCTTGGCCGCCGGATAGGCATAGTTGCTGAGGGCCGTGATCGCATTGACGACCGCGGGGCCGCTCCAGTTGGCCAGGCTCAGCTCCTTCATGGTGTCGCTGGTGCGGGCGATCTCGCCCGCCACGCTGGAAACCATCTGCTGGACGGCCTTGGCCTTGGCGCGGTTGCGCTGGCCCAGCAGGGCCGGGATGGCGATGGCGGCGATGATGCCGATGATCGCGAGGACGAGCAGGAGCTCGATGAGGGTGAAGCCGGACTGTTTCTTCATGTGGGCGCCTCCTAAGGATAGTGTTGGCCAAGGGGAAACACATCAATTCTCGTGCCACTCATGATGATCTGTGCTTGACGGGGTCCGGGCCAGGAAAAAACCCTGGATGGACCGTCCGACATGGATGGAAAAACCCCGGCCGGGGGGCCGGGGTCGGTTGCAGGGAAGGATCGTTGAATCAGTCGAGCGCCACGACCTTCGAAGCGGTGGCGGCGGCCATGTTGTTGTTGGGGTCCTGGTACTGGCCCTGGACCACGATGGCCGGGTACTGCTGCCCGTTGGCGGGATCCAGGAAGGCTGCGTCGAACACCAGGCCGACCTCGCCGGGGCCCGCGGGGGCGCCGGTGTGGTAGGGGGTCACGGTGCCGCCGTAGGGGTTCTTGGCCGCCGGGTAGGAGTAATTGCTCAGGGCCGTGATGGCATTGACGACCGCGGGGCCGCTCCAGTTGGCCAGACTCAGCTCCTTCATGGTGTCGCTGGTGCGGGCGATCTCGCCCGCCACGCTGGAAACCATCTGCTGGACGGCCTTGGCCTTGGCGCGATTGCGCTGGCCCAGCAGGGCCGGAATGGCGATGGCGGCGATGATGCCGATGATCGCGAGAACGAGCAGGAGCTCGATGAGGGTGAAGCCAGACTGTTTCTTCATGAGGGGTCTCCTTTGGGTTCAGGGCGGGACGATCCGGTCAATTCCCGTACCAATATTTCCTGCACCGTGAAGATTGATTTAAAGGTTGTAATAATAGTTTTTATCTAAAAAATTCAATCATCCCGATTCAGATTCCCTTGCCCCCTGCCGTCCCGCGTCTTCAACCTGACGCACCAGGGCACCTTCGCTACGATCTGATCCAGAATCCGAAAAAGGCCAGGGTCGCCCAGGCACCCATGAGTCCACCCCAGAGAATTTTCGGGGCAGGATCCCTGGACAGGCGCCGGAACCCTGCTCCCCCCAGGACGGCGAAGCAGGGCAGCAGGCCGAGAAGGTAGCTGGCCTTCAAGGTGGAGTAGGCCGCCAGGTCCGTGACGTGGAGGTGGAAAATGGCGGCGAGAAAAATCAGGATGCACAGGATGCTCAACTGCACCTGCCGTTTACGGAACTCCACCACCGATCCGAAAAGCATGGTGGCCATGGGGACGAGGGAGAGCAGCACCGAGCCAATCAGCAGGTTGTAGTTCCAGGGGGGCCGGAACTCCCATTCCACCACCGAACAAATGGAACCGTCGGTCCAGAAGGTCCCGTAGAGGCCGTTCCATATCCCGGAGGCTTGGGCGTAGATGGGGTGCACCAGGGCCCGTCCGAAGGACCAGAGGGAGGAGAGGGGCCAGGCCCCGGGATCCTGCCACCAGGAAAAGCCCCGGGCCTGGTCCCAGCCGTTGACCATGGGCCGGCCCAGGCGCCACCAGTTCCGGGCGAACCACCAGCCGGCCACCAGCAGCAGGGCCCCGGCTCCCAAGAAAAGAAAGCGCAGCGCGGCCCGTCCCCGGCCCGGGCCCGCCGGCGTCCCTGCGGGGGCGGAAGACCAGATCACGCACAGGATTGGAAGCAGGGCCACCAGGAGGAGGTTCGAGGTCTTGGTGAGGAGGGCCAGCCCCAGCACGCTCCCCAGGGCGAGCGCAAAGCGAGGTTCCAGGAGCGTGTCGGGGCGTCCCAGCCTCCGGACCACGAGCAGGATCGCCAGGGAGGCCAGAACCCCCGAAAGAGGCTCATTGCCGTGAACCTGGCTCATGGTGAGGTTCACCGGAAGCAGGGAGGCGAGGAGCAGCCCCGCCCGTTGGGAGCCCTCCTCCCCGGGGAAGGTTTCACGGAGAATGCGGTGGGCCAGTTCCACCTGGAGCAGCCCGCAGCTCCAGGGAATCAAGCGCAGGGCGTATTCCCCCGCCTGGGGCCCCCAGGTCCGGAACAGCAGGTGAAGGGGGGTGGAGAGCAGGTAGTAGAGCGGCGGCTGGAACATCTGCCAGCCATCGGTGGCGAGGGGCAGCCCTCGCCCCTCGGCGATGAAGCGGACGTAGTCCAGATGGGTGGGAAGGTCCATGCCCAGGTGGAGCGGGAGCTTGAAGAAGTTGTTCAGCCCGAGGAGGCCCAAAGCCCCCATGAGCAGCCAGCGGAGGGTCGCGGGGGAGGGAATTCTCGCCCGTCCCAGGTGGTGCAACCAGGCCCACCCGGCACCGAGCGCGAAGGCGGCCAGGACGAGCTTCCAGGAAGCCCCCAGGGCCGCCCAGGTGGATGGAAAGGCCCGGGCCAGTTCCGGTCCGGCCGCGTCCTGAACCCGGATCGCCCGGCTCCAGACCCGGTCCCCGTGGGAGGCTTCCCAATGCGTGCCTGTGCGGATTCCCAGAGCCGGGGAGGCGGCCAGCAGGCAGGGGTGCGAATCGGAGCTCAGCACCACCAGGATGAGTTCGTGGGGCTCCCCATCCTCCACGGGGGGAAGGCGGATGGTCCGCGTGCGGTTCCAGTCCGGGAGGGGGGCGCGGTCCTCGAACACCTTTTTCTTGTCCACCAGCACCACGACCTGTTTCATGGCGCGGAAGCTGAGTTCCGGAGACGCCTCGGGACGTGCGGCGGTGAAGCGGGTCCGGAAGACCGTCACCAGGGTTTCCGTCCGCCTTGCGTTCAGGATGAAGGGATCCTCCCGGCGAATCCATTCGGCCCCCAGGCCGGGAACGAGGACTGGAGTCCTGCCGGTGCGCCAGGTGAAGATCTCGAGCCCCAGGAACAGGATCAGGGCCAGGCCCAGGAAAAGGAGAAGTCCCTTCGGCGCACCCATCGTCCGGAGGAAGGAGCCGGGTCTTGTCGGATCCTGGGTCAAGGGGAACCTCCTTCCCCGGGGGAGAGGTCCGGGTCGCGCCGGGCGAGCAGGGTGAGGGTGGAGCCGGAGCCCAGGAGGCCCGCCAGGAGCACGGCGGGGATTCCTAGGAGGCCCAGGGGCAGGGCCACCAGGAACGCCCAGAGCCCGGAAGCGGGGCTCGCCGATGACCCCACCTGGGCCCCCTTCCCTCTCAGGAGCCCATACAGTCGGTTCGCCGGGAACCCCAAGCGATTCTCCAGCGACTGGATGAAGCTGAAGAGATCGAATTCCGGCGCGAAGCGGCGCCGGCGGACCACGGTGAAGCCCGCCCGGGACAGCAGGGCGGAAAGGGTCTCCGGCGTGAAATGCACCAGGTGCCGGGGCACGTCCAGGTGGAACCACCCGGCCCCGGTGCGGCGGGCCTCCAGGGATCCGAAATTGGGCACGCTGATCATCAGCACACCTCCAGGACGGAGCAGGCGCCGGAAGCCCTCCAGGGCCTTCCGGGGCTGGGGAAGGTGCTCCAGCACGTGCCACGCCACCAGGGCGTCCTGGGATCCGGGTTCGGCCTCCAGGCTTTCTAGGGCCCCCACATGCACGGGGATCCCCAGGACCTCCCTCGCATGGCGTGCGGAGGTCTCAGAGAGTTCGACTCCCTGCACCATCCAGCCCCGCCGCTGAAAGGCCTCCAGGAGGAATCCCTTCCCGCACCCGAAGTCCAGCACCTTTCCAGGACCGCTTTCCAGTTGCCTTTCCACGGACCGGGCCCGGCCCCGGTACAGCAAGGCCTGGGCCCCTTCCACCCACGAAGGGAACCGTCGTGCGGTGGCGGGCCCGTAGTATTCGGCGGGGTAGTACTTGGGTAGATCGGCGGACGCCGGCTGGGGCAGGGTCCAGGCCAGGCCGCAAGCCTCGCAACGGTAAACCTCGAAGAGATCTCCGCTCACATAGTCCCGGCAGGAGGAGAGGGCGGGAGTCGCGGGGAGGCCGGCGGCGCAGTCGGGACAGGAACGGCTGCCACGGAGGAGGGTGTCTAAGGAGGATGGAGGAGCCTGGGTTTCGTTCACGGCCCCCCCCTGAGGGACCCCATCGCCTCCAGGGCGGGTCCGAACCCCGGATGGGCCTTGAGCAGGGATTCAAGCAGCTGCCGGGCCTCGGGAATCCTCCCGGCCCGCGCCAATCCACGGGCCAGATGCACCTTCAAGGTGGGGCTGGAGGAATCCAGGGCCGTGGCCTTCCGGAGGTGCTCCAGGGCCTCCTCATGGCGCCCTGCCTCGCTCAGGGCGGTCCCCAAGTACCCGTGGGCCCACCCGTAGTTCGGATTCAGGTCCACCGCGCCCCGGAACCTTGCCAGGGCCTCCTCCTTCTTCCCCTTGGACTGGAGCACGATTCCCATGTCCAGGTAGCTGATCTGGAGGATGAGCTTGCGGTGGACGGGGTCGGCGGAAACCGTGCGGGGGTCCGCACGGAAGATGCGCTCGAGAATGGGCAGGGCCTCCTCGAAACGGCCCTTCTGCACGAGAAGGTGGGCGAGCCTGCCCTCGGGAAGAATGGTCGGGGGCTTGAGCCGGGCCGCCTGGCGGAAGCTCGCCAGGGCTGCGTCGGTCTGCCCCACACGCTCCAGGGAGTCTCCGAGGTTGAAGTGCAGGGCGAAGAAATTCGGGTTCACCGCGATGCCCCGGGTGAAGGCCGCGATGGCTTCGGGGTAGCGGCCCTCGGCCTGATAGGAGGTCCCGAGGTTGCAGTAGGCGATCTCGTTCTTTGGATCGAGGCTGAGGGCGTGACCGAAGAGGGTGGGAGTGTCCTTCCAACGGCTGGCCTGCACCACGGTGAGGGTCACCAGGGCGCCAGCCAGCAGGCCCGAAGCCGTCAGCAGCACCATCCGGGGGATCCTGGCCCGCTGGACCCCTTCCTTCCCGAGCCAGGCCACCATGAGGAAGATGCCGACGAGGGGGACATAGGTGTAGCGGTCCGCATGGGCCTGGGCCCCCACCTGGACGAGGCCGGAGACGGGCAGCAGGGTGACCAGGTACCAGAGCCAGCCCACCAGCATGAAAGGCCTGCGGCGGGCCTGCTGGACGGCCAGCGCGGTCATCCCGGCCAGGAAGGTCGCGCAGAGCCCCCCGACCCACCAGGGGATGCTGCTTCCGGGATGGGGGTAGAAGGGACTCAGGTCGTTGGGCCAGACGGTGAGCTCCAGGTATTTCCAGTAGGCGCGGAGCACGTTCATGAAGCGGTCCCGGAGCCCCAGTTCCTGGCTGGTGGACATGGCCCCGATGATCCGCTGGGCCCAAAGGGTTGCAGAACCCGCGATGAGCGCGAGGAGGAGCAGGGGAAGCTTCTCGGGCAGAAGTTTCCAGCCCAGGCGGAGGCGTTCCCGCCACGGCTGCGCCTCGTTTCCCATGCGGCCAAGTGGCCAGAAATCCAGGAGCAGGAGCGTGAGCGGCAGCGTCACCAGCATGGTCTTGGAGAGGAGCCCCAGGGCGAAGAGCAGCAGGAGCAGTCCGTAGGAGCGCCAGGAGGGTCGCCGGACGTAGCGAACGTAGCTCCCCGTGGCCAGGAGCCAGAACAACATGCTGAGCACGTCTTTCCGCTCCGAGACCCAGGCGACGCTCTCGACGTGGAGCGGATGAAGGGCGAAGAGGGCCGCCACCGCCGCGCTGGGCCAGAAATTCCCCGTGATGCGCCGCAGCAGGAGAAGCAGCAGCGCGGTGTTCAGCAGGTGAAGGCCCAGGTTCACCAAGTGGTGGCCTGCGGGGTTGCTGCCGAAGAGCGAGACGCAGGCGGCGTGGGAAAGCCAGACCAGGGGAAGGTAACTGCCGTCCTCGAAGCAGGTGAAGGCCCAGGCCAGCGTGTCGCGGTTGAGCCCGGCCAGGGTCCGGGTGTTCTGGGTGATGTACAGCGAGTCGTCGTAGACGAACTTGAACGACCAGACTTCGGAGTAGGCCAGGGCGGTCAACAGGAGGATGGCCGCGAGGACCCAGACTTCCGTCCGGCCCAAGGGACCCGGGCCCTCGGCGGAGGGATTCTCGGAGTGGGCAACCCCCGGCACCTGGATCATTCAGCGGGCCGGGAACATCGGGCCGCCCGGCCAGCCGAGTTTCGCCATCCGGAAGCGGAGGGCCGTGCCGAGGCAGCCGAAGCCATAGCGCACACTGCGACGGAAATTGATCGAGGACGCCTCGGCGAAGTACTTCGTGGGGCAGGTGATCTCCGCGATGGTGAAGCCCCTCCAGACGATCTGGGCCAGCATCTGGTTGTCGAACACGAAGTCGTCGCTGCAATGGTCCAGGTCCAGGGCCTCGATCAACTCCCTCGAGAAGGCCCGGTATCCGGTGTGGTACTCCGAGAGCTTGGCCCCGATCAGGAGATTCTCCGCCAGGGTGAGGCCCCGGTTGGCCACGTACTTCCAGAGCGGCATGCCCTGCCGCCGGGCGTAACCGCCAAGGATGCGCGAGCCCAGGACGCAGGGATACAGTCCGTTGGAGATCACCGAGGCCATGGCAGGGATGAGCTTGGGCGTGTACTGGTAGTCCGGGTGGATCATCACCACGATGTCCGCACCGCGTTCCAGGGCGAGGCGGTAGCAGGACTTCTGGTTCCCCCCGTAGCCGAGGTTCTGGGGGTGGACATGGACGAGGGTGTGAGGCAGCTCCCGGGCGATGGCCACCGTGTCGTCTCGGCTGGCGTCGTCCACGAGGATCACCTCGTCCACGATCCCGTGCTCCTGCACCTCGTCCCAGGTCTTGCGAAGGGTCCGGGCGGCATTGTAGGCGGGCATCACGACGATCAGTTTCTTGCCGTTCAGCATGGGGCCCCTTGAATTGGTGCGCTGGCGTCCGTCCGGAAGGGACAGTGTAGTCGAGCTTCCGCGAGTGGCCCTCCGCTCAGCGATCCAGCTCTTCCAGGAGCCGCCGCGCCCCGGGGTGCTTGGCGTCGAGGGCCAGCGCGGCCTGCGCGGCCAGCCGGGCCTCGGCGGGGCGCCCGAGGTCCCGGAGGATCTGGCCCCGCCGCCAATGGGCCGCAGGGTAGCCTCCGGACCCACCCTCGAGGGGTTCCTTCAGGACCTGATCCAGGTAGGCCAGCCCCTCCGGGCGGCGAAGGCCCGACCGGGCGGCGAGCTTCCCCAGGAACAGCCGGAGCAGGCTGGGAGCGTCGGCCGATTTGAGGGCCCCCTCGGCGCAGGTCCAGGCCTCCCCGGGCTGCCCCGCCTCCAGGAGGGCTCCGCACACCGCCTCCAGGCCCCTGCCGCTGCCCTGCACCTTGGGAAGCAGCCGCCGGGCTCCAGCCGCGAGCCGTTCCTTCTGGAGGGCCTCGCCGAGAGCCCGTCGGGCCCCCCGGTCAGCCAGAGCCTCCAGGTAGGCGGCCACCACCTGGGCATCATCCGGCTTCAGTGAAAGGGCCTCCTGGAAAGCCGCATCGGCTTCCTTCCATCTTCCGTCGAGGGCCAGGATGGTGCCCCGAAGGGCCGCTCCGCGGGCTGGATGGAGGCGGGCCAGGGCTTCGGCGCAGGCCAGGGCCCTCCGGGTGGAGCCTCCCAGGAGCCCCGGCAGCTGCTGGTAGGCCACCCCCAGGGTCAGCCACGCCGTCTGCAGCAGGGGATTCCGCTCGGTGGCGGTCCGGAGGTCGTCCATGGCGCCGGAAATGCTGCGCAGGCTTCCGAAATTCCGCTGCTGCACGGCGCTTCCGGCCCGGGCCAGGCCCCTGGCCAGGTAGGCCTCGGCCAGCCCAGGGTCCAGTTCCAGGGCTCGCTGAGCGAGGGCGGAGGCTTCGGGAAAACGCATCAGGCTGGACAGGGCTTCCGACTTGGCCGCCAGGGCCAGGGGGTCGGCGGGGGCCAGGGCCAGCCGCTGTTCGGCTTTTCGCAGGGCGGCGAGGTAGCGCCCCGCCTCCAGGTCCGCCCTCGGGGCATAGACCTCCTGGGGTGCCTGAGCGGCCAGGAAGGGAATCCATGCGATCGAGGGGAGAAACATGGCACCTCCATTAGACCCGATGCCCCGGACGAGCGCGGGGTGCCCGAGGCATCCTGGGGTCCCTTGGATTCCGGATCCGGGGATCCAGGAACACCTTGATCTGCAAGGGCTTGCAAGCCGGCCTGGCCTGGACGGGGGCTTGACCTTGGGTTAAGCTGGCGCTTCTGCCCATTCCTCCTGGAGGTACCGACGATGCTGCTGGAAGGCAAGCGGGGGCTGGTGGTGGGGGTGGCCAACAAACGCTCCATCGCCTGGGCCATCGCTAAAAAGGCCTCGGACGAGGGCGCCCAGGTGGCCCTGAGCTACCAGAACGAGCGCTTGGGAGAGAATGTGGCCGAACTCGCCACGGATCTGAAGGATCCCCTCCTCGTGCAAATGGACGTGGGTTCCGACAGCCAGATCGTGATGGCCTTCGAGGAACTGCGGAAGCACTGGGATCGCTTGGATTTCCTGGTCCACGCCGTGGCCTTCGCGCCCCGCCACGCCCTGAACGGCCGGTACGTGGACACCAGCCGCCACGATTTCCGGGTGGCCCAGGACATCAGCGCCTATTCCCTGGCGGCCCTCAGCCGCTACGCCCTGCCCATGATGACGGCGGGAGGCTCCATCCTGACCCTGAGCTACCTGGGCGGGGAGCGGGTGGTGCCCCACTACAACGTCATGGGGGTGGCCAAGGCGTCCCTGGAATCCAGCGTGCGCTACCTCGCCTACGACCTCGGGGGGATGGGGGTCCGTGTGAACGCGGTCTCCGCAGGACCCATCAAGACGCTTGCCTCCAGCGGAATCTCAGGGCTCGGCAGCATGCTCCGCCATCACCGCTCCCGGGCCCCCCTCCAGAAGGACACGGAGACCGAGGAGGTCGCGGATGCCGCGGTTTTCCTCATCAGCCCCATGGGCCGCGGCATCACCGGCCAGGTGATCTACGTGGACGGGGGCTACAACATCATGGCGGATTGATATTCTCCGGGGGGCAACGCTCCGCTCCGCTTCGCTCGGCCCCCCGGTCCCCCCCCGCCCTTCGCAGGGAAACCCTGCTCGGGCTTCACACCTCCGGGGGGCAACGCTCCGCTTTGCTTCGCTCGGCCCCCCGGACCCCCGCGCCCTTCGCAGGGGAACCCTGCTCGGGCTTCACACCTCCCGGGGGGCAACGCTCCGCTCTCCATGTGTTGCACGTTTCACGTCCTCCCGCTCGCGGTGCTCGCGGACATGGAGCCTCCCCCCCGGACCCCCGCGCCCTTCCAACAGGAGCGGGTTCCCGCTTTGAGCTGCGGGGCAGCGTCAAGCGGGGGCGCTCGAATCGGTCGGGTGGCAGCCCAGGGGAACCCTGACCGGGGCGGTCCTCACAGGTCCTTGATGCCTCCCTGGGGCTTGGGCGGGGGAAGGCGCTGCTTGATCCCTTCCAGTTCATCCTGCTGGGCTCCGAAACTGGGCCTGGGCGGAGGAGGGGGAGGCGGCTTCTTGGGATTGGGAGGCGGGGGCGGGGAGGGGTCCTTCACCAGGGTCTGGAGGTTGTGGATCGCCTCGGGCCGGCCCGGAACCTCCGTGAGGAGACGCTCCAGGAGGTTCCGGGCCTCCTCCACGTGGCCCATCTTCGCCTGGGCGCGGGCGGCAAGAAGCAGGGCGGGACCACGCCAATTTGGAACGGGGCGCGGGGTTCCCAGGCCGATCAGGGGCTCCAGGCGGGCCACGGCGGCCGCGGGGTCGCCGGACAGCAGGTCCACCTTCGCGGCCACGAGGCGGTGGAGGGGAAGGTCCCCCCGGGGCTTCCACCGGCGCGCCTCCTCCAGCCGGCCCTGGGAGAGGGCCATCTGGGCGAGCCAGGCTTTGAGGTCCTCGGGCACCGGGAGCTCGGCCCGGAGTCCCGCGCCCGAGGACAGCGCCAGGAGCGCCAGCAGGGGCCGCCACCGGACCATGGGTTTGCCGGCGGCCCCCAGCCAGATCAGGAATCCCGCCCGGGCGATCCAGGCACCCCATTCCGGCCGGGCCGGCTGGAGGGAACGGCCCACGGGCAGAGGGAGGTTGCCGGCGGCCAGTTTCCGCAGGAGATCCCCCAGGTCTTCCCGGGGCCCCAGCAGGCGACCCCCGCTGCCCTCCGCCAGACGGCGGAGAAAATCGGGATGGGCAGCGCTGGTCAGAGCTTCCTTGCCCTCCTCGGTGGCCGCCTTCGGGAGGGGCTGCCGCAGCTCCCCCCCGAAGGCGATGGCGTAAAGGGGAACCTCCGCCGCCTTGAGGGCCCCCAGGGCCCGGGAGCCCGCCGCCGCCTCTTCTTCCCAACTCTCCTCACCGTCGCTCAGGAGAAGAAGGATGGCAGGAGCCCGGGCTTCCACCTGGGACAGCACCTGGGGAAGCCCACGGCCGAGGCTGGTGCCCGGGGATCCGAAGCTCCCGGGAGTGATGGCCCGGAGCGACTCCCTCAGGAGCGTCCGGTCCTCCCCGGGGGGCAGGAGGGGGACGTCGTCCCCCGTGAGCAGATCCACCGCGAAGCGGAGGCCCGGCTGGGGAGTGGACCAAAGGTCATCGAGACGGGCGAGGGCCGCCTCCCAGCGGGAATTCGGCCCGCAGTCCCTCACCTCCATGGAACGGCTGGCGTCCAGAACCACGTGCACCGTCAGGCGGGGGAGTTCGGGGCGGCCCCAGCGAGGTCCTGCGATTCCCGCTCCGAGCCCCAGGAGGACCAGGGACATGCCCAGCCCCAGCCGGAAGGGCGACTGACCCACCACCCGGACGCTCTGTCCGGGACGGAACTGGGCCCAGAGCCCCAGACCCAGGGCCAGGAGCCCCAGACCCAGGGCGGGCCAGAGCATCCAGGGGTAGGTGAAGGAAAGGTTCACGGGGCCCCCGTCCAGCTCGGCCGGGGGCGCCCCCGCTTCCGGGCCAGGTCCGCGGCGAGCGGCAGGGCCACCAGGGCGGCCGCCAGCAGGACCCACAAGGCCAGAGGCTCGCCCTCCGAGGGGGGATCCACGGGCAGGGCGGTCTTCTCCAAGTGGTCAATGGCCGCCAGGCTGCGTTCCAGACCCGCCGGATCGTTGGCCGCCAGCGCTTCGCCCCCGGTGGCGGCCGCGATCCGATGGAGGGTTTCGGGGTCGGTGTCCACCTTCAACCAGGCCTGGCCGCCCCCCTCCAGGGGGTAGAGGCTTTCGGCCCCGGGCTTGCCGAGCAGGACCGTATGGATCCTGATCCCGCAGAGCCGGGCCTCGGAGGCGGCCTCCTCAGGGCTGACCCGCCCCCGGTTCTGGGCGCCGTCGGTGAGGAGCAGAATGACCCGGCTGCGGGCGGGACTCTCCGACAGGCGGCGCACGGCGGTCATGAGGGCGGAACCGATCGCCGTCCCGTCATCCCGGCTGTCCAGGTTCAGGCGCCGGAGGGTTCCCCAGAGGCGCGCATGGTCGGCGCTCAGGGGGCTGAGGGTCACGGGGTGGGCGCTGAACAGCACCAGGGCGAAGCGGTCGTCCGACCGGCGGAGGATGAAGGTGCGAAGCAGGCGCCGGGCTGCGTCCCAACGGCTCTCCCGGCCGTCGTCCAGGGCCCGCATGGAACTGCTGCCGTCCAGCACCACGGCGAAGTCCACCACAGGCGCCCGGCCCTTGAGGACCCTCCGCAGTTCCGGACCCGAGGCGGCCAGCACCAGAAGGCCCATGAGGATCGCCGGCAGGGCCCGGGCCAGCACCCTCGCGATCCGCCCGGTGGGCCTGGCGCTGGGAATGCCCCATCGGTAGGAGGCCCGCCATGCGGCCCAGAGCCCCGGGACCAGCAGCAGCAGGAGCAGGGGATAGCGCAGAGCGATCATGGCCGCCCCTGGGACCTGAGGGCCTGCAGAAGCGTCTCGAGCGGCGGGAAGGGGGGCTCGGCGCGGGAGAACCGGGCCGCGTCGAGGCTCTCAACCCAGGTGGCCCAGGGTTCCAGCTGCTGCCTGCGCAGTTCTTCCCTTCCCCAGCTGCGGGCTTCCTCCCCTCGATGCAGGGCCAACAGATCCCGTCCCGCAAGGTGGGCCGCGTCCAGATGCCTCCGCTCCTGACTCCCGGGGGGCCAGAGGCTCCTGAAAGCCTTGAGCGCCCGTCTTCGGGCACGGCCCAGCGCCCCTCGGCGCCAGCGCCGCACGCCCAGGTAACCCGCTCCCGCAAAGGGGACAAGGAGGACCGAGGTCCACAACCAGGGGAAGGGCAGTTCCGGGAGTTCGTCCTCCGCTCCCCCGCCGATGCCCATCCAGGGCCCTCCGAAGGGTACCGTGCGCAGCACCTTGAGACGGAGTTCAGGGCTCCGGCGCCCCTCCCCGAGGTCCATGGCCGTGAGGACGACGGTGCCCGGTCCCAGGGGCAGGACCTGGATCCGCCATCCCCGCCCGTCGGCGGTGGGTTCGACGCTGCGGACCCGGAGGGTCCCGATGCGTTCGTCCAGGGGCGGCCGGCCCAGGGGTGGCCGGGAGGGGTCCCCCTCCCTCAACTCCAGCATCGTCATGTCCCCGATCCCCAGGGAACTCGGAGCCCTCCACTCCGGGTCCGCCTGGAGCGGCAGGAAGAGGAACAAGGCCAGGAGGGGCCTCATCAGGCGCCCCCGTTCTTCAGCCAGAGCCCCAGCCGGAGGACCGGATCCTCCAGGATGTTCCAGGTCTGGCGTTCCACGGTGGCCGGGAAACCCGGGTCGGGCCAGTTCGGCGACCGGCGGTGGAGGGGATTCTCGGGCCTGAACCACACCACCCGGTGGCGGGCCGCGATGGGTTTCACCAGTTCCCCCAGGCCGCCCAGGCCGGCGCCGTTGCTCAGGATCCAGAGCCGGTGGCCCTTGCCCCGGTCCCCCCAATGGCCCAGGGCCAGCCGCCAGCCTTCAGGGGTGGGGATGGCAGGCCCGCGTTCCACGAGGCGCTCCAGGATTTTCAGGCCGTGGATCCGGCCCCGTTTCGGGAAGAGGCGGAGCGGCGGAGTCCGCCCGTCCCCCGGCACGAGAAGTCCCAGGCGATCCCCTCCGGCGCTGACCGTGGCCATGGCCGCCCCGCACAGTTCCATCGCCCAGCGGAGGGGGCTGACGGGATCACCCAGGAACATCGAGGGAGAGGGATCCACCACCAGCCACAGGATCAGCTCTCGGCTGGCCTCGAAGCGCTTGACGATGGGTTCTCCGGTTCGGGCGGTCAGCGGCCAGTTGATGGCCCGCGGATCGTCTCCGGGCACGTAGGGGCGGTTCTCCACGAAGGTGAGGCCCGACCCCTTGATCTTGGATGGATGCAGACCTTCCGTTCCGCCCGACAGGACCCGTCGCAGCCGGAGGGGCAGTCTTCTCAGCCGGGCGAGGAAGCGGGTGGGGAGGGGCATTGAGGAAAGTTTATCCAGCCCAGGGTGCGCGGTCCCCCGCCCCGTCTCCGGCCCGGGCACGGTGGGTTCCCGAACCGCCTGGGGTCATGGTCGGGGCAAGGGTCGCGCCGGGCCGCGCCTGGCCGCGGGCGGGGCCATTCTCGGCACGTGAACACCGGCCCCCGGCAGGATCCCCAGTCCTGTCTCCGGGACAGGCAAGGCGGGGCGGGCCCTTCCTCCCCGCCCCGTTTCGTGTTCCGTCCCCCTGTCTTCCGCGCCATGCTGTTGTCCGAATCATCCGGAGCCACCATGCGCGCCCTCGTCCTCGCTGCCCTCCTGCCCGCCCTTCCCCTGATGGCCCACGCCAAACACCGCGCGGCCGATCCCCAGGCTCCTGCCAAGGTCCACAGGGTGGAGAAGGTGGCCGAAGGTGCCTATTGCATCTTCGGCGAGGGCGGGAACATCGGCCTGGTGGTCACCAGCCGGCACGCCATCCTCATCGACGACCAGTTCGAGCGGCTCGTCCCCGGCCTGCTGGAGGCGGTTCGCGGCGTGACCGACAAGCCCATCAAGTACCTGGTCAACACGCATTTCCATGGCGACCACACGGGAGGCAACGTGGTGCTGGAGAAGCAGGTCACGGCCATCGTGGCCCACAGCAATGTCCGGAGAAGGCTCGAAACCCAGCAGGCCAAGCTGGAGCCGGCGAAACGCGGCGGCCTGCCCGAGCTTGCCTTCGGCTGGCCGGACCCGAAGGAGAAGGCCTACCTTGCCATCCACCTGGACGGCACCGAAATCCACCTGGCCCATTTCGGCCCCGGCCACACCGACGGCGACGTGCTGGTCGGCATCCCGGCCCAGAAGTTCATGCACCTGGGGGACATCTTTTTCAACGGCTCCCTGCCCTACATCGACGTCTCCGCCGGCGGCAGCCTGGAGGGGCTTCTGGCGAATGTGGAGGCCGTGCTGGGCTTCCTCCCCGAGGGGGCGAAGCTGATCCCCGGCCACGGACCGGTGGGCACCAACAAGGACCTGGTGCGCTACCGGGACTTCCTCAAGGCGATCCAAGCCCACCTCAAGGCTCATCCCGGCCAAGGTGGCAAGGACTTGGACGCCGCCTTCGACCACAAGGCCTGGTCCGACTTCAAACCTCTGGGGACCTTCCTGACCTGGGAGCGATTCTTCGACCTCGCGGCCGGCCGCCCGCCCGGCCGCTGAAGCGTTCCGACCACGGCATCCCGGCGCGGCCGAGACCCAGACCGCACGGACAGGAGGCAGGAGGACCGCGGCTGGAGGGGACACCGTGACCCCCTGCACGGGGCTGACTCGCTATGCTGCGCGGGAGGCCCCGATGCTCGACAGTTGGCTGCTCCATCCCCACGCGATGCCCTGGATGCTGGTCATGTTCGTGGCCGGACTGCTTGGCTCCCTGGGGCACTGTGCGGGCATGTGCGGGCCGGTGGTGGCCGCCTTCGGCCTCGCCCAGGGGCGGCGCGGAGGTCCCGCGTGGCCGCGGCATGCCCTGTTCCAGCTTGGCCGCATCTTCACCTACGCGGTGCTGGGCGGACTGATCGGGTACCTGGGCGGATTCGCCCGCCTGCAGACGGTCCAGGACATGCACGCCTGCTGCCGGCCCGAGGGTGCCGCCCTGGTCGCGGCCCAGGCCTGGCCCTGGCAGCTGTGGGTGAAGCTGGCCATCGGCGCGCTCATGCTCCTGCTGGGCCTTGCCCTGATGCTCGGCCGTCGCATCGACAGCCTGATGGAATGGCGCATGCCCGCCCCGGTCCAGCGCCTGCTCGGGAAGGGCCTGGGCCTGGCCGCCTTTCCTTTCCTGCTGGGCATGGTGTGGGGCCTGATTCCCTGCGGTCTGGTCTACATGATGTTGCTGCGCGCCCTGGATGGCGGCAGCTGGCGCATGGGCGCCACGGGCATGGCCATGTTCGGCCTTGGCAGCTCGCCCCTGCTGCTCGGTCTGGGGCTCGCCAGCACGCGCCTGTCCCAGGCCTGGAAATCGAACCTGATGCGCCTTGGAGGCGTCGTTGTGGCGGGAATGGGCCTGTGGATCCTGACCCAGGCCTGGCGGCTGTTCCGGGCCCAGGGGAGCTAGGAGACCTGAGCCATCGCCACAGCCCCCTGGGACTCCGTCCCGGACGAAGGGAGCAGCAGGAGGGAGGACGATCCCTGAGTCCAAGGTGACCCAGGATGCCGTTTGGCCGCTCCTACCCCGCAAGCCTTCGGGAATTCCCGATCACGAAGGCGCTGGAGAGAACCATGGCGGCGGCAGCGAGAATCGGGTTGAGAACGCCGGTGATGGCGAGGGAGATTCCACAGGCGTTGTAGAAGAAGGCCCAGAACAAATTTTGGCGGACGACCCGGTGGGTTTTCCGGGCCAGGTCGATGATCCAGGGGATGCGCGTCAGGGTACCCGCCAGCACCACGACCGGCGCTGCACTTCGGGCCAGGTCTGCGCCGCCACCGAGGGCGATGCCCAGGTCCGCCGCCGCAAGAGCCGGCGCATCATTGATGCCGTCTCCGACCATGGAGACCCGCCGTCCACCCTCCTGGAAGTCCCGCACCGCATCGGCCTTCCCCTGCGGGGGCACCTCGGCGCGGAAGTGGTCCACCTGGAGGAGGCGAGCGATGCCTTGGGTCGGCCCGGTCGCGTCCCCTGAGATCAGGGCCGTGCGAATGCCCCGGGCCCGGAGCTCGCGGATCACTTCGGGGGCTTCGGACCGCAGCCTGTCTCCGAAGGCAAGGAATCCCACGGCCTTTCCCTCCACTGCCACGAAGGCAAGGGTCCGACCTTCCTCGGCCTGGTCTGCGGCCCGGGCAGCCAGGTCGGGCGGAACCGTCCAACCTTGGGAGGTCATCCAGGCTTCGCTGCCCACCGCCACCTCGGTTTCCTCCACCGTGCCCGTGATCCCGCCGCCCGGATGAACCTCGATCCCGGTGGCGGGAGCCAGGGGAAGCCCCTGCTCCTGGGCCGCCGCAACCACCGCCCTGGCGAGGGGGTGCTCAGAGTAGGACTCGAGGGAAGCCGCCAGCCGCAGCGGGGCCCCCTCCCCTCCCTGCAGGCGGAAGCGACCGTCGGTGAGCGTGCCCGTCTTGTCGAAGGCGACCATCTCGATGCTGCGGATGGTCTCGAGGACCTTGGCGTCCCGGACCAGGATGCCCTGACGGGAAGCCCGCCCCACGGCGGCGGTGGTGGCCAGTGGGGTGGCGATGCCGAGCGCGCAGGGGCAGGCGATCACCAGGACCGCGGTGGCCCTCATGAGCGCCTCCGAAACTGGCAGCCCCAGGGCCACCGCCCCCAGCGCGGTGGCCAGGGCCACCAGGAGCACCGCGGGGATGAATACCCGGGAGACCCGGTCCACGGTGCGCTCGATTTCGGTGCGGCTCGCCAGCGCCTGCTCCACCGAGCGGACGATCTGCGCCAGCGTCGAGGCCTCGCCCGAGCGGGTGACTTCGATGCACAGCACTCCGGCGGCATTCAGGCTGCCGCAGACCACGGGATCCCCGGGGCCCTTCAGCAGATGCTCGGACTCCCCGGTCACCACCGATTCGTCCACCGAGGAGGTGCCGTCCCTGACCACGCCGTCCGCGACGATCCGCTCTCCGGGCTTCACCAGGATCAGGGCTCCTGGGCGCAGATCCTCGGTGGGCACGAAGCGGTCATGGCCTTCCTGGCGGACCCTGGCTTTTTTCGGAACCAGACCGTGCAGCAGCGAAAGGGCCTCGGCGCTCCGTTCCTTGGCCAGACGTTCCATGGCCTTGCCCACAAGCACGAGGGTGACGATCGCGCAGGCGGTGTCGAAGTAATAATGGCGCCCGGCGCGGAGGGCCTCCACGGCGCTGTAGCCGAAGGCTGCCAGCACCCCCGCGGAGATCAGGGCCTCCATCCGCAGCAGGCCCTGGCGCAGGCCCAGCCAGGCGATCCTGTGAATGGGCCAGGCCGCGTAGGTCACCACGGGGATGGCAAGCCCCATCAGGATGAAGGGAACCGCCCGCCGGGCCCATTCCGCGATGACCTCGAAGTAGCTCGCGTAGATCACCAGGCTGAACAGCATCACGTTCATCCAAAGCGCCCCGGCCACGCCGATGCGCAGCACCAGGTCCTTCCACTCTTCCCGCCGCGCCTCGATCCCGCTTCCGTGCGGTTCGGCGCGGTAGCCCAGCGCCGCCACCCGCCCGGGAATCCGGTCCTGGCCCAGCATTTGCGGGCAGAAGCGGACTTTGAGGAGGTCGGAGGCGAACACCACCTCGGCCGACACCACCCCGTACTCCCGCGTCAGGGCGTGCTCGATGACCCACCCGCAGGAAGTGCACCACAGTCCCGTGAGTTGGAACACCGCATCGGCGGTGGGTGCATCCAACGGAAGCACGGGAACCTCTTGCCGGGCCCGGGAGATGAGCCCCAGGCGCAAGCTCTCCTTGTACAGGTCGGTGCCCTTCGCATCGACCCCGGCCTCAAGCAAACCGCTTTCGGCCAGGATCGCGTAGACGTTCAGGCAGCCCGGGCAGCAGAAGCGTCGCAGGTCGCCGCCGAACGCCTGGGAGGGAGCCCCCGTCTCGAGGGGGTCGCCACAAAGCTCACAGCCCCCGCTCATGGACGATGCGCCTGGATCCTCCGGCCCTTCTCGTCCAGCAGTTCAGGATTGGCCTTGCGGGCGCCAAGATAGACGAACACCAGGATGCCTACGAAAAGCAGCCCCACGGCCAGGAAGAACAGCTGGAAGACCATGCCTCCCCTCGGTTTTTCAGTCATGGCGAGCTCCCCTTGGCGGGCAGGATGAAGTTCAGGGCCTCGACCTCGGGCTGGGCTTGACTGGAGGTCTGGGCGAGAATCCTCAGCGGGTTCACCTCCTCGGCGCCGCTCCAGGGGCGCACCTTGAGGAGCACGGTCCGGTCGAACACCGCGCCTGGATCCAGGGACACGGGGTTGGCGGGCAGGTCCAGTTCGGCTCCGGGCAGGCCTTCCGTCCAAAGCCTCACGGTCACTGGCTTGGACGACCGATTGGCCAGCTTGATACGGATGCGGTTGCCGATCCTCCCGTCGGGCAGGTTTTCGAACAGCACGCTGCGGTCCGGGGCGATCTGCACCAGCACCGGGCGGCGCATCGATAGGGCGGCCCCGAGGCCGGACACATAGAACAGCAGCACAAGCAGGATCGCGAACCGCTTGCCGTCGCGGAAGCCGAGCCGTTGGAGCAGCGGTTCGCGGGCCTTCGACGCCTGGCCGCCGTGCTCGCCGTAGGCATATCGGATCAGTCCCTCGTGGCCCACCTTGCGCAGGACGTCCTCGCAGGCGTCGATGCAGTCTCCGCAGTGGACGCACTCGATCTGGTACGGGCCCTTGCGGATGTCGATGCCCATCTCGCAGACGGTCACACATTTCTTGCACTCGATGCAGGCCTGGTCCGGGTCCTGGTAAACCACCAGCAGGGTATGGGGATCCTGCAGCATGCCCTGGATGTAGCCGTAGGGGCAGACCGTGGTGCAGAACTTCTGGCGCACGAAGGCGAAATCGAGGAAGGTGAGCAGGGTCACGGAAGCGCCGGTGATTCCACCCGCGGACACCACATCCAGGCGCAGGAGTCGGCTGGCCAGGTCCTTCGGGTCGACGAAGTAGGCCGTGAAGACGAAGGCCAGGAACACCGAGGCAAGGAGGAGGATCGCGTAGAAGACGACCTTGGCCGCGGTTTCGCGGCTTCCGCCCGGCCATTTGGGGAACAGCTTTCTCAACCGGCCGCGGACCCACCGCTCGACCGCCTGGCTGGCCTCGCTGAAGATCATCTGCGGGCAGGCGTAGCTGCAGTAGATGCGGCCGTAAACAATGGCCATGGCGGCCACCAGGAACATCAGGAGCATGGTGGCGAAGAACAGGATCCCGAACTCGTTGATCCACAGTTCGAAGCCTGCGAAGAAGAAGCGCTGCCTCGGGATGTCCACCCTCATCAGGTTGGTGAAGGGAAGGATCACGAATCCCAGGAAGCAGGCCAGGTGGACGCGTTTCCGCAGGGGGCGAAAGTGTTTGTCGACCGGTGGCAGGGCGGGCCTGCGCGGCGGCCTGGACCGCGCAGGGGCGGCCTCCGCGGCATGGTCGGATTCCTGCATGGGGGTCATTCTAGCGGATCACCCTGGCGCGTACTGGATCCGAGGGTTGGGCGAGGGCACCGTGACGCACTCCAGGTGATGCTCAAAGCGCTTCATCAGGATCGCATGGGTGGGGCAGCGGGTCGCGCACATGGCGCACCGGATGCAGGTGCTCTCGTCCTTCAACATCACCCCGCCGATTTCGTCCTTCTCGGCCTCGGACAGTCTCCGGTAGGCCTCCAGAGGCAGGTCGGCCCCGGCCTGCTGCAGCCGCTGCCAGGCCTCTTCGTCCGGCAGGCGGCTGAGGCCCACCAGTTTGATCAGGTTCTCGGGGCAGACGTCCACGCAGCCGTTGCAGGCGATGCAGTTGCTGGTATCGAAAACGGTATTGACGTTGCAGCGCAGGCAGCGCGAACCCTGCCGGCGGGCGTCGGCCTCCGGGAACGGAAGTTCGACGATCTCCATGGTGGCGGCGCGCTGCTGGCTTTCCAGCACCGGCGCATTGACCCGCTCCATCCGGTGCCATCCTTCGGCCATGGCGTATTCCGCCGGCAGCCAGCGTTTGCGGACGGCGATGTCGGTGCGGGTGCCGCGGAGGAAGTCGTGCATGGAGCGGGCCGCGACATGGGCCGAGGCGATGGCGTCAATGAACAGCCGGGGGCCGTGGGCAATGTCGCCGCAAGCAAAAACGTCCGCGGCGGTGGTCTGATAGGTCTCGCGGTCGACCTTGATCAGGCCCCGCTCGGTCTCCACCCCGTCGCCGGGTTTCAGGAAGCTGAGGTCGGAGGCCTGACCGATGGCGAAGACCACGGTGTCGGCCTGGATGTCCTCCAAGGCGGCCTCGTCGAACTTCGGCTCGAACCGCCCCTCGGGGTTGAAGACGGACAGGCACTTCACCGTGCGCAGGGCCCGCACCTTGCCGCCCTCGACCACGATCTCCTTCGGGCCAACCCGGTTGTGGAGGTGAATGCCCTCCTCCTCGCCTTCGTGGATTTCGACCTTGTCGGCCGGCATTTCCTCCAGCGATTCAAGGCAGACGACGTGCACTTCCTTGTCGGCGCTCAGCCGCAGGGCCGACCGGGCCACGTCGTAGGCCACCTTCTCCCCGTGGCCCATCTCCTCGAGGGCGGCGTCCCGTCCCATCGCCTCGAAGGGACGAATCGCGGAACGGGCGACGTCGTAGGCCACGTTGCCGCCGCCAACCACCACCACCCGGCGACCCATGGGCAAGGGGACGCCCTCGTTGAAGGCCTTGAGGAATTCCATGCCGTCGAAAACGCCCTCGGCGTCACCGCCTGGCAGGCTGAGCTTCCGACCGTTCGGCAGGCCGACGCCAAGGAAGATCGCCTTGAATCCCTGTGCGCGCAGGTCCGCGATGGTGAAGTCGCGGCCCAGTTTCATCCCGCACTTCAACTCCACGCCCAGGGCCAGGATCGCCTGGATCTCGTGGCGGACCAGGTCGCGGGGCAGACGGAAGACCGGGACCCCGACGGTGAGCATGCCGCCCGGTTCAGAATTGGCCTCGAACACCGTGACCTTGTAGCCGAGCTGGACCAGGTCGTGGGCCACCGTGAGCCCGCTGACTCCCGCCCCCACCACGGCGATGCGCTCGAAATCGCCTCGGTTCTGCGGAAGCATCCGCTGGTCACAACCGGCCGCGTAGCTGGCGTAATCCCCGGTCTCCGGCCCGTATTGGTCGGTGACGAACCGCTTGAGTGCGCGGATCGCCACCGGCTCGTCCAAGGAACCGCGTCGGCAGTTGGCCTCGCAGGGCGCGCCGCACACCCGTCCGCAGATGGAAGCGAAGGGATTGGTGGCGCGGGCGATGCGGTAGGCCTCCTCGTAGCGGCCCTCGGCGATCGCCGTCACATACCCGCACGCGTCCGTGTGGACCGGACAGGCGTGCTGGCACTTGACCATCTCGACCCAGTACTGGGCCTCGTCGGGTACCCGGAGCTGCCAGCTAGGTCGGTCCACGGTTTCAGTCCTCGTGGAAGGCGCGGACCGCGAACACCGCCACGGCCACGACGTAGACGAGGCCCAGGGCCGCCACGAAGTACATGAGACCGGGGCTGGTCTGGGAGACCTCGTTGAACCTCTGCACGAGGGCCCCCCTGGTGTCGTGACCGGTGTCCCCGTACATCTGGAGGATCAGGTAGGCCACGCAGCCCAGCCCGATGACGGGGAATGCCAGCTTCAGGAAGCCGGGGATGTCGGTTCCCTTCCGTTCGGTCAGCCACCCACCGGCGTACTCCTTCAACTCTTCGTTTCCCTGGTGATCGTTTTTGGGATCGCTCATGGTTCCCTCCGTTGCGTTTCGTCGTCATCGAACATGCGGTACTTGACGTCCTCGCTGTGGTTGCCCCAGTAGCCGTCGCGCCTGCTGCGCAGGAAGAAATAGAGGGTGACGGCGCAGGAAAGGAAGAAGAAGAGGTACGCCAGGTAGACGCTCGGGTAGGTGTAGTCGTGCTGCATCGGGCTACTTCTCGTAGTCGTTGGCCGGCCGCCATTCCTTGGCGCGGCCCAGGGACTGCATGTAGGCCAGCAGGGCCTTGAATTCGGCGGGATTGTTGGCGATCCAGGGGTAGGGCGGCATGATCGAGCCCGGCACCAGCTCCCGGGGATTCTTGAAATGGGTTCGATGCCATTGCTCGTTGTACTTGCCTCCGACCCGGGCCAGGTCCGGACCGGTTCGCTTGGTTCCGAACATGTGCGGACTGTCGAAGACGAATTCGTCCGGGGTCGAGACCGGCGCGTCGACCCCGCGCCAGCCGTAGCGCTTGGTGTCAGCAAGGATGGTACGGACCTGCTGGGTGTGGCAGTACCAGCATCCTTCGCGCTGGTAGATGGCCCGGCCCTGCTGTTCCAGGGAGCCCAGGGGCTTCAGTTCCCCGGTGATCCCCTTGGCGGGGTCGGCGTTCTTGAAGGGCTTCGCCCAGCTCTTGTCAACCATCGGGGGAACGACGGTGGTGAGCAGCCCGCCGATGAAAAACAGAAGGGTGGCGAGGATGAAGGCCCAGGCGGCGGAGGTGTCAGCTTTCCTGAACATGGTGTTTCTCCTTTCCGCGGCCTAGGCGGCCGCCTCCGAGCTGGAACCCACGACCGTAGCCATGACGTTGTAGGCGAACAGGACGATCCCCGCGAACATGAAGATTCCGGAGAAGAAGCGCACAAGCCAGACGGGCTGAAGGGCCTTGACCGTATCGATGAAGGGAATGCCCACGTTGTTCCACTGCCAGCCCTGCCAGAAGCCGCCCAGCCAGAGGGTGACGAAGAAGCCGAGGCCACCGATCATCAGCATCCAGTAGCTCCAGTTGGCCATGGCCTGGGAGTGCAGGGCCCGGCCCCAGAGCTTGGGGACCGCGTGGTAGGTGCCAGCGATGGCGAAGAAGCTGAATGCGCCCAGCACCGCCATGTGGGCGTGGCCTGGAATCCAGTCCGTCTTGGAGACGATGGCATTGACCGTCCGGAGGCTGTGCATGGGCCCCTGGAAGCAGGTCAGAAGGTAGAACACCACCCCGGACATGAGGAACTTCAGGGGGACGTTCTCCCGCAGCTGGTGCCACTGGCCCTTCATGGTGGCGAAGAGGTTGTAGACGACGGCCCACACGGGGATCAGCAGCATCAGCGAGAAGGCAATGGCAATGGTCTGCAGCCACTGGGAGATCGGGCCGTGGATCATGTGGTGGGCACCGGTCCACACGTAGACGAAGGCCAAGGACCAGAACCCGACCATGGACAGCTTGTGACTGAACAACGGCGTGTTCGAGGCGCGGGGGATGAAGTAGTACGCGATGGCCAGGCCGATCGGGGTGAAGATCAGCCCCACCGCGTTGTGGACATACATCCAGTTGAGGTTGGCCTGGTTGACCCCGGTGGTGAACAGGGTGGCGAGGTTGCCGGTGAGGTAGACGAAGGCGGTCCAAACCACCGTGCCCATGACGTACCAGATCGAGACGTACATGGCGTCGTATTTGCGCTGGGCGATGGTCATCAGCAGGTTGGCGCCGAACATGAGCCAGGCCACCACCACCAGGGCGTCCAGCCAAGGCACGAGCTCAGCGTACTCCCAGCCCTGGTTCTGGCCGGCAAGCAGGGTCACCACCGCACCGAGGACGATGACGTTCCAGAGCACCGCAGTGGCCACGCCGAGCTTCTCGCTCCACAGGGGAGCGCCGCAAAGCCTGGGAATGACGTAGAAGGCCAGGCCCATGTCGGCCGCGAGCAACCACCCGAACAGCATTCCGTTGACGTGCAGGGGACGCAGCCGGCCGTAGGTCAGCCAGGGGGTGGTTCCCATCAGGTCCGGCCACACGAACTTCGCGGCGATGACGATGGCGATGATGCCGACGATGAAGAAGTAGAGCACCGAACTGGCGATGAACCACTTGGCCGTGGCGTCCACGTGGACGACCGCCGCTCCTGTTCCGGATGCCTCCGCCCGGCTATTTTGCTCCAGCATTCTGGTCTCCTTTCGGTTTCGGGTTGATTCCGCGGATGTAGTTGATGAGGTCGCCGACGTCGTTCCGGCTCAGGCCGTAGTCGATCCAGGGCGGCATGGCGGTTCCCTGCACGCCGTAGAGGATCGACTCGGCAAGCCGCCGGTCGCTGGCGTAGTTCACGAACCACCCGTTTCGAAGGTTTCTCGGCCGCGGCAGGATATCGAGAGCGTTTGCACCCTTGCCATCCGCCTTCTTGCCGTGGCAGCCGGCACACCGGGCGACGAAGATCCCGGCGCCGCGGTCCATGCTCTCCTTGCTCATCGCCACCACGTTCTTGTCGTCGACTTGGCGTACGGGGGGTTCCTTGCGCGGGTCCTTGACGAAGGTCTTCTGGATGTGGTCCAGCAATTCCTTGGCCTTCGCCTCGTCGAGGATCCTGCCCCAGGCCGGCATGGAAGTCCCAGGCACCCCATTCCGGATCGAGTCCACCAGCCGCGCAAAAGGCTTGGAATTCATGAAGCCGGCGTTGGTGAGGTCGCGGGGATAGGGGTCCAGGTGCTCGGCGATCAGGCCGTGCCCGTCGCCCTTCTCGCCGTGGCAGCGCTGGCACAACGCTTGGTAGGTTGCGGCAGGCGATCCCAGGGGCGGGACGGACTTCTGGGACACAAGGCTGGAGGTCATGGCCTTGAATTCGTCGTCGGTGAAACGGAACGCCGGCATGATCGAGTCGGGCACGGTGGAGCGGGGATTCTTGAAGTGGGCGAAGATCCACGACTCGTCCTTCAGGAGGCCCTGGAAGCTGAGGTCGGGAGCGATCCCGCCGTCCCTCCCGCCAAGCTTGTGGCAGGCGGTGCAGGCTCGGTCTTCGATGAGCTTGCCCCCCTGGGCGACCATCTCGCCGGGCTTGATGACCACCGGCCGGAGCGTGGCCTGGACCAATTCCGCACCGCCGGCCGTCTTGACCTTGAAGCGCTGAATCTCTGTCTCGGTGAAGTTCTTGCCCTTCCGGCTCTTCAGGAAAACCACTAGGGCACGGATCTCATCCTCCTTCAGGTTGAATTTCGGCATGATCGAGGTGGCCAGCACCGATTTGGGATCGGCGATCCGGGCCCACAGATAGTCGACCTTCCACATGCGTCCTACTTCGGAAAGGTCCGGGCCGATGGTGCCGTCGCTCAGGCCCTCGATCTTGTGGCAGCCGTAGCAGTTGGTGGCGAAGAACAACTGCCGGCCACGCTCCACCGTGGGGGTGCCCCTGAAGCCAGGCTCGGTGTGGCACTGGGCGCAATTGGCTTCGAGGTAAGCCTTGCCCTTCAGCATCGGGAGGAAATCCTTCCTCCAGCCGGCCTGGGTGGCGTACCCGAGGAGCGGATCCGGCCAGTAGTGGTCCTGGCCGTGGCTGTACTCGGGAGACAACCCACGACCCTGGCCGTCGTGGCAGACGGTGCAGCCAAATTCGGAGAACTTGTGCCGCCGCTCCCACTTGCCGTTCTTCTCCAGGTCACCGAGGGCCGGCGAGTAGGGGTGGGTCCGGAGCGGCTGGGCGTGGTTCACGAATCGCGGGTCGTCGCTGGCAATGTGGCAGGTGGTGCATCGGTCCACCCGGGTCTCCCCAAAGCTGGTGACCACGATCTGCTCGATGCGCGGCTTCCGGTCCGCCAGGGAGGTGCGCTCGGCCTCGCTCTTGGCCAGGGAGCGGGCCTGGTCGAAGTAGGCGACCTGGTTGCGCTCCCAGCGGTGTGAGAACTGGTTGTAGAAGACCACCCCGTGGATGGCCAGGATCAGGAAGGTGCCGATGGCTAGGGCGAGTCGCATGCCGGCCTCACCAGGGGGTCACGAAGGCCCAGTTGGGCCCGCGGAAGAAGGTGCCGATGATGACGAAAATCACGTTCACCACGACGAATGTGAGGAAGACCGTGTTGGCGAGCAGCCGTTCCTTGGCGAACCACTTGCCGACGCCCTTGGGGTTGCGGTCCAGGTACGGCGTCAACAGCAGCAGCAGCACGAAGATCCCGGGCACCCCGATCCCTCCCCAGAAGGCGGAGTAGCTGACCATTTCCTGCAGCCCGAGGAAATACCAGGGCGCCTTGGCGGGATTGGGCGGATGCAGGGCGTTGACCGGCTCCTCCAGCGGCGCATTGAAGGCCAGCGAGAGGAGGAGGATCACCGACACGGTGACCACCAGCACGAACAATTCGGCGCGGAACAGGTGGGGCCAGGAGTACAGCTCGTTGTCCGGCAGGTCTCCCACCCTGGTGAGCGGTCCGCGGACCAGCCCTTGCAGCCCGTAGGTGCGCTTGGGGTCCAGCACCGCCGGGGGCCGGGTCACCTCGAGGTCGGGCTTGATTTCGGCCTCGGGGGGTCGGGACAGGCCTCCGTCCTTGCGGATCCGCCAGAAGTGAACGGCGACCAGCACGGTCATGACCGCCGGCAGAACGGCCACGTGAAGCACGTAGAAGCGCAGCAGCGCCTCCTGGCCGACGGCGTTCCCGCCCATGAGCAGGAACTGGATTTCCTTGCCCACCACCGGGGCGTAGCCGGCGATCGCGGCGCCGACCGTGATGGCCCAGAAGGCCAGCTGGTCCCAGGGCAGAAGGTAGCCGGTGAAGCTCAGCAGCAGGGTCACCAGGAACAGGACCACCCCCAGAACCCAGTTGAACTCCCGCGGCTTCTTGTAGGCGCCGGTGAAGAAAACGCGGCACATGTGGAGGAACACGACGGCCACCATGCCGTGCGCGGCCCAGCGATGCATGTTGCGCAAGATCGTGCCGAAGGCCACGGATCCGCGCAGGTCGAGCATCCGGTCGTAGGCCTGGCTCGTGGCGGGCACGTAGTAGAACATCAGGGCGATCCCGGTGAGCACCAGGATCAGGAACAGGAAGAAGGAGATCAGTCCAAGCCCCATGGTGTAGATGGGGCGGAGGCTGTTCGGGTGCACCTTGACCGGGTGGATGTGAAGGAAGAAGTTGGTGAAGGTCGTGGCGGAGCGCTCGACGTCGTTGGATGGAACGGGATTTCGGAAGATCGAGTTCCAGACGTTGCGGGGCAGGTCGCGCAAGGCGCCGGCCAGACCGGATCGGTTTCGGGTGTCGGCGCTCATAGGCTCAGGTAGCTCCCAGATGGGACCTCGGTGTCCTTGTCCACTTCGATTTCGCCGTTGGGCGCGAGGGTGACCTTGTACCAGGGCAGCGGCTTGGGGGCCGGGCCGCCGGTGACGACGCCGTCGTGGTCGAACCGGGATCCGTGGCAGGGGCAGGCGAACCCGGTCTCACTCAGGCCCACGGTGCAGCCCAGGTGCGTGCAGACGGTGGACACGGCGGCGAGCTTGTCCCCTTCCCGGACCACGCAGATTTTCTGGGCCTGCAGGGCCACCCGGGAGCCGGTGGGAAAGTCGTCGGGCTTGCCGATGGTGAAGCGCTGGGGCTGGCCATAGGTGGCCCGGGGCTTGATGAAGACCAGGTTCGAGATGACCCCCAGCAGTCCGGATCCGGCCAGACCGGCGCCGGTCAGCAGCCCCAGCATGGACCGCCGGCCGGGCTCCTGCGCCCCCCCGGGGCTACTTCGCTTGAGGTTGACCGTCATGCCTCCCCTCCTTGATGGATGGCCTCCCGGGCTCGGGTTCTGCCCAGAAGACCTGGTACTTGGCGTCCTCGATGTCCTTGAACCAGCCGCGCTTCACCGAGAACACGAACAGGAACAGAGCCCCCAACCCCATGGCGAGGCTGGCGGCGATGGTGATCCAGCTGAACTCCATCACCGCTCCCCGCTGACCTTCAACCGCCTCGCCGCGGGGCTCTCCATCGCGGCCCGGCTGCGGTGGGCGGCGGCGTGGTGGCTCGGGTGGGCAGCCAGCCGGGCGAAGGTCACCTCCTTCAGGCTGGATTCCAGGGACCGTGTCACGTCGCTCCAGGCGGACTGTACCGGGCAGTGCAGCGCCAGGGGGCAGCTCTGCAGGTTGTCCACGCAATGGTTGATGGCCACCCCGCCCTCCATGGCCTGGACCAGGTCCAGCAGGGTGATCTGGCTGGCTGGCCTAGCCAGGCGGATGCCGCCGCCCATTCCCCGCACCGAGGCAAGCAGGCCCGCGCGGGTGAGCTTTCCCACCAGACGACGCACGAAGGCGGCCGGCAAGCCCCGTTGCGCGGCGACCTCGGCAATGGTCACCTGGGCCTCGGGTTCGAGGCAGGCCAGGTGAAGGAGGAGCCTGGCCGCGTAGTCCGTCTGTCGTCCGATCCCTAACATGCCATCCAGGTAATGATACTGATTCGATATTAATATCGGATCGGTATTCATTGTCAAGAGGGGTCGTGGTCCACCTCTCGGTCCCCCCCGGGGGAAGAGAGCGCCCCGCGGGTTGTGCGATCCTGGAGAGCCATGCGACTGGACCCTCTCGGCGACTTTCAAAGATCCCACCGCAACGGCGAGTTGCGCCTGGACCACGCCGGCCAGACCGTCCGGCTCCTGGGCTGGTGCCGGAGGTCCCGCAACCTGGGATCGCTGGTGTTTCTTGACCTGCGGGACCGTTGGGGAGTGGTGCAGCTGGTGGCCGACACCACCCAGGCCGATCCGGAGCTGGTGGGCCGACTTAAGGCGGTGCGAAGCGAGTTCGTGCTGGCCGCCGAGGGCGTGGTCGCCGAGCGGGAGGCGAAGAATCCCAACATGGCCACCGGCGATGTGGAGGTGCGACTGACCGCCCTGCGCATCCTGAACACCGCCCAGACACCGCCCATCCCGGTCGAGGATGCCGGTCAGGAATCCAACGAGGACCTTCGCCTGAAGCACCGGTTCCTGGACCTGCGGCGGGAGAAGCTCCAGCGGAACCTCCAGCTGAGGAGCAGGGTGGCCGCCACCGTCCGGGAGCACTTCCTGCGCCACGACTTCATCGAGGTGGAGACCCCCATCCTCACCAAATCCACTCCCGAGGGAGCGCGAGACTACCTGGTTCCCAGCCGGGTCCATCCCGGGGAATTCTTCGCCCTGCCCCAGAGCCCCCAGCTCTTCAAGCAACTCCTCCAGGTTTCGGGTTTCGAGCGCTACTTCCAGATCTGCCGGTGCTTCAGGGACGAGGACCTCCGGGCCGACCGCCAGCCCGAGTTCTCGCAGGTGGACGTCGAGATGAGCTTCGTGCGCCAGGAGGATGTCCAGGGAGTCATCGAACCCTTGATGGTCGAGCTCGCGGCCCAGGTCGGGAAGAAGGTCCAGGCGCCCTTTCCCCGCCTGGCCTACCGGGACGCCATGGAATGGTACGGATCGGACAAGCCCGATCTGCGCTGCCCCCTGAAGATCCTGGACCTCACGCCGCTCTTCGCCACCAGCGAGTTCAACCTCTTCCGCGCCGCGGCTGAAAGCCAGGGCCAGCGACGGGTGCGGGCCCTGTGTTTCCCCGGGGAGGGGGCGGGAAACTCCAGCCGGAAAGTCCTGGACGGCTACCAGGAGATGGCCCGGCACCTGGGAGCGGGAGGCCTTCCCTACGCCAAGTGGGGCCAGGAGGGCTTCGGCAGCAGTTTCAAGAAGTTCGTTCCGCCCGACCTGGAGGCCGCCCTTCGCGAGCGCCTCGGGGGCGCCCAGGGCCTGATCCTCTTCGCCGTCGGAACCGATTCCCAGACCTCCCGCATCCTCGGGGATTTGCGGGTCAAGGTCGCCAGGGAATTGGCGACCCTCGTGGAATTCCAGATGGAAGAGGGGGACTCCACCGCCCTGTTCGACCCGGACGCCTTCAGATGCCTCTGGGTCGTGGACTTCCCCCTCCTGGAGTGGAGCGAGGGCGAGGGCGGGGAGCCGGGACGCTGGGTGGCCTGCCACCACCCCTTCACCAGCCCCCACCCGGAGGACCTGGACCTGCTGGAGCGCGACCCCGGCCGCTGCCGGGCGGTGGCCTACGATCTGGTGCTGAACGGCTTCGAGGTCGGGGGGGGGTCCATCCGCATCCATGACGCCGAGACCCAGGCCCGAATGTTCCGGGCCATCGGCATCGGCCCCAAGGAGGCCCAGGAGAAGTTCGGCTTCCTCCTGGATGCCCTCTCCTTCGGAGCCCCTCCGCACGGCGGGATCGCGCTGGGTCTGGACCGACTGGTGATGATCCTGGCCGGCACGGACAACATCCGGGAAGTGATCGCCTTTCCGAAGACGGCCCAGGCCCGCTGCCTCATGACCGGAGCCCCGGGGCCCGTGGACCCGCGCCAGCTCCAGGAGCTTCAGATCCAGCCGGCCCAGCCCCAGAACTACCGGGCCGGAGTCATGTTCTTCGAAACGGTGCCCGCCGAACTGCAGGGCCCCGTCCAGGCCATCCGGAACCTGGCCCTGCGGCGCCCCAGCACCCTCAGCACCCTCACCATGGACGGCGAGGTGGTGCGGGTGGAGACCTCCAACCTCGGGGGCCCCACCTTCGATTTCGAGGAATGACCGCCGTCCGCCGGAACCCGCGGCCGTGATCACCCTGCGCCAGCGGGCCGCGGCCATCCTCCGCAGCGCCGGCTGGGAGCTTCCGCCCCTGCCGGTCACCTGGTCGCCCCGGATGATCCGCTGCGCCGGTCTCTTCGTCGTGGAGCACGACCTCCGGGGCAGGGCCCACCCGGAGATCCGCCTCTCCATTCCCCTGCTCCGCCGGCGGGACTGGCCCTGGCCCCAGACCGTCTGCGGGGTGAACTGCCGCAATCCCGAACAGGTCCAGGAGCGCATCCTGGAACACGAGCTGATCCACTACAAGCTCTGGTCCGATCGCGAGTCCGACTGGGGTCACACCGAGCGCTTCCGCCGCCTGGCCCTGGACCAGTTCGGCCACCAGAGCGTGACGCACGGGATCGGAGCAGAGGAAGGTTAGCCTTCCATTCCCCACTTCTCCAGGAAGGCCTTGCGGTAGGTGCGGCTGAGCACCAGGTGGCCCCCCCCCTTGAGGACCAGCAGGGCATCGCCGTGGTCCCAGGGCTCGAGGTGGTCCACGGCCTCCAGGGCCACGATCTCGCTCCGGTGCACCCGCACGAAGCGGCGGGGGTCGAGTCGCGACTCCAGCTCCTGAAGGCTGCGCCGCAGAAGGTGCTCCCCCTGGTCGGCGTGCACGCGCACCTGCTTGCCTTCCGCGGAGAGGCGGCGAACCGATCGGAGAGGGATCGGAATCCATCGGTCCTCCACCTTCACCACGAGGCGTTCCAGGGGACGGCGGGACAGGCCGGCGAGCAGAGCCTTCACCGATGCGGGCTCCCCCTTCCCCGCCTGAAGGAGGGCCCAGGCCCGGTCCAGGGCCGAGCGGAAGCGCGGTTCGTCGAAGGGCTTGAGCAGGTAGTCCACCGCGTGGGCCTCGAAGGCCGCGAGGGCGTGCTGGTCGAAGGCCGTGGCGAAAAGGGCCTGGGGCCGCGGCGTCTCCAGCTGCTCCAGGACCTCGAAGCCCGTGAGGCCGGGCATCTGGATGTCCAGGACGAGCAGGGCGGGGTCCAGGTCCCGCACCATCCCCAGGGCCTCCAGGCCGTCCCGGGCCTCCCCGCAGAGTTCAAAGCGAGGGTCCCGCGCCAGGAACCGCTTGACCTTGGCCCGCGCGGGGGCCTCGTCGTCCACCACCAGGACCCGCTCAGGCATGGGCCTGCTCCAGAGGAATCCGGAGGCGCACCCGGGCCCCGCCCTCCGGCAGGTTCTCCGCCTCCAGGCTTCCCCGTCCCTGGTACTGGAGGGTCAGCATTTCCGAGAGATTCCGCAGGCCCAGGCCGGCCCCCTCCAGGGCCGCGGCCGGGTCCGGGAAGCCTCCCCCGTCGTCCCGGACCTCCGCCACCAGGTGCTCCGGCTCGGCATGGAGACGGATGCGCACCTCCAGCACCCGGCCGGGATCCTCCTGGTTGTGCTTCACGGCGTTCTCCACCAGGCGCTGGAGGCAGAAGCGGGGAACAGGCAGTGGGGCCAGGCCGGCCTCGATCTCCCGGTGGATGCGCAGGCGTTCCCCGAAGCGGGCCTCGGCGAAGGCGAGGAAGGCGTCGAGGTGCTTGAGTTCCCGCTGCAGGGGCCACGTGGCCCCGCCCGCCTCCAGGCTGTCCCGGAGCAACTGGGCCAGGGAGGCCAGCAGGGTGTCGGTGCGGGCCAGGTCCTCGTACATCACCGAGCTGACGGTGTTGAGGGCGTTGAAGAGGAAATGGGGATCCAGCTGGGCGCTGAGGGCCTGGAGCCGGGCTTCCTGGAGCCGCTCCCTCAGTTCGGCCTCCCGGGCGCTGCGGAGGAGGGATTCCCGGGCGTTCAGCCAGGCCATGCTGCCGGCGGCCACGGCCGCGTAGGCGATCAGCAGCTTGAGCCATTCCATCGGGAGTTTCAGGGCCAGGGGACCGTAATCGTAGGCCCCCCAGCCGAAGAGGGGATGCAGCAGGTGGCGGAAGGCGAGGAAGAAGGCGGGAACGAGGGCCGCGTAGGCGAGGTAGGCGGCCAGGTGGATCCCGAGGAAACGGCCCCACCCGTCGGCGGGGCGCGGGGCGTTGATCACCGCCGTGAGGACGATGGGAAAGGCACAGAAGGCCCCCAGGAGCCCGGTGATTTCCCAGAAGAAGGGCCTCTCCCAGGGCACCGCCACCTTCTCGATGTAGAACTGCACATTCACCCAGGCCCCCTGGACCAGACCCACCGCGAGGTGACCCAGCAGGATCTCCAGGGCCGTTCGGGGCACGAACTGGGGCCACCGCCAGCCCGGGGTCCGGGCCGCCGTGAAGGGGGGTTCCATGAGGGGCACCTAGGCAGTTTGAACCGAGACCGTGCGCTTGTCAGGCCCGGGCGGGGCGATGTATTTCATCCCGAACAGCGGACGCAGCCAGGGGACGCGCCGGATCACCTCGCAGCCCAGCAGGGTGACCGCGAAGGAGACCGCGAACAGCAGCGGAAGGCGAAGCCAGGGGCCCATGGGAAGGACCAGGCTCTTCCAGGCAAGGACGACGATCACGGTCTGGTGGAGGATGTAGAAGGGGTAGGCGATCTCCTGCGCGTAGGCCAGCCACGGCTTCCCCGACCTCAGGTGCTGCCGGGCGAACCCGAGGGCCCCGATCATCGCGGACCAGGCGAAGAACCACACCAGGAGGACCCGCATCCAGGCAAGGCCTGGGATTTCGACGAAGACCGCCGGCAGGAACAGCGCCGCAAGCAGGAGGCTGGGGCGGCGCAACTCCGCCATCCTCTCCACGAGCTCGGGGCGGCGTCCGAAGAGGTGTCCGAACAGGAACAACTGCAGGAAGAAGACCACCACCTTGGGATCGTGGATCAGGTCGTGCGTCTCGGGAAACCTCAGCAGCGCCAGTCTCCCCAGCCCCAGGGGCAGGGCCAGCAGGTAGAGGCGGCCACCCTTGCGCAGCCAGGCCGAGAGGCCCTCCATGAAGCGTCCCCCCCGGGGCGTCCCCAGCCATGCCACGAGCGGCAGGGTGAGGAGGACGTCGGCGTAGAGGTAGGCCACGAACCACAGGTGGTGCCAGCTCAGGTTTCCCTTGGGATAGGCCCGGAACTGAAGGACCGTGGGGAACCAGTCCAGGTAGGAGCCCTCGAAAGCCCCGGAAAAGACGCGCTCCGCGTAGACCTGGGGCGGAACGACGAGAATCATCCCCACGAGCAGGGGCAGGAGGAGGCGCCTCGTGCGCTCCCCGGCGTACTGTCCCAGGCTGCGCCGCCGCAGGGCGAAGGCGGTTCCGGCCCCGGCCACGAGCATCAGCAGGGGCATGCGGACGAAGTGCAGCACAGTCATGAAGGGCTCCAGGACCGGGAGCAGGTCCGGGTTCTTCACATGCCACTCCCAGGTGTTGAAGAACATCCCGGTGTGGAACACATGCACCAGGATGATCGCCACCACCCGTACCAGGTCGATGTAGGCGTAGCGTTCGTCGGTTGCGGGGCTGGACATGGGTCCTCCGGTCGGGACGAGGATCGCCCCTTCCTCCCCACCCGCCCCCCCTGGGCAGGAACGGGCCGGTCTCCCGGAGGACTGAGCCGGACCTGAGGCGCCTCCAGAGGGACCCCTCCGGAAGGTCCTGCCTCAGCCCCGGGCCAGGGGCCAGTCCTCCCGCGACCCCCACTCGCTCCAGGATCCGTCGTAAACCGACAGTTCCGCATAGCCCGCCAGTTCCGCAGCCAGGGCCGGAAGGCAGGCCGTCACCCCCGACCCGCAGGTGAACACCAGCCGGGAGCGGTCACCGACCCGGCGCCCGAGGAGGTCCCTCAATTCGGCCAAGGGGCGGAGGTGGCCTCCCCGGAGCACCTCCTCGTAGGGCAGGTTCACCGCCCCGGGCATGTGGCCGCCCCGGAGTCCGGGGCGCGGTTCGGGATCCAAGCCCCTGAAGCGGCCCTCGGAGCGCGCGTCCACCACACAGGCGTGTCCGCCCTCCAGCGCATCCATCACCCCTTGGGCGTCCGTGAACCACCCGGCCCTCGGGTGGGCCGTGAAATCCCCCTGGTCCCACCCTCCTCCCGGGTTCGCCTCCACCGGGTGACCCCCGGCCTTCCAGGCGTCCAGACCCCCGTCGAGCACCGCCACACGGTCATGCCCCATGGCCCGGATCATCCACCGCACCCTGGGGCTGGCGTAGACCCCTCCAGGGTCGTAGACGACCACCCGGCTTTCCGAGCAGACCCCCAGGCCCTGGAGTTCCACCTCGAACTCCCGTGGGGAGGGCATGGTGTGCGGGAGCTTGGAAGAACGGTCCCGGATCCATTCCAGGTCGAAGACCCTGGCGCCGGGGATCCCCAGGGGCCCGCCCTGCGGCTGGCCGGGGGCCACGGCCTGGAGGCGGGCCTCCAGCAGGACCAGCCCCGGGTGACCCAGCCGTTCCCGAAGCCACCCGCAGGACACCACCGGTCCCGGGAACTCGATGGCGTCCGCCCTGGCGTTGCATCCCATGGAATACCTCGTCCCCTTCAGGGTAGAAAGGGCGGGGAGGGCGCCACAAGCGCGCTCCCCGGACGGTCTTCCCGGTCCCCCCCACTGGCACCCTCGAAGGGTCCAGCGGACGCCTGGGGGCGGATCCCTTCAGAGAAGCAGGTTGAAGAGGTATCCCACCGTCAGGATCCCCAGGGTGACGATCCCGAGGAACAGGGCGATGAGCCTGGCCTTGAGCACCCTCCGGAGGATGAGCACCTCGGGAACCGAGAGGGCGGTCACCGCCATCATGAAGGCCAGCACGGTCCCCAGGGCCGCGCCCTTGGCGAGAAGGGTCTGGACGATGGGCAGCACCACCGCCGTGCTCGCGTAGAGGGGAACCCCGATGAGCACGGCCAGGGGCACGGTCCACCAGGAGGACTTGCCCATGAACCTCGCCAGGACCCCCTCCGGAATGTAGCCGTGGATGAAGGCGCCCACCCCGATGCCCAGCAGCACGAAGGGCCACACCTTTCCCACGATCTCCCGGGCGCTGCGCCAGGCCAGCGCCAGTCGCTGTTCTCCCCGGGGCCTCGGAAGGGACCCCTTCTCGGGAGACTCCACCGCCTTCCAGACCCAGGGCTCGAGCATGGCCTCCAGCCTGAACTTCCCCAGGATCCACCCGGACAGGAACGCCACCGAGATCCCCGTGGCGGCGTAGAGGGCGGCAATCTTCCATCCGAACATGGCCAGAAGCAGGACCAGGGCCACCTCGTTGATCATGGGGGCGGCCACCAGGTAGCTGAAGGTCACCCCCAGGGGGACCCCCACCCGCACGAAGCCGATGAACAGCGGGACCGCCGAGCAGGAACAGAAGGGAGTGACGATCCCGAACAGGCTGGCCAGCAGGTTCCCCCAGGCCCCGGCGCGCCGGGCGAGGATGTCCCGGGTCCGGACGGGATCGAGGAAGCTCTGAAGAAAACCCACCAGGAAGGTCACTCCCGCGAGAAGGAGCAGCACCCGGGGACCTTCCGAAAGGAAGAAGGCCGCCGCCGATCCCAGGCGCGTGCCCAGGTCCAGCCCCAGCACCCGCCCCAGCAGCCAGCGGGACAGCGGTTCAAGGGCGGCAAAGGCCAGGACCCCCAGGACCAGGGCGGGCAGCACCCAGCCCCAGGCCTTCCAAACGCCCGGAGCCGCCTGGACGGCGGGCCGGCTTCCACAGCACGAGACTCGGGATTCGGACATGGACGCTTCCTTTCTTTCCAGGGATCGGGGCGTGGCCCTCAAGATTTAATTCTAAATTTTTCGAAATAAAATTCCATCGAAATTTCGAAAATTTTGGAATTTTCTTTTCGACCCGACCCTTTTCCCTCCCGGTCCGGGACGCCGGGTCCGGGGGTGCGGGACCCGGCCGCGTCCCGTCGGGGCTCCCACCGGTACCGTTCGCCACCCGAAGGGCTGCCACCCGGGGGGACCCCGGAAGGCCCGGGGGAGCCTGGAGGAGAATGGCCCGGGGGCGGCCCCCCGGAATCCTCCAGGAGAACAGCCCTTGAGATCTTCCCTGGTCCCGCTTTTCCTCCTCGCGGCGCTCCTCGCCGCCTGCACGCCCCTGGTGACCACCCACACGCCCCGCCGCGCCCCGCTGGTCCTCAGCGACTGTGTTCGGGAAGGTCCGGAGCTTCGGGTGAAGCTGAGCCTGTCCTACCCGCCGGAGGAGGCCTCCTGGGAGGTCGAGGTGGAGGGCGAGACGCCCGACCAGTTGAAGGTGGACCAGGCCCCTGGCCTCACCCGCATCTCCTGGAGGCTCGACCCGAAGAGGCGGCGGCAGGTCTGGACCGACCCCTACCGCATCCGCATCCGGAGGGGAGGCGAGGTCCATCCAGGACTGGTCTCCATCCACACCCCCACAAGCCAACTCCTCGTGGACCTTTTTTTCCACGGCGCCCTCCGATTCTGAGGTCTTCCATGCCCAGCCCCGCCCTGCCCACCTCCGAGCCCGCCCTCATTCCCACCGCAGTCCTGGCGGATGCCTGCGTCCGCCTGGGCCTTCCGCTCCGGGCGGCGCCCCTGGGAATCCGGGGCGTGATCCGGGGGCTGCCTCTGGCGGGCCGTGTGCTGCCGGTTCGCCACAGCGGCAGCGTGGACATCTTCCTCGAGGCGATGGAGGCCGCCCTTCCCGGCGACCTTCTGGTGGTGGACAACGGCGGGCGCACGGACGAAGGGGCGGTGGGAGACCTCAGCGCCCTGGAGGCAAGGGCCGCGGGCCTGGCGGGCATCCTGGTCTGGGGCTGCCACAGGGACACCGCGGAGCTTCGGCGGATGAGATTCCCCGTCTTCAGCTACGGAAGCGTCCCCACGGGCCCCCTGCGGGCGGATCCCAGCCCCCCCGACGCCTTGCGGGCCGCACACTTCGGGGCCTTCACGGTGACGAGGGAGGACTTCGCCGTCTGCGACGAGGACGGGGTGCTCTTCGTCCCGCGGGAGAGCCTCGGGGAACTCCTCCCGGTCGCCCAGGAGATCCTGCTCCGGGAACGCGGCCTGGCCCAGCGGGTCCTCGAGGGGCACTCCCTCCGCGAACAGCTCGCCTTCGGGGCCTACCTGGAACGGCGGGCCGTCGAGCCCGGGTACACCTTCCGCCAGCACCTCCGCGCCATCGGGGGCGCCATCGAGGAATAGAGGGTGGGGGGATTCATCCCCCCGGCCTGTCCCGGCCGGGTTCGGGTCCGGCGGCCAGGGCATCGCCCCGCCGCGCCACCTCCCGCACCAGGGCCGCGAAGTCTTCCCGCCGGCTGCGATGGTTCACGGACGCCACCCGGAGGGCGAAGCGTCCCCGGAGCGTGGTCCCGGAGGGCACGGCGAAACCGCTTTCCTGAAGGTCCAGCAACAGTCGGGCGTTGAGGGCATCCAGGGCCGCCTCCCGGAGGCCCGGCGCGGCGTAGCGGAAGGCCACGACGTTGAGGCCGGCGGGCGCCAGGAGCTGGAGCCGGGGATGTTCCTGGACCAGGGCCGCGAGGTGGCGGGCCTGGTCCACGTTCTGCTCCAGGATGGCGGCCATTCTGGCGAGGCCGAAGGTCTTGACGGACATCCAGACCTTCAGGGCCCGGAAACCCCGGGAGAGCTGGAGGCCAAGGTCCGCGAAGGGGGTGCCGTTGCCCGAGGCTCCAGCCTCCAGCGAATTCAGGTATTCGGCGTGGAGGGAGAAGGCCCGGGCGTGGGCTCCCGCATCCCGGACGAACACCCCTCCAACTTCGTAGGGCATCGCCGCCCACTTGTGCAGGTCGAAGGCCAGGGAATCCGCGCGCTCCATCCCCTGGAGCAGGGGCCGCAGGCGGGGGGAGAGGGCCGCGGTGGCGCCGAACGCCCCGTCCACGTGGAACCACAGGTCCTCCGCGGCGCAGAAGTCCGCCAGGATGGCCAGGTCGTCCACGGCCCCCGTGTTGGTGGTCCCCGCGTTGCCCACGACGCAGAAGGGCCGGAAGCCTCGCCGCCGGTCCTCCCTCACCGCCTCCCGGAGGGCCCCCAGGTCCAGGCGGAAGTCCTCGCCCACGGGCAGAAGGACCAGGGACCGGCTTCCCAGGCCCAGCAGTTCCACCGCCTTCTGCACTGAGGAGTGGGTTTCCGCCGAAGCGTACACCCTCATGGGAGCGACCCCGGCCGCCGCCAGGCCTTCGGTCCGCACGTCGATCCCGGCCTTCTGGTTCCTGGCCACTGCCAGCCCGATCAGGTTGGCGGCGGAGCCGCCGCTCACCAGGATTCCGCTGGCCTCCGGAGGCATGAGGAACAGTTGTCGGAGCCAATCCATGACCTGGCGTTCGACGTAGTAGGCCGACTGCTCGAAACCCGGGACAGGGGTGTTCATGGTGGCGGCCAGCATTTCGGCCAGCACCCCTACCGGCGTGCCGGTCCCGATCACCCACCCCCAGAAGCGGGGATGGATGTTTCCTTCTGGAAAGGGCAGGATGCTCTCCCGGAATTCCTCGTAGACCCGGGCGGCCTCCATTCCCTCCACCGGCGGGGGGGCCTCGAAGCGCGCCTGCACCTGGGAGGGAACCCGCTGCCAGGCGGGGCGTTCGCGCACCGTTTCCAGGTAGTCCATCATTTCGTCCGCCGCCCGCCGGACCAGCTCCCGGAAGGAGGTCCAATCCTCGGGATCCAGGGAAAGTTCCGGAGCCCCCTCCAGGGGCGATCCTTCAGGCGCCAGGGCCAGGGGCTTCACCGGCTGGAGCCGATCTTCGGGAGGTCGGACTCCCCGCGGACCCCGTCCGGCAGCTTCCGCACCTGGACGACGGTGTCGTTCCAACGCATGGCCCCTGCGATGGGGTCCCCCAGGGTGGGAATGATCCGGTTCACGTGGGCCCCGTGCCCCCTCCACCACCGGAGGGGGCTGTCGGCCTCCGGCCGGCCGTGGGGTGCCGGCTGGCCTGCGGCGTAGTCGCTCCGGGACCAGTGGCCGCAGTGGTGCGAAATGGCCAGGGCCCGGGGATGGATGCCCTCGGTGACCTTGAGGGGGATCCGGATCTGGCCGATGGCGGAGCGGACGAGGACCTCCTCACCGTCCCGCAGGCCCCGACGGGCCGCGGCCTCGGGGTGGATCCAGGCGCGATTCTCGTGGTAGAGCTCGGTGAGCCACTTGCAGTTCTGGGAGCGGGACTGGGTCTGGACGGGGACCTTGAAGGTCACCAGAACCAGGTCCTCCTCGGTCATGGCGCCATGCTCCGGCACCGGCATCCAGGCCGGAAGGGCGGAAAAGCCCGCCTTTTCGAGCGCCTCGGAGCGGAGTTGCATGGGTCCCCGCGGATTTCCGGGCTCGGGGGGACGGGGATCCACCCACACGCCCAGGGCTTTCATGGCTTCGAATCCGCCGGCGGCGCGGACCTCGGGCGTGGCTTCGCAGGCCGCCCGGATGAAGGCCTCGGCGGAGGAGAAGCCCAGGTCCACCCCCAGTCGCCGGGCCACCTCGCAGGCCACGTCGGGGAAGTGCCGCGCCTGTCCCCGGGGCGCCACGATCGGCTGGCGGAGCTGGTACTCGGCCAGGCCCTCGGGCGTGACCTTGCCGTCGCAGGTCCAGCGCTCCAGGTAGGTGGCGTCCGGAAGCACCAGGTCGGCGAGCAGGGTGGACTCCCCCAGGCCCACGTCCACCGAGACGAGAAAGGGCACCAGGCCCGGGTCGGCCAACACCCGGGCGTTGGCGTCGCAGTCCCCGTTCGAATAGACAGGGTTGTGACAGTACAGCATGTAGATCTCGGGCCGGTCGGGGCCCTTGGCGATCCTCCTGAGGATCTGGTGCGAAACCCCGGAGAAGGGGTGGGAGTAGGCCCCGGGTTCCCCTTCGAAGACGGGGAGTTTCCGGGTGGCGGGAGCGGGGGTCGGGAAGGGGAAGCGCCAGGCCGGGCGGCGCGCCGGCCGCCCGGCGGGGTCCACGTTGCCGGTGAGCGCCTGCAGCAGGTGGATGGCGCGCTGGGTCTGCACCCCGTTGTGGTGCATGAAGGCGCCCCGTGCGCTGAGGCACACGCCGGGCTTGCTCCGGGCGTAATCCAGGGCCAGGCTGCGGATCCGCCCTTCGGGAACGCCGCTGAGGTTTTCCGCCCAGGCGGGGGTGAAGGGCGCCAGGTGGGCGCGGAGCTCCGGGACCGTGGCGTTGGTGTGGCCCGAGATGAAGGCCCCGTCTTCCAATCCGGCCTCCAGGATCGCGTGGCTCATGGCCAACAGCACGGCGAGGTCGGTGGCGGGCTTGAGGGGCACCCACTCCGTGGATTTCGCCGCGGTGTTGGAGAGCCTGGGATCGAAGCTCACCACGCGGACCCCCCGGGCGAGGGCCTCGACGAATCGCTGGGCGGTGGGGATGTGGTCGGTGGTGGCCTCCAGGGGGCTGCTTCCGAAATTCAGCACCATGGCGGCTTTCGAGAGATCCATGAAGGGTGACCCGCCCCCGGTGAGCGCGCCGGCCACGCTTCCCGCGGCCATGCAGATGGCGTCGTGGTCCCCCACCGATCCCGTGCCGTAGGCAGGCAGGAAGTGGTCCATCAGGATCGTCCAGTCGCTCCCCACGCAGCGGCCATAGTGGAAGAGGAACTTCTCCGGCACGCCCGAGTCGCGGAGCGAACGCAGGCCCCGCACCTTCCGGCCGGCCACCTCCCCCCCCTCCACCAGGAGGTCCAGGGCCTCGTCCCAGGTGATGCGCTTCCAGCGACCTTCCCCCCGGGCACCGGTGCGCAGGAGGGGGTGGAGCACACGATCGGGATCCTCCACCTGGTTGATCCCGGCTTGGCCCTTGGCGCAGATCCGGCCCCGGGTGGCCTGGGAGGCGGGGTTGCCGTCGATCTTCACGAGGCGTTCCCCCTCCACCGTGCCCAGGATCGGGCAGCGGGTGACGCACTGCCAGCAGGCGGAGGGCACCGTCGTGCGGGGCCGGCCCGGGGCGGGGACCGCTTCGTCCGGACCGGCCGGACCCTTCCGGAAGCTGTCCGGCAGGAGAAGCGCGGCCCCCCCGAGGAGGCTCCCGGCGGCGGCGGCGCTCCGGGCGAAGAATTCCCTGCGGTTGGATGGAGTCATCCTTCGGCCTCCTGGCGGACGAAAGAACTGTCGGGAACAGCCCCGGGCTTTCCCTGCCCCCCCAGGAGGCACCATTCCAGGGGCACCAGGGCGAGGAGGAGCAGCCCGGAGATCCATTTCAGCGGCGCAAAATCCGCCTCCCGGCCCCGCACGCCCCAGACCACCAGCACCAGGCCCGCGGCGATGGTGAGCGGAACCACCGCGCGACGCCAGGGGTCCCTCGTCCCCGTCCAGGCGAGGGCGTCCTCCGGTTCCGCGAGGGGCAGCTCGATGGCCGGGAGGAAACGAAGAATCCCGAGGAAGGCCAGGGCCCCGGCAAGGTAGGTACCGAAGGTGGCCGCCAGTTCCACCGCGGTGGGGACATAGAGGCCGGGCGGGAGGGGGGTCGGGAGCGCTGGATGCTGCTGGGGTGGAAGGAGCAGCAGGACCCGCTTGGCGAACATGGCCCCGTTCACCAGGGCCGCGGCCGCCGCGATGGCCCCGACCTTCACGGGCCCCGGGCGCCGGGCCAGGCGGAGCAGCCAAATCAGGGCGAGCAGTCCCGCGGTCATCGTCCCCCAGAAGGCCCAGGCGTAGGACCCGCCCAGGACCAGCCCGGACAGGGCGCGTTCCGCCGGTGGCCCGGCGTACTGGGCGGTGAGGTGCTCGCTTCCGGTGAAGTAGAGGTAGAGGAAGATCACGAAGGCCAGGAAGACCGCGAACACCCGGAACAGGCGCTCCTCCAGGAGCTCCCGCCAGGCGAATTCCCGCCGCAGCAGGGCCAGAAGGACGACGAGGGCCGAAAAGCCCGACACCACGGCCCCCAGAACGAAGTAAGGGGCCTGGAGGGGGTTGTGCCACCCCGGCCGGGCGCTCAGCAGTCCGAAGAAGAGCCCGTAGACCGAATGAACCGAAACCATCACGGGAATGAGGGCCAGGGCCAGCCAGGACAGGGCCTGGTCGTGGCGGTTCCGGGATTCCTCGGTGTCCCTGTAGCCCAGGGAAAGGGCGGCGTAGAGGGCCCGGAAGGGCAGCTCGGTCCTCGAGAGGACCCAGAGGTCCCGGCGCATGGACAGGTACAGGTAGACCCCGCTGGAAACCAGGTAGAGGGAGATCACCGTGGCGGACCAGACCATGGGAGCGTGCCAGCGTCCGTGGACCAGGGTGTTCACCAGGAAGCGGTCCGGACGACCCACGTCCAGGGTGATGTTCGCCACCGCCAGGAGGAGGGAGACCAGGGTCAGCAGCTCCGCGATCCGCGCGGCGTTCCGGAAGCGCTCGAGCCCCAGGACCCGCACCACGGCGGACACCGCGATGCCCACGTGGCTGATCCCGATGAGGTGGATCGTGTTGGCCACGGTGAGGCCCCAGGACACCCCGTAGCTGCCGGTCCCCAGGAGCCCGTGCCCTTCCGAGAGGATCCGGGCGCAGGACCACATCCAAATCGCCGTGCCAAGGGCCAGGATCCGTCCCCTCCAGGGCCGGGTCCCGCCGGGCTCGCGGAGGGGCCGGAGAATGGAGGATTCGATCGTGCGGTCCACGGAAGCCTCGCTTTCCACGGGGCTCAGGTCCTGGGGGGGCCTGCCCCCCGTCGCCCGAGGTAGAACACCGAAGGCTGGGTGCCCAGCTCCTCCAGCAGTCCGGCCCCACGGCCGGTCGCCCGGAGGCGGGAGACCGGGGAGTCCGGGTCGTCCGCGTCTCCGAACACCCGGGCCGCGGCCGGACAGGTCTCCACGCAGGCGGGCTGCCGGCCGGCGTCGGTCCGGCGGGCGCAGAAGTCGCACTTGTCCACCGTGCCATGGGTCCGGGCGGTGAAGCGCGCCTGTTCCGGCCCGGGGTCCAGCTGCGAATTGAAGTAGCGCGCGTTGTAGGGGCAGGCGGCCATGCAGTGCCGGCACCCGATGCAGCGCGCGGAATCCACGACCACGATCCCGTCGGCCCGGCGGAGGGTGGCCCCCGTGGGGCAGACCTTCAGGCAGGGGGCGTTCCCGCAGTGGTTGCACAGCCGGGGCAGGAAGTCCCGGGTCACGGCCGGAAAACGGCCGTTCTCTTCCTCCGAGACCCAGGAACGGAATCCCCCGAGACGCACCCCGTGTTCCGCCTTGCAGGCCACGGCGCAGGCCTGGCACCCCATGCAGCGATCCAGGTCGATTGCCATGGCCTTGCGACCCCTGCGCGGCGGCAGGGAGACGCCCTCCGCGCGGCCCCCGACCCTCCTCCGGGCCACCAGGGCCAGGGCCAGGGTGGCCCCCGCCGCAAGGGTGAAGTGTCGGCGGGCGGGCCGGGGCGGGACGGCGTTCCGGGAGGCCGCCCCCTGGGGCGTCCCTGGAATTCCAGCCGATCCCTCCTCCCGTCCGCCGCCCGTCATTTCCACGTCCCCACCCCCGACCCTAACAATCTAAAATTTTCGAAATAAGAAGCAACAAAAATTTCGAAATTTTTGGAATTTTGTTTTCCAGGCCGGGCCTGGGAGATCCTACCGGACGCCGGGTGGCTCGGGCTGGCCCCGCCCCGGGCCGGGGCGCAGGCGAAGAAAGCGCCCGAGCACCACCCGGCCGGCCCCGCCCTCCGGGGCCGGGGTGGGACGGGGACTCCGGCCCAGGCTCCGGAGGATCTCCTCGCCCTGGAGCCGGTCGAATTCCGGATGGAACTGGACCCCCACCAGGGGACCGGGGCCGTACGCCACGGCCTGGATCGGACAGCGGTCGGTGGCGGCGAGCACCCTGCCATGCTCCGGCAGGCGGTGGACCTCTTCCATGTGTGCGTTGAAGAAGAAGGCATCCCCAAGCCCTTCGAAGAGGGGGTGCGGGGCGAACCGGGTCCGCACGAAACCGAATTCCGGAGTGGAGGAGCGCCGGAGGGACTGGGGTCCGAGGAGGACCTTGGCGAGGAACTGGTGTCCATAGCAGATGCCCAGACCGGGCTTCCCCGAGGCGGCCCAGGCAGCCACCAGGGTGCGGAGTTCCTGCTCCCAGGGCTGCGGCAGGAGGGCGGAGGCCTCCGACCCCGAGAGGAGCAGGTGGGTGAAGCGGTCCCATTCCCCCGGTCTGGGAATCTCCCCGGGCCCCACCACGCTCCAGGGGAGAGAGGCCGCCCGGGCCGCCCCCTCGATGGACTCGGAGAACATTTCGGCGAAGCGCCGGGTTTGCAGGAGGTTCACCGCCAGGAGCCGACCATCCGGGTTCCTGGAATCGGGAACCCCCCTCCCGGCCTCCGTCACCCGCACCAGCCCGCCCCCCGGCTCCAGACCATCCCGGGCCGCCAGGCGAGCTCCGTCCCCAGCTCCATGCGGGGAGCGGTGCCCGTCTCCAGGCAGCCCAGGCCGAGGAGGAAATCCCTGGCCTCCCTGTTGTCCTCGGGGATCACGCTCCCGGCTTCCTGGTCCATGTGTTTGAACCGCAGGAGGGCCTCCCCGGCCTCCCGATCGCGCGCCACCACCAGCCCCGCCCCGAGCCCGGGAAGGTAGAACCCGCCGAGGTCCCCCTTCGGGTGGAGGCGGTGGGCGAAGCCCCCCAACAGGAACCCCGAAAGCAGTGCCGCCCTGTCCTCCCCCGTGGCCTGGCGGTCCAGCCTGAGCAGCTCGGCTTCGTCGCCGGCACAGAGGGGGCGGACGCCGGGCACCGCCCCGGGCCCGTCCATGCGCCAGGCTTTGAAGAAGGTGTAGCGCCCGGTGACCCTGAAACCCAGCCGGGCATAGAGCGGCTCTCCCATGGAGGTGGCGATCAGGACCTGACGCCGGCAGCCGGCGTGGCGAAGGCGCTCCATCAGGGCCGACGTGAGGGCAAGGCCGAAGCCTTTCCGCCGATGGCCTTCGCTCACGATGATGTTCCCCAGCCAGCCCGTGTCCCCGTGGCTGAGCCCATGTCCCACCGCGGCGACCTCGCCCCCGCATTCCCCCACCAGCGGGATGAAGTAGGAACGCCCGAGGTGCCTCCGCAGAAGGTCCTGGAAGGAGAAATTCCACTCCGGGGGCGGGAAATGCCCCACAAGGGGGAGGTCGGATTCCACCAGCGGGCGGATCCGGAGGAGCCCGCTCATGCGAGGACCCTGGAGGCGGTTCCCGTGCGGACCGACGGTTCCGCCAAGGCCAGGCGGATGCCGGGCACCACGCTGAGGATGCGGAATACCTTGGAGCCCCTGAGGGATTGGAGCATCCGCTCCCGCTGGGCTTCGTTCCACCAGGACCCCTCCGGAGACACAAGGACTTCGATGGTGTCCACCAAGGTGCCGTCCGGGGTGAGGCCGGCCCGCGCAGATATGGTGAAGGCCTCCCCGCCCCGTCGTTCCTGGTGGAGGAAGGCCCGGAGGCTGCGCCCAAGGCACCCGCAGAGGCTGGCCAGCAGGGCGTCCACGGGATCGGTTCCCAGGCCCTGGGCATCCATGAGGAAGCCCCCGCGCCGGGTGGTGGCCAGCAGCCTGGAATCCCCTCTGTTCTCGATCGAAGCCTGGTGCATCCCTCCTCCGGGTTCCCGCGGGGCCGGGGGAATGACCCCCGCCCCCTTCTTTTTTCCCTGTCCGGGGACCTCTGGACCAGCCCTGGCCCCCGATCGGACCCGGAGGCTCCGCCAAGGGCGCCTCCCGGGCAGCGGACGGTTCAGGGGGGGGTCAATCCTCGGGGGAGGAGCACGCGCCGGTCGGGCAGGCGCCCGGGGCCGCCTCCGTGCCGGACGAAAGGCTCCCGTCCATCATCCGGCCTCCCTTGCAGCAGTCCTCCCACAGGTAGTCCGTGAGCCGATGGAGCCTCTGAAAGTCCGCCCGGTAGAGCAGGGAATGGCCGTCCCGCTCCACCCTGGCCAGCCCCGTCTTGGCCAGCCGGGAGAGGTGGTGGCTGAGGGTCGAACCGGGAATCCCCACCTTCTTCTGGATGTCCCCCACGGAGGTCCCGGCCTCCTTCCCCTGGACGAGGAGGCGGAGAATCGCGAGGCGGATGGGATTCCCGAGGGCCTGGAAGCGTTCGGCATTCCGCTCAACCCGGGTCGGCATCTTCCCCTCCGGAATTAGATTCTAGATATTTCGAATTGTCCGGGCAAGGACTCCGGCCCCTCGCGCACCGGCGCGGACCGCTGCGGGGAGGGATCTGTACCGCTCGGGCACCCGCCGGTGCCATCCGGGAAGGACGGGATGTGCCCCGGGCCCGCCTTGCGCATCCTGGGGGTGCCGGGATCCTTCCGGGCACCCTGCCTCCACCCCCCGGCCCCTCTGCAGGAGTTCCATTCCATGTCCCAGGCCCTGCTCGTGGCGGGCGCCGTGTTCCACCTGGCGTTCGCCGTGTTCCACCTGTTGTTCTGGAAACTGTTCCGCTGGAAGGAGGAACTCTCCCGCCTGGGCGCCATCAACCGGGGGGTCATGCAGGTCCTGAACATCTGCCTGATCTACGTTTTCCTCTTCCTTGCCTGGCTCGCCCTGTTCCACCGCCCCGCCATGCTCGGGACCGACCTGGGGCGGGCCCTCCTGGGGTCCGTCTCTCTGTTCTGGGTTCTTCGTGCGGTGGTGGACCTGATCTTCTTCCAGCGCCGCCACTGGGTCGCCTGGCTCCTCTTCGTCCTCTTCATCTGTGGGGCGCTGATCCACGGCATTCCGCTGTTCCTGCCCCACGCGCCATCCCCCGCCTGACCCCTTCCGCGTCAAACCTTCTCTCAGGGAGCCCCGTGCGAGCCTCCTTCCTCCTGAAAACCCTCCTGTCCGCCTCCTGCGTTCTCGCACCTGCCGGGGATCCGGGTTCCTTCGAGACCGGCTGGATCTCCTCCAAGCCCGAGGTGCGGACCTTTCGGAGCCGCTCCAAACAGTGGGGCGAAGGCCTCTACCAGGTCGCTGTCTGGAAGTCCGGGACCGGGATCGAGGTGGTCATGAGCATCCTCATGCCGGACTACGCGAAGTTCCTGCAGGGCGCCCTGGGCCCAGACCTGCGCCCGCTCCGCTCGAAGGGGGTGATCGTCATCGGGAACCAGGTTGTGATGGAAGCCTCGTCGGCCTACGAAGGGGGCAAGGCCAGGATTCGCACGCTGGTGAAGCCCTACGACCGGACGACGGAAAAGGAACTGGAGGCGGGGGCCCAGGTCGTGGATCCCTCTCTCGTCCCCCTCATCCCGCGCATCCTGCCGCTGAAGGCCGGGGCGGCCTTTTCCTTCCCTGCCCTCGACCCGGTCACCAACTCCATGGGGAGCTACTCCCTCCGCGTGGTCGCGGAGGAAGTTCTCAAGGGCACTGCCTGCTGGCGCGCCGAGACCAGCAGCTTCGAAGGAAAGGCGGTGGTCTGGGTCGAGAAGGCGACGCCCCACCGCGTCCTCCGGGTGGAGACCGGGGCCCAGGAGGGCGTCACCGAACTGATCCAATAGCGAGGAATACACCGGCCTCCACCCTCCTCCTTGTTTCCGGCCCGCCGCGCCACGGGGGCCGACCTTTCAAATCCCATCCGGCGGATGCACCGCCAGGTCTTTCTCAAAGGAGTTCCATGTCCAGCCTGAAATTCAGCGTCATCCCCGCCATCTTCCTGCTCGCCGCCGCGCAGGCCCCCGCCGCCGATCTCCGTTTCGGGGTGGAAGTCCTGGCCAGCACCCCCTCCGCCGACCTCAGGCGGATCGACAGCCGGGAGGGCCTCGGCGCGGGCCTCACCCTGGACTGGCCCATCGCCGGTCCCCACGCACTCCGCACCCGAATCGAATACATCTCCCATCCCAAGCAGGGTTTTGCCTATGAGGCCTCCCACTGGACTCCGAACGGCCCGATCGTCTTCATCCAGACCGGAGACCTCTCCATCGAGCAGTTCGGGTGGGGCCTGGACTACCTCTACTACCCCGCCGGCCGTCCCGAGGGCTGGCACCTGGACGCCGGGTTCCAGCTCTTCCGCTACACGGCCAGCGTCAAGGCCACCGAGGTGTTCTTCATCGCGGGCACCCCCCGTTCCGAGGCCTACAGCAAGGACGAAAGCCGGAACCGCGTCGGCTGCATGGTGGGTTTCGGATACGACTTCGGCCGCTCATGGCGGGCGGGCCTCCGCTTCACCAGCGCCCAGGTCGAGGAGACGCGCCTCAACGCCTACACCGCCGTGGTCGGCTACCGATTCTGAACCGACCCCGCACCCGGGCTCGGGGACCTGCCTGGAGATGGCAGGATCCCCGAGCCGGCCTCTGCCGCGAGGCTCGCGTAGGCTTCGGCCAGTTCATCCAGGAGCCTTCCGTGGCGGTGGAGATCGGCCTCCCCCCTGAAGGCGGCGGCGGCCAAGGGCTCCAGGGCGCGCACCCCGGCGGTCCAGCGGGACCATGAAGGCATTCCCTTCAGCCTCCCTCCATGGACCCGGTCGAATCCTTCAATGAGGTAGTCCTCGCTGAGAGCCACCGTGCCCCGGCCGGGTTCCCTCGCTTCGAGAAACACCGGGGCGATCATGTCGGCCACGGCCCCGGTCCGGGAGGAGAAGCCCAGCCGCTGGCGGACCCAGGCCTCCCTCCCCGCCACGCCGATGCTCGAATCCGCCGGAAACCAGACCCCCGCCCCTGGGTCCAACACCTCCAGCCACCGGTGGTCGTTGTGCCCCCGCCCGAAGACACTCATCTGTCTTCCCCGCTCCCGCACCTTCCCGGCGGCCGCGGCGGCCCTGGACTCGGAGGGCGGCTGGAGGTTGATCTCCTGCACCCACCGCGTCCGGATCCCCCGGGATTCCAGCAAGGTCCCGAGGACCCGGGCGTGGTCCGCGCAATTGCCCGATCCCCGGGCGAGGATCTGGTCCACGCTGCGCTCCCGGTAGTCGGTGGCCACGAAGGGCATCACCGCGTGGAGGTGGGTCACCAGGCGGGCGACCCGCTCCTGGACGCTCCCGGGCCCGTCCAGGATCCGCTCCGCCTCCTGGCGGGGGACTCCCTGGGCCGGGAGGGGCAGGATGGCGCCGACGAGGACCGGGACCCAAGGGAATCTCATGGGGCCTCCCGGAGGAATCTTCGGTGTTCCCGTCCGGAGGATTAGTGTCTGGACCGTCCTTCTCCGGACCGGGCCGGGGGCCATGGCGTCGGGGGGGCGGGAAAAAGGTCCGGTCGGAATGGGAAACCCTTTCCTTGGCGGTCCCGGCGTCTACCCGCGGGGCGAGGCGGGGCCCCTTTCATGAAGTCGCCGGATAATGGCTGCGCGGCCGGGGGTCCGCCCCGTGGGGGCCCCAGGCCCGTTCCCGCGTCCTGAAGAGGTACCCATGACCCCCCTTCCCATTTCCATCGAGGCCTTCCTCGCCGGAGGCCGCCTGGTCGTGGCGGGCGTGTCCCGCTCCGGTTCGGCTCCTGCCAACGCCATCTTTCGGCGGCTGCGGGCCGCGGGCCACGAGGTCGTTCCCGTCAACCCCCAGGCCACCGAGATCGAGGGGGTGACCTGCTACCCCTCGGTCCGCGCCGTCCCCGGAGAGGTGCACGGGCTCCTGGTGGCCACGCATCCTGGCGTGGCCGCCCAGGTGGTGGGGGAAGCCCTGGACCGGGGGATCCGTCACATCTGGTTCCACCGCTCCTTCGGGACGGGAAGCGTGTCACCGGAGGCCGTGGAGGTCTGCCGCGCCCGGGGCGTCGAACCCATCGTGGGGGGCTGCCCCCTCATGTACCTCCCGCCGGTGGATCTCGGCCACCGCTGCTTCCGCTGGTGGCTTGGGCGGCGAGGGCGGGTGCCGGTCTGAACCGGCCAGGTCAGGCCGGGTTCCCTTCCTCCCCGCCCGATCGAACCTGGGACCCTTCACCCGGCGTTGAATGCCGGGCCGGGGGAACGGCGGTGCCCGCCAGCAGGCCCCCGTCGATGTTGAATTCGCTCCCCGTGATGAAGGTGGCTTCGTCCGAGGCCAACAGGACCACAAGGGCCGCCACCTCTTCAGGACGCCCGAAACGGCGGAGCGGCGTGTCCCTCGTGAAGGCATCCATCCTCTGAGCCCTTTCGGGCCCCTCGCCGAGGACCGCGTCCCACATGGGGGTGAGGATGGCGCCGGGGTGGATGGAGTTGCATCGGATCGGGAGACCCTGCTCGGCGCAGTACAGGGCCACGGTCTTGGTGTGGTTCCGGACCCCCGCCTTGCTCGAGGCGTAGGCCGCGGCCCCGGGGATCCCCACCAGACCAGACCTCGAGGACAGGTTCACGATCGAGCCCCGCCCCTGACGCCGCATGGCGCGGATGCCATGCTTGCACCCCAGGAAGACCCCCTCCAGGTTGGTGCGGTGCACCGTCCGCCAATCCTCGAGGGAGGCGTGCTCGGGATCCTGGGGACCGGCTCCTGCCTCCAACCCCGTGATGCCCGCGTTGTTCACCAGGACGTCCAGGCGTCCAAAGCGGTCCAGGAGGGCGGCCATGACCCTGACCCAATCCTCCTCCTCGCGGACGTCCAGTTCCTCATAGTTCGCCCGGTCCCCCAGCTCACGGACCACCGCGCGCCCCCGGGAGTGATCGATGTCCGAGAACACCACCGTGGCCCCCTCGGCATGGCAGGCCCGGGCGATGGCCTCCCCGATGCCCCGGGCGGCGCCGGTGACGAGGATGATCTTGCTCTCGAGGCGGCCCAAGGGGACCTCCGCAGGAATGGTCGGAGCGACGAGCATACCCGAAGCCCGCGGGCCCGCTGGCGGCTGGGAGGTTCATGGGTACCGTTGGGGGGATCCCGGGCGGGGATCCGGGTTTCCCTCTTGGTGGCCGCGGGAGCCTGAACCAACCTGGAGCCCCGGGCCTCGGGAAGCGTCCGGACTTCCCTCCACGGAGCCGGAACCCCATGCGTCCAGCCGTCCTCCTGAAAATCCTGGAAGCCCGCTTCCCGACCCTGGGCCCCCGGCTGAGGAAACTCTTCGTGGAGTACGGCGTTCCCCTGAACCGCGCCCTCGGCATCCGCCTGGACCTCCGGGGCAGCGGCCCGCAACGGACGGTCCTCCACCTGCCCCGGCGGCGTCGGAACCTCAACGCCGGGGGCACCGTCCACGGAGGCGTGATCACCGCCTTCGCCGAGACGGCCCACGGCGTGGCGGTGCTCTGGCACTTCCATCCCGCGGAGCACAGGATGGTCACGCGCAGGCTTCGGGTGGACTTCCTGGCCCCGGCATGGGATGGCCTTTCGGTGGACTTCCGGTTTCCGGACGCGATGCGGAAGCGGATCCAGGAGGAGCTCGAGGCCCATGGAGGGTGCGATTTCCTGCTGCGGGCGGAAATCACAGACCGCCGAGGGACTCCCGTCGCAACCCTGGAGGGATACTACCGCCTGAGACGGACCCCGCCCCCTGGATAGGAGCGACCATGTCCTTCGCCAATGCCTACGACGACGACTTCCGCGCGGCCTCCTATGCGGCGCTGGAATTCCCGGCCACCTACCACTTGGCCTTCAGGGACCTTCCCGCCCTGCTCGGGGAACCGAGGCCAGGAGGCCTGGCCCTGGATTTCGGTTGCGGCGCGGGCCGCTCCACCCGATTCCTGAAATCCCTCGGGTTCGAGGCGGAGGGCGTGGACATCTCCCAGGCCATGCTGGCCCAAGCCCGCCTCAAGGATCCCGGGGGGAGCTACCTCCGGGTCCCCGAGGGCGACCTGTCCCTGCTCCCCGAGGCACGCTACGACCGGATCCTGTCGGCCTTCACCTTCGACAACGTGCGGCCTGAATCCAAGCCGCCGACCTTCGCCCACCTGTCCAGGGTTCTGCGCCCGGGGGGTCGCCTCCTGAACCTCGTGAGCTCCGAGCTGTTGTACCGGATGGAGTGGGCCTCCTTCAGCACCGCCCCCTTCCCCGGGAACCGCACCGCCCGGGCGGGAGAGCCAGTCTTCACCATCATGAAGGACGTCCAGGATGCCCGCCCTGTGATGGACATCTTCTGTCCGGAATCGGAGTACCTTCGCCTCTACGACGCCGCGGGCCTGCTCAGGGTCCTCGCCCACCACCCCCTGGGGCGGGCGGAGGAGCCTTTCCAATGGATCAGCGAGCGGAGCTCCGCCCCCTGGCGGGTGGATGTTTTGGAGAAGCCGCTCTAGAGGGCGCCGGCCACCAGTTCCGCCGCCTCCACGGCCTTGGCCTTCCTCTCGGCTTCCGGCATTTCGCGGATGGAGAACAGGCGGGCGTCGAAACGCACCAGCGCGGGGACCTGGAACACCTCCGGCTCCAGCCCGGGAAGGACGGCCTCCATCATCCGGGTGGAGCAGGCGATGGGGCAGCCCTCGATGGCCACGAGCCTTTCCGCGCGGCGGGCCAAGTTGCGCTGCCCGGTGTCCTTGGTGAAGGCTCCCCCGAGGCAGAGCCGGGCCGTCCGGTCGGGAAGGATCTCGTCGCACAGGTGGTTCGCGGCAAGCCGGGCCAGTTCCCCCCGCAGGCAGGCTCCCTCGCAGGCCATCACCACGATGGGCTTGGAGGCCTCCCGGGCGGCGAAGTCCTCACAGAGGCCGCATCCGGCCTGGGTCTTGCGGATGTGGACGGTTTCGTGGGTGTCGGGCATGGCGACCCTCCTGGGTCAGGGGTGAATGGAGAATTTCACCGCCAGGGAGGCGGTGGCGTGGTGCCTGCGGGCGGGGATGGGGCTCCGGGCGCAGTCTCCCAGCAGCCAGGTGTGGCCGAGGGTGCCGACCAGGGACCACTTCCGGGCCACGGGGGTGGCCAGCCCGAGGACGGCGGCGCCGTTGACCCGGCCGGCGCCGGGGCGGAACACCGGGTATCGGGACGACGCCGACTGCGACGAGTCCACGCCGAAGAAGCGCTGGACGAAATTCCGGTCGCCCCAGGTCTGGGACAGGTCCAGGAAGCCGTTCACCCTGCCCCCCACCGGGAACCCGAGGGTGATTCCCGCGGTCTGGGGGCTGCCGCTCCCGCTGCGGGTCGCCTTCACCAGGGAGAGGTAGGCGTGGAGGAAGTCCCCCAGGGGGTGCCAGTCGAAGGTGGCCGCGAGGGCGGGCGAGGCCGGGACGTCCCCCAGGCCCCGCAGGCGATCGTCCTCCGGCTCCCGGCGCCCGGGAACACAGCCCAGGCCCGCGGCCACGGTCAGTCTGGAATCCTGGACCAGTTCCCAGCCGACCCCGCGCCTCCCCGAGGCGAAGAAGCGCCCGTGCTGGAAGTTCAGGTCCACCAGGGGGGAGCTTTTGGGCGCGGGAAGCATCCAGCTGGTGGAGGACTCCGTTCCGACCTGGACCCCCAGGGAAGCCTCGAGGTTCCAGGAGCCGTCCTTCCCGGTCCGGGGCGGAGACGCCTCATCGGCCGCCAGCGGCGCACACGCCAGGAGCGCCGCGCCCATCCTTCCTGTGACGAATCCAAGTCGAGCCACGAATTCTCCTGACCGCCGGGGCTCGTTGACCGGCTGCCGCCGCCCTCGGGGGTGTACGCCGCCCGGCCTGCGGGCAGAAACCACGAACAGCCTCCACGGTAGGCAGCCCCGCGGTCCCGCTCCATAGGACCAGCCCGAACGGAACGCGGGAGTGCGCCAACGGTACCGCCCGGGCCCCCGCACGGAACCCTGCGACCGGGCCCGATGGGGAGGCCCTTCCGTACCCTCCGGGCCCCTGCCGGGTCAGCTGGGACCCGGGACGCCCCCTTCGTCGCGCACCGGCGTTAGGGTGATGCGTTCCGGGCCCGCAGGGTGCTTGGAGCAGGAGGTGCGTCGAATGAAGCGGAAAACCGGGTTTCCCGAAATTTCCCCCGGAGCCCGCCATGGGAAATGACCGCTCCGTGGCCATCGTCGGCGCCGGCGTGTCGGGGCTCGCCGCCGCCTGTCTGCTCTCGCGGAACGGCGTTCAGGTGCACCTGTTCGAGGCGGGCGCCAAGGTAGGCGGGTGCTGCGCCACTTCGCGCATCGGGGGGTACACGTTCAATGACGGCGCGCTGTACCTCGCCATGCCCGGCCTGCTGGAGCGGCTCCTCGCCCGGCTGGGGCTGGACCCCGGAACCGCGCTCCCCCTGCGCCGGATCGTGGCGCTCCAGTCCACGGTCCTGCCCGACGGGACCCGGATCGAGGTCGGGGAGGGGCCCGAGCTGTCCATCCTCCCGCATCCTGGGGCCAAGGCGTCGTACCGGAACCGCGCCGAACTGGCCGCCTTCCTGGCCGCCTGGGGACCGATGCTGGACGATTTCGCGGAAGACCTGCTGCCCCACCCCTTTTCCATGGGCAGGTTCCTCGCCCGGGGCTGGCGGCACTTGCCTAGGCTGATGGGGACCGCCGCCGCAGGCCTCGAGAGGCATTTCAGCAGCAGGGCGGTCCAGGGAGCCCTGGGGGGATCGCTGCTGTACGCGGGGGTTCCCCCGGATCGAATGCCCGCGACCGCCCTGCTGGGCCTGGCCTCCATGCTACGGGACGGGCTTCACATCCCGGAAGGGGGGATGGGCCGTCTTCCGGAGGCCCTGGCGGAGAAGGTCAGGGAGACCGGTGGGCACATCCACCTCCAGACCCCAGTCCGAAAGCTCCTGGTGGAGGATGGTCGGGTCCGGGGGCTGGAGGTCCCGGATGGGCCCGTGGAGGCCGACGCGGTGATTTCGACCCTCAGCGGGATGCACACCTGCGAGACCCTGCTTCCCGCTTCCGCGGTCCCCCCTCGTCTGCGCCGGAGGGTGAACCGGGCGCCCCTCTCTCATCGGGGCTTTGTCCTGCAGCTCGGCCTGCCCGACCCCGTCGAGGCCCGCAGCCACATCCACGCGGTGCTGCCCTGGCTCCGCGACCAGGGGGAGATTTTCCGGGGCGCATCCCGACCAACTCCCTGGGTCACCTGGTCGGTTCCCACCGTGACCCTGCCCGAGCTCGCACCCCAGGGGGGAAGCATCGTCGAGATCTTTCCCTCCATCCCGCAGGACCTGGCCCCGGACCAGTGGGACGAGGCACGGAAGGAAGGGGTGGCCCGGGCGGCCCTGGAGGCCGTGTCCGGGGAGTCCTCGCCCAAGGTCGCCGTTCGGCGGATCCTCAGCCCGCGGGAATTCCGGGACGACCTGCACCTGTTCGCGGGCGCCCTCTACGGGCTTTCACCCGCGGCAGGCCCCGGGGCCCTGTTTCCCTGCCGGACACCCATCCGGGGACTGTTCCAGGCGGGCCAGACCACCTGGCCCGGCTTCGGGGTGGTCAGCGCCGGCTGGTCCGGGGTCTTCGCCGCGGAGGCGATCCTGGAGGAGGGGCTCTAGCCCGGATCGGGGGAGCAGTGGAATCCTGGCTCCCCACGCCGGGGGAGATCAATCCTTCCGGCCACGGAGGAAGCCCCCCAGCAGGCTTCCGAGGCAGATCAACAGTCCGATCACCCCGAGCAGCCCGAGGGGCGGGAACTGGGCCGGCGCACCCGCGGCGCCCTTCGCGGCCAGCCCCAGGGGCAGGAGGAAGGCCGCCACCCCGCTCCAGGCGCAGACCCGCTTCACCCGGTCGGAGGCCGCCATGCGGTCCACCAGGGAGGCCAGGAGGAGGTTGAAGAGGGCGATGGGCATGCCGTGGGAGTGCCCCTCCCGCAGGTAGAAGCGGGCCAGGGAAAGGACATGGTCTCCTCCCCGGACGGCGTACTGGTCGAAGGTCATGCCCAGGGCCATGCCCCCGAGGGCGGCGGCCAGCATCCCCAGGATGCCGGCCAGGAGGTTGATGCGTCCGATGCGCAACGAGGTGTCCATGGGTCTCCTTTGCAGGGTGCGGGTCATTCGGGTCTCTTCCCTGCCGCCGGACGGTTCAGCACCAGGGCGGTCGGGAGAAAAGTCAGCCAGGGCGTCAGGTAGAACACGGTGAGGTACCAGTAGCGCCCGAGGAAGGCCCCGCCGTGCCCCAGGTGGATCCCGCAGTACCACCCGTCCAGCACGGCGAAGGGAACGGTGTAGTAGAAGGCAATCCAGAAGGCCCGACGGAGCCGCCTTCCAGGGGGACCTTTCCTCAGGGTGAGAAGGGCCCCCAGGCTGATCCCCACGCTGAGCAGCACGCAGAATACGGCCATCCCCGAATCGGGGTACTGCCGGTAGTAGTCCGGAAAGCCTCCAAGCCAGAACAACCCCCACACCGCAAGGGCCTGGAAGAGGAGGCGGGCGTGGCGACTGGGTGACATGAAACTCCCGGGCATCCGGAAAGGTGCTTCCAGTCATCGCAGATCGGCCCCGTGGTTTCCACGACCCCATCGCGAGCGGTACCCCCGGCCCTCCAAGGGGGCCTCCCCGGGGGTGGGGATGACTCGGCTGCGATCGGGTACCGGTCGGGACCAGGGCCGCACCACTCGCGGGGCCGGGGGTTGATGGCCGGACCTTGGACCACCACCATGGACGATCAGCTCCGATGCAGCCTGGACGCCCCGCCCTTCGTCCCCTTCCTGGAGGCCCCATGTCCCAGAAGATCTTCTACGAGCGCCAGGCCGGCCTGGGCCTCATTCGCATGGACGACCGAAAGGCCAACGCCATCCAGGACGAATTCATCGGGCAGTTCCAGGAGGCTCTGGACCGCGCCGAGGCCGACCGGGTCCGGGCCCTGGTCCTCACCGGCCGGGAGGGGATGTTCAGCGGCGGCCTGGACCTCAAGACCCTGCCCGCCCTGCCGGGGCCGGACCTGAAGGCCACCCTCCAGGCCTTCTCCCGGCTCATGCAGCGGGTCTTCATTTTCCCGGCGCCCGTGGTGTGCGCCGCGGGGGGCCACGCCCTGGCGGCGGGCATGATCCTCTACCTGGCGGGGGACCTCCGCTTCGCCCTCCAGGACGAACACCTCAAGTTCGGGCTCAACGAGGTGGCCATCGGGATCCCCCTCCCGCGCTGGATCGTGGCCCAATGCTCCCACGCCGTGCCTCCCCGCTTCCACACCGAGGTCCTGCTCCACGCGGAGATCATGGATCCCGCCCTCACCCACCGCCGGGGGATCACCCACGACCTCGCCACCTCCCCGGACGCCCTGCTCGCCCTGGCCCTGGACCAGGCCACCCGCCTGGCCCGACTCGACGCGGAGGCCTACCGGATCACCAAGCGGCGTCTGCGGGAGCCCGTCCTGCAAGCCTGCGGCGGAATGGAGGGCGAGGACCTGGAGGAGTTCGCGGCGGTGGGACCCTTCCGCTCCCCGGCCTGATCCGGTGGGACCGGTGTTCATCTGTCCTGCCCTGCAGGGCCGAATGCTTGCCCCCATCTTCAATTCCCTTGTCGGTTTGGCCGCGCTCTTGTGTGCCCTGGGGTTGAGGGCAGAGGAGAGGGCGACCCCCTTGCCCCGAAGTGGGAAAGTCCTCTTCATTTGCGAACACGGCAATGTGAAAAGCGTCATGGCGGCGGCCTATTTCAACCAACTGGCCGCCCGGAAGGGCCTGAGCGTGCGGGCCATCGCCCGAGGCACCGATCCCGACAGCGACAAGGTGCCCGGGCCCGTCGCCGAGGGGCTCGGAGAGGATGGCCTCGAGGTGGGGAAGTTCCGTCCTGCGAAGGTGACGGCCGCCGACCTGAAGGACGCCCGCCGGGTCATTTGTCTCAACCTGCCTGTGGAGAGCCTGCCCAGTCCAGGGGGCATCCGGGCCGAAACCTGGAACGACATCCCGCCCGCGACCCAGGATTTCAGGTCCTCGAGGGCGGCGATCCTCCGGCGGATCGAGGCGCTGATCGCGTCCCTGGCCCCTCGCCACTGAGGGCACTCCCAGGTCCGGCTCACGGAGGATTCGGGCCCGTCCGGGGGAAGTTCGCTGGCTCGGTCCGCCGCCCGGGCCCCGGGGTGCTTCAATGAGGCCATGATGGACGAGAACGGATAGGTCCCCATGCGCGCAGCGGCGGTCATGTCCCGAATTGTCGCCCGCACCCGGCGGTGGCAGTACTGGATCCCGGGACTTCTCTTCGGCAGCATCTTCGCGGGCTTCTTCGTCTCGGCCCTGGGCTGGTCCAACGCCCGGCTCCACGACATCCTCTACCCCTACATCCTTGCGTTCGCCTACGTCTTCCCTGGCCCGGCAGGCTGGCAGTACACCGGGGACGACCGCTTCCACCCCGGCTTCCTGAGGGGCCTCCTCCAGTCGATCCTGTGGTGCGGCCTGCTCTTCGTCGTGAGCCTCCTCATTCCCCACCTCCTCGCCAAGGTCCACGACTGGCCGGGGCTCTCCTGGCTCAAGTGGCAGGAAGCCATCGAATGGCCCTTGATGGTCCTGATCACGTGGTTCATCGCCCGCGGGGAGGAGGTCCAGGCTTCCTTCCGGGAGGCTGCCGCCCAGGCCCAGGAGGCCCAGTGGAACCTTCTCCGCTCCCAGCTGAGCCCCCACTTCCTGTTCAACGCCCTCAGCGCCTTCGCCGAGCTGGGGAGGCGGGACTGGCCGGCCACCGAGAAGGGCCTCCTCAGCCTGTCGAGCGTCTACCGCAAGCTGCTGAACCTGTCCCAGGGGGCCGAGACCACCCTGGGGGAGGAGCGCCAGTTGATCTCCGAACTGCTCTCCATCGAGGCACTCCGGCTGGGGGACCGCCTGCGGCTGACCTGGGTGTGGGACGAAGGGCTGGACGGCCTCCAGGCGCCTTCGCTCCTGATCCTTCCACTGGTGGAAAACGCCGTGAAGCACGGGCTGGGTGGACGGTTGGAGGGCGGCGAAGTGGTGATCCGCGGACAGCGGGAGCCCGATGGAGTCCTGCTCGAAGTGGCGAACACGGGTGCCTGGGATCCCGACGCCGGGAAGGGCGCGGGGGTGGGCCTGAAAAATTTGAAGGCACGCCTCCAGTTGGGCTACAAGGGCCGGGCCTCCTTCTCCCTCACCCGGGAGGGTGAGTGGACCCGGGCCACCCTCCGCCTGCCCGCGGCCACGGGTTGAGTTCGGGTTCCCGGTCGCTTCCCAACCCCACCCCATGACCCGCGACGCCGCCCCCGCCCCGGTCCACCTGAGTTTCGACGGCCCCCCAGGCGTTCTTCGCTCCATGGGCCTGGCACTCCTCCCCCGCCCGGAGATGCCCACACCCCTCGTACCCCCGATGCGGGGGGCCTGGCACGGAATCATCCCGGGGCGACTGGTCCCGCCCTCCGTCCTCCGGGAATTGAGGCCCATGGAGGGCGGGGCGGCCCACCCGGTGCTCCTGCACGCCGGGACCATGCGGCTGATGATGGCCCTCCTGACCCACCCGCGCTTTCCCGTCCCCATCTGGAACATCCTGCAGGTGCGCAACTCCATCCGCATCCACCGCGCCGTGCCCGCCGAGGATCCCCTGGAGGCGGTGGCGGAGTTCGCGGGACAACGAAAGGTGGAGAAGGGCCTGGAGGTGGACCTGCGCGTCCATCTGCTCCGGGGGGACCATGCCGTTCAGGAGAGCCTCACGGTCTTTCTCGTGCGCGGGCGTTCGGCGGGACCGGGGGTGGCATCCTCCACGGCCCCGCGGGTGTCCGCCACGGAAGAGGAGAGCCTGCGAATCCTCCACAAAGGGGCCCTGGGGTTCGGCCGTCTCACGGGGGACTTCAACGGCATTCACTGGTGGTCCCGCTACGCCCGAAACCTGGGGTTCCAAGGGGCTTTTTCCCACCCGCACCGGGCCCTGGCCCGGATCCTGGAGAGCCTGCCCGGATGGGAGGGCCGCTCGGGCTCCCTCCTGGAGGTCTGGTACAAGGGGCCGGTCTACTACGACCGGGACCTCCGGCTCTCATGGTCCTCGGACGAGGGGCGGACAAACTTCGCGCTCAGGGTCGGCGGGGACCCGCGTCCCGCCATCGCTGGCACGTGGACCGAAGGACCGGAAAGGCCACCCGCATGACCATGCCTGAATACGACACCCTGGACGCGACCGGGCTTGCGGAACTGGTGCGGACCCGACAGGTCTCGCCGGCTGACCTCCTGGGGTGCGCCATCGAGCGGATCGAGGCCCGCGACGGGAATCTCAACGCCGTGGTGATCCGGGCCTTCGACCAGGCACGCGCAGCCCTGACGAAAGGTCTGCCCGAGGGGCCGTTCACGGGAGTGCCCTTCCTGGTCAAGAACGCGGATCCGTTCTTCTGCGAGGGCGTTCCCCTGACCCAAGGGAACCGCGCCCTGGCCGACTACGTTTCCGACCACGACAGTCTTCTGGTCGCCCGCTACAAGAAGGCTGGACTGGTGCCCCTGGGGGCCACGAACACTCCCGAATTCTCTCTCTCGGCCGTCACGGAGCCTGAGCTCTACGGCCCCACCGAAAACCCTTGGCGGCCAGGAATCACCTGCGGAGGCTCCAGCGGCGGGTCCGCTGTGGCCGTGGCCACCCGGATGGTCCCCATGGCCGGGGGTTCGGACATCGCGGGCTCGATCCGGATACCCGCCGGATGTTGCGGCGTGTTCGGATTCAAGCCGACCCACGGGCGCACCCCCCTCGGGGAGCCGCCCGGCGGGGACGTGGAGTTCCTCTGCGCCCACGCGATCACGCGAAGCGTGCGGGACAGCGCCGCTCTGCTTGATGCGACCTGCGGGGCCTTCGAGAGCGCGCTCCCGGGCCCCCCGGCGCCGATTCGCCCCTTCGCGGAGGAGGCGGCGACTCCCCCCGGGCCGCTGCGCATCGCCTTCGCGACCTCGCCTCCCCTGCCGGGGGACGTCCATCCCGAATGCATCGCGGCCGTCCACGACGCGGCCCGGCTCCTCTCCGGCCTGGGTCACCGGGTCGAGGAAGTTGTCCTTCCGGTGAAACCGTTGGAATTCGCCCGGGATTGGCTGATCGCGAACGGAGCCATCACCTCGGCGTTTTTCCGACAGCTTCCTCGCTACGCCCAGAGGACCATCACGTGGGACGATCTCGAACCATCCACCGCCGTCATGAAGCTCTTCAGTGATCAGTGCAGGGGCGACCTCGTGAACCAGGCCTTCTCCGGAATCCGGGCCCTGGGAGCCACGATGTCTGGATTCTTCAGGAAATTCGATGTTCTTCTCACCCCCACCCTGAGCCGCCCGCCCGTACCCCACGCCTCGTTCAAGCCCAGGGGGGCGGCCGCCCTGGCCACACGGGTCCTGGCCTCGGGGAGGCTGGGGTGCCTGGTGAAACCCCCCCGCTCGATCCACCGCATCGTGAGCGATGCCCAGTTCCGCTTCTATCCCTTCACGCCCCTCGGGAGCGCCCTCGGACTTCCCTCGGCCAACATCCCCCTTTGTTGGAACGACCAGCACCTCCCCATTGGGACGCTGTTCACTGCCGCCTACGGAATGGATGGCCTTCTCTTCCGGTTGTCGGCGCAGCTGGAGGCCGCGCGGCCCTGGGCCAATCGGGTGCCCCCGGCTCTCAAAGGGCACCCATGAATTCCCCCGGTTCCGCGCGAAACCGTCCTTCCCTTTTTCATTCCTCTCCCATCTCGCCCAGGAGCCCCGAGGTGCCCGCGCCGACCCCCAACCCCCAATCACCCTGCTGCGGGTCGAGACCGCTCCTGCTCGGACCAGTCCGACCCGTGACCTGGGGCCTGCTCACGGGCCTGTCAGGATCGGGGGGCGGGGGGCTGCAGTTCAGCCCCCCGCCCCCGCCTTCCTGGACAGTTTCCTCGGCCCTGGTCGCGGCGAGCGCCCTGATCCTTTTCCTTCTAGGTCTGTTTCACCTGGTCTTCACTTTCCGGGGATCCAAGCTGCATCCAAGGGATCCCGATCTCCAGCAGCGCATGGCGCAGGATTGCCTCCGTCTCACAAGTCAGACATCCGTCTGGCGGGCCTGGATCGGGTTCAACGCCAGCCACAGCCTGGGCATCCTGCTCTTCGGTTCCGTCTACGGGTACCTCGCGGTCTGCTCCCCCGGAATCCTCTTCCAGTCACCTTTTCTTCTCCTCCTCGGCTTCTTGACCCTCTGTGCCTACGCGTTCCTCTCCTGGCGCTACTGGTTCAGCATCCCCCTGCGGGGCTCCCTCCTCGCCCTCCTCTTCTACGTCCTCGCGCTCGTCGTGGGGACGTGAAGCCGCGCCTTCCCCGTTGGATCTCACCTGGAGCCTTCCCATGCCCACCCTTTCCGATCCGCGAGACCTGCAGCGCCTGGAGGCGCGTCTGGGGCTGCTCCGACGCGATACCCCCGGCCGCTGGGGCTCCCTGTCACCCGGGGAGATGCTCTGCCATCTGGCCGACTCGAACGAGATGGTGCTGGCCCGCCCGGGGAACCGGACGGGTCCGAACCGTCCCATCTACAAATGGCTGGTCCTGCGCTCACCCATTCCCTGGCCCAGAGGCGTGAAGACCCTTCCGGCGGTGGATCCCCGGCAGGATGGAAGCCGGCCCGGGGAATTCGAGGCCGACCGGGATCGACTCCTGCGGAGCCTCCGGCGCCTGGCGGAGGCCACCGCCCCCGCCCTTCCCGATTGGCACCCTGTCCTGAAGAGCGCCATGAGCCCGGAGGACTGGAAGACCTGGGCGTGGCGCCACGCGGACCACCACCTGCGGCAGTTCGGATTGTGATCCTCCCTTGACCTTCAGGGAACGGGGAAACCCAGGTCCAGCCCCATGAAGCGGGCACCCGCCACGGGGTTGTCGCGGTAGGGCGGGATGTCCCCGAAACCCAGCGACTCGTAGAGCCTCTGGGCTTCGGTCATGGTGGGCAGGGTGTCCAGGACGATGCCGGTGTAGCCGATGTGGCGGGCCTCTTCCAGGACGCGGGCCACCAGGGCCCGTCCCACTCCGAGCCCCCTCGCGGAGGGCCGGACGAAAAGGCGCTTCATTTCCCCACGGGAGCCCCGGAAGGGATGGAGGGCGATGCATCCAACGGGAAGCCCCCCATGGGCTGCCAGGAGCAGGCGACCCCCCGGCGGCGCATAGTCCCCGGGGAGGCTCTGCACTTCGACGGCGAAGCCCTGGAAACACAGGTCCGTTCCGATGGAACGCTGGTACTCCAGAAACAGGGATCGGACGGTCTCGATCTCGTCCGGGGTCAGGGCTGGGTGGATGGAAAGCATGGATCCTTCGGAGGTCTTCAGGCCTTGGGGGTCATGTTGAAGATCATGAAGGGGGAGGTCTCCGGGTCGAAGGCGGAACCCTCGTAGTCTCCGTCCACCCGGAGGATCTCCAGGCCGGTGGCGCGGGCCTGTTCCTCCACCTCGTCCCGGGCGATCAGGTCGAACACGATGGGGAGTTTCAGTTCCTGGCGGCAGGCCCCGGAGGCATCCAGCTCACGGTACCGCTGGAAGCCCTGGATCCGGCCCCGGGAAGGGGCGACCTCCCAGCGGCTGTAGACCTCCAGGCTCCGGCCGGGCCCCAGCAGGGCCGAACCCATCGGGCGCCAGTCCCGGTGGGCCGCGGCGATTCGTACCGGCGGGTTGTGGAGGGTCAGCAGGAAGCTCCCCCCGGGGGCCAGGTGGGCCCGCACCCGCTCGAAGACCCTGCGGCGGTCCGCGGCCCCCAGCACTTCGGCCAAGGCGTGGAACCCGATGTACACCAGGGGGAAGCGCTCCCCCAGGTCGAAGTCCCGCGCGTCGGCCTCCACCAGGCGGACGGGGAGGTCCCGGCCCAGGAGCTTCTCCCGGAAGCGGCCGAGGAGCCCCGGGGAGCTGTCCAGGCCCGTAATCGGAATGCCCGCCTCCGCCAGTGGAAGCGTGATCCGCCCGGTGCCGCACATCAATTCCAGGACGGGAGTCCCGGCGGCACGGGCCGCCCGCAGGAAGAAACCCTGGTCGAAGTCCGCCCGAACGTAGGCGTCGTAGTAGGCAGCGGCCTGGTCCCAGTCGATGTTCCGGGCGGGCCCGGAGGCGGATTCGGGCGAAGGATTCATGGCTGACCCCGGCGGGCGGGACGGGCCAAAGGAACGGGGAGGAAGGCGGGAGGGGTTTCCATCTCGGGGGAATCCGGGGACCAGGCGGGGGGCGCCCCGAAGAGCCGCCGCCCTGTGAGATTCTCGAGCACATCCACCGCTTCGTCGATGGGGCACCGCGGCATGCCCAGCAGGCCGTGCACGACCTCCCGCAATTCCTGGCGGGTCGCGAGGCGCGTCTTCTTCACCCGGGAACCCCGCACCTGGAGCAGGGTGTCGTTCCGCAGGTCGCAGTGGTGGGTCGCGAAGAAGCGGGTGATGCGCAGGCAGCTCATGAACGTGCGGCCGGGTTCGAAGGATTCCTGGATGGTCCGGTCGAAATAACGCCTGGTCCGGGATGGCCCGTGCACGAGGTAGCCGTGGACGGGGTGGATACCCTCGAATTCCGTCATTCGATAGGTTGAGGGAAGAGGCCCGGGTTGAAGGACCCAGCGGTGGCGACCTCCCCGCACCGACCAGGGCAGACCCTCCAGGGGGATCGGCGCGTAGAACGGTGTGCCATAACCCACGTCCACATGGTAGGCCCGGCCTTCCACGAGCACACGGATGGCCGTGTGCACGTCCGGCGCGCTCATGTCCGCACCCAGAAGCGTGGCCTCGTAGCCCAGGGCCCGCAGCAGCCGGGCAAAGAAGGGATTGGCGCTGTAGCAGGTGCCGCCCAGGTCGTGGAATTCGATGCCGTCCAGGAACTCGCCCAGGCCGATGGCCCGCCCCTGGCCCTCCCGGCCGTAGAGCAGCAGCTTCGAGACGTTTTCGAAAGGCACCCGGCACAGGTGCTGGCGCACGAGGAGACGCAATCCGTCCAGGCCGGTGGGGGGGGCCCCGGGCCCCAGGAGGCTCAGGTAGCGGCGGTTGAGGGGAGCCAGGGGGCGCATGGGAGGCCTCAGGCAGGGACAGCCGATGCGCCTGGCGCAAGGTCGAGGTTTCGTGGTTCCATGGACCCCCCCCGGTCTCTCCTCACCCAGGATTGACAGGCCATTCGGGAAGCTCCAATGCCTGGGCCCTGGTCGGGACGGGCCCGCCGGTGAAGGGTACCCCCGGCCCCCCCGATCGGTTGGGGGGGATGGTTTTCAGAGGCCCAGGATCTCCTTGAGGCGGGGAGTCATGGCCCGGCTCACTTCCAGTTCCATGCTTCCCTGGATGCGCACCATGGAACGCCGCCCCCAGAGGGTCCGGATGCCGAGCACGGTCCCCGGCCGGAGGAGGATGTGCCTCTGGATCCGGCAGAAGGGCTCGTCGGGAAAGGCGTCCTCGACTTCGGTCAGGCTGGTCCAGGAACTCCGGTACCGCTCTCCCTGGGACCAGGCCCACACCCACTCCTCGATGAGTTCGAAGTGGGTGACCCGCCGCAGTTCGAGGAAAACCAGGCCCTCCCCGGCCCGGACGGGGAAACGGGGGACGGGCAGGGCCAGAGGTTTGCGGTCCTGGGACGGCGCGGGGTTCCGGGCTCCCTTTCCCAGGCGGGAGAGGGTCTTCTGGAGGCGCTCGCTGGTCACGGGCTTCAGGAGGTAGTCGAAGACGGCGTGCTCGAAGGCGGCGAGGGTGTATTCCGTGTGGGCCGTGACCAGCACGATGGGAACCCGCTGCTCGAGCTCAACGACCACCTCCAGCCCCGTGAGGCCCGGCATGAGCACGTCCAGGAAGAGGGCATCCGGGCTTTCTCCCCGGCCCATCCAGGCCATCAGCTCCTGTCCGTTCTCGAAAACCTCCGCCACCTCGCAGCCGGCCTCGCGGAGAAGCCTGACCAGGCGTTCCCGGGGGAGGGGCTCGTCATCCGCGACAACCACGCGCAGGGGCATGGGCAGATTGTAGCCACAAGGTGTCCGGCGCGAATCATGGCCCGGCCCCGGGACCCAGGACGGCACGGACCACCGCCCCGAGCTGGTAGGCCCCCAGGGCCCCCAGCCCCAGGGCCGACCAGGCCTGGAGTCGCCTCTGCACACCCGCCCCCAGTCGTCGCGTGGACCCGAAGAGGACGATGGTGGCGGCCAGGGTGGTCACCATCGTCCCGTAGAAGGCGGCGACAAGCGCCACGGCGGCGCCGGGATGGTGCCGCCAGGCCCGGGCCACCGCCGGACCCAGCACCAGGGCCCACCCGAGGTAGGGATTGGGGTTGAACAGGTTCACCAGGACGGCCTCGAAGGCTGTGCGCGGGATCGTCCGGTCCGCCGCGGATGGGGTCGCCGCAGGGTTCCTGAGGGCCCGGTAGGTTCTCACCGCCAGGTAGATCAACAACAGGCCCCCAGTTGCCCGCAGGACTTGGAGGGCCGTACCCGGCAGCCGACCCAGGGCAAGAAGCACCAGCAGGGCGATGGGGATGTCGCTCAGCACCGGGGCGAAGGCCGCGGGAAGGGTCGGCTTCCACCCGACCGCCGTCACCCGCGTGAACAGGAAGGCTTGCAGGGGGCCCGGCTGGACCGCGGCTGGAAAGGCGAATCCGACACCCAGCACGACGAATTCCAGCACGGACACCCTCCAGCAGCGCCGCCCTCAGGTGGGCAGAAGGATCACGGCCCGGGTCCAGGAGCCCTCCCGGTCCAGGGAGAAACTGGCCCGCTCCTGATAGCTCAGGCGGAGCCGGGCCTGGAGGTTCTTCAGCCCCACCCCGGCGGACCCGGGCGAGGGCTCGGACCAGGGGCCGGTGTTGGCCACCTCCAGCCGGACCCGGCCGTCCTGGATCGCCCCCGCGATGGTGATTTCGCCGCCCTCGACGCTGTGCTTCAGGCCGTGCTTCAGGGCGTTCTCCACCAAGGGCAGGAGGAGGAGGGAGGGCGCCCGCACCGCGTCGGCCCCCGGATCCCAATCCCAGCGCACCCGGAGCCGCTCCCCCAGGCGGAGGGACTCGATGGAGAGCAGGTCCTCGATGAGACGCCGCTCGTCCCCCAGCGGGACCACGTCCCGCTCGGACAGCTCCACCAGCCGCTCGAAGATCCTGGAAAGGCTTCGCAGGCCCCTCTCTGTCGAGGGCCAGTCCCGCCTTCCGAGCTCCGCGAAGGCGCTGAGGGCGTTGAAAAGGAAGTGGGGGCTCAGCTGGGAGCGCAGCAGGGTGCCCTGGGCTTCCCGGGCCCGGCCGGCGGCTTCCTGGTAGGAGGCGCGGGTCTCCTCCCACTTGGCCACGAACCAGGTGAAGACCAGCATGCGGGTCCATTCCGTGGCGTTCAGCCACCGCATCCAGTCGGGCCACCCCTCGGCGCTCAGCCACCTCATCCAGATGGGAGCCTCGTCGCCCCCTGGGACGGGGAGGCAGAGCACGTACAGGAACCCGCACCAGAGCATGGACTGGAGGAGCCCTCGCAGGAAGCCCGGCTTTCGCCGGTCGTCCCCGGTGAATTGCCAGCCTGCGGGGCCGAAGACGAAGTAGGCCGCACCGCAGAGGAAGGGGTACAGGATGTCGTGGAAACGAACCTTCTCCAGGCCCAAGGCCGACAGGTACATGGCTTCGAGGGTCACCCCGTAGACGGTCACCACGACCCAGGTCCACCGTTCCAGGCCGCGGTGCTTCATTTGGGCGATGACGGCTGCTGCGCGCATGACGGGTCGGGGGTTCCTCCCGACCATTCTCGCCCTGGGCGCTGTTTCGAGGAGGGGGCCGCCCGGCAGCAGGTCTCCCGGGACCGTGGACGGCACATCCAGCGCCCCGAGAGGGATCCTCCCGGCGGGCCGATCGGTGCCGGTCGGACCCGCGAGGGTACGGCTCAGGGGCACCGCTGGAGGGGCGGGCCGGATCCGGTGATCCTGGACCGACCCCTTCTGCCCGTCTCAAAAGGCACAGGGTGAGCCCCGGGAGGTTCCATGGAGATCCAGGCACCCTTGTTCGCACTTTCTCCGCTGGTCCGCTACGTGGCCCTCCTCCGAGGGAAGGAACTGCGGCTGCACCAGCGCCCGGGCATCGCCGAAGCCAGCGAGTCCGAGACCGACAGGTACGAAGAACTCCTGGTCAACCCAGCGGTTCTCACCCTCCTCCAGCGGCGGGGAGACCTGGACTGTGGTGGCCTGGACCACCTCTGGATCCGATATGGAAATTTCTGGACCGGGCTCTTCCCGCTGGCGAATGGGCACCTCAACGTGGGCCTCGAAACCAGGGCCGAACCGATGGATTTCACCCCCCGAATCCAGGAGGTCATCCGGACCTCGGGGCTGGCATGAGCAGGGTGGAGGCAACCCGGGAGGATGGGACGGCCTTCCCCGCCTCTTTCCTGGCGGGGGACCCCGAGGCGGTCTCGGCCTGGGATGATCTTCCCCTCTGGTCCGCCCCCTTCGGCCAGGTGCTGCTGGAGGCCGTGCGACCGGGTCCCGACCTGCGGGCCCTGGACGTGGGCTGCGGGACGGGCTTCCCGCTCCTGGAACTGGCGGACCGGCTCGGCCCGGGGGCCCTGGTCTGGGGGCTGGACCCCTGGGGGCCCGCCCTGGAGCGCGTGCGCCTCAAGGCGCGGGCCCGCGGGGTCGCCAACGTCCAGGTGGTGCAGGCTCCCGCGGAGGAAATGCCCTTGGAGGACGCATCCTTCGACCTGATCGTCTCCAACAACGGCCTGAACAATGTCCAGGACGCCCTCGGGGCGCTCCGGGAATGCAGGAGGGTGGCCCGCCCGGGCGCCCAACTGGTGTTCACGGCCAACCTGCCCGAGACCTTTTCCTCGTTCTACCGCTCCCTGGAAAAGGTCCTGGGATCCCGGGGGGAGGAGGCTCGCCTGTCGGCCCTCCGCCGGCACATCCGCGAGAAGCGCAAGCCCGCCGCGGAATGGGTGCGACTGGCCACCCTCGCAGGGTGGGACCTCCGGGGCCTCCGCCGCGAAACCTTCGCCTGGACCTTCGCCGACGGCTCGGCCTTCCTGTCCCACGCCTTCATTCGGCTGGCCTTCCTGCCATCCTGGCGGGCCCTTCTGCCGGAAGGATTGGAGGACCAAGTGCTGGGGGAGGTGGAGGACCTGCTGGACGGTCTGGCGAGGCTCCACCGAGGTCTGCGCATGGAGGTCCCCTTCCTCTGCCTCGACTGCATGGCCGCCTGAGCTCGACCCGGTGATCCGAAATCCGCTCCATGGGGCGGGGCCCGCCAGCGGAATTCCCCCGGGCGGGAGCTCCCCTTGAAGGATTCAGGCCGTCACGGCGGCCCCGGCCGCCGGTCCTCCCGGGGTGCCGCGTGGGGCAGGCGCTCTGGCATCTGAAGAAGGCCCCAGGCGGTGAGGGCCAGGGCCTGGCAGCTCTGGAGGAAGTCGTCCTTCACCACGTGGTCGAAGGTGTCCACCTGGGTGTGATGCGTGGCGCTGAAGTAGTCCAGAGGGTCCTGGGTGGCTGGAAAGGCCGGCACGCCCTTGAGGAAGAAGGGCCAGTGGTCCGTGTTCCCCGGGACGGTGAAGGGGCTGATCTCCTGGCACCCGAGGGCGTTGGCGGGGGCCATGGCCCGCCCGAGGAGGGGGATCCAGGCCTCCTGACCCATGCTCGGCCAGCCCTTGATGCGGCCGCTCCCCATGTCGTGGATGAGCACCGCCTGGATGTCCTTCAATTCCCTCTCGTGGGCCTGCACGTAGGCCCGGGCGCCCAGGAGACCCTGTTCTTCACCGAAAAAGAGCACCACTCGAAGGGTCCGTTTCGGCTTCAGTCCCAGGGCCTTCACGGCCCTCAGGGCCTCGAGGCACGCCACCGAGCCCGTCCCATTGTCCGTGGCGCCCGTGCCCAGGTCCCAGGAGTCCAGATGCCCGCCCAGGATCACCACTTCCCGTCCGGCTTCCGTCCCCGGGATTTCGCCCACCACGTTGTACACCGTCACGGGGTCCTTCCCCAGCTTCCCGCCCAGCTCCACCTCCACCAGGGGGTGCCGCCCCCGGGCGACCAGCCGCCGCAGGAGGTTGGCGTGCTCTGTGGTGATGTAGGCCGCTGGAGCCTTGGATCCGCGACCGCCGGCGGGGCTGCCGCGCATGCCCAGGAGTTCCCCCTTCTTCGCGCTGTCCGTGAGCGCCACCTTGAATTCCGCCCCCGAGAAGGCCGCCATGAGGTCCCGGAAATAGGTGGAGCGGTCCTCCCCCGGGGCGGGCCGGGGGACGGCGCCCACCAGCACGACCTTCCCAGCCAGGGCCGGGATCTTGGATTTCAATTCCGCAAGGGTCTTGGCCTCCAGAAGCGCCACCTCCCCCTGGACGGGGCCTTCCGTTGCGGGGCTCCAGGCCGCCTGGGCCACCCGCAGTTCCTGGCCGTTGGCGTTCAACAGGCGGGCCCGGGCCGGGCCACGGGTCCAGGAGCGTGGGAATTCCGCGGCCTCCTCGTGGACGTTCACCGCGCCGTAGGCCCACAGCTTGGCCACGGCCCAGGCCTGGGCTTGCCGCAACTTCTCTGAGCCGGTGAGGCGGGGCCCGATGTCGTCGCAGAGCTCCTCCAGGTCCGCCATGGCCCGGCCCTGGGCAATTTCCCGGGCGAGCCGGGCGCAGTCCCCCTGGAAGGGAGGGTCGGGTGCACCCTGGGTTTCCTGGGAGTTCCGGTCCCCCGGACGCCCGGGAGGGACGGGAACCTGGGCGGCGAGCAGCAGAAAGGCCGAGACGATCAAGGCCAGGGGGGACATGGGAACCTCGGGGATTACCTCATATTACGAGGAATGAACCCCTCCGCAAGTTCGCCGCCGCGCCCTATGCTGGCCGGAAGAGGTGGCGATGCGGGTTGGAATCCTCGGGTACGGGCGCTTCGGCCGCGCCCTGGCGGGCCTCGCGAGAGAGGCGGGGGCTCGATGCCTGGCCCTTGACCCGGTGGTTCCCGTTCCCCGGGATGAGGAGGCGGGGTCCCTCGAGGGCCTGGTCGAGGATTCCGAGTTCATCGTCCTGGCCCTGCCCATTCCCGCCCTTCCCGGGGCCCTGCGGCGGGTGGCCCCTCTGTTGCGCCCTTCCCAGGTGCTCTTCGACGTGGGAAGCGTCAAGGTCATGCCCTGCCGCTGGATGGCCGAGATTCTCGGCCCGTCGCGACCCTACGCCGGAACCCACCCTCTGTTCGGCCCCGTCAGCCTGGCCCGGGCCGAGCGGCCCTTGCGCGTGGTCCTCTGCCCGGCCGCGGAGCATCCCCAGGCCGCCGGGCGGGTCGGGGCCTTTTTCGAGCGCCTGGGCTGCGAAGTCCTGGTGCAGAGCGCCGAGGACCACGACCGGGTGATGGCCACCACCCACGCCCTGACCTTTTTCCTCGCCAAGGGGCTGCTGGAGGTGGGAGCCGGGGCCGAGCTGCCCTTCACGCCGCCCTCCTTCCACGCCATCCAGCACACCCTGGAATCCGTGCGCGAGGACGCGGGCCACCTCTTCGTGACGGTGCAGAACCAGAATCCCTTCGCCGCCGGGGCCCGCGCGGGGCTGCTGGAGGCCCTGCAGGCCATCGAACGGGACCTCCGGGAGGCGGCGGAACGGCCCGATGAGGAGAGTCCGGGCCTGGCCATCCCCGAGCTTTCAGCCCGCAGCCCTCGGCTGCAGGAAGTGCGGGAGGTGATCGACGGCCTGGACCGGGACATCCTCGACCTCCTCGCCCGCCGGATGGAGCTGGCCAGGCGCGCCGCCCTGGCCAAGGCCGAATTGGGAGCGCCCGTGCTGGATCCCTCCCGGGAGGCTTCCCTCCTGGAAAAGCGCCGGGCCTGGGCCGCGGAGGCGGGCCTGGACCCCGCCGGATCCGAGGAGGTTTTCCGCAGCATCCTGAGGCTGTCGAGGAAGACCCAGGGTCGGTAGGATCAGTTTCCTTTCCCGGAAGGGTCTACCGAGGTCGTACCCGCGCGCGCCGAGGCTCTCCCCCCCCGGAGCTGCGATGGGGAGCGGGCGAGGCGTTATTCAGTGGAACTCCGTGGCGGCGCGGCTGACGTTGCTCCAGGCCGCAGAGCTGTAAGGGACGTTGGAACTCAGGTCGGTGGTGAACCAGAGTTTGTAGGTGGCCTCGTCAAGCAGGAGCGAACGGATGGGCGCGGGGGTGTTCTTCACGTTGGTGTTGTAAGGGTCGTCCCCGTGGCCCAGGTAGAGCTTCTCAGATTGGAAGCAGGCCTGCTCGTGGCCCGAGGTGAGCACCGGACCCAGCACCCAGACGGGACGAACGGGGATGTTGAGGGCCCGGAGCACTTCGCAGAGGAAACCCACGCTGCCGTGGCAGCCCTCGGTCCAGTGGCGGGATCCGTATTGGGGGTAGTGGCTGTCCACGGTCCCGTTCACGACGGCCGAGAGCGGTGGGTATCCCCTGTAGCCCCAGACCCCTTCGTACCAGGCGTAACCGCCCGCGTCCAGGACATGCTCCATATTGAAGCGCATCCAATCGAGCACCCTGCAAATGGAATCGAGGCGGGTCTCGCCGATCAGGCCGGATTGCCTAAGCCATGGAAAGGTCCACCGGGGGGGCGCGAAGGCCGTGAAGGGGAGGTTGTTTCCCACCTTGGCAGGGATGTGCCAGGGATCCACCCCCATGGAATAGCACTCCGTCGAGATGTCGATCGTGAGGCCGTAGTTCCAGGCCATGCTGCTGCTGTCGAACAAGGTGCGGAGGCTCTCGGCGTCGTAGGTGGTGACGCTCCAGGGAACCTGCTGGGTCAGTTCCAGGTAGAGCGAGAAGGCCACGTGGCCGAGGTACAGCCTCCACATGTAATCCTTCCCGACGTACTCGCGGCAGGTGGTGTCCACGGACAGCCAGGAATCGCGGTTGAGCGGCTTGTCGGTGAGGCCGCCGGGGTCCATCGGCGCCTGGATCCCTCCCTGGGCGAACCAGGCGAAGGTGTCCAGGTAGGCCTGGAGCAGTTCGTCCTTCTGGGCCTGGGACCAGGCCGGCCACGCCACTTTGCTTGCATCCGTCGGGGGGGAGAACAGGGAATTGTAGTTCTCCTGCCGGAACTGCCACTTGATCGCCCCTGCCACCGCGGGGTGGGCGTTCAGCCATGCCGTGAGGTCCGGGGCTTGGGTCATGGGGGAGCGCGCAGCCACCGGGTGGAGGATGCCATCGTCGTCCTGAAGCGTCGCAGTGCTCGAGGCGGGCGGCACGGGGGAGGCGAAGCCGAAGAAGAAGCTGCTCTGCCCCGGGGCCAGGAGGGTCCCCGCCTTGACGGGCGGATTGAAGGAGAAGGTGATCCTTCCCGCCGAATCCTGCACTGCGGAGGTCGGGCCCAGGCTTCCAAGGCCACCCTGGGTGACCACGAACACTTCGTCCGGGCTTCCGTCCTTGTCGTAGTCGAGGGTTCCGACCACGGTGCCGGCATCCACCGTGACCGTGCTGATGCTGTCCACTCCCCCCGCCTGGCTCTGGCAGTTCCGCAGGTCGATCCGGTACTCCACTGCGAATAGCCCCTGGCCCGGAGCCCCGGCCTTGCCCCGGAAGGTCCGCGACTGGAGGAATCCCTTGCCGTCGCCGACCGGGATGGCCGAGGTGGAATCCTTCACCACCACGCGGCAGTCCGGGTTGAAGATGCAGTTGATGGCCGGAGCGGCCACGCTCACCACCTTCAGGGGTCCCGCGCCCAGACAGGGCAGGCAGAACAGGAACGGGAGAACCCGGGCGAGGGGATTCCTCGGGCGGGGGCCCCGAGGATTCTGGTGAGGGAAGAGGGCCGCGGGTCGCATCGTTCGTGGGTCCTGGGAGGTGCCCGGGCTTCAGCCCGGGCGGCAGGGAGTCGGATCCCCCCGCCCACGCCGAGCATGGGCCCCGGGAACTCCAACGCTCCGACCGGTTGGCGAATTTCCCGCCGACCGGTCGAGGAAAGCCCCCGGCGACGGGAGGGTATCCCAAGGCTGCCTCTCCTTGGGCCCCGCGCCGTCGGCGAAGGCGAATGGGAGCAGGCTCCGATGGAGCCTGCGATAGACGGGAGGCTCCGTCTCCAAGAGCGCAGCGCCGAAGGCACAAGCGATTGGGAGCAGGCTCCGGTGGAGCCTGCGATAGACGGAGGCGTGCTCCCCCCGAAACAGCGATGGCCCCCATCCTGGGGGCCACCGGTGGAGCACGCGTTCCGGTGTTATTTCCCGAAGCGCTTGCTCACCTCGGACCACTTGATGGCATCCACGATGGCGTCCAGGTACTTCGCCCTCGCGATGCCGTAATCCACCATGAACGCGTGCTCCCAGCTGTCCAGTACCACCAGCAGGTCCTGATCCACGGGCAGTCCGATGTGGTGCTCCGCGAGGAAGTAGGTGTGCAACTTCCCGTCACGGCGGTTGCGGGTGAGGATGGCCCAGCCGGGTCCGCCCAGGGCGCAGGCCTTGAGATCCGCGATGAGCTTGTCCTTGCCCCCCTGAGCGTCCAGGGCGGAGGCCAGGGCGCTGCTGACGGCGGCGTCTCCGCCCAGGTTCTCGAAGTACAGCTCGTGGAGGAAGGAGCCGTTGAAGGCCACGGCCTCCCGCCGCTTCAGCTCGCTGTACTCGTTGAAGGAGTAGTTGGGCTTGGTGTTGTCCACGGACCCCAGCTTCTCCTCGATCTCGTTCAGCTTGGTGATGTAGCCCTTGTAGAGGGTGAAGTGCTGGTCGAGCTGGGCATCCGAGAGGCCCTTCACGGCGCCCCCCTTCAAGTGGTCATAGTTCTTCGCGGTGTAGGCCATGGTGTCTCCTCGGGCCCCTCAGGGGCGGGACAGTAGTTTACCAATGAAGTAGGGATTAGCAAAAAACAGATGTCTCAATCTTCAAGGAGGCTGCGAAGCATCCAGGCATTCTTCTCGTGAACCTGCATGCGCTGGGTCACCAGATCGGCGCTGACCTCGTCGTGGGCCGCCTCCACCAGGGGGAACAGGCTCCGGGCCGTTCGGACCACGGCCTCCTGCCCGGCCACCAACTCCCGGATCATGTCCGTGGCGGAAAGGATGTCCTCGCTCTCCCCAATGGAGGTCAGGCGGGCGAAGGCCGCGTAGGTTCCGGGGGCCGTGAATCCCAAGGCCCGGATCCGTTCCGCCACGAGGTCCACCGCCAGGGCCAGTTCGGTGTACTGGGTCTCGAAGAGCAGGTGAAGGGTCTGGAACATCGGGCCCTTCACGTTCCAGTGAAAGTTGTGGGTCTTGAGGTAGAGGGTGTAGCTGTCCGCCAGCAGGCGGGCCAGCCCCTCGGCGATGTCCTTCCGCTCCCCGGCAGGGATCCCGATGTTGATCTCCATGTCTGCCTCCTCCTCACCGAAATCTGGGGGGAATCAATACCAGCGTTCCCATGCGTCGGGTCCGGGGAAGCGACCCCGCAGGGGGGGGGAGGTGGAAAGAATGGCCGCAGGGCGGCGGCCCTGGGGCAGGGTCCAGCGGAGGGCCAGCACCGCGGGGAGGCGGTCCTCGGGACCCGCCCCGCCCCGATCCACCTCGGGGGGAACGGTTGAGCCATCGCTCAGCTCCAGCAACAAACCATCCGGGAAGCGGTGCAGGGCGGCCAGCCGGGCCTCCCGTTCCTCCGCGGGAAAGCCCAGAAAGAGGGTGGCGGCCAGACTGTGCCCTCCGGACTCTCGGCGGGGCGCGAGGACGGCGAAACTCCGCCGGGCCTCGGCCAAGTCCTCGGGGTTCCGGGCGGGGTCCAGGCCCTCCGCCAGGAGGGTCTCGCGGACCTGATCCTCCACGCTTTCCGTGGTTTCCGGCTGAAGCGTGATCCCCGGGGCCAGGTCCAGGCGAAGGGCGGCCTGCCGGGCCAGGAGGGCCTGGCGCTCCGCGAAGCGGGCCGCCTCCGCGGCGGGATCGAACAGCGTGTTCACAGGTGGACCTCGAGCACCGGCTTCTCGCCCCGCTCCATCTTCTCCAGGGCTTCCTGGAAGCGGGCCGCGTGGAAGCGCTCCACCTTGGCGAGCGTTTCGAACCAGGCTGCGATGTCCTGGAACCCTTCTTCCTTGGCCACCCGGGCGAACTCGGGATACATGTCCGTGTACTCGTAGGTCTCACCGGCCACGGCGGCCTTCAGGTTGGACAGGGTGTTCCCCAGGGGCAGGCCCGTGGCCGGATCCCCGGCGCGCTCCGCCAGGAACATGAGGTGCTTGAGGGCGTGGCCCGTCTCCCCATCGGCGCTGTGCTTGAAGACGGCGGCCACCTCGGGGAGGCCCTCCTTTTCCGCCACCTGGGCCATCCAGGTGTAGCGGCGGTTTGCCTGACTCTCTCCGGCAAAGGCCGCTTTGAGGTTCTGCAGGGTCTTGGACGCGGTGAAGCTCATGGCTGATTCTCCTGAGGGGCCCGGAAGAGGGCGGTGGTGAAGTGCGAGAGGCGTGCCAATTGTTCAAGTAAAGAAAACAGGAAGGTTGAAATTCATTCCTTCAAACCCGGAACCTCTGATCCGCGACGGGCCGTTGATGGGAGTCTCGAAATACCGAGAATGGAGCCAGGAGCACTCGCATGGTCCCCGTGCCCGACAGCCTGGAAAACGCTCTCACGGGGGCTCGAATCCTCGACGAGATCGGAGGACTTCTCACCCACGGTGACGAGCCCGACGGACTGATCCAGCGGGCCCTCCACCGGCTGGGACAGTTGGTGGCCTACGACCTGGCCACCGTTCTCCTCCGCAAGAAGGACGAGCTGGAGGTGCGCCATGCGGCCGGTCCCCTGGTGACGCCCGCCCTGGTGGGGGCCCGCATCCCCATCCCGGGGAACCCCCGCCTGGTGCAGGCCCTTCGAAGCCGGCAGGCCCGGAGTTTCGAGGAGGGCGACCCCGGGGAGGACACCTTCCACGGTCTCCTTGATTTCCCGGGTGGTCACAGCTGCCTGGTGGCTCCCTTGCGGGCCGCCGGGGAGACCTTCGGGCTGATGACACTGGACGCCATGGTCTGCCGCCAGTACCCCGAGAGCGTGGTCCGGCACGTGGGCACCTTTGCCAGCCTCCTGGCCCTGGCCCTCAAACAGGCCGAGCACCTGGCCCAGCTCGCCGCCCGGGAGCGCCGCCTGGTGGAGGAGGTGGATTTCCACCGGGCCCAGGCCCTGTCCGGCCTCATGGCGGAACCCCTGCGGGCCGAGAGTTCTGCGATGCGGGCCGTGCTCGACCAGCTCCGGCAGGTGGCCCCCACCCGCAGCACCATCCTCATCACGGGGGAGACCGGAACGGGCAAGGAGAAGGTGGCCCAGACCCTTCACCACCTCTCGCCCCGCCGCGACAAGCCCTTCATCAAGGTCAATTGCGGCGCCCTCCCAGCCAACCTCATCGAGAGCGAGCTCTTCGGCCATGTGAAGGGGGCTTTCACCGGGGCGGCAGGCAGCCGCAAGGGTCGCTTCGAGCTGGCCGATGGAGGTTCCCTCTTCCTGGACGAAATCGGGGAGCTGCCCCTGGACCTTCAGCCGCGGCTCCTTCGGGTGCTCCAGGAAGGGGAGCTGGAACCCCTGGGAGGAGAACGGACGGTGAAGGTGGATGTCCGCCTCCTGGCCGCGACCCACCGGAACCTGGAGGAGATGGTGGCCCGCGGCCAGTTCAGGGAAGACCTCTACTACCGGCTGAACGTCTTCCCGGTCCACCTGGCCCCTCTCCGGGAAAGGCCGGAGGACATCCCCCCCCTGGCCCAGTCCTTCCTCGACCGCTTCGCCCGGGAAAACCGCCGCCCCCCCATCCGCCTGGGACGCGAAGGGCTCCGGAAACTGCAGTCCTACGCCTGGCCCGGCAATGTCCGGGAACTCTTCAATGTGCTGGAACGCGCGGCGATCCTCACGACGGGGCGAGACCTCGTGCTCCCCGACGGGCTTCCGGGCCTCCAGGGCCGGAAGGGCAGGATGTCCACCTGGGAGACGCACGAGCGGGCCTACTTCGAATCGCTGCTTCGCTCCACCCGGGGGAAGGTCACCGGCGGTGACGGCGCAGCGGCCATCTCCGGCCTGGCTCCCAGCACCCTCATCTCCAGGATGGAGAAGCTGGGTCTGAGGCCAGCCGATTTCCGCCTCTGATCACCTTTCGGCGAGGGCCGCCTCCACGGGGGCCGGAGCCCGGCGAAGGTGCATGACTTTCAGGTACCACCCCAGGCAGGAAAGAAGGGCGACCTTGGGGGCCAGGGTGGGGGGAACCCGCAGTTCCATGGTGCGCCGTGCCAGCAAGGGATCTCCCACCTGGGAATGGGAACCCAATTTATGGAAAAGCATCACGGGCATCCCGTTGAGGTCGTGCCAACCCCATGCACTGCCCTGGAAATCCACGGGTTTCCAAGAGAAATCCGCCCCATCGCGAATCGCCAAGTGCCCGTGACCGAGAAAGCCCGGGCGGAACTGGCCGATTTCCCTGCCCCCCCCGGGGGCCTGGATGGAGAGGATGCCGTGACCGGTCTGAAGGAAGATCCACTCCCCCTCGGCCGTCCGCGCCAGGGCCACGGAAAGGTCCCCGGCCAGAACTTCAAGGCTGCCGTAGGTGTCCCCGGCTGCCACCATCTCGAAGAATTCGTCGTCCTCCCTGGGCTTGAACCATTCGAACTTCAGCCCCGAAGCCTCGCTCAGCGCCTTCATGGGAATCATCCTTTCATCCGGCAGAGCCGCCGCGATGGGAAAGATAACTCCGTGGTCCTCAAGGTGGGGCTTCCCGGGGTTGGAAAATGCAGGCGGTCACATCTCGCGGGGGGGTGGCCCCCGCGGGATCCAGTCCTTCGGGATCAGTCCCCGGCTTTCCCCGGGGGCCGAAGCACGGAACGGAGGTGGTCCATTTCATCCAGGGTGGACTTGACGGCGAGGCGACCTTCCCGCACGAGCAGGAGGCTGGCGTGGAAGAGGGCTCCGGCCCCCAGCATTCCAAGGGCCACGGGAATCCAGCCGTAGCGCCAGGACAGGAGGGCCACCAGGCCCGTCGCCAGGCTGGCGCCCACGAAGAGCCCGATGGCGGAGTAGAGGGCGGTGAGGGCCGTCCGGAGCATGAGGATCCGGACAGCCAGGCTGTCCAGCTGGGTCGCGAAGAAGGCAAGGTGGGGGGCTTCCTCTCCGGCCCCGGCCCCCTCCCTCTCGCGGCCCAGGGCCCGGACCCGGTCCACCACGCGGCTGAGGCGGTTGGAGGTGCTGAGGGCCAGGGTGCCGGAGGCGGAAATGAGCACCGCAGGCGTGATCATGGCTCCGAGGACTTCGTGGGCGGAGGGCAGGAGCATGGGGCCACGCTAGCAGGAATCCGACCGGCGCTTGTCTCGGGAGCGAGGCCCGGGATAAGGTCATGTTTCAGACAAGGAATTCCGTGATTTTCCTCCGCAGGCTCCTCACCACCCTCGCCTCCCTGCTCCTGGCCGCCCACGGGATGCGTGGAGGTTTCCCTCCCCTCGTCCTGGGGGGGGTCCTGCTGGCGATCCTGGCCTGGATTCCGTCCCCCTGGGCCTTCGGGTGCATCAGGGTGGGGCTGGGCCTCGGAGCCTTGGAGTGGCTGAGGTCCCTCGTGCTCCGGGCCCAGGAGCGGGCCGCCATCGGCCAGCCCTGGGAACGCATGGCGATGATTCTGGGGACGGTCGCCCTGTTCACGGCCTTCGCGGCGTGGGGGCATCCCCGGCCCCGGTCCTCCGCCGGTTCCGGGGCCTGAAGGGAAGTCGCCTCTCAGTACCGGTAGTGCTCGGGCTTGTAGGGTCCCTCCACCGCCACGCCGATGTAGCGCGCCTGATCCTCGGTGAGGGGCGTGAGCCGGGCGTTCAGGCGCTTCAACTGCAGGCGCGCCACCATCTCGTCCAGCCGCTTCGGCAAGGTGTAGACCCCGACCGGGTAGTTCGCGGTCCGGGTGAAAAGTTCGATCTGGGCCAGGGTCTGGTTGGCGAAGGAGCTGGACATGACGTAGCTGGGGTGGCCCGTGGCGCAGCCCAGGTTCACCAGGCGTCCCTTCGCCAGGAGGATGATCCGCTTCCCGTCGGGGAAGATGACGTGGTCCACCTGGGGCTTGATCTCCTCCCACTGGTAGCCCTCCAGGGAGGCCACGTCGATCTCGCTGTCGAAGTGGCCGATGTTGCAGACGATGGCCTGGTCCTTCATCCGCTTCATGTGCTCGTGGGTGATGACCCGGAGGTTGCCCGTGGCCGTGACGAAGAGGTCGCCCTGGCCGCAGGCCTCGTCCATCGTGACCACCCGGTAGCCCTCCATGGCGGCCTGCAGGGCACAGATGGGATCGATCTCCGTGACCCACACCTGGGCGCTGAGCGCCTTGAGGGCCTGGGCGCAGCCCTTGCCCACGTCTCCGTAGCCCAGGACCACCGCCACCTTGCCGGCCACCATGACGTCGGTGGCCCGCTTGATGCCGTCCACCAGGGACTCCCGGCAGCCGTAGAGGTTGTCGAACTTGCTCTTGGTGACGCTGTCGTTGACGTTGATGGCGGGCACCTTCAGCTCGCCCTTCTTCGCCATCTCGTAGAGGCGGTGCACGCCGGTGGTCGTCTCCTCCGTGATGCCCCGGATCCCGGCCAGCTGCTTCGCGTACCAGCCCGGGCGCTCGGCCAGGCGGCGGCGGATCGAGGCGAAGAGCACGGTGGCCTCCTCGCTGTCGGGATGGTCCAGCACGGAGGCGTCCTGCTCGGCCCGGGCCCCCAGGTGCAGCAGCAGGGTGGCGTCGCCGCCGTCGTCCAGGATCATGTTGGCCCCACCCTCGAACTCGAAGATGCGGTGGGTGTAGTCCCAGTAGTCCGCCAGGGACTCCCCCTTCACGGCGAAGACCGGCGTGCCCCCCGCGGCGATGGCGGCGGCGGCGTGGTCCTGGGTGCTGAAGATGTTGCAGCTGGCCCAGCGAACCTCGGCTCCCAGGGCCTGGAGAGTCTCGATGAGCACCGCCGTCTGGATGGTCATGTGGAGGGAGCCGGCGATGCGCGCGCCCTGGAGGGGCTTCCGGGACTGGTACTCATCCCGGATGGCCATGAGGGCGGGCATCTCGCTCTCCGCGATGGCGATCTCCCGGCGGCCCCAGTCCGCGAGGCGGAGGTCCGCGACGTGAAAGTCGGTGCGGGTTTCGAGGGTCATGGTGTCCACCTGTTCAGGAACGGGGGGGGACGGCGGGGCGGCCCACCTGTCCGGGCCCCAGGGGCTGGAAGGTGAGCGCCGTTGGGAATCAGGGATGGTCCGAGCCTGGGACGGAAGCCTCGCAGCGCTCCTCGGACCCATCCATTATCGGCCGAGGTGGGCCAGAAGGTAAGGGAAATGGGGGGCCTAGGGTCGATCCAGGGGCGGGCGGAGGGCCCCTCGGGTCGAACCGCCCCCGGGCGGGGCTTTGGGGCCGCAGCCTGCCCGCCACCCGCGGAGCCCTTCCATCCTGAATTTGGAGAGGAAGTCTTCTCCGCGGGCTCTTTCCTCCTCCCAGAGACGCTTCAGGTCCCCTGGCCCCAGGCCCCTTTGGTCGGAGAAAGGGTTGCGGCCCAGCACCTCGCGGAGAGCGGCCTCGTCCGGTGCGAAGTCCTCGAGCGGAATCAGCCCCGCCGTCCGAAACGATTCCAGGGGTCCCGACCACACGTATCCATCCGTCAGGTCCATCAGGCGGAGGCCGGGGTGGCCCATCGCGTAATAGTGGTCGGGGGAGACCCGTCTTTCGGCCCAGGGGGAGCCCACCACGTCGAAGCCCCTTGGGGGCCCGCCGTCCAGGGCGCAGTCCAGGGCCCCATCGAGGGGAAGCCCATAGGTCCAGATGCCTTGTTCCCTTCGTTGCCAGGGACGGTGGAGCATGACCAGGAACACCTGCTCCCCCAGCCGCCGGCGGAGCATGTTGCCCATGCGGTCCATGAAGGCCTCCACCCGGTTCCCTCTGGGCATTTCAGGTTGCTGGAAGCGTGTGAAGCCGTGGTTGATGCCGCAGTACACCAGCACCCTTCCGCCCTTCGCCGCCTCCGTCACCAGGTCGGCCATGAAGCTGTCGTAGGTTCGGCCCAGGGGGAGCAGGGTCTCGCGCCAGTCCTCGCTGGGTCCAAGGGCGAGCACCCCGAGGCCGGGTTCCTTTGGCCCTAGGCCCCGGTTCGCCTCCCAGGCCGCCCGAAGGATCTGCAGGTAGGAACGGTAGGGCCAGGCCCCTGCCCGGAGGACCGCCATCGCCTCGCCCTCGCGCCACTCGGGGGCGGCGAGGATCCGGTTGATGCGCCCCTGCTCCGAGGCAGGGAAGACTTCCACCGCGAGGTGCCGCACCCCCGCTCCCCTCAGGTCACCGACCAGGTCCCGGACCAGCTCGGCGTCGTGACGGACCCAATGGAACTCGCCCAGGATCACCACCCGGTGCCGGGCCAGGGTCCCGAGAATGTAGGGCGCGGGCGCCACTCCCGGCCCGTCGGGCGCCTCGAGCCCGAGGAGGGCGCCCTGGCCCGCAAGGCAGGCCGCCAGGAGAGCCTGGAGGATCCGGAGGAACAAGTCGCACCCCCTGGGGGATGCCCCATTGTGCGTCGAAGAGGTCCCTTCCCGCTCCCCCCTTCAGTCCCTCACCCAGTGGCAGGTGTAGCCGCCGGGGTTCTTCACGAGGTAGTCCTGGTGGTAATCCTCCGCGGTCCACCAGTCCCCGGCGGCCGTGATTTCGGTGACGAGGGGCCGGGGCCACTTCCCGCTGGCGTCCACCTCGGCCTTGACCTTCTCCGCGGTGCGGCGCTGCTCCTCCCCGTGGAAGAAGATGGCACTGCGATAGGAACTCCCCAGGTCGTTGCCCTGGCGGTTGAGGGTGGTGGGGTCGTGCATGCGGAAGAAGAAGCGCAAGATGGCCTCGTAGGAGGTCCGGGAGGGGTCGAACCAGATGCGCACCGCTTCCGCGTGGCCCTCGTGGTTCTTGTAGGTGGCGTGCTTCACCTTCCCGCCGGTGTAGCCCACCTCGGTGCGGAGCACCCCGGGCTGCTTGCGGAGGAGATCCTGCATGCCCCAGAAGCATCCCCCGGCCAGGGTTGCCAAGGCTTCCTTCGGTTGGGGGGCGGGGCGACCGAACAGGGGCAGGTGCTTCCCGTACCCCTCCTTCTCCAGGTCCTCCACGGGGATGAAGCGGAGGCTGGCCGAGTTGATGCAATAGCGCAGTCCTCCTTGATCCCTGGGACCATCGTCGAAGACGTGACCCAGGTGGGAGTCGGCCGCCTGGCTGCGGACTTCGGTGCGGATCATCCCGTGGGTGGTGTCGCGCTTCTCCACCACCTGGCTCCCCTCGAGGGGGCGCGTGAAACTGGGCCAGCCGCAGCCCGAATCGAACTTGTCCTTGGAGCTGAAAAGGGGTTCGCCCGAGACGACGTCCACGTAGAGGCCTTCCCGGTGGTTGTCCCAGAAGGCGTTCTGGAAGGGCGGCTCGGTTCCGCTCTCCTGGGTCACGTGGAACTGCATCGGGGTGAGCTTGGCTGCAAGCTCGGCCTTGCTGGGCTTCCTGGTTTGGTTCATGGATCCTCCGGGAGGCGTCCCCTCCCCTCCGGCCAGGCGGGGCAGTCCCAGCGCCATGCCTGCCAGGGCGAGCACCAGGGCCACGGCCGTCCAGATTCTTCGAGGGTTCACGGGCGCCTCCAACCCTATTGGATGCCGGGAAAAAGAAGGAATGCTGGAAAGACCAAAAGTTTTTCAGTCCCATTCTCAAAAATAATGACTTCTTTTTTTGTATTTTAATTATTTCATTACAAATTTTAATTTATGATTTTTTTATGTTTAATTAATAAATTAAAAATTTTGTAACATTTATTTTACAAAATAAATTAAAAAAATTTTGTAAAGATTGATTTATTTATTTTTAAAATTTGGCATGTGACTAGCTGTCCTTGGGTGCCCTTGAAAGGAGGCATCCATGAACACCACGCTCAAGTCCCTCGGTCTGGCCATCCTGCTGGCCCTTCCCCTCTGCGCCGCCTCGACGGCACCCCGGGCGAAGGCCAAGGCCCCCGGCCACCCCATCAACCTCAACACCGCCACGGCCACCGAACTCATGCAGCTCCCCCGCGTGGGAGCCAAGGCCGCCGAGCGCATCGTGGCCTACCGGAAACAGCACGGCGCTTTCCAGCGGCCCGAGGACCTGATGTCCGTGAAGGGCTTCGGGGAGAAGTCCTTCCTCAAGCTCAAGCCCTACCTGAGCACCGGCTCGGTCCAGGCCTCCAACCGCCCGGCCAGCCAGCCCAAGTCGAAGTGAGGTCCGCATGAGCGCCGCCGTTCCATCCTTCGCGCCTGCCGGGCGTCCGGACCGGCGGCGCTCGCTCCTGGGGTTCACCACGGTCGAGACCCTCGTGACCCTGGGCATCGCCGGAATCCTCGGGCTGGCCGGCCTCTCCCTGCTGGACCTTGGGAGCGTGGACCTCCTGGTGGCCCAGCAGGATCTCCAGGGCTGCCTGGAACAGGCCGTCTTCCAGGCCCGGGCCATGGGCCGCCCGGTCACAGTGGCCCCGGCGGGCGAGGGCGGCGGCCCGGGGATCATCCCCGTGCGCCTGCCGAGGAAGGTGTCCTGGGGCAAGCCCCCCCGCATTCCCATGCCCCCCGGCATGGATCCGACGGTGCGTGCCGCCTCCGCCGGGGAGGCCCACCCCCGGATCACCATCACCCCCCGGCGGACGGCGACGGCCTCGGCCTGGTTCCTCAACGACGGGCGGGAGGCGGTGTGTTTCCGGCTTTCAGGCCACGGACACCTGCAGGTGCTCCGGTACCGCCTGCGATCCCTTCGCTGGGAGCGGGTGGGCTGATGCGGATCGCCGACCTCTCCCCCGAACAGCGCCCCCGGGAACGCCTCCTGGCGGGCCACGGCGAAGCCCTCAGCGAGGCGGAACTCCTGGCCCTGCTCTGGGGCTCGGGCCGCAAGGGCCGGTCCGCCGTGGAACTGGCCCAGGAACTCCTGGGAGCCTCCGGGGGCCTGAACGGTCTCCTGGGCCTGGGGCTCCAGGATTGGCTCACCAGCCCGGGGTTGGGCCCCGCCAAGGCCTGCCAGCTCTGGGCGGCCCTGGAACTCTCCAGGCGCAGCCAGCGGCGCAGCGCGCCTCCCCGCATCACCTCGCCCCGCGCGGCCGGGGACTTCCTCATGCCCCGCTGCCAGGGCTGGGGGGAGGAGCGTTTCGGACTCCTGGCCCTCAACGCGAAGGGAGAACTCCTCGCGGAGCGAATTCTCAGCCAGGGAACGGCCACGGGCACCCTCGTGAGCCCCCGGGAATTCTTCCGGGAGGCCCTGCGCTACGGGGCCAGCACGGCCCTGGCCTTCCACAACCACCCCAGCGGCGATCCCACGCCCAGCCGCGAGGACATCCAGCTCACCCGGCGGCTGCGGGCCGCCGGAGAAGGCCTGGGCGTGCCCCTGGCGGACCACCTCATCCTCGGGCGAAGCTCCTACCACAGCTTCCGCGCGGCGGAAGGCTGGGACGCCTCCCTGCCCGACCCCTCCATGGAGTGACCCATGTTCCGCGATCCCACCAAGCTCCGGGTCTTCGGCCTGGCCGACGAACTGGCCCTGGACCTCCACCGCCTCGCCGCCGCCCTCCCCGGGGAGGCCCGGGCCAGCCTCGGCGCGCCCCTGGCCCGGGCCGCCACCGCCGCTCCCCTCCAGATCCAGGAGGCCTGCCGGGGCGGGGACGACCGATTCCGCCTGGGGCTGGAGGGGGCCATCGGCGCCGCCACCGAGGCGCGCTACCTGGCGTCCCTGCTCCACCGCCTGGGCCACCTTCCCCAAGCCGAATGGACCCGGCTGGAGGATCGCCTCACCCACCTCGTGAAGGCCTGTTTCGGCCTCCGGAAGGCCCAGGGGCGTCCCCGGTCCGGGACCCCCGAAGCTGCGGAAGAGCCCTGATCCTCTCCGGTCACTCCATGCGGTCGGTGCCAGCCACCGCTGCAGCGGCGGGCGCTGGATCCGGAGTTCCCAGGGCCAGGATGGGAAAGCGCGGGGGTTCTCCCCACATGCCCTCCCCGCGGAGAAGGCTGGAGTGGAAGACTCCCCAGAAAACGAAACCGGCGTCGCTGCGCGGGTCCAGCAGGTAGAAGGCCAGGCGGCCGAAGGGCTGGTCCAGGGGGACCCAGAGGGCCCGGTCCAGGTCTTCGGGACCGGGCGCCCGCCCGAAACGGACCGGGGGCGCCTCCGCACGCCAGGCGCCCTTCAGCTTGAGGGTGAACACGCCCTGGTAGGCGCCCTTGGACAGGTCCCGTCCGGCTTCGTGAAAGAAGAGGAGGCCTGCATCCCGGGGCCGTTCCCGCCCCGGCAGGACCCTGATCCCGTGGGCCTCCAGCCGGGGCCGCAGACTGTCCGCGTACGCGGCGTCCACCAGGTAGCCTCGGGGAAGCCGCACGGATTGCCGGCCCTCGAAACCCACAAGGCTGGGGAGCTGGAGGGTCTTCCGCGATTTCTCCCCGGTCACCCGGCCCTGGGCGTCCCGGATGGGATCCACCCAGTCGATGGTGGCCTTTTCAACCTCCCGGAAGACGGCGGAAAGGGGAAGGCTGGGACCACCGGATTGCCACGCCGCCCGCCAGCGCTGCTCCGCGTCCCGACGCGCTTCCCGGACCTCCAGGGCATGGCGGGACAGCCATTCAAGGCAGGCCAGGACGAAGCGGCGCGTGTCGGAAATGCGCTCCGGCCAGCTGCGGTAGACGTAGGCCTCCGAGAGCACCGCCAGCCGGTTCTGCAGGGCCGGGTAATTGGTCAGCAGGCGGGGGTGGGCGTCGTAGGTCTCCCAGGCCTCGGGCGGCTTCTCGGCGGTGGGGCGGTAGGGGCGGAAGTTGCCGTAGTCGTAGGTGGGCATCCCTTGGACCTTGAGGGCTTCGCGCACCTCCACCAGCATGCGCCGGTTGAAGGCCAGCAGAGCCTCGTCGGACCCCAGGGCCATGGCCGGCCCGTGGGTGAGGTGGAATCCGTGGGTGCTGCCATTGGTGGTGTGAAGGTCCAGCACCAGGTCGGGATCGAAATCCCGGAACATCGCCAGGAGCCACCGGGTGTTCCGGGTCTCCGCCTTCATCAGGTCCCGGTTGAGGTCCAAACCGCGGGCATCCTCCCGGCGGCCCACGCCGCTCTCCTGGGGGTTGGGCTGGTGGGGCCGGATCGCGGGGTCCAGGGCGTCGGTGCCGTCGGCGTTGTAGCAGGGCAGCAGCACCAGTTCGAGGGTCTCCCGCAGGCGGGGGTGGCGCCCCTGGAGGAGCTCCCGCGCGATCTGCTGCACCGCTTCCTTGCCCTCCACCTCGCCGGCGTGGATGTTGGCGTTCACATAGACCCGGAGCGCTGCCTTTCCCTCCGCCGGGAGACGCCAGGCGAGGATGGGGTTCCCCGCCTCGGTGGTCCCGGGAGCCCCGGGGGGCTGGTAGGCCCGGAGCGAAGGATTCCGCTGGCGCAGGGATTCCATGAATTCCCGCACTTCGGCCACCGTGCTCGTCCGCCGGAACTCCGTGCGTTCCGGAGTGCACAAGGGCCACCCGGCCTGCTGGCCACTCGCGGCTCCGGCAAGGAGCAGGAGCAGGGCCGGCAGGACCCTCATTTGCCGGTGGCGGCGGGTGCGCTCGGCCGAACCCCCAGGACGTTGTGGTTGAAGGTCAGGAAGGTGGTGAGCAGGTAGAGGAGCATGGCCAGCAGGGCGGAACCGCGCTTGGCGGCCGCCAGGGCCTTGGGGGTCATCTCCGAAAGGGCGATGAGGATCACCACCAGGACCAGCTTCGCCACGAACCACGGATGGTGCGCGGGGTTCAGCCGGAGGGTGAACGCCAAGGCCAGGCCCACCACCAGCGCCAGGCGGAGGGCCCAGGCGACCACCCGGGACCACATCGTGGCGGCGAGTCCCCGGAGGTCCTCCCGGCTTTCCTCGAAGCCGGACAGGAGCAGGCAGGCCACCATGCCCCCGCCCGCCGTGGCGAGGCAGACGAAGTGGATCCACCGGAGAAGGGAAAAGGTTTCGAACTGGGGCATGGCATCCTCGCGAGGGCAGGGATCAGATTAGCCGGGATTCCCCGGCGCCTCCCGCTGTGCGGGCCCCACCCGGGGCCCTATGCTTCTGGAAAGCCCCGGCCATGCCCCGCTACGACCTCGCCTCCCTGACCAAGGTCCTCGTGACCGCTCCCCTGGCCCTGGCCTTCCTGGACCTGGACCTGGACCGCCGCGACGCCCTGGGATTCAAGGAGCGTCGCGAGCCGCTCACCGTGCGGCAGCTGCTCAGCCACAGCGCGGGCCTCCCACCTTGGCTCCCCTACACGGGCGAACCCCTCTCGACCCAGATCCGCAGGGGCTGGCCCCTTGGAGAAGTGCCCCTGCTGGCGGTGGCCCATCCCGGCCGCTCCACCTATTCGGACCTGGGTTACCGTCTCCTGGCCGAGCTCCTTGAAGCCGAGACCGGGCTGGCCTGGGCGCGGCTCGGGGCGGCCTTTTCCGGACTCAGGCCTGCACCCTGGCCGGAGGACATCGATCCCCCCCCGCCAGGCCCGGACCTGGAGGCCTGGGGCATCGCCGCCGGGGAGTTCCCCTTCCCGGCCAGCCACCCCCGGCTGCCCCATGACGCCAACGCCCGGGCGGGCATGAGGGGCCATGCGGGTTTCTCGGCCACGGCCGCGGAATTCCGCGATTCCCTGACCCGATGGGTGGCGGCGGGCTGGCCCCGCCGGATGTGCGTGCCCACCGCGGAGAGCGGCGAGGGCGGCCTCTGGGGCCTGGGCCTCCAGGCGGCCCTGGACGGCCCCGGGCGCTGGGGTTCCATCCTTTCCCGGGTGCCGGAAGGCCATGGGGGGGTCCATGTCGTGGAGGACAGTGCGGCGGAGGCCCCGGGAACGCCGCCCCCCTTGCTAGGGCGGCCCGGGGATCCCGGGGGCTGGTGGTTCCACACGGGCTTCACGGGGCCCCTGCTGTGCGTGCGTCCTTCGGATGGATGCTGCGTGGCTCTTCTGTGCCACCGCCTGGGCCCCGGGGGCCGCCTCCTGGATCTGGACGAACTGCGGGGCCGCCGTTGGACCCTGTTGGAAAGGCTCCTCGCTACCCTGGTGGAATGAATCTTCGCCTGGCCTCGCTCCTGTGCCTGCTGGCCCCCCTGGCGGCCCAGGTCCCCGTCCGCATCGGACTCGACACCCAGGCCGTGGAGTGGCAGGTGAGCTTGGAAGGCGGTGGGGAGGTGCGTTCCCGGAAAGGGCGGCCCCTGCTCAAGGTGGCGGCCGGAGAGAAGCTGCGCATCTGGTGGGACGGCCGAGGGGAGTCGGACCCCACCGAGGAGTACCGGGTCCAGGTGGGTCCGCCCCTTCCCCTGGCCCAGGCGGACGCGCTCATGGGGAAGCTCCGGGAGACCGGGGAGCAGCCCGACCGGGTCCGGGTGGCGGACGGGGACACCTGGCGCGTCCTCAGCGGCCGTTTCGAGAAGGCGGGCGAGGCCGAGCCCCTGCTGGCGAAACTTCAGGCCCTGGGCTTCGAAGAGCTCTGGGTGGCCAGCGAGCTGCGCCGAGGGAAACCTCGGAGGGGCCGCGCGCTCTACGCGGTCACGGAACGCTACGAACGGCACGCCCTGCCCAACGACGGGGTCGCGTTCCAGCCCCTGGGCGAGCTCACGACCCTCGTGGGGAAGGGCCGCTACCGGGGACGGGTGGAGATCTTCCCCAACCCCCAGGGCCGCCTCACCGTGGTGAACACCCTGGACCTTGAGACCTACCTGCGGGGCGTGGTGCCCCGGGAGATGGGAGCCCATGAATACCCCGCCCTGGAGGCCCTCAAGGCTCAGGCGGTGGCGGCCCGCACCTACGCTTTCGCCAACCGTGGAAAGCGCGCCGCCGAGGGCTTCGACCTCCTGGACACGGTGGCGGACCAGGTCTACGGCGGGAGGGACGGGGAGCAGCCGATGACGGATCGCGCCATCCAGGAGACCGCCGGCCTCATCGCCACCTTCCAGGGTCGCCCCATCCAGGCCCTCTTCATGGCTTCCGCCGGGGGAGCCACGGTGGACAACCGATTCGTGTTCGGGGGAGACCAGGGCTACCTCAAGGGGGTGAGCAGCTACCTCCCCCAGCCGAGGACCATCCCCTTCACGGGCCTCCCCGCCCCGGCGGGAAACGGCTCCGTGAGCTGGGAGCTCCTGAAGCTCTTCGCGTCCGGGGCCCTGCCCCAGACCCTCCTGGGACCCGAGGCGCTGGACCGCCCGGCCCGGGCTTCGGTCCTGAGGCCCGTTCTGGCCCGTCTGGCCGAGCGTCTGGGCCGGCCCACCCCCGCGGCCCCTGGAGTGGAATCCGGAACCCTGTTCGGTTGGATGGCCCGGAGCCTGGGCCTCGACGGACTGGTGCAGGGCCAGGAGCGTCCCCAGGATGGCATCTACTTCCTTGGAGGGGCCCTGCCTCCGGGTGAGGATCCCGCCCTGATGGCCTTCCTCGTTCGTCGGGGGATCGCGCCTCCCGCCTCCTTCGCCTCGCCCCCCACCTTCCGCCAGGTCCTGCAGTCCCTCGCGCGCATGTGGCTGGAGCTGGAACCGATTGAATTCTCCGAGGGAACCCTTCTGGCGGAGGGCCAGGTGCGGCCTCGCGGAAAGGGGCCGGAGCCCTTGCTGCTGGCGGAACCCGTCCTCCTCGCGGAAGAGGCGCCCGGGGGGCACCTCCGCCTGGTTTCCCGATGCGCGGCCCAGGTCGGGGACAAGGTGAAGTGGTGGGCCACCAAGGGTCCATCCCCCGTCCTGATCCGCCGCCTGGATCCGGACGGAGCCAGCATGGACCGCTACAACCCGACGTCCCACTGGCGCGTCGAGCTGAAGGAGCAGGATCTCCTGGACCGCCTCCGGAACCGCGCCGGCATCCACAGCGTGCGCAGCCTGGACCTGGAGCACAACGCAGAAGGCCGCGTGCTCAAGCTGACCGTCCGCGACGATGCCAACCACGCCCACGTCTTCACGGGAATGCGCATCCGAGGGGTCCTGGGCCTCAAGGACAACGTGTTCCGCACGATCACGGTGGGCAGGGGCGCCGAGCGACGCTGGATCTTCTACGGACGCGGCTGGGGGCACGGCGTGGGCATGGACCAGACCGGTGCCTATGGTTTCGCCCTGGAGGGCTGGACCTTCGACCGCATCCTCAAGCACTACTACACGGGGATCGAGCTGAGCTCCATCGCCCCCTGACCTCCCTCAGGAACGCAGCCCCCGGTAGTTCCCTCCGAGACCGGGGAGGGGAATGAGGGTTGGGAATCCACCCTCCTCGAGGCCAGCTTCCTGGAGTTCCTTCCAGGAACGGGGGGCGGGCAGTTCCATTCCCTGGGCCAGCAGTCCTCGGATGTGCTCTTCCAGAAGGGAACCCGCGACCCGCCTGGCCTCCGGAAAGTTCTGCGCCAACCCCGTGCAGCCTGGAAGGTCCGGGTATTCCACGGAGAACTTCCCTCCGTCAAGGTTTCGGATCATGGCCAGATAGCTCGGCACTCACAACTCTCCGTGAAGGCGGGGGCCCCGCGGTCATTGAGAAAAGGTGATGGCGCGGAAAAGAAATTTTCCAAGAATTTAAATATTGAAAAACAACAAACTTAAAAATTTTCGATGTCCTTCCGGGACCATTCTTGAGGCAAGTGTATTCTTTTTTTACATCCTCCAAGGAGCGCTCCCGCTCCTCCCGGGTGAAAATCGGGACTCACTGGAGCGTCCCGAGCCGTGCCCGCCTTCTTTCTCCGCAGCACCGCGCCCTTCCCCGATCCCAGAACGGGAGATCCGGGGGGACTCCTGGCCGTGGGGGGAGACCTCGCGCCGGGACGCCTTCTGGAGGCCTACGCCGCGGGGATCTTTCCCTGGTTCAACGAGGGGGATCCCGTGATGTGGTGGTGCCCCCCCGAACGGGCTGTTTGGCTCCCGGGAGATTTCCAGCCCGGGGGCCGCCTACGGCGGGCCCTCCGCGCGAAAGGATTCCAGATCCGGGTCGACAGCGCCTTCGAATCGGTGATCCAGGCCTGTGCCCAGGTCCGGCGGCACGGCGAACCCGGAACCTGGATCGGCCCCGAGATGATCCAGGCCTACACGGAACTGCACCGCCTGGGGTTCGCCCACAGCTTCGAAGCCTGGTCAGGATCCCGCTTGGCCGGGGGTCTCTATGGTCTCTCCCTCGGGGCCGCCTTCTTCGGGGAGAGCATGTTCAGCCGGGAGCGGGAGGCTTCCAAGGCGGCCTTCGCGGCCCTGTCGGAGACAGTGTTTGCCTGGGGCTTCCACTTCATCGACGGGCAGCTGGTCAACCCCCACCTCAGCCGCCTGGGGGCCCGCACCCTGACCCGGGACGCCTTCCTGGGCCATCTCCAGGAGGCCCTCCGGGAACCGACACGGAGAGGCTCCTGGGGGCTGCCGACATAAGTGCGGCGCGCTTGAACCATAAAATATTCTTAAGTTCTTTCCTTCATTCATAAGCGGAACCGGGTGGTATCTTTCTTGAAAGCGCTTCGCCCCCGCGTCTGCAGGGGCCGTTTTTTTATACCTGGAGGCTTCCGTGACCGTCCTGCTTCCTCCCGAGACCCCCGCCTATGCCGTGCCCGAGGCGAAGCTGATCCCCGCCAGCGGCCATCTGAAGGATCTGGAGCCCATCCCGCCTTCCAGGATGTTCCTCATCAACAAGTCCCTGAAGGTGTACCAGGAGAAGCAGCCGGGCAGCCCCGTGTATGACGCCAGCCAGGGCGACGGAGGAGCCTCCCTGCCGGGCGTGCCCCTGGAGCTGTTGGAGCGCGCCTTCGAACTCCAGAAAAAGAAGGGCACGGCCTACGACATGCCTTTCGGAACAGAGGCCTACCGCAAGGCGGTGGCCGAACAGTACTGGCGCCTGGACCCCTCCCTGGGCTGGGGCCCCGCCAATGTTCTCGGCACGCAGGGCGGCAGGGACGGCCTCGTGAAGGCCTATCAGGCGATGCTCGCCCTGGGCCACGGCCGCCAGGGGGACGTCGTCGTGGTGAGCCGGGTGCCCTGGATCAGCTACAACTGGGGCCCCTACGGTGTGGGCGCCAACGTGATGTGGGCGCCCGGCCGGGCGGAGGAAGGCTGGGCCTACACCGAGGAAGGCATCCGGGCCTGCGTGGAGGTGGCGGCCCGCAGCGGCCGCAAGGTGGCGGGCCTGGTCATCACCAGCCCGGACAATCCCACCGGCCTCACGTCCCCGCTGGACCGGCAGATCGCCCTGGCCAGGGTGGCCCTTGAGGCGGGCGTGGCTTTCGTGCTCTTCGACTGGATGTACCACCACGTCAGCGACGTGGAGCCCTACGACCTCAACACCCTGCTCCGGGCCTTCACGCCCGAGGAGCGGAAACGCCTCATGGTGCTCGACGGCATCACCAAGAGCCTGGGCGGCTCCAACATCCGGAACTGCCACCTGATGGCCGACGCCGAGGTGGTGAAGACCATCGTGGCCCAGGCCTCCCACTCGGTGATGCCCTCCTTCTTCAGCCTGGCCGTGGCCATGGCGGCCTACGAAAAGGGTTTCCAGGCGGCGGCGGCCCCCATCGTGGGGCCCTGCAACGAGAGCCGGGCCTGGCTGCGGGGCTGGCTGAAGGAGCAGGGCTTCACCCACATCCTGGGCCAGGGTTACTACGCCTTCATCCGCGTGGCGGAATGGCTCCGGGCCAAGGGCTGGGCCGACTCCGAGCCCTTCGGCCAGCACTTCGCCGAGGAGCACGGCCTGGCCGTGGTGCCCGGAGCCTTCTTCAGCCCCTACGGCGGCGAGTGGATCCGCTTCTCCTACGCCACTCCCCTCGAGCGCACCCAGGGGGCCGCCGCCCGGCTGCTGGAAGGCCTGAAGGCCTTGAAGGGATAAATGGCGACCCAGGACGCCCGGGAAGCCAGGAAAGTCAAAATGGCAATGGCCTTCTTGGCGCTCTCGCCGTCCTGGGGGTGATCATTTTTTCGGAGTGCCCGTGTTCGACCTGAACTCCTTCGTCGAGAAGTACCGGCTGGCCCGTCGCGCGGCGCAGGAGACCCGGCTCTCCGGAGGCTTGTGCGGGTTGGAACTGGAATGGAACCTCCTGGATCCCGGCTTCCAGCCTCTGCTCACCGTGGGCACGGGCCCGGACCGCATGTCCTTCGTGGACCACCTGCGCACGAAGGTGCTTGCTCCCTGGACCCAGGAGTACCACCAGCTGGAGGTCTTCCACTGGATGATCGAATGGGTCACCCGGCCCTACTACGCCCCCAAGGGGGCGGTGTACGAAGGCCGGCTGCTGGAGGCCATGCTGGTGAACGCCCTCCACAAGGTGGGCCGCGACTTCGGTGAACCGCTCTACCACTGGCACGGAAACCTCCTCCGCCTGCCCGAAATCGGTCCCCGGTGCATTCCCGACTCCTGGCACCTGGCCAAGCGCCGCTACCTGGAGCGCTGCGTGGAGCTCTATGGAACCCAGCTGGCCACCTCCGGAACCCACAGCAACCTGAGCCTTCCCGAACCCATGCTGGCCTGGGACTTCATGCACCTCAGCGCCGGGGAGCGCGGGGATACCCACCTGGACGCCTACAAGAGCCAGGTCTACGTCACGGGCACGCGCCTCATGCGGGCCTTCGCCGCCCTCTTCATCGCCACGAGCGCCAGCACCCCCCTCCAGGCGGGGGAAGAGGACGGGAAGCCCGTGGTCAGGCTCACCCCCTATGAATCCGTCCGAAACCTCACCTTCCCCAACCCCACCAGCCTGGACGTGCCGGACCTGAACCGGAGCTACGAGGACTACCTCCGCCTCTCCTACGACCTCGTCCGAAGGGGGGTCCGCTTCGGGAACAACAACTGGATTCCCGTGAGGGCCCGGTCCCAGGCGGAACCCGTGGAGCGCCTCATCCAGGTCACCAGCGACCAGCTCCATGAGATCTACGCCAAGGGCCTCTTTGCGGCGGGGCAGGCCCCGGACGTGGATGCGATGGCGGGCCAGATCGAGCGCCAGAACCTCTTCGCCCGCATCGACCTCCCCATGGCCCGCGTGGAGGTGCGCACGGACGATCCAGGGCACTCCCTGGAGCTGGAGGTGGCCAACCTCACCCTCAAGCACCTCCTGCTGCTCCGCTTCTACGGGGATCCAGCCTTCGCCCGGGCCTTCCGCTACGACGCGGAGGACATCGGCCGGGCCCGGCGGAACGAGGACCTGGCGGCCCGGGAGGGCCTGCGGGCCACCCTCGAGAACCCCTTCACGGGCAAACCCGTCGCCATGCGGGAATTCCTGCGATGGACCCTGGAGGAGTTGCGACCCTTGGCGGAGGCCCTGGAGCTCTGGACGGACCTGGAACCCCTCCGGGAACAGGCCGCGGGGGCCCCCTCCACCGCCGAGCGCCTCCGGGAGACCCTCCGGACCCGCCTCAAGGGGGCGGAGACCGTGCCCACCGAGGTTCTGGTGGAACTGGCCCAGGAGCGCCAGGCGGCGGTGCGCAAGGACGTGGAGTCCCTCATCGAGCACCTGGCCACCCTGGGCCCGGAGGAGGGCAAACTGCTGGATTTCCTCCAGCGGGCCCGGAACGAGGTGCACAGCGATCCCCAGGCCCCCGTGCGCTTCCGGCCCCGGCCCCAGGCGATGCTGGAGGCGGCCTACCCCGACAAGGCCTCCGAGGTCCTGGCCCTCAGCCAGGCCCTGGTCCGGATCCCCTCGGTCACGGCCTGCCCGGACGAGCGGATCCCCGAGGTCCACCGCGCGGGCACCTTCATCTTCGATTACCTGCTCAACCACGGCATCCCGGTGCGCTACTTCGACCGGGCCACCTACCCCGCCGTGCTGGCCCACTTCCCGGGCCAGGAGCGGGCCCCCGTCATGCTGGCGGGCCACTTCGACGTGGTGGAACCCGAGCCCGACGACAGCCAATTCGAGCCGAAGCTCGAAGGCGACTACCTCTGGGGCCGGGGCGCGGCAGACATGAAGACGGTGGTCTCCACCTATCTGGTGTGGATGAAGGATACGCTGCGCAAAGGCCCGCCCTTCCCTCCAGTGAACCTTCTGCTGGTGGGCAACGAGGAGAACGGCGAGCTTGAGCCCATGGGCACCGGCCACGTGCTCGCCCGTCTGGCCGAGGAGTGGGACGGCTACGCCCCCGGAATCTTCATCGCCGGCGAACGCACGGGTGAAAAGGGCACCGAGCTGCTGGGGGAAATCTGCGTGCAGAACCGCGGAGTGCTCCGCTTCGAGCTGGTGGCCCACGGCACCCGGGGCCACACCGGCCTGGGGGGCGGCAGCGGGGACATTCTGGAGCGCCTGGCGGGCGCCCGGGAGGATCTGCGGGCGCTCTTCCCCCGGCACCTCACGCTGAAAAGCGAGGACGGATGGGCCTCCCTGGCCCGTTTTGCCTACCTGCACGTGGGAACGCCCGGGGTCTTCAACATCACCCCGGACCGGGGGTGCCTGGGCGTGGAGGTCCGCCCCATTCCCCAGGATGACGTGAGCGGGCTGCGGGACGAGGTGGAGGCCATCGCCGCCGCCCGGGGCCTGGATTTCCTTCCCAGCGCGTGGGAGCCCGGCGTCGCCTGTGACCCGGACAACCCCTACCTGCTGGCCCTGCGCCGTGCCATCCGCCAGGCCAACGGCCAGGACGCGCCCCTGGGCCGCAAGGCCGCCGGCACCTCGGCCCGATTCGCCCCTCGGGGCCAGGGGCTGGTCTGGGGCCAGACCGGCATCGGCCCTCACGCCAAGGGCGAGCGTCACTTCATCCCCAGCATCGAACCCTATTACAAGGCCCTGGACGCCTACGCTGCGGAACTCATGAAGGCTTGAGGCCCGGAGGCCTCCGGGTCATCCGGAAAGGGCCCCCGCCTCGGATCGGGTGCGCGCGACAAGGGCGGCCCCGAGGCGAGGTTCGGAGGAGTGGCGGAGGTTCAGCCTTTCCCACGCTTGCCCATGCGGGAGTCCAGGTACCAGATCGCCCCGCCCTGGTCGCCCACGGCGTGCATCTGGTCCACGATCTGGCCCACGTTGGACTCCTCCTCCACCTGTTCCGTGACGTACCACTGCAGGGCGATCTCGCTGGCGTGATCCTTCTCGCTGCGGGCCAATTCGAAGAGGGCGCTGATCCGGGCCGTGATCTTCTTCTCGTGCTCCAGGGTCTGCTCGAAGACCTGGATGACCCCCCCGAATTCCGTGGGCGGAGCCATGATGGCCTGGAGTTCCAGCTTTCCTCCTCGATCCAGGAGGAAGTCCACCAGCTTGAGGGCGTGGGCGGTCTCTTCGGAGGCCTGCACCCGCAGCCAGTGGGCGAATCCACGGAAGCTGCGACCCTCGCAGTGGGCGCTCATGGCGAGGTAGAGCTGGGCCGAGGCCTGCTCCAGGTTGATCTGGGCGTTGAGAGCGTCCTGCATGGTGCGGCTGATCATGGATCCTCCTGGCTGGATGCGCAGTTTAAGCCCAGCCGGGGGTCCCGTCCGAGGAAATCAGGTGACTCAGGCTTCCTCGGGCTCCCCGGCCGGAGCGTCCACCTTCCGGGTGGGCAGCCAGGCGAGGCCGGAAGCCAGCCCCAGGGCCAGGATCACGCGCAGGAAGAAGAACTGGCGCGAGAGACCGTGGGCCTTGGTGTAGGCCAGCCGGTCAGGATGGTCGGGGGCGACCTGTTCCACCGGGGCCCCCATCCGCTCACGGATCTCATTCACCTTGGGCGTGAAGATGGCGGCGCTGGCGAAGGTGGTGAGGAGGGCCAGGAGGGCCGCGGCGGTCCAGAGACGGAAGGGACCCACCGGGCTGTGCTCCTTGACCTCGTCGAGCCACCGGGGAAGGAAGCTGCAGGCGAAGGCTCCGCCGAAGGCCACCCAGGCCGCCCAGTCCAGCCGCGCCACGGCCCGCCCCGCGATCTGGCCCGCCAGGTCCCGGGACGGCAAGACCTTGAAGAGCAGGGGGGCCACCAGGATCCCGAAGCCCAGGGCCATGCCGGCCCAGAGGAGGAGGAGGGCCAGGGAGGCGGCGTCGAAGCGGCGGTACCGGGTCTCGGTCATGGGGCGATTCTATCCCGCCCGCCCTACCATTCGCTGTAGGGGATGCCGTCCTCGCTCTGCTCGTCGGAGCCGCTGCGGATGCGGATGATGCCGGGTTCCGCGTCCGCGCCCTCCCCGTCCCCGCTCTCCATCTCCGCCCGCCAGGTCTCCCGCGACTTGGTGAAGGGGTCCACGGGGATCTCCCGCAGGTAATGCTTCTCCCGCAGCTGCACGATGGTGGTGGGGTAGCGGCCCCGGTCGGCCTTGAACTGCTCCAGGGCGTGGTTCAGCAGGAACAGGTTCTCCTTCAGCACGGCCTCCTTGGAGACCTTCAGGCTGTGGCGGTAGCCCACGATGCCCACGCTGGCCAGCAGGGCGATCACCGTCATGACCACCAGCAGCTCCATCAGCGTGAAACCGAGGCCACGCCTCTTTCTCGGGCTCTCCAAGCTCATCCCTCCACCTTAGCACTACCCTAGTGCCCCGACCGGGCCCGGGGTTCACCCGGGCCGCCACCCCGAGGGCCCGGACCGGAGGCCGCGAAAGCCCGCAGTCCGGGCTCAGAGCACGCCGCGGCGCTGCTGGTCCAGCTCGATGGAGTCGTAGAGCGCCTTGAAATTCCCTTCCCCGAAACCCCGGTTGCCTTTCCGCTGGATGATCTCGTAGAAGAGGGGCCCCACCTGGTCCTCGGTGAAGATCTGGAGCAGGTAGCCCGTGGGGTCCCCGTCCACCAGGATGCCCATCTCCCGCAGGCGGGCCAGATCCTCCCCGACCGAGTAGCCCCCGGTCCGGATCCGCTCCGGCAGCATCTCGTAGTAGGTGGAGGGGTTCTCGAGGAACCTGAAACCCTGGGCCCGAAGCTGAGGGAGGGTCTCCATGATCCCGGCGGTGGACATCGCCAAGTGCTGCACCCCGGGACCCCGATGCCGCTCGACGAATTCCTGGACTTGGCTCTTGGCGTCCGAGGGCTCGTTGATGGGGATGATCACCCGCCCGTTCTCGCTCTGGACCACCTTGGAGCTGAGGCCGGTGCCCAGGACCCCGCGGATGTGGAATTCCCGGACGACTCCGAAGCCGTAGACGCGCTGGTAGAAGTCCACCCAGCGGTCCATCTCGCCCACCCCGACGTTGTTGGTCAAATGGTCCACCCGCAGCAGGCCGGGGCGGCAGAGGGAGGGTCGGGGGTCGGGCCTGAAATCCGGCAGGAAGGGCGCCTCCCCTTCCCGGTGGATGAAGATGTTCCAGACGTCTCCGAAACCCTGAATGGCGCCCTGGATGACGGCCCCTTCAGGGCTTTCGACCCTTTGTTCGGCCTGCAGGACTTCGGCCCCGCGTCGGGCGGCCTCGTTCAGCGCGAAGGGAACGTCCGCCACCTCGAAGGCCAGGGCATGGACCCCGGGACCGTGGGCCTGGAAGTACCGCCCAGCCGGACGGCTGCCGTCCGCATCGGTCACCACCACGTCCATTCGGTTCTGCCGAAGGTGGACGGATCGGCCCCAGGCGCCCTGCTCGGAGCCCTGCCGTGCGAAGCCCAGTCGGCGGTGGAGCCCCTCCAGGGCCTCCAGGTCCCCGCAGTAGCGCACGTGGTCCAGCCGGAGGAGGCCCAGGGGATTGGCGGCGGGCCCAGCTTCGGCGGGGGTGCGGAGGTCGAAGGTGCTGGAGGCCATGGGAGCTCCTCGGGACACCGATGATCATGCGGGTCTCCGCCCTGGAATGGCAGGAGAAATCCGCTCTTAAATCAAGTCAAAAGGCGATTTCGAGGTATGTCATGCCCCGGATGGCGGTCATCCGAGGGTGGTGGCGGCCACCTTCTCGCGCGTGAAGAATTCGAGCGTGTCCCCTTCGCGGACTTCGTCAAAGCCGTCCAGGCCGATGCCGCAGTCCAGGCCGAACTTGACCTCGGAGACGTCCTCCTTGAAGCGCTTGAGGCTCTTGATGGCGCCCTCCCAGAGGACCTCCCCGCCGCGCTTCACCCGGGCCTGGTGGGACTTCTGGACGCGGCCCTCGTGGATGAAGGAGCCGGCGATGGCCACCTTGCCAATCTTGAAGACCTGCCTGACCTCGCCCTGGCCCTGGATGGTCTCCTTGATGGTGGCTTCCAGGAGGCCCAGCATGGCCGCGGAGACCTCCTCGGTGACCTTGTAGATGATGTCGTGGAAGCGGAGGTCCACGCCCTCCTCCTCGGCCATCTCCTCGGCCTTCCGCTCCGCCTTCACCTGGAAGGCGATGACGATGGCCTTGGAGGCCTCGGCCAGGAGCACGTCGTTTTCCGTGACGGTGCCAGGGGCCGAATGGATGATGCGGACCCGGACCCGTTCGGTGCCCAGCCGCTCCAGGCTGCCCACGATGGACTCCACGGAGCCCTGCGTGTCGCCCTTGACGATGAGGGGGAGTTCCTTGATCTGGCCTTCCTTGAGGGTGCTGAAGATGTTCTCCAGGGTGACCCGCTGCTTGGCCAGCTGGGAGGCACGGGCCTTTTCCTGGCGGAAGCCGACGATCTGGCGGCCCTTGGATTCGTCCTCCACCACCTGGAAGTTGTCGCCCGAGGAGGGGACTTCCTCGAAGCCGAGGATCTGGACGGCGGTGGAAGGCCGCGCCTCCGTGATGCGCTCGCCCCGGTCGTCGAACAGGGCGCGGACCCGGCCCATCGTGGCCCCGGCCACGAAGACCTCGCCCACCTTGAGGGTGCCCTGCTGCACAAGCACCGTGGCCACGGGACCCCGGCCCCGGTCCAGCTGGGCCTCGAGGATGCTGCCCGCGGCGGGGCAGTCGTAGATCGCCTTCAGCTCCTTCAGGTCGGCCACCAGGAGCAGGGTCTCCAGCAGCTCGTCCAGGCCCGTGCGGGCCTTGGCCGAAACGTTCACGCTGGGGACGTCGCCGCCGAAGGTTTCCGTCTGGATGCCGTGCTGAAGCAGGCCCTGCTGGACCTTGTCCGGGTTGGCGCCGGGCTTGTCGATCTTGTTCACCGCCACCACGATGGGGACTTCCGCGGCCTTGGCGTGGTTGATGGATTCCACGGTCTGGGGCATGACGCCGTCGTCCGCAGCCACCACGAGGATGGCGATGTCGGTGACCTTGGCGCCCCGGGCGCGCATCTTGGTGAAGGCCTCGTGACCGGGGGTGTCCAGGAACACGACCTGCCGGGGCTCGCCGGTGTTGGGATCCCGCACGTCCACGTGGTACGCGCCGATGTGCTGGGTGATGCCTCCAGCCTCGCCGGCGGCCACCTTGGTCTTCCGGATGGCGTCAAGGAGCGAGGTCTTGCCGTGGTCCACGTGGCCCATGATGGTGACCACGGGCGGCCGGGGCAGCTTCTCTCCCTGCAACTCGCTGGACTCGTCGGCGCTCATCTGGACGTCCTCCTCGAAGGAGACGATGTCCGCGAGGTAGCCGAATTCCCGTGCGATGTCCTTGGCCAGTTCCGGGTCCAGGGGCTGGTTGATGGTGGCGAAAATGCCCCGGTGCAGAAGCTTGGCCATGACGTCCTTGGCCGGACGGTTGCACTTCTCCGCGAGTTCCTTCACGGTCACGCCCTCGCTGAGCATGACGATGCCGATCTCGTCCTGGATGAATTCGGTGGCGATGACCTGGGCGCGGGAACGCGGGGCGCGAAGCTTGAGTTCGAGCTCCTGCTGCTCCTTGCGCTCCTTCTTGCCCTTCTTCTTGCCGTGCTGCGGCCCCCGGCCGGGACCCTTCCCCGCGTTGGGATCCACGGGACCTGGAGCCCCCCCGATGCCAGGACGGCCCATGCCGGGACGGCCGGGTCCCCCGGGACGGGGCCCCATTCCGGGGCGGCCTGGCCCACCCGGGCGGGGGCCCATGCCGGGACGGCCCGGACCCCCGGGACGCCCCGGGCCGCCTGGGCCCCGGCTCGGACCGCCTCCGGTGCGCTGGGGAGGCAGCTGGATGTAGCGGGCCGGCTGGGATGGACGAGGCGCGGGGGCGGGCGTGTCCGACATCTTGATCCGGGAGAAACCCTGGTCGGGGCGAAGCTCGGAAATGGCCGGAAGGGCCGAGAGCCTGGAGGAGGCCACGGGCGGCGTCGGATCGTGGCGCAGGACCTCCCCTTTTCCCGTGTTGGAAGCCATGGGAAGGACGGTCTTCTCCGGCTGGGGCATTCCTGAGCGCTGCACCTGGCCCGAAGGCCCGGGGCGGTGCACCATCGGTTTGGCTCCGGGCTCGGCCTTTCCCTTGGGGGCGGCTGGCGCGGCAGGAGGAAGCTGGATGTAGCGGGCAGGCTCCGAAGGTTTGGGGGGCGCGGGGGGCGCCTCCTCCGAGACCCGGAGTCGGGAGAAGGCGGGGGCCTGCGGTGCAGGGGCCGCGGCGGAAGGTACGGGCGGGGTCGGCGGCGGGGGCGCGGCGGCCTCGGGCTGCGGGGCCGGGGCCTGGGCCTCCTCTTCCCGGGGCTCCTCCACCGCCGGCTTGGGCTCGGCCTTCTTGAGCAGGACCACCGCGGGTTTCGGGGGCGGCGGTGCCTCAGGGGCAGGTTCCGGGGGCTTGGGGCTCGCCTTGACCACCTTCACGGTGGCCGTGGGCTTGTGGCGCGCCAGGGGGATCTCGTCCTCTTCGGCCTTGCCCTTGCCCTCCAGGATCCGGCGGAGCTGCTGGGCCAGGTCGTCCCCGATGTTCGAGCTGTGGCTCTTTCCGGGCACGCCGAGGCGCTTCTCCAGGAGCTCGATGACCTCCTGGTTGGAGACGCCCATGTCTTTGGCGAACTGGTTGATGCGGATCATGAAGGGGTTTACCTCGATGGGACGGGAAGGGGCGGGGCCGGGTCAGCCGCCGAAGCGCTCGTGGACCGCGTCGAAAAGCCGGAAGGCCAGATCCTGGGTCATGCCCTCCAGGGTCATCAGCTGCTCGACCGTGACAGTGTAAAGGGATTTCGCGTCCTGGAAGCCGGCCTGCCCGAGGACCGCCAGCATGTTGTCATCCAGCCCGTCGATGGCCCCCAGTTCCTCCCGAAGGGTCGAGCCGGCTGGCACCTCGGCCTCGGCGGAAGCTTCCGCGGGTTCGGGAAGCATGTTCCCCATGGCCACTTCGGCCTCCCGGCGCTTCTCGAGTTCGCTCCGGACATCGATGTTCCAGCCCGTCAGCTTGGCGGCGAGCCGCACGTTCTGCCCCCGCTTCCCGATGGCCACGCTGAGCTGCTCGTCGTCCACCACCACCTCGACCCGGCGGTTCTCGAGATCGGTGATCTGCACCCGGATGGCCTTGGCGGGATTGAGGGCGTTCGCGATGAAGCGGGAGATTTCCTCGTCGTAGCGGACGATGTCGATCTTCTCGTTCTTGAGCTCACGGATGATGGCCTGGACCCGGCTTCCCTTGAGGCCCACGCAGGCCCCGACGGGATCCACGTCGGGATCAAGGCTGTGGACGGCCACCTTGGCCCGGTCCCCGGCCTCCCGGACGCAGCTGCGGATCACCACGGTGCCGTCGTGAATCTCGGGCACCTCGTTCTCGAAGAGCTTGATCAGCAGCCTGGGGTCGGTGCGGCTCACCTGCACCTGGGGGTCCTTGGCGCTCTTGTCCACCGAGACGATGACGACGCGGATGCGCTGGCCCTTGTCGAAGCGGTCCCCGCGCAGGGCCTCGCTCCGTCGGAGCATGGCCTCCACCCGGTCGATCTCCAGGATGATGGCGCTCTTCTCGAAGCGCTTCACCTCGGCCACGACCACTTCGCCCATCCGGTCGGCGAATTCAGTGAAGATGCGCTCCCGCTCGGCCTCCCGGACCTTCTGGACCAGCACCTGCTTGGCCGCCTGGGCGGCGATCCGGCCGAGCTGGGAGGTGTCCTGGGGCAGCCAGAGCGTATCCCCCTCCTCGGCGTTGGGGTCCAGTTCCTTGGCCTCCGCCAGGCTGATCTCCAGGTCGGGTTCCTCTACCTCCCCGATGACCTGCTTCAGGGCGTAGACGTGGAACTCGCCCGTCTCGCGATCCATCTGGGTCTGGAAGTTGCCGTAGAAATCCTGGGCCTGGAAATACTTCTCGGCGGCCTTGACCAGGGCCTCCTCCACGGCCTTGAACACGTCCTCCTCGGGAATGCCCTTTTCGGCCGCGATCATCTTCACGCTGTCGAAAAACGAAGTCGCCACGGTTGCCATGGTTCAATCCTCCTTGCCGGGGCTTTTCTCCGCCCCGCCTTCGATGGCCCGGCCGGCGGCCGCCGGCGCGAACTTGGGTTTGGGCGCGCCCTCTTCCTCGAAGGGAGCCAGGCGGGCCTTGTGGATCTCGGCCAGGGGGACCGTCTTCAGCGCCCCGTCCTCCTCGATCTGGACGCTCTCCGCGTCCGCCCCGAGGATCCAGCCCTTGAAGCGCTTCTGGCCGTTGAGAGGCCGGGTGGTCTGGATTCGGCAGAGCCGCCCCCGGAATCGCTCGAAATGGGCCGGGCGGACCAGGGGGCGATCCAGGCCGGGGCTGGAGATTTCCAGCCCCATCTCCTCCCGGAGCCCCGGGAATTCCACGTCCAGCCAGGCTAGAAGCCCCTCGTTCACCGCCACGCAGTCGTCCAACGTCACAGGCCGGCCACTCTCGGCGGCCCCCAGGTGATCCACGAAGAGGCGGAGAACCTTGTCCCGCCCTTGGGCGGCGGCCTCGACGAGCACGAGTTCGTAGCCCAGGCGGGCCAGCTGGGTCTCGAGGGGGTTCTGGAGTTTCTTCAGGTCCATCCGGTCCGGGGAAAAAAAACAGGTGGGACGAACCCACCTGGAGAAGCCTCCCCGCGCACGGGGTCGGCAGAGGAAGAATTCAGCCCTGCAGTCTACCGCCCAGGGTGGAAAAACTCAAGAGACACAAGGCGCCCGGAGGGAATGGTGAAATGGATCCGGGGGGTGATCGATGGCACAGGTCCTGGATGGCAAGGCACACGCAGAGTGCATGGTCGCCGAGGTCCAGGCGGCGGTGGCCGCCCGGACGGCGGCGGGAAGGCGCCCCCCCTGCCTGGCTGTGATCCTCGTCGGAGAAGATCCCGCCTCCCAGGTCTACGTTCGAGGGAAGGTGAAGGCCTGCGCCCAGACCGGCATCCGCTCCCTGGAATTCCGCCCCTCGGCCGAACTGCCCCAGGCGGAACTTGAAGCCCTGGTCGACAGGCTCAACGAGGATCCCGAGGTGGACGGGATCCTCGTCCAGCTCCCCCTGCCCGGCCATCTCGATGCCAAGGCGGCCCTGCACCGCATCAGCCCGGCCAAGGACGTCGACGGCTTCCACCCCGTGAACCAGGGCCTGCTCCTGGAGGGCCTCCCCGCCCTGCGTCCCTGCACGCCCAGCGCGTGCATGCACATGCTGGCCGCCCACGGGGTGGAGCTGAAGGGCCGCCACGCCGTCATGCTCGGCCGCAGCGAGATCGTGGGCAAACCCATGGCCCTCATGCTTCTGGAGCAGCACGCCACGGTGACCATCGCCCACAGCCGCACGCGGGATCTTCCGGCGGTCTGCGCCCAGGCGGACCTCCTGGTGGCGGCCGTCGGCCGGCCGGGCCTTGTGGAAGGCTCCTGGATCAAGCCCGGGGCGGTGGTGGTGGACGTGGGGATCAACCGGGTGGAAGACCCGGTCCTGGCCCGGCGGATCTTCCAGGCCGACCCGGCCAAGCTCAAGGCCGTGGAGGAACGCGGCTGGGTGCTGTGCGGGGACGTGCGCTTCGCCGAGGCCATGGCCGTGGCCTCGGCGGTGACCCCCGTTCCGGGGGGGGTGGGTCCTCTCACCATCGCAGGCCTCATGAAGAACACCCTGCAGGCCTGCGAGTCGCAGGTGGGCTAGAGGTATCGGCCCCGGGCGCACCCGCTTCAACGGAGGCGACGGCGGGCACCCTAGCGGCGCGGCTGGGCATCCCGGGCGAGGAGTCCTGGAAGGTCCTTCAGAAGGGCGTCCCGCATGGGCGCATCCGCCCCAGGCTTGGGTAGGGCGCTGAGGTAGGAGGCCGAGAAGGCGCGACAGATTCCCGGGTCCCGGGTCCCCGTGGCCTTCTGCCCGGGCCGGCGGGTGTAGATGACCCCCGCCCGCAGCCACACCACGGTCTCGGCGTTCCGTTCCAGGGGCCAGTCGAAAAAGGCGAGGAACTGCCGCATGGCCGGAGTGTCCTCCCTGAATCCCGGGCCGTCCCAGTAGCGGCGGAGGTTCTCCAGAAGGAATTCCATTCGACGTTCCCGTCCCACGGGTTGGTGGAAACGGGTGACGTAGGCCTGGGAGACCCGGGCCCCGACCAGGATCCCCGCCAGGCGGTCCAGGGTCCACGGCCCCGGCCCCGCGGCCCCCCGCAACTCCTTGAGGTTCACGTAGAAGGCAAGGGTGTAGAAGGGAATGCCGTTCCGGATTCGGATTTCGGTGCCCGCGAGGTCCAGGGTCGGGCGACCCTCATCCAGAAAGCTGCGGCTCGAAGGGAAGGAATCCGGGGCCGCAGGAACCTGCGAAACGAGGGCGGGCCCCTCGTGGGGGACACTGCCCGGCCCCAAGGCCGGGGCGATCTGAAAAATCGAGAGGAAACAGAGGAGGGGGGCCACGGGAGTCCTCCGGCACCAGTCCCAGGATCCCATGAAGACGGCTCAATTCACCGTGATCTGTACTTCCGCGAAAAGGGCCGGGTTGACCACGCTCGTGGCCCGGATCCGGTACACCCCGAGTTCCGCCGGGGCAATGAAATTCCCCGTCGCTGAAATCGGGCTGGGATCCAGCTGGAGGTTGGAGGCGAAGGCGCTCCAGAACACCCCGGGGTCGCTGGTGCCGACCACCAGGGCGCTGAAGATCATGTTCTGGCCCGGGTGGATGGCGGGAGGGGCGGCGGGGGTGATGGTGATCAGTCCCACCGTCACCACCACGGTGGCGGTGGCCGAGGAGTCACCCGCCGCGGAGGCCTGGACCGTGTCGCTGCCCGGGCCCGTGGGGGCGGTGTAGACACCGGCGGCGTTGATGGTTCCCCCGGCCCCGCCCGACAGCACGCTCCACTTGACTCCCGGAGTCGTGGTCCCGGTCACCCGGGCGGAGAACGGCACCACGCCCTTGGCGGCCACCAGTACCCCCGGGCCAGGGGTGACGGCCACGGCCACCGGGTTGACGTCGATGGTGGCCCGGTCGCTGGCCAAGGAGGACGCCGCGCTGGTGGCCTGGAGGACCACCCGGCCGGCCTTGGCGGGCGCCGTGAAAAGGTAGGGGCCTGTCTGCCGGACGGTGGCCGCGCTTCCCAGGACCTGCCAATCCACCTGGAGGTTGCTGGTGCCGGTGAGGGTGGGGGTGAAGAGCTGGGTCTGGCCCTGGTCGAGCGTGACGGATCGAGGCTCCAGGGCAAGGTGGATGTCACTGACCTGGACCTGGGCAAAGCCTTGGGCCGTGGGAAGTTCCCGGGACACCGCACGGACCGTGTAGGCGCCTGGAAAGCTGGAGGCGGTGAACCGTCCCGTGCTGTCGATGGTGCAGCCGTTGGCCGGGCTCTCCACGCTCCAGTCCACCGACGTGTTGGCCGTCCCGGTGACCGAGGCGGTGAATGTGGCGCTTCCCCCGGGGAGGACGGAGGTGATGCTGGGTGAAATGGTGACCCTGATGGCGTCTCCCACCACCACCGTGGCGGTGTCGCTGCGGCTCGGATCCGCCTGGGAGGTGGCCACCACGGTGTAGGTGCCGTAAGCGCTTGGGGCTGTATAGAGGCCCGTGGTCCCGGAGAAGCTCCCCGAACCCGCCCCGAGCACTGACCAGGTCACGCCCTTGTTCGGGCTCCCGGCCACGGAGGCACTGAACTGCTGGGTGGCTCCGGGCTTGAGGGTCACGCTCTTGGGGCTCACGGTGACCGTGAGGGGGGCGGCCACCACGGCCTTGGCCACCCCGGCCCTGGTGGCGTCCGCCTGGCTCGTGGCGACGATGGTGAACTCTCCCGGGGTCGAGGGCGCCGTGTAGAGGCCCGTGCTGCCCGTGAAGGTTCCCCCACCGCTGCCCGTGACGGACCAGGTCACGCCCGCGTTGGCGGCTCCGGTCACCCGGGCCGAAAACAACTGGGTGCCCCCCGGTGTGAGGATCACCGTGGAGGGATCCACCGTGACCGTGACGCTGCCCCCGGCCTGGACCAGGTCGGAACCGCCGGCGCATCCAAGGAGAACCGCCAGGAATGTGAGAGCGATGAGGTTGCGCACCGTAGCACCCAGGTCAGGACCCAGGGGACTCAAGTTCCGCGCCTTCACCTCAATCACCTTTCGGGCAGTTCGTGCCCAGTTCTTCAAAACCGGAACGTCATCCCGAGGGAAAGATAGGACGCCAGGAATTGGGGGTCCACCCTGCCGCCGGTGACGCGGACTTCCAAGTCCCAGCTGGGCGAAAATCGGTAACCGAATCCAAAGGAGCCGCCCAGGTGGATCACCCGGCGGGTCACCGAAATGCCCGCGGCCGAATCCGAGGTGGTCACCCCCCACCCGTAGGCTCCGGCCCCGAGGACCACGTAGGGCCCCATGAAGCCGTGCCGGCCCTCCTGGCCGATCATCCGCACGACCTCAATGCTCAGGTGGCTGGACGAGACCTTGCCGCGGCGCCCGCTCTGATCCTGGTAGGTCCCGGGACCGAAAGCGTCGTAGCCGAGAACCACACGCCCCCGCCAGGCCTCTTCCAGTTCGGATTCCGCGCCAAGACTGGCGCCGAAGCCCGCCTTCCCGCCCACGGCGTCCTTCAGGTTGTCCGAAGGGAAGTTTCCCCGGAGTTGGAGGCCCACTGTGGCGGGCTCCTGGGCCCCCAGGGCCACGGTCAGAAGGAGGGGGGCGATCCGTCTCATGTCGCATCCTTGTATCGGGAGACCAGGGGGTCCCAGCGGCCCCGGGCTTTCAAGATCTGTTCCGCCAGTTCACGGAGCACACCTTGCCCGCCTGGACGGGTCAACACCAGGTGGCAGGCAGCCTTGACTTCCGGTACCGCGTCCGCCGGACAGCAGGCCAGGCCCACGCGGGTCAGGAGGGGCAGGTCGTGGAGGTCGTCCCCCAGGTGGGCCACCTGGTCGGGGCCGATCCCGTATTTCCTGCACAGGATCTCCAGGATGGGGGCCTTGTCCAGGTGTCCAGCAAAACAGTCCTCCAGCCCCAGATCCGCGGCCCGGTGGCGTGTGGCCGGGGACTCCAGCCCCGAGATGAAGGCCACGGGGATTCCCTCGGCCTGCAGCCACTTGATGGCAGCCCCGTCCCGCACGTGGAAGGCCTTCGTGTGTCCAGGGGTGTGGCCGTAGTCCAGGCGCCCCTCGGTCAGGACTCCGTCCACATCGGTGCAGACCAGGCGGATGACCTTCGCGCGAGCTTCGGGACTCAGCATGGGACACCTTCCGGGCGGACCGCCCGGCCCTGAGCCACCTGGCCCGGGCCTGGAGGATCCCCCATCAATACCATGGCGTCGCTGGCGGGCATCCCTCCCTGGCTTGGGGCCCGCCCCTCACCCCCCCCAAGGGGGCCAGGGTATGCCCCGGGCAGGGCGCCGCGTAGAGGGGCTCCCGGCTCGCGGGGCCTTGTCATACTGGCCGCGCTCCCGGAGTCCCCTTGCCTGTCCCCCGCATCGGCATCCTGACCATTTCGGATCGCGCCTTCGCCGGCGCCTACGAGGATCGTTCCGGTCCTGCCATCCGCCAGACGCTCGAGGATTTCCTCGCCACCCCCTGGGAGGCCCGGGGCCTCCTGGTCCCTGACGAGCGGGAGCCCATCGAAGGAGCCCTTCGAGCCCTCTGCGATGAAGAGGGCTGCTGCCTGGTGCTGACCACCGGAGGCACCGGTCCTGCTCCCAGGGACGTCACCCCCGAGGCCACCGCGGCGGTCTGCGACCGGATCCTGGATGGCTTCGGGGAGCAGATGCGCGCCGCCTCCCTTCGGTTCGTTCCCACCGCGATTCTCAGCCGCCAGGTCGCGGGGACCCGCGGCTCCAGCCTGATCATCAACCTCCCCGGCAACCCCAAGAGCATCCGGGAGTGCCTGGAGGCGGTCTTCCCCGCGGTTCCCTACTGCCTGGACCTCCTTGGGGGTCCCCGCCTGGAAACCCGGGAGGAGGTCATCCACTCCTTCCGTCCCCCTCCCTAAGGCATCCCGCTCGGCCGAACAGAGGCCCTCCAACCCCCGCCACCTGGATCCTTCCCACCCCCTCGTGGCCCCCCTGCTCCTGCAGGCGACCCTGGGCCTCTTCATGGCCTTGGCGGGGAAGGACCCCCGCACCCTGGGAGGCTGGGAGCCTGGGGGAGCCTGGTCCTGGCCCTGCTCTTGGCGCAGCTTCTTTTCACGATCCGTCATCACGCCTGGAAGGTGCAGGACCGCCTGATCCGATTGGAGCAGCGCCTCCGGCCGGGGCGAGGCTCGATGGGGAATGGAGGAAGGGGATCGGAAAAGGGCCCGAACCGCGGTGGATGGGCCTCCGTTTCGCCTCCGACGAGGGGTTCCCCGCGCGGGCGGCGGAGACCCTGGGGAAGCCTTCCACCGGAACGCAGGCCTCCCGGGCGCCTCCGCGCCCGACAAAAAAAAATTTTGGGCGCTTGACATCTTCGTTACAAGGACTAAAATTTTATGTGCGGATAAGAGCTAGATCAACTAAAGCCATCCGCATCAGGAGGATAAAATGGCCACACTCATGAGCGTCCGACCCAACTCCCTCTCCCCCGTGGTGGAGCCATTCCGGCTCATGCGGGACTTCCTCCGCTGGGATCCCTACCGGGAGGCCGGCCTGGACTACGGGGAGGCCTCCAACACCTTCCTGCCCTCCTTCGACGTGAAGGAGACCTCCGAGGCCTACGTCTTCAAGGCCGACATGCCCGGCATCCGTCAGGAGGACCTGGACATCGACCTCACCGGGAACCGCCTCTCCATCAAGGGGCGCCGCGCCGCCGAGGTGAAGGCCGAAGGAGAGACCCTGCACCTCTCGGAGCGGGCCTACGGAACCTTTGCGCGCACCTTCACGCTGCCCGAGGAAGTTCTGGCCACCGAGGTGCACGCCGAGCTGAAGGACGGCGTGCTGTTCCTCAGCATCCCCAAGCGGCCGGAGTCCAAACCCCAGAAGATCAAGATCCAGGGCTGAACCGGCGACCCTCGGGCGAGCCATCAGGGGCGGACAGGGTCCGCCCTTTCATCATGGAGGGGGGCGACGCCATCGGCCGGGGCCCGCAGGGCCCCCCCTGGCCCCTCGCCGCTGCCCCGAGGAGTCCACGGTCCAAACCCCATGCCTAAGCGCATCCGTTCGGGGAGCGTAGGACCCCGCAGCCGTGTCGGGAGGTGGTCCTATGGCCTGGAACTTGTTGGTGAACCAGCCCCGGGCCTGGGTGGCAGCGCTCGGCCTGGGCGGCCTGGGGCTGCTGGCCCAGGCTGGCCCGGTGGCACCCCGGCTGCTGCGGGACCGCAAGCCGGCGGAGCGGCCCGCGCTGCTCGTGCTGGGCACGGTGCACCTGGACAATCCGGGCCGGGACGTGGTGAACACGCGCATCGATGACGTGCGCTCGCCGTCGCGCCAGGCCCAACTCGCGGAGATCATCAACCGGCTCGCCGCCTTCCGCCCCACCCGGATTGCGGTGGAATGGGACCGCCTGGAGCAGGCCCGTCTCGACGCACGCTACCGCGACTACCGAGAAGGACGCTATTCGCTCGGACGCAGTGAAGTAGACCAGATTGGCCTTCGCTTGGCGGCCCGCCTGGGGCTTCCGCGTCTGGAGGCCGTTGACTGGAATGAAATGCCCCCGGGCAAGGAGGAGGATTTCGACTGGATGGCCTGGGCCGAATCCAGGGGCGACCTGGGCAGGGTCCAGGCCCTGCGCAGCCCGTCCCGCGGCGACTCCCCCGAGCGGGAGGATCTCCTGGCCTGGCTTCGCCATGCGAATGCCCCGGCGGTGATGGAAACCTCCCACCGCCAGTACTTCGACTACCTGCTGCTCGGAGATGACAAGGCCTATCCCGGAGCCAACTGGGTGGGCAACTGGTTCACCCGCAACCTGAAGATCTTCACCCACCTCCTGCGGCTGACCGGGGACCCGAAGGAGCGGATCCTGGTGGTCTATGGAGCCGGGCACGCGCCATTGCTGCGCCAATTTTCCGAGCAATCCGGTGCGTTCCGGCTCGAGGATCCCCTGAAGTGGCTGAGTCCCTGAGAGGGCCCTACCAGGGGGCATTCCATCCTTCGAGAAAGGCAACCCTCAGGACGCCAAGCACGCCAAGAACTGGATGAGTATTGGGTTCTCTTTCCCGGGCCTCTTGGATTCTAGGGAGTGAGTGATTCTTCTTTGAACGCCCATTCCAATCCGACCGGCGGCGTTCACGCAATCAACCGCCGTGTCGCTGGTGTCGCGCCAGGATCGCCGTGACCACTTGACCAAGGTCGAGGTCGCTGGAATCGAGGATCATCGCGTCCTCCGCCGGGCGCAACGGGGCGACGTCGCGAGTGGAGTCACGGTGGTCGCGCTCCGCCAGGTCCGCGAGCACTGCGGGGAACTCCGCGGGCTGACCCTTGGCCTGGAGTTCGAGGAAGCGGCGTCGTGCGCGGGCATCGATGCTGGCGGTGAGGAACACTTTGCAGCAGGCATCGGGGAAGACGACGGTCCCGATGTCCCGCCCGTCCACCACCCAGCCTCCCCGCTCACCGATGCGCCGCTGCTGGGGCACCAGGGCCTCCCGGACCCGGGGATCTGCGCTGAGGGGGCTCGACAACCGCGTCACCTCGGGGGTGCGGATGGCGGCACTCACGTCCTCGTGGTCCATCAGGAAGCTTGTTCCAATCTGTTCGATGCGGAGCCGATCCATGAGGTCCCGGATGCCGGGGTCTCCCGGTCCCAGGCCCGAGCGGAGGGCCGCAAGGGCCGCACAGCGGTACATGCCCCCGGTGTCCAGGTAATCCCAGCCGAGGCGCGCCGCCAGGGCCTTGGCGGTGGTGGACTTGCCCACCCCCGAAGGACCGTCGATGGCGATGAGGGCGAGGCGGGCCATGGGATCAGTCTGACATCCGGCGGAGCAGGGCCAGGAAAGGGTCTCCGTGGAGGCTCAGTTTCCTGGGGCCCACCCCGCTGACCTGCAGCAGGGATTCGGCCGTGGTTGGCCGCAGGCGGGCCATCTCCTGGAGGGTGGCGTCGGTGAAGACCACGTAAGCCGGGACGCCCCGGGCGTCGGCGAGGCGCTTGCGGAGTGCCTTCAGCTCCAGGTACAGGGCCTCGTCGGGGCTGGCGGGGTCCTGGGGGACCCCAGGCATGCCGCCTCCCCTTCTCCGGGGTGGGCGTTTGGGGGCCTTGGCCAGGGGATCCAGGCCCGCGCAGGTATCGCAAGAGGTGCCGCAGGGGGCCATGGATTCGCCCAAGTGGGCCAACAAGGCCTGGTGGCGGCAGGCGGCATGCTCCAGCAGGCGGAAAAGGTCCCGGGTCTGCCGCTGCTGGGCCGCGGCCTGGGCCGGTTCGAGATCCTGGGTGAAGCGATCGTAGCTCAGCACGTCGGCCCAGGAGTAGAAGACCACGCAGTCCGCCGGGGCCCCATCACGCCCGGCCCGGCCGATCTCCTGCGACCACCCCTCGACGGATTTGGGCATGTCCCGGTGGATCACGAAGCGGATGTTGCTCTTGTCGATGCCCATGCCGAAGGCCACGGTGGCCACCACCACGTCCGCGTCATCCCGGCGGAAGGCTTCCTGGGCCCGGGTTCGCTCGCCCGGGAGCATGCCCGCATGGTAGGCCAGGGCCCGGACACCATGCTTGCGAAGCCATTCGGCCGTGCCCTCGGCGGATTTCCGGGACAGGCAGTACACGATCCCGCTCTCCCTCGGCCGGGCCTGGACCAGCCGGAGGATCGCATCCCGCACCGGAGGCTGCCCAGGGACGCCCTTCCGGTAGGCGCAGACCCGAAGGTTCGGCCGGAAGAAGGAGCCCTGCACCAGCACCGGGTCCACCATGCCGAGTTGCACCGCGATGTCGTCGCGCACCCGGGGGGTCGCGGTGGCCGTCAAGGCCAGCACAGGAACATGGCCGAAGCGGGCCTTGAGCCCGGCGAGGTTGCGGTAGGCCGGCCGGAAGTCGTGGCCCCAATGGCTGATGCAGTGCGCCTCGTCGACCGCCACCAACCGCAGGGGAACCTCCTCCAGGAGGGCGGCCAGGTAGAGCTCCAGACCCTCAGGGGCGGCGTAGACCAGTTCGAAGTCCCCTCGCCGGAGGGCCTGGATGCGGGCCCTGCGCTCCGCCGGGTCCAGGCTCGAGTTGAGGAAGGTGGCCCGCAGCCCCAGCTCCTCCAGGGCGTCCACCTGGTCCTTCATGAGGGCGATGAGGGGGCTCACCACCAGGGTGACTCCGCCTCCGACCCGGGCGGGCAATTGGTAGGTGAGGGATTTCCCGGCCCCCGTGGGCAGGATGCCGATCACGTCCCTGCCCTGGAGCACCGCCTCCAGGATGGGCCGCTGCCCAGGCCGGAATCGGTCGTAGCCGAAACAGGCCTTGAGGACCGCCTCCAGGTCCACCGGAGCCCCCAGACCCTCGGCGGCCGCCTTCAACTCCCGCAGGCTCCGGGGGTCGAAGGCCGAAGGATTCCGCCGGTAGAGACGGCGGAGCTCCTCCAGGATGGCCCTCGCGCCGCCCCGATCCCCGCCGGCCAGGGCGTCCCGCAGGTCCGCGAGGCGATCCTCGACGGCCGTTCCCTCGGCGCGCTCAGCAGCCACAGTCGAGGAGCGGGCCCGCCGCCCTCCAGAAGGCGTCCATGTCCTCGGGTTTTCCCAGGGTCACGCGCACGTGGTTGGGGAGCCCGTAGCCCTGCATGGGACGCACGATGACGCCCCGGCGAAGCAGCTCCTGGAACAGATCCTGGGCGGGGAGGGCGCTCTCCAGCATGAGGAAATTCCCCCCCTGTCCGCTCACCTGGCAGCGGTGCTTCCGGGCCTCGGCGATGAAGGCCTGGCGGCCCTCCCGGTTTTTCCCCCGGCTGAAGGCCTCGAAGGCCTGATCCTGCACGGCGATTTCCGCCGCCACCTGCGCGAGGTGGTTGGTGTTGAAAGGGCTCCGGACCCGCTCCAGCAGCTGCAGGAGGTCGGGACTTCCCAGGCCATAGCCCACCCGAAGCCCCGCCAGGGCGTGGATCTTGGAGAAAGTGTGGAGGACCAGCAGGCCTTCCCGCTCCCGAAGGAAGGCGGTGGCATCCGCGTAACCCTCAGGGTCCTCATATTCCGCGTAGGCCTGGTCGACCACCAGGACGATGTCGTCCCGCAGCCCTTTCACGAGACGCTCCAGGGCCCTGCGCCCCGGGAGCACGCCCGTGGGGTTGTTGGGGTTGCCGAGAAAGACCAGGCGGGTGTCGCTCTGGACCGCCGCCAGGATCGCGTCCACGCTGGTTTCGTGGAGGTCGGCGCGGGTCTCGAGAACCCTTCCCCCCACGGTCTGGGTGGCGATTCCGTAGATCGCGAAGCTGTGTTGCGGGATCACCGCGCTGCCGCCGTCCAGGAGGGCGGCCTTGGCCATCATTTCGATGATCTCGGAGGATCCATTGCCCAGGAGGACGTTCTCGATGCTCAGGCCGCGGCGCCGGGCGATGGCCTGCCGCAGGTAGTACCCGTCGGAGACGGGATACAGGCCCAAACCCTCGTCCTCCGTGCCGGCGATCGCGCGGGCCAGCCTCGCCTTCACGGCCTCCGTGGGACCCCAGGGATTCTCGTTGCTGGCCAGTTTCACCACACGGTCCAGGCCCAGCTCCCTCCGGACTTCCTGGATGGGTTTCCCCGGAATGTAGAGCGGGATCCGGCGCAGGTGGTCGGTGGCGAAGGGCTTCACGGCGGGCATGGGACCCCCTCGGGGGTTCCCTAGGCGGGGCGCTCGGTGAGGACCCGGTCGATCAGCCCGTACTGGAGGGCTTCGTCCGCGCTCATGAAGTAGTCCCGGTCCATGTCCTTGGCCAGCTTCTTCATGGGCTGGCCGCAGTGCTTGGCCATGATGTCCGTGAGCATGTCCTTGAGGCGCTGAATCTCCTTGTAGGTGATCTCGATTTCCGTGGCCTGGCCCTGGGCGCCCCCGCTGGGCTGGTGGATCATGATGCGGCTGTTGGGCAGGGCGAAGCGCTTCCCCTTGGTTCCCGCGCAGAGCAGGAGGGCGCCCATGCTCGAGGCCTGGCCCACGCAGTAGGTCACGATGTCGTTCTTCACGAACTGCATGGTGTCGTAGATGGCGAGCCCGGCGGTGACGCTGCCGCCAGGGCTGTTCACGTAGATCTGGATGTCCTTCTCGGGGTCCTCGCTCTCCAGGAAGAGCATCTGGGCCACGATGGCGTTGGCCACGTCATCGTTGATGGCCGTGCCCAGGAAGATGATGTTGTCCTTGAGCAGGCGGGAATAGATGTCGTAGCTTCGCTCGCCCCGAGGGGTCTGCTCGATGACGATGGGGGGATAGTAGCTGGAGGGCATGCGGGCTCCTGGCGGGCTCAAGGATAACAAAGGGGCGCCGCCGGCGCCCCCCGTGGGCCATGAGGGCCCTGAATCATTCCGCCTTTTTCGCCTTCCTGGCCTTGGGTTTCTCCTCTCCCTCCGGGGAGGATTCCTTGGCCTTCGAGGCCTTCTTCCTTGGCTTCTCGGCCTCGTGGTCGTGATCGCAGTCGGGACCGTGGACGTGCTCGGCCTCCACCGGGTCCCCGCCCTCCTGGGTCTCGAGTTCGCCCCCCTCAAGGCCGCCGGCGTCGAACCGCGAGACGGGTTCCCCGGCCTGGCGCTTCCGCTCCAATTCCACCAGCTTCACGAAGGCTTCCTTGTCGAGGATCTCCTCGCTCACCTGGGCCGAGGCCAGGAGTTTCTCGAAGATCTTGTCGGTGCGGATGCGGCCCTTGATCTCCGTGGTGCTGCCGCGGCGCTCCAGGTCGGCCTTGAAGGCCGGGAAGGGAGTCTGGATCTTGTTCTCCTCCATGTACCCCCGGATGTCGGCGTCGATTTCATCCTCGGAGACCTGGATGTCCTCGGCGTTTCCGATGGCCTGGAGGAGATAACCGCTACGCACCGCCCGCTCGGCGTCCCGGAGACGGTGCTGGCGGTACGCGGCCCAGTTGATCCGCTTGGGGTCCACGCCCTGCTGGGAGACCTCCTGGGCGAATTCCTGGCAGTAGTCGTCCAGCTGCAGGGCCACCATGGACGTGGGCACCTCGAAGGGCGCGGCATCGAGCAGGCCGTCCAGCAGCCTGGACTGGAGGCGGGCCTGGGCGTCTCGTTCCGCGGCCTCCTCCAGGTCCCTGGCCACGGCCGCCCGGAGGGCCTTCAGGTCGTCGAAAGCCCCCAGGTCCCTGGCGAAGTCGTCGTTCAATTCGGGGACCTCGCGGCGCCTGAGATCCTTCAACCGCACCTCGTGGTGGATCTTCTTCCCGGCCACGGCCTTGTTGGGATCCTCCAGGGGCACCGGGATGTCGAAGGCCTTCTCCTCCTCGGGACCCATCCCGAGGATCTGGGCGTCAAAGGGCCGGCTGGGATCCAACTGGACCACCTGGTCCTTGTAGGTGCGAGACTTCATGCCCTGGGGCTTGACCTTGAGATCCAGGGTGGCGTAGTGGCCCACCTCCGCGACCCCTTCAACAGGAATGAACTTGGCGGAGCGCTGGCGGAGGCCCTCGAGGTGTTCTTCCACCGCCTCCGCGTCGATCCGTCGTTTCTGCTTGACGAGCTTGATGCTGGAATAGGGGGGAAGGGTGACCTCCGGGGCGACGTCGTAGTGGACCTTGAACTGCCCCTCCTCCCCTTCCTTCACCGTGGCGTTCTCGAGGGCAGGCTGGCTGATGGGCTGGGTCCCCGCCGCCGCCGCCGCGTCCCAGAAGAGACGCTGGACCAGGCTCTGGGCCACCTCCGACTCGATTTCCCGGCCGAAGCGCTTGAGCAGCACGGTCTTGGGAGCCTTCCCAGGCCGGAAACCCGGAATCTTCACCTTCGGCGCCATCCGGGTGATGACCTCCTGGAAGGTCGCGGCAACCTCGGGCGCGGGAACCCGGACCTCGACGGACTTCCGGGTGGGGGTGTGGTGGGTGAGGGTGACCTGCATGGGTGCTCCTGGTGCATGGGGTGCGGGTGAGGCGCGGAAGGTCTTGCCCCGCGTGCGGATTATGCCTTCCATCCGATTCGACGGGTCAGGCGAAAGGGCTTCGCGCGCAGGGTGCGTGTGCCTCCCCTCGTGACTCGGGCCCGTCCTGGGCCCTCGCCCTCCGGGCGGCCACGCTGCGCGTGCCGTCCTATTCGTCTGATCGGGCGAAAGGGCTTCGCGCGCAGGGTGCGTGTGCCTCCCCTCGTGACTCGGGCCCGTCCTGGGCCCTCGCCCTCCGGGCGGCCACGCTGCGCGTGCCGTCCTATTCGCCAATCCTGGCGAATGGTGCGAACGGGGGGACTCGAACCCCCACGGCGTGAGCCGCTGGAACCTAAATCCAGTGCGTCTACCAGTTCCGCCACGTTCGCGCATCAAATTGTCAAGGCCTTGAGGTGGTGCGCCCGGAGCGACTCGAACGCCCGACCCTCAGGTTCGAAGCCTGATGCTCTATCCAGCTGAGCTACGGGCGCACACCGAATCGGTCATTGTATCCCGCCGGTCCTGGACGGGCGAGCCTTGATTGTGGGCTGGATAGAGCATCGGATGTCCCGACCCCGGCTCCCTCCCGCCCGTCGCCAGTTGCAGAGCCAGCCTGCTTCCGATCGCCCTGATCCGGGTTCCAGCGCCCCTGGAGGGGGAATTCAGGAACCCTCTCCGGGATTCAGGCACCACGCGTCCTCCACCGCATTCCGCCGGAGCTGCTCCAGGCCCTCCGCCGGCACCCCGAGCCTTCGGGCCCGTTCCCATTCCGAGGGCAGGTCGCAAGGGACCACGCCCGGATCGTCCGTCCCGAGTGCACAGCGCACCCCGGCGGCCAGAAGGACCGGCAGGGGATGGGGATCCAGGTCGGGGACGAGGCAGCGGTTGGAGCTGAGGCAGACGTCCACAGGGACCATGCGGGCCGCCAGCAGGTCCAGAATGCCGGGGTCCCCCGCAGCCCGGACCCCGTGGACGATCCGGGCCACCCCGCCCTCCAGCACGGCTTCCCGGACATTGCTCCCGGGACCGTTCTCACCCGCGTGGGCCGCGATGCGCAGGCCGGCGGCCCGGGCGCGATCAAAGACGGGAGCCCATTCCCGGAAGGGCACGCCCTCGAGTCCTCCGGTGGAGAAGCCCCTCACCCACGGAGGTCGTTCGGGCAGGACGAGGTTCAGGGTGGCGTGCCCGTGCCTGGGGCCGAAGTGGTTCACCGCATCCACCACGACCGCGATGCGCACACCCTGGCGCGCGGCTTCCGCGATCCCCGCCTCCAGGCCCTTCCACAACTGGTCCAGGGGGAGGAGCTTGCGGTGCTCCACCAGGAAGTGGGGCGAGACCCAGAGGTCGAGCCCCCTGGGTTCGCCGTGTCCTTCGGGGAGCCTCGAGACCGCGGCGCGGACGGCCCCCTGGATGGCATCCGGATGGTCCAGGAGCTCGGCCCCGAAGAGGAAGGCTTCGATGAAACCCTCGAAGGGACATGCCTCCCCCCGCCAAAGAAGCTCCAGGGCGGGAGGCACGGCCAACCCCCTGGCCGCGGCGGACTGGCGCACCCAGCCCGGATCGAGGCTCCCCTCCAGGTGGGTGTGGCGATCCACGCCGGGGGGGGACAGGTCCGACAAGGGGGTTCAGGCCTCCGGACTATTCGTCGTAGTCGTCCATGCGCAGGTCGCCGGGATCCACGCCCTCCGCGCGCGGAGACTGGAACCCGAGCCCCTCCTCGAAGGTGTCCTCGGTGATGGGCTCGCCTTCGGCTTCCTGCGTGAAGTCGTCCTCGATCAGGTGGACGGTCTTGTCCTTCTTGACGGCCTTCGGGCGGGAGGGGGCGTTCTTCTGGTTGGCGCCGCACTTCGGGCAGTGGGCTTCCGGCTTGCCGAAGTCGTAGAACTTCGTCTCGCACTTGAAGCAGGTGAACTTCTTCCCAAGGTTGGCCATCGTCCCCTCAGCCCGCAAAGGCTCAAAGGTCACAGGATGTACCAGATTCGGGGTTTTCTGTCACCAACTTTCCCGGTGACCCCGCGGGGGGGGTTCACCCCCGGGGGGCCCAGGGTGCGGGGCCGAGCTTTGCGGGATCCCCCCCGCAAAGAAGCTGGACGATGGTGCCCAGGAACACTTTGTGCTGGACCTCCAGGTCCTCGCCGAAACGTTCGACGAAGGTGGATCGGCTGCGGTCCAGCTCCTCCCGAAGGGTGCCGTAGAGGTTCCCCTGCTGCTGGCCCTGGGTCACTTTCTGGGGGAAATACAGTTCGATGTCTCCCACCAACACCCGGGCCAACCGCTCGGCGGTGGCCCGAACCTTGGGGTCCAGGGGGGGGGCCGCCTCTTGAATGGACGGCACGATCTGGGCCGTCCGGGCGCTGGGCCCGGCGTCGGCGGCCGCGGGGCGCTCCTCTTCCTTCTGGCCAGCCAGGAAAGAGAGGCACGCCTCCGCCACATGGGCCAGGGCGCGGATCTCGGCCGGGCGCTGGACGTCCTGGCGCAGGCCGCTGTCCACGAGCAGGACGGCCACAGCCTTCCTCCGCAGGCGAAGGGGAAGGATCATGGCCTGGCCGGCCTCGAAGCGGCTCAGGGGGGCCAGCAGCGCGGCGTAGGTCTCTTGAATCTCCCGAAGGACATGGATCCTCCCCGAGATGAGCCCCTCCAGGGGAGGCGGCGGCACCACGGGGGAACCGGGGCGGGGGCTCTCGGTCTCGAAGCCCCTGGAGGCGTAGAGGTTCGCAATCCCCTGCTTGACCACGAAAATGGCGCTGCGCTCCACGAAGGGCTGCAGCCCGTCCAGGAGGGCCTTGAGCACCTCGCCCTGGCTCGGGGCCGATTCGAGGGCGTCCACGGCGCGGCCGAGATCCTCTCCCAGGTCCGTCCCGGCCCCGAAAAGGTCTTCCACTCCCTCCTCGGGGGGATGGCCGAGTTCCTTCCGCAGGTCTTGGAGCAGAATGTCGTCCGGCTCCAGGCCGCGCATGCCGGCCTGCCAGGTCATCATCACCTGCTCGAGCAAGGCCTGGTGCCTGGTGTTGATCCACTGGCTGAGCAGCGTTTTCGCGGCGTCGGAGGCTTCCATGGGACTCTCTGGGCTCCCCCGAGGGTACTCCCAATCAGGCCGGGCCGACGGCCATTTCTGTTAGCATGACGGTCCCTGAAGCCGGAGCCCTCATGGCAGATCTTTCCATCCAGGTCCGTGAAGCGGATGGGGTCTCGATCCTGAAGCCCTCGGGCTTCGTCAACGCCCACACCGTCCGCCAGTTCGAGGAGGCCCTGGAGAGACTCGTCGAGGCCAAGCGCTACGCCATCCTGCTGAACTGCAGTGACCTCGCCTACATCAGCTCCGCGGGGCTGGGGGCCATCATGGGCCTGGTGGAGACCGTCCGGGGGAACGGCGGGGACATCCTCCTCTGCGACCTCCAGGAAAACGTCTTCGCCATCTTCGACACCCTGGGTTTCACGCAGCTCTATCGGGTTTTCCCGAGCGAGGCGGAGGCTCTGGCCGTGCTTTCCGGGGAAGCCTGACGTGCGGGTCGGGGGGGACACCTCAGAATTCCGGCTCACCATCCCGAGCCAGACGCGGTACCTGAACCTGGTGACCGCCGTGGCCAAACGAGGGGCCGTGGCGGCAGGACTGGACGATTCCACGGCCGCCAAGGTCTCCATCGCCATGGACGAAGCTGTGACCAACGTCATCCTGCACGCCTACCACGGGGAGGGGGACCATCAGGTCGAAATCGGTCTCAACTTCACCCCCAGCCGGATGGAAATCCACATCTGGCACAGCGGGGAAGGCATGCGGGACGACCAGATCCTGCTTCCCGACCCCTCTGAATACGTCAAGCATCCACGCAAAGGTGGCCTGGGCCTTCTTCTGATGAGCCGCTTCATGGACGAGGTGCGCTTCCACCAGGGTGTGGGCCGCAGCGAATGCTGCATGATCAAGCGCATTCCCTGAGGCCCAGGGATGGGCTCCCCTTTCGACCGCCTGCGGGAACTGGCCCTGAGGATCCCGGAGGGGGCCCAGGAGCTCCTCCCCCTCATCGACTTCATGGAGGCCTTCCCCGAACAGGTGACGGAGGAGGCCCTGGTCCATCTGGTGGGCGTCTCCGCCCTTGGGATCGCCAAGTCTCCCCAAGGGGGAATCTGGGACGGCCAGCGGTGGATCTTCCGGCGAGGCGAGGCCACCCCCTTCCCCACCAACCCCGGCAAGGGCTGGATCAGCCTCCCCTGGGTCCATGGAGACGAGCTCTTCGGCCACCTCGCCCTGCGGACGGAGAGCCAGCCCGCGGCCCTGCCCCTTCTCTTGTCCATTTCGGGACCCCTCCTGGCCTGGCGGAGACTGGAGGCCCGGCGCAGCGATCAGAACCGGGCCCTCGCCCTCCAGATCTCGCGCCTGAACACCCTCTTCGACCTCACCCGCAGCCTGGGGGAGGTGGATACCCCCCAGGCCCTGGTCCGCCTCATGGCGAACACGATCATGGGGGAGTTCAGGATCCCCCGGATGCTCGTCGTGGACGCCTCTGGAGGGGTGTTGTTCAACCGAGGCCTGGGGGTCCTGCCCCCCTCCCTGGAGAGCGATGAACTCCGCAGGCTGGTGTTGGACAAGGGATTGACCCACGCCGTGGAGCTCGTGGGGACGGACCACAGCCACGGCTTCGCCTACGCCGCGGATCCCGTCCCGGGGACCCTGAACGAGGACGACGAGCTCTTCCTGCAGACCCTGTTGAACCTCACCGCCGGCCAGCTCACCAACCTGGAGCTTCACGAAGCCAGGCTCCACGGGATCCGGATGGAGAAGGACCTGGAGTTGGCCAGGAACATCCAACGGCGCATCCTCCCCAAGCGGCTGCCGGAGCCACCGGGCTGGTCCTGTGCCGCGGCCAACCTCCCGTACCAGGCGGTGGGCGGCGACCTCTACGACCTCTGGGAGGCGGGGGACCCTCAGCGGGGGAGGCGGCTCCATCTTTCGGTGGGGGACATTTCAGGAAAAGGGATCCCCGCGGCCCTGATGATGACCCAGCTGGCCGCCTTCCTCCACGCCATGGGCGACCAGCGGGTGGGAGACTGGGGGCGTCTCGCCCACCGCCTCAACGATCGGATGAACGAGGTGCGGGACCGGAACCGCTACGCGACCCTCTTCGCGGGGAGCCTCAACCCGGAGGACGGGAAGCTCCGCTACGTGAACTGCGGCCACAACCCGCCCCTCCTGGTTCCCCACTCGGGGGAAGCCCGGCGCCTGGCGCCCACGGGGCCCATGGTCGGCCTCCTGCCCGGCGCCCAGTGGTGCGAGGGCAGCGACCGGATGGAGCCCGGGGACGCCCTCGTGGTCTTCACGGATGGCCTGGTCGAAGCCGAGGACGCCGAAGGGTGCGAGTTCGGGGATTCCTCCATCGACCAGGTGGTCAAGGCCCACCCCCAGTGCAGCGCCGACGAACTCCTGGAGAGGATTTTCGTGGCCTGCTTCCAGCACCTCGGGGAGGGCGCCTTCCGCGACGACGTGACCCTTCTCGTGGTCCGACGGGACGCCTGAAGGCCCCGCCGAGCCTCCGGGACCTGCCCGTGGGCCCCCGGCTCCCCCGCTCCCCCTCCAGGCCGTAGAATCTCCGGCGGAGGACCTCTCCATGAACACCCTGAAATCCTTCCTTCTCATCTCCGCGCTGACAGGCCTGCTCATCTGGATCGGGTTCGCGGTGGCCGGGGAACTGGGCCTGGTGCTGGGTCTGGGCGTGGGTTTGGTGATGAACGGGGTGGCCTACTTCTTCTCGGATTCGATCGTCCTGGCCAGCTACGGCGCCCGGGTGGTTTCGAGGGAGGAGGCACCGATGCTCTTCGACATCGTGGCCACGCTGGCCCAGCGGGCGGGCCTGCCCATGCCCCGCATCGCCATCATCCCCGAGGAGACCCCCAACGCCTTCGCCACCGGACGGAACCCCGAGCATGCCGTGGTGGCCGTGACGGAGGGCATCCTGGGAGCCCTCTCCCGCCAGGAACTGGAAGGCGTGCTGGCCCACGAACTCGGCCACGTGAAGCATCGGGACATCCTTCTGGGCAGCATGGCCTCGGTCCTGGCCCAGGCGATCATGTTCCTCTCCCAGATGGCCTACTACATCACTCCCAGGGACGAGGAGGACCGGCCCAACCCTCTCCTTGGCCTGGTGATCATGATCTTCGGCCCCCTGGCCGCCCTCCTCCTGCAGATGGCCCTCAGCCGCTCCCGGGAATACATGGCTGACGCCTACGCGGCCCACCTGACCGGGCGGCCCGACATGCTGGCCTCCGCCCTGGAGCGCATCGCCAACTGGAATGCCCAGGCCCCCCTGGCCAGCGCCCGGCCCGCCACCGCCCACATGATGATCGTCAACCCCCTCTCCGGCGGAGGCCTGATGAGCCTCTTCAGCACCCACCCCCCCCTCCTCCGGCGCATCGAGCGGTTGAACGCCATGCCCATCGAGGCCCGGTAGCTCCGCGCATTCAAGGGTTTCGGGGACCTGCCGATAGATTCGCGTCCGCAGGACCAGGCGATCGTGCGCGAAAAAATCGGAAAATTCGAACTCCTCCGGCCCCTTGGAAAGGGCGCCATGGGGGAGGTCTTTCTGGGCAGGGACCCCCTCTTGGGCCGGGAGGTGGCCGTCAAGGTGATCCAGGCCGATTCGGCCTTTGGGGAGGACAGTCGCACCCGTTTCGCCCGGGAGGCCATGGCGGCCGCCCGCCTGAGCCACCCGAACGTGATCACGGTGTACGAGTTCGGCGAGGACGACGGGCTCCTGTTCCTGGTCATGGAATACCTGGAGGGAGACGATCTGGACACGCTGATCCAGAAGGGGGATTGTCCCCGGGCTGAGCTTCTGGACCTGCTCGCCCAGGTCTGCAGGGGCCTGGGCTGCGCCCACGACCGAGGGCTGGTTCACAGGGACGTCAAGCCTGCCAACATCCTGGTCACCCGCCATGGCCATCGGGCCACCGCGAAATTGATGGATTTCGGCATCGCCCAGATGGCCGGAGTGAACCTCACCCAGGACGGCATCCTCATGGGGACCATCAGTTACATGGCCCCGGAATACCTGGACACGGGCAAGGCTTCTCCCAGTTCCGACCTTTTCTCCCTTGGGGTCATTCTTTACGAGATCCTGAGCGGCGGACGAAAACCCTTCGTCGGAGATTCGCCCACCACGATCCTCAACCGGATCCTTCGGAACCCCCCGGCCCCCCTCCAACTCCTGGACCTGGCCGGCCTCCCCCCCGCGATGCTCCAGGTGGCCGAGCGGGCCCTGGCCAAGGACCCCCTGCATCGGTTTCCCACGGCCGATGCCCTGGGAGACGCGATCCTTGCCGCCCTCCAGGGGCCCCCGGATTTGCCTGGCCCGGCACCGGGCCCCGCTTCCCGTCCCGCCAGCCCCGGGGCCCAGGCGACCGACCTCAGTGTGGGTCGGGGCGGCACCGGTCAATTCCTCAGCCTCCGGGTAGCCCTCCGCCATGCGGCCCCCGGGGCGCGGATCCGGGTCCTCCCTGGTTTGTACCGGGAATCCCTGGTGCTGGACCAGGACGTCCAGATCGTGGCGGAGGGAGGGCCCGGGGAGACGGTCCTCGAATCCGGGCAGGGCCCGTGCCTGACCGTCCGCGCGGGCTCCGCGCGGGTGGAAGGGGTTGAATTGAGGATGGATCCTGGCTCACCCCACCCAGCTCTGCGGGTCTCCGGGGGCTCGCCCGTTTTGGAAAATTGCGGGATCAACGGGGGCGGGGGTCCTGCCGCCTGGATCGAGGGAACCGGGACCCAGGCCCGGCTCCGGGACTGCCGGATCGCCAGCAGCGGGGAGTTGGGCCTGGTCCAGGCCGAAGGGAGTCACCTGTTTCTCGAAAACTCTTCCTTGATTGGATTTCTTCGTTCCGGTTGGCGGGTGGGTCCGGAATGCCGCGCCCACGCCTCCCAGCTCAGGGTGGGGCCGGCGGTGGGGGCGGGGATCTGGGTGGAGGCCCGGGCCCAGCTCTTCGCGGAAGACGTTGAAATCTCCGGCTGCGAGGGGGGCGGCGTGGAAGTGGAGGCCGGGGGGAGTGCGGAGTTGCGGCGAAGCCGCCTGGTGGGCAGCCGCTTCGCGGGACTTCTGGCCCTGCCGCGTTCCCGGGCCTCGCTGGAGGAGTGCGAGTTGGGCGGTCACGGCTGCGCGGGCCTGCATGCCCAGTCCGACGCCAGCCTCGTTGTCCTCCGCTGCCGGATCGCCGGAAACGAGGGATTCGGGATTTCGCTTGCAGGAGGCGCCCTGGCCACCGTGGACGGAAGCGAGATCCAGGGAAACGGGGCGGCGGGGCTGTCCGTCCCCGGCGGGGCCACGGCCCAGGTCAGGAACAGCCGGTTCTCGGAGGGTCAATCCCATGGTGTGGCCTGTGGCCCAGGCGGTCAGGCGGCCCTGGAGGGTTGCGAAATCCATGGCAATTCCGGCGTGGGGGCCCGGGTGGAGCCCGGAGGCAATCTGCTCCTGTCCAGGTGTGTTCTCAGGGACGGGAGGGATTCGGGTCTGCTCCTGCTGGAGGACTCCCGGGCCACCTTGGAGGAGTGCGTGCTCCACCGGAACGCCCGGGGAGGCATCCTGCTCGCCAAGGATGCTTCCGATCCTGAGTTCCGCGGGAAGAACAGCATCGAGGATGACCTGTTCCGCATGAGGGAGGACGGGACCCGGGTCAAGGTCGCCCCGCTCCGGAAACACTGATCAGTTCATTCCCCCCAGGGAATCCAGGGTGTGAATCCAGGCCTGGTCTCCCTCCGAGGGCAGACCCGCCACCCGCCAGCCCGCTTCCTCCGCAAGGGAGGCCACCGGGTCGGCCTCTCCGGCGAGGAATAGGGTCGGGCAGTCGCTCCAGGGGCCGGCCCTTTTCTGGAAATCCCGCACCTGGGCGAGGACTTCCGAATCCCCATCGAGGCCCCTGAGCACCAACGGGGAGGGAAGCCCCGGGAGGGGCGGGTTGAGGGTGGCGAGGGCCTCGGGACCGTCCAGGGTCTGGATCCGGAGGAAGCCCAAGCTCCTGAGCCTTTCCAGGAGGTCCTCCCGCCCGGGCCCCGGGGACATCACCAGGAGGAGGTCACGGCATCGTCGCGCCAGCAGGAGACGGAAGGTCTCCGACGGGTCGGGCGATCCGTCGGCGGGGGTCTCTGGGGAGGCGGCGCGGGGGGCCTCCACCGGCGAGGGCGCGGCGGTGGCGCGCTCCGTGGCGCCTCCCGAGGGGGGCAAGGACCGGAAACTGCGCTCCCGAACTTCCAGGACCTGTTGAAGGATCTGCGCCTCCCCTCCCTCCAGTTCAAGGAATTGGACCCCGACCACCACTTCCCCGTTCCGTTCGTCGCAATGGGCCACCACCCCGCGAACCTGGAGGATGGGGCATCGGGGCAGGTTCCGGACGCGGACCAGCGGCAGGGCCTTCCCCCGCTCGAAGAAGGAGGTGCTGGGAGGGATGCGGAGCCCGTCCCCCAGGCGGAGAATCCGGTCCACCCGAAGCAGCAGGCCTCCCTCCGAGAGATTCACGAGCGGCCCGGCGACGCCATGGCCCGGAACGCTGCCGTCCTGGATCAGGACGTCGACCTTCTCCCGAGGCCGGAAGGGGTGGCGCTTGTGCCTTCTCCGGTCCGAAAGGCGGAGCATCGCGGGAAGGGTGAACCGGTAGTGCAGGTAGGCATGGCGCCCCTGGTAGGTCAGGAGCCCCGTGAAACGCTGCTCCCCGCAAGGGAACACGACCTCGAAGAGGGCCCCCAGGGCGAGCTCGTGGGGAAGGGGCCTGATGAGTTTCAGAATCAGTTCCGGGGCCTCCGGGGACAGTTTCACGACCGTTGCGGCATAGGGGAGGGTGTGGGTCCCCTCGACCTTGATGGGGAATTCGCCCTGGCCGGCGGCCAGACCCTCGAAGATCTGCAGGATCTGCCGGCGATCGGACAGGGGTGCATCCCCATCGCCGTTCATCCCCCCGCTCCAGGTGGCCACCCCGTTCCCCCCCGTCCCCTCCATCGGCGGAATATGCGCCCGGTTGAACCTGGGCGTCCGGGGGGGCCGAAAGGCCAAATTCGCCCTTTTTTTATCCGGCCCTTGCGTAGGGGGCCTTCTCGGCCTAATCTCCCCGGCGAGTCGCCAACACGGAGAGGACATGATCGTTCGCGCGGAATGGCCCGGCTATGTGATGGACGTGCTGGTGCGCGTGGGCGAGGAGGTCGAGGAGGACCAGGCCCTGATGCTGCTCGAGGGGACCGACTCCAGCCACACCCCCTTCTATGTCAATTCGCCGGAAGCGGGGAAGGTCAAGGAAATCCTGGTGGAGGAGGGGGACTTCGCCGAGGAGGACGACGACCTCATGGCCATCGGGGAGTACGAGGGGGACTGAGGCCCGGCAGCCCTGGGGCTATACTTCCCTTTTCACAGGGAGGGAGGGATGGGGCAGATCCGGGCGGAGATGGCCGGCAAGGTCATCCAGGTATGCGTCCAGGAGGGGGACAGCGTCTCCGAGGACCAGGACCTCATCATCCTCGAATCGATGAAAATGCAGATCCCCGTGGGAAGCCCCGAGGAGGGCACGGTCTCCAAGGTCCATGTGGCCCCGGACCAGTTCCTCAACGAGGGGGACCCCATCGTGGACCTGGCCTGAGCATGGCCGAGTTGCGGGTCGATCCCCTTCGGGGGGAGGACGAAGGGATCCTGCTCCTGGGCCTGGAGCGCCCCTCCGCCCGGAATGCCTTCGGGCGGCAACTGCTCCAGGAATTCGAGGCGGCCCTGTCCGACCTGGGCTCAGGTTCCAAGATGCGCGTCGTGGTTCTCCACAGCCTCGTGCCCGGGGTGTTCTGCGCCGGGGCGGACCTCAAAGAACGGGCGGGCATGGATCCCGGGGAGGCCGAGGCCTTCGTGGGTCGCCTGCGCAGCGCCTTCACGGCCCTGGAGCGCCTGCCCATGCCCACCATCGCCGCCGTCGAGGACGCCGCCCTGGGGGGCGGCCATGAACTGGCGCTTGCCTGCGACCTGCGCGTGGCGGGGGAATCCGCGGTTCTGGGCCTGCCGGAGACGGGGCTGGCCATCATCCCCGGGGCCGGTGGCACGCAGCGCCTGCCCCGCCTGGTCGGCCGGGCCGTGGCCAAGGAGTGGATCTTCACCGCCCGCCGCCTGGGCGCGGCGGAAGCCCACGCCCGGGGGCTGGTCAACCGGGTGGCCTCCCGCGGGGAGGCCCTATGGACCGCCCTAGGCCTGGCCCGCGAGATCCTCCCCCAGGGACCCGTGGCCCTCAGGGCCGCGAAACGCGCCGTGGACCGGGGCCTGGACCTCGCCCTGGACGCGGGGCTGGCCCTGGAGCAGGAATGCTACGGGGAGGTGCTCCCCACCCGGGACCGCCTGGAGGGCCTCGCGGCCTTCAGGGAGAAGCGCCGCCCCGTGTATACCGGGGACTGAGATGGCCCATCTCCACGGCCCCGGCACCCCCGGCCGCCTGGCCCTCAGTTCGGTCCTCTTCGGGGTGAACTTCCTCTTCCAGGCCCTCGGGGGGCTCTGGACGGGCTCCCTCGGCCTGGTCTCCGACAGCGTCGAGAATCTCAACGACGCCGTAGTGAACCTGCTCGCCATGGGCACCATCCACCTCGCCAACCGACGCGAGCCCTGCGACCGGTACGCCTACGGGTGGCACCGCCTGGAGATCCTCCAGACCCTCCTCGGGGTCCTTCTCCTCCTGGGACTCGCCGGAGCCATCCTCTGGGAGGGCTTCCGACGCCTGGCGGCCCCCAAGGAGATTCTCGTGGGTTGGGCCATCGGGTTCTCCGGCCTGGGGCTCCTGCTGAACCTGGGAGCCACCTTCGTCCTCCTCCCCCGCCGAGGATCGCACCTGGAATCCGACCTGAACCTCCGGGGCGCCTACCTCCATGCCCTGGGGGACAGCGTGGCCAACCTGGGCGTCCTCCTGTCCATGGTGCTCATCCGGATCACCGGATGGCGGTGGCTGGATCCTGTGGTGGCCATGGCCATCGCGGTCTTCATCCTCCGGGGCGCCTACCTGCTGGCACGGGACGCCTTCGGAATCCTCATGCACCGCGCGGCCTTCGACCATGGCGCGGCGAAGGCCCGCCTCCTGGCCATCCCCGGGATCGTCGGGGTGGAGGATCTGCGCTCCTGGAGGGCCTGCAGCCACCTCACCGTCTGCACGGCCCACGTGGTGGTGGCCGCGGAGCGCCTGGAGGAGACCCGGCCCTTCCTGGAGAGAATCGAAGATCTCATGACCCGTGAATTCGGCGTCCGTCACATGACCGTGCACTTCGAAACCGCCGCCATGTCCGGTGGGCACCACCACCGCTTCGTCCACAGACACGAGGACGGCCACGGGCACTGAGCTCCCCGCCGGGGAACCCTTCCAGGCGCCTAGGCTCCCGCCCGGGGGTAGCTGCCCAGGACCTTCAGCATCTCGCAGTGGGGACCCATGGCCTGGAGGGCCGAGGCCAACGGTTCCAACGCCTGGTGGCCGTCCACGTCCAGGAAGAACACGTTCTCCCAGGCCTTCCGCCGGCTGGGGCGGCTCTCGATCTTCGTGAGGTTCAGGCCGGCGTCGGCGAAGGGCCCCAGCATCTCGTGGAGGACCCCCGGACCCTCCTTGGTGATCACCATCAGGGAGGTTCGATCCCGCCCGGTGGGCGCGGCCTGCTCCTTTCCAATGACCAGGAAGCGCGTGGCGTTGGCCTTGAGGTCCTGGATGGAGGCCTGGAGCACCACCAGGTCGTGAAGGTCCGCGGCCAGTTCGGGGGCCACGGCGGCTCCCGCGGCATCCTCCCGGGCCAGACGGGCGGCCTCGCCAGTGCTGGGCGCCTCGATTCGCGCGGCTTCCGGAAGGTGGGCCTCCAGCCACCGCCGGCACTGCCCCAGGCCCTGCGCGTGGCTGTACACCCGCTGGATGTCCGCCAGCGCGAGCGCGGGCCGGCCGAGCAGGCAATGGTCCACGTCGAGGACGATCTCGGCGGAGATCCGGAGGTCGCTGTCCAGGATGGTGTCCAGGGTGTGGGTCACCACCCCTTCGGTGCTGTTCTCGATGGGCACCACTCCGAACTCCGCCCGCCCCTTTTCCACCTCGTCGAAGACCGCCGCGATGGTGGGCGCGGGAACCCCGTGGGCCGACAGGCCGAACTGGTGTTTCATGGCCTGGTGGGTGAAGGTCCCCTCCGGACCCAGGAAGGCGATGCGGAGACCCTTCTCAAGGGCCAGGCAGGCGCTGAAGATCTCCTGGAAGACCGGACGCAGCGCCTCGCTGGGGAAGGGCCCAGGGTTGGCGGCCTGGAGGCGGGCCACGATGGCCCGCTCCCGGCTGGGGACGTAGAAGGATCCCGGCTGCCCGCGCTTGAGTTCTCCCACCTGGGCCGCCAGGCCCGCCCGCTCGTTGAGCAGGCGCAGGATGGCATCGTCCAGGGCGTCGATGCGGGCACGGAGTTCCCCGAGGTCCATGCCGCAAGCCTATCAAGGGTCGGAGGAGCCCGGGCACCACGACCGCCGGTACACTGGATGGACCCCCAGGACCAGGAGACCCGTGGACGACCAGCCCGACGGCGCCCCCTCCAAGACGATCCTGCTCGCGAAGCGGGGGATCGCCACGGTCATTGCGGGGGCTTCGGGAGCGGCCCTCGGCTGGATCCTGGCCACCCGCTTCCCGACCGTGGATTTCGCTTACACGGGTTTCCTCATGGCCCCCTTCTTCATCCTCCTGGAGGCGGGTCTGCCTCCCTTCATTCCGCTCTTCGGGGATCGCAACACCGCCCGCCTGAGCCTGGCCGGCGCCTTCGTGGCCGGCTTCTACGCAGCCTGGTTCGGCCTCCGGAGAAGCTGAGAATCCTCCCCTGGGAAAAATCCAAGGCCCGGCGGTGCCGGGCCTTGGATGGGGAGGGTTCCGGAGGCGTTCAGCCCATGCCGTGTTTCTTCATGATGGCCGCGCGCTGGGCGTCGAATTCGGCCTGGTTGATGAGTTGGCTGTCGAACAGGTCCTTCAGTTCGGTGAGTTCGTCCTTCAGCGTCTTCGCGGGACCGGCGGGGGCCGCGGGTGCGGCGCCAGGCTGGGCCATCCCCTGGGGATAGGGCTGCTGCCCCATCTGCTGGGCGGCCATGCCCATCTGGGCGCCCATCATGTTGCCCATGCCGAAGCCCATCCCCACACCCATGCCCAGGCCCGCGACCCCGCTGGGGTTCTGTGCGGCCAAGGGCATGCTGTCGGCCACCTGCATCTGGGTGTAGGCACCCATCACGGGGGCCATCATCCCCACGCTGGTGCGCTTGTCCATCATGGCTTCCACTTCCTCGGGAAGCGTGAAAGGTTCCACCACCAGCTTGGCCAGGCTCACGCCCATGGTCAGGAACTCGGCCTGGAGCTTCTGCTTCACGGCATCCGCGACCTCGTCGATCTTCATGTTCAGGTCGAGGGCCCCCATCTTCAGTTCCGCCAGGGTGTCGGCGAGCTTGCTGCTGATGGTCTTGCGGAGCTGGTTGGAGCAGTCGTCGATGGTGTACTGGCCGTTGGTGCCCACCAGTTCCCGGATGAAGGTCTTGATGGCCTCCTTGTCCCGCGGAACCTGGACCGAGAAGATGCCGTGGGCCCGGATGCGGACCATGCCGAAGTCGGGATCCCGCATCATGACGGGGTTCGGGGTCCCCCAGCCGATATCGTTGAAAAGTTTGGTGTTGATGAAGACCACGTCCGACTTGAAGGGGCTCTCGAAGCCGTACTTCCAGCCCTTGAGCGTGGCCAGGATGGGCAGGTTCTGGGTGTTCAGGGTGTAGGTGTTGGCGTCCACGAAGATGTCGCCGAACTTGCCCTCGTCCATGAAGGCTGCGGCCTGGCTCTCGCGGAGCACGAGCTTGCCCCCGTTCTGGATCTCCTGGCCCCGGAAGGGGAAGCGCCAGGCCATGATGTCGTTGCTGTCGTCCAGCCACTGGACGACATCCAGGAATTGGGCTTTCCCCCAGTCCAACAGGCTCATTTTCGACCTCCCTCGGCCCGCGCCGTGCTCCAAAGTGTACGCCCGATCCGCGAAGGGTTTGGACCTGGTCCCGGGAGGCGCCCGGCGGGTGGAAAGGAGGGCCGGACGGGGCCCCCTCAGCGCCGGGAGGATCTCCCCTTCAGGGGCGGGTTGGGAATCCGCTCCCGGGAATGGAGGTTGGGGGCGTCGCAGTCCACAATGCAGCGCCACCCCCGGTCCTCCCGGGGCATGTGGACCAGCACCTCCCAGCCACAGGTGGCCCCGTTCAGGTGGATCCGCCGGGCGCTGACCGCGGTGCCGCCCGTCTCGGACTCGGCGATCCGTTTCGCACCGGCTTCGGTCCGGGCGGAGGCCGCCCGCGGCCGGGAATTCCTCTTGCCGGCGGCCTCAGCGCTGGGGTGGAAGAGGAGGAGGCTCAGGCCGAACAAGGCGGCTGCGGAGAATCGCATGGGGGTACCGTTGGAGATGGTTCAAGGATCGCGCGGAGCCATAGGTTTGGGCAAGGGCCCCAAGCGGAGGACCACGCCATTCGCCAGGTGACCAAAAGGGCGGTACGGCCCCGGGGACCCTTCGCCTCGTCGAGAAGCCCTTCACCCCCGAGCGCGGACCGGATGGGTGGCGAGGTTCAGAGCCCTAGGGGTTGACGGTAGACTGGACCCCCGCCGCCTTAGCTCAGTTGGCAGAGCAGCAGCCTTGTAATCTGCAGGTCGCCGGTTCGATTCCGGCAGGCGGCTCCAGCCCAATGCCAGGATCGGAGGGGCCAGGAGGATTCGCCTTCGCGACGAACCCCCCCGGAAGCGGCCACGGACTTCCGACCTGGGCGGCGCCGGGGTCCCAGTCGACCCACCCGGCCATTCAGGAGCGGGCCGGACAGGCACGAAGGCTGAACCCCTCCTAGCTACTTCGCAGGCACGCGCTTCAGGGCTTCGAGGACCCGTTCGGGGGTGAAGGGCACCTGGGTCACCCGTGCCCCGGTGGCGTCGAAGACGGCGTTGGCCAGGGCCGCAGCCACGGGCACCACGGGGGGCTCGCCGATGCCCTGGGTGGGCATGCCCGGATTGTCCGGGAAGACGACCTGGATGCGAGGGATGGCGGAGAAGCGGGGCAGCAGGTAGGTGTCGAAGTTCTTGTCGAGGATGCGGCCGCCCTTGAAGCGGATCTCCTCGCTGAGGGCCTGGCCGATGCACATGGTGATGGCACCCTCCACCTGTTGGCGGGCTCCGTCGGGATTCACCACCAGGCCCACATCCACGGCCTCGAGAAAACGCTGGGCCCTGACCTTCCCGGTGGACTTGTCCACCCTCACCTCGGCCAGGGCCACCACGAAGCCCTGGCGCCAGGCCCCGCAGGCCAGGCCGATGCCCCGGCCCGTGGGCCCGGGTGCGGGGTCCCAGCCGAAGGTCTCCACGGCAAGGTCCAGGAGGCGGAGCACGCGGGCATCGTTGATGAGCCTCCGGCGCAGGGTGACCGGGTCCACGCCGGCCTTGGCCGCCAGGGCGTCCAGCTGGCTTTCCCGGGCGAACGCATTGGTATGGGCGTTGGGCGCACGCCAGGCGCCAATCTTGAGGGGATGGAGGCCGGGCACGGCCGGAGCCTGGTAGCGGGTCGCCTGCATCTCGTAGGGGAACTCGGCCTCGCCCTGGGAGACGCCGGCCACGATGCTGTCCCAGAAGGTGATGCCGCCGCGGGCGGCGTCCAGGCCGGAACGGATCTTCACCACCGCGGCCGGACGGTAGCCGTCGAGGAAGAGATCCTCCTCGCGATTCCAGGCCACCTGGATCGGCACACCGGGGATTTTCTGGGCGATCCGGGCGGCCTCGACGGCGCCGGGACCCACGAGCTTGCCGCCGAAACCGCCCCCGACGAACTGGGCGATGATGCGGACCTTGTCCTGCCCCAGTTTGAGGGCCGTGGCCACTTCATCTCGCAGCACAAAGGGGGACTGGGTGCAGGACCAGACCGTCATCCGGCCCTCTTCCCACTTGGCCACGGAGGTGTGGGGCTCAAGGGTGGCGTGGCTCTCGTAGGCGTTGCGGTATTCCCCCTCCACCACGGTGGCGGCCCGCTTCTCACCGGCGGCCAGGTCGCCCCGGGAGCTCACCACGCGCTGGCCGGGGGCCGCCTTGTCCAGGAGGTACTGGTAGATGCGCCCGTCGTCCACGTCGGGTTCAGTCCCCTCGAAGGTGCCCTTCACGAGGGCCAGGGCCTTGCGGGCCGTGTCGGGCTGGGGGTGGAGCACGGCCAGGAATGCACCGTCCCGCACGATGCGAACCCCCGGAACCCGTTCGGCGGCCGCGGTGTCCGCGGTGGCCAGCACCAGTCCGTGGGCCGGAGGACGCAGCACGCAGGCGTGCAGGGTCCCAGGAAAACGCAGGTCTCCGGCGTACTTGGCGGCGCCGGTGACCTTGGGGAGGGCGTCCTTGCGGGGAACCCGACGCCCGATCACGGTGCATTCGGCGAGAGGCTTGGGCTTGACCTTGCCCAGGTGCCGCTCCATCTTCTGGCCCTTCACCAGCTCACCAAAAGTGGTACGGCGCTTGGGGGCCGACTTGACCCAGATGGCCCCGTCCTTCAGTGCCAAGCTCGCGACGGGTGCGCCGAGCGCCTTGGACGCCATGCCCAGCAGGACGGCCCGTGCCTCCGCCGCAGCGCCCCGGAGGACCGGAGCCGTTTGCCACATGGTGAGCGAGCCGCCCGTGGGCAGGTCCCAGGGGCAGAGGTCGGTGTCGCCCATGAGCATGTCGACCTGGGCCGGATCCAGTTCCAGTTCCTCGGCGACCAGCATGGCCAGCACGGTCATGGCGCCCTGCCCGATCTCGGTTTTCCCGACAAAACAGCCCACGCGGCCATCGGCGGAGATCTTCAGGAAAGCATTGAAATCCTCAGGGTAGGCGCCGGGCCGGGTCGGGACGATCGGCGCGGCTCCGGCGGGGCCCGTGAAGAAGAGGGTGAGGGCCCCTGCGCCGACGCCCTGGAGGAAGGACCGCCTTTTCATCGCGCACCTCCCATGGCCTTGCCGACGGATTCGACCGCCTCGAGGATCCGCACGTGGGCCCCGCAGCGGCAGAGGTTCCCCTCCATGGCCTCGACGATCTCGGCTCTGGAGGCCTTCGGCTTCTTTTTCAGGAAAGCCCAGGCGGTCAGGATCATCCCGGAGGTGCAGTAGCCGCACTGAAAGGCGTGGTGGTCCTGGAAGGCCTTCTGGACAGGGTCCAGTTTTCCGCCCCGGGCCAGGCCCTCGATGGTGAGCACCGACTTGCCCGCCACGTCCCCCAGGGTGGTGGAGCAGGAGGGCAAGGCCTCAAAATTCACGAGCACGGTGCAGGCCCCGCAGAGCCCGGCCTCGCAGCCCACCTTGGTGCCCGTGAGACCCAGTTCGTCGCGCAGAACCCACACCAGCATCCGGTCCCGGGGACTCTGGACGGTGACGGACTTGCCATTGAGAACGAACGAAACGGGGGCGTCCATCGGGGATCCTCCGGGGCGAGGGCAGGCCGTGGGAATGTCCCAGTATATCTTTCGAGTTGGAGCCCCAGGGTCCTTGTCGGGGCGGACCCATGCCAAGAACGGTAAACAGGACGGTAACGCCGATGGATGGCCCTGGTCGGACTCCCGCCAGAAGGAGGTGGGGAGAGACCTCGTCCAGGAGCGTCGAATGGGTTCGGCCGGCCCGGCGCAGGTGTTCCGGGGGTCGGCAGGAGGGGATCCGCCGCGGGTCCACTCCTGCACGAGGATTCAGACAGGGCCTGCGGTACCAGCGGGCAGGTCCATGACGCCCAGGAGCGATCGCGTACCGGGCCTGAACGACCTGCACAAAGTATCCTCCCGACAGGGGGTCCAGGCTTCCTCGTTCCCCTCGGCTATCCTCATCCTGTCTCCCCATCCGAGGCTCATGCACAAAAAGACCGCGCCACCCAGCCTCCTGCCGGTGCCCCGAATCCTGGACCAGGCGGAGGAGGACCGCCTCCCCCATGCCCGGAAGATCTTTGCCCTGCGCGACGTGCCCTTCGGGGAGATCAAGGCCCTCGGTTTCGACATGGACTACACGCTGTCGCACTACCGGAGCCCGGAGATCGACGAATTGGCCTTCCGTCACGCCACGGCCTACCTGGTTCAGGGGCGTGGCTATCCGGCCGAGCTCCTCACGCACGGCTTCGACCCGAGCTTCGCGGTCCGGGGCCTGGTCCTGGACGGGGTCCGGGGCAACCTCCTCAAGCTCAACCGGGAGCGGCAGGTGGTGCGCGCCACCCACGGCACCGCCGTCCTGGAGCGGGAGGAGATCCTGGAAATGTACAGCCGGCGACGCGTGTCCGCCGGCGAGCCGGGATTCCGGAGCATCGACACCCTGTTCGAGATCTCGGAGAGTCACCTCTACGCTCACCTCGTGGATCTCCACGACCTGGGTCGCCTGCCGGGCCGGGGCTACCAGCAGATCTTCTCCGATGTCCGCTGGGCCATCGACGCAGCCCACCGCGAAGGGAAGATGAAGGCGGAAGTGCTGGCCAACCGGTCCCTCTTCATCCTCAAGGACCCTGACCTGGCCAGGGCCCTGGACCGTTGGAAGCGGGCGGGGAAGAAGCTCTTCGTGGTGAGCAACAGCGAGTGGGCCTTCACCGAGGGCGTCCTGTCCCATTTGCTGGACGGCCAGGATCCAGCCCGGCCTTCCTGGGAGGACTACTTCGATCTGGTGGTGGTGAGCTCCCGGAAGCCGGCCTTCTTCACGGAGGAGCCCCTCCCGGAGGCCCTGGAAGGCCACCCGCGAGCGTTTTCCGGCGGGAACGCACATTGGCTCGAGGCTCAGCTCGGCGCCCAGGGGGAGGAGCTCCTCTACGTGGGCGACCACATTTACGGTGACATTCTCCGTTCCAAGAAGAGCCTTTCCTGGCGCACCATGCTGCTCATTCCCGAACTGGGGGAGGCCCTCCAGCGACTGGAGGAGTGCGCCGAGGAGCTTCTGGAACTCATGAAGGCGGAAACGGTTCGCCGGCGGGCCCTCCGCCAGGGGGCCATGCTGCGGGACCTCCTGAAGCGCAACCGGGAGCACCGCCACCTTTTGGCCCAGCGCCTCTCCCCCGAGGCACTCCGGGCGCTGGACCTGGAGGCCCGGAGCCTGGAGGCCGACGCGCAGGGCCAGACCCTGCGGGTGAGGGTGCAGGAGGAGCTCATCGCGGGGCTCACGGAACGGCTGGAGCGGGCCTTCAACCACAACTGGGGAAGCATTTTCCGGGATGGCTACGAACAGACCCGCTTCGCGGACCAGATCCAGCAGTACGCCTGTGCCTACACCGGCCGGATCTCCAACCTCTACATGGTGGACCCCGAGAGCACCCTCTATGCCCCGGTGCCCATGCTCCCCCACGAACGGGTTTGATTTTCCGTGGGGGCACACGGCGGCTTCCCCGCCTGGGCCCCCACACCCCGCGCCCTCACCCGGCAAAGCCGTGCTCGGGCTTCTTTTCCGTGGGGGCACACGGCGGCTTCCCCGCCTGGGCAGGATGACTGGACTCTGGCACGGTGCTGGAAAGGTCCTCGGATGCGCATCCTCCTCCACAGCACCTTCCGCGCGCTTTACCAGCGGCTGGCGGAGGCTTGGGTCGAACAGTTCGAGAAGGCGGGGCACGAGGCGGCGTGGCAGGATCTCTGCGTGGACCCCTCCGGCAATGTATGGGCCCCGCCCGGGGCCCAGCTCCACCTCTACCTCGGGGGCCTCTCTATGCTCCAGGCCCTGGCCGCTGCCCCTTCGCTGCCTCCGGGACGGCAGGTTCTTTGGCTGTTCGAACCCCTCACCCATCCGGAGGAACCCGGCCTCCACGGAGACAAGACCCGGCTCCTCCACACGGTGGCGCCCCGTTTCCACGGATTCCTCGCCATGGACCTCGCCGTGGCAGTCCACCTCCGCCGGCACTTCCCGTCCATCCCCGTGGCCGAACAGCCCTACGTCATTGCAGGGCGGCACCTGCGGGAGCCCTTGGCGGATGGGGCCCGCGAGATCGACGTCTTGATGCTTGGGCGCAGCTCTCCTCGAAGGCTGGAGTCGGAGGCACACTTCCGGGCCGCGGGTCTGGATGCGCGCTTCGTGTGGGGTGGATTCTACGGAGAAGCCCGGTATGACCTCTGGGCCCGAAGCCGGATCAACCTCAATGTCCACCGGGAGCTGCCCGCACACTTCGACCGGGTGCGCAGTTTCGAGGCGTGGGCGGCGGGGTGTCCCGTGGTGGCCGAAGACTCCCCGGACCTCCCCGCGAGCGGGGTGGTGGAAGGACTTCACCTGGTGGCAGGCCCCCTGGAGGAACTGCCGGCCCGCTGCGCCGGATTGCTCGGGGATCTCCAGGCCCGGCAGCGACTCGCGCGGTCCGGCCAGGCCCTCCTGCGGGAGGCCTACCTGCCCGAACACTGGCGGGGGCCCCTGGTGAGCTTTCTGAGCTCTCTGTAGGATTCCAGGCCCGAGCTCTGGCTTCCCCAGGGAAGACCTGGCGCGCCTCTACGCCCCGGCCCCCGCCAGGCCGAACTCGGCTCTCAGGGCTTCCAGCTGGGCCCAGGCGGCGGTGAGGTGGCCTTCCAGGGCCGGAATGCCCTCCCGCAGGCTGGCCAGGTCCTCCCGGGCGGCCGCCTCCTCCGCAGCCTTGCAGGCTTCCACCAGGACCTGGGCAAAGACGTAGGCGCTCGACCCGCAGAGGCTGTGGGCGGCCTCCCGGACCCCCAGGAGGTCCTCCTGGGCCAGCGCCTCCGCGAGCCGCGAGAGGTGCCGGGGCGCGTGGCGTTCGAAGAGTTCGAGGAGTTCCTTCAGCCCTTCCCGGTCCAGTCGTCCGCCCTCGGAGACGGAAGCCAGGAGGGCCTTCCGGTCCAGAACCTTGGCCTTCGACGACACCACCGTGTCCCCGGCCTCCTCCAGGCCCGGCAGGCCACCCAGGACCCGTTCCATGGCGGCCCGAAGCTCCTCCCGCCCGAAGGGTTTGGTGAGCAGGGCGTCCATGCCCGCCTCGATGAAGCGCTCGTGGTCCCGTTCCAGGGCATGGGCGGTCATGGCGATGATGGGGATCCGGCGCCCTCGTTCCTTCCTGCGGATGGCCTGGGTGGCCTGCACGCCGTCCATCCCGGGCATGTGGACATCCATCAGGATCAGATCGTGGCCCCCCGCCGCCGCCAGTTCCACAGCCTCGGCCCCGCTGGAGGCCAGGGTGGCCTGGAGGCCCAGGCCGGCGAGGATTCGGATGGCCACCTGCTGATTCAGGGGATTGTCCTCGACCAGGAGAAGGCGCGGGGGATGGGAGCCCCAGGCCGGGCGGGGGGCCTCCGCAAAGGTGGCCTCGAGGTCGGAGGGGGCCTCCTCGTCCCCGAGCCAGGAGCTGGGCCGCCGGCCCGTCAGCTGGCCGTAGGCCCCGGCGAGCGTCTCCCGCAGCTCCCAGTCGTGGATGGGCTTCCGCAGCAGGCCCTGAAGTCCAGCGTCCTGGAAAAAGGCCGTATCCACCGGCATGTGCATGGGGCAGAGGAGGACGCACACGAGGGGATGCTCCCCCGCCGCCGCCCTGAGCTCGACAATGGTTCGGGGCAGTTCCCCGCCCAGCCCCTCGTCCAGCAGGAGGAGGTTGAAGGGATCCTTGAAGGACGCGGCCCGCTCGAGCTGTTGCATGGCCTCCTCCAGGCTCGCGGCGGATCCGATGGCCAGCCCCCATCGGGAGAGCCGGTCCGCCACGGAGCGGCGGAAGGGCTCCAGATCGTCCACGATCATCACGCGGAGGCCCGACCAGGGATGGGATCCCAGTTCCCTGGTGCCCTCCGCCGCGGGCAGCTCCAGTTCCAGCCAGAAAGTGGAGCCCTTTCCGGGCTGGCTCTGCAGGCCCACGGTCCCCCCCATGCGCTCCACCAGCTGCTGGGTGATGGCGAGGCCGAGGCCCGTTCCCCCGAAACGCCGCGCGATGCTGGTATCGGCCTGGGTGAATTTCCGGAAGAGATTGCGCTGCTTCTCCTGAGCGATGCCCACCCCGGAATCCACCACCGAGATCCGGACTTTCATGCGCTGGTGCAGGTGCTCCAGGACCTCCACGTCCAGCATGACGAAGCCCTCCCCGGTGAACTTGATGGCGTTCCCCAGGAGGTTCACCAGGATCTGACGAAGGCGGTCGGGATCCCCCATCACCAGGGCCGGGCCTGGATCGGGGTAGCGCAGCACCAGTTCCAGGCCCTTCTGGTGGGCGGTGACGGCCATCAGGTCCACCAGTTCCTCGGCCAGGTCACGCAGGTCGAAGGGGGCGTTGCGAAGGGAGATCTTGCTGGCTTCGATCTGGGCGTAGTCCAGGATGTCCCCGATGATGCTCATCAGCGCCGTGGCCGCGTGCTTGATGGTCTGGGCACTCTCCTTCTGGTCCCGGGTGAGCCTCGAATCCAGCAGCAGGTTGGTCATTCCCAGGATGGCGTGCATGGGGGTGCGGATCTCGTGGCTCATCGTGGCGAGAAAATCGTCCTTGGCGCGGCTGGCCTCCTCGGCCCGGTCCAGGGCCTCCTGAAGGTCCGCCGTGCGCTCGGCCACGGTGCTCTCGAGGGCGAGGTTGCGCCGGCGCAGCGCCCCCACGATCCGCAGGTACAGGGACCAGAGGCTCGCCAGGATTCCCAGGCCCCCCAGGCCGTAGATCCATCCGCTCTGGTACCAGGGGGCCGCGATGCGGAAGCGGAGGATGGCTGGTGGGCCCCAGGCCGTGGTGGTGAGGCGGGAGCGCACCTCGAACTGGTAGAGCCCAGGGGGCAACTTGGGGTAGCGGGCCACGGAGCCGTCTAGGTCGTGCCAGTCCTCCTCCAGGCCCACCAGCCGCGCTTGGCGATGCAGGCCCGCGGGATCCACGTGGCTGAGGGTCGCGAAGGTGAATTCCGCCGAGGCCTCCTCCAGGCCGAAGCGGTGGACACCCAGCCCGGGAGCCCACAGCCACCGGGGCCCGAAGCGCGCCTCCACCATCTCGGTACGGGGGGCCGGCGGGACGCCCCGGTAAAAGGCAGAACGGAAATGGGCCACGCCCCCGGCCGTCCCGGCCCAGAGGTCCCCGTCGGGGTCGTTGAAGAGGGCTCCCGGGTTGCAGCCCGAGCTGGGCAGACCTTCGCCCTTCCCGAAGAGGTCCAGGATCCCCTCCCCGTAGCGGAGGATGGCCTGGGCGCCTCCAGCCCAGAGAACCCCGCGGGCGTCCACCGAGAGGGCGTGAAGGGGAAGTCTCGGGAGGCCTTTTGCCTGGTCCAGCCGTTCCGTGGTCCGCAGCGCACCGCCTTCGTAGACCAGGTGGAGGAGCGCGCCCTCGGCCGCGAGGGAGGCCCACAGGTCCCCTGCGGGGTCCGTGGCCAGGGCGACAAAGGATTCGAAGCCCTGGGCGTGACCGAAGCGCCGCCAGGTCCCCTCTTCGAGAAGCGCCAGGCCTCGCTCCCCGGCCACCCAGAGGCGGCCTTTGCGGTCCAGGGCCAGGGAGTGGATTCGCTCCCTCGGCTGCCCGTCGGGCAGACCCACCCGTTCCCCCGGAAGCCCGGGAAGGTCCAGGCGGATCCGGAACAGGCCGGCGTTGCTCGTCCCCGCCCAGAGGCGCCCCTCCTCGTCGAACCGCAGGGCGGTGGGCGTGCTTTCGGGATTCCCGAGTTCGGGAACCTTGAAGAGCTCGGGAGACCCGCCCGCACCGACCCTGGCCAGGAGCCCTCGGGGACCTGCGGCCCACATCTGGCCCTCGCGGCCCAGGGCCAGGGTGGTGAAGGAGCTGCCCTCGGTGCCCGGGACCCTCTCCCAGCCGCTGGCGGCGCTGCGGGCCAGGCCCTGCCCCGTGGCCACCCAGAGGACCCCCCGCCCGTCCCGAAGGATGTCCCAGACCACGTTGGCTGGAAGACCCTCGGCGGTGCGGTGCATGTTCCAGGCCCCCTGGCCCAGAAGGCGGTGGACCTCCTCCCCGGCAAACCAGAGGACGCCCTCGCGGTCCATCAGGACGCGGCGGATGATGCCGCTGCCCCGGGGGAGGTCGAAGCGGGGCCTGGAGAAATTCCCCCGTTCCCAGAGGGCGAGGCCCTGGAGCGTGGGGACCCAGACCCGCCCCAGCCTGTCGAGGTAGAGGCGGCCCTCTCCGAGCTGGCTCAGGGGCAGCCGGGGGCCCAGATTCTCGAAGGGCCGACCGGGATCACCCCGGTAGAGCCGGGTCCGGGACCGCAGCCAGATTTGTCCAGCGGGGTCCTGGAGCATCGCCAGCGGCCGTTCCCCCCCGAACTCGGGACCGCGTCCCAGCCGGGTCCAGGCTTCTTCCTCCCCCTCCCGCTGGTAGAGCATTCCGTCGCCGCAGAGCACCAGCACCCTTGGCTTTCCCGGGTCGACCCAAAGGAGGCGGGGCTGCTCCAGGGGTGCCTGCCGGAACCCTCCCGTTCCCCCCCAGAAGATGCCCCCCTCCTGGTGCACCCACACCCGGCCCCCCACGTCCCGGGCCAGGGCCAGCACGGGGAGTTCGGGAAGGCCTCCGGCCTTGCGTTCGAAGCGCCGGCCATCGAAGCGCCACAGCCCCGCCTCGGTTCCAGCCCAGAGCCCCCCCGAATCCCTGGCGAGGGCCGTGATCTGCTCGCTCTCGAGCCCGAAGGCTGCGCCGAAATTCCGGAACCGGGCGTCCTCCAGTCGGTACAGTCCCCCCCGGCCCCCCACCCAGAGGTAGCCCGCGTCGTCCTGCTCCATGGCCTCCACCACCAGCGGACCCATCCCCTGCTCGGACCCGTAGGTCTGGAGGGCCAGGGCGCCGGGGCCCTGGGCACGCAGGGCCCACACGAGCAGCAGCATGGGAAGCCACCGGAGTCCGCGGAAGGGTCCCGCGGGGCTGGGGTGGTGGGCGTGGGGCGGCGTCATGGGGCGGCTATTCGGATCCCATCATAGATCCGATGGCTCCAGAAACCGCCGACCTGCCCGGGAAGAGCCTCCCAGCCGACGGAAGGACTGGATCGGCTACATTGATGAACGGAGCGACGATGTTGAAGATTGCCCTGGCGGAGGACGAGCCCCTGGCGCGCGCGCGGCTGGCCCGGCTGCTGCGCGGGGCCGGCTGCGAGGTCCTCGCGGAACTGGAGGACGGGACCGCCCTCATCGCCTGGCTGGCGGGCAAGCCCCAGGTGGACGCCCTCTTCCTGGACATCCGCATGCCCGGCCCCTCGGGGATCGAGGTCCTGGCGGAACTTCCCCAAGGGCTCCCCGTCGTGTTCGTCACCAGCAACGCCGAACACGCCGTGGCCGCTTTTGAGCACGCCGCGGTGGACTACCTGGTGAAACCCGTGACCCCCGAGCGCCTCCTGCGGACCCTGGAACGGATCCGGCCGGGTCACCGCACGGCGGACCCGGGGCCCCAGCCTCCACCCACTGGGGGCTCCTCGGGGCTCCGGTTCCCCGTGAAGGCCGGGGAGGGCAAGCTCCTCCTGGACCTGCGGAAAGTCGCCTACTTCGAAGTGGTGGACCAGGTGGTGTGGGCCGTGGCCGGGGGCAAGCGCTGCCGCAGCGCCTGGACCAGCCTCAGCGAGGTGGAGGCGGCCTTCCCCCAGGTGGAGTTCCTCCGGCTCCAGCGGCACCTCATGATCCGGCCCGAAAACGTCATCGGCCTCCGCACCCTCTCCACGGGTCGGCGCATGGTCCTGCTCAACGAGGGAGTGGAACTGGAGGCGAGCCGCTCCGCCACCCACCACCTGAAGGAACGCTTGGGACTCTGAGTCCTTTCTCCCCCCGGCGACGTGCCCCCCGGCTCACCGCCTGCATCCATGGATGGCAGGCGGACCCCCTAAGGCAGGTCGGACTTGGGACGGCCCTCCTCCACCTTGGCCCGGACCTGGGCGGCCTCCTTTTTCGCACCCAGCCGTTCCAGGTTGCCGGCAGCCTCCTGGGCCTTGGCGGCCGCCCGGGCGTCCGCATGGAGCAGGCCGGCCCGAAGCCAGCCCTCCACGGCGTCCGCCTTCCGGCCTGCCTTCTCCGCAAGGTAGGCGCGCTCCCCGTGGAGCTGGGCATTGTTCCGGTCCAGCTTGAGGGCGGAGGCGAAGTCCGCCAGGGCAGGCTCCCACGCGGATTCCCAGGACCAGGCCAACCCCCGGAGCCGGTAGCTGGCGATGTAATGGGCGGGGGGCCGTTCAAGCTCGATGAAGCGTTTCATGCCACCCTTCGCTTCCAGGAGCTCGATCACGGTGTCGCAGTCCTTCCGGCAGGCTCCCCAGGACTTCTTGTTGAAGTGGGCCCGGGCCCGCGTCGCATAGGCCGCGGCGTACTTGGGGAACATGGCGATGGCCTTCGAGGCCGCTTCGAGGGCCGCGTCGGGGTTGCCCAGTTCCAGTTCGAACCCGGCCACCTTGTGCCAGGCCTCGCTGTCGTGCTTGCTGTGCTCGGCGATGCCCTTCCAGGTATCACGCTGGCGGCGGAGTTCCGCCTCCCGGGGCAGTTCCTGGGTCACGAGGAGGGAGAGCAACAGGGGCAGGACCATGGCGGACTCCGATGGCCCAGGATGCTGCGGCCGGCCCCCCGGAGCCACCCCAAATAGCTGCTGGCCCGGGGAAAAAATCCGGACCGGTCTACACCTTGACTTGTCGCCGGGCCCGGGCCTGGGAGAGCACGTGACGGATCGCCTCCACCACCTGGTCCTGGTCCTCCTCCGTGAGACCGGGCCAGAGGGGCAGGCTGAGCAGCCGTTCCCCGCTCCAGTCGGTGTGGGGTAGCCCCTTCTTGGGAAGGGCGTGGGCGTGCCGCTCGTAGAAGTCCTTGTAGAAACTGTGCCAGTGGGCGGGCCGGTAATGGATTCCGCTCCCGATGTTCTCCTCCTTCAGGGCCTGCACGAAGGCGTCTCGGGAGAGGCCGGCCTTCTCGGGGAGGACCCTGGCGATGAAGAGGTGGAAGCAGTGCTCATGCACCGCGTCCCCCTCCCAGGGGAGCAGGAATTCGTCCATGTCCCGGAAGAGCTTGAAGTAGCGCCGGAAGAGCTCGCCCCGCCGGGCGTTGAATCCGTCCAGCTTCTTCAGCTGGTGGAGGCCGATGGCCGCCTGGAGGTCCATGAAATTGGCCTTCCGGGCGGGCTCCTCCACGTCGATGTGGAGGCTGCCCTCCTTGCTCTGGCGCTTCCACGCGTCCCGTTCGATGCCGTGGAAGCGAAGGCGCTGGATCCGGGAGGCGAGGGCCTGGTCGTGGAAGGCGATGGCGCCCCCCTCCCCCGTGGTGAGGTTCTTGTTGGGGTGGAAACTGTAGACCGTCATGACGGACCGCCTGTCCGACCCGATTTTCCGACCGGCGTAGCGTGCCCCCATGGCCTGGGCCGCGTCCTCCACCACCCAGAGGCCGTGCCTTTCGGCCACCTTCCAGATGGCCTCCATGGGACACGGGAGGCCCGTGAGGTGGACCGGGATGATGCCCACGGTTCGCGGCGTGATCGCCGCCTCCAGGCGAGCCGGGTCCATGTTCAGGGTCTTGGGGTCGATGTCCACCAGGACCGGCACCCCCCCCTGGAGGACCACGGTGGAGAGCGTGCTCACCCAGGTGAGGGAGGTGGTGAGGACTTCGTCGCCCTGCCGGAGTCCGAGGCATTGGAGGCTGATTTCCTGGGCGGTGGTGGCGCTGTTCATGGCCAGGCAGTGCCGGACCTCGTTGTACCGCTGGAGTTCTCCTTCGAACCGGGCGGCCTTGGGTCCGGTGGTGATCCAGCCGCTCTCGATGGAATCGATGATCTCGGCAATCTCCTCCTGGCCGATGACGGGCCGGGTGAAGGGCAGGAAGGACTCGCGGCGGGTGTAGCTCATCGGAAGCCTCGACACTCCAGACTAAGGTCCATTTCCGATTTTCGAATTTCGATTTTCGATTTGGACAGACCGCCGAGGGTAGCTGCCGGTGGCCGAGCAACCCGGGGCCTCCCCCCCGGAGGATGAAGCCCTGAGCAGGGTCCCCCTGCGAAGGGCGCGGGGGTCCGGGGGGCCGAGCGCAGCGGTGCCCCCCGGAGGATGAAGCCCTGAGCAGGGTCCCCCTGCGAAGGGCGCGGGGGTCCGGGGGGCCGAGCGCAGCGGTGCCCCCCGGAGGATGTTAGGCGATCTGGACCGAAAGGGTCATGGTGGTGCCCTTTCCCGATCCCTCGCTGTACAACTCGATGCTGCCCCCCATCATCTCCATCAGGTGCCGGCAGATCACGAGGCCCAGGCCCGTGCCACCGTACTCCCGGGAGTGGCCGCCCTCCGCCTGGACGAATTTCTGGAACAGGTTCTTCTGGGCTTCGGGGGCGACCCCGATTCCCGTGTCCACGACCTGCACCTGGAGCCGGCCTGGGAATCGCTCCACCCCCACCCGCACGCTGCCCTCCCGGGTGAACTTGAAGGCGTTGGAGAGCACATTGAGGAAGACCTGTTTGAGCCGGTACGGATCCACCATGACCTCCGGAAGGTCCTGGAGGTCCATGGGCCAGATGGTCACCACGCCGGGGCGCTTGGGGTAGCCTTCCGCGATCTGGTGCACTTCCTCCAGCAGCACGCCGAGGCTGAAGGGTTCCGGATGGATCTCCAGCCGGCCGCTCTCGATCTTGGCCAGGTCCAGGATGTCGTTCAGGAGGTCCAGCAGGTGCTGGCCCGACACGTAGCTGTCCTGGAGCAGCTGCCGCATCTCCGCCTCGTCGTCGAAGAGCCCTTCCAGGACCAGCCGGGTGAACCCGAGGATTCCGGTCAAGGGCGTTCGAAGCTCGTGGCTGGTCAGCGCGAGGAATTCGCTCTTGAAGCGGTCGGCTTCCCGAAGCGCCGTGTTGGCCGCTTCGAGTTCCACCGCCTGCCGCTGGAGCTTGTCCCGCTGCTCCTGGATGTCCCTGAAAAGCCAGGCGTTGTAGAGGCTCGAGGCCGCCTGCTTCTGGAGCAGGGACAGGGAGTCCAGGTCGGAATCGTCGAACTTGCGCCCCTTGTCCACCGCCAGGATGGCAAATCCCATGAGAAGGAGCTGGTACTCGAAGGGGACGAAGTAGAAGGCGGAGCCGTCCCCGCCCTTGAGGGCCTCCATCCCGGCGGGCAGCGCCGCGGCGTCCAGCCACTGGTTCTGGAAGAGCATGATGGGCTGCCCCGGGAAGGGGTTGGGCATGGGCAGGTGCATGTGCTCCAGGCCGCTGCGGGGGACTCCGTGGGCGGTTCGGGGGACGAACTTGGCGCCCGCATCCTCCATCACCCACACCACGCAGCGCCGCGCGCCGAACTCCTGGACGAAGACCTCCTGGAGCGCCTGGGCGAGCTGGGCCATCTTCGGCGTGGCCGCGAGAATCTCCGCCAGGTGCTGGAGCACCGACATCTGGTGGGTGCGCCGGCCGAGCTTTCCTCGGAGGTCCGCAGACTCCTGCGCCATCTGGGAGACCTGGCGCTGGGCCGTCACCAGTTCTGCCAACATCTCCGTGCTGCCCCGCACACTGGGAGCCTGGAGCTGGGTCGCCTGGGGCAGACGGCTCCCCGGCCCCGAGGGGCCGCCCTGCCTGGGGGGAACGGGAGGTGCCGGCGGCTTGGTATCCATCGGTCCTCCATGCTTGCCCTGGGTGCGCCCTATTGCAAGTAGAGTTGTGGAGTTTCCGGTCCTTTCATGCCATCCCTCCGACACCGCCGGGCCCACCTCAACCCCTTGACTCTCCAGAGGATCATCTTCTGGAGCGTGGCGGTTCTGCTCTGTTCTCAGGTGGGATGGTGGATCGGCCGCTCCATCCGGGAGTCCAGGCGCCTCCAGGACGCCCGCATCGCCACCCTCCGGGCGGGACGGGCCGAGGCCTGGCAGTACGACTACTCCCTGATTCTCCGCCTGAGCTCTCCCCAGCGGGATCTTCCGCCCCAACCCGGGATCATCGAGGGCCGGCTGGTGGACCTCCCCCCCCTGGCCCGCCGCCGGGCGCTCATCGAGGAACGCTTCCCCCACGTGGTGGTGGTCACGGAACCCGTGGACCCCGACGACCCTCCCCTGGTGGACTCCACGGGGTACCTGGCCCTGCGGCAGGAACCCCTGCTGGAGTTGGAGCGGGAGCGGACCCGGGCCCTGCTCTGGACCGGCACCCAGGGCGCCTTCATGGCCCTGGGCGTGCTCCTGGGCCTGACCTACATCTACCGGCGCCTGAGCACAGAAATGGAACTCATGCTCCTTCAGCGGAACTTCATCGCCGCCGTCACCCACGAGCTCAAGACCCCCATCGCCTCCCTCCGGGTGTGGACCGAGACCCTGTTCGCCCGGAAGCTGGACCAGGACCAGAGGGACCGGATCCAGATCCTCATGGATCAGGATCTGACCCGCCTGGCGGACATGGTCGGAAACCTCCTCACCGTGGCACGGGCCGAGGCCCAGACCATGGACCTGAACCTCCAACCCCTGGAATTGGCCCCCTGGGTGCGGGACACCTGCGAAGCCATGGACCAGCGCCTGGGACCCGGAAGCCTGGGCCTGCGCCTGGAACTGGCCCAGGGCATCTGGGTGATGGCCGACGTGGCCAACCTGAACATGGCCCTGGAGAACCTGCTCTCCAACGCCTACAAGTACGCCGTCGAGCCCCGCACCACTTTGGTGACCCTGGACGGGGACCGCGACGAGGCGATCCTCGTGGTGAGCGACCAGGGCCGGGGCTTTTCCGGCAAGGACGCCCACCGCCTCTTCCAGCGTTTCTTCCGCGCCGGCGACGAGATGACCCGCCAGGTCCCCGGCACGGGCCTGGGCCTCCACCTCGCCAAGGAGATCGTCGAGCGCCACGGCGGCGACATCACCGCCCACAGCCGCGGGCGAGGGCACGGGTCCACCTTCACCATCCGGCTCCCCAGGCTGGCGCGGGAGGCGGGAGGGGTGGGGTAGCGGGGCACGCCCACGGGAACTGTCTCGGCCATGGTGGCGGCCCCGGTCACGGTTAGGAAAACGGCCTGGGCGAGGAGCGCGAGGGACGGGAACGGAATGCGACCACGTGGGGGCTGCCGTCCCGAATATCACCATTCGTCCTCGGGTTCGGTGCCGCGGGGCGCGGCCAGGTGGGTGTCCAACAATCCCTGGGCCCCTTTCCGCTACCCTGGCCCCTGCGGGGCGTACCCCGCCCCCCCTGGAACCAGGCCCGGAGGACCCCATGTCCACCTTCCGTCACCTCCGGGAGCTGCCCGCCAGCCCCGCCGCCGTCTTTGCCGCCTTCGAAGATCCCGCGCGCCTGGCCCGCTGGTGGGGCCCCGCGGGCTTCACCAACACCTTCCACACCTTCGAGTTCCGGCCCGGCGGCACCTGGCTCTTTACCATGCACGGCCCGGACGGCACCGACTACCCCAACGAGTCGAAGTTCCTGGAGATCGTCCCCGGCGCCCGGGTGCGGATCCAGCATGTGAACCAGCCTCACTTCGAGCTGTGCATCGAGCTGGAGCCCCAGGGCGCCGGCACCCGCCTCAGCTGGGTGGGCACCTTCGAGAACCCCGACTTCGCCGAGAAGATGCGCGCCTTCCTGGAAAGCGCCAACGAACAGAACCTGGACCGCCTGGCCGGGGAAGTGGTCCGGGGGGCCTGAGGGCCGACGGGGAATCAAAAAGCGATGGCCGGCGCCTTCAGCCCCCCAGTTTCGCCAGGGCCCCCCGTCCCAGTTCCTCTCCAGGCACCACGGCCCGGTCCAGGATGAGGCTGGTGACCAGGGCGGACGGGGTGACGTCGAAGGCGGGGTTGTAGGCGGGGCTGGCGGCGGGGGCCCAGCGCCAGGGGCCGTAGCCGCGCACCTCGTCGCCGTCCCGGGCCTCGATGGGGATGGCCGCGCCGTCGGGGCAGGCGAGGTCCACGGTGCTCCAGGGCGCCACGGGATGGAAGGGCACGCCGTGGTGGCGGGCCTGCACCGCGAGACCGTAGGTGCCCACCTTGTTGGCGAAGTCGCCGTTGGCGGCCACCCGGTCCGCGCCCACCAGCACGCGGGTGACGCGGCCCTCCCGCAGCAGGAGGGCCGCCATGCTGTCGGTGAGGAGGGTGTGGGGGATGCCCAGCTTGCCCAGCTCCCAGGCGGTGAGCCGGCCGCCCTGGAGCAGGGGCCGGGTCTCGTCGGCATAGACGTGGACGATGCGCCCCGCCTCCCAGCCCCGCCGGATGGCCCCCAGGGCGGTGCCGATGCCCGCGGTGGCCAGGCCCCCGCTGTTGCAGTGGGTGAGCACGGCCTCGCCCGAACCCAGCAGGCCCAGGGCCTGGGCGGCCATGCCCTCGCAGAGGGCCACGTCCTCGTCGAAGACGGCCTCGGCCTCGGCCGCCAGGGCCGCCGCCCCGCCCCCCGCCGCCAGCACCGCGCCCATGCGGTCCATGGCCCACATCAGGTTCACGGCGGTGGGCCGGGCCTGCCGCAGCTCCGCAAGGGCCGCCCGCAGCGCCTCCCCGCCCACGCCGGATTCCGCGAAGGCCGCCAGGGCCGCCGCCGCCGCCACGCCGATGAGGGGCGCGCCCCGCACCGACAGGGCGCGGATGAGGGCCACCATGTGGTCCGGCCCCTCCACCGCCACCCAGGCCTCATCGAAGGGCAGGCGGGTCTGGTCCAGGATCCGCAGGCGGCCGTCCCGGACCTCCAGGGCGAGGGAGCGCAGGTCCTTCACGGCGTCCTCACAGCACCCTGGGCCCGATCCAGTCCCGCTGCTTGCGCAGGGCCTCCAGCTCCTCCGGGGGCAGGGGCCGGGTGCCCCCCATCTCCAGGGCCTGCTTGAGGATCAGGCAGAGGTGCTCCAGGCGCTCGATGCCGTTGTAGGCGTCCTCCACGGTTTCGCCCCAGCAGAGGGCGCCGTGGCGGGCCAGGATCATCAGCCGGTGCTGGGGCAGGAAGGGCAGCAGGTTTCGCCCCATGGCGTCGGTGCCGGGGCGGGCGTAGGGGACGATGGGGATGCGCCCCGCCGCCAGGATGGCCTCGGGAATGGCGTCGTCGGGCAGGTGGGTCATCTCGGGGTGGGCCAGGCTCCAGGCGATGGCGATGGGGGGGTGGGCGTGCACCACGGCCCGGGCCTCGGGCACGGCCTTCAAAAGGGCCAGGTGCATGGCCCGCTCGGAGCTGGGCCGTCCAGAGAGAATGGTGCCGTCCAGGCGCATCCAGGCCAGGTCCGAGGCGCGCAGCTTGGCCTTGTTCACCCCCGCGGGGGTCATGACGATGCGGTGGTCCCCGAAGCGGAAGGCGATGTTGCCGTCGCCCGCCGCCAGGAGATTCCGGGCGTGGAGGCGCCGGCAGCTCTCGCAGATGGCCTCCAGGACCTCCCGTTCGTTCATGGGACCAGCTTATCCGGTCCCCCGCCGGGCTCCCGGTCCTCCCGCCCTTCTGTGAGCCGTTCTCGGGCCTGGCGCACGTGCTCCACGCGGGGCTGCACGTGGGTCTCGATGTCCTGGAGGATCCCGGCCATCGCACCGCCGCCCCGGGCCCGGCGGTAGTAGATCCACCCGCGGCCCTCGGCCCACAGGGCGAGGCGGTGGAGGGCGTAGAGGGCCGCCCCCGCCGGGAGGAGCCACAGCCAGGCCATCACCGCTCCGCAGCGAGGCGGTACACCTCCGAGGCGCTCACCCCCAGGTGCTTCGCCAGGGGCTTCACCGCCTCCCTCAGGGTGAGGCCGCCGTCGCGGGCCGCGTCCAGGAAGCGATGGGCCCACTCGGGCAGTTCGCCGGTGAAGGGGGCGCCGGACTCCTCAAGGGTGCGCTTGGCGTCGGCCCCCGCCAGAACCAGCACCATCTCCCCGCGGTCCTCGCTTCCCAACTGCTTGAGGACCTCGGCGGGGGTGCCCCGGTACCAGCTTTCGTGCAACTTGGTCAGTTCCCGGCCCAGGGCGATCTCCCGGTCGGGGGCCAGGGATTCCAGATCCTCCAGGGCCTCGTGGATGCGGTGGGGGGTCTCGAAGGCCACGCAGGTCTCTTCCCTGCCCAGGAGGCGGCGCAGGAAAGCGCGGCGGGCCTCGCCCTTCACGGGCAGGTAGCCATGAAAACTGAATGCGTGGGTGGGCAGGCCGGAGGCCACCACCGCCAGCAGCACGGCGCTGGGGCCCGGCAGCCACTCGGGTTCCAGGCCCAGGCCCCGGGCGTGGCGGGCCAGTTCGAAGCCGGGGTCGTTGATGCCGGGCATGCCCGCGTCGGAACAGTAAGCCACCGTGCGGCCCGCCGCCAGGGCTTCGGCGATGCGTCGCACCGCATCCTCCCCCGTATGGTCGTCGAAGCGCAGGAGGGGCCTGTCCAGCTCCAGGTGGGCCAGGAGCTTGCCGGTGCGCCGGGTGTCCTCGCAGGCCACCAGGTCGGCCCCCGCCAGGGCTTCTTTCGCGCGGTCCGTGAGGTCGCCGAGGTTGCCGATGGGCGTGGGGACGAAGATCAGGCGGCCGCGCATGGTCCGTCCAGTCTGGCAGCCCTCAGGTGATCCGAGAGAGCTGCCGCTCGGAACGGATCAGGCGGCTGTAGGCCACGCCCGTGTGGTACCAGTGCAGGAGGAAGGCCTCGTGCAGGGCCCGGGCCCACCAGCCGAGCCCGTTTCGCCGGGGGGGGCAGGCCACGGCGGGAACCAGGCGCGGGGCCAGGCCCAGGCCTCGGGCGAGGGCGCTGGCCCGGGCCAGGTGCAGGGGGTCGCTCACCAGAATCAGGCGGGAGAGTCCCCGGGCCCGCATCAGCTCGCGCACATTGAAGAGGTTCTCCAAGGTGTGCTGGCTGCGGTCCTCCACGAGGATCGCCTCCGTCGGCAGGCCTTCCGACTCCAGCCATGCCCGGCCCGCCTGGGCCTCGCTGAGGCTGGCCTTCCCCGTGAGGCCCCCGGCGACGCATACCAGCGGCGCCAGACCCCCGCGCCACAGCTCGGCGCCCCAGTGGAGGCGCGCCTGGAAGACCGGCGTGGGGGCGTCGCCCTCCAGCCTGCGGCCCAGCACCAGGATGAGATCCACGGGCTGGGGCAGCTGGCCTTCCGTGGAGCGCAGAACCTCCCGAAGGCGCCACAGGACCGGCAGCAGCAGCAGGCCCCCCGCCAGGGCCAGCAGGAAGGAGGCGAGGCCTCCGGGGCCCAGCTTGGACCACCAGCTGGCGCGGGGCGGGGCGCTGTAGGCCGGGCCGGGTGCTGCGGGACTCATTTCACGGGGGCCTCAGGGGCGAGGCTCACCCCCAGGACATCCACCACAGGACGTTCCAACCGCACCCCGGGCAGGCCGGAGGCCAGCTCCGAGGGGCGGTTGACCACGGAGAAGACCCCGGTAGATGAGTCCTTCACCACCATGGCCGTGCTCCCCCCCCCATCCAGGTTCACCGCGTCATGGGCTCCGAGTGCCTTCAGCAGGGTCCCCAGCTCCGCCAGGGTCGCACCCTGGCTGTGGCCTTCCTGCCGCCCGTCCACCGCCACCAGGAACAACGTGTTCCCGTCCGCGCTGAGGCCCACGGCGGTCCTGGGGTGGCGCAGCTCCTGCCCTTCCGCCGGGGGGATCTTTCCGGCTTCCAGGACCATGGCATTTCCGCTCACCGCGGAACGGGTGTCTGGCGGGAGCGCCGCCAGTCCGGGGTGGAGTGTGACGCGGCCCGAGGCGTGGACCACCACGGTCGCCCGCAGGCGGTCCGAGGCGGGCCTGGCCCGCAACTGGCCTTCGGAAAAGTGCCAGCCCACCGGCATGCCGCAGTTCCCGACGAAGTAGGGGACCGGCTGACCTCCGACCTGCCTGGGTGCCGCCCGGAAGAAGCTGGCGTTGACGGCCACGGCGAAATCCTGGCGCCGGGCCACGGCGCTTGGAACCTCGAGCCGGCCAGCGCAGTCCGTCGCCGCCCCCTTCCCGCCTGCGGGGGGAGGATCCGCGAGCACCACCTTCACCCCCACCCGGGGGTCCCGCAGGTCCACCTTCGCCACCACACCCGCCATAGGTCCGGGACGGGCGAAGCGCTCGAGGAGCACAGGCGCCTGGGCCGTGGAGATCCCCCCGCCGAATAGGAACACGAAGGTGGCGACCCCCCGCCGTACCTGAGCACCTGGGGAGGGCCTTCCCTGGGTTTCAGGCCCCCGTCCTCGATTTCCTGACCTGGCCTGGGGCGCCCGGGATCCTCGCGGCATCGCAGGAGTGTACCCCAGGCTGGGAGGGCGTGGCGGGCCCTGTCCAGGGACGGGGTCCGTGTTCCGATTCCGGACGGTCGATCCCATATCCGAACAGGCGGGCTTCTCCAGGAATCCCGGGGGGCGGCCCTGGCCTCCTGTTTCCAAGACTTTGGCCCTGAGCCAGGAGGCGGCACGGGAGTTGAACTCCGGAGCGGGATTCTTCCGCTTCCGCGGATCCCAGCCCTCCCAGCTGCGAAGGAGTGTATTCCATGCCGGTTCACCTGCGACACGAAGACCTCGGCCAGGCCGAGGCCGGATTCGAAACGCGCATTGAATGGGAGGGCCCGGGCCGCCTCAACCCAGTCGTCTACACACGCCCGACCCTCTATGCGGTCCAGGCCGAAATCTCCGGACCCGAGGAGTTCCTGGATTCCGCCTGGAACGACATCGCCGCCTGCGTCCGGGTGGCGGGAGCCATCGCCGGCCTTCCCGGTCTACGCACCACCCCCTCCAGCACCCTGGAGGCCTTCGAACAGGTCTTCTACACCTGCCTGGCCTCCCGCTGGCCCCAGGATGCGCGGAAGGTCAAGGTGGGTCTCAGTTCCCGCCTCCAGTCCAGCGTCGCGTGGCAGCGGGGGCTCCATTGATGGGAGTCCCGGCCAATCAGGCGTCGGCTGAGCCCTTCAGGCAGAGGGACGACGGCCCTGGAATCGGGGTCCACACGACCCTGCTCCAGGGGATGCCCCTGCGCACCGGAGACCTCATCTTCACGTGCGAGGGGGATCGCCGCTCCTTCGGCGGGGAGTTCTGGCTGATGGTGGGCCGGATGTTCCCCGGAGAGGTGGATCACCTCGCGCTCTACCTGGGCCCGGGCGGCCGCTGCATTGAGGCCGGGGCCCGAGGGGCGGTGATCTGCTTCGACTTTCCGGGCGGGCGTTGGGATGGTCCCCGAATGGCCTCCCAGAGGGGATTCGCGGATCGGTTGTTCGGAATCGCGGATCCCATCGAAGGCCGCGGAATCCCCCCCGAGCGGGAACTCGAAGTGCGCCGCCAGGTGGCCGCCTACTGCCTCCGTCAATTGGGCAAACCGTACAACCTGAATTTCTTCGACCCCGAGACCGAGAACGCCTTCTACTGCAGTCAGCTCGCGTACAAGGCCTACCGGCCCTGGGGGGTGGACCTCAATCGAAACGGCGGGATACCCGGCCTGGCCAACAGCCGTCGGGTCGTGCTCCCCCAGGCGGTCTGGGAGGCCTGCCCCATCCGGGCGCGAATGTGAAGGGCGTCCCCTGACCTCCTGGGGATAGCCTCGCCGAGTGGCCTCCGAGGGGCGGAGGAACCGCCAAGGGGTCAGGGCGAGGGGGTGGAGGGGAGCAGGTCCTGGCCGGGGTCCTCGGGAGGGATCACCTCGGCGGGAAGGACGAGGCGGAACAGAGCCCCGCCTTCCGGACCCGATTCGCAGGTCAGGCTTCCCCCGTGCGCAATGACGATGCGCTGGGTCATGGCGAGGCCCAGGCCGGTGCCCTTGCCGGGCTCCTTGGTGGTGAAGAAAGGTTCAAATATCCTCTGCCGCAGCTCCGGAGGCACCCCGGGGCCCTGGTCGGCCACTTCCAGGACCAGGCTGCCAGGGGGTTCATGCCCCCGCCGGGCCCGCAGCCAGACTGAACCTCCCTGGGGCATGGCGTCCTTGGCGTTGAGGCACAGGTTCAACAGGCCCTGAAGGATTTGAGTGCGATTCATGGGATGGGGGGGCAGCCCCTCCTCCGCCTCGACCTCCAGGTGGACGCGCCGGCCCAGCAGGGGCGCGAGGAGGCGTTGCAGTTCGAGAAGCATGGGGCCCGGGGGTTCCAGGCGGATCTCGCCGAGTCCCCGCCGCGTGAAGACCATCAGGCGGCGAATGAGTTCCCTCCCCCGCAGGGCCGCGTCCTGGATGTGATGGGCGGCCTCGGCCTCCCCTCCCCTCAGGGCGGGGCTGGTGGCCAGAAGATCGACGCAGGCTTCGATGCTGGCGAGCAGGTTGCCGAATTCGTGGGAGACCCCGCTCACCAGGGTGCCCACCGCCTCCAGCTTCTGGCTCTGGATCAGCTGAGCCTGCAGCTGGGACTCACGGGTGTTGTCCCGCAGAACGCCCTCCAGGCGGCCTTCCCGGCGCCGCACTTGCCACCGGGTTTCCAGCACCGGTCCGTCCCGGTGGCGCATGCGGACCCCCAGGATCGCTGAATCCTCTGGCCGGGCCTTTTGCAGCAGAGCCCGGGCCCGGGGGACGTCCTCTGGGAGGACCAGGCCCAGCAAGTCCTCCAAGGTGCCGGGGCTGCATCCGAAGAGCGTTTCCGCCGACCCGCCCGTGGTGAAGGTCCCGCTGACCGGGTCCGCCGTCCAGAGCAGCAGGCGCCCCACGGCGGCGGCCTCCAGAAGGTTCCTCTGGGCCTGCTCCCGGGCCCGGGCCGCCCGCATGATCCGACGCTGGCTCACCAGAAGGAGGGAGATGAACCCCAGGGCCAGGAGGAAGAGGCCAGCCACGGCCACGAGGATCGGGAGGAGACCCGCATCCGCCGAGGACGCCGCCTGGGCCCACAGGATGGCCACCCCCTCACCTCCCGTCAGAGGGCAAGGGTAGCAAAGGCTCCAACAAGAGGGCGCGCAGGAAGCACAGGTAGGCCAGGGTCACCACCATGGCCCGGAACAGATTCAGATTGAAGGCCCAGTCTGGGGCGTGGGCCAGGAGCCAAGCCCGGCTCGCGTAGGACACCAGCGTGATGGACATGTCTCCCAGCAGGCCGCTGGCGACCCAGGCGCCGGGGTGGTCCAACAGCGGGCGGTCCGCCTGGAGCGAAAAATGGAACAGCGCCCCGAGGCTCCCCCCGAGCATCAGGAGGGTCTGAACGTGGAAGCTGATCCCGCTGAACCGGGTGAGGTCCTCCTGGGGAAGGAACCACAGCCAGGCCAGGGCGAAGCTCACCGCCGTCCATCGGAAGGTCCTGCCCATCCAGCCTGGCACCCACCCTGAAAACATCCAGGCGAATCCCAGGAGCTGCACGGGGGCGAACAGGTGGACCAGGGCCCAGTTGTTGCCCCGGACCGCGGCCAGGGCCACCATCCCCAGGGTGGTCAGCAGACATAGAAACAGATAGGCGACCAGCCAGCGGAGAGGCGGATCCAGCCGCCCGCGGCGGTGGAACCCTACGGCCAGGCCCAGGGCATTCGCAGCGAGCGGCGGGATCAGCATCAGCAGGTGGCTCAGGGGCATCAGGGCCAGAGTACGGGATGCTGAAGGAAGTAGGGATCCCCTTCTGCCAGGAAGATCCCCATCGGCATGGTGAAGGGGCGAACCTCACACAGAATAAGGGTCTCGTGCCAGGTCCCCGGGATGGGGATGCCCGCGGCGTCGGTGTTCTCCGCATCCCCGAGAACCACGTAGACGAGTGCGTCGTCGGACTGGTCCTTCATGGCCCCGAGCATCTCCAGCAGAGCCCTGCGGCTGAAGGCCCAGCCGTGGACGCCGGCGGGGTCCTTCACGAAATTGCGCTGCTGTGCGCTGGGAGTGAGCCGGTTCTCCCGGTTCTGGATCATCCGTTCCGCATCGGCGCGGCTCACCCGGGCGCCCGCCACCGGGGCAGCGGCCACGGAGATGGGGGACGAATGGACGGCGGGCTGCCGGAGGGGACCGGGCTCCCGGGCGATCAAGGGGCTTCCGAGCACGAGGGCTGAAAGGAGGATTCGGTGCATGGTGGTTCTCCGGAAAAGGGATGTCCGAACTCCGATCCGGGCTTCAGCCTCGGGGAAGAAGGCGGGCCCTCAGGGGGTCCCGGCGGACATCGGGGTGGGGTTAAGACGGATTAGACTGCATGGGATGAGCGTTGAACTTCGCAACCAGGACCGACCTCCGGGCGTGGACCCCGCCCGACCCATCCGGATTCTTCTGGCAGAAGATGAACCTGGATTGCGCTTCGCCCTCGGGCGTTTCCTCGCAGGTGCCGGGTTCCAGGTGGACTCTGCGGGCACCCTCGCCGAGGCCCTGGCCCTCGCAAGGGTCTCGAACCCGGACCTGGCGCTGCTGGATTTCGACCTTCCCGACGGAAACGCCTTGGACCTCATGACCCAGCTGAGGAGGTGGCAGGCAGAGCTTCCGGTCATCGTCCTCACGGCCTTTGGCACCGTCGAACTGGCGGTGCAATCCCTCCAGGAGGGGGCGGACCAGTTCCTGACCAAGCCCCTCGACCTGAAAAGCCTCCGGCTGCTGATCGATCGGACCCTCGCCGGGGCCCGGCAGCGGAAGGTGCTGCGCTGCCAGGCCTGGACCCGGACGGTGCATGATCCCTTCGTGGGATCCAGCCGGCCCATCCTGGACCTGAGGAAACAGGCAGAGCGGGCCGCCCTCGCCGCCTCGCCCGTCCTGCTCCTGGGGGAGACCGGCACCGGGAAGGGCGTCCTGGCCCGCTGGCTGCACGAGAACGGACCTCGGCGTGAAGAGGCCTTCGTGGACCTGAACTGCGCGGCCCTCACCCGTGAATTCATGGAGGCGGAGCTGTTCGGCTACGAGAAGGGCGCCTTCACGGGGGCGGTCCAGTCCAAGCCGGGGCTCCTGGAGCTGGCCCACGGAGGCACGGTGTTTCTCGACGAGATCAGCAGCATGGACCCCCGGATCCAGTCCGCCCTGCTGAAGGTCGTGGAGGACCGACGTTTTCGGCGCCTCGGCTCGACCCAGGAGCGCGTTTCGGACATGCGCCTGCTGGCCGCGGCCCACGCCGATTTCGAGCGCGTCGTCCAGAACGGCGGATTCCGGTCTGACTTGTACTTCCGTCTTTCCGCCGTGGTCCTGCAGGTCCCGTCCCTGCGGGAGCGGCCGGAGGACATTCCCGTCCTGTTGCGGAGCCTTTTCCCCCAGGTCGCGGCCGAACAGGGCCGGGTCGAACTCAAGCTCACCGGAGCGGCGATCAGGCACCTGCAGCAGCAGGCCTGGCCCGGCAACATCCGGGAACTCCGGAATGCCCTCGAGCGCGCGGTCATGATGGCCGCGGGGCCCGAAATCGGACCGGAAGAGTTCACCTCGGGCCAGGCGCCCGCCCTCCCGAGGCCCCCGGAGGACGACCTCACCCTCCAGGCCGTCGAACGTCAGCACGTCGTGCGAGTCCTGGAACAGACCCGGGGCGACATCACCAAGGCGGCCTCCATCCTCGGGATCGGCAGGACCACCCTGTACCAGCGGATGAAGCAGTGGGGGCTGCGGGGCTAGCCACCGAAACTCACCAGAGCCTCCTTCGAGGACTGACCGATGGGGGGGCGCTGGCATGACGACTCCAGGGGGGTCCCGGGAGCCAATCACTGTTCGTACCAGCTTGGGCGGATGGCCTAATTGAAGAACGGGCAGTTGTTACCCACACCCCGACTTCGGGGGATCCCGGCCTGCCGGTCCCGTTTGCGGAATCGGATCCCGATTTGGAATCCTGGACCTGGAATGCCCGCCCACCTTCCGCAGACCCTGGGATGGAGCTGCCCGCTTGCCCCCAAGGAAAAGGGCCCCCGGGGTCGCCCCCGGGGGCCTGCGGGCCGGTGGGCCGTTCAGGGCTTCAGGTGCTTGGCCAGGAACCGCTCCATGGCCTCGTAGAAGGCGAATCGGTTCTCCTCGTTGCGGAAGCCGTGGCCCTCGTTGTCCTTGACCATGTATTCCACCTCGACTCCGCGCTTCTTGAGGGCGGCCACCATCTGGTCGCTCTCGTCCTTGTTCACGCGGGGATCCTTCGCCCCCTGGGCGATGAACAGGGGCGTCTTGATCCGGTCGGCCAGGAAGACGGGGCTGGTGGCCTCCATCCGGGCCTTGTCCTTCTCCGGATCGCCCACCATCTCGTACATCATCGCGAGGAAGGGCTTCCAGTAGGGAGGGATGGTCTTCATGAAGGTGAAGAGGTTGGACACGCCCACGTAGTCCACCGCCGCCGCATAGAGGTCGGGGGTCAGCGTGATGCCCGCCAGGGTGGTGTAGCCGCCGTAGCTGCCGCCGTAGATGGCCACCCGCTTGGGGTCGGCGATGCCCTTGGACACCAGCCACTTCACCCCATCCGTCACATCGTCCTGCATGGTGCCGCCCCACTGCTTGAAGCTGGCCTCCCAGAACTTGCGGCCGTAGCCCGTGGAGCCCCGGAAATTCATCTGGAATACGGCGTAGCCGCGGCTCGCCAGGAACTGCACCTCAGGATTGAAGCGCCACACGTCCCTCGCCCAGGGGCCGCCGTGGGGATTGATCACCACGGGCAGGTTCTTGGCTTCCTTGCCCTTGGGCAGCGTGAGGTAGCCGTGGATCGTGAGGCCATCCCGGGAGGTGTAGCTCACGGGCTTCATTTCGCTGAGTTCCTCCTCCTTCAGCCAGGGAGAGACCTCCGCCAGGAGCGTCAGCTTCCCGGAGGCCTTCTCGTAGAGGTAGCGCTTCCCCCGGGTCCGGTCGCTGAAGGCGGCCACGATGAACTTCTCTTCGGCCTTGTCATTGCCCGCGAAACCCACTTCGTACCCGGGAAGCTGGGCCTGGACCTTCTCGAACATGGCCTTGGCCTCGGCGTCCAGGAAGTGGCGATCCGTCTTCCAGGTGGTGAAGGGGGCCGCGAGGAGCGTCTTCCGCTTGCGGGAGAAGACCAGGCCGCCGGCGTCCACTTCGGAATGCTCGAAGATCAGCTTGCCCTCTTTGGCCGTCGCCGGGTCGAACTCGAAGATGGCCTGCTTGTCCCTCCCCCGATTGGAGGCCACGTAGAGCCGCCGATTGTCGAAGGTGAAGAAGAGCGGGTTCACCGTCTCCTTGAAGTTGGTGGTCAGGATGGGCTTGAATTCGTCCTTCTCGGAGGCCCGGTACAGGAGGCTGGTGTTCACGCCGTCATTGGTGGTTGCGACCCGGAGGCGGCCATCGTGGTCGGTCAGCCAGCCCGTGATGTTGCCCGGGTTCTGGGCGACCTGGACCTCCTTGCCCGACTTCACGTCCACCCGAAACACGTCGAAGACCTTGGGGTCGCGGCGGTTGTGCGAGATCAGGACGTAGCCGGGATCGTCCTCGAGTTCATCCTCGATCTGGGCCCGGAGCTTCTCTCCCGGGGTGAGGTCCTTCAGGTCCTTTCCGGCCAGGTCCACGCTCACGACGTGGAAGTTCTCGTCGCCACCGAAATCCTTGACGTAGAGGATGCGGTCGCCCTTCCAGAAGTAGCCCGCCAGGTCCCGGGCGGTCTCGGAGGTCACCCGCTGCTCGGGTCCCCCGGCCAGGGGGCGCACGAACACGTTCAGGCGCTTCTCGTAGGGGGCCAGCCAGGACAGGTATTTGCCGTCCGGGGAGATGGCGAAGCCCGTCTTCTCCGGATTCCGGAAGAAATCCCGGAGGGGGGGCGGGGCCTTCGGGGACGGGGGCGAGGCCACCACCCCCACGGCCATCAGGCCGGCCATCAGGCAACTCGTCATCCGACGGTTCATGGAGTCTCCCTTCAAAGTGGTCTCGGACCCTGTGGGCAGTCCTCGGCCAAGGTGTTTGAGGGATCTACGGCGGGAGCCCGGACCCGGTTGAGCGAAGGTGGAAAATCGCGAGGGGTGAACAGATAAGTCCCGTAAAATGAGGCCTTCCTCCTGGGGGGTCCATGTTTCCCGGAATCCACTGCACCTTGGGGTTTCTTCTGGCGGGGACCCTCCTGGTCGGCGCCGAGGGGGCGCCGGAGCCCTTCGGAGGCCTGAGTTTCCGCTGCATCGGACCCTTCCGGGGGGACCGCGTGACCGCGGTGACGGGCGTGCGCCGCCATCCGGTCACCTTCTATTTCGGGGCCACCGGGGGCGGGGTGTGGAAGAGCACGGACGGCGGCCGCCGTTGGAACAACCTCTCCCCGATGGGCCTCAGGATGGGCTCCGCGGGGCCCTGGCGGCGGCCGAGAGCGATCCCGCCCGGGTGTACGCCGGGATGGGCGAGTCCCCTCACCGGGGCGTGAACACGCGCCAGTCCACCCGGCCCTGGGTGTCCCAGATCCGGGCGTCCACGCGCTGGCCCTGGCCGTTGGTCTGGCCCGCGTTGGGGATGGACCACACCGACGTGTGGTGGGCGTCGGGGCCAAGGGCCTTGAAGGCCTCGGCGAAGAATGCGTCGATGTCCCCGGGGCCGGCCTCCCCCTCCTCGGTCTGGGTGATGTGCCAGAGGGGTTTCACGAGCCCGCAGGCGCGGTAGACGCGGTTGCCCTCGGCCAGGAAGCGGGCCGGTTCCTTCACCTTGTTCCAGGCCTCCAGGTAGGTCTGGGGCATCCAGCCGTCCACCAGGGCGTCGGCCGCCTGAAGCTGGGCCTGGGTGAAGTGGCCCCCCAGGGGATGGCGCTGGCCCGAAGGGAGGTCCGAGCCCACGTTGCCGAAGGTGGTGCAGAAGAGCGGGAAGGCGCCGCGGGAGGGGATCCACCCCTGCCGGAGGGCCTCGTCCCGGGACTCCGAGAAGGCGGCGTAGAAATCCGTGATCTGGCTGGGCAGGGCGCCCTCGAATTCGCTCTCCATGTCGACGACGAAGCCGTCGAAGCCGTTGCGGGCGGCGTTGAGGAGGGCCCCCGCCTGGTCCCGGTGGTAGGCGGAGGCGCCGGGGTAGTTGTAGCTCCAGGCCCACACTTCCAGCCCCTGGGCGTGGTAGGCCGGGGCGATGGCCGGATCGTCCCAGGGCAGGCCGACCTGGATCGAATTCTGCCGGGACCCATCCGCCACCTTCAGGAAGATCCGGCGGATGCCCCGGGCCCGGAGCAGGGAAGCCAACTGGGCATGGCTGGAGGCCGCGGCAATCCGCTCCAGGCGCCACAGCCAGATGCCCAGGCGGCTGGGGGTCGGAAGGGGCGCGGTGGTGACGGTGACGGCCGCCGTCCCGGTGCCTCCGTCCCCTCCGGTGGCGCGGATCCGGTGGTCGCCCGGGGTTGGGGGCGCGGTGAAGAACCCGTCGGGGCTGAGCCCCGTGGACCCGCCTTCCAGGGCCCAGGCCGCCGGGACCTCCCTTCCCAGGGAATCCAGGGCCCGGAAGCCCTGGACCTCGCCAGGATTGAGGATCACCTTCGCCGGGGCCACGGCGAGAGGACGGGGGGGAGCGGGGGATCCACCCCCGCCGCCGCCTCCCCCGCAGGCCGACAGGACGGAGAGGAGCAGAAGGAGGGCGGGGATTCTCATGGGGCCGGCCGGTGCTTCATTGAAACACCGATCGGGGTTTGCCCGATTCGGGCCCAGCTTGGGCGGGGAGGAGGCAGAATCTTGGGATGGAGCGCCTCCTCAACCAGCAGTTCGACCTGCTTCGCCCCTCCGCCACCGTGGCCATGGCCGACCGGATCCTGGCCCTCAAGGCGGCGGGCCGGCCCATCATCGGCCTCCAGGTGGGGGACCCCGATTTCGCGACGCCCGCCTCCGTCCGGGAAACGGCCCTGCGGGCCCTGGAAGCCGGGCTGACCCACTACGGGCCCTCCCAGGGGACCCTGGACCTGCGGCAGGCCATCGCCGCCAAACTTCTGCGGGACGAGGGCGTGGGTTACGACCCCGCCACCGAGATCCTGGTGACCCACGGCGGCATCCACGCCTACCACACGGCCCTCCAGGCCATCCTGAATCCCGGGGACGAGGTGCTGGTCCCCGATCCCAGCTGGGCCACCCACGCCAACATGGCGGTGATGCTTCGGGGCACGGTGGCGCGGGTTCCCGCCCCCGCGGAGACCGGCTTCCTGCCGGCCCTGGACGCCTGGGCGCAGGCCGTCACGCCCCGGACCCGGGCCCTCGTGCTGAACTACCCCTCCAACCCCACCGGCGCCTACCCGGACCCGGCCTACCTCGAGGCCCTGCAGGGCCTGGCGGAGGCCCGGGGCCTCTGGATCGTCAGCGACGAGGTCTACGGCAGCCTCTACTACGGGGAACGGCCCGGGAGCGCCGCCGCCCCCCCGGCGCGAAGGCCCGCACGCTCCTGGTGAACAGCCTCTCCAAGACCTACGCCATGACCGGCTGGCGGGTGGGCTTCCTGGCGGCCCCCGCCGAGGTGATCGGCCGGGCCCTCAAGGCCAGCCAGAATTCCATCACCTGCGTGGCGCCCTTCGTCCAGAAGGCCGCGGCCTTCGCCCTGTCGGACCCCGCCGTGCAGGAGGAGACCGCCCGCATGCGGTCGGCCTACGGGCGGCGCCGGGAGCGGGTCCTGCGGATCGCCGCCGAGGCCGGCGGACAGGTGGGCGTGGCGGCTCCCCGGGGAGCCTTCTACTTCTTCCTGGACTTCCGGCACCTGGGGCTCGGTTCCGTGGAGATTTGCGAAGGGATCCTGGAGGAGGAGGGCGTCGGCCTGGTGCCCGGGTCCGCCTTCGGAGCGCAGGGTGAGGGATTCGTCCGCATGAGCATCGCGGCCTCCGACGAGGAGGTGGAGGCGGGATTCCGGCGGATCCTGGCCTGGGCCGGACGGCAGAAGGGGAGGCGCGCATGAAGGTGGCGTTCCAAGGCGAGCCCGGCGCGTACTCCGAGCAGGCGGTTCTCGGCCACTTCGGGGAAGGGGAGACCCTGCCCTGCGAATCCTTCGAGGCGGTCTTCGAGGCGGTGAACGCCGGGGCCTGCGGCGCCGGCCTGATCCCCATCGAGAATTCCCTGGCGGGCAGCATCCACCAGAACTACGACCTGCTGCTGCGGAACCGCCTGCACATCGTGGGGGAGCACCTGTTGCGGGTCCAGCACTGCCTCATCGCCCTGCCGGGCGTCCCGAAGGGCGGCGTCCGGCGGGCCCTCAGCCACCCCCAGGCCCTGGGCCAGTGCGCGGACTACCTGCGCCGCCACGGCATCCGGCCCGAACCCGCCTACGACACCGCCGGGAGCGTGAAGCTCCTCAAGGAGTCCGGTGCCCGGGACGCCGCCGCCATCGCCTCCCGCCGCGCGGCGTCCCTCTACGGCCTGGAGGTTCTCGACGAGGACATCGAGGACAATCCCGAGAACTTCACGCGCTTCCTGGCCATCCAGCGGGAGCCCGTGGAGCCCTCCGGCGAGGCCAAGACCTCCATCGTCTTCACCCTCAAGAACCTCCCCGGGGCCCTCTTCAAGGCCATGAGCGTCTTCGCCCTCCGGGACATCGACCTCACCAAGATCGAATCCCGGCCCCTGCAGGGCAGCCCATGGGAATACCTCTTCTACGTGGATTTCCTGGGGGCCGCCCAAGACGAGGCGCCCCGCCGGGCCCTGTCGCACCTGGGAGAGTACGCCGTCATGCTGCGGGTGCTGGGGTCGTATCCGCGCTTCCGGGGGTAGGAAGGCGGACCTGGCCATGGAGCCCGACCGGGCGCCGGAGGCGGGGGGATCTCAGAGCTTGGGGGACGGCTATGGAATTGGGCAGAGACACGGTGGGGCACACCCCTTCTGATGGGCCGCCCGGTCCTGTCCTCCGACCATGGGCAGGACTGCCGCCCCTGGGATGGGAGTGCACAGAAGGAGAGGCATCCTCACCGCCACGCCGGTTCGCCTGACCAAGGTGCTTGCCCCGCGACCGGAGGGACCTGCTCCCGCGACAGGGGTAGACGCCGGTGCTGGAATCCCTGCTGAACACGGCGTCGACCCAACTGGAGGCGTTGCCTGGGTGCTCGGGCGGACTTTGAATCGAAGCACAAAATACACCTACAAAATAGCTCTTAAAACAGGACCGCTTGGGCAATAATTCCCGAAGTGCCACACCCTGGGGGAGAAAATGCTCCTGCGCCGAATCATGGTAAGCCTTTCGCTCGCCCTCTCCGTGGCGTGCGGAAGCGGGGGAGGAAGCCCCAGGGGGGAGGTGCCGCCTCAGGTGGACTTCTCCCTCTCTGTCTCGGTTTCCCCCGCAGTCCCGGCGGGGGGATCCGGAACAACCAACGTGCTCGTGACGAGGAGTGGAGGACACGCCCTCGAGATCACCCTCCGCCTCATGGCCAACGGCCAGGGAATCACAGGATCAGGGACCGTTGCTCCAGGGGCCCCCTCGGGAACTTTGGCCCTCACCGTGCCCGCAGGTGTGCAGCCTGGGCCTGTTCCGCTCACCGTGGTGGGGACGGACGGGGTGCTGTCGAAATCTTCCACCTTCGCCTTGACGATCACCGACGCTCCGGATTTTTCCTTCACGCTGGTCCCCATTCCCCAGGCCGTGGTGGGGGACCTTTGTTCAACCCGCGTGACCCTCACGCGTAAGGGGGGACAGGCCGCGGTGGTCACCGTCCAGGTTTCCACCAACCCCCAAGGGATCCGCGGGGTCGTGACCATACCGGAGAATTCCAGCACCGGGGACCTTCCGGTTGAAGTTCCAAGCGGAACGGTGCCTGGGACCTACCGCCTCACCTGCGCGGCGAGCGATGGGACCCGGTCCAGGGAAGCGACCTTGGAAATCACCGTGGTGCTCGCCCCGGATTTCGGACTCACCGTGGGGACCCCGGGCCCCCTGGGCAACCCTTCGGCCAATTCGCTGCAGGTGGGGGCTGTCCGCACTGGAGGTCACACCAGTGCGATCACGCTGGTGCTTGATTCCAACCCTGCTGGCATCACGGGGAATGGCACCGTTCCTTCCGGGGCCTCGGAAGGAAGTCTCCTGCTCTCCGTGCCCCTCGGAGCCCCGACCGGATCCGTCAGCCTTGTCCTTCGCGGGAACGACGGGATACGGACACGGTCTGCAGCGTTCCAAGTGACCATTCTTCCCACCAAGGATTTTGCTCTCGGCATTCCACAACCGCCGTCCCCTATCGCCGCAGGGAGCCTTGGGAACTGCGGGGTGCTCGCTTCCCGAACAGGAGGCCACACAGCCCCCATCACCCTATCCCTGGCGGACAACCCCCAGGGCATCCTCGGCAGCGGCACCATTCCGGGTGGTTCGGGGAATGGATCCCTGACCCTTCAGGTCCCTCGAGGCGTCCCCCCCGGGGCTTGTTCCCTGACCTTGCTTGGGTCGGACGGGTCCTTGGTTCGGCAGGCATCCTTGGATCTGAACGTCCTTGCAGGCCCCGATTTCAGGATTTCGGTCTCGCCTCCCTCCAGTGTCTCTCCCGGAGACACCTTCGTTGGAATGGTTTGGTCCGTCCGGACGGAAGGCCACGACGCCCAGATCACCGTCACCCTCGCGCCCAATCCCCAGGGCATCACAGGTTCCGCCACCATCCCCCAAGGAGGTGTTTCCGGAACCCTGTTCCTCACGATCCCGGACCTGACCCCGGCTGGGACCTTCCCTCTGGAGGCCCGAGGGAACGATGGCTGGGTCACGCGCTCCGCAACCTTCAACCTGGCGGTCGCCGCGGGGAAGGACTTCTCCCTGGCCCTGGGGAGCATTCCGCCCATCCCATGTGGGCAAAGCGCCAGCCTGGGGGTGACGGCCACCCGGGTTGGAGGCCACAACCGGACCATCACACTCGGGATCGCGAACAACCCCCAGGGCATCATAGGGACAGGTTCGATCGAGGCCGGAAAGAACAACGGGGCCCTCCTGGTCAACGTCCCGTTGGCCGCCACGCCAGGTGTCCATGATCTCGTCCTGACCGGCCAAGACGGGATCCTGTCCCACACCCTGGCGTTTCAGCTTCGCGTGTCCAACCCGGGGAGTATCGCCGTGCTGGCGGGCGTTCCCTTGGGTGAGGGCAGCCTGGATGGTTCCGGGCCCGGTGCGGCCTTCGCCACCCCCCGGGGGGTGGCGTGGGATGCGACCGGAAACGCCTTCGTCGCCGACACCAACAACAACACCCTCCGGAAGGTCACCTCCGCGGGCGTGGTTTCCACCATCGCCGGATTCGCGGGCATGGACGGATCCACGGACGGGACCGGGAGCGCCGCCCGCTTCAGCCTCCCCTCGGACCTGGTGGAGGATGGCAGCGGTAACCTGGTGGTGGTGGACACGGTCAACCACAGGCTCCGACGGGTGACGGGCGCCGGGGTGGTCACCACACTGGCCGGCAGTGGATTCGGCGCCCAGGATGGGCCCGCCGCCACCGCCCGATTCGCCTTTCCCAGGGGCATCGCGCTGGCCCCGGACGGGACCCTGGTCATTGCGGATACTTCGAACCACACCATCCGGACCCTGACTCCTTCTGGCAGCGTGGGGACCTTGGCCGGCTTGGCCGGAACACCTGGGAGCGCCGATGGGATGGGAGGGGCGGCGCGCTTCCGGAGTCCCAACGCTGTCTGCGTGGACGCCGGAGGCGTGGTGTACGTGGCCGACTCCGGCAACCACACCATCAGGACCGTCGCCCCTACGGGAGAGGTCCGGACCCTGGCAGGCTCCGCCGGCCTCAAGGGATTCGCCGATGGGGCCGGAACGGCTGCCCGGTTCTTCTCCCCCCGGGGCATTGCCGTGGATGGGGCAGGGGTCCTCACCGTGGCCGACACCGGCAACCAGGTCCTGAGGAGGGTCAGTTCCACCGGGGAGGTGAGCACCTGGGCTGGAGGAGCAGGGGAACGGGGCGTGGCGGATGGTCCTGGACCCACGGCGCGCTTCAACGCGCCCACAGGACTCCGGCGAGCCAGCGGCGGGGACCTGCTCGTGGCGGACTCAGGAAGCAGCACGATCCGCAAGGTGACCCCCTCCGGTTTCGTCAGCACCTTGGCCGGGGAAGGGACGGCCCCCACGGGTTGCGTGGATGGCCAGGGGGCTTCCGCCCGGTTTGGGTACCAGAATGCCGCCGTGATGGATCCCTCGGGAAACGTGTTCGTCGCGGACGGGAACTTCCATGTGGTCCGGAAGATCACCCCGGATGGCACGACGAGCACCCTCGCCGGGGCCCCCGGAGTGCCGGGGTCCACGGACGGCCCGGGGAATCTTGCCCGCTTCAATGGTCCCTTTGGAATCGCGATGGACGTGGCCGGCAACCTCTATGTGAGCGAGATCTGGACCCACACCATCCGGAAAATCACACCAGCCGGGGAGGTCAGTACAGTTGCGGGATCGGCTGGCCTGGCGGGCAGCACGGATGCGGTGGGCACGGCGGCCAGGTTCAGCGCGCCCGTCGGCCTGGCCATGGACAGCTTCGGCAACCTCTACGTCGCGGATTCAGGGAATCTGACGATCAGGAAAATCACGTCCACCGGGGAAGTGAGCACCGTGGCAGGCACTCCCGGCTACGGGGGGTCCAGCGATGGTTTCGGACCCAACGCGCGATTCCACTCCCCGGAATACCTTGCATGCGACGCTTCCGGCAATCTCTACGTGACGGACGTCCTGGCCCACACCGTTCGCAAGATGACCCCAGCCCGACAGGTCAGCACGGTGGCCGGGCTTGCGGACTCCCCCGGGGCCGCGGATGGGGGCGGCGGATCCGCCCGATTCAATCATCCGGAGGGCATTGCCGTGGACCCAGATGGCAACATCTGGGTTTGCGATTCCTACAACCACGCCATCCGGAAACTCGCTCCATCGGGGGCCGTGAGCACACCCGTGGGGATTCTCCGGCATGGAAAAACCAAGCCCGGAATTCTACCGGCTTCCCTGGCCTTCCCTTGGGCCGTCGCCTCGGGACCGACCGGTGGCCTGGTGATCACCGTCGCTGGGGCAATTCTCCGGGTGGTGTTCTGATACCGGACCCAGGCTGGAATTGAATTCCCCCTGGCCTAGGCACCCCCCTCCCAGGGGCATCCAACCCACTTCAGGGGCCAAGCTGAGGTGAAAAGGGATCACATAGCGCAAGCGCAACCACATTGGCGAAGCGCAGCAATCCCTGTCGAATCATTTCTTCGGGACTGTTTTTTTCGTGGGGTTGCTTGCGGGGGCCGGCATTGAAAGTGTGCCGGGCGCGATGGAGGCGGGGGCATTCATCAGGGTCAGGATGACCTGCCCTGATTTTTCTGTGCCTGAAACCAGCGCACTGATGACCACGCGATCCACCGGAAGCCCTTCGGAAAGAAGAGGGGGAAAAGGGGCCCTTTCGATGGCTCCAACCAGGCCTGGAAGCTTTTCACCGAGATCGTCGTTGAGGTGCACTTCCAACACGCGGTTCCCGGGCCCCAGTGCGATGAAGGCCTGGCCAAAGACTGTTTTTCCTTGCTTTATGTGCAGAAGGATCGTCCTTCTCTGGACATCAAGCTTGGTGGATTGCTGGATGGCGGCATCAGCTGCGGAAGAGCTGCCCGAAAGTGAAAGCACTCGTTTTCGGATCTCCTCCCTTGGGTCTTCCTGGTCAGGATCCGGGGGTAAGGCGGAAGGCAGCAGGGCACCGGCATAGGCCGCGATGGCTTTCGTGCGTTCTTTCCGCAATTCGAACAGGGTTCCGAGATGCAAGGCGACTTCGGGAGATGGGGACAGGAAATAAGCTGCCTCCACGTACCGCAGGGCTTTCTCCTGATCCCCTTGGCGGTGGTGGATCCAACCAAGGGTGTCCAGGGTGGCGGCCATTCTCTGGGTGGCGAAGGCTTGCGCCATTGGATTGCTGGCCAAGCGGCCCGTCTTCATCCGCGCGGAATTGGATTGCAACGCGCTTTCAGCAAGTTTCTGGGCGTAGTCCAGGTCACCCCCATGCTCACAAAGGGTGTAGGCGATGTTGTTCCAGTTGGAGGGGCCATTGCTCTTCTCTGCTAATCCTTCGAACAGGCCCTTGGCCTTTTCCTGCTGCCCATTGCGAAGGAGCGCCTCCCCAAGGGCGAGGACCCGTTGGCTGTCGTTGGGGGTGATCTGGTTGGCCCGTTCGAGGGCCTCCAATGCCGCGTTGTCCTTCTTGGTACGGAGCAGGAGTTTCCCGAGGTTGAAGTGAGCGTACTCATCCAAGGGATTGACTTCGATCTGCTTGCGGAATGCGCTGTCCGCCTCTTCCAACCGGCCAAGGGCAACCAATGTGATGCCAAGATTGTTGTATGCAAATTCATTGAACGGGTTCAGGGAGATCGCTCGCTTGTATGCGATCTCGGCTTCCTTGTACTGCCCCAACCCAGCGTGTGCCCGGCCGAGATTGTTCCAAGCATGGCGATGCTTGGGGTCCTTCTCCACCGCCGCCCTCAGTAGGGTGAGCGCCAAGGGGTAGTTGCTTTTTACGATGGCCTCGCCTGCCTCATTGGCCAAGGTTTCGGCATCTTTTCCTGAGGCGACGGCCCCCGCCGATGGCCCAGCCTGGGCGGCGTCCCACTCCATTCGAACCTTCTGCGCCAAGTCCCCCTTCACCGCACGGTGGAAGGCGTCCCAATTGTCGGATTGGCCAGTCTTTAGCTGGCCCCCTTGGAATTTCAACTCCCGGTGGAGGCGCAGGACGCCCTTGTCGAAGGCTGAACTGGAGCCGTAGCTCCCATAGTCTCGTTGCACCTGAACGGGCAAGGGCGGGGTAACTTTGCAGCCCTTGGGAAGGGTGATCGTCAAATCCTGGACTTGGAGAAGAGGGCCCCCAGGATATTCCTTTTCGTCCCGGCCTTCATCTTTGCAGTAGCGGTGGAAATCCAACTTGGGTAGAGGGGGTTCCAATTCTGAGCTCGGTGATTTGCCCGATTCCCAGTATTTCTTGGCTTTGAAGGTGATCTTCAATTCGAGGGGAATGGTGAGGTCATCCACCTCCATCGCCTTGACATCCAGGATCTCACCCGGGATCTCAAGGCTGCTCCCGATCATTCGATTGCGGGTTTCGGGGGGGGCGTTCCTGAAGATATTCCGGATCCTCACCTCTTCGTCCGTGCGCAGCTGCACGGAGGCGACACCTGAAAGCGTCCCGTCTTCCGTCAAGCTGCCCTTGATGTCGATCAGTTGCCTGGTTTCGAAGGGTGGTTCCTGGGGGATGGTCTCGATGGCTGATTTGCCGCCAGGCCTGACCACCAGCGCTCGCGAGCCTCGAAGGCTGGGGGCGAGGGCCTGGAAGGGCATGAGGGGGATGGTGGGATCCAGCCAGAGAACCTCATCGGAGAGGCTGGCCCGCAGCATCAGGTGGTCGAATTGCGCCGGGGAAGGAATCTCGGGATCCACCTTTTGAAAACTGCTGCATAGGACGAGGTCGGCCTTGACGCCGATTCCTTCGAGGAAGGTGGCGAGCAACAGGCTCTTGTCCTTGCAGTCTCCGTATCGATTTGTTAGGACCTCCCCTGCCGGATGGGGTTGAAAACGGCCTTGACCGAAGGAGAGACTCACGTACCGGAAATCCCGGGCCAAGAAGGCGTAGAAGGACTTCACCTGATCCATTTTCTCAACCTTGTCCTTCAGCAACTGGATCGTGGGCGTCGAGAACATCACGCTCCCATCCCTGCGTGGCCGTTCCAGTGCTGCATACCAATCCCCGACTTCATTCCAGTCTTTGAAGGTCGTGAACTGGACGTCCGGAACCTTGGCGTCCTCGGTCCATTCCTCGATGCGTTTCTTGAGCTTCGCCATGGCTTCCTCACCCGCGGCAGGATCCGAAGGGGGTTCTATGTGTCTGTGTTCCCACCGCTGCAAGGTTGTACTTCCTTGCGTGGTCGTTTTCGGTGTCAGACCCGCCTTCGATTTGAAGCGGACCGAAGCACTGGTCGGGTACCGGATCTCCAAGATTTCCGAAAGGCAGGCCCCCCGCTTTTCGAAACGATGTTGTCCCCAGAAATGTTCTGGGACATGGGGTTTGTTCAGGGATACGGCATACCCGAATTCCAATCTTGCACCCAGACATAGCGCGGGAACCGTGACATGCCTTTCCCGAAAATCCGTGAAAGCCGGCGCCCCTTGGTTCACGGCGGCTGGAAGGTCTTGCACAGCGTCTGGTGCGAGCTGGGTGATGGAACCGTCGGGGCGAATGACTCGGAGGTAAAGCAAATCCAGAGATTCGTTGGCCGAGGCGTAGGCCCAGGAAAGCTGGCCGAGGCCAGTGATGGCGGCTTCATGCTGGACAAGCACACGGGCGTGGAATTCTCTGCGACCCGTCCCGTCCTTCTGGAAGCTCCAGAGGTGCTTGACCTCTTCAAAAACAGCCGGGACGTGGGAATAGCTATGCACTGCGGTGGATTCGACTTGCTTCGACCCTGCCACCTGACCAGACAGCGGGGGCATGGGGGCGAAAACCAGCAGCAGAAAGGATGCTCGAAGAATGGGATTGGACAATTCACACCTCGGGGAAACGATTCTTCTGGGTTCGGGATCCGACCACACACCCTGGAAGCATCGTCATTGTAAAAAGTTGATTCTACTGAATTCATCCAATCGGTCACAAGGATTCAGTACCCCGGACAATTCCTCAAGGCCGCAGATGGTCAGGTGAAGTTCGGACTTGGACCCCATTCCTTCGAACCAGGAATCCAATGCGGCAGCCGTGCGCCGGGGCCACTATCCGGGACCGGACGCCTTGTCTCCCCTGCGCCAAGTTGTTCCCCCGCACCCCGAACTTCCCATGCGGCTCGGCCCCGGGACGCGCGTGCCCGGGCGGATGTCGGGGGCTCTCTCCCCCCTCAGGGCCGCTGGGGCAGTTCCTGGTCGGGGTTGGCGTCCTTCATGAAGACGGGCCAGCAGGCCATGTGGCCCAGGCAGAACTGCAGGAGGATGCCGCCCACCTCGGCGACGCCGAAGGAGGGGGTGGCGCCCTTGAGGACGGCGGGCATGACGTTCAGGTAGAGGTCCACCCAGCGGCCCACCAGGAGGGTGGCGCAGGTGGCGATGAGGATGTTCTCGTTGGTCTTGGCCTTCCGCCCCAGGAGCAGCACGAAGGGCAGCAGGAAGTTCAGGATCAGGTTCAGGTAGAAGAGGGGCGCCCAGGGCAGGCGGAGGAGGATGCGCATGGGGGCGGTCTCCTCGGGGATGTTGGCGTACCAGATGAGCAGGAACTGGCTCAGCCAGATGTAGGCCCAGAAGCAGCTGAAGGCGAAGAGTAGCTTGCCCAGGTCGTGGTTCTGGGCCCGGGAGACCTCGGGCAGCAGGCCCACGTGGCGCAGCACGATGGCGCTCACCGTGACGATGGCGATGCCCTGGAGGAACATGCCGGAGAACCCGTACACCGCGAAGATGGTGCTGTACCAGGCGGGCTCCAGGGACATGATCCAGTCGAAGTTGGCCAGGGTGAAGGTGAGGCCGAAGACCAGGATGAAGGCCGCGGCCCCCTTCCCCTTGTTCACCAGGCGCCGCCCCACCAGGATCCACAGGCTGAAGAAGAGCAGGATCCGGGCGAAGAAGAAGGGCTTGTTGAGCCACGCGTGGCGGCCGGCCATCAGGTGGTCGTGGTGGGCCTCGGGGCGGGACCAGGGGTAGAGATGGCCGGCGCCGAACCAGAGCAGCAGCATCATGAGCCCGGCGAAGGGCAGCAGGGCCGGCATGGCCCGGTGGGCCTTGAGGATGGGGTCGCTCCAGCGCGCCCCCGTGATGGACTGGATGGCCAGGAGGAAAAGCCCACCCAGGCCCACCGCCGTGAGGTTGAAGGCGGTGATGAGGACGTTGGCCCAGCCCTGGGCGGGATTGGCGACGCCGCCGATGACCAGGAAGAGCACGCCGAAGCTGAAGAAGATCCAGGCTCCCGCCTGGAACTTCAGCCCGATGTCGGCCAGGGTGGGGAACTGGGGCCGGGTGAGGTCCCGGGGCGCGACGTAGAAGGTTTCTTCCTGGGGATTCATGGCTTGGCTCCGGGGGCCGGGGCGGCGGGCGGCGCGGCTGGAGGGCTCGGGGGCCTGGGGGCGGCGGCCTTCTGCAGTTCGCGGAGGTAGAGCACCACCTTCCAACGGTCCTCCCGGCCGATGAGGTCCCCCAGGCCGCGCATCTTCTCGGGGCCCCCGAAGGTGGCCACGTGGAAGAGGTAGCCGTCGGGCTGGTCCACCACCTTCTTGGAGACCAGGATGCTGGGGGAGAAGGCCTTGCGCTCGGTCACGATGGGAGCGTTGTTGTCGCCGTCCTTTCCGTGGCAGGCGGCGCAGGCCCGCTCGTAGACCTGGCGGCCCCGGTTGAAGTTGGCCTGGGTGGGCTGGAAGGGGTTCTGGAGCTCCCGACCCGCCCGGGCCGCCTCCTCCTTGCCGGGGCCGAAGCCCAGGGGGGCCAAGCCGTCCCGTGGGACCGTGCCCCGGGGAGGGGGCTGGAGCACGGTGCCCCCTGGGAGGACCCCGCTGGCGTCGAAGGAGGCCGCGGAGACCTGGGCGCCCATGCCGCCGTCCCAGCTCAGGTTCCGGAAGTGGTAGTCGCGGTTCAGGAGGGCCAGCAGGCCCAGGACCGCCGCGGCGGGCAGGGCCGCCAGGAGGTAGATGCCGGGTCCAGCCTTCCGCTCCCAGAAGGAATCGGCCCGCGCCAGGCGGTCGTCCACCAGGAGGGCGACGCCGGTGGCGCCCATCCCCTCCAGGCGTGTGGCCACGTCCTCGGGGTTGCTTCCGGCCAGCACTTCGCAGGCCAGGACGAAGCGGTCGTCGTTGGCCCCGGGGTGCAGGTCCGGCACCCGGAACCTGGGGCGCAGACCGGCGACCACGAAGAGGCTCGCCACCACCCCCAGGCCCGCCAGGAGCACGGTCAGTTCGAAGGTGACGGGGATGAAGGCGGGGATGGCCGCCAGGGGCTTGCCGCCCACGCGAAGGGGGTAGTCGAAGGCGGAGGTCCAGACCTGGAGGGCCACGGCGAGGGCCAGGCCCAGCAGTCCGAAGCCCAGGCAGGCCCGGGGCAGCCGGGAGGGGCGGAGCTCCATGGCCTCGTCCATGCCGTGGACGGGAAAGGGCGTGTAGGTGTCCAGCACGCGGTGCCCCTCGGCGCGCAAGGCCCGGACCGCGGCCAGGATCCCCTCCGGAGAGTCGAAGGCGGCGCGGAGGCGGGTGCCGTGGAGGAACTCAGTGCTGGCCATGCTTCAACACTCCTTTCACCTCGCTCGCGGCGATGACGGGGAGCAGGCGGGTGAAGACCAGGAAGCAGGTGAAGAAGAGGCCGAAGCTCCCGATGAAGGTGGCGACCTCGATGAAGGTGGGGCGGTACAGGGCCCAGCTGGAGGGCAGGTAGTCCCGGTGCAGGCTGGTCACGATGATCACGAAACGCTCGAACCACATCCCGATGTTCACGAAGATGGAGAGCACGAAGATCATCCAGGGGGTGGTGCGGACCTTCTTGAACCAGAAGAACTGGGGGCTGAGCACGTTGCAGGCCACCATGCTCCAGTAGGCCCACTGGTAGGGGCCCAGGGCCCGGTTGAGGAAGACGTACTTCTCGAAGGGGTTGCCGGAATACCACGCGATGAAGAACTCCGTGGCGTAGGCCATGCCCACGATCATGCCGGTGGCGATGATCACCTTGGTCATGGCCTCCAGGTGCCGCGCGGTGATGTAGTCCTCCAGGCCCATGACCTTCCGGGCGATGATCATGAGCGTGAGCACCATGGCGAACCCGGAGAACACGGCGCCCACCACGAAGTAGGGGGGGAAGATGGTGGCGTGCCAGCCCGGAATCACGGACGTGGCGAAGTCCATGGAGACGATGGTGTGCACGGAGACCACGAGGGGGGTGCTCAGGCCCGCAAGGAGCATGTAGACCGTCTCGTACCGGCTCCAGGTGCGGTTGGAGCCGTTCCAGCCCAGGCTGAGGATCGAGAAGACCGCCTTCCGCACTCGGGTCCGGGCCCGGTCCCGCATGGTGGCCAGGTCCGGAACCAGGCCGATGTACCAGAAGGTCAGGGAGATCGTGAAGTAGGTGCTGATGGCGAAGACGTCCCAGAGGAGAGGGCTCTTGAAGTTCACCCACAGGGGCCCCCGGTCGTTGGGGTAGGGCAGCGGCCAGAAGGCGAGCCAGGGCCGGCCCATGTGGATGATGGGGAAGGTGGCCGCGCACATCACGGCGAAGATGGTCATGGCCTCGGCGGCGCGGTTGATGCTGGTGCGCCACTGCTGCCGGAAGAGGAAGAGGATGGCCGAGATGAGGGTCCCGGCGTGGCCGATGCCCACCCAGAAGACGAAGTTGGTGATGTCGAAGGCCCATCCCACCGTGCGGTTCAGGCCCCAGGTCCCGATGCCCAGGCGGATGGTCTGGGACACCGCCCACACCCCCAGCAGCAGCATGGCGAAGGCTGCGGCGAAGGCCAGCCACCAGCGCAGGGGGGGCCGCCGCTCGGTCGTGGAGAAGACCTCCTCGGTGACCTGGGCGTAGCTCTTGTTGCCGTCGATGAGCGGCAGGACATGGCCGTAGTGGGGGTCCACCCCCGGCTCCAGGGCCCCCGGCAGGGCGTGGGCGGTTCCCTCAGGCGCCATGGTGGCCTCCTCGGTGCTCCGTGGCGTCCGCGTTGCGGATGCGGGTCAGGTAGCTCACCGCGGGGCCGATGCCCAGCTCCCCCAGGACCAGGAAGCGCCTCGGATCCCGCAGGACCCTGCTGATGCGGCTCCCCGGATCCTGCATGTCCCCGAACACGATGGCCTGGGCGGGGCAGCTCTGCATGCAGGCGGGCAGGGCCTCGCCGTCGCGCAGCTCCCGGCCCTCGTTCTTGGCGGCGAACTTGGCCGCCAGGAGGCGCTGGACGCAGAAGCTGCACTTCTCCATCACGCCGCGGCTTCGCACCGTGACGTCGGGATTGAGGGCCAGGCGCTCCACCTCGCCGTCATGGGGGTACTCCCACCAGTTGAAGCGGCGCACCTTGTAGGGGCAGTTGTTGGCGCAGTAGCGGGTCCCCACGCAGCGGTTGTAGGCCTGCTGGTTGAGGCCCTCCTCGCTGTGGACCGTGGCCAGCACGGGGCACACGTTCTCGCAGGGGGCCTGGTCGCACTGCTGGCACATCATGGGCTGGTGGAAGACCTGGGGCTCCTCCTCGCTGCCGGCGTAGTAGCGGTCGATGCGCAGCCAGTGCATCTCCCGCTTCCGGGCCACCTCCTCGCGGCCCACCACCGGGATGTTGTTCTCGGCCATGCAGCCCAGGACGCAGCCGGAGCAGCCGGTGCACTTGCTCAGGTCGATGACCATGGCCCAGCGGTGCTTGCCGTGGGGATGCTCGCCGTACACCGAGGGGCCGACCTCTTCGTGGGGGCGCGCGGAGGCCGGGTCCCGCAGGTAGGGGGCCAGGGCCATCTCCCGCACCAGTTCGCGGCCTTCGAGGTGGTGGTGGTCCTGGGTGGTGGCCAGCTCCACCCGCCGGCCCAGGGGCCGGATCCTCGGGGCACCGGGGAGGGGCGCCAGGAAGCCTCCCTGGAAGCCGCGCCAGGCGAAGGCGTTCACCCCCGCGCCGAGGCCCGCCTCCCCGCCGGCGCCGCGGCCGTGGCCCAGGGCCACCGCCAGGGTGCGGTCGTCCTGGCCGGGCTGCACCACCACGGGAAGCTCCCGCTCGGGGAGGCCCTCCGGGGCCAGGGCCACCAGGTCCCCCTGCTCCAGGCCCAGGGCCCTGGCGGTCTTGGGGGAGAGGGACAGGGCGTTGCCCCAGGTGAGCTTGGTGATGGGGTCGGGCAGCTCCTGGAGCCAGGGATTGTGGGCCTGGGCGCCGTCCCCCATGGCCACCGAGCCTTGGAGCAGCAGTTCGTAGGGCCCGGCGGGAACCGGGGCCTTCGGCAGGGGCGCGGGCTCCCGGAAGGAGGGGGCCTTCCCGGGGGCCTCGAAGGCCACGAATCCCTTTCGGAGGGTCTCGTGCCAGAAGGCCTCGAAGCTTCCCGCCCCGGCCACCTTCGGGTGCAGCTCCCGCCGCCAGCGCGCCTGGATGAAGTCCTGGGCCTGCTGGGGCTTCCCCACCCAGGCGAGGAAGCTTTCCAGGGCTTCCCGGGTCTGGAAGAGGGGGTTGATCAGGGGCTGGCCTACCGCTGCCAGGCCCGCGGCGGGCTCCGCGTCCCGCCAGCCCTCCAGCCAGTGGTGGTCGGGGGCCAGGTGGGTGCAGGCCAGGGCGCTCTCGTCCAGGGACAGGCCCATACCCACCCGCAGGGGCACCTTATGGAAGGCCGCGGCGAAGGCCGGGGGCAGGTCGTACAGGGGATTGACTCCCGCCAGGAGCACCGCGTCCACCCGCCCCGAGGCCATGTCCTCGATGCAGGCCCCCAGGGCCTCGTCGTCCCCCTCCTTCTGGCGGCTGGGGGCCGTCAGGTCCAGGCAGCGTCCCTCAGCCCCCAGGGCGTGGTTGATCCGCGCGCACAGGACCTGGGCGGGAAGGGCGTTCGCGCCGCAGAGGACCAGGGCTTCTCCGGCATGCTCCTTGAGCAGGGCGGCCCAGCGCTCTGCAGCCTGGAGCAGGGCGGTCCGGGCCTGGGGGACAGGCCCCAGGCCGAGGGGGTGGGCCAGGGCCTCCAGGAAGGCCTGGACCTCGGAGGGCGCCAGGCGGAAGCGCTCGTCCGCGTTGGAGCCCGTGAGGCTGAGGCCGCTCTCCGCCTGGAGGTGCCGGGACATGGGCCGGGGATTGTCCGGTCCCCGGCGGCTGGCATAGGCCCGGGTGAAGCCCGCGGGGTCCACCCAGGTGCCCAGGAAGTCCGCCTCCACCCCGAGGAGCACGGAGGCCTCCTCGAGGCGGATCCGGGGGAATAGCCGGACGCCGTGGGTCCGCTGGTAGGCGGCCGGGATGGCCGCGCAGCTGAGGGCGTCGTAGCGCAGCAGGCGCCCATCTTTGAAGGTTCCCAGGAAGGCCTGGGCGGCCGCCGCGAGGGAGGGGCCCGCCAGGCTGCCGGCCAGGACCCGCACCCGCCCCCCGCGCTTCCGGGCCTCCTCGAAGGCCCCGGAGAGCTCGGCGTCTAGGGCGGGCCAGTCGCAGGCCTTCCCCCCGCTCCGGGGTCCCTTGAGGCGCTGGCCGTCGTAGAGGCCCCGGGTCTGGGCCTGGCCGATGGCGCAGAGCCCCCCCCGGTTTCCGGGGTGCTCGGGATTGCCCTCCAGCTTCACGGGCCTGCCGTCCCGGCTGCGGGCCAGGACCCCGCAGCCCGCGGAGCAGCCGCCGCAGGTGGTGGCGTACCACTGGGCGATGCCCGGGGTCACGCCCTCCTGGGCGTTCAGGTAGGGCAGAGCCTTCTCCACGGTCCTGCTCTTGCAGCTGATGGCCAGGCCCGCGGCGAAGCCCAGGCCCGAGAAGCGGAAGAAGTCGCGCCGGCTGATCTGCCGCACGCTTTCCCCCACGGGCAGCTCGTGGTCGAACTCCGCCCGGGACTTGATCACCAGCCCGCGCCGCTCGCCGAGGCTCTTCCAGACTTTCAACGGACCCTCCTCAGTGGTGGCACGCGGTGCAGTCGGTGGGGGCGCCGGGGGCGCGGCCCGCCTGCTGCTGTTTCTGGTTCTCGGCCCGGTGGCAGGCCAGGCACTCGCCCATGTTCAGGGGACGGGCCTGCTCCACCCGTTCCATTCCCTGCACCTCGCCGTGGCAGGCCTGGCAGGGGACGCCCGCGTTGACGTGGCGGCTGTGGGGGAATTGGACGTGGGCCGGCAGGCGGTGCACCCGCACCCAGGCGATGGGCTGGCCCGACTGGACGGCCTGGCGCAGCCGGGCGATTTCCGGGCTGGGGTCGGAGACGCCGGGCTTGGTGCCCGCGCGGTTCACCACCACCTCGTGGCACTTCATGCAGGTGCTGGCCGGGGGGATGCCCGCGTGGCGGCCCTTCTCGGCCCCGGTGTGGCAGAAGAGGCAGTCCATGCGAAGTTCCCCGGCGTGGAGCGCGTGGGAGTAGGCGATGGGCTGGGCGGGCTTGTAGCCGCTGTTGTCGCCCAGCAGCTTCAGGTCCACGCTGAGGGCGAAAATCGTGAGGGAGGCCAGCAGGGCCACGGCGCCGGCCAGGAGGACGGTGCGGACGTTCATGCGGGCCCTCCGGCCAGCCTCCGCGGATTCATCGCAGGCCCCGGCGGTTCCAGATCACCACCTGGGGCTTCCGCCAGTAGTACCAGATGGGTACCACCAGGACGTGCACCAGGCGGGAGAAGGGGAGCAGGAGGATCACCGAGAGGCCGCTCAGGAGGTGCACCTTGGCCATCCAGGGGAGGGGGCGGATGAACTCGGGCTTGGGGCTCAGCATGAGCAGGCTTCGGAGGTACGGCACGGCGTTGGAGGCGTACCAGGAGCTGCCCCAGCGGTAGCGGAGGGCGGTGTCGATGCCCGTGTAGACCTGCAGGAGGAGGAAGGCCAGGAGCACCCAGTCCATCACCGTGGTCACCGCCTTGACCCGGGGGCTGGTGGCCCGCCGGACCATGAGGGAGATGATCCCCATCAGGGCCAGGAGGGCCATGATCAGGCCCGAGGCCTCCAGGAGGTACAGGCGCAGGGGCTTGGCGTTCCAGGCCAGGATCCAGTCGGGGACCAGGAAGGCCACGAAGTGGCCCGCGAGGACCCAGAGGATCCCCCAGTGCCAGAGGCCGCTGCCCCAGAAGAGCTGCTTGTTCTCCAGGAACTGGCTGGAGAGGCTCGAGTAGCTGAAGGGCCTCCAGGTGAAGCGGAGGATGCCGACCACCACCGCCAGGACCAGGGCGGCATAGGGGTAGCCCACGAAGAGGAAGGCTTCAAGCATGGCTCACCTCGGCGGGGGACGACGAGGACGGGCCTTGCCTCGAATCGTCGTGGGGGGCCCCGGGGGGGACGCAGAGGACCGGCGGGTCCGGGCGGTCCCCACCGGAGCTGGTCCGGTGGGCGGTGAAGAGGAGGAAGAGGGCCTGCAACAGGTGGGCGTAGACCCCGTCCTTCAATGCGGGCAGGACCTTCTCGAGGGCCGGGAGGATGCAGTCGTCCACCAGGTCCATGGCGTCCTGGCTCTCGAGTTTCATGACCAATTCCAGGAGGGCGGGCAGGTGGTCGGGAAGGTGGGCGCCGGGCTCGATGCCGTGTTCCCGCAGGTGGAAGCGCATCATGGCCAGGAACTGGCCCCGCTTGTAGCTCTCCCCGAAGAGGTGCCAGCCGATCTCGAGCGAGCACTCGGGGTTCAGGTCGAAGCTGCGGGTGTAGTGCTCTTGGAGTTCAGGCAGTTCCAGGGTGGCGGCGCTGAGGGCGAAGGCCTCCAGGTGCTCCTGGCAGGGGTGGGCGGTCTCCATGGCGGCGTCCGCCAGGCCCGCCGCCATGGCCGCCGTGCGGGGGCCGGGATAGCGCAGGAGGGCCGCCAGGCCGGGGATGAGGTGGACGGGCACGCGCATCACAGCCCCCGCACCGGCTGTTCGCGGAAGCCGAAGCCCGCCGCGCCCTTCTGTTCCAGGGGGTTGGTGAGCACCTCCACGGCCTGCTCCCGGTGGCTGGCGGGAATGACGAAGCGCTCCTCGAAGGTGCAGAGGCTGGTCAGGCGGTAGATGGACTCGGCCTCCTCGGGGGTGCAGTCCGCTTCCCGGAGCCCCTCCAGGGCGACCTTCATCTCCACGTCCCCGACGGTCTGGGCGCGCTTGAAGGTCCGGATGGCCATCATCTTCTTCATCGCGTAGCGGATGGGGGCCTCCTGGCCCGCCCCGAAGAGGCTGGCCAGGTACTCCATGGGAAGGCGCGCCTGCTCCAGGGGCGCGAAGATCTCGTCCACGGAGCTGGGGTTCAGGGCCACCCCGTTCTCCACCGCGTAGGTCACGGGGCCCAGGGCGGGCACGTAGAACAGGCTGGGGAAGGTGCGGAACTCGGGATGGGGCGCCAGGGCCAGGCCCCAGTCCTTGACGAACTTGTAGACGGGGCTGTTCCGGGCGGCCTTGAGCACCTGCTCGGTGACGCCGTTCTTCCTGGCCGATTCGATCACCGCCGGGTCGTCGGGGTCGGCCAGCAGCCCGCGGTGGGCGGTCACCAGCTCGGAATCGGGCCGCAGGCCCGCAGCCTCGATCTTGTCCGCATCATAGAGCAGCACGCCCATGTACCGGATCCGGCCCACGCAGGAATGGAAGCAGGCGGGGGCCTGCCCCGTCTCCACCCGGGGGTAGCAGAGCAGGCACTTCTCCGACTTCCCGGTGTTCCAGTTGTAGAACACCTTCTTGTAGGGGCAGGCGCTGACGCAGTAGCGCCAGCCGCGGCACACGTTCTGGTTCACCAGGACGATCCCGTCCTCGCCCCGCTTGTACAGGGCCCCGCTCGGGCAGGCCGCCACGCAGGCCGGGTTCGCGCAGTGGTTGCAGATGCGCGGCAGGTAGAACATCACCAGGGTCTCGATGCTCAGCAGCTGGAGCCGCTGCTCCTCGCTCAGCGCGGCGAGGTTCGGGTCGTTGCGGGCGTAGAGCGGAGTGCCGCTGAGGTCGTCGTCCCAGTTGGGTCCCGCCTCGATGTCGATGTACTCCCCGGTCACCTTGCTCACCGGGATGGCGGTGGGCTGGTCGTCCAGCTCGGGCCCCGTGAAGAGGTCCTCGTAGCGGTAGGTCCAGGGTTCGTAGTACTCGTCCATGGTGGGCAGGTCGGGCTGGTAGAAGATCTTCTGGAGGAACTTCCCCTTCCCCGTGAGGCGGAGCTGGAGCTGCCCGTCCTTCACCACCCAGCCGCCCTTGTACTCGGCCTGGTCCTCCCACTTGGTGGGGTAGCCGGTGCCGGGCTTGGTCTCGACGTTGTTCCACCACATGTAGTCCGCGCCCTTGCGGTCGGTCCAGACGTTCTTGCAGGCGATGGAGCAGGTGTGGCACCCGATGCACTTGTCCAGGTGGAAGACCATCGCCACTTGCGAGCGGATATCCATCGTCGGGTCCTCCTACCAGACCAGCTGGCCGAGCTTGCGGACGTAGACCACCGTTTCGCGGTTCACGCCGGTGGGGCCCCAGTAGTTGAAGTGGTAGGTGAACTGGCCGTAGCCCCCGAGCATGAGGTTGGGCTTGAGGCGGGCCCGGGTGAGGCTGTTGTTCATGCCGCCCCGCTTCATGCCCCTCAGGGGCGACTTGGGCACCCCGTAGGTGCGCTCCGTGGCGTGGTACTGGAAGCAGGCGCCCCTGGGGATCCGGGCGCTGACGTTGCAACGGACCACCACGACCCCGTTGTCGTTGTGCATCTCCACCCAATCGTTGTCCTTCAGGCCGATGGCGGCGGCGTCCTCCTCGCTGATCCACAGCGGGTCCATGCCGCGGCTGAGGGTGGTCATCCGCTCGGTGTCGCCGTAGGTGGAGTGGATGTGCCACTTCCCGTGGGGCGTGAGGAAGTTCAGCTCCAGGGTGGGACCCTCCCGCTTGGAGCAGCGCAGGTCTCCCAGCACCTGGCTGGGGGGGGTGGGCTTGTAGGTGGGGAGGTGCTCGCCGAAGGCCAGGTAGCCCTCGTGGTCCAGGTAGCAGTGCTGGCGGCCCGTGAGGGTGCGCCAGGGCACCATGCGCTCCACGTTGTAGGTGAAGGGCGAGTAGGGCCGCTTGTCGTCCACCAGCCCCGACCACACCGGACTGTTGATGACCCTGCGGGGCTGGCTGAGCAGGTCCTTGAAGGTGCGTCGCACGGCCCGGAAGGATTCGGCCAGGTCCTTCAGCGGCAGGCCCGTGCGCCCTTCCATGAACTGGTAGGCCCGGTAGGCCAGTTCGCCGTTGGTCTCGGGGGCCAGATGCAGCAGCACGTTGGCCGCGTCCATGTCCTCTTCAAGGCTGGGCCGACGCTGTCCGTCCACCACCACCGTGGGGTGGGTCTCCAGCATCTGGTCGTAGACGTCCTGGATGGGGTACTTCACCCCGTGGGCGCCCAGGCCCTGCTCCCGCACCAGGGGGCCGAGGGCAATGAACTTCTCGTGGATCCGGGTGTAGTCCCGGGTGACGACCTTCATGCCCGGCATGGTCTGGCCCGGGACCGCTTCGCACTCTCCCTTCATCCAGTCCCGGATCCGGGGCTGGGCGATCTCGGCCGGCGAGTCGTGGGCCAGGGGCATGGAGACCAGGTCCTCCACCGGATTCGGGAGGTGCTTGGCGGCCAGCTCGCTGAAGGTCTTGGCCAGGTACTTGAAGATGTCCCAGTCGCTCCTGGACTCCCAGCAGGGCGGGACCGCGGCGGACAGCGGATTGATGAAGCTGTGCATGTCCGTGGAGTTGAGGTCGGTCTTCTCGTACCAGGTGGCGGTGGGGAGGACGATGTCGCTGTAGAGCGCGCTGGTGTCCATCCGGAAGTTGATGTCCACCACCAGGTCCATCTTCCCCGTGACGGTGGGGCGCCAGACCACGTCGTGGAGCGTGCCTTCGGCCACTTCCTCCGCGATGGCATTGCTGTGGGTGCCCAGGTAGTGCTTGAGGAAGAACTCGTGGCCCTTGGCCGAGGTCCCGATGGCGTTGCCCCGCCAGATGTACCAGACCCGCGGCCAGTTCTCCGGGGCGTCGGGGTCCTCCACCGAGAAGCGCAGGGATTTGTCCTTGAGGCGGGCCACGGTCTTCCCGATAACCGCGGCCTCGTCCGCGGCGCCTTCCTTCCGGGCCTCGGCGACCAGGTGGACGGGGTTCTCGTTGTACTGGGGGTAGAAGGGCAGCCAGCCGCAACGGACCGCCCGGGTCTGCATGTTCATGCAGTGCCCTTCCACCAGCTCCGAGCCGTCGGGCGTGGTGTGGTAGGCCTTGAATTCCCGCTCGTAGCGCCACTGGTCGGTGTTCACGTAGTGCCAGCTTGGGCCGTTCTGAAGGCGGTTCGCGGGCACCCAGTCCCGCGCCATGGCGATGGCGGACCAGGAGGCCACCGGGGCCAGCTTCTCCTGGCCGACGTAGTGGGCCAGGCCCCCGCCGTTGGTCCCGATGCACCCGCAGAAGACCAGGGCGTGCTGGGCGGCGCGGTAGATGAGGTTGTTGTGGTACCAGTGGTTGATGCCGGCGCCGATGATGACGGTGCACTTGCCCTTGGTGAGGGCCGCGGTGCGGGCCCATTCCCGTGCGAAGCGGATCACGTTGGCCCGCGAGAGACCGGTATGGCGCTCCTGCCAGGCGGGCGTGTACACCGAGGCCGCGTCGTCGTAGTCCTTCGGGTAGGCGCCCTCCAGGCCCCGGTTCACCCCGAACTGGGCCATGAGGAGGTCGTACACCGTGGCCACCAGGGCGCTGCCCCCGTCCGTGACCAGCACCCGGCGCACGGGCACGCCACGGAAGAGGGTCCGCCCTCCGGCGAAATCGTCCAGGTTCACCTGCACCGCCTCGCTCCCGAGAAAGCTGAGGGCCGGCGCGATGGGGCTGTCGTCCCGGCCGTCCTGAAGCAGGAGGTTCCATTGGCCCTGCCGGGCGCCCCAGCGGTGGCCCACGGCGCCCTTGGGCATCTTCGGGCGGTCCGAGGACTCGTCCCACATGAGGAACTTCCACTCGCCGTTCTCCTCGGAGGCGTACTCCGCCAGGCGCCCGGCCCGGAGGAGCTGGCCCGGCCGGTACCCTCCCTCCACCGGAACCAGCTCCACGAGGAAGGGGGCGTCGGTGTACTTCTTCTGGTAGTCCAGGAAGAAGGGCTCCCGCTTCTGGTGGTGCCACTCGGTGAGGATCACGTGGTTGACGGCCATCCAGAAGGCGCCGTCCTGGCCCTGGTGCACCGGCATCCACTCGTCGGCGTACTTGGCCACCTGGTTGAAGTCCGGACTGAAGACCACCATCTTGGTCCCGTTGTGGCGGGCCTCGGCGGCGAAGTGGCAGTCCGGGGTCCGGGTCATGTTCAGGTTGCTGCCCATCACCGCCAGGAACTTGGCGTTGTACCAGTCCGCGGACTCCTGAACGTCGGTCTGCTCCCCCCACATCTCGGGGCTGCTGGGAGGCAGGTCGCAGTACCAGTCGTAGAAGCTCAGGTTCGTCCCGCCCAGGAGCTGGAGGAATCGCGAGCCCGCGGCGTAGCTGAGCATGGACATGGCCGGGATGGGGCTGAAGCCCGCGATGCGGTCCGGACCGTGGGTCTTGATGGTGTGAATGTTGGCGGCGGCGATGAGCTCCCCCACCTGCTCCCAGGAGGCGCGGCGGAAGCCGCCCTTCCCGCGCGCCCGCTGGTAGCGGGCCCGCCGGACGGGGTCGTTCTGGATGCTGGCCCAGGCGGCCACCGGGTCCTGGTGCTTGCCCTTGGCCTCGTTCCAGAGGTCCATGAGGGCGCCCCGCAGGTAGGGAAACTTCACCCGCAGTGGGCTGTAGAGGTACCAGGAGAAGGAGATTCCCCGCTGGCAGCCCCGGGGCTCGTAGGGCGGGACCGTCTCGTCCAGGGCCGGGTAGTCCAGCACCTGCAGTTCCCAGGTGACGATGCCCTCCTTCACGTAGATGTTCCACCCGCAGCTGCCCGTGCAGTTCACGCCGTGGGTGCTTCGCACCACCTTGTCGTGGGCCCAGCGGTTCCGGTAGAACTCCTCCCAGGAGCGGGTCTCGGGATCCACGATGTCCGTGATCCAGTGGCTGTGCTTGCGCTCGGTCATGGGGATCAGCTCTCCGCGGTCAACGTTGGGCCTTGAGGTTCTTCCGAACGCCGCGGAGCCGCTTGCGCCCCATGCGTCCGCCGAGCAGCATCCCGGCCGCCAGGCCGAGGATTCCCACCACCGGGTAGGCGGCGTCCCGCTTGGCCGGCGGTTGGGCGTTCAGGCTCTGGAGGTAGGCTGCGATCCAGAAGGGCTCGTCGATGCCGTTCTTGTCGTCCACCACCAGGGGGGACTTGGCGAAGACGCCCTGCATGGTCGGGAAGGCCGGGGTTTCCAGGGCCCCCGCCAGCCCCGGCCCGAACTTGGCCGTGGCCCCCGTGAGGTCCGGTCCCAGGCGGCCCCCGCCGAATCCGCCGATGCCCTGGGCGCTGTGGCAGGAGAGGCACGAGGGGCCGCCGTTCTTCAGGCGGCGCTCGCCTGTGAACAATTCGCGGCCGATGCGGATGTCCTGCACGTTGGGTATGCGGATCTCCCGAGCCTTCCCCACCACCACCCCCTTGGCCGTGCATTCGTCGATGTACTTGAGCAGGGCCTCGGCCTGGGGAGGTGTGATGCCCAGCTCGGGCATTCGGACTCCGTTGTATTCCCGGAGGAGCGTGGCGGCGATCGGGTCGCCGCCATCCAGGAGGCCCGCGGGATTGGTGATGAAACGGGCCGACCATTCATGGGGCCGGCGCTTTCCAAGGTCCTTCAGGTCGGGGCCGACCTTCTTGCCGGCCCCAATGGTGTGGCAGCTCATGCAGCTGCGCTTGAACTGAGCTTCGGCCTCCTGGGCGGGGGCGGGGGCGGCGGAGATCGCGAGCGCCCAGGACAAGGCCATTCCGTGGGGCAGGCGCTTCAAGGACGGGAGGAACACGTTGTCTCCGGGGAGGGGGGCGAGGGCGATGATATATTTAGGATCAATGAATCCGAATTTGATTATCGGCATCGGGATTCTAAATTTCAAGATCCATCATTCCTAAAAACAAAATGTTTTCTTATTGAGGTGAGGATTTTTTAAATGATTACAAATAAAATACTTATAAAATTATTATAATTGTTTCATGTTTTTAAATATTTCATATCATCCCCTTTCTCTGAAAGCAGCTTCGATGGAGAAACTACCTCTTGTATTGCAGGTAAAGGATATTCATCATATTTAAGATTTTTCTTTCCTTTTTAAATCTCACCTGGGAGGGCCGTCATGAAAGTCGTGGAGAACCTGAAGGAGTTCCTGAAGTCAGGGCACCTCCCCACCCTGCTGACCGCCTTCCTCTACTTCGATGTGTGCTTCTCGGTCTGGGTGGTGAACGGGGCCATGGCGCCCTTCATCTCTCAGGAATTCAAGCTCACCGCAGCCCAGAAGGGATTCATGGTCTCGGTGCCCGTCTTCTCGGGAGCCCTGATGCGTTTCCCCCTGGGAATCGTGGCCCAGTACATCGGCCGGAAGCGCGCCGCGATGCTTGAAATGGGGGTCATCAGCGCCTGCTTGGTCTGGGGCTACTTCTTCACCAGTTCCCTTGGGGCCGTCCTGGCCATGGGGATCGCCCTCGGCGTTGCCGGGGCCAGCTTTGGGGTGGCTCTCTCCCTTGGTTCCGGATGGTATCCACCGAAATACAAGGGGCTGGCCATGGGCATTGCCGGGGCGGGGAATTCAGGCACCGTCATCGCCATGCTGGCCGCCCCTCCCCTGGCCCTGGCCTTCGGGTGGCGCACGGTCTATTTGCTCGGCCTGATCCCCATGGTGCTGGCCATGATCCTCCTCCAGATCTTCGCCAAGGAACCACCGGACCGCGAGGAGAAACGCCTGAAGGACTATCTCAAGATCCTGGTGGACCGGGACGCCTGGATCTTCAACCTGGTCTACAGCGTGACCTTTGGCGGCTTCATCGGCCTGGCAAGCTTCCTCCCCACCCTGTTCCACGACCACTACCACATCCCCAAGCAGTACGTGGGGATCTACGTCACCGTCGGTGTCGTCGCGGCGAGCGGCTTGCGGGTGGTGGGCGGTTGGCTGGCGGACCACCTGGGAGGCATCCGGGTGCTCTACCTGTTGTGCGCCGTCATCCTCCTGGGCGTGGGAGCCGCGGCCACCCTGCCGAATTCCGCCATCGCCATGGCCCTGGTGATCGCCCTCGCCATGGGAGCCATGGGCGCGGGCAACGGGGCCGTCTTCCAGTTGGTGCCGCTCCGGTTCAAGGGCGACACGGCGGTCGCGGGCAGCCTCATCGGCGAGGTGGGGGCGCTTGCCGGAGGATTCCTCCCCAACGCCATGGGACTGGGCAAGCAGTATTTCGACACCTTCACCCCCGGTTTCCTCGGAGGGGCCACGCTGACCGTCCTGGCGCTGGCCATCATTACTTATGTCACCCGGGACTGGACGAGCACCTGGGTGGGGGCCCACGGCAAGGCCCTGGAGCCCGGCCAGCGTCCACCGGAGCCTGAATTCCCCACCGGAACCGACCTGCCCGGCGTGCGGCCGGTGGAGGAGGTTCCATGAGCCTGCTGAGCCGCTGGGAACCCGAGCATCCTGGATTCTGGGCCGAGGAGGGGAGCCGGAGGGCCTGGTGGACCCTGGCGGTCACCACCTTTTCCCTCATCGCCTCTTTCGCCACCTGGTTCGTCTTCAGCGCAGTGGCGGTGCGCCTGCCGGCCATCGGGTTCAAGTTCACGACCTTCCAGCTCTTCTGGCTCACCGCGATGCCGGGCCTCAGCGGCGGAAGCCTCCGCTTCATCCACACCTTCCTGGTCCCGATCTATGGCACCCGCCTCACGGTGACCACCGCCACCTTCCTCAAGGTGGTGCCCATGCTCTGGCTGGGCTTCGCGGTCCAGGACCCTGCCACTCCCTACCAGAGTTTCCTCATCATCGCGTTTCTCTGCGGCATGGGCGGCGGGGACTTCTCCTCCTACATGCCCTCCACTTCCATGTTCTTCCCCAAGCGCCTCCAGGGGACGGCCATGGGCATCCAGGCGGGGGTCGGCAACTTCGGCGTGAGCATCGTCCAATTCGTGACCCCCTGGATCATCGGCTTCCCCCTGCTGGCCGCCTTCGGGGGACCCCAGACCTTCGTGAAGGGGACCGTGAGCAAGGCCATCTGGCTCCAGAACGCAGCCTTCTGGTACCTCCCCTACCTCCTGCTGGCCGGGGTCCTCTGCGGCCTGGTGCTGCGGAGCCTGCCGGGTCGAAAGCCCTCGGTGGGGGAGATGCTGAGGAGCATGACGGACAACAAGCACGCCTGGTTCTGCGTGGTCACCTACGTGATGACCTTCGGCAGCTTCTCGGGCCTTTCGGCCGCCTTTCCCCTCATGATCAAGGCCCTCTACGGCAATTTTCCCGGAGCCCCGGACCCCTTGAAGTACGCCTTCCTGGGCCCTCTGGTGGGCAGCTCCATCCGCTTTCTGGGCGGACCCCTGGCGGACCGCTTCGGGGGAAGCATCTGGACCCAGGTCTCGGGCCTGGGCCTCATCGCCGGATGTCTGGCCCTGATCCTGGGGGGCTACCTCACGCCCACTTCGCTCCACCAGTTCACGGGGTTCTTCTGGATCATGCTCTGGCTCTTCCTGATGACGGGGATTGGCAATTTCGCCACCTTCCGCCAGTACCCCATCATCTTTGCCTTCAACCCCCGGCAGGGGGCCCAGATCCTGGGCTGGACGGGCGCCTGGGCGGCCTACGGGCCGCTGATCTTCAGCTCTCTCATCGGCCTTTCCATCTCGGCCACAGGGTCCGCCCGGGCCTTCTTCTGGGGCGCCCTCGCCTTCTACGCCGTGGCCACGGCCATCAACTTCTGGTACTACACCCGGATCAAGGGCGAACGCTACGACTTCGGAACCTGGCGGGGCACCTGGTGGGACAAGGCCAGGGAGACCTGGCCGGGGGCGTAGGAGGGATGGGCCCCGCAGGCTCCAGGGGCGCCAACGGAATCCTGATTCTCGCGACGGCTGTCCCCTTGGGGCCGAGGCCTACTCCGACGACCGCTTCTCGAACTTCCGGCGCTCCTGGGCGTCCAGCACGCGTTTCCGCATGCGGATGAAGTTGGGGGTCACCTCCACCAGCTCGTCCCACTCGATGTACTCCAGCGCCTGCTCCAGGGTGTGCTCCCGGGGCGGGGTGAGGCGCGTGGCCTCGTCGCTTCCGCTGGCCCGCATGTTCGACAGCTTCTTCCCTTTTGCGACGTTCACCACGAGGTCGTTCTCCCGGGCGTGCTCGCCCACGATCATGCCCTCGTAGCATCGGGTCCCGGGGTGGATGAAGATCACGCCCCGCTCCTCCAGGTTCATGAGGGCGAAGCCCACGGCCTCGCAGGCCTCCATGCTCACCAGGACGCCGTTCTTGCGCCCGGGCAGCTCGCCCTTGTAGGGGCCGTAGTGGCTGAAGAGGCTGTGGAGGATGCCCTCCCCCCGGGTGTCGGTCATGAACTCGCTGCGGAATCCGATGAGGCCGCGGCTGGGGATCTTGAAGTGCAGGCGCAGGCGGCCGGCCTCGTTGGCCATGTCCTGCATCTCCGCCTTGCGGTTCCCCATGTGTTCCATGGTCACGCCCATGTAGGCCTCGGGGATGTCGATGGTCACGTCCTCGTAGGGCTCCAGCTTCTCCCCGGACTGGGGATCCACGTGGAGGATGACCTCGGGACGGCTCACGCAGAGCTCGAAGCCCTCTCGCCGCATGGTCTCGATGAGCACCGAGAGGTGCAGCTCGCCCCGCCCCGAGACCTTCCACATGTCCGGGGCCTCGGTGTCCTCCACCCGAAGGGCCACGTTGTGCTGCAGCTCCTTGGTGAGCCGGTCCCGGATGCGGCGGGACTGGACGTACTTGCCGTCCTGCCCCGCGAAGGGGCCCGTGTTCACCATGAACATCATGGAGATGGTGGGCTCGTCGATGTCCACGTAGGGCAGAGCCTCGGGCTGCTCCAGGCTGGCGATGGTCTCGCCCACCCGGATGTCGGGGATGCCCGCCAGGGCCACGATTTCCCCGGCGCTGCCCTGCTGGAGCTGGACCCGGGTGAGACCCTCGAAGCCGTAGAGCTGGGTGACCCGGTGCTGCTGCACGCTGCCGTCGCGCTTGACGAGGGACACCGTGTCCCCCACCTTGATGCGGCCGTTGACGATCCGCCCGATCCCGATCTGGCCCACGAAGTCGTTGTAGTCCATGAGGGTCACGAGCATCTGGAGGGGCTTCTCCGGGCTGCCCTTGGGCACGGGGCAGTGCTTGACGATGGTGTCGAAGAGGGGGTCCAGGGTCTCGGAGGAGTCGTTGGGATCCAGCAGGGCGTAGCCCTCCTTCGCCGAGGCGAAGACGCAGGGGAAGTCCAGCTGCTCGTCCGTGGCCCCCAGCTCGATGAGGAGTTCGAAGACCTGGTCCTGGGTCCACAGGGGCCGGGCCCCGGGGCGGTCCACCTTGTTGACCACCACGATGGGCCGCAGGCCCAGGGCCAGGGCCTTGCGGGTGACGAACTTGGTCTGGGGCATGGGGCCGTCGAAGGCGTCCACCACCAGCAGCACGGAATCCACCATGCTCAGCACCCGCTCCACCTCGCCCCCGAAATCGGCGTGGCCCGGGGTGTCCACGATGTTGAAGCGGTAGCCCCCCCAGTGCAGGCTCGTGGTCTTGGCCAGGATGGTGATGCCCCGCTCCCGCTCCTGGTCGTTGCTGTCCAGCGCCCGCTCCTGGACCCGCTGGTTGTCCCGGAACATGTGGGCGCCCTTGAACATGGCGTCCACCAGGGTGGTCTTGCCGTGGTCCACGTGGGCGATGATGGCGACGTTGCGGATCTTCTCGATGGCGGTCATGGGTCCCCGGACAGGAGGCTTTCAAGGCGCGGGCCAGGATGGGCCGAACCCATCATTCTACCTGCATTCCTTGCAGACACCGAGCGATGCTACTTGGGGAGAGTCCCCCCTTCCCGTGGACGTTTCGCCGGCCGGAAGGTGGCTCCCTGAAGACCACTGGGTTACGATTAATAAATATTTTTCGATAATGATTATGAAATTTTTCTTTCCTTGCCTGACCTCAAAAACCTGAATCTCCCCGCCCGTAGAACTCGTGCGAACCCGGCCGGCCAGGAGCCCCATGCGAATCACCCCTAATCCCCAACGGTTTCTCTGCTTTGCCCTCCTCTCTTTCCTGGTCACCGGGCTGGGCGGCTGCGGTTCCAGCGGGGGCGGCGCCCCAGGGGGACCTCCAGTTTCCTCTCCGCAAAACCTCTCGTATTCGGCCAATCCCGCCATTTACACCAAGGGCCAGGCCATCCCGCCCAATATGCCCAGCAGCACGGGAGGTCCGGTCGCCGCCTACTCGATCCAGCCCTCTCCCCCTGCAGGGCTCTCCTTCAGCCCTAGCTCAGGAATCCTCTCGGGCACTCCGGTCGTCCCCGCCCCCACGCAGGCCTACCTGATCACCGCCATCAACGCCGGGGGAACCGCGACCGCATCGCTCACCTTTACGGTCCGTGACCTTCCGCCCACCGAGCTTTCCTACACCAGCAACCCCGCGACCTATACCAAGGGCACCCCCATTCCCCCCAACATCCCGTCCAACGCCGGAGGGGCCATCGTGACCTATTCCGTGGACCCGGCCCTGCCCCCGGGGCTTTTCCTGGATCCGACCAGGGGAGGGATCACCGGAACGCCTTCAGGGGTGAGTCCCAGCGCCCCCTTCACGGTCACCGGCTCCAATTCCGGGGGGAGCACCAGCACAACGCTCCAACTGACCGTTGTGGATCAGGCTCCGGCCAACCTCGCCTACAGCACACCCAGCGCCAGCTACACGCGGGGGGTCCCCATTGTGCCCAACCTCCCGAGCACCACGGGGGGCCAGCCGACTTCCTTCTCCGTCCAGCCCGCACTCCCGGGGGGCCTCAGCCTCCATGCCTCTTCCGGGGTGATCACGGGCACCCCCACCGCTGTAACCGGAACCTCCCTTTTCACGGTTACCGCCAGCAACAGCGGCGGCTCTTGCAGCACAGGGATCCAGATCCGGATCGGAGAACCTGCCCCCCAGGGGCTGACCTATTCCGCCAATCCGGCGGTGTACACCCGGGGTATGCCGATTTCACCCAATCTGCCCACCAGTTCCGGCGGCGCCATCGCGTCCTTCTCCGTGTCCCCGCCCCTGCCCACAGGTCTCGCCCTGCACCCCACCACCGGGGTGATCACTGGAATACCCACCGCGGTCTTCCCCCAGGCCAATTACCTGGTGACGGGCCTTGGGATCTCGGGGGAAAGCGTTGGCGCGGCCTTGTCCATCACGGTGAATGACATCCCACCTTCCATCGGGTACGGGAGCGGGTCCTTCACGTTCACTGTGGGCGTCCCGGTCCATCTGACCCCGACCAACACCGGAGGGACGGCTTTGGCATGGAGCGTGTCCCCAGCCCTTCCCCTGGGACTCTCCCTGTCCCCCACCTCGGGCCTGATCTCCGGGACACCGACCGACATGGCCGGGACGCAGGAGCGCATGGTGACCGCCACCAACAGCGGCGGGAGCGGATCCGTTTCCTTGTACCTGAAGGTCAACCCACAACCGCCGGCCATCACCCAGCAGCCCCAGGACCAGTTGGTATACCGCGGAACGAAGGCCACCTTTTCCGTGGCCGCCACCGGCACGGGACCCCTCAGCTTCCAGTGGCGCAAGAACGGGGCCGACATTCCGGGAGCCACGGGCACCTCTTACACCACTCCCGCCACGGTCCTGGGGGACGACAATGCGTTTTTCAGCGTGGCGGTATCGGATTCCTACGGTGGGAGCACACCCAGCACCCGGGCGCTCCTGAGGGTCCAAAGAGCCTTCACGACCTCGGGAACGATGGTGACGCCCAGGACATGGGGCGCCTCGGTCCTGCTGGACAACGGCCAGATCCTCATCCTCGGGGGCCAGACGGAAACGGAGCTCATAGCCTTCGCGGAGATTTTCAACCCGGCGACCGGCCAGTTCCGGTCCACGAACCCCCTTCCCTTTCCGGCGAGCACACCCACGGCGACCCTCCTTCCCAACGGCAAAGTGCTGGTCGTCTCCGTCCCATTCATCCCCTCCGAACCCTCCGCCCTGCTTTGGGACCCTGGCAGTGAAACCTTTGCGCCCACAGGGAGCCTTCACGCCCCCCGGACCCATCACTCCGCGACCCTTCTTGCCAATGGAAAGGTCCTGGTTGCCGGGGGCGTCTCAGTCCCAAGCGGGGCCATGCTGGGCAGCGCGGAGATCTACGACCCCACCACGGGAAGCTGGACCCTGACCGGAAACCTGGGTGGCATCCGGAAAGACCATGCCGCCTGCCTTCTACCCAACGGAAAGGTGCTGATCCATGGCGGAAACCGAAATGGTCCCATGATTCCCGAGGCGGAGGTCTACGACCCGGGGACTGGTACCTTTGCTCCAACGGCCAATGTGCCAGGGCCCCGGGATTGCCACGCACTGGTCCCGCTGCCCAACGGAAAAGTCCTCGTGGTGGGCGGTTCCAATTCAGGCTGGCCGGTCTTCGTCTCCCAGCTCTACGACCCGGCGAGCAACAGTTTCCAGACCTCAGGAGCCATGAACCTCCCGAGGGCCAGCCTGACCTCAGTGCACCTGGGAGATGGGAAAGTCCTCGCGGCAGGGGGATTCGTCGGCAACTCAGGGGATGATCCCCGGTGTGAGGTTTGGGACCCCGCCACCGGGAATTGGACCCTGGGCGCACCCATGGTGGTCCCTCGGTTTGCCCACCAGGGGATCCTGCTGAAGGATGGGCGTGTGCTATTCGCAGGAGGGTATTTCTTGCCTGTTTCGGGACCCATCGTTGCGAAGGCGGAAATCTACGAATGACGCTTGGGATGCCTTGGGTCCCCGGGGTTCCGGGTGCTCCTGAAATGGGTTTTCAGACGGGGGCCCCGGTTCCCAGGGCCGCGGCTAGCGGCGGTAGCCCAGTTGGCTCAGGAAGCGCAGGGGCAGGCTGGCGTAGCTGTATTGGAAAACGCCGATCTGGGTGGTGGTGACCAGCAGCTGGTCGGCGGCGATGAGGTCCCGGGGCAGGAGGCCGGGCACGCGGTCCACCTGCTTGAGGTCCATGGGATCGGTGGCGTCGAAGACCTTGAGGCCGTCCTCGCCGTCGCACAGGAAGAGGTGCTTCCCGTCCAGGCCCAGGCCCTGGGGGCGCCGCATGGGGTAGGAGCGCAGCAGGCGGGGGGCCGAGGGGTCCTGGATGTCGATGACGTCCAGCTGGTTGATCGTGCCCGAAAGGGTGAGGTAGGCGGTGCCGCCCTGGGCCACCACGGGATCCCGGGCGGTGGCGTGGAGGAGACGGCCCCTTCGCTGGGGCTGGTCCGGGTTGGCGGTGTCGAAGATGTACAGGCCGTCCGACGAGCCGATGAGCAGCAGGTTCTCGTGGCCGCCGAGGGTCTCGATGTTCCACCCGACCCAGGCGATGCCCTTCTTGACCGGGTCCCAGGGCCGGCGGATGTCGAAACTCTGGAGCTCGCTCTTGCCCACGGTGTAGAGGCGGTCCCCCACGATGGCGAAGCGCGAAAGGCTGCCGGGGGTGCCGGTGCTGGGGGGCGAACCGGAAGCGGAGCCGCCGCTGCTGCCGCCTCCCCCGCAGCTCGAAGCGACGATCAGGGCCGCGGCGGTGGCCCATCCACGAAGGCGCGTTCCAATGGTCATGGCTCAACTCCTCGGCCGGGCGCCGACGACGACGCCCCGGCTCTGCCAGGCGTAGACGTCCCAGGGGAAGGTCACCCGGGGATCGTCCACGGCCTGGTAGGGGTCCCAGGGGAAGGCCCATTCCATGCGCTTCAGCACCCGCATGGGGGTCCCCGTGATCTCGATGGCGAGCAGGTCCACCGTGTTGTCCGCGTACAGCACGCCGTCCCTGCAGGCCATGTCCACCGTGCCCGGGATCCGCAGGAAGGCCTTGGGCGCCGGGTGCGCGGGGTCGGCGTTGTCGATCACGTGGATGCCCTCGTAGCGCTCGGTGACGAAGAGCAGGTCGCCGAAGCGCAGGATCTTCCCGTTCTTGACGATGTCCCGGGGGCCCTGCACCGCGAAGGAGGACCGCAGCTCTTCGTAGGTCATCAGGACGGGTTCGTGGGTGTAGGACGCCTGGGGAGGTTGCTTCCCGCGGAGGTCCTCCGTGCAGGCCAGGGCCCCCAGCAGCGCCAGGAACGCGAAAAGATGGGCGAAGAGGGCCGATGCATGGCGTCGAAACACGGTCGAACCTCCCGGAAGTCCGCACCAGCTTAGTCCTGGCCCAAGAACACGCAAAGGATAGAATTTATGAAAATTTCAATTCCAAGCGGAGCCCCCTCTCGCCTCAGAGTCTTCCGCCCTTCCGGAGGATGGAGAGCCCTCGGCGCAGGGCTTCGAATGGGTAGGTCACGGTGTCCCTTCATGAAAAAGGGGCCCTTTCCGGGCCCCCCTGGATCGCGACGCAGCGGCCTTACGAACCCGCTTTCGGCTTGTAGTCCTTGAGCCAGGCGAGGTCCACCTCGGCGGCCTTCTTCTTGGCCTTGGTGTCGAGCAGGAACTGGCCCACCTCGCCGTAAGGCTCGCCCTTGGCGGCGGCCTTGGGCATGGCCTCCTTGCGGCAGGACGCGCAGTTCTTGATGTCCTTGAAGCCCAGTTCCTGGGCCTTCTTCACGAAGGGCATCCTGGCGTTGACGGGCAGGGCCAACGCGAAGCAGATCGCGGCGGCGAGCAGAGGAAGGGTGGAGCGGCGGGCCCCTGTCACGCCATGAACCCGCCGTTTCCTCTCCGTTGGGATCGGAGCCGCCGTCGCCCACCCACCTCAGGCCCTCGCCCTGACGCCCGGAGGGGGAGGCTTCCATATCCAATCGAGGGACCATCCTTGAGCGAAAGGGCGGAGGCTCTGGCCGTAAACCGGGGGAACCCGTGCCTCCGTCTCCGCAGGGCCCTTGCCCCACCAGGGGGGCCTCTGAGCGTCCCTCCCCACCCCGGAACGCCACCTCGGTTTCCTCCGGGGCTGCGGCGCTGGGGCGGGCGGTGCCGCCGAAAAGCCCCCCTTGGCAGGATTGGCCCGAAGACCCCGTGTGGAAAGCCAAAGTCCCCCTCTGAATGAGGTCCGCGAGCCCTGCGGGAAACCTGGCTCCAGGAACCTCTTCCATGGTGAATTCTTGAAAAATTGATTTTCAATAATGGTTATTGGAGAATTCCCTATCCCGACATCCCCTTCGAATCGACATCCCGGCAGGAATCCAGGCCCTGTCCGCAACACTCAGGAATCTCATGAGAATCCGGCCCTTCGCACCATTGACCCTCCTGGGGACCCTCATCCTCTTGGTCTCCACCCTGACCGCCTGCGGTTCAACCGGAGGTGGGGCCTCGGGAGACTCCCCGGTCCCGGCCCCGCAAAACCTGGTCTATTCCGCCAATCCCGCTGTTTACACCAGGGGCCAGGCCATCGTCCCCAACGCGCCCAGCAACTCCGGAGGCGCGGCCACCACCTACGCGATCCAGCCCGCTCCCCCAGCAGGGCTTTCTTTCAGCGGTTCTTCGGGAGTGCTTTCGGGAACACCTGCGGTCACTTCCCCCAGCGCGCCCTACCTCGTCACCGCGAGCAACGCCGGCGGCAGCGCGACCGTCACCCTCACCCTCACGGTACGGGACCAGGCGCCCAACAACCTGGCCTACGCCACCAACCCCGCGATCTATACGAGAGGTGTGCCCATCGCTCCGAACCTTCCCTCCAATTCCGGAGGCACCATCGTCACCTATTCGGTGGAGCCGCTGCTCCCCGCCGGGCTCGTTCTCGATCCCGCCAGCGGAGCAATCAAGGGCACGCCCGGTGCTGTGGCCCCAAACCTCCCCTACACAGTCACCGGAGCCAACACGGGCGGGAGCACGAGCGTCACTCTCCACTTGGCGGTGGTGGACCAACCCCCGGCCAGCCTGACCTATGCCACGGCCAGCGCCACGTACACGAGAGGCCTGGCCATTCCCCCCAACATTCCAACCACCAGCGGGGGGCAGCCCACCTCCTACTCGGTGGCCCCGGCACTTCCCCCCGGGCTGAGTCTGCACACCGCAACCGGAGTCATCTCGGGGATCCCCAGCGCCACGACCGGAAAAGCGGATTTCGTGGTCACCGCTGCCAACAGTGGAGGTTCCTGTACCACGGGGATCAGCATTTGGGTGGTAGAACCAGCCCCTCAGGGTTTGACCTATTCCTTCAACCCGGCGGTGTACACCCGGGGGATTCCCGTCCAACCGAACGTGCCCAGCAGCTCGGGCGGGGCCATCGCCTCCTATGCCGTTTCCCCCGCCCTGCCGTCCGGTTTGGTCCTGAATACCGCCACCGGGGCGATCAACGGAATCCCCACCATGGTGACGCCCAAGGCCACCTACATCGTGACGGGCCTGGGTGTCTCCGGCGAATCCGTCGGAGCCGCCCTTTCCATTACGGTGAATGACGTCCCTCCATCCATCGGATATGGGAACGGGTCGTACAACCTCACCGTCGGAATCCCTGCGCAGCTCATCCCCAGCAACACCGGCGGACCGGCCCTGGGGTGGGAAGTCTCGCCCGCGTTGCCGTCGGGTCTCTCCCTCTCCACGGGCACCGGCATCATTCTCGGGACCCCCCTCCTCCCCTCTCCCACCACGGAATTCATGGTCACCGCCAGCAACAGCGGAGGAAGCGGCTCCGTTTCCCTGTTCCTGAAGGTGACCTCCCCACCGCCCGTGATCACCCAGCACCCTCAGGACCAAACGGTCTTCCGGGGTGCCTCCGCCACCTTTTCCGTGGTAGCAACCGGCGGGGGAATCCTCAGCTACCAGTGGCGGAGGAACTCGATCGACATCCCAGGAGCCACTGACAGCTCATACAAAACCCCCCCAACGGTGCTCAGCGACAACGGTGCGGTGTTCAGCGTAAAGGTGACCGACGACAGCGAAAGCCAGGTCCTCAGCTCCAACGCTGTCCTGAGGGTCAACAGTGGATTCAGTCTGGCGGGGGGGATGGTGGAACCTCGCACCTGGGGTGCGTCGGCCCTATTGAACGACGGCCGGGTTCTCATCCTTGGGGGGCAAGCCGGGCCCAGTGGAACCATCACCGCTGCCGCGGAGATGTTCAACCCCGTGAGCGGCCAATTTCAATCAACCTCGCCTCTTCCGTACCCCATGTCCGTTCCCACGGCGACGACCCTCCAGAACGGGAAGGTCCTGGTCGTAACCGTCCCCTGGCCCCCGCAACCAAGCTCTGCCCTGCTGTTCGATCCTGGAACCCAAGCCTTCACCCCGACCGGAACCCTTGCAACTCCGCGGGTGCATCATTCCGCGACCCTCCTCCAGAACGGGAAGGTCCTGGTCGCCGGCGGGTGGAACAACGTTGCGGGGGTCCATTTGAGCAGTGCGGAGATCTACGACCCCTCAACAGGCACATGGTCCTCGACGGGCTCCCTGTCCAGGCCCCGGGAGAGCCATCAAGCTTGTCTGCTTCCCAATGGAAAAGTATTGATCCACGGAGGAGCGGATGCTTCAGGCCCCTTCCCGGGCGCAGAAATCTACGATCCGGCTTCGGGGACCTTTACGGCAACAACCAACTCCTCCCAAGCACGGTGGGAGCATGCCCTGGTCCTCCTCCCCAATGGGAAGGTCCTCGTGGCCGGCGGATCAAATTATTCCGGTTGGATCTTGGCTTCGGAGATTTTTGATCCGGTGACGAACAGTTTCCGGCCCTCCGGGGTCATGAGCCTTCGCCGAGAATTCCCGACCGCGGCCTTGCTGGGGAATGGAAAAGTATTGGCCGCGGGGGGATACACTGGCATCTGGGGAGATGACCCGAGGTGTGAAATCTTCGACCCGGTGAGTGAAACGTGGTCCCTCGGGGCACCCATGAAGATCCCCAGGTTTCACCACCAGGGGATCCAGTTGCTGGACGGAAGGGTGCTCTTCGCCGGAGGATACCCCCTCCCCATGGACGGCTCGGTCGTAGCCACGGCGGAGATCTACGAGTAGAAACCGCCCACGGGTCTGGAATCGTCAAGCCGCTACTGGGCCTTCGGCTTGTAGTCCTTCAGCCAGGCGAGGTCCACCTCGGCGGCCTTCTTCTTGGCCTTGGTGTCGAGCAGGAACTGGCCCACCTCTCCGTAGGGCTCGCCCTTGGCGGCGGCCTTGGGCATGGCCTCCTTGTGGCAGGACGCGCAGTTCTTGATGTCCTTGAAGCCCAGCTCCTGGGCCTTCTTCACGAAGGGCATCTTGGCGTTGACGGGCAGGGCCAGCGCGAAGCAGATCGCGGCGGCGAGCAGAGGAAGGGTGGAGCGGCGCATGGCGCCTCCTGGTGAAAGGGCCGCAAGGGGCGGCGTGGGTTGCGAGGTGGGTGGGGGCGCCGCGTCCGGTCAGGTTTGGGGGCGGTCCCGACCAGCCTTGTGCAAAGGCGGGGCCAAAGGGCCGCTGGTCCCTCGGAGGACCCTGCGGATCCGATCCATCTGTTTGATAAAGGCAACTTAAGCTTCGAGAGGATTCGACTCCCCTCCGGAGGCAGGGAGGGAGGCGGGGCCTTGGGGCTGTGGCAATCTGCGACGTGGCCGGGCTACTCGGTGCCTTCGCCGCCTCCCGTGGGGCCTTCCCCCGCACTCCCGGTGGCGGCCCAGCGCTGGAGGGTGCTCAGCAGGGAGGTGCCCTCTTCGGGGGGGGCGATGCCGGGTTTCAGGCCGATGCCTTCCAGGTGCAGCTCGATGCCCATGATCTCCCCCCTCTCGAACTTCGCGCTGAGGTCGCAGACCGCCAGGAGGTTGGGGCCCAGTTCCGCGAGGTAGGCGCTGGCCTTGACTCCGGGGGGGACCTGCACGCGCCACACGGGGCAGTTCTTGGCCCCGAAGCGCAGCACGAAGGGTTCGGCCTCCGCCTGGGGGGCCGGCCCGGAAATGTAAAGCAGGCGCTCGGCCCGGCCCAGCAGGAAGGGCAGCACGTGGGGGGTGCCCTGGCTGCGGTCCGCCACGAGGCGCCAGCCGCCCAGGCGAGGCTTCTTCACCTTGTTGTGGCTCTGGACCGGGGGCGTGGGGAGCACGGTGAAGCGGGTCTCCCAGGGTTTCTCCTCCCCCCGGAGACGAAGCTGGATCACGTAGCGCAGGCCCTCGGACTCTTTGGGGCGTTTCGCGGCCCTGCCTTCCTCCTGGGGGACCTTCCCCTGGGTCGGGTCCTTCGGTTCCTTGGCGGAGAGGCCGGGAAGTGCGAGGAGAAAGAGCAGGAGCGGCAGGGCGCGGATCGGCATACCCTTTCGAGGATGCCAGGGAGCGCCCCGGGTGGCCATGGGAGGCAGGATGCCCATCTGTTTCGACCTCGATGGCACCCTGGGGCACTTCGGGGGAGGCTACACCCTGCTGAGGGAGGCCTTGGGAGAACTTTGGGGCGGGGAACCCGGCTCCGAGGAACTGCGTCGCTGCGCCGGGAGCACCGACTGGGAGATCGTGGAGGAACTGCACCGGAACCGATTCGGAAGGGACCTGGAAGAAGCCCACTACCTGGAGTTCCAGGAAGCCTGCCTGTCCCGCTTCGAAGGGGCCTTCCCCCCGGGCGCCTCGGGCCACGCGGTTTTCACCGGTCCCCTGGGCGCCCTCCGGGGCCTCCGGGCCAGGGGTTTCTCGGTGGCCATCGTCTCGGGAAACGCCCCCCGGCTCCTGGATTTCAAGCTGGAGCGGCTGGGGGTCCCCCCGGAGGTGCCCCGCATCGGAAGCCTGCCCCGCCTGAGCCGCAGCGCGCTCCTGCTCCGCATGGTGGCGGGCTGCCGAGGACCCCACGCCTACCTGGGGGACCGGCCTCACGACGCCGAGGCGGCCCAGGCGGCGGGCATCCCCTTCGTGGGCGTGGGCGACCGGGTTCCCGGGGATCACCCCGTCCTTCCAGAGGCGGCGGACCCGGAGGCCTTTCTTCAGGTGCTGGCGCCCGGCCTCAGCGGACTTCGAATCCGTCAATGAAGGCGCGCATCCGGGCCTCTCCCCCGGGGGCCACCGTGCCCTGGGCGTGGTGGAGCCGGCCCCGGCGAACCACCAGGACCCCTTCGATCCTCGTTCCCCCGGGGCCCGCCGCGCGGTAGGCGAAACCGGCTCCTCCCCCGCCGGGGAGGCTGCGCCGGTCAAGGCTTCCCAGGCGGGCACGAAGCCAGGCGGCGAAGGTTTCCGCCACCTCGGCGGGGGTGGCCCCCCCCTTGGTCCCCTCGGGCAGGTTGCCCACCTGAACGTGGAAGCTCTCGTCCATGCGGCCCGGGGGACTGTAGGCCGTGTCGAACCACTCCATGGACCCGAAGGGGGTGGGTTCCTGATGTTTGTAGAGCTTCGGTTCGCCGGGAAAGGTGGCGGCGATTCCCAGGTTGTCGTTCTGGACCCGCCGGGGCTGCTCCTTCGCACAGGCCAGGAGGGCGGCGAGGAGGAGGATGCCAAGGGAGACTCGGGTCATGGAGAACTCGCTTCTTCCCCCCTATCGGCCGGCACTGCAACCCTCTCAATCCCGAGCCGCTGGAGGCGGACCAGGGCCTCAGGATGGCCCCGCCGGCATAGCGCTTCCAGCAGCGTGCGGGCTTGGGCCATGTCCCGCGGCCCTCCCTTCCCCCAGGCGAGGAAGTCGGCAAGATGAAGGGCCGCCTGGGGGTGTCCCGCATCGGAGGCGACCTGGTAATAGTGCCTCGCCGCCACGGGGTCTGGCGCCAGACCCGGATGACCCCTTTCAAATCGAAGACCGAGTTCGTAGCAGGCCGAATCATCCCCTCCCGCCGCACGCGTTTCCAAGCTCCGCTGCTCGCGGGGGGTTCCGGGCAAGCCATGGCCGAGGCCCCGGTAGATCACCCACACCAAGCCAAGGCAGAACAGCAGGCCGAGGGAGAGGGGTCGAAAGGCCGAAAAAAAGGCGATGTAGGCCACTCCTCCCAGGGATAGGAACACGGCTGCTGCGACGAATACCCGAAAAGACCAGTGTGTCCAGCCGCGGTCCGCAAGTTGGTCGGCGGCCTCGAGCATCTCGCGCAGCTCGGCAGCCACCCGCCCTCCCCGCTCCGTGACCTGGTGCAGCAGGGGCGGGGGCGGGAGGTCCTCCCCGGGAATCCCTGAGGCCCGTCGCAACCAGTCCGAGGCCTCGGTTTCATCCGGGTCCACGCCCTCTCCGGACAGGTAGTCCGTTGCTGCGCGGAGCACAGCGGGGCGGTAGCCCCTCTTCGCCGCCCAAAGGTTTGCCTCATGGGCACCCCGGAGATCCCGGGGGCATCCCAGAGCCCAGCGCCGAGCCTCCCCTAGCCAGAACAGGGCTTCGACATCGCCGGCCGCGGCGGCCCGCTCAATCCAGGGCAGCCCAGCCCCCCTGGCGGCTGGACCCAAACCTCCCTCCAGGATCCACCGGCCCTGTTCCCGGATGGCCGGGGGGTAGCCCCGCCTCGCCGCAGCCTCCAGGAAGCGGGCCGCCCGGGGCAAATCACCGGCGGCCGCGGCCCAATCGAAGAGGATGGCCCCCGGATCCGGGGCAAAGCGAGCGACCCAGAAATGAACCCAGTCATGGAGACCCGCAACCAGGCGGAAAGTGGTTCCCATCCAGGTGCCCACGACCTGGAGCGCCAGGAGGAGCACCAGCCCCGTGGCCAGGAGGGTGGCTACCACCGCTGGCCAGGGATCTGGGAGCAGGGCCACGCCCCCTGAAAGCCCCAGGGCGGCCGAAAAAAGGGTGGCCAAGCCCAAAAGCCAGGCACGTCGGATGGCCGCCGCAGGGACGGCGGTCATCCCGCCGGGGTCCGCAGGGCCTCGGCCAGCTCCCGGGCGGCCCGGCCTTCCTGGTACCCCACCCAGGAACTGCGCACCCGTCCCTGGCGATCGAGGACGAAGCTGGTCGGGATTCCCCGGATCGAGCCCAGGGCCTCCAGGGCCTTCCGGTCCGCCGGAAGGTGGGCCCGAAGGCCCAGTTCGGGGCGTTCCGCCAGGAAGGGCCGAACCGCCTCCCAGCCCTTCTCGTCCACGGAGATCGCCAGCACCGCCGCCTCGGGGCCGCTGCCGCGCTGGAGCTGCGCCAGTTCCGGCAGGCTGCGCCGGCAGGGCGGGCACCAGGTGGCCCAGATGTCGATGAGCACCACCCGCCCCCGGTAGTCCGCGAGGCTGCTGCGCTGGCCCGAGGCGTCCACCAGGGCCACCCGCCCGACGTCGGTCCCGGGCCGGGCGAGGGAACTGCCCGAGCCGGATTGCTGGCAGCCGAGACCGATCCAGAGCAGAAGGGCCGAGCAGGCGATCAGGAAGCGACCCATGGCGCACCCTCCCGGGATGCCCGCATGATAACGCCCTGCCGCCCGCCGCCTGCCGGGCTCCCTCGGGGTCTCTCCCGCCCCGCGCCCATGTGGGGTTTCCGCAGGCTTCTGGGCCCCGGCCTGGGGGGCCCCCCGTCCGGTGGACGGCTGAAGGGGTGGGGCGGAGGCGGACGGCAGCCCGGACGGGGATCCGGTGTCTGAAGGGTTTCGGTAGATTGGAAGGGTGAACCCCTGGCGCGGTCTGAAGGGCCTTCCTTCCACGGTCTGGCTCGTCTGCGGGACGACCCTGGTGAACCGCCTGGGCACCATGGCCCTGCCCTTCCTGCTCCTCTACCTGACCGAGGCCCGTGGCTGGAGCGCCGAGCAGGCGGGGATGGCCATGATGGTCTACGGGGCCGGGGGCCTGGTCTCATCGCCCGTGTCCGGCCGGCTGGCGGACCGGCTGGGCCACGCCCGCGTCCTCGTGGCGAGCCTCCTCCTGTCGGCCTTGGCTCTGCTCGCCATCCCTCTGGCGGCCTCCCGCCTCCTGCTCTTCCCTCTCATCGCCCTGTGGGCGGCCCTCGGCCAGGCCTTCTGGCCCTCCGCCATGGCCCTGCTGGTCAGCCAGGCGCCCCCGGAGAAGCGGAAGGCCGTCTACGCCTTGCACCGGCTGGCGGTGAATCTGGGGATGGCCGTGGGTCCGGCCTTGGGGGGCCTCATCGCGCACCACAGCTTCCGGTGGGTCTTCTGGGGGGACGGCCTCACCACGCTCCTCTCGGGGCTCCTGCTGGTGTTCTTCCTGAAGGTCCAGGACAACCCGGCTCCCGAAGGCGGACGGCCGGGCCGAAGTCCCTGGACGGACCGCCGCCTGCTGTTCCTGCTCCTCGCCTTCCTCCCCGTTCTCGTCGTCTTCTTCCAGATCGAGGGCGCCCTGCCCCTCTGGGTGGTGAGGGACCTGGGGCACGGCACCCGTTTCTTCGGGCTCATCTTCACCGTGAACACCCTGATCATCGTGGGGCTGGAGGTGGCCCTGAACCTGGCCATGGCCCGCTGGCCCCACGGACGCCAGCTCGCGCTGGGGAGCCTGTTCTACGCCGCGGGCTTCGGCCTCACGGCCTTCGCGTTCACCCGGGGGGCGCTGGTGGCCACGGTGGTGGTCTGGACCTTCGGCGAGATGATCCTGCTGCCGGCCATGAGCGACGCCGTGGCCACCCTGGCCCCGGCGGACCGCCGGGGCGAATACATGGGCCTCTACGCCCTCTCCTTCGCCGCGGCCCTGGCCCTGGGCCCCTGGCTGGGGGTGCTGGCCTATTCGCGGCTGGGGCCCGCCGCCACCTGGGGGGCCTGCGCCCTCCTGGGCCTGGGCAGCGCAGGACTCCTGAGCCGATTCAGGGCGCGCACCGCCGACGCCGCCCCTCCGCCTTGAACAAGCGCAGAACCCGAACTTCCGATTCCCCCGGAGCCGACATGGAACCCTCCCTCGCGCGCGATCTGGACGCCCTGCAGGCCCGGCGGAACGAAGCGTGGCGGACCCTGGCCCTTCGCCTGGAGCGGGCCCAGGCTGCACAGAACCTCGCCTGCTGCCGGGCCACCCCTGGTGGCCTTGTCCTGGAAGCCGGGGAGGGGTTCGCCTTCTTCCTGGGTCCGGGGCATCCCCTGAGCCAGGCGCTGGCCATGGGACTGGCGGGCCCTCTCGACCAGGCCGACCTGGACCGCATCGAAGCACACCTTTCCCGCGAGGGCGGACGGCCCCAGTATGAGCTCTGCCCCCTGGCGGACCCGGGCCTCTTCCAGGCCCTGGGGCAGAGGGGCTACCGGATTCAGGAATTCCAGCTGGCCTGGAGCCGCGTCCTGGCGCCCTCGGAGGAATGGGAGGCACCCCCTCCGGGCCTGGAGATCGGCCCCGGCAGGGATCCCGAGGCCTTTCTCCGGGTCGTGATGGCCGGGTTCCTGGAGTGTGGGCCCGAGGCCGTCCCCGCCGAGGTCCTGGAGGCCTTCATGCCTTCCGCGAAGGCGCCGGGGACCCAGCTCTGGTGCGCCTCGCGGGACGGGGAACTCCTGGGCGGGGGCACCCTGTTCCTGCACGAGGGGACCGCCGTGCTCTCCGGGGCCGGCGTCCCCCCTCGCCACCGGCGGAAGGGCGTCCAGGGCGCCCTGATCCGGGCCCGGCTGGCCGCCGCCCGCGCCGCAGGATGCGACCTCGCGGTGAGCGGAACCGCCCCGGGCAGCCCCAGCCAGCGGAACATGGAGCGCCACGGCTTCCGGGTCGCCTATCCCAAGGTGGTCCTGCTGGCGCCGGAACGCGCATCCTGAAGGGAGTCACTGGAGGGAGGAGCCCCATGCCCAAGAGCCGCCTCGAGGCCTTCAGCGACGGGGTGATGGCCATCATCCTCACCATCATGGTGCTGGAGATGAAGGTGCCCCACGGGGACGCCAGCCTGGCCTCCCTGAAGCCCATCCTCCCGGTCTTCCTGAGCTACCTGCTCTCCTTCACCTACCTGGGGATCTACTGGAACAACCACCACCACCTGCTGCAGGCGGCCCGGAAGGTGAACGGGAAGATCCTCTGGGCCAACCTCCACCTGCTCTTCTGGCTCTCCCTGCTGCCCTTCGTGACGGGCTGGATGGGCGAGAACGGCTTCGCGGCCTGGCCCGTGCTGTTCTACAACGCCGTGCTCCTCCTGGCGGGTACGGCCTACTACATCCTGAGCCGCCAGCTGGTGGCCCACCACGGCGAGGACTCGGCCCTCGCCCGTGCGGTGGGGCGCGATCGCAAGGGCCTGGCCAGCCTGGGGGCCTACGTTCTGGCGGTGGCCCTGAGCTTCGTGAACCCCTGGATCTCCGTGGGCATCTCGGTGGCCGTGGCGGTGATGTGGGTCATCCCGGACCGCCGGATCGAGTCGGCGCTCAAAGAGTCGGACGGGGCCCAGGGTGGCTAGGCTGGAATCCCATCCCGGAGGCCCCATGCGCCTTTTCCTGTCCGCCCTCCTGGGCCTCGCCGCCCTGGCCCAGGTTCCCTCCCGCCCGGTCCACACCTACAGCATCGTGGCGCGGGACCCGAAGACCGGGGAATTCGGCGTGGCCGTGCAGAGCCACTGGTTCAACGTGGGCGGCGTGGTCCCGTGGGCGGAGGCGGGCGTAGGGGCCGTGGCCACCCAGAGCTTGGCCGAGCCCAGCTACGGCCGCCTGGGCCTGGACCTCATGCGCGCCGGCAAGCCCGCCCCGGAAGCCCTGAAGGCGCTGCTGGCCGCCGACCCCGAACGGGAAACGCGGCAGGTGGCCATGGTGGACGCACAGGGACGCGTGGCGGTGCACACGGGGAACCTGTGCATCGCGGAGGCGGGCCAGGCCTCCGGAGAGGGCTTCAGCTGCCAGGCCAACATGATGGCCAGGGCCTCGGTGTGGCCCGCCATGGCGAGGGCCTTCCGGGAAAGCAAGGGGGACCTGGCGGACCGGCTGCTCGCCGCCCTGCGCGCGGCCGAGGCCGAAGGAGGCGATTTCCGGGGCCGCCAGTCCGCCGCGATCCTCGTGGTGCCCGCCCGCTCGGAGGGAAAACCCTGGGCCGAGCGAAGCTTCGACCTGAGGGTGGAGGACCACCCGGATCCCGTGGCCGAGCTGGGACGGCTGGTGAAACTGCAGCGGGCCTACCTCCTCATGAACGAGGGAGATTCCTTCGCCGCGAAGAACCAGTGGGTGGAGGCGCGCCGCGCCTACGAGGCCGCCGCCGCCCTCGCCCCCCACATCGCGGAGCTGCCCTTCTGGAAGGCCGTGGGCATGGTGCAGGCAGGGCACCTGGAGGCCGCACTTCCCGTCTTCAAGCAGGTCTTTGCCCAGGACCCCGCCTGGCGGGGCGCGGTGCGGCGCCTCGCAAAAGTGAAAATGCTTCCGCAGGACGAGGCCGTCCTGAAGCGGATCGAGGGGCAGTAGGCCGGCCCGCCGCCAGGGCGCCAAGCCCGGCCGGGCGCCTGCAGGCCACCGGCCTGGGCTGGAACCCCACTGCGATTTTGGGGGCCTGGCCTGGTCAAGCTGCGGGGGCGCCCCTCACCCCGTGGGGCGGGGCTTGGCCCTTCCGGATGGGGCCCTCCCGCCCAGGGTGCAGGGGTGGCGCAGAGCCTTTCTCCCTACTTCGCCTTCGCCAGGCTGGCCAGATAGCGGTCGGCCAGGCGGAGGTTCTCCTGGATCCGCGCACGGACCCCGGGATCGGAGGGTTCCAGGGCCTGGGCTTTCCGCATGTCCTCCCGGCCCTCGGCATATTGGCGAAGCCCGAATTGAGCCAGGCCCCGGTTGAAATGGGCCTGAACCAGGGTGGGGTCCAGGGCGAGGGCCTGATCGCAGGACCGGATGGCATCCGTGTAGGCCCTTCGGACGTTCAGGCATCCGGCGAGGTTGCACCAGCCGGCCGCGTTCCGGGGGTCACGCTCCAGGCCCTTCCTGAGCGGGGCTTCGGCCTCCCCGTACCTTCCGGCCCTGAAGAGAATTTCCCCTTTCCAGGTCCACCCTTCTGCCATCTTGTCGTGCTTGGCGCACAGGGCGTCCGCGGCCCTCTCCAGCCAGTCGTCCCGCAGGACGGAGACCGCAAGATGACCTGCCATCAAGAACCCCAATGGGGACCCGAGGGCGCCAACCTCCATGGCCCCTTCGAAGGCCGCCTGCTTCATCCCCAGGTGCTCCCGCGCTGTGGCGAGGAGCAGGCGTTCCGGCAGCGCCACCCTGCCCCCGGCCTCCAGCTGGGGCAAGGCGGCCTGCAGCACCCCCTGGAGCCGTTCCCAGCGCTGGGCCTTCTTCAGGGCTTCGAGCCAGACTCCCAACCTCTGCCCCCGGTCCCCGGGGCTCATCCCTTCGAAGAGGTCGGCCAGTTCCCCCCAGCGCCCCGCCTTCTGGAGCCCGGTCACCTGCTGGTCGAAGGGAAGGCCGGTTCGCAGGTCCCTCCCTACGGAGATGGTGGCCGTGGGGGGAGCCGGGGGCGAGGCCGCCTGCACCGCAATACCCCATGACAGTATCGAAATGAAGTTCAACGGCATGCCGACGGTTATACCATTCCCTCCGGATTCCGGAGGCTCCGAAACCGCGGGGGGCTCAGCCCTGGAGCACGGCCTCCAGCTGGTCCACGGCCCAGTCCACCTGCTCCTTCGTGATCACGAGCGGGGGGGCCAGCCGGATCGTGTTCACGTGGGTGTCCTTGCAGAGCATGCCGCGTTCCTTGAGGGCGTAGCAGAACTTCCGGGCACCGCCGGCCTCGGGCCTGAGCTCTACCCCAGCCCAGAGACCGATGCAGCGGATCTCCTTCACCTTGTCGGTTTTCATGGAACCGAGGCGGGCCTTGAGGTGAGCCCCAAGCTCGGCGGTGCGCTCCACCAGCTTCTCGTCCACCAGCACCTCCAGGGCGGCACGGGCCACGGCGCAGGCCAGGGGATTGCCGCCGTAGGTGGAGCCGTGAATCCCGGGGGTGAAGACGTCCATCACGGCGTCGTTGGCCAGGAAGGCGCTCACGGGGTAGAAGCCCCCGCTGAGGGCCTTGCCGATGGTGACGCCGTCGGGCCGGATGCCCTCGTGCTCGAAGGCGAAGAGCTTTCCGGTGCGGCCGAGGCCGGACTGGATCTCGTCCAGGACCAGGAGGATCTCGTGCTTGTCGGCCAGGGCCCGAAGCCCCTTCAGGAACCCCGCGGGGGGAATGACCACCCCGCCCTCCCCCTGAATGGGTTCCATGAACAGGGCCGCGGTGTTGGGCCCGATGGCGGCCTCCACCGCCTGGAGGTCCCCGTAGGGGACGATCCGGAAGCCCGGAGTGAAGGGCCCGAAACGGCTGGTGCTGTCCGGGTCCGTGCTGAACCCGACGATGGTGGTGGTGCGGCCGTGGAAGTTGCCGTCAGCCACGACGATCTCGGCCTTGCCGTATTCGATGCCCTTCTTGTCGTAGGCCCATTTCCGCATCGCCTTGATGGCGGTCTCCACCGCCTCGGCCCCGCTGTTCATGAGCAGGGCCTTGTCGAAGCCCGTGAGGCGGCAGAGCTTCTCCAGCAGGGGCGGGAACTGGTCGTTCCGGAAGGCCCGGCTGGTGAGGGCCAGGGTCCGCACCTGGGCGATCATGGCCTCGGCGATGCGCGGATGATTGTGGCCCTGGTTCACGGCGCTGTAGGCCGCCAGGAAATCCATGTACCGCCGGCCCTCCACGTCGGTGAGCCAGACGCCCTCCCCCTTGGTGCAGACCACGTCCAGGGGATGGTAGTTGTGGGCTCCGAAACGGTTTTCCTGCTCGATCAGGTCGGCGGCGCGGGTGGCGGTGGCGGTCATGGGGGTCCTCCGGGGCGGGGGGGGACGGAAGGAGTCCCTGCTCTGCACATTGTAGGCAGGAAGCCCTGGTGATTTGCTTATTGCCTAAATGGTGATCAAATTTTTTGACACTTTGTCAAACCGTCCACCGGAGGAAGCGAAACACCAGGTCCTGGAATCGACCCCCGTAGGGGGGGAAGGTCCAAGCCACCGTGTCCAGCCACCCCGAAGCCAGCACCGCCCGTTCATGGCTGAAGGTTCCGAAGCCGTGCCGGCCATGGCAGCCACCGAACCCCGAGGACCCTCGCCCCCCGAAGGGAAGCTCCGGGTTTCCGAGATGGATCACCGCGTGGCCGAGCACCGTGCCTCCGGCCCGCGTGTCCCGGATCCAGGCCTTGGCCTCCTTGCGGCCTCCGGTGAAGAGGTAACTGGCCAGGGGATCCCCCAGCCGGCGCATCCAGCCGAGGGCCTCTTCCCGGGTGCGGTAGGCCAGCACCGGGAGGAGGGGGCCGAAGATTTCCTCCTGCAGCAAGGGATCCTCCGGGCCCAGGCCCCGCAGGACCGTGGGCGCCATCTTCCGGGATGCCTCGTCCTGCCCGCCGCCGAAGGCCACCTGGCCCGTGCACGACCGAAGCAGGACGCCCAGTCGTTGGAAGGCCGCCCCGTCGATGATCCGGCCGTAGTCAGGGTTGCCCAGAGGATCCGCCCCGTAGAGATTCTCGACCGCCCTTTCCAGTTCCTCCAGGAAACGCACCTCGAGGTTCTCGGGGACCAGCACGTAGTCCGGGGCCACGCAGGTCTGGCCGGCGTTGAGCCATTTCCCCCAGGCGATGCGACGGGCCGCGCAGGCCAGGTCGGCGCCCTCGGTGAGAAGGGCCGGGCTCTTGCCCCCCAATTCCAGGGTGACGCTGCTCAAGTGCCGGGCGGCGGCGGACATCACCAGGCGGCCCACCCGGGAAGAACCGGTGAAGAAGATGTGGTCGAAGGGAAGGTTCAGAAGTTCCTGGGCCACCTCGGGCCCCCCCACGACCACCGCCACTTCCTCGGGCGGGAAGCAATCCGCGATCAGGCTTCCCAGGAATGCCTCCGTGGCGGGCGCCTTCTCCGAGGGTTTCAGGATCACGGCGTTCCCCGCCGCCACGGCGGACACCAGAGGGGCCAGGGTGAGAAGGGCCGGGTAGTTCCAGGGGGCCATGATGAGGACCCGCCCCTTGGGCTCGGGCCGGATCCAGCTTCGGGTTCCCAGGAGGGAGAGGGGGGTTCCCACGCGGCGCGGAGCCATCCAGCCGGGCAGGTGTCGGAGGGCGTGGGCGATCTCGGCGAGGACGGGGTGCAACTCTGTGAGGGTGCCCTCCCGTGGCGCCTTCCCGAGGTCGGCGTGCAGGGCCGACAGGAGTTCCGACTCCCTTGCCAGAAGCCCTGCCCGCAGGCGTCCGAGCCGGATGCGGCGGGCCTCCGCCCCCGAGGCACCCAGAGACCAGCGGGACGAATCCTGGGCCTCGAATAACGAGGTGACCGGGGAAAGGGCGGGGGAATGTGGCACGAGGAATCTTCAGGTATGGCGGAAGGAGGGGTCCTCTGACACATTATGGGGACCCAATCCAAAGGAACTCTCATGATGATGCCGCAGCTCCTCCTGAGGAAGCTCTACACCTATGGATCCCTGCTGAACTCGGGGGAAGGAGCCCTTTTCAGCCTGAAGAACCGCCTGACGGACGTGACCCTCCACCGGATCAAGCACGTCAAGGTCGACGACCAGAGCTTCCCGGCCTCGAGCATCGAAGTGGACCTCGGCGACGGGGCCTGGCGCCCTGCCTCCGAGATCAGCCCGGACAAGGCCGTGGAATTCCCCTTGAAGCGGGTGGCCTTCCTCCGGCTGCCGGGCCAGGTCCTGGGGGACGGACTCCACAGCCTCGAGATCGCCCTGGAGGTGAAGGGCCTTGGCTCCCTCAGCTTCACGGTCGAGGACAATCCGGCCAAGCCCAAGGAAAGGCCGCTCACCGTGCCCTATTCCAAGGACGACAACTACGGCCTCGACGTGATCAAGGACCGGCAGCGCTTCCTGGAGGAATTCGCCGGCGTCAAGCTGCAGCACCTCACGCAGTACTCCTTCGATCCCGCGGTCACCAAGGGGAACATCGAGAACTTCACCGGAGTGGCCCAGATCCCGCTGGGGTTCGCCGGTCCCCTGAGGGTCAATGGCCAGCACGCGGACGGGGAGTTCCTCATCCCGCTGGCCACCACCGAAGGCACCCTGGTGGCCTCGTACAACCGGGGCATGAAGGTGCTCAACCTTTGCGGCGGGGTGAAGTGCACCGTCCAGGACGACCACATGCAGCGGGCCCCCGTGTTCATCTTCGAGAGCGCCCGGGAGGCCCTGCAGTTCCGGAAATGGGTGGACGCGCACATCGACGACATCAGGCGGGAGGCCGAACTCACCACCCGCAGCGGCAAGTTGAGCTACATCGACACCTACCTGGCCAACAAGTTCGCGTTCCTTCGCTTCAACTTCACCACCGGTGACGCGGCGGGCCAGAACATGGTGGGCCGGGCCACCTTCGCGGCCTGCAGCTGGATCCTGGAGAACAACAAGACCATCCAGCGCTTCTACCTGGAGTCGAACCTCGCCACGGACAAGAAGGCCTCGCAGGTGAACGTCATGCACACCCGCGGGAAGCGCGTCACCGCGGAATGCGTCGTGAAGCGGGACGTGCTCCTGGAGGTGATGCGGGTGGAGCCCGAGAGCCTCCACTACCACTGGGGGGTGAGCAACATCGGAGCGATCCTGTCCGGGGCCAACAACAACGGCTGCCACAGCCCCAACGCCATCACCGCCATGTTCATCGCCATCGGCCAGGACGTGGCCAACGTCTCCGAGGGGTCCTCCGGCATCATCTACACCGAGCTGACCCCGGAGAAGGACCTCTACATGTCCATCACCATCCCTTCCCTCATCGTGGCCACCCACGGAGGCGGGACCTCCCTGCCCACCCAGAAGGAGTGCCTGGACATCCTGGGCTGCTCGGGGAGGGGCAAGGTGAACAAGCTCGCGGAAATCGTCGGCGGCGTGGTGCTCGCGGGCGAAATCTCCCTCGCGGCCGCGATATCCTCACTGGAGTGGGTCTCGTCGCACGAGGAATATGGGCGCAATCGCTGAGGAATTCCAGGCCCAGGAGGAGCTCCTCCGGGCCAAGGGCTTCGAGATCATGCGGACCTGGCGCAGCCAGGGCCTTCTGCGGCGTCTTCTGGTCACCTACCGGCACTTCCTGGGCCTGCTTTTCGGCGGACTGGCTGCCCAGCTTCGGGAGCGGCGAGAGGACGGCGGCCTGCGCGGCGGGCGCTACGTCCTGCTCTGGTTCGCGGCGCTTCCCGGGCGGATCTTCGTGGATCGCGACCTGCGAGGGCAACCCTTCGCCGTCCAGCTTCGCCGCCGCCTGGAACGCCTGGGTCCCACCTACATCAAGCTGGGCCAGATCCTCAGCCTCCGCGAGGACCTCCTGCCCCTGGCCATCACCTCCGAGCTGAAACACCTCCTCAATCGTCTGCCGGTCGTCCCCCTCCAGGTCCTGAGCCAGATCATCGAGAAGGACCTGAAGCGGCCCGTGGAGGAGATGTTCCTCCACATCGAGCCCGTGCCCCTGGGCTCGGCCTCCATCGGGCAGACCCACCGGGCCACCACCATCCACGGGGAACGGGTGATCCTGAAGGTGGTGAAACCCGGCATCCGCCAGACGCTGGAACGGGACGCGCGGCTGCTCAAGCTCCTCGGGGCCATCGCCCAGGTCATCATCCCCCGCTTCATGCCCCGCCAGCTGGTGAATGAATTCTGCACCTACACGCTTCGGGAGGTGGACCTGCGCCTGGAAGCGGAGAACGCGGAGACCTTCTCGGACCACTTCAACGACGTGCCGGACGTGGTCTTCCCCAAGATCTACCGGGAATTCAGCGGACGGAACGTGCTGTGCATGGAGTTCTTCGACGGCCTCTCCCCGGACTCCCCGGAAGCCCGGGAACTGCCGGAGGAGCAGCGCCGGCGCCTCACGGACCTGGGGGCCATGTCCATCATCCGGATGCTCTACCGGGACGGATTCTTCCATGCGGACCTGCATCCCGGAAACCTCATCATCCTGCCCGGGCCCAAGGTGGGATTCATCGATCTGGGCATGGTAGGGCGGCTGGACGAGGACCTCCGGAAGGCCCTCCTTTACTACTATTTCGCCCTGGTCATGGGCGACGGAGAGAACGCCGCCCGCTACCTGACCGCCATCGCCATCCCGGGCCCCGGCGCCAATCCCAACGGTTTCCGCCGGGACGCCGTGGACATCGCGGCCCGATGGAAGCGCGCCTCGAATTTCAAGGAGTTCTCCCTCGGGCAGCTGATCCTCCAGTCCCTCTCGAAGGGGGCCGGGCACAACATGTACTTCCCCGTGGAAATGGTCCTCATGGTCAAGGCCCTGGTGACCTTCGAGGGGGTGGGCAACGTCCTGCTCCCGGGCTTCGACGTGGCGGAGGTCTCCAAGCGGCACATCCGCAGCCTCTTCATCCACCAGTTCAGCCCCATGCGCTTCTTCACCGAGGGCATGCGCGGGGTGCCCGACATGGTGGACGCCATGGCCAAGATGCCCCTCCTGGTGACGGACGGCCTCCGGGTGCTGGAGAAGTTCGCCCGGCAACCCCCGGAGAGCCCCCTGTCCGGCCTGCGGGGCACCCTCATCGCCGGTTCCTGCCTGGTGGCGGGGGCGGTGGCCATGGGCTTCCGGGCCCACTGGCTGGTGTGGTCCGGGCTCTTCGCCATCGCCTTCGTCCTGGCCGTGCGGCGGAGGTAGGGTGTTCGAGCGGATCGCCTCCAACGACGTCATCTGGCTTCAGGATTCCCCTGCGAACCTCATGGTGATCAACGCCGTGGTGGTCACCGAGCCCCTGGGCGTCGAGACCTTGCGCGATGCCTTCCAGCGGAAGATCTTCGAAGGCGAGGGCCGGGAAAGGTTCGAACGGCTGCGCTGCCGCATTGCCCCGAAGGGTGGGCGGCTCTTCTGGGAGAGCGATCCCGATTTCGACCTGTCCCGGCATATCGTCCCGGCCCGGGATCCCTCCCTCCGGACCCTGGCGGAGGTGCAGGCCTACGTCGGGGTGGAGGCCAGCCGGAAGCTGCCCCGGGGCAGGCCCCGGTGGGAGATCCAGGTCATCGAGGCCTTCGAAGGCGGGGCCAGCGCCCTGCTCATCCGGATCCACCACAGCATCGCGGACGGAATGGCCCTGGTCTCCTTGATGTTCGCCCTCATGGACGAGGACTGGCACCGGGGGGATGGCGTGGCCCGGGGTTCCCTTCCCGCGGGGCCGAGCAGGGGCCAGCGTCTCCTTCGGGCCCTCCTGATCGCGGCTTCCGCCCCCGGGGTCCTGCTCCGGCGCCTCTTCTGGGTCCCCGACCGCCAAGGGCTTCATGGCCCCTCCCTTTCAGGGGAGAAACGGGTGGCCTGGACCGAACCCCTGGATCTGGCCGTGATCAAGGGGGCCAAGGAGCGGACCGGCGCCACGGTCAACGATGTGCTGATGGCTTCCGTTTCCGGCGCCTTCTCCCGCTACCTGGGCCTCCGGGGGGAAAAAGCGCCCCCGCACTTCCGGGTCTCCATGCCCGTCAACGTCCGCCCCCCCTGGGATCCCCTCGTGCTGGAGAACCGTTTCGCCGCCGTCCCCCTCACCCTGCCCGCGGGCGGCCGTGAGTTCCCCCAGCGGATCCTGGCGGTCAAGGCCCGGATGGACGAATTGAAGCGATCCGTGGCGCCCCTCGTGGTCTATGTGCTCCAACGCCTGCTGGTGACCCTCCTGCCCGGCAAGCCCAGCTGCGGCCTCATCGACTTCCTGGCCAACAAGTGCACCGCCGTCGTCACCAACGTCCCCGGGCCCCAGCGGGAGATCTCCATCGGGGGGAGCCGCGTGCGCAGCCTGCTCTTCTGGGTTCCCCAGCGGGCCCGCATCGGCGTGGGCATCTCCATCCTGAGCTTCGCGGGGAAGGTCCAGGTGGGGGTGATGACCGACACCGCCATCGAGGCGGACCCGGAACGCCTGGTGCAGTGTTTCGAGGAGGAATTCCAGGCCTTGAAGACCTTGCCCTGAGGGTGGGCCTCACCCCACCAGGCTTCGCTCCAGCGACTGGAGGGCATCGTCGAGCAGGTCCGTGACCTTGACCTCCCGGGCGGGGCCTCCCGCGCAGTCCCATACCGATCGCCGCCGGTCCTGCAGGACCTCGAGCTTCAGGGACAGGCCGTGCTTCTGGAACACAGGCTCGAGGACCTCGCGCCGCTCCAGGAGGTCCCGGCGGGTCTGATCGTAGGCGATCTCACAGACCCGTCGCCGAGAGTGGAAGCGGAAGAGGTTGGTGAAGAGCCGATGTTCGCTGGGGTCGGGCTGGAAGAGCACCAAATCGGACTTGGGGAAGCCCTGGTTGTACCGCTCCAGGCCCAGGGACACGCGGGAATGGATGAGGATCCGGAAGGCCTGGGAGAGCAGGGTCGGAAGGCCCCCGCGCTGAACCGCCCGGCGGCCCAGAACGTCCCGGGCGTCCTCCGAACCGACATTCATGGGCACCAGCGGGTTCACGCAGAGCAGCAGGTCCGCGCCCTGGTCCAGGGCCACGGAGGCGTGCATGGTCTTCAACAGCACCCCATCCACGCAGACCCTTCCCTCCACCTCCACAGGTTGGTACAGCCCCGGCACGGCCGTGCTGGCCTGGACGGCCCGGGAGATGGGGATGTGGTCCTGACCCTGTCCTCCGAAGACCACGGGCTCCCCGGTCTCCACGTTGGTGGCCACCACCCTGAACCTCCGCGGCAGGCGCCGGAAGTCGTCCGTCCGCCCGCCCGCGCTGAAGGTCCGGTGCAGGTATTCCCGGATGGGCTCGCTGGCGAACAGGCAGACCGGGAGGGAGCGCCCGAGGCTTTCCAGTGTTCCGATGAAGGAAGGGTCCTCCGGCCCCTTGGCCAGCTGGACCAGGGCCTCCGCCAGGATGGAGGGCAGCTGGGCGCCCCGCCGTCTCAGTTCCCGGTAGGCGGGAACGAAGAAGATGGAGGGATCGAAGAGGGCGCCCTCCCCGCCATCGGAGAGGAGGCCCGCCACCATCTGGGAGACGGTGACGCCGTTGGCCAGGTGGGATCCCACGAAGGCGCCGGCGCTGACGCCCACGATGACGTGAAGATCGTTGAGGTCCAGACCTTCGATGGATTCCTCCAGGGCCCGGAGGGCGCCCACCTCGTAGACGCCCCCCAGGACCCCGCCGGCGGCGAGGGCCAGGCCCAGCTTGGATTTCCTGCCTTCCCGCTCCTCGCCCGCCATGGTCCCGCCTCAGGCCTTGGCCCGGCCCTTCGGCCTGGAGGCCGTTTCGCCCTGGCCGCGCTGGGCCACGAGCTTGGTCAGGTCCTCGACCCGCTTGGTGAGGGTGACGATCTCCTCGCGGGTGGGCACGCCCAGGCGGTGCATGGCGGTGGCCAGGCCGGCCTCCACCGGGGAGGCAACCTTCTTCATGGCCGCCTTGGCGTCCACCTTGAGGTCGGCGGCCTTTTCGCCGAGCTTGGCGAGCTTGGCCTTGTTGGCTTCCTCGAGTTCGCTGCCCTTCTCGACCAGCTGCCGGAAGAGCTTGCTGCCCTCTTCGCCGGCCAGGGAGAAGGCACCCAGGCCCGCCAGCCAGATGTCGTAGGCGGATTCCTTCAGGGCGGGGATGGCTTCGTTCTTCTTCTTCGTGCTCATGGTGTCCTCCGTGCCGGCCGTCGGCCGGGAAAATGGATGGTCCGGGTCAGGGTTTGCGCCCGGGGCGCCGCCCCTTGGGGGCTCGGGAGCTCCGGCCCTTCGGGGCGGGAGCGGGATGCGATTCGAGTTGGGCCAGGGCCGATTCCAGTTCGCCGAGCCGCTGGCGCAGGAGGCTCATCTCTTCCTGGAGCGCCCCGTTGGGGGAGAGGCTATCCACCGAGGCGCGGACCACCTTGTCCACCTTGGCCTGGACCTGCTCCACTCCCTCGTTGAAGGCCTGTCCCCCCCGGCGGATCACCTGGTGGAGGAAGTCCCTCGAGAGCATGGAGAAGCCTCGCTTCTGTTCCTCGTAGAGGCTCTGAGTGAGGGTCTGGGCCGTGACGTCCTCGCCGCTGGCGCTGTCCACCACCCGGAGCTCCTGGCCGGCGCGGATCCAGGCCGAGAGCTCCTCGAGGGAGACGTAGCGGCTCTCCTCGGTGTCGTAGAGCTTGCGGCTGCCCCCGCCGTAGCGCTTGATGAGCCGGATCATCCGGGTGTCCCTCCGGAATCCAATTTACCGCATTGCGGCAATCGCGCAACTCTTTTTTTCCGCAATGCGGTAAATTTTTTAACAATCAATATATCATCGATTAGTTATCCAATTGGATCAGCATCGCCCGGGCCAGGGCCGCGAGGGAGGGCAGATCCGAGGGGGGGCGTGGTTGGGCCGGGAGTTCGAGGACGGACCCCGGGCCGGGCAGCAGGTCTCGAATCTGGCGCAGGCCTTCCTGGTCCCTGGAGCCCAGATGGGCCAGGAGGCGGAGCCCGGGATGCAGGTCCGGGCTCCCGGCCCGGGGGTTTTCGACGGGGGGATGCACCTGGTTCACCACCAGGGGACCCAGGCGGTGTCCGGCTTCCTTCAGCTTCCGGAGGAAGAACATCGCGTCCGGGATGCGATCCGGGCCCGGTCCCGCCACGAGGAGGAACAGGGTCCCTTCGTCCCGCAGCAGGCGCCGGACCTCTTCCGCCCGGTCGCGGAATCCGTCGAAAAGGGGGTTGAAGGCGCGCACGAATTCCACCAGATCCTCCAGGAAACGCCGGCCCAGGGTGCGGTCCGCCATTTCCATCCCGGCCCGGGCGGCCAGGCGGGCGGGCAGGCTCATGCTTCGCGGATCCCTCTCCCAGATCGGGTCCAGGGCCATCTTCACGGCGCGGCTGTCCAGGAAGTCCACGATGCGATCCGGCGCCTGGAGGAAGTCCAGGGCCTGTCGGGTCGGGGGGGTGTCCAGGATGATCCGGTCATGGGCTCCCTCCGCCCGGGCTTCAAAGAGGCGCTCCATGGCCATGTATTCCAGGATCCCGGCCAGGGTGCCCGCCAGGTCCCGGTAGAACCGGTTCCGGAAGATACGGTCCGCCGCGGCGGGGTCCGGGGCGTATTTGGACACCAGGCGGTCGAAGGTGGCCTTGGCGTCCAGGAGGGAGGCATCCAGGGTTCCCGGCGCGTCCAGGGGCACCCGGACCCCCCGGTCCCGGGCTGCTTCGCCCACGCCCAGGGCGTCCTTGAGGCGAAGGGAAGGGTCGAAGGTCATCACCAGAGTCCGTTTCCCGGCCAGGGCGGACTGGACCCCGAGCGCCGCGGCCAGGGTGGTCTTGCCGACGCCCCCCCCGCCCACCACCACGAGGAGGGGGCGGTCCAGGGCGGCGGGGACCCTGGCGGGGGTCACCACCGAGCCTCCCCGAGGCGCGTCGCGAGGTCCCGCGTGAGGGCCGGGCCCCGGTCCAGCGGCAGAAGGGGAAGTTCCGCCAGGGGGCCTTCCCAGCGGTCCCGGAGACGAGCCCGTTCCCGCTCCTGGAGCCGCCTCCGCTCCCCCCAGAGGTCCTGCCGAACTGCCTCCAGGAGGTCCGCCGGAAGGGGGGGAAATAGGGCGTTGACGCAGACCATGGCCACCCGGGGGCCCCCGGCGGAGTCCAGGGTCTCCAGCAGTTCCAGGGTCTCCTGGACGGGCATCTCCTCGGCCAGGGTGCCCAGGAAGATCGCGCATTGCGCGGGATCCGCCAGGAAGGCCGCCAACTCCGCGGCCACCTCGCCCAGCTGCCCGCCCTCCGCGGCGAGGGCCAGGAGCGCGGGTGCGGCCAGCAGGCTGGCGCCGTGCCCGGAGGCCGGGGCGTCCAGCACCACCACCTCCACCCGGGGTGTGCGGTGTCCCCGGGTGGCCCGGTAGGCGTGACCCAGCACCGCGGTCTCCTTGAAGCCGGGGGCTCCGGCCACGAAATGCCGGAAGGCGGGGCTCTCCGTGATCTTCCTCGCGAAGAAGGGCACCGGCACCTTTTCCCGGACCAGTCCCTCGATCACGGCCTGGGCCTGGACGTTCTGGATCCAGAGACCCTCCCCTGCTTGGACAACCTCGCCGCCGGAGGGCTCGACGCCCAGGGCCTGGTGAAGGCTTTCGCGGGGATCCACCTCCACCACGAGGGTCTTCCGGCCGGCCCCGGCCAGCAGGCGGCCCAGGGCCGCGGCGAGGGTGGACTTTCCGGTTCCACCCTTTCCGGTCACCACCACGAGCCGCCGGCGGGCGAGGAGATCCAGGACCGACATCGTGGGAGGGGCTCCGGGGCGGTGGGGCCAATGTACCAGATCGCGCCCCCGTGCTCCGCCTACCCGGGGTAGTGGCGGGCTTGCCCGGCGGGGCGGGTTAGCATTCCTCCGTGAGGGAATGCTACGACTACATCATCGTCGGCTCCGGCTTCGGCGGGAGCGTGAGCGCCATGCGCCTGGCGGAGAAGGGCTATTCCGTCGCGGTCCTGGAGCGGGGCCGGCGCTTCGGTGACGAGGACTTCGCCCAGACGACCTGGAACCTCCGCCGGTACCTCTGGGCGCCGCTGCTGGGGTGCCGGGGGATCCTGGAGATCAGCCCCTTCCGGAACGTCTTCGTGCTCCATGGAGCTGGGGTGGGCGGCGGAAGCCTGGGCTACGCCAATGTCCTTGTCCAGCCCAGCGAAGAGGCCTTCGACTCCCCGGCCTGGAAGCACCCCCTGCCCTGGGGCGAGGCCCTCCGGCCCTTCTACGACGAGGCCCGCCGGATGCTCGGCGTGACCGCCAACCCCAGGCTGGGGGCTGCGGACGCCGTGCTGAAGGGCATCGCCGACCGCATGGGCCGGGGAGACACCTTTCAGCCCGTGACCGTGGGCGCCTTCTTCGGAAAGCCCGGGGAGGAAGGCCAGGAAGTCCCCGACCCCTACTTCCAGGGCGAGGGCCCCGCCCGCCGCGGGTGCAAGCTCTGCGGCGGATGCATGGTGGGTTGCCGGCACAACGCCAAGAACACCCTGCCGAAGAACTACCTCCATTTCGCGGAGAAGTGGGGAGCGGAGGTCTTCCCGGACACCACGGTGCGGGACCTTCGGCCCCTTCGGGGTCACCAGGCCGACGGAGCCCGCTATGAGGTTCTCCGCCGGGGTTCCGGAGGGTGGATTCATCCCCGTCAGGAATCCCTCCGTGCCCGGAACGTCATCCTCTCCGCGGGGGCCCTGGGCACCCTGCGCCTCCTTTTCCGGTGCCGGGACACCACCGGGTCCCTGCCCGACCTGAGCCCGCGGCTGGGGGACATGGTCCGCACCAACAACGAGGCCCTGCTGGGCAGCGTGGCCCGGGAGGCCAGGGAGGACTACTCGAAAGGCCTGGCCATCACCTCGATCTTCCAGGCCGACGACACCACCACGGTGGAGCCGGTCCGCTACCCGCCGGGCTCCTCCGCCATGCGCCTCCTGAGCGGGCCCCTGATCCACCACGGCGGCTTCCCCTCGAGGCTGACCCAGTCGGTGATGGGGGTCCTGCGGCGCCCCGGAGATTTCCTGCGCACCCACCTCAGGCCCGGCTGGGCCGAGGCCACCACGATCTTCCTGGTGATGCAGTGGGAGGACAACCGCATCCGCCTTCGTCAGGGGCGGAGCCTGTTCACGGCGTATCGGAAGGACCTCGTCTCGGTGCCGGACCCCGAGGCCACCGTGCCCCCCCGTATCGTGGTGGGCCACGAGGTGGCCCGGAGCTTTGCGCGGGAGACCAACGGCATCCCCATGGGAAGCATCAACGAGAGCCTGTTCAACATTCCCCTCACGGCCCACATCCTGGGCGGGGTTCCCTTCGGCGCCGACCCGGGGGAGGGAGTCATTGCCGCCGACGGCCAGGTGCACGGGTATCCCGGGCTTTTCGTGGTGGACGGTTCCACCATGCCGGCCAACCCCGGCGTGAATCCCAGCCTGACCATCACCGCCATGGCCGAGCACGCCATGAGCCGCGTGCCGCGGAAGGCCTCCTAGGTCCCTGGCGCCCCGAAGGGGTGGCCCCTCAACCGAAGATGCCTCCGCCCCGCTTGCCGCCGAGAAGGCCGCCGAGGACGCCGCGGATGAGTTGGCGCCCGATGGCCGATCCGGCGGCCCGGGCCGCGCTCTTCCCGAAGGCCTCCAGGAACCCCTGCCGCCCATTCCCCCGCGCCTCGGCTTGCTCGTCGCGGGCCTGCTGTTTCCGGGCCTGGGCTTCTTCCGCCTCCCGGCTGGCGGTTTCCGCCCGTGCCTTGAGCCTCTCGAAAGCGCTCTCCCGGTCCACCGCCGCCTCGTAGACTCCGGCCACGATGGAGCCCGCCACCACGGCCTTCCGCTCCTCCGGGGTCAGGGGGGCGAAGCGGCTCCGCGGAGGCAGGACCAGGGCCCGTTCCACTGGAACGGGGGTGCCCTTCTCGTCCAGGAAGCTCACCAGGGCCTCTCCGACGGCCAGCTGGGTGATGGCCTCCTCCACGTTCAGCCCCTCCTTCGCCCGGAAAGTCTCCGCAGCCGCCCGCACGGAGCGCTGGTCCCGGGGCGTGAAGGCCCGAAGGGCGTGCTGGACCCGATTGCCCAGCTGCCCCAGCACCTTGTCGGGGATGTCCAAGGGATTCTGAGTGCAGAAGTAGATGCCCACCCCCTTGGACCGCACCAGGCGCACCACCTGCTCGATCTTGGTCAGGAGGGCCTCCGGGGCATCCTCGAAAAGCAGATGGGCCTCGTCGAAGAAGAAGGCGAGCCGTGGCTTCTCGGGATCCCCCACCTCGGGAAGCCGCTCGAACAATTCACTGAGGAGCCACAGGAGGAAGGTCGCGTAAAGTTTGGGGGCCGCCACCAGCCGGTCCGCCGCGAGGATGTTCACACTGCCCCGGCCCCGCGAATCCGTCTGGAGGAGGTCCTCCAGATCCAGGGCCGGCTCTCCGAAGAAGCGGGCCCCTCCCTGCTCCTCCAGGGCCAGGAGTCCGCGCTGGATGGCCCCCACACTGGCCGGAGAGATGTTGCCGTACTGGGTCTTGAAGTCCGCCGCGTGCTCCCCCAGGTGCTGGATCATGGCCCGGAGATCCTTCAGGTCCAGCAGCAGAAGCCCGTGGTCGTCCGCCACGCGGAAGGCGATGGACAGAACCCCTTCCTGGATCTCGTTGAGGTTCAGCAGCCGGGCCAGGAGCAGGGGGCCCATCTCGCTGATGGTGGCCCGGACGGGGTGGCCCTGCTCGCCGAAAACATCCCAGAAGACCACCGGAAAGGCCTCGAACTCCAGGGCCTCCAGGCCCAGGGCGGACCGCCGTTCCAGGAGCTTGGGGCTCTCCGCTCCGGCCTGGGCCATGCCGGACAGGTCTCCCTTGATGTCCGCGAGGAACACCGGGACTCCGATCCGGCTGAAGTTCTCTGCCATGACGCGCAGGGTCACGGTCTTGCCGGTGCCTGTGGCGCCAGCGATGAGTCCGTGGCGGTTGGCCATGCGGGGGTGGAGGGCCAATTCGCATTCGCCGGCTTTCGCGATCACCAGGGCTGGGGCCATGGGGGACTCCCTTTCGACGGGGGCTGAGGAGATTGAAGTTTATCCAGGGAGCCCCAGGCAGGGCCTCCCGTGATGCCGGGGTGGAATGGGTTCGACGGCGCTGAAGCCCTGCCCTGCCCCTTCGCCCTGAACAGCTTCACCCTGCCGACCTCCGGTGTGAAGGCCCTCTCCCGGACCCCCGCGGTGGGTGACCACGCCCCGGGCCGCGTGTGCCGGAAGAGGGCCTTCGAGGAGGATGTCTCTACTGGGTCAGCCAGGCCGCGAAACGCAGCCAGAGGTCGGTCCGCGACAGGGCCACCCGAAAGGGATGGGACAGGGCCAGGGCGAGGCCTCCCCAGGCGAATACTGGGTGCAGCCGGCGGTTCCTGGCGGTGTCCACGGCGATGAACAGCAGCAGCACCAGGTCCGTCAGGATCCAAGCGGAAAAGGGCCGGTTCTGGAGAATCACCTCCAGGGGGATCCGGCCGAGGGCCGGGGTGAGGACACTGATGGAGGCCAGCATCATGAACCGCCGGTGGATTTCCCTTCGCTCCCGGAGGACCAGGCCCCCAAGGATGAATCCGGCGAACACGGCCATGTCCACCATGGGGGTGGCCAGGAAGGCCAAAGGGGGCGGGCCCGGGGTGTGCCCCAGCCTGGCGCCTGTGATCCCGGTGGCGGTTCCAACCACCAGCACCAGGCAGGCCCAAAAGGCCGCCAGGAGGCCCAGCCTTCGGTGCAGCAAGACCCGGCCTTCGGCCACCAGCCAGGTCTGGGCCAGGAAGAGCATCACCCAGACGCTCATCACGAATCCGTGGACATGCAGCAGGGGAGACAGGGCCGGGGCGCCGAACAGGCTCTTGAGGTAGTAGGACCTGGCGAATCCCACCCCGGCGATCAAGGCCACGGCCAATCCTCCGAGTGTGTACAGGCTCCGTTTGGGCAGAGTCAGGATCCCGGGGGTCGTCACCATGGGTCACTCCTGCGAACCGTGGGGTGGCCCCACCATGCCAGCCTTCGGGAACCCGCACAGCCAAAGAATGACGGGCCGGAAGGTCAGCTATCCCAGCGGAGAAACTCGTCCTGGAGGGCCGCCCTGCCTGAGAGGAACAGCTAGACTCCTGGGATCATGCTGGAAATCCCCCACCTGGAGATGCATGTCGCTCACGGCTGCAATCTGCGCTGCGAGGGCTGTTCCCACTATTCCAGTCAGGGCCTGGGCGGCCTCGTGGACCTCGACGAGGCCCTGGCCTGGATGGAGGCGTGGCGGACCCGCCTGCGTCCCAGGGTCTTCAGCCTGCTCGGGGGAGAACCCACCCTGCATCCCCGCCTGCCGGATTTCCTGGAGGGGGCGAGGCGCCTTTGGCCGGAGTCCCACCTGCGGCTGGTGACCAATGGGTGGTTCCTCCACCGCCACCCCGAGCTGGGCCGGTGGTTGGGGCAGGACGGCCGGGCCAGCCTTTTCCTCTCCGTCCACGATGATTCGGAGGCCTACCAGACCGCCCTGCACCCCGTGTGGGAGCTGCTCAAGGAATGGGAAAGCACCCACGGCCTGGCCTGGGAGGCCTACCGCTCCTTCCAGGTGTGGACCCGGCGGTACCACGGGAACGGGGGGAAGGTGCGGCCTTTCCAGGATGGCGCTCCCCGCGCGAGCTGGGAGGCCTGCCCGGCGAAGGAGTTCCCCCAATTGCACGACGGTCGGATCTGGAAATGCGGCGCCGTGGCCTACCTGGGCCTGATGGAAGCCAGGCATGGGCTGGAGCCTTCCTGGGGGCCCTCCCTCACCTACCAGCCCCTTGCCCCGTCCTGCAGCCAGGAGGACCTGGCCGCCTTCTTCGCGCAGGAGGACGAGCCCTGCTGTGGGCAATGCCCAGCCGAGCCCCAGCGTTTCCGGATCCCCTCCCCGCTCCCCTCCGCGACGCAGGAGTGGGACGGAGACCTCCAGGCCCTGGGGAGCCTCCCTCCCCTCGTCCAGCCCTTCCCCTTTCTACCGCCCCGGGATCCCGGCCGTGATTGGCAGCCTCTTCCCCTCTTCCGTGGCCCCACCGCCCATCTGGAAGACCTGCGCTGCCACGTTTCCTCCCTGGCGCCCGGGGCCTGCCCTCACCCGCCCCATGCCCATGAAGATGAGGAAATCCTGATTCCCCTTCAGGGAGAGGTGGTCCTGGTCCTCGCGGTGGGAGAAGAAGGACGCACCGTGGAGCGTCTCGCCGCCCCCGGGTGCGTTGTCTATTACCCAGCCGGCCAGGCCCACACCATCCGCAATCCCGGACCCCGGGAGGCCGCCTACTTGATGTTCCGGTGGCGGAACGGAGCGCCTGCCCTTACTGGTGGACTCCCATGCACGATCGTTCCCCACCCTGTGGGCCCTCCCCTTGCATTCCCGTCCGGCGCCACCCCGCTGTTCCACCCGCTGCTGGATGGGAGCACGGGGCACCTGGGCCGGCTGGGACTCCACCTCACTTTTCTCCCTCCGGGCGGAGGCTACGACTCCCACGAGGACCCCTACGACGTGGCCATCCTCACCCTGAAGGGGGAGATCGAGACCCTGGGCCGGCGGGTGCCGGCCCATTCCGCGGTCTTCTGTCCCGCGGGCTTGCCCCACGGAATGCGGAACCCCGGCGCGGATGCCGCGATGTACCTGGTGTTGGAATTTCACCCCCACGCCGGGGGGCCCGAGGCCCGGAGACCCCATTAAACTGATCCCACCGGATCGGAGGCTTCATGGCCCAGCCCAAGAGCATCGCCGTCCTCGGCGTCGGGAAGCTGGGGGAGGCCCTGGTTTCGGGGCTCCTCAAACAGGGGCGACTCCACGCGAAGGACATTCGCGGCGCGGACCCCCACCCCGAGACGTCCGTCCGCGTGAAGCAGTCCCTGGGCATCGAGGTGCTGGCCAGCAACACTTCGGCCCTCAAGGGCGCCGACCTGGTGATCCTCGCCGTGAAGCCCCAGAACATGGACCAGGTTCTGCGGGAGATCGCCCCTGCCCTCGACCCCCACCAGGTGGTGGTCTCCGTGGCCACCGGGGCCACCACCTCGTTCATCCAGGCGCGCCTCGGCGAGGCCCAGCCCGTGGTGCGGGCCATGCCCAACACCCCGGCGCTCATCAACGAGGGCATGACGGGGCTCTGCGCCGGTCTCTACGCCAAGCCCAAGCACATCGCCATGGCGGAGTCGGTCTTCGCCTGCGTGGGACGGACCGTCCAGGTGGACGAAGGGCTCATGGACGCCGTGACGGCCCTCTCCGCCAGCGGTCCCGCCTTCCTGTACGTGGTCATCGAGTCCCTCGCGGAAGCCGGGGTCAAGCTGGGGATCCCGAGGCACGTGAGCACCCTCCTCGCCGCCCAGACCATGCTGGGGGCCGCCCGCATGACCTTGGAGACGGGCGCCCACCCGGCTCTGTTGAAGGACATGGTCACCACTCCTGCCGGCTGCACGGTGGATGGCCTCATGGAGCTGGAGGAGGGCAAGCTCCGGGTGACCCTCATCAAGGCCGTGGTGAAGGCGGCGGAACGGGCCCGCTGCCTGGTTCCACCCTCCGCGGGCGGGGACTGAACCTGGCGGACGCCCCCCCGTTCGACCCCCCAAATCCATCCGTTGGCCGGCCTGGGGAGCCAGGGACAGGATGGAGGAGTAAAGTTTGGGGGTCCCCGACGAGGTCTCTCCATGAGCGAACAGCCCAACCCTTCCCTCTACGGCGATGAGCCCGCCCCCGCGACCAAACCCGTGGCTCCAGGACTGATGGACCAGTTCATCGGGGTGTTCACGGAGCCCGTGACCCTCTTCAAGAGGCTTGCCGCGGCACCCAGCTGGGCCTGGGCGGTCGGCCTCGGGGTGGCCCTGGCCCTCACCGTCTCTGTGATCTGGGGCCTTCGGGTGGACGTGGACGCCATGCTGCGGCCCATCTTGGAACGAAACCCCCAGCTCAGCGCGGACCAGATCGACGCGGCGATCGGGATCCAGCGGAAGTTCATCCTTCCCTTCAGTGTCCTGGGAAGCCTCATCGGCATCCCCGTCATCACCGCCATCGTGGCCCTGGTCTACTTCCTGGTGGGAAAGGGCCTCAGCGAGGGGGAGCCCGCCTCTTTCGAGCACGCCATGAGCGCCGCGGCGGTGCCCGGGCTCGTGATGGTGCCCCACTCCCTTGGGGTGCTGGTGATGTGCATGGTGCGTGAGGTGGGAGGCGCCACCCCGGACAAACTGGCCCCCACGGCCCTGGGCTTCTTTCTCCACGCCGAGGCCCCCAAGGTCCAGGCGCTATTCAATCTGATGGATCCCTTCGTGATCGCCTCCTGGGTCATGACCTGGCTGGCCACCCGCCATCTCATGGGCATGAAGGTCTCCGGAGCCACCCTGTGCACGGCCCTGGTGGTCCTCTTCGGGGTGGGGGGACGCCTCCTGGGGGCACGCTGAGATGGCCTCCAGGAAGACCAAGATCCTTTGGGGCCTCTCGGGCGGTCTGGTCCTTCTGCTCGGGTTGGGCCTCGCCTTCGGGGGGCCCAGGGACGAATCCGACCGCTTCGCCTGGGACAAGGTCACCCGGGGGGACATCCGGGAGACCATTTCGGCCTCGGGCGAGATCCGGGCCAAGACCCAGATCAACATCGGGACCACGGTGGCGGGGGAGATCCTGCGCCGCCACGTGGAGGACGGCCAGGACGTCAAGGCCGGCCAGCTCCTGGTGACCCTGGACAGCGTCCGCCTCCGCCAGGGACTGGAACAGGCGGAGGCGGGCCTCCAGGCCGCCCGGAAGGACGAGGAACGCCTCCTGGCCGCCCGGGACAAGGCGCGGCAGACTTTCGCCCGGACGGAATCCCTCTTCAAGCAGGGTCTGGTGAGCGACGAGGAGTATCGGCAGTCCAAGCTGAACCGGGACAGCGCCGAGCTCACGGCCCAGGCCTCGAAGTCGACCGTGGAGCAGGCCCGGGCCAATGCCGCCAGCGCCAGGGACACCCTCCAGAAGACCGAACTGCGCGCCCCCATCTCGGGCCGGGTGACGAGCCTCAAGGCCGAGCGCGGCGAGATGGCCATCCCGGGCATGACCAACCTTCCCGGCGCCACCCTCATGGTGGTTTCAGACATGAGTGAGGTCCTGGCCGAGGTCAAGGTGAACGAAAGTGAAGTGGTCCGGACGCGCCCCGGACAGCCCGCCCAGGTGGCGGTGGAGAGCCTTCCGGGACGGGTGTTCCAGGCCAAGGTGCTCGAGGTGGCCTCCGCCGCCGAGAAGGTGGGGCAGGATGCCAACACCTACAAGGTGAAGGTGGCGCTGGACATGAAGAATCCTGACGTGGGCCAGCTCCGCCCCGGCATGAACGCCCGGGCGGTGATCCTCACGGCGGAAGCCAAGGGAATCCTGAAGGTTCCCCTCCAGGCCGTGCTGGAGCGCGAAGGCAATCCCGAGGACGCCCAGAAACGGGGCCTCCTGGCGCCTGAGAACCGGTCCGTGGTTTTCGTGGCGAAGAATGACCGGGCCGCGGAGCGGACGGTGAAGGTGGGCATCGCAAGCACCCAGTACTTCGAGGTGAAGGAAGGACTGGCCGAAGGGGAGATCGTGCTCACGGGCCCCATCCGCAAGCTCAAGGAGATGAAGGATCGCGGCCCCGCCAAGCTCAAGGCGAAGTCGGACACCGAACTGGAGAAAGAGGCCCGGGACCGCAAGGGGAAAAAGCCTTGACCGCCCTGGCGGAACCCTTCCAGGCCGCCCTGAAGGCCCTCCGGGCCAACAAGATGAGATCGGCCCTCACCACCCTGGGAATCATCATCGGGGTGGCGGCGGTGATCATCGTCGTGAACCTCGTCCAAGGCCTGGAGAAGAGCGTCCTCAAGCAGATCGAGAAAGCCGGGAGCCAGGTGCTCTTCATCCGCCCGGTCTTCCCCACCGACATGCCCTTCGACGAATTCACGAAGATCAAGAACAGGGATCTCGTGATCTCGGACATGCGCGCACTGCAGCGGGCGGTTCCGCAGATCACCAACGTCACGCCCCTCTTCTTCACCGGGACCGAACTGAAGGCCAACGGTCGCTCGGCCTCCGTGGGGATGGTGATGACCGACGACAGCTACCTGGAGCTGAACGCCATCAACCTCCAGGCCGGGAGGAACTTCGTCCCCGGGGACCTGCGCCTGGCCAACAAGGTCGCCATCGTGGGGCCCAAGATCCTCGACAAGCTGGCCATCAAGGGAAATCCCCTCGGCCGGATCGTGAACACGCCCGCCCTCAGCCTCGAGATCATCGGGGTGCTGGAGGAGCAGGGCACCACCCTGGGGAACGACCCCGACAACAACATCCTCGTGCCCCTCAGCACCGGGATGGCCCAGCTCACGGACCAGCAGCGCCGCCAGCTCATGTTCCAGGCACGCATCGACCCCAAGCTGAACGCCGACGACGGGGCCGACCTCATCAAGGAGGCCCTGCGGCGCATCAAGGGTCTCAAGAGCAAGGAGCGCGAGGGCTTCCAGGTCTTCAGCCCCAAGCAGATCACCAGCATCATCGGCAACATCACGGGGGTGATCACCGCGGTGGCGGGTGGCATGGTGAGCATCGCCCTCCTGGTGGGAGGCATCGGCATCATGAACATCATGCTGGTGAGCGTCACCGAGCGCACCCGGGAGATCGGCGTCCGCAAGGCGGTGGGCGCCAAACGGCGGGATGTGATGACCCAGTTCCTCATCGAGGCGGCCCTCCTCTCGGTGCTGGGGGGCGCCGTGGGGATCGCGCTGGGCTACCTGATCGGAGCCCTGCTCTGCAAGGCGCTGGTGGGCATGGTGGTGGGGATTCCCCTGTGGGCCGTGGTGAGCGCCTTCCTCATCCCGGCGGCCATCGGGGTGATCTTCGGGCTCTATCCGGCCGCCAAGGCCAGCAAGCTGGACCCCATCGAGGCCCTCCGCTACGAGTGATCGGCCTCCGCCTCCCGGAACGCTACACTGGGGCTTCGCGAGGGAGCCATGGGCCGAACCATCCGCATCGCCAACGGGCAGGGTTTCTGGGGGGACAGCATCGACGCCCCGGTGCACCTTGTGGAATACGGCCGCATCCACTACCTGACCCTGGACTACCTGGCGGAGGTGACCCTTTCCATCATGCAGAAGCAGCGGCGGAAGGACCCCGCCCTGGGGTACGCCACTGACTTCGTGGACCTCATGGCCCGGGTTCTCCCCCAGCTCAAGGAGAAGGGCATCAGGGTCATCGCCAACGCGGGCGGGGTGAATCCCGAGGCCTGCCGGACGGCCGTGCTGGGGGTGGCGAAACGCCTGGGGGTCAAAGGCCTGCGCATCGCCACGGTGACCGGCGACGACGTCCTTGCGAGGCTTCCCGAGTTCCGGGAGAAGGGGCTCCCCTTGGCGAACATGGACACCGGCGAGGGCCTCTTCGAGCGGGAGCGGAACCTCATCGCCGCCAACGTGTACCTTCCCACCCAGTGCATGGCGGAGGCCCTGGCCACGGGCGCGGACATCGTCCTCACGGGCCGCTGCACGGATCCCGGTCTAAGCCTGGCGCCTCTGGTGCACGAATTCGGGTGGTCCTGGGAGGACTGGGACCGGCTTGCGGCAGGCACCGTCGCAGGACACATCCTGGAGTGCGGTGCCCAGGCCACCGGGGGCAATTTCTCCCGCTGGTGGGAGGTGCCCGAGTTGTGGAAGGTCGGCTACCCCATCGCCGAAGTCTCGGAGGACGGGAGCTTCGTGGTCACCAAACCTGAGGGCAGCGGCGGCATGGTGACGGTGGACACCGTGAGCGAGCAGCTGGTCTACGAGATGGGGGACCCCCAGCACTACATCACCCCGGATTGCGTGGCGGATTTCGCCACCATCCGCCTGGCCCAGGAGGGTCCCGACCGGGTGCGGGTCACGGGCGTCCGGGGCAAGCCGCGGACCCCCTTCCTGAAGGTCAGCGGGGCCTACCTGAAGGGCTACAAATCCACGGGCCAGCTCACCTTGAGCGGGCCCCGGGCCCTGGAGAAGGCCCAACTCTGCGCGGACATCGTCTGGAAACGCCTGGAACGGGCTGGATGCACCTTCGAGCACACCGACGCGGAGTTCCTCGGGGCCTCGGTGGTCCACGCCGGCATCGCCCCGGAGGCCCTGGAGGCCCCCGAGGTCGTGCTCCGCCTCTCCGTGAAGGATCCCGACCGGAAGAAGGTTGAACGCTTCGGCCGGGAAATCGCCCCCCTGGTGACGGCGGGCCCCGCGGGCGTCACAGGATTCGCGGGGGGCCGGCCCAAGGCCCAGGAAATCGTCGCCTACTGGCCGGCCCTCCTCCCCCGGGAGGAGGTGACCTGGCAGGTGAGCGTGGAAGAGGTCTGACCGGCCCGGGAGCGTGGGTCCGGCCTTGCGGGACGGATCCGGCGCCCCATCCTGGAGGGCGTGAGGGTTCCTTCGAAGGAGCTGGGCATGGCATCCCCGCAGGGCATCACCCCCAAGATGATCTTGGCCACTTCCATGGCGGCCCTCCTGGCCTGCGGCGGCCACGACCGCTGGGAGTCCCACGACGGGCCCTGGGACCAGGCCAGCGCCGTGGTGATCGTGGACCTGGACATGGACGGGCGCAAGGACGCGGCCACGGCCATGGCCACCTGGGGGGGCGGCCCGCCCCATCCGGGTTTCGTGAGCCGGCGCTACCAGGACCCCGCCCGGCCCGGAGCCTTCCGGGACCCCATCCGGCAGAATGCGGGCCCGGATCCCATCGCCCTGGCCGCCGGGGATGTGGACGGGGACGGGCTCCCCGATCTGGTCGTGGCCAACACCCAGACCGTGCCGGGGCCCATCCGGGAGAACAGCATCGCCCTGCTGCTTTCCGGTCCCCAGATCCTCACCGTGATGCCTCCACGGACCCTTCCCCTGGGTCCGCGGGACCCCGTGGATCTCTGCCTGGCGGACCTGGACGGCGACGGTCGGCTGGATATCGCGGTGGCGGCCCGCGGCGGGAAGGATGTCCTGGTCTATTTCCAGCGCTCCCGCGGAGACTTCGGCGTTCCTGTGCCCTTTGCCATCCAGGACGAGCCCAGCGCCCTCCTGGCGGCAGACCTCAACGGCGACGGCGTTCCCGACCTTGCGGTGGGCACCCCGTCGGGCAGCGTGGTGCTCCTCCTCTCGGATCCCAAAGGGGCCGGTCCGGGACGTTTCCGCCCCCCCCTGGGGGTCCCCGTGGGGGTTCCGGTCCGGCAACTCCGGGCCGCGGACCTGAACGGAGATGGGCTGCCCGACCTCGCCCTGGTGGGCGGGCGCGATGGGGGCGTGACCATCCTCCTTCAGGACCAGGCCCACCCAGGAGGGTTCCTTCCACCCCAATCCATGGACACTGGGGACGCCTACCCGGCCGCCCTGGCCATCGCGGACCTGGACGGGGACGGCAGGCCGGAGATCGTCGTGGCCAACCAGGGCCTCCCTGGCTGGTCCGGCAGCATCGCGGTCCTCGCCCGAGGGCAGCCCTCAGGTCCACTGTTCGGGGTCCAGGCCCTCTACGGGGGCGCCTACGGGCCTTGCTCCGTGGCCATTGGGGACCTCGACGGCGATGGCAGACCCGACCTGCTCATCGCGGACGGCGAACCGGCGGTGCGCTACCAGGACCGGAACCGGCGAGGCACCTTCCTTCCCCCCACCTGGCTCCGCCACTGAGGGGTTGCGGCGCACCGCTGGCTAGAATGGTCCGGGCTCGTGGAGAGGGCAGGGATCATGCGAAGGGCGACTTTCATCGGAATCATCCTCCTCGGGGGGGTCCTGGTGGGCTGGTGCGGAAACGCCATGCTGCAGCAGGCCCGGGGGGCGGCGGAACCCCGTCCCATCGCCCCCAAAGGCCCTTGGATTCCCGGGGAGCAGGCCGTGATGGATCGGTTCAAGGAGGCGGCCTCCTCGGTGGTCTACATCACCTCCATCGCCTACCAGCGGGATTGGTTCAGCCTTGATGTCCAGGCGGTCCCCACGGGCACGGGTTCGGGTTTCGTCTGGGACGAGCGGGGGCATATCGTCACGAACTTCCACGTGGTTGAAAATGCTCAGGAGCTGGAAGTCTCCTTCCAGGGCCGCACCCCCTTCAAGGCCAGGGTGATCGGGGCAGCCCCGGACAAGGACCTGGCCGTGCTCCGCCTGGATGCGCCTCCCGCCAAGCTTCGCCCGATCCCCGTGGGGCGTTCCTCCGAACTCCAGGTGGGTCAGGCGGTGCTGGCCATCGGCAACCCCTTCGGTCTCGACCACACCCTCACCACCGGGGTCGTCAGCGCCCTCGGGCGGGAGATCCAGAGCGCCACCCGCCGGCGGATCAGCGGCGTGATCCAGACGGATGCCGCCATCAACCCCGGAAATTCCGGAGGGCCGCTCCTGGACAGTTCCGGCCGCCTCATCGGCATCAACACCGCCATCCAGAGCACCAGCGGCAGCAGCGCGGGCATCGGCTTCGCGGTTCCCGTGGACACGGTGAACCGGGTCGTGCCCCAGCTCATTTCCAGGGGTCAGGCCCTTCGCCCGGACCCCGGCTTCGACCCCCTCCCCGAAGCCTGGTCGGCCTATTTCGAGGCTCCGAAGGGAGTGGTGGTCATGCGCGTCCACAGGGGGGGACCGGCGGAACGGGCCGGCCTGGAGGGGATCTCCCGGAACGGCCGGCGCTACGTGCTGGGGGACGTCATCAGCGCCGTGAACGGCACCGCGGTCAACAGCTTCGACCGCCTCATGGACCTCCTGGAGGGGGAAAGCATCGGGTCCACCATCCAGCTCCAGGTGATCCGAAATGGAAGAAAAATCAGCCTTTCCATGCGCCTCCAGGCCGAGGCCTGAGGGCCAGGAACTAAGCCCCCATTTCCCGCATCCGTATCTCCGACACCCAGACCTTTGAACCGGAGTCCGGAATGCCCCGCGGCGCCTTGAAGTCTTCACTGTTGCTGGTCGGAACCCTCGGCATGGCCGAGGGAAGCGCTGGCGAGCTGCCCCGTCCGGCCTCCCTGGCCCTGCGGGGCCCACAAGACCTGGAGGGCATCGTCGGGGTGGTGCAGCGGTGGGCCGATGCGTGGCACCGGGGCGACTGCGAGGCCATGGCGGCCTGCCTCCATCCGGACCTGGAGAAACGCATTCTGGAAGTGGGGGCCGGCCCTGAGGAGGCAGCCCGTCGCGTGATCCGCACCTTCGGCGTCCAGGCCGCCTTCGGGAAATCGGTCCGGGAGCGGAGGGCCACGGACATCCGCGTCCTGGATGTCCAGGGCCGGGGTGCCAGCGTCCGCGCGGACCTGGGGCCCTGGACCGCCTTTCTTCACCTCGCGACGCATCGCAGCGGCTGGGCGATCGCCAATGTGCTCTGGGAGTGGCGGACCTAGGTTCCATTCCAGGGAAGGGTTCCCGGAGCGGAGCCCATGGGTTCTGCAAGTGCTGGTTGAGGGTGGCCTTTCCCCGGGCGGGCCATGCCTGCTCCCGTGAGGGTGCCGGGTCTCCGCCCCTCTCCCGCTGAGCGGCTGCGGCCCTGCCTCCCAAGACCGGGAAATGGTGAAGCCGCGCCTTGTCCTACGCCTTCCCTAGACGTTGGTCCGCACCTTCGCCTTGCCAGCCCGATGCGCGCGGCGCGGCCGTGCCTCCCTGAGACAGCGGTTCCTAGAAACGAAGCCCGAGGTAGAAAGAGGCCGTGAATTGGGGGGCCATGAATTTCAGGGTCCGGTCGTCCCACATCACCGGGGAGACCACATTGGTCTGGGAGGCCTTGATCGGGGCGTAGGCCACGTCCGCGCCAAGGAAGGGCGCGAAGCCGGACCCTCCGAAGGCCACGTCGGCCGAGAGACGGATCCATGGACGGAGAAAGCTGGTGCGCTGGCTCACCGTGCCGCTGCCGCCGCCGGAGGAGACCGTGAGGCTGCCGCTGGCGTCCACGGTCTCGCTGCGGGCGTCCAGGTGGGCCCCCAGGGAGAAGCCGCCGCCCAGCTCCCACAGGTACGCGCCGCCGATTTCCCAGAAGCTGTACTGGACGGTGACCTGGGTGGCGTTGATGGTGGTGGAGGTCCCCGGAACGGTCTGGTTGAGTCCGAGTCGGGAGGAGGTGGGGAACTTGCCACCGAACCCGTAGAACCATCCGCTGGTGCCGGGGATCTCCCCCATGAAGCGAATGCCGATGCCGGTCTGGGCGGCGGCCTGGTCCTTGACCTCGGCGGACCCGCTCCCAACGGGAATCTGCGCGATGGTGACCTGCTTGGGCCTGGAGAATTCCCCGAAGATCTGGACGCGGCGCTCCGTGTCCGTGCTGGCGGACTGGGCGCCCAGGGTCGCGGCGGCCAGCGCCGCGGCGGAAAGTTTGAGGGTCTTCACGGGGCCTCCTCGTTGATCAGGTGCGGATGAAAGGGTCGGTCGGATTCGAAGCGGGCCAAGGATTTGGCGGATTCAGGTCAGGAGCAATCAGGGTGCCACGGGGGTCAACCCACCGTTGACCACCACGATATCCCAGAAAAAGTTGAAGGGAATTTTGTGGGCATAGGAGGTTTCACCCGATGTCGAATTGAAATTGATCTCGGGAAGGGCGGTCTTGATGGCGTCCATCCAGTCGGGGCGGTTCAGCGCCCTGGCGCCGGCGGGCGCGTTGTTCTTGAGGATGGATTTCACCGCGAATACCCGAAGGTAGGAACTCTTGTCCGGGAACATGGTGCTGGGCCGGAGTTCGGGCGGAACGTCGAACCAGCAATACCCCGGGGCCACCTTGTCGGATAGATCCGGCGCTGGGCCCTGGGAAGGGGCCCGCCCGGAAGGAAGGAAGGTCCGGGCGTCCGTCAGGATGAGGTCGCTCACCTTCTGGGAACCCGCCGGGAAGGAGGGGGGCAGCAGGAAGTGGAACACGCCCGCGTCCACCACCCCGAATTCGACCACCCAGAAGTCCGGCGGCACAGGCTCCCCGGAACTGTCCAGGGTGGGGTTGAACCAGGTCACGCGGTACCCGCCCAGGGAATTCCCGTCCAGGGACCCGTCCGCCTTCCGGCCCCGCTTGTCCACCATGGTGTCCTGCGGGGGGAGGAATCCGAAGGCCGCGGTGGCGTCCCCAGGCCCTCCCGTAATGGCCATGGGGGGGAGTCCGTCGGGATCTGAAAGCCAGGTACGGGAAATGGCCGCCCCGGTGCCCGAGGTGTAGGAAGGAGTGAAGGCGGTCCAATAGAAGCGGCCCACCCCCTTGGAACTGGGAGTGGCCCCGCCCACGGCGACCGGAGAGGACGCATCGAAAGTGCCGCCCCCCGAGACGGTCAGGTCAAAGGCGCTGTTGTCAGGCACGATGCCGGAGGCTGCGGGCCAGGCCGAAGGGCGGCTGGACCTGAAATAAGGGAAGGAAGCCAGGCCGAAACCCGAGTCCTTGTAGTTGGGGTTGGAGACGTTGAGGATCAAGGGCCGGGCCCAGACGCTGGACCACAAGTACTCCGCGAAGCCGAACACCTTCCGCAATCCGTCGAACCCGTAGGAGCGCCCGGTGACGTAGGGTTTCCGGTCGGGGTCGTTGGCGTCGTAGGGAATGGGAATCCCCGTCAGGCCCCCGCTGAAGGCCGTGCCCCCCTGTTCCCCGTAGATCGAGTTCATGACGAAGGCGTTGAAGGTCGGGGGAAGAAGGGTCGGGTTCAGCGCCGCATAGCAGTTGAGGCCGGTCCAGCCCGCGACGTTCAGGTCGAAGGGATCCGTCACACCAGGAGGGACGCGGAAGGCTTGGAGGAATTCGTGGGCGAAGGTCTCGGAAACCTGGGAGTCCCCGGCGTACTTGGGGTAGTCCAGGGTGAAGCGCATCTGGAGGGGGCCTCCAGCGGCGTTCTTGGTGTCGTCCGTGATGCGGTTTCCCACGACCACGGCCCATTCTGCGATCTGCTGCTGGGCCCGGACACCCGAGAATCCCCCGACCCAGGTGCTGGATTGGACCCACTGGTTGAGGGCACCGAAGGAATCCGTGGAATTGAGAGGAACCGAGAGCCGATCGAGGAAGCGGTAGTTGGGAGGGACATTCCCCCAGGTGATGTCCACCGCACCTTGCAGCCGCCGTTCCGGCGAAGGGGCCGTTTCGGCCGCGAATCCCTGGCCCGTGACAATCTGGAGGACCGGATTGAACGGAGCGGAACTGTTCTCGAAGCCGAAGCTGGAGGCGTTGGGGATCACCGTGCTCCCCAGGAGGGGATCCGCAAAATTCCCGGTGGGGGAATTGGGGATCCTCATCAGGTAGTTCCGGGTGTCGGTGGAGGCGAAGGCGGGGATCCGGATGTAGAAGGGAAGGTTGGCACGGACGGGGATTCCGACCTGCGCCTTGGTTCTCGATCCGTCCTCGACCTTGTAGGAGTTGGTGAGGCCGTCCTGGAAGAGCTGGATGGTGGCGCCCAGACCATTGTCCGCCGTCCGGGCGGGGCTGAGGCTGCTGGTCCCGTTGTTGTCACTCTTCTGCCGGTACATGAAGGTCAGCTTGAATTGCTGGGTGTTCCGCCCATCCACGACGATCCACTTCCGGAAGGTCTTGGGATTCACGCCGGGGGCCTTGTCGGAGGTGCGACCGAAGGCGTCGGTGGCCTTCAATTCGACCAGGTAGGCCACGATGGCGCCGGGGGTTCCAGGGAACAGAACCTCCCCAGGGTTCCCCAGGGCAGAGGCGTTGGGAATGCCCCCCTGGAAGGTCCAGGACACCCCCTGGTTGGCGTCCTGACTACCGGCGGGGGTGTTGGCCCCCGCGAAGAGGACTTTCCCGCCGCTGGGGATGACCACGATGTCGGGATCATTCGGTCCCGGAGGGTTCAAGAGTCCCAGCCCCGGATTGGAAGGCAGGTCCGTGGTGGTGGGGAGGGTTCCGCTGGCCTGGGGGCTGTTGATGGTGGCCGTCGGGTAGGCGTTGAAGGAGATCGTGAAGGTCCGGGTCTGGGTCTGGGCCGCCCCGTTGTTGGAGCGTCCGTCGGAGGCGTTGATCGTGACGGTGGCGTCCCGGGTGGTGGACGTGAAGCTGTCAGGGAAGTTGTGGGTGATGGAGAGGCTCACCCCCTGGGCCGTGTTCCCCGAGACCGTGCTGACCGTCGGGGCCGTGCCGTCCCCCCAGTTCACGGTGACGTTGACCACGTCGTTGTCGGGATCGGTGACGGTGAAGGCCAGCGTCACGGGCTTGGAGGTGTAGCCGGAGGAGGTGGGGGTGGCCGGGTTCGTCACGACCACCACGGGAGCGCGGTTGGAGATGGACAGGGTCGTGATGGTGATGGTCGGCCCGGTGGTGAGGTCGCTGCTGATCCCCTGGGAGTCCGTGGCCCGTGCCGTGGGCGTGACGACCCGGGTGCCCTGGGTCCCGGCCCCGGTGTAGCGGACGGTGTAGGCAAAGACCCCGCCTCCCTGATCCGAGGAATTGACCACCTGGGCGGAAGCCTCCCCTGGATTGAAGGCGATCCCGGCGAGTCCGATGGTGCCAGCGGAGGTGGTGCTGACCTGCAGCAGGACCGTGATCTGCACGCCCCCGCCTGGATCGGCCTGGAGGGTGGTGGGTCCGGGCGGATTCAGGAAGGCGACGGTAATCGGGGAGGGGCTGTTGTCGACGGCAATCCTGGCGAGGGCCCAGGAACCAGCCAGGCCTTTGTTGTCATAGGCCCGGATCTGGACGGGAAGGCCTTCGCTGGAACTCTGGATGAACGTGTGCTGGACCGCGCCCGTGGTGGTCTGGACGGTGGGGGTCCCATCGCCGAAATCCCACTCGAACTTGGAGATGGTGTCTCCGATGTCGGGATCCGAGGCCTTCGCCGCGAAGGAATAGGACTTGAAACGGACCAGGGGATTGTCCGCGGGGGCATAGGACACTTCGGTCACGGTCGGGGGATTGTTGCCCCCCGGGGAGCCGGTTCCTCCGCCGATGGTTGAGCCTCCCCCGCCGCAGGCAGCCAGCAGGCCCAGGAGGGCAGCCGAGAGGGTGGTCTGGAGGAATCGGTCCCAATGCCGCATAGGCGCCTCGGTACGACTGTTTTTTAAAATCTGGAACCCAAGGTCCGGCTCATGACAAGAATGGAAGGACTGTTTTCAATCCTAGCACAACAAAGACTTGGAAAAGATGATGGGGGGCATTTAGGAGGGGGGGATGGCCACCCCCCGGAGTGGCTTCCGGCCCGCCAGGGGCAGGCCGGGAAGGCGTTAAGGGTCGGAGCTTTGACAGAACCTCCATAAATCCCGGAGATATTGCAAACATCGGACCAGGGAGGCGAAGAAGGGTCTTCAACCCTGCACCCATTCGGCCTCCCTCCCGAGCAGGCGGCTGACGCCGAGCCGCCCCCTGGGCCCTGGGTCTTCCGTGAAATCGTTCACCCAGGCCTGGACGTACCGGGAAACCATCCTCCGGTCCATCCCCCGTCCGAATCCCTGGGCGTAATCCACGCTCTCCTCGTGCCGCACCCTCGCGAGCGCCACGCTCTTCCTCATCAAGGTGGCGAAACGGACCCTGAGGTCCCATGGGAGGTCCTTCCGGATGGCATTCCCCCCCATGGGCAGGGGAAGGTCCTGCGTGTCCTTCCACCAGGCCCCGAGGTCGGCCACCAGGTCGAGGCCGTGCAGGTGGTATTGCAATTGGCTCTCGTTGATCAGGAGTCCAGCCTGGAATCGGCCCTCCACCAGCGCCGGGAGGATCTGGTCGAAGGGGACGCACGTCACCCGGGGAGTGAACCCGTGGGCTTCCGCGTACCTTCGGAAAGCCAGGAGGGCGCTGGTCCGCAACCCCGGAACAGCCACCTCGACCCCCGAAAGATCCACCGGCCCCATGGGTTCCCGGGCCACCACCAGGGGGCCCGTCCCCTCCTGGATGCTCGAGCCGGCGCTCAGCAACTGGTAGCGGTTCGCGATCTCAGGATAGACCCCGAAGCTGATGGCCGTGACTTCGTAGCGCCCTTCCAGGGCCTCCCCGTTGAGGGTTTCGATGTCCTTGCGCACGAAGGAGAATTGAAACCCTTCGGGGTCCAGCCAGCCCAGGGCCAGGGGGGCCATCATGTAGGCGTCGTCCGAGTCCGGGCTGTGGGCGATGGTCAGGTGCATGGGAGTCGGGCCCCTGGGCTTACCCGGCCGGCGCCACCCTGGGGGCCTCGAGCCGCGCCTTCACCCTTTCGAGGGCCTTGGCGGCCAGGGCGTAACCGGGGCTCTCCGCCAGGGCGGCTCCGTAGTGCCGGAGCGCCTCCTCGAAACGATCCTCGGCCTCGAAGATCCTCCCGAGGTTGAAGTGGGGGAAGCAGTAACTTTCGTATCGCTTGGCCTTCAGGGCCATCCGGAGCCATGGGATGGCGTCCTCCGGCTGCCCCATTTCCAGGAAGTAGGCTCCGATGTCGTTGTAGGGGTTGCCGTATTCCGGATCCAGGTCGATGGCCTGGTGGCAGTCCTGGATGGCCGCCTCGAAGTCGTGGTGGAAGCTCTTGGCCCAGCCCCGGAAGGTGTAGGCCTCGGGCGTCGGGCAGAGGGCGATGGACTTGTCGTAGAGGGCGATGGCCTTCTCCACGTCTCCCTTCATGTGCAGCTGGTAGGCCTTGCCGACCCACTCCATGGCCTCCTGGCGATGTTCCTGGCTGCTCACCGGCGGAATCCTCCCCGTGCCGACCCCCGGATCATCCCACCAGAGCCTCCCTCCCGGCGACCCGAAATGATCCGCGCCTCGGCAGGAGAGGGGTCCCGGAATCCCGGAAACCGTCCTGCCGCCCTGGGCAGACCGGGGTTCCGGCCCCGGATCCGCCGGCATCCAATCTATCCTGGGTCCATGGAAGCGGAGCGTCCCGGCACCTATTGCCAGAACTGCCTCACCTGGAACCCAGGGGGAAGGGAAAGCTGCAGGAAGTGCGGCACCCGTCTCCTCATCGTCACGGGGGACCAGACCTGGGAGGAACCCGAAGCGGTGGTGGAGGCGGAGGAGGAGGACCTGGACGAACACCTCCTGGAACGCATCACCGGACTGGAGGAAGGCCTCCGGCGGGTGGAGACCTACCTTGAGACGGTCTCCGAACAGCTCGGGAAGCTGGAACGATCCGAGGTGATGCTCCGGAATGGCCTCATGGCCCTGGTGGCCGAGATGGAGCAGAAGGGACGCCTCGACGCCCACGCCTTCACAGGACGCTGGGAACAGATGGTGGAGGAGAACCTTCAGCTGATCGGGGCCCGGGAGACCTTCACGCGGTACCGGGCCCGCATCCTTCCCATCGCCCGCCCCCGCTCCATGTCCCAGCTGCGCAGGGCGCTCCTCGAGACCTCCGCCTTCCTGGAGAATTCCCAGCTGGGCGAGGCGGCGGACCGGCTGGCCGAAGCCCTGAACCTCGATCCCCGGAACTACGAACTGGTCTACACCGTCGCCGCCCTGAAGGAGGTCGCCAAGGCCACCGAGGAGGCTGAACAGCTGGCCCGGCGGGCCGTGCAGATCAGTCCCCGCCACTACGAGGCCTGGATGCTCCTGGCACGCCTCCTGGGGCAGCAGCCCGACCGCGCGGACCAGGCCCTGGAGGCCCTGGGCCGGGCGGCCGAACTGCGGCCCGAAGAACTCGAGCCCAGGGTCCGTCTGGCCGAGCAGCACCTGGAGGAGGAGGATCTCCAGGCCGCCCTGGAGGCCGCGGAGGCCGCGGTGGGGCTGGCCCGGAACGGCGAGACGCTCGCCCTTCTCGGCGAGGTGCTCGTGGCCAGGGGAGAAGCCCAGGCCGCCATCTCGGTGCTCAAGGAAGCCTCGGGGCACCTTCCGGGGGACCTTCGCGTTCGCGAACTCCTGGCCGAGGGATACCTCCACGCCGGGGAGCGCCAGAAGGCCTTCCGGATCCTGGAAGAACTCCTGGCCCAACACCCAGGGGACCCCGAGCTCCTCCTGCTCATGGACGCCCGGGATCCCGCCCAGCTCCGCTCCGCCCGGGGCGGAAAGCTCTCGGCCCAGCGCCTTCTGGATGAAGCCGAATCCTGGATGGAGGAAGGCAACGCCGGGGAGGCGGAGGCCTGCCTGCGACGGGCCCGCAGGAGGGGCAAGAGCGACCGCCTGGACTTCCTCGAAACCCAGCACGCCTACCTGAAGAGTCCGGCCGGAGGGCGTTCCCGGCTTGCAGCCTTTGCCGCCTCGGACCGGCATCCCCGGCTCTGCTTCCAGGCCCTTCGCCTCCTGATGGACCACGACATGCAGGGTCCCGAGGAGGCGATGGTGCACAAAGCCCTGGATGCCTTCCTGGCCGCCCATCCCAAAAGCAGCGGCGCCTGGGAAGCGGCGCTCATGCGGCAGGCCTGGCGCCTGCTGGGCGGGACCCTGTCGGAAGAGGACCTCCTGGAAGTCCGCCGCCTCCAGGCCCACCCCCTCCCCGGGCAGGAGGGGCGCGCCCGGACCTTGCTCTGCCAATACCTCCTGGCCCTCGGACGGCCCGGTGAAGTGATCGAACTCCTGGGCCCGGTGCTGGAGAAGGAGCCCACCGTGATCACCCACTTCCAGCTGGGGGCGGCCCTCGCGGGGGATGGGGAGCGCGAGGAGGCCCTGGAAATCCTCCGCCTGGGCCTGGAGGCCGAGGCAGGAGACCTCCAGCCCGAACAGGTGGAGGGCGTGAAGTCCCAGATGCAGGCCCTCATCGCCGATCTCGAAAAGGCCGGGGTCCCTGCTTCCTGAGGGGAGGCAGGTTCCGGGGAATTAAGTTGACAATTTTGGTCGGGATTGGACAATGGTAGGGCCCGGGAGCGGTGCATGAGCGGCCTTGAAGGGATCACCAGCCAGGAATACAAGTACGGCTTTGTCACGGAGATCGACGCCGAGTCCGTGGCCCCCGGCCTGGATGAGGGAGTGATCCGCCTCATCAGCGCGAAGAAGGGCGAACCGGAGTGGCTCCTGGAGTTCCGCCTCAAGGCCTACCGGCACTGGCTCACCCTGTCCGAACCGGCCTGGGCCAACGTCCACTACGAGCGTCCCGACTTCCAGAAGATCGTCTACTACTCAGCTCCCAAGCCCCGGAAGCCCCAGTACGGCTCCATGGACGAGGTGGATCCCGAACTGGTGCGCACCTTCGAGAAGCTCGGGGTCCCCCTCCACGAGCGGGAGGCCCTGGCGGGCGTCGCGGTGGACGTGGTCTTCGATTCCGTGAGCGTCACCACCACTTACAAGGAAAAGCTGGGGGCGGTGGGGATCGTGTTCTGCTCCTTTTCCGAGGCCGTCCGGGAGCACCCCGACCTGGTGAAGAAGTACCTGGGAACCGTGGTCCCCTTTTCCGACAACTTCTACGCCGCCCTCAATTCCGCGGTCTTCACCGACGGCTCCTTCGTGTTCATCCCCAAAGGGGTCCAGTGCCCCATGGACCTGAGCACCTACTTCCGCATCAACAACAAGGAGTCCGGCCAGTTCGAGCGCACCCTCATCGTGGCGGAGGAGGGGGCCTCGGTCTCCTACCTGGAGGGCTGCACGGCGCCCCAGTTCGACACCAACCAGCTGCACGCGGCGGTGGTGGAACTGGTGGCCTTGGACGACGCCAGCATCAAGTACAGCACCGTCCAGAACTGGTACGCCGGCGACAAGGACGGCAAGGGCGGCATCTTCAATTTCGTGACCAAGCGCGGGCTCTGCCGGGGGCGCCGCAGCAAGATCAGCTGGACCCAGGTGGAGACGGGGAGCGCCATCACCTGGAAGTACCCCAGCTGCGTTCTTGCGGGCGAGGAGAGCGTCGGGGAGTTCTATTCCGTGGCCCTCACCAACCACCGGCAGCAGGCCGACACCGGCACCAAGATGGTCCACCTGGGCCGGAACACCCGGAGCACCATCATCAGCAAGGGCATCAGCGCGGGGCGCAGCTCCAACAGCTACCGCGGCCTGGTGAAGGTGCACCCCAAGGCCGCCGGGGCCCGGAATTTCAGCCAGTGCGACTCCATGCTCATCGGGCAGGCCTGCAGCGCCCACACCTTCCCCTACATCGAAGTTCAGAATCGCAGCGCCCGGGTGGAGCACGAGGCCACCACCAGCAAGATCGGCGAGGAACAGCTGCTCTATTTTCAGCAGCGGGGCATCCCCGCCGAGGACGCCATCTCGATGATCATCAACGGGTTCTGCAAGGAGGTCTTCCGCGAGCTGCCCATGGAGTTCGCGGTGGAGGCCACCAAGCTGCTGTCCCTCAAGCTCGAAGGCAGCGTGGGGTAAGGGAGTCGTATGCTGTCCATCCGTCATCTGACCGCGCGCATCGGCGAGACCGAGGTTCTCAGGGGCATCGACCTCGAGATCAGGGCGGGCGAGGTCCACGCCATCATGGGGCCCAACGGCTCCGGCAAGTCCACCCTGGGAAAGGTCCTGGTGGGCCATCCCGCCTACGAGGTGACCGGGGGGGAGGTCCTGTTCCAGGGCGCCAACCTCTTCGAGCTGGAACCGGACGCCCGGGCCCGGGCGGGTCTTTTCATGGGCTTCCAGCACCCCATCGAGGTGCCCGGGGTCTCCAACACCGCCTTCCTCCGCCTGGCCTACAACAAGAAGGCCGAAGCCGAGGGCCGGGACGAACTGGACCCCCTGGAGTGGGAGGACTTCATCCGGGAGAAAATCCGGCTGGTGGAGATGGACGCCGCCTTCCTGGACCGCAGCCTCAACGAAGGGTTTTCCGGGGGCGAGAAAAAACGCAATGAGATTCTCCAGATGGCGGTGCTGGAGCCTCGCCTGGCCATTCTCGACGAGCTGGACTCGGGCCTGGACATCGACGCCCTTCGGATCCTGGGGGAGGCCGTGAACCGTCTCATGAATCCAGACCGTGCCCTGATCCTGATCACCCATTTCCCCCGGATCCTCGAGATGATCCAGCCCGACTTCGTCCATGTGCTCAACGGGGGCCGCATCATCAAGCAGGGGGGGAAGGAACTGGCCCACGAGCTGGAGGCCCGGGGCTACGACTGGGTGAAGGACGAAAGCCTGGCGGGGAGGGCCTGATGGCCCAGGCCACCGCTGAAGGAGGCCTCAAGCCCGCGATGCTGGGGAGTCCCCGGCCCGGGGGCTGGGACCTCTTCCGTTCTTCCGCGGAACAGCGCCTGGAAGGAGTGGAGCTGCCCGGCCAGGGGGAGGAGGCCTGGAAATACCTGGACCTCCGTCCGCTCTGGGAACTCCCCTTCCGCCCCGCACCTCCTTCCCGGGTGGAGGCCTGCCCGACCATCCTCCCGGAAGCCAAGGCCTCGCGCCTGGTCTTCCTCAACGGCCGCTGCGACCCCCACCACTGTTCCGTGGCGGGCCTGCCGGACGGGGTGGCCTTCCGGACCCTCGTCCCCGGTGAGGCTGCGCTCGGCACGGTGCTCGGGGAGGAGCCCGCCTTCTTCCCGGACCTGAATGCAGCCCGCTTCATGGAAGGGGCCATCCTCCGGGTTCCGGCCGGTTGCCGGGTGGTGACACCCCTGCACCTGCTGTTCTGGAATCAGGGGGGCGAGGGCTGTCCCGTGGTCCTCCCGCGCCTGTTCGTCCACCTGGGGGCCGGCGCCGAAGCCACCCTGGTGGAGGAGCATGCCGGGGAGGGCGCCTACCTCAGCGCGCCCGTGGTGGAAGTGCTTCTGGAGGAGGGGGCCGTCCTCGACCACGAGCGGATCCAGCGGGAAGGCCCGGAGGCCTTCCATTTCGCCACCCTGGGCGCGCAGGTCGCGGGGAGGGCCGCCTACCGCTCCCGGACCGTGAGCTTCGGGGCCTGGATCTCCCGCCAGGAGCCCCGGATCCGCTTCACCGGGGAGGAGGCGGAACTTACATTGGACGGCCTGGCCCTGTTGGGGGGCCGACAGGTGGCCGACACCCACAGCCGCATCGACCACGCCCATCCCCGCTGTGTCAGCGGCCAGCTCCACAAGTGCGTCGCGGGGGACCGCAGCCGGGCGGTCTTCAACGGGAGGATCCTGGTCCACCCCGGGGCCCAGCAGACCGATGCCCGCCAGCAGAGCCGCAACCTCCTCCTCAGCGAGGAGGCCCGGGTGGACACCAAGCCCCAACTGGAGATCTTCGCCGACGACGTCAAGTGCGCCCATGGCGCCGCCATCGGCCAGCTGGACCCCGAGGAGCTCTTCTACCTCCAGAGCCGCGGATTCAGCCCCGAGCTGGCCCGGAACGTCCTGACCTACGGCTTCGCCTCGGACCTCCTGGGAAGGATCGCGGTGCCCAGCCTCCGAAGGCGGCTCCGGCACGCGGTGCTCGATCGCACCGAGGGCGGTGCGCAGCTGGAGGGCCTCTGATGACCGGGCCCCTCGACGTCGCCCGGATCCGGGAGGACTTCCCCATCCTCACCACCCCCTTCAAGGGGAAGCGCCTGGTCTACCTCGACAGCGCCGTGAGCGGCCAGATGCCCAGGCCCGTGGTGGAGCGCATGGGCCGCTACGCCCAGCTGGAGCACACCAACGTCCACCGGGGCGTGAGCACCCTGAGCCAGGAGGCCACCGACCGATTCGAGGAGGCCCGGGAGAAGGTGCGCCGCCTCGTCAATGCCCCCTCTGCCCGGCAGATCGTCTGGACCCGGGGCACCACGGAGGCCCTGAACCTGGTGGCCCAGAGCTTCGGTCGGCCGCGGGTCCATGCGGGCGACGAAATCCTTCTCAGCGCCATGGAACACCACGCCAACATCGTCCCGTGGCAGCTCCTGGCCCAGGAGCGGGGGGCCCGGATCCGCGTCATCCCCATGGACGATGACGGCGAACTGATCCTGGACGCCATTCCGGGCCTGATCACGGACCGCACCCGGATCCTCGGACTCACGCACGTCTCCAATGCCCTCGGGACGGTCAACCCGGTGAAGGAGATCACGGCCCTGGCCCATGCCCGGGGAGTGCCCGTGGTGGTGGACGGCGCCCAGGCGGTACCCCACCTGAAAGTGGACCTGCAAGACCTGGACTGCGACTTCTACGCCTTCAGCGGCCACAAGATGAGCGGCCCCACGGGCATCGGCGCCCTCTTCGGGAAGGCCGAGCACCTGGAGGCCATGCCCCCCTGGCAGGGCGGCGGGAACATGATCCTCTCGGTCACCTGGGAGAAGACCACCTACATGCCCTTCCCGGGAAAGTTCGAGGCCGGAACCCCGGCCATTGCCGCCACCATCGGACTCGGGGCCTCGGTGGACTACCTGGAGGGCATCGGCTTCGACCGGATCGCCGCCCACGAGCATGGCCTGCTCGTCTACGCCACGGAGGCGCTGGAGGCGATCCCCGGGCTCCGGATCCTGGGGAAGGCCCGGGAAAAGGCCGCCGTGATCTCCTTCGTGATGGAAGGCATTCACCCCCACGACATCGGCAGCATCCTGGACCACGAAGGCATCGTGGTTCGCGCCGGGCACCACTGCGCCCAGCCGGTGATGGAGCGCTTCGGGGTCCCCGCCACCACCCGGGCGAGCCTGGCCTACTTCAACACCGAGGAGGACGTGGACGCCCTGGTGGCCGCCGTCCTGAAGGTGAAGGAGATCTTCGGATGACCGACCCCCGGGAGCTCTACCAGCAGGTGATCCTGGAGCACAACAAGAAGCCCCGGAACTTCGGGCGCCTGGAACCCTGCACCCACCGCGCCGATGGCCACAACCCCCTCTGTGGCGACCGCCTGGAGCTGACCCTCTGGGTCAAGGACGGCGTGGTGGAGGACGTGAAGTTCCAGGGCCAGGGCTGCGCCATCGACGTGGCCTCCGCCTCCCTCATGACCACCGCCATCAAGGGCAAACCCCTGGCGGAAGTCGAGCGCCTGGGGGAGCAGTTCCGGGCCATGGTCCGGGGCGAGCTGGACCCGGGCAGGCAGCCCCACGACCTTGGAAAGCTCTCCATGTTCCAGGGCGTGAAGGACCTCCCCGTCCGGGTGAAGTGCGCCGTGCTCCCCTGGGCCACCCTCCACAGCGCCCTCCAGGGCGAAGCCATCGCCAGCACCGAGTGAAGGGACGGTCGCCCGCCGCATGCCGAAAATCGCCGAGATCGAATACACGCCCAACCCGAACGCCGTGAAGTTCGTCCTGAAGGAGGCCATCGCCGTGGGCTTCCCCCGGAGCTTCCCCAGCGCGGAAATCGCTCAGAGCGACCCCCTGGCCAAGGCCCTCTTCGACACGGGGGAGGTGAGTTCGGTCTACATGCAGGACAAGTTCCTGACCGTCACCAAGACCCCCGATTCCCCCTGGTCGGAGCTCCTGCCCCGCCTGGCCCCGCCCATCCGCCAGGCCCCTTCCGTGGCCGGCCAGGCCCCGGTGGGGTCCCCTGCGAGGGAATTCAACGCGGTGGACCCTGACGACGAGATCCTCGTCCGTGCCAAGAAGGTGCTCGAGGAGAACATCCTGCCCGCCCTGGCGGCGGACGGCGGCGGCCTCGAGATCGTGGGGCGTCACGAGAAGCAGGTGATGATCCGGTACATGGGCGCCTGCGGAAGCTGCCCGGCCAGCCTCACGGGTACCCTGATGGCCATCGAAGGCCTGCTCCAGAAGGAGATCGATCCGGAACTGGTCGTGATCTCGGTGTAGGAGGCAGGGACCGCCTTCCGGGGTGTTGCCTGGGCCGGGCAGGAATGAGAATCGCCCTCCCCTAGGAGGGCAACGCCCTGACCAGGGCTCCCGCCGCGGCTTCGCAGGTCCAGGCGCCGAGGCGGCGGTAGGACTCGAACTGGGATTCGCTGAAGAACTGGTCCTGGGTTCCCTCGTGGGGGAAGGCCGGGTGGGCTCGGGCGTAGGCGGCCACGTCGGCGGGCTCGTCCCCCCGCAGGACCGGTTTGAGGTAGATCAGGGTGCCAGGGGGAGACCCCTCGCCATCCACCTCCTCGTAGTGAAGGGTTCCCACGGCGAAGCGCTGCCCGGCCCCGCGGTCCTCCTCCTGGTCCCGGGACCAGGTGCGGGGTCCGTCGGCGAAGGTGACGGGGATTCCCAGGTCGGTCTGGATCTTCCGCAAGGCGATTCCCAGGTCCTCGAGGGTCCCGCGAGGGTCGGCGCTGGCATCGCTCACCAGGATGAGGTGGCAGCGCCGGAGGGCCATCTGGTACAGGCCCAGGTTCTCGAAGTGGCCGCCGTCCGAGAGGTTGACGAAGGGGTGGTCCCTTCCGGTGAGCCTCAGGGCCTCGGAGATCAACAGGGGCAGGAAAAAGCCCGGTTCTTCCAGGGTCCAGGTGGAGGCCCCGGCCGGCCCCGGATTGCCCTTCCATGCGCCCAGGCGGACGTTGAAGAAGGTCATGAGAAAGGCGAGGGTGGCCGAATCGTGGTAGCCCATGTTGGGGTTGGCCGCGGCCCCGGAAAGGGTCGTCGCCGTGCCCAGGGTCATCCCGTGTTTCCCGCCGTAGCCCCAACTGGGGCGGAATCCTGTGAAGAGGGCTCCGCAGTGGAGGGGGGTGGCCGCGAAGGATTCCGCCTTCCGCTCCTGCCAGGCCAGGTTGTCGCTCCGCGACAGGTTCAGGGCCATGTTCACCACGGGGAAAAGCTTGTGGGGACGCTTCAAGAACTCCTCCGAGAGGGGTCCATCGGACTCCCCCCGGGGGGCTTCCCGGATCAGCCGGGACAGGGGGAAATCGTCCTCGGGATCGAATCCGGTGAAACGGTGGGGGTGCCGCCGTGAATGGGAGGCGCCCAGGTAGGCCCGGATGAGGCGGTTCCGGTAAAGGCTGTGGAGGGAGAACAGGTTGAGGGGGATGACCCAGCTCAGGAGGTAGCCGAGACACAGTCCCCCCGCGGCCACCGCGGCCGGGAGGAGGGGACCCTGCTGGACCAGGGCCATGCTCTGGAGATTGATGACCCATTCCAGGAATTTCGGGGCAGGGGGAACCGGGACCTGGATCCGGACCAGGATCCAGTCCACGAGCACCGCCAGGGCGGTCATCACCCCCAGCAACGCAACGACTCCGGCGGCGGGGCTCGCAAGCCGAATCGCGGCGCCAGCCTCGCCCTCCCGCCCGCGTCCCCGCCCGCTGAGGGCCCCCCAGAGGCTCAGGGCGGCCGCCCCCCCGCTGGTGGCCAGGAAGGCCGCCGCCCCGAGCATCGAGGAGGCGACCAGGTAGGGACCGGCCAGGGCCAGGCCGGTCACGGTCGCCCACAGGACCGCCGAGAGGAGGATCCATCCCCCCAGGCGGGCGTACCATTCGCGGTCCTGTTCGTCCTGCCAGCCCAGGCGGCTCCCGAGGGCGATGATGCAGGTGCCGATGAGGTTGGCGGTGAGGAGCACCATGGGAATGGCCAGGGCGATGGAGGGCACCCCCTGGCACCAGGCCGGATCGAGCACCTTCAGCCGCGATAACCCGAGCAGAACACCTCCGCCCAGGGCCCCCGCCAGCACGCCGGCCACTCCCTCCACCCAGCGCCAGCGCCTCCAGAGCAGGGCATAGCCCATCCACCCCAGGAAAACGGAGAGGGCCGGCCCCGCGACGAAGTGCCAATACACCGGCTGGCGGCCCCCACTCGCGAAGGACCTCGAGGCGCCCGCCCAGGCCACCGTGAGGCAGGCCACCCCCACCAGGAGCGGCACGAGGCAGGCCATGAGGAGCACCGCCGGCCCACGGCCGGTGGCGCCGGGTTTCCCGGGGTCGTAGGCGGGGTCCGCGCTGGGGCGGAAGCCCAGGGTGGCCGCGAGGGCGACCGCGTTGAAGGCCATGCCCACGCCAAGCCAGGTGCGAACCTCATTCCAGGAATAGGTCGCGCTCAGGATCGAGGCCCGGAAGAGATGGGGCAGGGCCAGGGCCGCAAGGAGCAGGGGCACGAGGACCATCCACGAAAGCACCAGGTTCCGCGCCACGGAGGCCACCAGGGTCCAGGTGTCGGAGCTCAGGAAGCCCAGCCTGGGGCTCAGGTAGTTGCTGTAGCAGCGCAGCCACCACACCGGCCGCGGTTCCGGGGTGGGCTCGGGACCCATCGCCCTGACGGGGCCCGAGGATTCCTCCCGGACATCGCCCCAGACGGGTTCATGGCGGGCCAGGGCCTGGAGCACCCGGGCCTGGCCCTCCCGGCGCATCCAGGCCTGCAGCCACCCGCCGAGGAAGCCTCCACCGGAGACGGTGCTCAGGAAATCGAAGCGCCCCAGCGCCCCGGCCTTGGCCAGGCCCTGAACCACCCCCAGGGCGAAGGTGGCGCTCCGGATCCCCCCTCCTGAAAGGCACAGAGCGCTCCGCTTCTGGTCGTGGAAGGCCCGGATGAGGGTCTGCATCCGGGTCCGCTCGTCCGGGCAGTCCGCAAGTTGTTTCTCCCAGCGGGCCCGGAGTTGTTCCTCGGGCAGGAGGAGGAGGAACTCGGCCTCCAGGCTCTCCCTCAGGCCGAGGCAGCCGCCCATGGGATCGGTCTTGGGGTGTGAATCCAGTTCGGCCATGGGATCCCTCCTGCTCAGGAAGATCAAGGAAGCCGATCATGCTGAATGAATACTACCCGTATCTTCCCACCCCCGGGCCCGTTCCGAGGGGCGTTCGGGATTTGTTTTAAAGTTGATTTCATTTTTTTAAATTTAATATAATTTTATCAGATTTTAATATAATTTTGTTGAAATTTATTCTAACGGACCTATTCTTGTAAGCAAGGAGGCCGCCATGCCCACCACCCCCCTTCGGGACTTCCTCGAAATTCCTTACGACGAATTGGAGGTCCTGAACCTCCAGGCCAAGCAGCAGCGCCTGGACCGGGTTTCTCCCGACAAGATCCGCGAGGAGCGCATGAAGTACCTGGCCTCCGAGAAGCGGATCAAGGCGGTCACGGTCTGCTTCACCGACGTGGAGGGCCGCCTCCACATGCTGGACTACGACAAGAAATTCTTGCTGAAGTCTTCGGACAACCTGACCTTCGACGGCTCCTCCATCCGTGGATTCTCGCGCCAGGCTGAATCCGACCTGCGCCTTGCGGTGGACTGGCCCGCCTTCTACTGGCTGCCGAGCGACATTTTCGGGCCGGGCAAGGTCCTGGTCTTCGGCATGGTTCAGGAGCAGGACGGCACTCCCTACTCTGCGGACATGCGGGCGCGCCTGAGCGCCTACACCGGCCAATTGTTCGCCAGGAATGGCACCATCCTGAACGCCGCCAACGAAATCGAGGGGTTCATCTTCAAGGGGCTGGACGCGGAGCGGCACTACCACGAGACCGGCGCCTTCGAGTACGTCTCCACCGGGGGGTACTACCACAGCCTGCCCGGGGACCCCCTCCGCCAGTTCATCGACACCGCCGCCGAAGCCCAGCGGGCCATGGGCTTCGCCAACGAAAAGGACCACCCCGAGGTGGCGCCCTCCCAGTTCGAGATGAACTACAGCTACGCCGAGGTGAACATCGCCTCGGACCAGGTCCAGATCTACAAGCTCCTGGCGCGACAGGTGGCCGCACGCATGGGCATGACGGCCTCCTTCCTGCCCAAGCCGGTGGCCGGGGTCAACGGCAACGGCATGCACACCAACATCTCCCTCTCCAAGGGGGGCAAGAACCTCTTCTACAAGAAGGGCGGCAAGGAAGGGTTGTCGGACGCCGCCTGGGACTTCACGAACCGCCTCCTGGCCAACGCCACGGACCTTTGCCTGATGCTGAACCCCAGTGTCAACGCCTACCGGCGCCTGGATCCCCACTTCGAGGCCCCGAACCAGATCAAGGTCTCCCCCACCGACCGCGGATCCATGATCCGGATCCCCATCGGAAACGAGAAATCCGCCCGAATCGAGGTCCGCTCCATCGGCCCGGACGCCAACCCCTACCTGATCTACTACGCCCTGCTCCGCACGGGCCTGGAGGGACCGATCGCGGAGAACGACGACTCCAAGCGGCCCCGCACCCGCTTCCTGCCCGACAACATCTTCGACGCCATCCGCCTCTTCAAGTCCAGCAAGTTCATGGCGGACACCCTGGGAGCGGATTTCCACGAGAAATTCGCGGAGGTCAAGATGGCCCAGGCGGAGCGGTGCCCCAAGGCCCTGGGGTCCATCGTCAAGCCCTCGGAGATCCAGTTCCACCACGAGGTGACCAACCAGTACCTCTGGAATCAGTTCTAGGTGGGGGCAAACGGCGGGCCTTGCCCGCCTGGGCCCCCTCAACTCGGATCCGGGTCCCCCTGGGCGCTGCGGGGCAGCGTCAAGGGGGGGGTATCCGGACCGAGTTGACGCCAGCACGCACAGGGCCGGCCCAGCCGGCCCTGTGCTTGTCTCCTGACTGGGGGCAATCGGCGGGCTGCCCCCGCCTGGGCCCCCAGACCCCGCGCTCAGGGCCGGCCCAGCCGGCCCTGTGCTTGTCTTCTGACTGGGGGCAATCGGCGGGCTGTGCCCGCCTGGGCCCCCACACCCCGCGCACAGGGCCGGCCCAGCCGGCCCTGTGCTTGTCTCCTGACTGGGGGCAAACGGCGGGCTGTCCCCGCCTGGGCCCCCAGACCCCGCGCTCAGGGCCGGCCCAGCCGGCCCTGAGCTTGTCTCCTGACTGGGGGCAATCGGGGGCGGCCGGGGCTGAAGGAAAGGAAATCCTGGGGATTTCGGTGATTCCGGGGTATCCTGCCCGTTCTGCCGGACGCATGTGCCGGGATTCCAGCCCGCTCGAGGCGGGCAACTAATCCAGAGGTGGACGAATGTCCAAGCTTGCTTCAATCCTGGCCGGAGCCGGGTCTAAACAGATGGGCCGCATCAAGGTCCTCGACGCTTCCCTGTTGGGGGACGAATCCACGGAGAGCCAGGAATTCATGTCCGCCCTCCAGGAGGAGACCCGGGGGCTTCGCGAGGACGAGGTCGTCCGCGGGGCGGTGGTCGAGATCCGCGGGAAGGACATCATCGTGGACATCGGCTACAAGGGCTCGGGCACCATCAACGCCGACGAGTTCACCAACCCCGACGGGACCCTGGGCGTGGCCGTGGGGGACGTCGTGGAAGTGCTCGTGGAGATGATGGAGGACGCCCACGGGAACGTGCGCCTCTCCCGCGAGCGCGCCGAGAAGATGAAGATCTGGGACGAGGTCGAGAAGGCCTTCCGCTCCAACATGACCGTGCACGGCGTGGTGCTGGAGAAGGTCAAGGGAGGCCTGGCGGTGGACATCGGCATCCGCGCCTTCCTGCCCGGCAGCCAGGTGGACATCAAGCCCGTCCGGAACCTGGATCCCTACCTGGGCAAGTCCTTCGACATGAAGGTGATCAAGGTGAACCGGCGGCGCGGGAACATCGTGCTGAGCCGCAAGCTCTACCTTGAGACCATCAACGCCAGCATGAAGGAAGAGACCCTGGCGGGCCTCGAGGAAGGCAAGCTGGTCGAGGGCCAGGTCAAGAACATCACCGAGTACGGGGCCTTCATCGACCTGGGCGGCGTGGACGGCCTGCTGCACATCACGGACATGAGCTGGGGCCGCCTGAACCACCCCGGCGAGATGTTCCAGGTGGGCGACAAGGTCGAGGTGGCCATCCTCAAGTACGACAAGGACACCGAGCGCGTCAGCCTGGGCTACAAACAGAAGTTCCCCGATCCCTGGCTCACCGTGGAGGAGCGCTACCCGGTCCAGCACACGGTCAAGGGCAAGGTCGTCTCCATCACGGACTACGGCGCGTTTGTCGAGCTGGAGCCCGGCGTCGAAGGCCTGGTGCACGTGTCCGAGATGAGCTGGACCAAGAAGGTCAAGTCCGCCAAGGGCATGGTCAACCTGGGGGACCAGGTGGAGGCCATCATCCTCGCCGTGGACCCGGAGAACCGCCGCATCTCCCTCGGCATGAAGCAGATCACCCCCAACCCCTGGATGGCCGTGGCGGAGAAGTACCAGATCGGCGAGATCGTCACCGGCACCGTGCGCAACCTCACCGAGTTCGGGGCCTTCGTGGAGCTGGAGGAGGGCATCGACGGCCTCATCCACATCTCGGACTTCAGCTGGACCAAGAAGATCAAGCACCCCGGTGAAATCCTCAAGAAGGGCGACTCCGTCACCGCCAAGGTCCTGAACGTGGATCCCCTGGCCCAGCGGATGAGCCTGGGCGTGAAGCAGATGGAACCCAATGTCTGGGAGATCTTCTTCAACAGCCACAAGGTCGGCGACGCCAAGACCGGCCGCATCGCCCGGATCACCGACTTCGGCGCCTTCGTGGACCTGGGGGAGGGCATCGAGGGCCTGGTGCACGTCTCCGAGCTCAGCCGGAAGCGCGTGGAGGACATCCAGAAGGAGTTCTCCGTGGGCCAGGAGCTCACCATGAAGATCGTGAAGCTGGACCCCACCGAGCACCGCATCGGCCTGTCCGTGAAGCAGTACGAGGTGGACCTGGAGAAGGGCGAGCTCGACGAGGCCAAGGCCAAGGCCGAGCCTTTCAAGAAAGCCACCCTGGCGGACGCCTTCGCGAGGGCCGAACGAGAGCCCTAGGCGCCCAGGACGGGACCCGCAAAGCCCCTGCCCCCGGCAGGGGCTTTTTTCGGCAGATATACCTCGTAATCAGTGGCAGACTCGGATCACCCTTCGGAGCCTCCCATGGTCACGCGCCTGCGCCCCGCCCTGTTACTTTTGCCGGCCCTCCTTTCGGCCGCCGACGGCTACCGCAATTCCGCGCCTGAGATCCAGCGGGTGCTGGACGCGCCCCTGCCGCCCGCCTTCAGCCTCAGCCCGGACGGGGCCCGTGCCCTGCTCATCGAGAATCGGCGCTATCCCAGCGTTCGCGACCTCGCCCGCACCATGCTCCGCCTGGCGGGTACCCGGGTGGATCCCCGCACCCACGGGCCCCACAATCCGCCCCGCCTTCGAAGCCTGGCCATCCTGGACCTCCAGACCCGCCAGTCCCTTCCCATCGCCCTGCCCCAGGGCGTGGCCTTCGGGACCCCCCGGTGGTCGCCCGACGGGGGGCGATTCGCCTTGCTGGGCACCACGGACGACCGCGTGCAGCTCTGGATCGGGGAGGCGAAGGGAGGCGCCCTCCGCAAGGTTCCGGATCTGAGGATCAATGCGGCCTTCGGCGACCCGCTGGATTGGATGCCGGGCAGCACCTCTCTGCTGGTGAAGGCTGTGCCCGCCGGGCTCGGTCCCATGCCCCTCGCGCCGGAGGCCCCCGAGGGTCCCCGGATCCAGGAGCACGACCCTGCCAAGGGGAAGGCCGTGGGCATGGCCACCTTCCAGGATCTCCTTCAGAACCGGCATGACGAGGTCCTGTTCGAATACTTCGCCAAGGCCCAGCTGGTTCTCGTGGACCTCAAGTCCAACCAGGCGCGTCCCCTGGGCCGGCCGGCCCTCCTCTCTTCCGTCGCCCCCTCCCCGGACGGCAAACACATCCTGGCCGGTTTCGTCCACCCCCCCTTCTCCTACCTGGTGACCGCGGACCGCTTCCCGCACCGCCAGGAGGTGTGGGACCTGGCGGGCAGGACGGTGCACACCGTGGCCGACCTGCCCCTGGCCGAGGACATCCCCCTGGAGGGCGTCCGCAAGGGGCCCCGTGGAATCGGATGGATCCCCACCGAACCCGCCACCCTCCATTGGACGGAAGCCCTGGACGGCGGGGACCCCAAGGTGAAGGTGCCCCACCGGGACCGCCTCATGGCGCTGCCCGCGCCCTTCAGGGAAGCCCGGGAACTGGCCCGGACCGAGCACCGCATGGGCGGCGGCGGGCGCCTGGGCGGCGCGGCCTGGACCGAGGACGGGAAGCACCTCCTCTACGCCGAGAATGAACGGGAACGGCGCTGGACCCGCACCTGGGTGGTGGCCACGAACCCGGGCTCGGAACCCCGGAAACTCTGGGACATGAGCGCCCTGGACCGCTACAAGAATCCCGGCACTCCGATGATGCGCCTCCTTCCGAGCGGCCATGCCGCCCTCCGCTGTGACGGAGGCGCCCTCTGGCTCTCGGGCCAGGGAGCCACCCCCAAGGGGAACCGGCCCTTCCTGGACCGCCTGGACCTGGCCACCTTCCAGGCCCGTCGGATCTTCCAGTGCGGCGAGGATGTCCTGGAGCAGGTCGCCGGGGTGCGGCCCGACGGCAGCTTCGTCACCCGACGGGAGAGCCCCGTGGCGCCTCCCAACCATTTCCTCCATCCGACCGGCCGGGGCGAGACGGTCCAATTGACGCACTTCAAGGACCCCACGCCCGAACTGCGGAAGGTCCAGAAGCGCCTCGTCCGCTACAAGCGGCCGGACGGCGTGGATCTGAGTTTCACCCTCTACCTCCCTCCGGACTACAAGGAGGGGGAACGCCGCCCAGCCCTGGTGTGGGCCTACCCCATGGAATTCACCGACCCGGGCACCGCCGGCCAGGTGAGCGGATCTCCGAACAGTTTCAGCACTCCCTCGGGGATTTCGCACCTCTTCATGCTGCTGAAGGGCTACGTGGTCCTGGACGACGCCACCATGCCCGTGGTGGGAACCCCGGAAAAGGTGAACGACACCTTCATCGAGCAGATCGTCGCCAGCGCCAGCGCCGCCATCGCCAAGGCGGACGAGCTGGGGGTGATCGATCCCAAGCGGGTCGCCGTGGGGGGGCACAGCTACGGCGCCTTCATGACCGCCAACCTCCTGGCCAACGCAAACCTGTTCAAGTGCGGCATCGCCCGCAGCGGCGCCTACAACCGCACCCTCACCCCCTTCGGCTTCCAGAGCGAGCGCCGCACCCTCTGGGAGGCCCCGGACATGTACGTGAAGGTCTCGCCCTTCATGAAGGCCAACGCCTTCAGCGCCCCCGTGCTGCTCATCCACGGGGAGGCGGACAACAATTCCGGCACCTTCCCCATCCAGAGCGAGCGCCTCTTCCAGGGTCTCAAAGGAAACAACAAGGCCGTCCGCTACGTCACCCTCCCCCACGAGTCCCACGGCTACGTGGGCCGCGAGTCGGTGGAGCACACCCTGTGGGAGATGGGCGCCTGGCTGGACCGGCATCTGAAGTGAGACTGGGGGCAAACGGCGGGCTCCGCCCGCCTGGGCCCCCAGACCCCGCGCTCTCACGCGGCAAAGCCGCCCTCGAGCTTCCTCCCTCCTCTCGAGGGCAGAACGGCGGGCTCCGCCCGCCGCCTTCCCTTCACCGGGGGTCCGTCCGGGCCCTGATTCCCGTATTCCCGGCGGGCTACACTGGAGGGCATGGACGCTGCCACGGTCGAGTCGGCCCCCCGGGCGCCCTGGCCCCTCGCCAGGCGGGAGGAGTTGGCCAACGCCATCACCCACGGCCTCGGGGCGGCCCTGGCGGTGGCGGGCCTGGTGCTGCTGGTGGTCTTCGCCTCCCTGCGGGGCACCGCCCGGCACATCGTGGGTGCGGCCCTCTTCGGATCCAGCATGGTGCTGCTCTACGTCATGAGCACCCTCTACCACTCGTTCCGGGGCCCCCGGGTGAAGAAGGTCTTCCGGATCCTGGACCACAGTTCCATCTACGTGCTCATCGCCGGGACCTACACGCCCCTCTGCCTGGCCACCATCCGGGGAGCCTGGGGCTGGTCCCTCTTCGGGGTCATCTGGGGCCTGGCGGTCCTGGGCATCACCTTCAAGGCCATCTTCATCCACCGCTGGGAGTGGCTCTCCCTGGCCGTGTACCTTCTCATGGGCTGGCTGGTGGTCATCGCCATCCTCCCCCTCTGGCGGGCCATGCCGGCCCCCGGCCTGGCCTGGCTCTTCGGCGGGGGCCTCTTCTACACCGGCGGGGCGGTATTTTATGCGTGGCGACGGCTCCCCTACCACCACGCCCTCTGGCACCTCTGCGTGATCGGGGGCACGGCCTGCCACTTCGCCTGCGTGCTGGGCTGGGTCATTCCCGGACGGGCCTGAGCCAGTGATCCCCCTGGAGCTCCGCCCCGGATTCCGCGCCTGGGGCGGCCGCCTGGAAGCCCTCCGGGCCCACCCTGGGCCCCTCTGGATCTGGGGCGAGGCCGGCTGCGGCGTCAGCGGGTTCCTGGCCTGGCTCGGGGCGGAACGGGGTGCCGCCATCCTGGACGACGCCGACGGGCGGACCCCTTCGGAGCGCACCTCTTTCCTCCAGGCCCACCCCAGGGGAATCCTCGGCGGCCATCGGGATCCGGAGGCCGCGGGCCTCCAGGCCCTGGCCTTCCGCCTGCCCTCCCTGGAGGAGGATCCCCAGTGCATTCCCGGCCTTTTGGCCGGCCTGGCCCGGGAGGAAGGCCTGGAAGGAGGACTCCCCGGCGCCCTGGGCCGGCTGCCCTGTCCCGGCAACCTCCGCGGCCTCGCGAACCGGATCCAACGCTGGAAAGTTCTGGGCCAGCTCCCGGCCCCCCCCGAGGAGGCTGCCCTCCCCCTCGAGGCTGAGGACCTCGCCACCAACCTCCATGTCCTCGAGAGGGCCCTTCTCTACCGGGCCCTCCGGCGCAGCTACGGGAACCGTGTGGAGGCGGCCCGGCGCCTGGGCGTCAGCCGCCCCCAGCTCTACCTTCTCGTGGCACGGCACGGGGATCCTGTCCGGGGGGACCTGCCCTCTGCCCCCCCGCCCCTTCGCTTGAAGCGGAGGGGCGGACGGCCCGAGGATGCCCCCCCGGCCGGAAACCTTGAGACTTCGTCCCAGGGCTGATCCCTAAGGCCTTTTCCTGTTTCGGGATCTCCGGGGACCCCAAAAGTTGCCCAAATTCCAGACTTCGGGGGCATGACCGATAACGATTTCGGCAGGTCAACCATGTCACAACCCCTGAGAGTGCTCATCGTGGACGATGACCCTGGCATGCGCGAGGGCATGGCCCTGTCGCTGAAGCGCAGCGGATTCGTCTGCGAACAGGCCCGGAGCGGCGAGGACGCCCTCAGGGTGACCCGGCCCGGGGCCTTCGACGCGGTGGTGACCGACCTCCGCATGACCGGCATGGACGGGCTCCAGCTCACCGCCCGCCTCAAGGCCCTGGACCCTGGGCTTCCGGTGCTCCTCATCACGGCCTTCGGCAGCCTGGAGACCGCCCGGGAGGCCATGCGCCTGGGGGCCTTCGACTACCTCACGAAGCCCTTCAGCCCCGACGAACTGGTCGGGGCGGTGCGCAAGGCCGTCCACGCCGAGGACCGCCTCCGGGCCGAGGAGCCCGGGGACGCCCCGGTGATCCTCACCCAGGATCCGGTCCTGGCGGAGACCCTGGCCATCGCGCGGCGTGCCGCGGACTCCCGGGCCACCATCCTCATCCAGGCCGAGAGCGGCACCGGCAAGGAACTCATCGGAAAGTTGATCCACGCCGCCAGCCCCCGCCGCAAGGGGCCCTTCGTGGCCATCAACTGCGCGGCCATCCCGGAGACGCTTCTGGAGAGCGAACTCTTCGGCTACGAGAAGGGCGCCTTCACCGGTGCCGTGGGGGCCAAGCAGGGCCGCTTCGAACTGGCCGACGGGGGAACCCTGGTGCTGGACGAGATCGGGGAACTGCCCCTGGCCCTCCAGGGCAAGTTGCTGCGGGTCATCCAGGAACGCACCCTGGACCGCCTGGGAGGCACCCGCCCGGTGGAGGTTGACGTCCGCCTCATCGCCCTCACGAACCGGGACCTGGCCACGGAAGTCAAGGAAGGCCGTTTCCGGGAGGACCTCTTCTACCGCCTGAACGTGATCCCCCTGCGCCTTCCGCCCCTCCGGGAACGCCTGGCGGACCTGCCCCTCCTGGCGGCCCACTTCGCCGAACGATTCGCCCGGGAGAACGACCGCAGCACGCCCCGGATTGCCGCCAGCTTCTTTGCCGCCCTTGAACGCCACTCCTGGCCCGGCAACATCCGGGAACTGGAGAATGCGGTCCAGCGCTGCGTGGTCCTCAACGGCGTGGGCCCCCTGCGGGCCCGGCACCTGAACTGGCTGCTGCCCCCCGAGGCCCTGGAAGGAATCCCCGACGATCCGGCTGAAGCCTTGGCCACCGGAGCGGTCGAAAGCCCCGCCTTCCAGGACAGCGCCCCGGTTTCCGCCACCGGTGTCAGGCTTGCGGACCCGCTCAAGCCCCTGGTGGGGGTCCCCATCGGCACCATGGTGGCCCTGCCCCTGGGCCTCTCCCTCCCCCAGCTCGAGCGCTTCTGGCTGCTCAGCACGCTCTCAGCCCTCAACGGCAACCGGACCCACTGCGCCCAGCAGCTCGACATCGCCCTGCGCACGGTCCGGAACAAGATCAACGAGTACCGCGCGGACGGTTTCGACATTCCCCCCAGCAGCCACGGGCGGGACGGGGACTGATCCCAAGGGGCGGCCGATCCTGCGGACAAGGATCCCTCACCGCCAAGGGACCCGGAGGCGCGGCCCCGGAGCCCGACCCGGCGGACCTCTTCGGTTCAGGCCCCCGGAACCTCCGCCTCCACCAGGAGCGCCAGCAGGGTGAGGCTCTCCTGCCACCCCAGGTGGCAGGCCTCCCGGGGAATCACCTCGGGAACCCCCTCCTGGACGATGTCCAGTTCCGTCCCGCAGGATACGGAAGCCAGGGAGATGGTCACCGTCATGGATCCGGGCAGGCCTGGGTCATCGAAGGCGTCCGTGTGCACGATCCGGGCGTTGGGGACCAGCTCAAGGTAACTCCCCCCGAAGGTGTGGCCCTGGCCCGAACCCAGGTGGGTGAAGGACATCCTGTAGCTCCCGCCCACCCGGGCATCCAGGTGGTGCACCTTCCCGGTAAATCCGTGGGGAGGGAGCCACTTCGCGAGGGCCTCAGGGTCCAGGAAGGCCCGGTACACCCGCTCCGAGGGCGCGCGGAGGACGCGGTGGAGGCGGATGGTGTGGGACATGAGGGCCCCTCCTTGGAATGGAGCATGTTAGGTCCCGGGGGCGTCGGCAGCAAACACCCCAGGGCTCGTTAATCCCCCGGAGGGACCTCCAGGGGCGGGGTGCGCCTCCTTCGCAGCCCCCGGGGAACCCAGATCCAGATCCAGCAAGCCCGTTCTCGGTCTCATGTCCGCCCGCCCGACTGCCGATGGGGAACCCGATTCCCCGGAGAAGCCCATGTTTCGCCAGACCTTTTGTGTGCTGACACTGTCCGCGGCCGTCCTGGCGCAAGGCGCCATCCACCCCTACACCGCGCAGAACTGGAGCGAGTGGCAGGCCAAGATGCAGGCCGCGGATGATGCCCTGGCCCGGAAGGCCCCGGTGGATGTGCTGCGTCCGGCCCTGGAGGCTCCGGATACCTTCCATGCCGAGCGCATCCAGGTGCTCAAACGCCATCCCCAGTATGCCGAAGGCCTGGAGCGCCAGCTCGGGTTGCGCCTGAAGCGGGTCAAGCTGTTCGCCAACATGGGATTCCTCTACGCCAAGAGCGCCGCGGAGAAGCGGGACCCCAGCCTCCTGAACCAGAAGGGGGGCGCCTTCGCCTGCATGGAACAGGCGGCCGTCATCCTGGGCACCTACAAAGAGGCCAAGGGCGAGGCCGACCCGGGCTACCAACAAATGGACCAGTACGTGGCCGAGCTCCGGAGGCAGGTGGACAGCGTGGCCTCCCAACTGGGCGCCGCCGGAGTTGCGGTCACGCCTCGATCGAAGACCCCGGTGGACAAGGGGACGCTGACCTATTACCAGCAGTGGTGGGACAAACTCGACGCGACGGAGAAAGCGATCGCAGCCAAGGACCTGGGAAAGGCCCAGGGCCTGTTGCGCGCCGCCCAGGAGCACCAGAAGGGATGGAATTCCTGGCTGGTCAAGCATTCCGAGTACGAGGCCGCCCTTGCCCGGCAGAACGGGATGGCCGCGAAGCTCATGGTCGCGGCCATCGAGGCCGAGGTGGGTGCCGGGGCGGCGATGACTGACAAGGGGGCCGCCGAGAAGAACATCAACTTCTTCGGCGCCAACGCGGGGCCCGCCCAACGGATCGGCAATGCCCGCCGCGAACTGGAGGCCTACATCAAGCTCAAGGGCGAGGGGGACCCGGAGGTGCCCCGGCTTCGCAAGGCGATCGACGCCGCCGCGGCCCACCTCGAACAAAAGGGAAGTGCGTTGAAGGCGGAGCAGCTCGCCTCCAGGAAAATGCCCGTGGATGTGTACTCGGGCGCCGACAAGGCGGCCATCAAGGCCCAGATGCTCGCCCACTGGAAGCAGAAGTACCCCCAGGACAAGGTGCTGGGGATCCGCTTCTTCGAATCGAACTGGACCCGGGAGACCAACTGGAAAGCCAACGCCACCTCGATCTACAAGTCGGACTACTCCTGGCTGCCGGCCAAGGTGGTGGTTCAGAGCAGCGCCGAGATCGCCACCCTCTACCCGATCTTCGCCAATAAACAGCACCAGAAGGACAACAAGATGGTGATCTCCGACGACCGCGGCGGAGCCGGCTACGTGGTGTCCGAAATGCTGATGAAGAATGTCCGATTCTGAGGACGGAAGGATCCTGGAAGCCGGGGTTCCCCTCCCGGGGCGGGCCCGGCCCCCGAGATCGTGGCCGCCTCCCGGATGCGGATTCCCGGCCGGCCCCGGAATCCGACCAGTGGCGGAGCGGGATCCGGGCGTCGTGTTGCCCAGCGCCGGCGCTCCAGGGTGTTGCCGTCCTCGTCCTGGAGCCCCCCTCAGTCCCTCATTACCGGGAAGGCCCCGGTCTGGTGCACCTCGTGCCGGTAGAAGGCCGCCGTGATCTCCGCGCCCAGCAGGAAGATCGCGCAGGAGTAGTAGAGGAAGGTCAGCCCCGCGACGATGGTCACCAGGGAGCCGTACATGATCCCCCAGGTGAAGGTGTGGTTCAGGTACACGGTGAAGATGCCCTTGGCGGTCCACCAGAGGGCGGTGGAGATGGCGGCGCCCAGAAGGGCGTGGCGGAAGCGGACGTGAAGGCGCGGAAGGTGCTGGAGGACCAGGGTGACCAGCACGAGGCCCATGAGCACCGGAAGGTAGGGCAGCAGTTCCGCCTGGCGGAAGGGCAGGTGCCGGCGCAGGGCCCCGCCCACCAGGAGGGCCAGGAAGAGGACCAGCGCCAGGAGGCCGCCCACCAGGATGGCCAGTTGGCGAAGCAGCGGGTTCTTGCGGGTCTGGCGGTGCTTCTTCACGCGAAGGCCGAAGACGTGGGCCAGGCTGGTGTCCAGCTGAGACACCCCCCAGTAGGACCCGAAGAGCAGCACGGCCCAGGAGAGCCCCATCCCCCCGATGGCCTGGCTGTGCATGATGCTGTCCTTCACGAAGGACTTGGGGAGGAAGGGCACCATGGCCTCCAGGGTCCGCTGGGTGCCGTCGGCGTAGGCCCGGCCGCCCAGGACCAGGCCCAGCATCTTGAAGAGCAGCGCGGTCATGGGGACCAGGCTGATGATGAGCCAGAAGCTGAGCCCGGCGGCGTGGGTGAAGCAGTCGTCCTTGTAGTACTTCCGCCCGACCTCCCAGGCGAACTCGGCGAAGCGCCCGAGGGGGGGGAAGGCGCGCACGGCCAGGCGCCAGGCCAGCAGCACCAGGGCGCTGAAGTTGCGGAGCGCCGACCGGCCGTAATGCAAGACCTCCTGCACCAGGGTGGCGGGAGCCGCCGTCCCCGCCTGGGCCTCCCTCGGGGTCTTCGCGATCTCCTCGTTCACGCGGGGCTCAGAATCTGACCGGATTCCTGGGCAGGAGGTACATGATCCACGCCAGCACCAGGCCGATGCCCACCAGCCCCCCCAGATGCTTGAGGATGCTCATGCGCGTCCGCTCGGGCCGGGTGGTCGGAGTGAGGAGGCCGAGCACCAGGGCGATGCCCGTGCCCATGACCAGGAAGTGGATGGCGTGGCTCGACAGAAAGCGCATCCCTCAAGCCTAGCTCACTGGGCCCGGCCGGGCCCACCTTTCCAAGCCGGCGCGGGGTTCTCGAGGCCGCGCCCGGGGCGCCGGGATCCCGACGGAGGTTGCCCCGCGAAGAGCGCAGGTCCCCGGAGCCGGGCCCGGCCCCGCGAAGGTCTCTTCACCAGCCCGAGGAATTGCCCCCCCGACGGCCCCGGGTCTGGGGCTCCGGGAGCCCCGGAAGCGTGCCCCGGGCCTGGGGGTGCAGCACCAGGGTGGTCTGGGCCCAACGGGCCGTGCCCTGGACCCGGGCGGGCTCGAAGCGCCAGCCGGCCAGGCCCTCTCCCGAGGTGGCAGCGAAAAACCCGATCCAGGGCCCCGGGTAGGGCCGCCAACCCGCCACCTTCCCCGAAGGATCCACGGTGACCCGCAAGTGGATCGTCGTGCGGAGCTGGCGGTCCCGGGCCGGCTGCAGGGGCGGGGAACTCTGGCCCTCCTCCAGCACCTTCAAGGGCCGTTCACCTTCTTCCACCCCGGCCGCCTCCGCAGCTAGGGTCGCATTGCGCTGGCGAAGCTCCGCCGGCGCCAGGGGCCCCGCCCAGAACAGTTCCTGTTCCGCCAGGCGGGCCCGCAGGAGCCGCCAGGCCCCCCGGGCCGGGCCATCGGGGAGCTGGTGTTCCAAGGTCTCGAAGTCCTGGCGACTCCCCCAGGCCAGGGCCCAGTCGGCAACGATCCAGAAGCGTGGGTCGTTCCAGACCTCGGCGCGGGGTTGTCCGAAGCCCACGGTGGGAGCCACCCGGGCGGCGATGTCGTACATGAGGCTCCGCTGCCCCGAATGGTGCCCGTGACACCAGAGAGCATAGAGGTTGGAGCTCACCGCGAAATCCGGCTTGGCCCGGGTCTGCCGCTCCACTTCCACCCAGAAGGGACTGTCCGCCTGGATCCGGAAGAGCCCGGGCATCCACCCGCCGGAGGGCGGCGGCTGGCGCAGTCGGGCCTTGCCCGAGGAGGGCTGGCTGAGGTCCTGCAGGTGCGCCACGGCGCTGCGCAACAGCTCTTCGTAGGGCCCGTAGGACCCGGCTTCCACGAGACGGGTGCGGGCCCAGGCCCGCAGCTCGGGGCTTCCGGCCTTCACCAGGGATTCCAGCCAGCCCTTCCAGGGATCCCGGGATCCTGCCCCCAGGTCCCGGCGCCGGGCCTCCAGAAAGGCGTGGAGCTGGACGGCCTCGAAGACGGCCGGGGCCTCCTTCCCCCCGGCCCACCCCTGAAGTTCGGGCCAGGCCCGCAGGAAGGGAGCTGGGGGCTGGAGGGGCGCCTGGAGGATGAACAGGGCGGGGAGGAGGGACGGAAGCGGCATGGGGGGACCCCGGAAGGCACCCATTCTGGCCCAGGGGAGGCCCGACGGGGATCACCTCCCGGGGGAGGCCTCTGCGGGCGACGCGGTCGCCGGCGGCCGGGGTTCAGGCCTGCGCGTGAGGGCCAGGGGGATCACTTCGTCCATGTGGCCCACCAGGTGGATGCCCAGCTGCTCCCGGACCTCGGCGGGCACCTCCTCCAGATGCCGGGCGTTCTCCGCGGGGATGAGCACGGCCTTGCGGCCCAGGCGGTGGGCGGCGAGGAGCTTCTCCTTGAGGCCGCCGATGGGCAGCACCATGCCCCGGAGGGTGAGCTCCCCGGTCATGGCCAGGTCGCTCCGGGCGGGGATCCCCGTGAGGACGGAGATGAGGGCCGTGGCCATGGTGATGCCCGCGCTGGGCCCGTCCTTGGGGATGGCCCCCTCGGGCACGTGGAGGTGCAGGTCCATCTTGTCCAGGAAGTCCGGGGCCAGGCCCAGGCGCTCGGCCCGGGCCCTCACGTAGGAAAGGGCGATCTGGGCGCTCTCTTGCATGACCTCTCCCAGCTTGCCGGTGAGCTTCAGGTTGCCCTTGCCCGGGAGGGTGGCGGCCTCAATGGTGAGCAGGTCTCCGCCGGTGGAAGTCCAGGCCAGGCCATTCACGACTCCAGGCAGGGCCTGCTCGTCCGGCGGAGTCTCCAGGAACTTCTCGGGACCCAGGAGCCTGGGAATGCGCTCCACGGTGACCACCGGGTCGAAGGACTCCTCCTGGCCAGGCTGGAGGCTGGACCGGGCCTGCTTTCGCAGCACGCCCGCGATCTCCCGCTCCAGCTGCCTCACCCCGGCCTCCTTGGTGTAGGCCTGCACGATCTTCTCCAGGGCCTGGCGCTCGATGCGGATGTCCAGGCCCGCCACCCCGTTCCGCTCCACCGACTTGGGGATCAGGTGGTTCTCGGCGATGGCCAGCTTCTCCCGGAGGGTGTAGCCCGAGAGCTCGATGATCTCCAGGCGGTCCTCCAGGGGTTCGGGGATGTTGTGGCGCACGTTGGCGGTGGCTACGAACATCACCTGGCTGAGGTCGAAGCCCAGGTCCAGGTAGTGGTCCTGGAAGGCGAAGTTCTGCTCGGGGTCCAGCACCTCCAGGAGGGCCGAGCTGGGATCGCCGCGCCAGTCGGAGCCCATCTTGTCCAGCTCGTCGAGAAGCAGAAGGGGGTTCCGCACCCCGGCCTTCTTCATCAACGAGATGATGCGGCCGGGCATGGAGCCGATGTAGGTGCGGCGGTGCCCCCGGATCTCCGCCTCATCCCGCACGCCCCCCAGGGACATTCGCACGAAGGGCCGGTTCAGGGCCCGGGCCACGCTTCGGGCCAGGCTGGTCTTCCCGACACCCGGCGGCCCCACGAGGCAGAGGATGGGGCCCCGCAGGGCGGTCCGGGAGGGGGGCGCGCCGGACGGCTCCTTCGAGAGCCCTCCGCCAACGGGTTTGCCGTCCTTTGCCTCGATTTCCTGTGTCACGGAGGGTTCGGCCTGGTCCCGCAGTCGCCGCATCACCGCCAGGTGCTCCAGGATGCGCTCCTTCACCTTCTCGAGGCCGCTGTGGTCCTCGTCCAGGATGCGCTGGGCCTCGTCCAGGTCCAGGTGCTCGTCGGCCCGGGCCTGCCAAGGCAGGGCCAGCAGCCAGTCGATGTAGGTGCGGGAGACCGTGGCCTCCGCACTCTGGGGGGGCATGGCCTCCAGGCGCTCCAGTTCCTCCAGCGCCTTCTTCTCCGCCTCCTCGGACATGCGGGCCTGGAGGATGCGGTCCTTGAGGCGGGCGAATTCGTCCTTGTCCTTCTTCCCGAGCTCCTGCTGGATGACCCGCATCTTCTCGCTGAGGACGTACTGCTTGTGGTCCTCGTCGAGCCGCTGCCGGGTCTTCTCGTCCAGGTCCCGGTCCACCTCCGTCCGGGCGGTGTCCATCTCGATGAGTTTGAGGACGGTGTGGAGGCGGGGCTCGACCTCCAATTGCTCCAGCACCGCCTGCTTCTCTCGCACCTCGGACTGGAGCAGGCCCGCCACGGTGTCGAGGGCCCGCCCCAGGGGCATCTCCCGGACCTGGTCCATGGAGAGCATGCGTCCCGCGTCGGGATTCCTTGCCAGGAAGCCTTCCACCGCCCGGTGGAAGGGCTTGAGAAGGGCCGATTCGCCCGGGTGGGGGCCCGGCTCCGCCAGGAGCAGGACCTCGGCCTGGATCACCTCCCCGTCGGGATTGAAGCGCTCCAGGCGCACCCTGGAGACGCCCTTCACGCCCACCTTGTAGTAGTTCTTGGGCAGGGCGATGAGGGACTCCACCAGGGCCAGGGTGCCGATGGCGTAGAGGTGCTCCTGGCGGGGGTCCTCCACCTTGGGATCCTTCTGGGTCACCAGGAGGAGGTGGTCCCCGGCCTTGATGGCCAGTTCCAGGGTCTTCACGGAGGCCGGGCGGCCCACCACGAAGGGCACCCTGGAACCCGGGAAGAGCACCATGTCGCGGATGGGCAGGGCCGGAAGGGTGATGGTCTTGGCGGTCAAGGGGGCTCCGGGGTGCAGGAGAGCCTGCAGGAAAAGTCTAAGCCCTCCCCGCAAGACCCCCGCGGGGTGCCTAAGGCACCTGAAGGTTCGAATGGGTGCCGGGGGTTGGGAGCACGGAGACCCTTCCTGGGCTCGGTGGGAAGATTCGGATGGGACCCCCCCCTTTCCGGCGCGGAGGGAGGGCTCGCCCAAACTCAGCCATCCAGACGGACTTCGTCGTCGTGTTCGTCCTCGCCCTCCGCAGCCAGGACCCCGCGCCGCCTACCCCGCCGCGCTGATCGGAAGCGCCGGGATTCCCAGCACCTGCTCCACCTTCTGGCGGGTGACGCGGAGGACGCGCTTCTCGTGGCGCTCCTCGCTGGGCATCTCGAACATGGGCTCCAGGAGGATCTGCTCCATCATGCTGCGAAGGCCACGGGCTCCGAGCTTCCGGGACTGGGCCTGGTCGGCGATGGCCTCCAGGGCGCCCTCCACGAAGCTCAGCTCCACGTCGTCCATCTCGAAAAGGCGGGCGTACTGCTTGGTGAGGGAGTTCTTGGGCTCGGTGAGGATGCGGACCAGGGCCTCCCGGTCCAGGGGCTCCAGGCTGGCCAGCACGGGCATGCGGCCCACCAGTTCCGGGATGAGGCCGTACTTGATGATGTCCTCGGGCTCCACGTGCTTGAGGAACTCGTTGCCGGTGTCCTTGGCGGTGGGGGTGGCGCCGAAGCCCACCGCCTTGGCCCGCACCCGCTGCTTGATGATGTCCTCGATGCCGACGAAGGCCCCCCCGCAGATGAAGAGGATGTTGCTGGTGTCCACCTGGATGAATTCCTGGTGGGGGTGCTTGCGGCCCCCCTGGGGCGGAACGTTGGCCACCGTCCCCTCGATGAGCTTGAGCAGGGCCTGCTGGACCCCCTCACCGCTCACGTCCCGGGTGATGGAGGGGTTCTCGCTCTTGCGGCCGATCTTGTCGATCTCGTCGATGAAGACGATGCCCCGCTGGGCCCGCTCCACCTCGTAGTTGGCCACCTGGAGCAGCTTGGTGAGGATGTTCTCCACGTCCTCGCCCACGTAGCCCGCCTCGGTGAGGGTGGTGGCGTCGGCCATGGCGATGGGGACGTCCAGGACCTTGGCCAGGGTCTGGGCGAGCAGCGTCTTCCCCGTTCCCGTGGGGCCGATGAGCAGGATGTTGCTCTTGGCCAGTTCCACCTCGGCGCCGGCCCCCAGGCCCTTCTTGGGGACCAGGATGCGCTTGTAGTGGTTGTACACCGCCACCGAGAGGCGCTTCTTGGCGGCCTCCTGGCCGATCACGTACTCGTCCAGGTAGGCCTTGATCTCCTTGGGGCGGGCCAGCTTCGCCTGGTGGGGCCCCACGGCCTTGCCCTGGCGGCTCATGCGCAGCTGGAGCTGGCCGGCCTCCACGCACTCGCTGCAGATCATGGCGTCCGGGCCCGCCAGCAGCTGTTCCACTTCGTGGGGAAGCTTCCCGCAGAAGGAGCAGCGCTGGTCCCGTTTGTTCTTGGAGCTCATGGGCCCTCGGGGTTCATTTCTTCTGGTCATGAATGGTAACCACTTCCAGCACCTCGAAACGCTTCATTCCCGCCGGAATGGTAATTTTCACTTCGGAACCCTGCTCCATTCCCACCAGGGCCTTGCCGATGGGGGAACTGATGCTGAGGTTTCCGGGCCGGCTGTCCAACTCCTCGGGCAGCACCAGGTGGTAGGTCAGTTCCTTTTCCGAATCCAGATCCAGCACCTTCACCGTGCTGCCGTAGGCCGCCCGGTCCCTGGGCAGGCGGTCCATGTCCATGGCCGCCACCTCGGCGATGCGCCGTTCCAGGGACACGACTTTGTTCTGGAACATGTCCCGCTTGGAGAGGGCCTGCTCGTACTCCGCGTTCTCGGAGAGGTCCCCCTGGGCCGCGGCGTGGGCGATCTCCTTGGGGATCTCGTTCAGGAGGGTGTTCTTGAGGGCGCGGAGCTCGGCTTCGAGCTTCTGGAGGACCTGCTTGTGCATGGAGGCTCCTGGGGTCCGGTGATCAGGGCGGGGCCGGCAGGGACAGGGCCCAGGCCGGGTCGGGAAGGGGCGCCGGGAGGGGGTTCCCCTCGCCGGGCCGGGTCTTGAAGCGGTTGTGCATCCAGAAGTACCAGCGGGGGTCGCGGTGGACCTCCCGGGAGAGGCAGTCGGTGATGAGCTGGGTGGCCACCCAGGTGTCCCGCTCCAGGTCCCCGCTGGCGGGCACCTTGAAGGGCGGGTCGAAGCGGACGCGGTAACTGCCGTCCTCCTCGGGCCAGCTGAAGCTCGGGAGGATGGGAAGGTCGAGGCGCACCGCCAGATTGCCGGCGGTGGGGTAGGTGGAGGCCCACTTGCCCAGGAACTTGACCCAGATCCCGGAGGTCAGGGCGTCCTGGTCCACGATGAAACCCACGCATCCCCCTTCCCGGAGCATCCGGAGGGCCTTCTGGACGGCGCCCCCCTTCGAGATGACAGAGTTCCCGAAGCGGCAGCGGTAGCTGTTCAGGAGCTGATCCATCAGGGGATTCCGGATGGGCCTTGCGATGCCCGCGGTGGGGCGTCCCGCCAGGCTCTGGCCCAGGCCCAGGGCCTCCCAGTTGCCGTGGTGGCCGGAGACCTGGATGATCCCGGGGCCCATGGCCCGGGCCGCGTCGTAGTGTTCCTGTCCCTCCACCTTGACGCGGCGCGCCACTTCCTCCGGGTCCGCCCGGTAGAGCCGGATGCTGGTGAGGAAGACCGCACCGAAGTGGGCGAAGCACTGCCGGGAGAGGCGCCGGATCTCCGCCTCGTCCAGCCCCAGGTCCGTCCCCCGGAGGCTGTCTCGGACCACCCGGCGGTGCCGGCGGTCCACCAGCCAGAACAGGGTCCCCAGGATGCGGCCGGCCTCCACCAGGGTGGACCAGGGAAGCACCGAGAGGATTCCCTCCACGCCCCGGTACAGGGCGAACTGGAGGCGGTGGCTGAACCGGGCGTCGCTGGACATAAAAAAAGGGGCGCCTCGGGGTGCCGAGGCGCAGGAGGGACAGTGTAGCAAGGTTCGGGGGGGAAGGGTTCAGTTCGGCCCCAGGGTGCCCTTCCCCGATGGCGCGTGTGGGCGAGGTGCCTGGGCCGGGGCGGGTTTCTTGTCCGCGGAGGGGCCCTTGCCTGCGGCGGGCGTCTCGAGGGTTTTCCCCCCAGGTACCATGTCGGACTGGATCAGTTCTTCCACGGGCACGAACTGGCCGTCCAGGCGCTGGGCGATCTCGGGCCAGCCTAGGCGCTGGGTGGGAGTGGGCGAGCCGTGGCCGCTGAGCTTCCACTGTCCGGTGGCCGGGTCCGCGTTCACGAGCTTGCCGAGGCGCTCTTCGGGCACCTTGCTGATCTTGCGGGCCTCAGAATCGTACTGGAGCAGGACGAACACCTCCTCCGAGCCGTGGAAGGGCTTGGAAAGGTCCACCTTGGGAGGCCAAGCACCGGAGGCGATCCGTCGGGACTGTTCTTCCTTCGATAGAGACTGGAAGGCCTTCTCTTCCCCTTTGACCATCCGCTCCATCGCTTCCTGAGTCCAGGTGTTGGTTTCCCGAACAGTTAACGGGAAGTAGATCTCCCCGCCAGGCCCGAAGAACCCGGAGCCAATGAAGCGCGGGGGAAGCGGGATGGGACTCATCCCTGGTCCGCCCTTTTCCTCCTGGATGTACTTGTCCGAAAGGTCTCCCCAGAAATGCTCCCGGACCGTCCGCAGCGAATGTGTGCCGAGGGGCAGATGGTAGAGCTCGCCGCAATTCATCACCAGGATGAATTCCTGGTCCTTCACGACCGCTTCGGCGGAGAGTGTCCGCAGGGGATCCGGCTTCGCCAGCAGAGGCCGGGACTCCCCGTCGATCAGGTTCACCGCCTTCAGGCCGTACTGGGGCACACCACGTTCGTCCTTGCCCCCCCGTTCCTCGACCAGGGCCACCCGCGAGGCAGCGGCCAGGACCCTGAAGGCGGTGGAGAACTGGACCGGGGCGCTCCAGAACCACTGGGGCCCTTGGGCCGTCTGCTGTGAGAAGGCCGTTCGGACCTTGACCCCCCAGTCCCTGAGGATCTCCCAGTGATAGAGGAACTCCCCGTCCCAAGACATCCAGCTTTGGCCGAGGCTTTCCAGAGGGGGCCGCGCGGTGGCCAACCCAGAAACTCGTTCGAAGTTGCCCGTGGTTGGCACCCTCTGGAAAATGCTCCCTTGGCGGACAAAAGCATCTTTGCCTTGAAACCAGCATGGCCTTGTCTGGGCGGTGAGATGGGTGAACCAGAAGACCGAACAAAATATCCGCCACAACATGGACCGGACCCCTATTTAATTACTGATACATCAAATGTTTTTGACCATATAGGTACGCCGGGGCTGCACCCTTTCCATCACATTGGCAGATGGGAAGTCCACCCGATCCCTGGTTGCAGAGCTCGATGCGGGCGTTGCAATAGCCTTTGTAAAGCAAAGTGTCAAACCAGTAGGTGCATGGAAGTGAGCAGATCGATTGGCAATTGGTGCTGGGACCTGAGCCTGAGTTCAACTCATCCCAAAGGGGGTCTCCGGGGCCGGGCTGAACAATGATCGGCGGTTTCGGATGCACCGGGGATTGGGCACCCAGGACGGGAACCAGGGACAACGTGAGAAACAGCCCAACGATCCTCATTTTTCCTCCATGGCAAAAATTGCCTTGAATAAATTACCCCCCCCTTCAATAAGTCAAATGACAATTTTTTAACAACTTTTTCATGCCCTCGCCAGGGGCATGGTCATGCACCTGGGTCCGCCCCGGGCGCGGCTCAACTCGCCGGCTTCCAGCTGGATGAGGTACTTCCCGCCGTCCAGCAGGTCCAGCTCCGGGTCCCCCAGCACCTTGGCCGCGGGCAGCACGCGGTAGCCCGCGCGGTCCAGGGCCTCGGCGGTGGCGATGTTCCGGCCGTAGCTGGTGATGACGCCCGGCGCGAGGCAGAAGGCGTTGGCGCCGTCCGTCCACTGTTCCCGCTGCTGGAGGATGGGGTCCCGGCCCCCGCAGAAGATGGGCTCCAGCTCGATCCCCAGGCCCGCCAGGGTCCTCAGCAGGCCCGGCCGGGTGCCCATCCGCAGCTCGGCGTGGCGCAGGTCGATGAGGGTGACGTTGAGCAGTTCCGGGGAGCCCTCCAGAAAGTAGGGCGGGTACACCAGGCACTCGCCCTCCGAGGTTCGGGTGAAGATGGTGTCCAGGTGCATGGCGCTGCGCTTCTTGGGCATGAGCACCATGGCCAGCCAGTCGAAGCTGCCTTCGTCCGCCGCCCGGTGCGCGCGGAGGCTCTCCGCCAGAAGGTGGATGGCGTCGGCGGAGCTGCGCTCCGAGCAGCCCACCGCCAGCACCTTGGGGCTCAGCACCAGGATGTCGCCTCCCTCCAGGCTCACGGGGGCCCGGATCTCGCCCCGCACGAGGGGGCCCACCTGGTCGAACCACTTGTCGTCCTCCTGGTGGTGGGCCAGGCGGGGGTGGTGGGCCAGCACCACGCTGAGGATCAGGGGCTCCCGCTCCCGGGCCCAGGTGGCCATGGAATTCACGGAGTAGCCGTCGCCGATGACGCTGGCGGGATCCCGCATGAAGAGCAGGTTGGGAATGGGCCGGAGACGGTATTCGAAATCCCGCTGCCAGTGGGTGTGGGCGGGCATGTCGTCCCAGGGGAGGCCCCCGATCACCGCCGCGGCCACCTGGGCCGGGCCCATGCCCTCCAGGAGCCCGCACACCTCGGGATCCAGCGCGATGAGCCGCCGCAGGTCCCGGATGAAGGCGGCCTGGACGCCCGGCTGGGCCAGGGCTTCGGCGAAGAGATCCTGGACGTCCAGCACCTCTTCCGCGACCCTGGCCAGCACCCCGCGGAACTGGTCGTGCTCCCGCCGGGCGGCCTCGCCGTAGAGGATGTCGTCGAAGAGCAGCTTCTCCATCATGGCGGGCACCATGAGGTCCACCTCGGGCCCGGGCCGGTGGACCACCACCTGGCGGAGGCGGCCGGTTTCGGAGAAGACCGAGAGCTGGAGCTGCTTCATGGGGCGGAATTCCTTGGCGGAACGGAGGCCGCCCAGCATATCAGCCCGGCGCGTCGAGAATGTTTACCGAATTGGTCGGATATTTTCCTTGATGCCCTTTCCCGCTCGTCTATCCTGGAGATTCCCGGCATTCCAGGTCCGCCCGCGACCTCATTCCACAGGAGCCCCCATGGCCGCCTTCGTCACCCAGCCCGCCCCCGCCTTCAAGACCGACGCGCTCATGCCCGACGGCTCCTTCAAGGAGGTCTCCCTCGCCGACTTCAAGGGCAAGAAGGTCCTCCTCTTCTTCTACCCCCTCGATTTCACTTTCGTCTGCCCCACCGAGATCCTGGCCTTCTCGGACGCGCTGAAGGAATTCAAGGCCCGGAACACCGTGGTGCTGGGCTGCTCCATCGACTCCAAGTTCAGCCACTGGGGCTGGGCCCAGGTGGACCGCAACGAGGGCGGCATCAAGGGCATCCAGATCCCCCTGCTGGCCGACGTGAACAAGACCATCTCCAGCGAGTACGGCGTGCTGCTGCCCGCCGGCATCGCGCTGCGGGGCCTCTTCCTGATCGATTCCGACGAGAAGCAGACTGTCCGCCACATCACCATCAACGACCTGCCCCTGGGCCGCAACGTCGAGGAGGCCCTGCGGGTGCTCGACGCCATCGAATTCACCAACGAGCACGGCGAAGTGTGCCCCGCCAACTGGAAGAAGGGCGACAAGGCCTTCAAGCCGACCTTCGACGGCCTCAAGGCCTTCAGCAAGCACTGATCTCTTTCCGGAACAAGCACGGCGGGCGCCCCTCCGGCGCCCGCTTTTCAATTCGGCCCGCGGTCCCACAATGGCTGCATGCTTCCACGCCTGCGCCTCCTCCTCGCGGCCGGGGCCGCCTGGGCCTGCCTGGGCCAGGGCCCGAGAGTCCGGGAGCCCGTCGTCCTCCGCCTGGAGACCACCCCGCCGGATTTCCGCTTCAGTTTCGGCCCCCGGTTCCGGGCCCCAGGCCAGCGCTCCCTGGTGCTGGCCCAGGGCGGCGGCGCGGCCAAGGGCATCGCCCACGTGGGGGTGCTGCAGGGTCTCGAGGCGGAGGGCCTGCTCCCGGACGCCGTCTGCGGCACGAGCATCGGGGCCTTCATGGGCGCCATGCACGCGGTGGGCTACTCCGGGGCCTCCATCCAGGAACTGCTCCAGCGGGTGGACATGGGGGCCGTGCTGCTGGACCGCCAGCGCCGGAGCCGGGGGGAGACGCTGTGGGAACAGGAAAGCCGCACCGCGACCATCTTCAGCATGGAGTACACCGGACGGGACGGCTTCTCCTTCGAGCCCGGCTCCTCCTCAGGCCTGGAGTTGAAGCGAAGCCTCCAGTGGCTGCTGGCCCGGGGCATCTACTACGGCGGAACGGACCTGGACGCACTGCGGGTCCCCTTCCGGGCGGTCTCCACCGATCTCCAGCAGGGGGTGGCGGAGGCGCACCGCCGAGGGAGCCTGGTGGATGCGGTCCGGGCCTCCATGAGCATCCCGGGGATGTTCCGGCCCGTGGTGTTCGAAGGTCGCCAGCACCTGGACGGCATGCTGGTGGAGAACCTCCCGGTCTTCCAAGCCCGGGCCCTGGATCCCTCCGGGACGATCCTGGCGGTGGAGGTGGGCAGCCAGGTGGACGCGGTGAAGTCCTCCACGGTGTTCTCGGTCCTATTGCGAACCCTCGACGTGGCCATCGAGGAGCGAACCCGCCTGAGCCGCCAGGCGGCCGACCTCCTCCTCCGGCCCGACACCCGGAAGCTGGAGTACCTCGAGTTCAACCGGCAAGGTCCCGAGGGGGTGGCCTCGGGCCGCAAGAGCCTTGCGGAAGGCCTGCCTGAACTGGAAGCCAGGCTCTACGGCCCCGAGGGGGCCAGTGAGCTGCCCGGTGGAAGGCCCAGGGTCGAAGCACCCGGAGACCTGCGGCCGGCCCTGGAGGCCCTGATCGAGGGCAGCCTGCCCCCTTCCGGACCCCTCCTCCGGCGCGACCACCTGCGCCTCCTGCGGCGCGTCCACGCCGCCGGCCTGGCCCAGGGGGCCGAACTGCGCTTCGAGCCGGGGGAGGTCCCCTTGCTCCGGGTGGAGGCCCATCCCCTCATCGCCGAGCTGCATTGCGAGGCGCCCCAGGGATGGGACCTGGCCCTGAGGGAAATCCTCCGCATGGAAGGGGTGGCCACGGGGACCCACTTCAATCCAGCCCGTCTGGCGCGGGCCCTGGACCGCCTGCTCCTGGAGGGGGCCCTGGCCTACCGGCCCACCCTGGACCTGGAGGGCACCGCCTGGGATCCGGCCGGGGGCCGCTTGGTCGTCCGAGTCCGGGAACCCCGGGTGGCCGCTGTACGGATCCCCGACGGCATCATCCCGCCCCGGGACCAGGGCTACCTGGCCTGGCTCCTGGGGGACCTGGTGGGGGGCCCCCTGGACGCCCAGCGCATCTTCGACCGCATGGGCATGGCCGAATCGAGGCTGAACCTCGAGGAGTTGCTGCTCGGGGGCGAGCTGGGGGGCGAGGGCCCCACCCTGGTCTTCACGCCGGTCCCCCGGCAGCGGATCGCCGCGGACGTCTCCCTGGCCTTCGAGAGCACCTGGGGCTTCCATGTGGGATTGGACACGGTCTTCCAGAATTTCCTGGGCACCGGCAGCAGCCTGGGCCTCGGCGCCAGCACCAACCGCCTCCAGGATTCCCTGGCCCTTTCCTTCAACCGCTCCTTCCGCCCCATGCCCCGGCTGGGCCTCCGGGTCTTCGCCAGCCACTTCGAGCAGCGATTCCTTCCCGAGGGCCTTCGTGAGCCTGCGCTCCTGGCGCCCTTTTCCGCCGTCCTGGCCGACCGGGACCTTCGCTCCAGGGACGCGGGCCTGGGTCTGCAGCAGCGCTTTGGAGAAGGGGACCGTGGCCGCTGGCGGCTCGACCTCTCCCGACGGTGGACGGCCCTCCTCCCCGCCTTTCCGGAAGGCAGGACCCAGATCACGGACCAAGTGCAGGCGTCCTCGGAATGGGACGACTTCGACCGCTACACCTTTCCGACCCGGGGCGGCCTGCTCAGGGTGGTGGCGGGCCAGGGTCGGAGCCGGACGGAGGGCCCCCAGGGCACTTTCCGCTGGGGCTACCTGCGGGCCCGGCGCTACCTCCCCCTGGGACCGCTGCTGCTCCACCTGGACGGCGAGGCGGGGCTGGGGTGGCGGACTCCCCTGGACCGCTGGTACAGCGCCGGGGGTCCCGGCTTCCTCCTGGGGACCCGCAGCGCAGGCTTCCTGTCCCCCAACTTCGCCCTGGTGCGGGTGGGGGCTCCCATTCGCCTGGCCGACATGCTCGGCCTGAACGTGTGGGTCGAACCCCGGGGGGATCTCGGCTACCTCGGGGGTCCCCAGGCCAGGGACCTCCGGGAGGGCACCCGGGTGCGGGCCCTCGGGGCCGTCCTCCGGACCGAGGTGGGACGGATCTACGTGGAACTGGCGGTGGGCCGCACCTGGCTCGCTCCGGCGGGCACGGCCTTCCAGGCCCACCGCGCCACCATCAACCTCCTCCTGGGCACCCGCCCCTGGGACATCTGGAAACGAAGGTAGGCGCGGCCCCAGGCCGCCGGCCGTTTGCCCCCAGGGAGCATCAAGCCCGGACGCGGCCCTGCCGCGGCCGTGCGCGGGGTCTGGGGGCCCAGGCCGCAGGCCGTTTGCCCCCAGGGAGCATCAGACCGCCCGGAAGAGCGTGAGGACCCGCAGTTCCGACGCGCCCCCCGCCTGCAGGGCCTGGGCGCACCGGAGAAGGGTCGTGCCCGTGGTCCAGACGTCGTCCACCAGCAGGATGCGTGCTTCGGCCACCGGGCGGGGGTCCGCCAGCCGGATCGCCTTCCGGGGCATGCGCCGCCGCGCGGACTCGGGCCGGCCGGCCTGGGGCGGGTGGAACCAGGCCTTCCTCAGCACGGCCCGGACCGGAATGCCGGTGCGTTCCCCCAAGTGGAGGGCCCAGTCCATCGCCAGATCGCGCCCCCGGGTCCATTGTTTCCAAGGCGCCGTAGGGGCCGGGACGATGAAATCCGTTCCTTCCACCCAAGGGGGCAGGTCCACCCGGGCGGCCTTCGCGAGCAGGGCCCGCCGCCACCCGTTCTCCCCCGCCTTGATTCCCGGCACCAGGAGGGCCCCCAGGGCCGGGCGGCCCCCCCGGTAGTCCCAGAAGGCATCCCCCGCCACCCAGGCCCCTCCTCCAGGGCAGGCCTCCTCTTCAGGATGCACCAGGACACACTGCGGACAGCGGTCCTCCGCCGGCCGGACCAGGCCACCCCAGCATGGACTGCAGATCCCCCAGTTGGCGTCCCCGTCCAGGGGCCCGAGGCAGCAGCGGCAGGGCACCCCCAGTCCCCCGAGGAGGGGGGCCCGCAGGCCGCGGAAGTTCAACATCCGCGGGCCTCCACGAGGGGGATGGCCCCCCTTGTGACCCTGTCCACAACCCCCGGATCCGGTCCTATCATTCCGATATTCTGCCCCTGTCCGGGGGCCTGCCAGGACTGCCAATCATGTGTGCGTGTCGGCGCCCCGTTGACCAGACGGGTGTTCCATGGGCGAGGCGCGACGGGTCGTGATCCTGGGAGCCGCAGGCCGAGACTTCCACAATTTCAACACCGTCTTCCGGGACAATCCGGCCTTCAAGGTCGTGGCCTTCACGGCCACCCAGATCCCGGACATCGCGGGCCGCAAGTATCCCGCGGTCCTGGCCGGGAAGCTGTACCCCGACGGCGTGCCGATCTTCGACGAGGCCGAGCTCACCGCCCTGATCGAGCGGGAGCGGCCGGACGTGGCGGTCTTCTCCTATTCCGACGTGACCCACGAGCACGTCGGCCACCTGGCCAGCCTCTGCATCGCCAAGGGCGTGGACTTCGAGCTGCTGGGGGCCGACAAGACCATGATCCGCTCGAGCCGGCCGGTCCTAGCGGTGACCGCGGTGCGCACCGGGGCCGGGAAGAGCCAGACCACCCGCTACCTGAGCAACATCCTCAAAAAACTTGGGAAGAAGGTGGTCGCCATCCGCCACCCCATGCCCTACGGGGACCTGGCCCGCCAGGCCTGCCAGCGCTTCGCCGACTACGGGGACCTTGACCGCCACCAGTGCACCATCGAGGAGCGGGAGGAGTACGAACCCCACATCGACAACGGTTTCGTGGTCTACGCCGGCGTGGACTACGAACGGATCATCCGCCAGGCCGAGCAGGAGGCGGACGTCATTCTCTGGGACGGCGGCAACAACGATCTGCCCTTCTACCAGAGCGCTCTCCACATCTGCATCGCGGATCCCCACAGGGCGGGCCACGAGCAGCGCTACCACCCCGGAGAGGCCAACTTCCGGCGGGCGGACGTCATCCTGATCAACAAGTGCGACACCGCTGACGAGAAGGACATCGGCGCCATCGAGGACGCGGCCCGGAAGCTGAATCCTGGCGCCCTGGTGATCCGCGCCAACAGCCCCGTCACCTGCCAGCGCCCTGAGTGGGTGAGGGACCAGAAGGTGCTGGTGATCGAGGACGGCCCCACCCTCACCCACGGCTCCATGACCTACGGGGCGGGCGTGGTGGCCGCCCGGAACGCCGGCGCCCAGCTCATCGTGGACCCCAGCCCCTACGCCGTGGCTTCCATCGCCGCCACCTACCTCAAGTACCCCAACGCCCGGGGCATCCTGCCGGCCATGGGCTACGGCGAGGCCCAGATCAAGGACCTGGAAGCGACCATCGAGGCGACCCCCTGCGACGTGGTGCTGAGCGCAACTCCCATCGACATCACGAGGGTCCTGAAGGTGAACAAGCCCATGGTGCGGGCCACCTACGAGCTGGCCGAGGTAAAGCCGGGCCCGCTCGAAGCCGCCGTGAGAAAGGCCCTGGGGGGCTGAAACACCCTCTCCCTCCTGCGGAATCGGGTTCGAGGGGCCTGTGGACCGGAGGGCATCCCGCCCCCCGGAGATCGTGGAATGCCCCCGTAGATTCCTGGCACTATGGTCGCTGGTCCCCAGAATTCCGACGATTCCCTCCCCCAGGAGCCCCGAATGGCCAAGAAGCCGAACCAGCTCTTCGCCCGCAAACCCCTGGCGATGCTGTACCAGGAGATGAAGGACGACAACCGGCTCCGCCGGATCCTGGGGCCCGTGCAGCTCACGGCCCGGGGGGTGGGGGCGGTGATCGGCGCGGGGATCTTCGTGGCCACGGGGGCCGCGGCCCACAATGTGGCGGGGCCCTCCCTCATGCTCAGCTACGTGGTGGCGGGCATCACCTGCATTTTCGCCGCCCTGTGCTACGCCGAGTTCGCCGCCATGGTGCCGGTGGCGGGCTCCGCCTTCACCTATGCCTACGCCACCCTGGGCGAGCTCTTCGCCTGGATCATCGGCTGGGACCTGGTCCTGGAATACGCGGTGGGCAGCGCCACCGTGGCCACGGGGTGGTCCGGCTACTTCCAGAACGTCCTGGCAAAACTGGGAATCCACATTCCCAAGCTCCTGTCCGAATCGCCCTGGCGGTGGGACGGAGCCGCGGGGCATTTCGTGAGCACGGGCTCCATGATCAACCTGCCGGCCATCATCATCGTCGCCATCGTCACCGTCATCCTGGTGAAGGGCATCCACGAGAGCGCCACCTTCAACGCCACCATGGTGGGGATCAAGCTGGCGGCCGTCCTCTTCGTGATCGGCGTCGGGGCCTTCTTCATCTCCACGACCAACTGGCATCCCTTCGCCCCCTTCGGCTGGACCGGCATCTCCTTCTTCGGACACCATGTCGCGGGACAGGTCGACGCAGGAGGCAATCCCGTGGGGATGCTGGCCGGGGCCGCCATCATCTTCTTCGCCTACATCGGCTTCGATTCCGTCTCCACCCATACCGAGGAGGCCAAGAATCCTCAGCGCGACGTGCCCATCGGCATCATCGCCTCCCTCCTGCTCTGCACGGTGCTCTACATCGGCGTCGTGGCCGTGCTCACCGGCATGGTGAAGTTCGACCAGCTGGACATCAATGCTCCCGTATCCATCGCCTTCAAACAGAAGGGAATCGGCTGGGCCGAGGGCCTCATTGCCACCGCCGGCGTGGCGGGCATCACGTCCGTCCTCCTGGTCATGATGCTCAGCGGCCCCAGGGTCTTCCTCGCCATGGCGCGGGACGGCCTGGTACCCAAGGGCTTCTTCGGGGACGTCCACCCCAGGTTCCGCACCCCCTGGAAGTCCACGATCCTAATCGGGCTCTTCGTCATGGTGGGCGCAGGCCTGGCCCCCATCGACTTCCTGCTGCACCTCACCAACATCGGCACCCTGCTGGCCTTCGTGATCGTCTGTGCCGCGGTGCTGATCATGCGCCGGAAACACCCCGAGGCGGAGCGGCCCTTCCGCTGCCCCTGGGTTCCATTCGTTCCCGTGATGGGGATCCTCACCTGCCTCCTGCTGATGTTCAGCCTCCCGGTGGGCAACTGGTGGCGGCTGGGCATTTGGCTGCTCATCGGCTTCGTGATCTACTTCGCCTACGGCAAGCGCCACAGCGTCATGAGGATGGAGCTGGAAAAGGCCGAATAGGCCCTCCATCGGGGATTGGAAATGATGAGCACCATTCGCGAGGCCTGGGGGGACCGCAGCCCATCGAAGCGCTGCGATTTCATTGACCAGCTCCGGGGCTGGGCCGTGATCGTCATGATCGAGGTCCACGCCGTGAATGTCTGGCTCATCCAGGGCATGCGTCCGGAATGGCTCAACTACCTCAATGGGCTCATGGCACCCGTCTTCACCATGGCGGCGGGCTTCAGCCTGGTGGTCAGCACCTTCCGCACCGACGGTACGATCCGGCCCTTCTGGCCCGACACGGCCCGTCGCCTGGGATTCATCCTGCTCTGTGCCTACGCCCTGCACGCCCCGGGCCTGAGCCTGGCGGACTGGACCGTGCTTTCCACCCCCCAGAAACTCCGGGAACTCTTCAAGTTCGATGTGCTCCAGTGCATCGTCTTCAGCCTCCTGGTGCTTCAGGGCCTCGCGCGGATCATCCGCAACGCCAGGGTCTTCACCTGGGTGGCCCTGGGCCTGGCGATCTGGATCCCCCTCATCTCGCCCTACCTCTGGGCCCAGGGCGTCGGCGACGGACTCTGGCTGCCCATCCGGGGCTGGTTCAACGGGAACGCCGACCGGGGGGTGCAGGCCCTCTTCCCCCTCTTCCCTTGGCTGGCCTTCCCGGCTTTCGGCTCCTTCATGGGCGGGCTCTACCGGTGGGCCCGGGTGGAGGCCGATCCCGAGGGCCGGGCCCGTTTCAGCGAAGGGGCCTGGCTCGCGGCCATGTTCCTGGTCGGGATCGGGCTCTGGGCCTTCGGCTCCTCCTACAAGAAGGTCTGGCTCTGGCAAGGCACCTGGATCCAGGGGCCGGACGGGGCTTGGCGCCTCCTCGGCCCCTGGGGCGCCTGGAGCTGGAACGAACTCCAGTCCATCCACAACACCACGCTCCCCAGCGTCCTGGACCGACTGGGCTGGATCCTGATGGGCGGCGGGGTGGTGGGCTGGATCGAGAAACTTCGGCCCCGATGGCCCGGACCCAACCCGGTGGTGGCCGCAAGCCAGGAGAGCCTCCTGGTCTACATGCTGCACCTCAACATGATCTTCGGGGTGATGCTGACCCCCGCCTTCCTGGGCCTGACGGGCTGGGACTGGGGCACCCAGGGCTGGCCAGGGACCCTGCTGCTGACGGCGGCCCTCATCGCCCTGAACCTCTGGATCGCCGTTCTCTGGCAGAAGGTCCGGAAGACGCCGGAGCGCATGAGGTTCCTGCAGCGGGCGGCCCTCAGCGCCCTGGCCGTGTGGTTCGTCGCGGGGGGCTGGTGGACCTTCCGCTTCTACCTGCAGAGCCCCGAGCTGGCCCGGGAACCCTACGCCTTCCTCAACAGCGCCCGGCAGCGGAAGGGCCTGGCCCCGACCCCGGACGGCCTCTGCCGGGACCCCGAAGAATACTTCCGGGAATCCGAACGCAGGAAGCTCCCCCTCTCGGACCAGGCACGCGCCGGAATCCGGGCCCAGATCGAGCGCCGGGCCGCCCCGGCCCCCTGAATGGTTAGAATCAAGGCGTGAGTGACCCCATCCCGGGCGGAGCAGCGCCGTCGGCCTGGTTCCTCGCGGGCCTGGCGCTCCTCGCGCTCTACCGCGGGGCGATGGCCGCCCTCCTGGCGGCCCATCAGGGCCTGGTCTCCCTCCAGCGGCGCCGCCTCCTCGAGGAGGGGGCCTTCCCGGACCAGCTCCTGGCCCGGCTGCAGGAGGACCCCCGGGGCCTGACCCTGGAGCTGGTTCTGTGGAACCAGCTCCTCTTCGTCGGCCTCCTGGGCGCCTCCCTCCAGGCTGGATCCTTCCCGGCGGTCTGGATCCTCCTGGCCTCCCTGGCCTACGTCTGGCTCCTGGATGCGGCGCTTCCAGCCCTCCTTGTGTCCCGGGACCCCGCCGCCTGGCTGTGTCGCCTCTTTCCGATGTTCCGGCCCGCGCATCCGCTGCTGGCCCTCCTGCTGGTCCCGGTGATCCGCCGCCTGGGCAGAGACCGGGAGGAACAGGAAGTGAGAAAGGACGCGCCGGAGGGGGAGGTTTCCGGGGACGCGGTGACCGCGCTCCTGGAGGAGGGTGAAGCTGAGGGGATCCTCGAGGCCGAGGACCGGGAGATGATCCGCAACGTGGTGAGCTTCGGCGACACGGTGGTGCGGGAGGTCATGACTCCCCGCACCGGTATCCGTGCCCTCCCGCTGGAGGCCACCGCCCAGGACGCCTGGGAGGCATTCCGGGAATCCCGTCACTCCCGACTTCCTGTGTTCGAGGGAAGCCTGGACCGGGTGGCGGGAATCCTGCTCCTGAAGGACCTTCTCCAGCATCCCCCCGGGCAGGATGTCCCCGTCGCCTCCCTCCTGAAGGCCCCCCTCTTCGTACCGGAGAGCAAGCCTGTCCAGGATCTTCTCAGGGAGATGCAGAGAACCAGGGTCCACCTCGCGGTGGTGGTGGACGAGTTCGGGGGCATGTCGGGCCTGGTGACCGTCGAGGACCTGCTTGAAGAAGTGGTGGGGGAGATTCGCGACGAACACGAGGGCCCCCCGGAAATCGTGGAGACCGCCCCGGGGATCTTTGAGGTCTCTGCCCAGATCCACGTGGAGGACCTGGAGGACCGCCTGGGCCTGACCTGGGAACGGGAGGGCTTCGACACCCTCGGGGGCCTCGTCATGGCCCGCCTGGGCCGGGTGCCGGCTGAAGGCGACGCGGTCGCGGTGGAAGGGGCCAGACTCGAGGTGCTCCGGATGGACGGGGCCCGGACGGTCCTGGTCCGGGTGCGGAAAACCTGACCCCATGTGGCGCCGCCTTCTTGCCCTCGCGGCCCTCCTGGCCCTGCCGGCAACCTGGATCCAGGTCCGCCGGATGGAACGGCGCCGCCTGGTCCCCCAGCCCCGAGGCATCGTACTCGGGCTTTACGCGGGGCTTCCGGACTACGACTACCGGGAGGAGCTGGATCGCATCGCGCAGACCGGGGCCACCTGCGTGAGCCTCCAGGCCATCTACCGGATGGAGACGGGGCGCAGCAGCGACATCCTCCGGCACCCCACCAGCAGCCCCTCCGAGGCGGCCCTCATGCGCACCTTCCGCCAGGCCCGGGAGCGCCGGCTCCGGGTGCTGTTCTTCCCGACCCTCAACATGCGTGACGAAGCGGAGAACGCCCAGTGGTGGCGGGGCAACATCCGGCCCGCGGATTGGGATGCATGGTGGCGGGCCTATACCGAATTCAACGTCCACCTGGCCTCCCTCGCCCAGGCCGGGGGTGCGGAGTGGTACAGCGTCGGCACCGAGATGGCCACCACCCACCCCTTCCCCGACCGCTGGCGGGCCCTGGTGGCCGAGGTGCGGAAGGTGTTCCGGGGAAAGGTCGTCTACAGCGTGAACTTCGATTCCCACGATTCCTTCACCTTCGGGGACTGCCTGGACGTGATCGGGATGAACACCTACGACCCCATCGCCAAGTACGACGAGTACCCCACCCCGGACCAGATCCGGGACGCCTGGTGGTGGATCGTGAACAAGGCCCGGACCCTCAAGGCCCGGTTCGGGCGACCGGTCATGATCACGGAGGTCGGGTACCCCAGCGTGGCCCACGCCCACGTGGGACCTTGGGACTTCCGCACCGACAAGCCCCTGGATCTGGCCCTCCAGGAAGAACTGGTGCGGGGGGCCTTCAAGGTTCTCCGGAACTGGAGCGACGGGGAGGCCGTTTTCTACTACCTCTATGGCGAACACCTGGCGCGGAAGCCCGTGGGGGGCCCCCTTGACAGAACTTACGCCCCCTGGGGAAAACCCGTGGAGAAGGTCCTGCGCTGGTACCTCCAGGAGCCCATTTTCGAAGGGCACATTCCTCCGAAGGAACAGGACATCCACGAGGCCGTGGTCCAGAGCCTGGCGGCCCAGCTCAGGAAGCTCCGCGACTACGAGGACGCGGTTCTGGCCCCCTGGGCCGAGCGGTGGCGGGTGGAGCGTCCCGGGGACTGGGCGGAGGCCCTGGCCGTGGTGGAGAGGGAACCTCGACCCAAAAAGAAAATCGGGAAGGGGCGGGAACGAGCCGATGAGTGAGGGACAGGACCCCGCCCCGCGGTATCCTCGACCTCGGAAATGAACAAGGAAGACTTCGGCCAGTACGCCTGGAAACCTCCCACCAAGGAGACTCCGCAGCGCTCTGTCCTCATCGCGGAGGACGACCGGGCCACCTTGAACCTCTATCGGATGGGCCTCAAAGGTCTCCAGGGATTCCGCGTCCTCCTGGCCGAGAACGGCATGAAGGCCCTGGAAGTCCTCCAGAACCAGCCCGTGGACGTGCTGGTGACCGACCTCAGCATGCCGGTGCTGGACGGGTTCAAGCTGATCGCCATCGTCGCGGAACGCTATCCCTCGGTGCCCGTGCTGGTGATGACAGGGCTCCCCGAGGTCGAGCATCAGAACGCTCCCCTTTTCCTGGGGGCCCTCCGGATCCTCAGCAAACCCCCGCGCCTCTCCCAGCTCAGGGAGGAGATCAGGGCGGCCGCCCAGCGGCGGCCCGACGGCCTGGTTCGGGGAATCGCCCTGGGGAGCCTGCTCCAGCTCATGAGCTGGGAGCGCAAGTCCTGCACCATGACCGTCCACGGTCCCTCCGGGATCGGCCACCTCTACGTCAAGGACGGGGAACTCATCCACGCCGCTTTCCACGATCTGGAACCCCTGGAGAGCGCCTACACCATCCTCAACTGGTCCAGACCGGAGGTGGAATTCGTGGACACCTGCCGGGTGGAGCGCACCCTCGACATGCCCATGACGGAGATCGTGCTCAACGCCGCCATGATTCAAGACCTGGACAATCGTCAGGAATGACCCTGGCCGCCGTCTGCGGCAAGCAATATTCAATTTTCGTGAATGCCCTTGGAAAACAAGAAGACCTGGCTGAATATTTTTTCAATAGTGACCAGGGCCACATCTTCCCCGATCTATCCTGGGCGGAGCCCCGCACCGCCGCCGGAGCCCCCTCCCGGGGGGCCCATGGCCCCAGAAAAAGGAAGACTTCATGTCCCAGCTCCTCCCCTTCAAGGCCTTCAGGCCCAAGCAGGTCCACGCCCAGAAGGTCGCCTCGGTGCCCTACGACGTGGTGAACACCGAAGAAGCCCGGCGCCTGGCCGAAGGGAACGAATTCAGCTTCCTGCACGTGGGGCGACCGGAAATCGACCTCCCAGCCGACGTGGACATCCACGATCCCAGGGTCTATGCGAAGGGGGTTGAAAACCTCCACCGCCTGATCACCGACGGAGTGCTGATCCAGGACGCCCGGCCCTGTCTCTACGTCTACCAGCAGCGGATGGGGGACCACGTCCAGGCGGGGCTGGTGGGCCTCTGTTCGGTCAAGGAGTACGAACAGGGCCTGATCAAGAAGCACGAGCACACCCGGCGGGACAAGGAGGACGACCGGACGCGCCACGTCTCCGAGCAGCACGCCAACTCCGAACCCGTGTTCCTGGCCTACCGGGCGGTTCCCTACATCGACCACATCGTGGACGACACCCGCAAGCGGCCGCCCGCGGTGGACGTGGTGACCGAGGACGGCATCGGCCACACCGTCTGGGTCATCCAGGATGAGCGGACGATCCTGGAGCTTGTGACCCTCTTCAACGGCGTGCCCGCGCTCTACGTGGCGGATGGCCACCACCGGACGGCGGCGGCCGCCCGGTACGGGCTCGCCCAGCGGGAGGCCAATCCCAAGCCCTGGGGCGGCGAGTCCTACGAGAGCTTCATGGCGGTGGTCTTCCCCCACGACCAGCTCCGCATCATGGACTACAACCGCGTCGTGAAGGACCTGAACGGGCTCACCAAGGAGGCCTTCCTGGCCAAGGTGGGGGAACGCTTCGAGGTGCTGCCCAGCGAATCCCGCAGCCCCAGGATCCCGGCCACCTTCGGCATGTACCTGGATGGGGCCTGGCACACCCTGAAGGCCAAGCCGGGAAGCTACCCCGCCAACGACCCGGTCCGCGGGCTGGACGTGAGCATCCTGCAGGAGAACCTGCTGGCTCCCGTGCTGGGAATCCAGGACCCCCGCACCGACACGAGGATCGATTTCGTCGGCGGGATCCGCGGCATGGACGAGCTCGAGCGCCGCGTGAAGCAGGGGTGGGCCGTGGCATTCAGCCTGTACCCCACCAGCCTGGACCAGCTCATGTCCGTGGCCGACGCCGGCCAGATCATGCCTCCCAAGTCCACCTGGTTCGAGCCCAAGCTGCGCTCGGGGCTGATCGTCCGGATGTACGAACCGGACGCCCACTGAACCATTCCACCCTGCACCCGGAGTCCCCCATGCACATCCTCATCGCCGACGCCTTCGATGCGAAGTTGCCCGAGCGGCTCGCCGTCTTCGGGGAGGTCTCCAGCGATCTGGCCACCCTGTCCCGGGCCGAGGTGCTCCTGGTCCGGTCCAAGACCAAGGTGACGGCCGAGTTCCTGGCCCAGGCCCCCGCCCTCAAGCTCGTGATCCGGGGCGGGGTGGGCATGGACAATGTGGACAAGAAGGCCTGCGCCGAGCGGGGGGTCAAGGCGGTCAACACGCCCAGGGCCTCCAGCGTGGCGGTGGCCGAAATGGCCATGGCCTTCATGGTGGCGATCCCTGCCCGCCTCATCGAGGCACACACCTCCATGAAGGAGGGGAAGTTCCTCAAGAACGAGCTGAAGCGCACCGAGCTGTTCAAGAAGACCCTGGGCCTCGTGGGGGCCGGGGCCATCGCCACCGAGGTCGCCAAGCGCGCCGCCGCCTTCGGGATGACCGTTCTGGCCTATGATCCCTTCCTCAAGGAACATCCAGTTGCGACGCTGGTGGGCAGCCTGGAAGAGCTGGCTGCCCAGTCGGACGTCCTCAGCCTTCACACGCCGCTCACGGATGAGACCCGGGGGATGGTCAACGGGGCCCTCATCGCCAAGATGAAGGACGGCGTCATCATCGTGAACACGGGCCGTGGCAAGTGTGTGGTGGAGGCCGACCTCGTGGCCGCCCTCCAGAGCGGAAAAGTGCGCGCCTACGGCACCGACGTCTGGCCCAGCGACCCCCCGCCGGACGATTGCCCTCTGCTCTCGGCTCCCAATGTCTTCATGGCTCCCCACATCGGCGCCAGTTCCAAGGAGAACCTCGGCCGCATCGGGGACGAGGTCGTGGCGATCCTGAAGGATTTCAAAGCTTAATATCACCGCCAAGACGCCAAGAGCGCCAAGGCATTCACCTGTTGGTTCCCTTCTTGGCGGCCTTGGCGTCCCGGCGGTGATCCTCATCTCGATTGAATCGGAGGCTTCCATGGCCCATCGCGTCATCAACTTCTACGCCGGCCCCGCCGGCCTGCCCCTCCCCGCCCTGGAGCGGGCCCAGGAGGAGCTCCTGGATTTCGCCGGCAGCGGGATGTCCGTCATGGAGATCAGCCACCGCGCCAAGGAGTACGACGCGGTGCACGAGGAAGCCCTCGCCCTCACCCGGGAGCTCCTGAACCTCCCCGCGAACTACAAGGTCCTGATGCTCCAGGGCGGCGCCCACCTTCAGTTCGGCATGATCCCGCTGAACCTGCTCCGGGGAGGCCGCAAGGCCGACTACATCCTCACAGGCAACTGGGCCGAGAAGGCCTACAAGGAGGCGAAGCTCGTGGGCGGGGAAAACGTCCGCGTGGCCGCCACCACCAAGGAATTGAAGTTCAACCGCCTGCCCTTCGCCAGCGAGATCAAGGTCGGCGAGGACGCCGCCTTCGTGCACTTCACCTCCAACAACACCGTGGAGGGCACCCAGTGGCACGAGTTCCCCCAGGTGGGAGGCAAGCCCTACGTCTGCGACATGTCCTCCGACCTGATGTGGCGCCCCTTCGACGTCGCCCCCTTCGGGCTCATCTACGCCGGGGCCCAGAAGAACCTCGGCCCCAGCGGGGTCGTGCTCACCATCATCCGGGAGGACTTCCTGGAGATGTGCGAGGCCCAGGACCTGCCCAGCTACCTGCGCTTCAAGATCCACGTCGAGAAGAACAGCCTCTACAACACCCCGCCCTGCTTCGGCATCTACATCCTTCGGAACGTCCTGGCCTACAACAAGAGCCTTGGCGGCCTCGCGGCCATCGAAGCCAACAACAGGAAGAAGGGCGAGCTCCTCTACGGATGCATTGACCGGCACGCCGGGTTCTACAAGGGTTACGTGGCCGAGAAAGCCCACCGCTCCCTCATGAACGTGGATTTCTTCCTGCCCACCGAGGAACTCACCGCCGCCTTCGTCGGGGAGGCCAAGAAGAACGGCATGGTGGGCTTGAAGGGCTACCGGGACATCGGAGGCATCCGGGTCAGCACCTACAACGCGGTGACGGTGGACAACGTGAAGACCCTCGTGGACTTCATGGAGGCCTTCGTGAAGAAGAACGGGTAGGTCTCGGCCGACCCCCCAGGGCCCCGGCTGCGCCGGGGCCCTCTTCATGTTCTCCGTCTGGCGCCTTGAGGGGCGCGCCGGGCCATCCGAGAATCGAGACCAGCCAGGAGGGTGCATGGACTTCAAGGGAAAGACGGCCCTCGTCACGGGTGCCAGCCGGGGCATCGGAGCCGCCATCGCCCGGCGACTTGCGGCGGACGGGGCCGCGGTGGGGGTGAACTACTTCGCTTCCGAGGCCCCGGCCCTGGAGCTGGTGCGGGAAATCCAGGCGAAGGGCGGGAAGGCCGTGGCCGTGAAGGCCGATGCCCGGGTCCGGGAGGAAGTCGAAGGCATGGTCCGCACCGTGGAGCAGGACCTGGGCCCGGTGGATCAGCTCGTGGTCAACGCCTCCATCCGCTTTCCCATGACCGGCTTCCTGGACTACCCCTGGGAGGCCTTCGAGGCCAAGCTCACGGGTGAAATGGGCGCGGCCTTCCACGCCTGCCGGGCGGTGGCCCCGGGAATGGCGGCACGGGGGGGCGGTTCCATCGTCGCCATCACCAGCGGCCTGGCCCGGAGTCCGGGCTGGGGATTTTGCGCCCACAGCGCTGCGAAGGCCGCCCTGGAAGGCTTCGTCCGGGCCCTGGCCTTCGAGCTGGGGCCCATGGGGATCCGGGTGAACGCCGTGGCTCCAGGCCTCACCCTCACCGACGCCACCGCCGGACTCCCGGAGGGTCACAAGGCCGCCGCCGCCGCCCACACGCCCCTCCGCCGGAACCGCCTGGCCGGGGACGTTGCGGAAGCCGTCGCGGGAATCCTGGGCAGCGGCTTTGTGAACGGGACCACCTTGCCCGTGAACGGCGGGGTCCATGTCTTCTGAGTCGGCCCCTCGGACCTTGCGGGCCCTCCGGCTCCTGCTCCTCCGGGACCTGGAGGCCTTCCAGCGGGAGATCGCCCTCTTCCCCCAGGATGACGACCTATGGCGCGTTCCCCCGGGCATCCTGAATCCCGCGGGCAACCTCGCCCTGCACGCCGCCGGCAACCTGCGCCATTTCGTGGGCGCAATCCTGGGCGGAGACGGATTCGTGCGCGACCGGGAGGGGGAATTCTCCCGGCGGGCCGGAAGCCGGGCGGAAGTCCTGGCGGAACTCGCCCGGGCCCGGGAGGTGGTGGCCAAGGTGCTGGGAGCCCTGCCTCCGGCCCGCCTCTCCGAGCCCTTCCCGGAAGCCCTGCGCGGCCTCCAGACCGATGTGGGCACGCTGCTGATGCACCTCGCGACCCACCTGGCCTTCCACCTGGGCCAGGCCGGCTACCACCGCCGGGCGCTGCTGGGGGACTCCACCAGCGCCCAGGCCATGTCCGTCCAGGAACTCATGGACCCAGACTGATCCCGTCGGGTCAGCGGGGCCACAGCCAGCCGAAGGTCCCGGCGGTCAACAGGGCGTAGATCAGGCCGTCCACCAATTCCTTGAAGGTGACCCCCCAGGGCTTCCCCATCCAGATGGACCCGGGTACAACGCCCAGACCCTGGGCCATGAAGGCCGCCGTTCCGACCACGCGGAACACATGGAGGTAGGGCGCCCCGGGGGGGAGGGTGTGACCCGCCAGGTACCCCACGAACAACGCCACGCCCAGGTTGAAGACGAACCAGCCCGCCAGAGGGGGGCCCATCTTCGGAAGCCCAGGAGCCTTGAGCCACACCAGGCCCACCGGCCCCTCCTGATACTTCCGGGCCATCTCCGGACTGGCCATTTCCCGGGGATCGAGGCAATGCGGAAGGATGTATTGGCCGGGGGTCGGGGCGCCCTGGTTGATGGCCCGGCGCACCTCCTCCTCGTTCGGGAATCGGCGGTAGTCCGGGTTGTGCCATTTGAAGGCCATGTGAACGAGGCTGCTGGCCAGGAACACAAAGACCGCCGAGAGAAGGAGGGGCAGCCAAAGATGGGTGAGGGGAACCATGGGTCTCTCCCGTGAAAATGGGATTGAATCTCAATAATTCTATCCCCGCTCCCACCCGAAAACACAGGGGCTGGACGAAATCGATCGGGGCCCGGGGCTGCCGAGCAGCCACGGACCTGGAGCCATCCATGGCAAGAGGGGGCCCTCCGGGCCCCCTCTTGAAAGGACACCAGCGTCGCGGGCTAGTCCGTCGCGAAAGGGAGCAGCGCGATGTTTCGCGCACGCTTGATGGCTTCGACAAGCTGGCGCTGGTGGCCGGCGCACACCCCGCTCGTCCGGCGGGGCAGCACCTTCCCCCGCTCCGGCGTGAAACCCAGCAGCGTCTTCACATCCTTGTAGTCGATCCAAGGGGTCTTTTCGACGCAGAACTTGCAGAATTTGCTGCGCCTCGAGCTGTAGGCCTTCTTCTTCTTGGGCTTGCCTTTGCCCCGTCCGACCGGTCGGCTCATCCGATCACCTCCTCGAGGGTCCGTTCCTTGATGCCCGCCTGGGCCTTGCGCTTGCTCTCGCGCTCGAACCGCGCCTTCTGGCGCTCGGCGGCCTTCTGCTCGGCGTCCAGGCGGACGCTGAGGAACTTGATCACGGAATCGTGGTTCCGGAAGCGGCGCTCCAGCTCCGCGACCAGCTTGGGGCCCGCGTTCAGCTGGAACACGGTGTAGTAGCCCTCGCTGAACTTCTGGACTTCGTAGGCCAGCTTCTTCCGGCCCCACTTGTCCGTCTTGAGCAGTTCGCCACCCTGCTCGGCGATGACCCCTTCGAAGTACTTGACGAGTTCTTCGCTCTGCTCGTCCGTCAGCGTCGGGGAGGCGATGAAGATGGTCTCGTACAGACGCATCGTTCCTCCTTGTGGATGTGAAGCCCCCGTGGATCCCCAGGATGTCTCCCCCGGGGCGGGAGCAAGGAAGGCCCCCCGGTGGGGGCGCGGCCCACCAGTTTCCCAGGAAAACCCTTGTTCCTCAAGGACAGGTTTCGGAGGGACTCGTGACCTGGATCCCAGCCCGGGCCGCTGGCTTGGCCTCATCATGGGATCCGGATGGAGGGGGCATGGACCTCAAGATGGCGGTGGTGGACCTGATGCCGGGGCCCCTGGTGCGCACCTTTGCCTCACCCTACATCGCCGGGAAAGGGATGGAAGCCGGGATCCGCAAGGCCGACCAGATCTTCCGGGACGCCGGCCTCCGGAGCACCGTGGACCTGCTGGGGGAGGCGGTGCACCGCCGGGAGGACGTGGAGGCGACCGTCCAGCTCTATTTCCGGATGATCGAGGCCTTGAAGGGCAAGCACCACGCCTCCATCTCCCTCAAGCCCACGCAGCTGGGCATCCACGAGAGCGAGGGGACCTGCGCCGAGAACATACGGAAGATCGTGGCCCGGGCGGCTCCCCAGGGCACCCAGGTCACGATCGACATGGAGGACCGGCACTTCACGGACCTCACCCTGCGGATCTTCAAGGCCCTCCGGGCGGACTTCGACAATGTGGGGATCGTCCTCCAATCCCGGCTTTTCCGCTGCCGGGAGGACATCCTGGCCCTGCCGAAGCTGCCCTGCAAGGTCCGCATTTGCATCGGAATCTACAACGAGCCCCCTGAGGTGGCCCTCACGGACAAGGGCGCCATGAAGGAGAAGATGTTCGAATTCGTCCAGCTGCTGCTGGACCTCGGACACTACCCCGAGATCGCGACCCACGACGAGGCCCTCATCCGGCGCTGCATGGGCTACCTGGAGGCCCGGGGCTGCCCCAACGACGCCTTCGAGTACCAGATGCTCCTGGGGGTGCCCCGCACGGCCCTCCAGCAGGAGATCGTGGCGAAGGGCCAGGTGATGCGCCTGTACGTGCCCTTCGCGGAAGAGTGGAAGTACGCGATCCACTACCTCAAGCGGCGTCTGGCCCACAATCCGATGATGGCGGCCTATGTGCTGGGGAACTTGTTCAGGACTTGAGGGGTTCAACAAACTGAATTTTACCTGAATTTTTCAGTTGAATCCTTTTCGGGCCAGGGATTGAATGAGGCCACCTCGTTCCCTGGAGTCGCGATGCTTGGCGGTCCGTCCGGAGGACTTCTCCCGAGAAGTCCGCCCTGGAGGGTCTCCCTCCATGCCCCCCCTCTCCCTCAACCCCCACCCTGCGGAAGGATCCATGAAACCTCGTATGCTAGCTCCCTTCGTCGCAACCGCATGCCTTTTCCTCGCCCTTGCCTGCAGCAGCGGCCGCGAACAGGCTCCATCCACTCGCGCTCCCGTTCCCGGCGCATCGCTCCAGGTAAGGACCGAGCCCGCCGACGGGGCCCTGACCGTCGCTCGTGACGCGACCCTCCACCTCAAATTCTCGGAACAGCTGCGGCCCGATACCCTCACCCGGGCCACCGTGGCCCTCCGGGATGCCGCGGGCAACGCCGTGGAAGGGAACCTGAACCTGTGCGGCTCCAAGGTCACCTTCACCCCGGCCCACCTCCTCCAGGCAAACAGTTCCTACATCCTGTCCCTTTCGGGCGCGATCGCCTCCGAGGGTGGGGCGAACCTTCAGCCGCAGACCATCCACTTCCTGACGTCTGAATCCTTGGATCCCAAGCCCATCATGGCGGCCACGGGGACGGGGAAGAACTACCGGATGACCGACAGCAGCATGCCCGGGGGCCCCGCCTTCGCCTGGGAGGAGATCGTCGGCACCGGCGGGACGCCCATCTGGAGCGGCCTCAATCTGGACGACTCCAACACGGCCATCGCCCTCCCCTTCCCGGTCCTGGTTTACGGCACGGGTTACACCACCGCCTACTACGGGAGCAACGGCTACCTCACCTTCGGGGGTGGAGATTCGACCTGGTCGAACTATTCCTTTCCGACCGGCGGCCTTCCCCGGATCGCGCCTTACTTCGACGATCTGTATTTTCTGGCCGGATCCACGGAGGGGGCCTGGACCGTCCGGGGCAGCGCCCCGAACCGCAGGGTGATCTTCGAATGGAAGAACATCCGCCGCTGCTGCTATTCCGCCACGGCCGTTTCTTTCCAGACCATCATCTACGAGAACGGCAACATCCTCTTCCAGTACCTCACCACCAACAACGGGGATTCCTGGGGCAACGGAGCCGGCGCCACCGTGGGCTTGAACAAGGGCGACGGCACCACTTCCTGGCTCTACTCCTACAACACGGCTTCCCTGGCGGACGGCAAGGCCATCCTCTTCACCTGGGTGAGCTACGACACCAGCTGCCTGGACGACCAGAACCGCTCGCGCATCTGCTTCAATTCCCAGACCGGGGACTGGAAGTGGGAGATCCTGAGCGGCCCCGGGGCCGGGACCTTCTACACCGGCACCGCCAGCGTGAGGACCTTCCTCTCCACCACCTTCCTGACCAACCCGCCGGGGTCTCCCACCAACCTCAGCTTCAATTATGATTCGGCCGCCCATACAGGGCGCGGGACCTTCTTCCCCACGCCGATGGTGATGAGCTCCCTTGTGGATTCCAACACCTTGAACAACCCTCCCTCCCCCTGCATGAAGGTCGGAGCGGGGACAGGAGCTTCCCCCGACTGACCGCAGGGAGTGGACAGCTTCCGGCCCGGCCTTTCATGGGCCGGGCCTTTTCTTCCTTCCGGTTCCATTGCTTACTCCCGGGGAGGGTTCCCTTGGAGATCCCCTGAACGCGCAGGCCTGACAAAGCGGGGTGGATTTTGGGTAACAGGTAGGTTTCCATAGGATCACCCTCACCTACAGGAGCCTCAATGGCCAGAACCTCTCTCCGTTGGTTTGCCGCGGCGCTGCTCGGCTTGTCCCTGCCCCTCGGGGCCCAGAATCCGGAAGGACCCGACGGGTTGGAGCCACCCTTCCGGGTCGCGGTCGCTCCCTACTTCCCCCAGCCGATCGCGAGCCTCAGCCTCACCACGTTGTTCGCGGGGGGGAACAGCCAGAACGGGAACATGTTCGACGTGCAGGCGACCAAGAACCTCGTGATCACCAGCTTCGACATCCACCTCGATCCCTACTATTCACCGACCCCCATCGAGGTCTACTACCGGGTGGGCACCTCCGCCGGCTTTGAGACGAACCCGGGGGCGTGGTCCCTGCTGGGTTCTGCCACGGTCACCAGCGCCGGTTACGGGGTGCCCACGCCCCTTCCCATCGGAGGCCTCACCCTCAACGCTGGGCAGGTCTACGGGCTCTACGTCACGAGCACCACGCCCATTGGGTACGGGGTGATGCGCTACACGAACGGCACCACCGACTACGCCAACTCCGACCTCACCATCTTCCACGGGTTCGGGAAAATGTACCCCTTCAGCTCGACCTTCAGCCCCAGGATCTGGAACGGGACCATCTACTACCGCTACGCCGTGTCCTACGACACCAGCTGCCTGGACGACCAGGGTCGAAGCCGGGTCTGCTTCAATTCCCAGAGCGGCGATTACAAGTGGGAGGTGCTCAGCGGGCCCCGCGCCGGCACCTTCTTCACGGGGAAGGCCCTGGTCCGGACCATGCTCGGACGCACCTACCTGACCACGCCGGCAGGCTCCTCCCTGAACCTCAGCCTGACGGTGGATGGAGGGGCCCGCACGGCCCGGGGCACGCTCCTTTCCGGTGCCGATTTCATGAGCCAGCTGATGGATTCCAACACCGCCAACAATCCCCCTGCCGCCTGCCTGAAGCCCGGGGGAACCGCCGCCCTCTCCACCACCGACTGAGTAAGGACCCGCGCCAAGCCCGCTCCGGCCCCCGCCCACGGGGCCGGAGCCGGCTTGGCCCCGTGGGGAGGGTCCACGGGGCCCTCGGAGCGCCGGCGGGCCTCCCCATGCCACGCCGCAGGTTGCCTGTCTGTTGGTCGCAAAACCCCAGGAATCAGGCCGCCCCGGCTAGGAGGCCCGGGCCCAGAACTCGTCCCAGTTCACCTGATTGGGGAGGTCCCCAAGGGAGTCGCATCCCGCCAAGGCCTCAAGGAAGTGGCCGAAGGGGGCGTCGAGGCGGTCCAGGGCTTCCCATTCCGCCTCGGTCCATTCCCCCAGGACGAAATCGTGGAGGGGGCGGGTGAATGGCCCGATGCCCAACCTCAGCCTGGCAACATTTTGGGTGCCGAGCGAAGCCTGGACCGAGCGGAGTCCCCGGTGCCCCCCGTCGGAACCGAACAGCCGGAGCCGTCCTCGGCCCAGGGGTAGGTCCTTGTCGTCCATGAGGAGGAGCATGCGTTCCAACGGAAGGCCCGAGGCCGCCGCCTCTGCGGCCGTCTGGCCGGAAAGATTCATGAAGGATCCCGGAACCAGGGCCTGGAAATCCTGGTTCAGCCGGTAGAGGCGTCCCGTCTGGAATTCCTGGATCGCCTTGGGAGACAACCCCCGGTCCTCGATCCACCGCTGGAGCATGAGCCGGCCGAGGTTGTGCCGCGTGGCGGAGTATTCGGAGCCCGGATTTCCCAGCGGCAGAAGGGTCCACATCGCCCACATTGTGGCCCTCCTCGAAAAAAATCGGCCCCGGAATCGGGGCCGATGACAGTTGCCTGAAAGCTGGCTATTTCTTTTCGTCCTTCTTCCCCTTCTTGGCCACGACTTCGGGCTCGGGGGCAGCCGTCTCGGCGGCGGGCGCGGCGACCTCCTCCGCGGCCTTGCCCTTCACGGAGGCCACCACCTCGTGGGGATCCCCGATGATCCGCAGGGCGGCGGGAAGGCTGACCTGGTCCAGGCGCAGCGAATCCCCCACCTTGAGCCCGCTGACGTCCACGTCGATGTGCGCGGGAATCATGCTGGGGAGGCACTCGATCACCACGGCGCGGTGGACGAAGTCCAGCAGTCCGCCCTCGGCCTTGACGCCCACCGGGACACCGGTCAACCGGACGGGAACGTGCACCTTCACCTTGTGGTTGGGATCCACGCGCATGAAATCCACGTGGACCAGGCGCCGGGTGGTGGGGTGACGCTGGACGTCCTTGATGATCACGTGACGCTTGATGTCGGTGCCCTCACGCTGGAGGTACACCACGGAGTTCATGCCCGTGTCGCTGGCCAGCACCCTGGCCACCACCTTGGCGGAGATGGTGATCGCCGCGGGGGGCTCATTCAGGCCGTAGACCACCGCCGGCACCATGCCCTGTTTGCGGAGGGCCTTGGCCGCGGCCTTGCCGGTGCCGGTGCGCAGGGGCACCACGAAAATGTCGTCGCTCACGTTTCCTCCTACCTGGCCGGCCCGCTGCGGGGCAGCCCTCTCGTTGGCGCGGGGGTTGGGGCCCCGGTTCCCCTCCGCGGTCACCCGGCGGAGCGTCCATCCTACACGGAAACCGCTGAAATTCAAGGGAGAATGGGCCGAGGGCCGATGGATGGTGCAGCCCGGTCAGGAGTTTCCATGAGCAAGAACCTCCCTCGCCCGGAAGATCTCCTCAACCGCGAGATCTCCTGGGTCGCCTTCAACGAGCGCGTCCTGGAAGAGGCGGAGGATCCTTCCAATCCGCTGCTGGAGCGGGTGAAGTTCCTGGGCATCGTGTCGAGCAATTTCGACGAATTCTTCATGGTGCGGGTGGCGGGCATCTGGCGCCAGATCGATGCGGGCATCACCGTCCCCGGCCCCGACGGCCTCACACCCCGCCAGGTGCTGGAGCGCGTCTCGGAGCGGATCCACACCATGGCCCTGCGTCAGCACCGGCTTTTCCACCAGGACATCGAACCCCGTCTCGCGGAGCACGGCATCCGGATCCTGGGGCCCTCGGACCTGGACGAGGTGCAGCGCGACTTCACCGAGGAGCACTTCAGGACGTCGGTCGCCCCCCTCATCACCCCCCTCGCCGTGGACCCCGGCCACCCCTTCCCCAGGCTCGGCAACCGGGCCCTGGTCCTGGTGGCCGCCCTGGAGGCGGAGGGGCGCCTGGAAGAGGCGGACCTGCCCGTCTCGGAACTGTCCATCATCCACGTGCCCACCTCGGTGGTGCCCCGCTTCCTGCGCCTGCCCTCACCGCAGGGCCAGCACCACTTCATGACCATTGAGGATCTGGTGCGCCTGCACCTCGGGCGCCTCTTCGACGGCTACGCCATCCAGAACTGCCATGCGATCCGGGTCACCCGCGACAGCGACCTCCCGGTGGAGGAGGATCCCGGCGAGGACCTCATGAAAACCGTGGAAGAGAACCTCCGGGACCGGCGGCGGGGCGCCGCCGTGCGGCTCCAGTACGAACGGGGCCTGGATCCAGAGCTGCTCGACCTGCTCATCCAGGAGCTGGAGTTGAGCCCGGAAGACCTCTACCCCACGGAGGGATTCACGGTCTTCTCGGACCTCATGCAGCTCTACGGGCAACTGGACCTCCCCCACCTCAAGGACCCCCCCATGCCCCCGCTGCCCGTGCCCCAACTGGAGCGAGGCGTGCGCATCTTCGACGCGATCGCGAAGTCCGACATCCTGCTGCACCACCCCTTCCAGAGTTTCGACGACTCCATGGTGCGTTTCGTCAGGGAGGCCGCGGACGACCCCCGCGTGCTCGCCATCAAGATGACCCTGTACCGCATGAGCGCCCAGAGCCCCGTGGCCGCCGCCCTGGAGCGGGCGGCCGAGCGCGGCAAGCAGGTGGCGGCCATCATCGAGCTTCGGGCGCGCTTCGACGAAGAAGCGAACATTGCCTGGGCCCGGCGCCTGGAGAAGGCCGGGGTCCACGTGGTCTACGGAATGCCCGCGTACAAGATCCACGGGAAGGCCTGCCTGGTGGTGCGCCAGGAAGCGGGGGGAATCCGCAGGTACTGCCACCTCAGCACGGGGAACTACAACGAGCGGACCTCCAGGATCTACTCGGACCTGGGAGTGTTCACCGCCCGGCCCGAGTTCGGCGAGGACCTCTCCCAGTTCTTCAACTTCCTCACGGGCTACACCCGGCCCCCGCGGTTCAACCGCCTCATCCTGGCGCCCCAGTCCTTCCGGAAGGCCGTCGTGGAACGAATCCAGCGGGAGCGGGCCCACGCCCGGGCCGGAAAGCCCGCGCGGATGATCCTGAAGATGAATGCGCTCGTGGATGCCCAGATCACGCAGCTGCTTTACGAGGCCAGCCAGGAGGGCGTCAAGGTGGACCTCATCGTCCGGGGCACCTGCTGCCTGCGTCCCGGGGTGCCGGGCCTGTCGGAGAACATCCGGGCCCTGTCCATCCTGGACCGCTTCCTGGAGCACGCCCGGATCTACCACTTCGTCAACGACGGCCAGCCCGAGACCCTCCTGGCCAGCGGGGACCTCATGCCCCGGAACCTCGATCACCGGGTGGAGATCTGCTTCCCCATGGTGGATCCCCTCCTGGCCCAGCAGGTGGTGGACCTTCTGGAGCTCCAGCTCTCGGACAACGTCAAGGGCAGGGTCCTCGGACCCGAGGGAACGGTGCTGCGCCGGGGCCTGGATCCTTCCGGCCCACCCCTCCAGAGCCAGGTTCGCACCTATGAGCACGGCCTCCTGCGGAGCGCCGCCATGGTGACCCAGAAACTCGGAGAGGGCTGAAGGGTCCCCGGGGCTCGAACCCGGCGCTTTTCTTTCCGGCCCGGCGTGGCATCCTGAACGGCTCAGGAGTGTCCATGCCCAAGCCCAGCCGCGCCGCCATCTTCGACGTCCTCAGCCACTACCCCGTTCCTGGCACCAATGCCACTTTCGCCACCTTGAAGGCCGTCAAGGGGATCGAGGCCGAGGGCGGCAGGGTCACCCTCCAGGTGCAGTTGTTGGAGTCCTACCGGGACCGGGAACATGTCATCACGGCCCAGCTCCGCGAACTGCTGGGCCGTCAGGAGGGGGTGGAGCAGGTGGAGATCTCCTTCTCCTGGGAGCCCATCTCCCAGGTGGAATTCCGGAACCTCCTTCCCACCGTCCGGGCCACCGTGGTGGTGGGAAGCGGGAAGGGCGGCGTGGGCAAGAGCACGGTGGCCGCCAACCTGGCCTGCGCCGCGGCCAAGCTGGGCCTCAAGGTGGGGCTTCTGGACGCCGACATCCACGGCCCCAGCATGGGCATGATGTTCGGCATCTCCGAGGGGCCTCTGGGCACCCCGGAGGGCAAGATCCTCCCCATCGAGAAGTACGGGCTGAAACTGATGAGCATGGGTTTCCTCATCGAGGAGGACCGCCCCGTGATCTGGCGGGGTCCCATGCTGAACAAGGCCCTCACCCAATTCCTGGCGGACGTGGCCTGGGGAGACCTGGACCTCCTGGTGATCGACCTTCCCCCGGGCACGGGCGACACCCAGATCAGCCTCATCCAGAACGCCCAGGTGGCCGGCGCGGTGGTGGTCAGCACCCCCCAGGATGTGGCCTTCCTGGACGCCAAGAAGGCCATCGGGCTGTTCCAGACCGTGAAGGTGCCGATCCTGGGGATCATCGAGAACATGAGCGCATTCATCTGCCCCCACTGCCACCAGGAGACCCATGTCTTCGGGAATGGGGGGGTCAAGGCCGCGGCCCAGCGCCTCGGCCTGCCCTTCCTGGGGGAGGTCCCCATCGACCTTGAAATCTGCGAGGGGAGCGACAAGGGCCTCCCCTTGGTCATCGGGCATTCAGAAAGCCCCCAGGCCCGCATTTTCGGAGAAATGGCGGCTCGGCTCCGCACCGTCCTCGCCTTGTGAAACCGCCCAGCCATTCCTCGCACTCCTCCCCGTGAATGGAGTCCCAGCCGTGTGGCACCGTGCCCTGCTTCTGACCTTCTCCCTGCCCGTCCTCCTGGTGGCCCAGTCGCCGCAGCCCAACCGGCCCCTGCCCCGCCCGGCACCCGAAGCCCCCCCGCCAGAGACCAACATGGGGCACCTCCGAGTCCACGTGGTCAATCCCATGGGGGCCCCAGTGGACGAAGCCTGGGTCTCAGTGCCCAAGGCCGGACGGACCTTTCCCACGGGGGAGACCGGTGATGTGGTGATGGTGGCGATCCCCGTGGGGGACCACGAGGTGGTGGTCACCAAGGAGGGCTACAAGGAGCACCGGACCTCCACCCGGGTGGAGAAGGGGCGGACCACGGTCTTGGAGGTCCGGCTCGCGGTCGCGGCCAAGTAGCCTTCGCGATCGGACCTGGGTAGGCAGGTAAACTGCCCCCATGCCCGCCCATGCCATTCCCGAAGTGCTGGCCCCGGACCTGCTTGACCGGGTCCGCGCCCGCTTCCATCCCTGGCCCCTGATCCGGGATTGGGGCCTGGTGATCACCGACATCTCCCCCGGCCGGGCGGAGATGCGCCTCGAAGCCAAGGGGCTGGTGGTCAATGGGAGCCGGGGGAATGTCAACGGCGGGGTCCTGGCGACGATGGCGGACATGACCAGCGCCCTGGCGCTGTGCACCGCCTTCGACGGAGCCATGCCCTTCGCCACCTCCGACCTCCACCTGCGCTACCTGGAGCCCGCCTTCGGGGAAGTCGTGGCCCGGGCCGAAGTGGTGCGGATCTCCGGCCGCGGGGCCGTCACCGAGTGCCGGATCCACAGCCGCGGGCACGTGGCGGCACTCTGCACCGCGCACTTCGCCATCACCCGAAGGACCCCGGGATGAAGAAGCTCGAAGGCCGCTACAGTCTCCGGGGCAGTCCGCCCATGGCCCGGCTCAGGCACACGCTGGCCCTGCTCATCCTCGTGGTCCTGGTGGGGGCCCTTGGCTACCACCTGCTTGCCCGCCTGGGGATGCTGGACAGTTTCTACATGGCCATCACCACGCTCTTCACCGTGGGCTTCCGGGAGATGGGCGAAGTCAATGACCACACCAAGCTGTTCACCATCCTCTACCTCGTCACGGGCCTGGGGGTGGCCACCTACGCACTCTCGAACCTCACCGCCCTCATCGTCGAGGGCGACCTAAGGGGCTACCTTCAGGAGAAACGCATGGAGAAGCGGCTCAAGGAACTGAAGGACCACGTCATCGTCTGTGGCTTCGGGAAGATGGGCTTCCAGGCGGCCTGGGAATTGAAGCAGGCCGGCGTCCCCTTCGTCATCGTCGAGCAGGACGAAGGCAAGGGCCGCAGCCCCCGGTTCGCGGGGGACATCGTCCTCCACGGCAACGCCATGGACGAGCTGACCCTGGAACGGGCGGGCATCCGCCGGGCCCGGGGCCTCATCACCGCCCTGACCACCGATGCGGACAATGTGCTCGTCACGCTCACGGTCAAACAGATCCGGCCGGACCTCCCGGTGGTGGCCCGCAGCGCCAAACTCGGAACCGAGAAGCAACTCCGCGCAGCAGGGGCGGACCACATCGTGAGCCCCTACGAGATCGGCGGGCGGCGCATGGCCTACCTCCTGCTGACCCCGGACCTGATGAACTATGTGGACGTCCTGGTGGACGGACAGCAGATGGAACTGGCCATCGAACACATCCTGGTTCATCCGGAATCCCCCCTGGCCGGAAAGTCCCTCCGGCAGGTCCGGATGCGAGAAACCACAGGGGCCCTCGTGGTGGGGATCAACCGGGAGGGAACCGGGTTGCGATTCAACCCGACCGGCGGGGAAAACTTCCAGCCCGGGGATGTCATCGTCGCCATGGGGACCCACGAATCCCTGAACAACCTGGTTCGTCTGGCCCGGGGGAACGGGGATTAAGAAAATTTCGGCATATTCGAATATATTACCAATAATTAAACAAAATTAAAGTTTTCCCCCCGAACAGGTCGATGATGTCAGTGTCCCGGGGCGGATTGCGGCTGCGGGAGAAACGGGTCGAGAGAGCCTGGGTGGACAGCCGCGAACCCGTCCCGGGATTGATGTGTTCTCTCCCGGGCGCCCTCAGGCCTGGAACCGTTGGATTCTCTGGATCGGCACAAAGTCCACCACGGGGTCCACGACGGGCATGGCCAGCCGGGCTCGGTCCAGGAAATAGCTCCGGTCGTCCAACGTCCTCACGGCCTCGCCGTGGGGGTCGAAGACGTGGTTCCCCGCCCCGGCGAAGGGCTCCTCCTCCCACTCGGAGGCTGCGAGGGCACACACCGCCGCAAAACAGGCGTTCTCGATGGCCCGGGCCCGCAACAGGGCCCTGAGGATGTGGTCCCGGCGCCATGGCCACCAGGCCACTGCCAGCAGCAGGTCGCACCTTCCCTCGAGGCGGAGGGCCCGGGCCTGCTCAGGGAAGCGCAGGTCGTTGCAGTTGAGGAGGCCCAAGGTCCACTCCCCGAGCCGGAGGGTCGCGTAGGAGTCCCCGGGTTCCCAGAGGTCTCGTTCCCCGTTGGGGGCGAAGAGGTGGACCTTGTCGTATCGGGCCATCTCCCGCCCGGCCTTCCACACCGTCATGCGGTTCCGTCGCTCCTCGCTGAGGGAACCGAAGAGGAAGGCACATAGAGGGTGAAGGGACGAAACCCGCTCAAAGGCCGTGCGGGCCACCGCGGGGTCCAGGCGGCGGGAATAGCCGTGGAGGAAACTTTCGGGGAAAACACAGAGGTCCGCCCCGGCCGCGGCGGCCTCCGCCCCCTCCGCCTCCATCCGGGCGAGGTTGGAGGCCGGGTCCGTGCAGACGAAGCGGGAGAGGTGCAGGTGCATGGGCGGCCCTAGTCCCGTTTGCGCGGGACGTAGTTCCGGCCGGGTTCGATGGCCGCCGCAAAGGGACCGTTCCAGAGCCGCTCAAAGACCCGGTCCGCCTGCGCGGTCAGGTCAGAGTCCTTGAGGATCAATTCCACGTTCCTGGATTCGGTGAAATAGTCCTCCGCCCAGTTGCTGGTGCCCAGCCAGAGCAGTTTGCCGTCCACGGTCATGTACTTGCTGTGGATCACCCGGGCGTAAGGGATGGGTCCGCCGGGATCATCAGGAATGCTGACGATCTTCACCTCCACGTTGGGCAGCAGGGACAGGGACTTCAGGTGGTCCACGGCCGGTTTCTCGGTGTTCCAGTCCGAGACCATCAGCTGGACCTTCGTCCCCCGGACCGCGGCGCTCCGCAGGGCGTTGTCCAGGGTGGGCCAGAAGCGGGACTTCCCCGAGACCGGACTGTAGGTGAGGAGCTGGACCCGGATGCGTTCCTTCGCGGAGTCCAGGGTGCGCAACAGGGCCGGGAGGGCCGGGCGCACGCCAGGGGGGAGCAGGTGGGGGGGGCTCGCCACCAGTTCCAGGACCCCGGGGGGCTTGCCCGGCGGCATCGTAGGAAAGGTCGGAATCACCTTGGTCTTCGCGAATTCCCAGTCGATCCCGAAGATGCGCGCGAGGGGCTGGACCAGTTCGGGGGACCGGAAGCGCAGGCCCATCTCGTGGATGTGCTGGAGCGCCCGCCAGTCGAAATTCTGGCTCCCCAGGAAGGCCTCCTCTCCGTCCACGATGAAGTACTTCGCGTGGAGGATCCCCCGGACCCCCTGGCCGAAATCGAAATTCCGGAGCTCCGCGCCGGGTATGGCGCGCAGACGCTCGACGGAGGCCGGATCCTGCCCCAGCATCCGGGTGGAGAGCAGGGTCCTAACCTTCACCCCCCGGGCGCCGGCCAGCTCCAGTTCTCGGATCACCGGCTCCAGGAAGGAACCCGCCCGGTTGGTGACATAGAACTCGGCCAGATCGATGCTCCTCTGGGCCCCACGGATCATCTGGGGCCAGGCCTCCTTGGCGAAGGGCAGGGAGGGATCCGCTAGGGGGGTGCCCTCGGGAACCGACTGGACGAGCTGGGGCTTGGCAGGCTGCGCCCAGGCCGCGACGGCCAGGGCTAGGCAGATCAGGTAGGGACGCATGGCTCCTCCCAGGGGAAGGATAGCGGAGCACGCCTGGCGCCCCGAACCCATGCAAGCTCCCGGGGGAAGGTCCGGACACCGCTCCTTGCCCGAAGGACCGGGGAAGCCGATGCTGGGGCATGTGCCCCGACCCCTCCCCGTCCAGACCCCATGTCCGGGCCCTCCTGGCGGCCTTGGCGCTCCTGGCCTGCGTGGAGGCCCCGGCCCGGACCCCTCTTCCTCCGGCCGCCCTTGAATTGCTCAGTTCCGAGGTGACCCACGGTCCCGGGGTGGCCCCCTCCGAGTCCACCCCCGCCTTCGTTTCGACGGTGGGGGCCACCTTCCGCTGGCTGGGCCGCACGCCTCCGCGGAAGGACCGGATCCGGATGGAGATCCTGCCCGTTCGGACCCCGGAGGCAGGCCCTCGTCCGCGTCCAAGGGCCGTGAAGGTCCTCTCCCTCCTCCGCCCGGACCCCGCCGATCCGAGGCTCTGGGTCGCCCAGGCCGCCTGGCCCGGTGGACTGGGGGCGGAACACCGGTTGAAGATCACCATCCGGGACAGCCTGGGCCGGGTCAAGTCAGCGGAGACAACCATCCGCGATGCCTTCTTCCAGGGCGCCCGACCGAAGGGCGGGGATGGGCAGGCCCCCTGACTCCCGGGATCCCTTCCCGGGGCCCTCCCACTCCGCGCCAAAAGGCCCCGTTCCCGCTTTTCATCGCCTCGGCACCGTTCCCCGGGATTCCCTTCCGGGTCCAGCCCATGCATGTCCACGGCTGCGCCGTGGACGATCTGGCGGGGACCCTCCAGGCCGCACGGATGGCTGGCACGCCGCTTCCTCCGCACCGGCAGTCCACTGGACTGCCTACGCGGGCGGCACCATCCGCCGCAGGCGGATAGGACGGCATCGCCTCAGGCGATGGCCGGGGCGAAGCCCCGAGGCCCGGAGGGCCGAGTCAGCCTGCCAGCCATTCTGTGACTTCGAATTCCTCCCTCTCCGGGGCAAAAATCAGCCCCGCATTCGCGGGGCCTTTTGGCGCGGAGAGGGAGGGATTCGAACCCCCGAACGGTTGCCCGTCTCCAGATTTCGAGTCGGGCGCGATCGCCCCCTCTCCCACCTCTCCGGGTGGGCGCTCAGTTTAACAGAAGCGTCTGGGGGCCTCAGCCCACGGTGAACGCGAGCTCGCCGATCCCCTCGATGCCGCCCCGGACGGCGCTCCCCCGCTGGAGAGGTCCCACGCCTTCCGGGGTTCCCGTGAAGATGAGGTCCCCCGGAGCCAGGGCCACGAAACCGGAGAGGTTGGCCAGGATTTCCGGCACCGACCAGATCATGTGGGCAATATCGCTGCGCTGGCGCTCCAGGCCGTCCACCGAGAGCCAGATCGCCGCTCGCTCCGGCGGCGGGCCGGGGCGCAGGGGGCCGACCGGGGCCGAGTGGTCGAAGGCCTTGGCCATCTCCCAGGGCCGGCCCTCCTTTCTGAGGAGGGCCTGAAGGTCCCGTCGCGTCAGGTCCACGCCCACGGCGCATCCGAAGATGAAATCCGCTGCCCGTGCCACCGGAATGTCCGTCCCTCCCTTCCCCACAGCCACCACCAGTTCGATTTCGTGGTGAAGATCGGTCGTCCGGGGAGGGTAGGGAACCTCCCCACCGCTGGGCACGACGGCATCCGCGGGCTTGGCGAAAAAGAAGGGGAATTCACGGTCGGAGAAGCCCATCTCGCGGGCGTGCTCGGCGTAGTTCCGTCCCACGCACCAGATCCGGCGGACCGGGAAGGAGTCATCGCTGCCCTGGATGGGAACCGCGGGCGAAGGCAGGGGGAAGGCGAGGCGCAAGGGAGTCTCCCAACTGGATCGGTTTCATAATCCCAACATCCCAGGAGGCCCGCCATGCCCCTTCCGAATGCCTTCGACCCCTCGGAGATCCAGAGTTTGGTGTCCCGCCTCGGGTCCCTCCAGGTTGGGAGCGCTCCTCGGTGGGGCCGGATGGACCCGGCCCAGATGTGCGCCCACTGCTGCACCCCCTACCAGCAGCTCCGTGGAGAAAAAGGAGGGGGGCCTCTCCCCCTGCGACTGTTGGCACGCCTGTTCTTCAAGGGCTCCGTGGTGGGTGAGCAGCCCTTCAAGAAGAACATCCCCACCCCCCCGGCCTTCCGGGTGGCGGATTCCCGCAAGCTGGACTCCGAGCGGGAGCGTCTGGTCGGATTCATCCGGGAGTTCCACGGCCAGGGCGCCGCTGCCTTCGAAGGAAGGACCCACGTCACCTTCGGCCCCCTCAAGGCCGGAGAGTGGAGCAACCTCCTCTGGAAGCACCTGGACCACCACCTTCGCCAGTTCGGGGTCTAGTCCGGGGATTCCGGCGGGAGTTGAAGGTTCCCAGCGAAGTCTGGGTAGAGCGCCCGGGCGCAGGCAGGGCACAGACCATGGCTGAACTTGATGTTGGCGTGCTTGAGGAGGTAGCCCTCCACCGCCTCCCAGTACCCATGGTCGTCCCGGACCTTCTTGCAGGACGAGCAGATGGGCAGCAGTTCGCTGAGCACCCGGATGTTCTCCAGGGCCCGCTTCAGTTCCAGGATGAGGCTTTCCCGTTCGGCCTCGCTGCGCTTCAGCTCGGAGACGTCCACGATGATCCCGTCGAAGTACTGGACCTGCCCTCCGGGGTTCAACACCGCCCGCGGGTAGTCCCGGACCCAGATCACCCGGTGATCGTGGGTGAGGAATTGAAATTCGGTGAAGACGGTCCCCAGGGCCGAGAGCTGCTCGAGGTGCGTGACCCGATCCTCCTGCCGGATGTAGAACTGCTGGACGTTCTGGAAGCGGCAGGCCGCGGGATCCGGGAATCCCAGGATGCCGGCCAGCGCCTGGTTGCATTCGAGGATCCGGCCATCCACGGTTGTGCGGTAGACCCCGACCGGCAGGTGATCCAGAAGTTCGTGGAAGCGGTCGGAATCCGAGGTGCCGCTGGCGCCCTGGGGCTCGGCCTTCCTGCTCGGCCCCTCCTCCTCCGGCATTCTTCCTCCCGGGTCCAGGCATCTCCTATCGGCGAAAGGGCACTCCAGGTTGAGAAGGAGCAGGGGTCCGGCCACCGTGGGTACACTCCAATCCATGGCCGAGATCCCCATGAGCCCCGACGCCCCGACCTCCCGTTCTGCCCTCAAGGACCAGGTGTTCCTCCGCATGGCCGGGGAGCTCAGCCGCCTCGGGACCTGCTGCCGGCTGAAGGTGGGCGCGGTGCTGCTGCGGGCGGACGGGGGGGTGGCCTCGGCCGGCTTCAACGGGGCCCTTCCGGGCATGCCGCACTGCACCCCCGAGACCTGCCGGCCCGGCCAGCGCTGCCTCCACACCAGCCACGCCGAGGAAAACGCCCTGGGTTTCTGTGACGGCCACGTCACCGTGGCCTACGTCACGCACGAACCCTGCCTGGCCTGCACCCGCGCCCTGGTGCGCCGCGGGGTGCGGCGGGTGGTCTTCCAGCATCCCTACACCAGCATCGCGGAGCAGGAGGCGGCGGAACGGCAGGCCATTCTTCGCCACTTCGGTGTGCGGTGGGAACAGCTGGATCCGGAGAGCGGATCGGGCCAGCTCTAGCCGGGAAGCTCGCGGAGGCCCGTCTCCAGGATGATCCGAAGGCCCGCCTCCACCAGGTCCAGGGACAGGCTCGGCTGCCCCGGGTTCCGAACCGCCTGTTCGGGAAGGAGGGGAATGTGCACGAAACCTCCGCGACAGGCCGGACGGGCGGCCAAGGCCTGCATGAGGCCGTAGAAGACGTGGTTGCAGACGAAGGCCCCGGCGCTGTGGGAGATCCGGGCGGGCAGCCCCGCCCTGTGGAGGGCCTGGAGGATGGAGCGCAGGGGCAGGGTGGCGAAGTGGGCCGGGGGGCCGCCGGGCAGCACGGGCAGGTCCACGGGCTGGGCCCCGGCGTTGTCCGGGATCCGGGCATCGGTCCAGTTCACCGCCACCCGTTCCAGGCAGAACCCCGTTTCTCCCTGGGCCTGGCCCACGCAAAGCACCAGGCATGGATCGTGCTGCGAGAGCCATGCATCCAGGGTCGGCAGGGCGGTGGCGAAGACCGTGGGAAGCTGGGCCGCCGCGACGGCCTTCCCCAGGATGCGGGCTCCGTCGAGGCGCTGGGCGGCGAGCCAGGAGGGGTTCACTGCCTCGCCCCCGAAGGGCTCGAACCCCGTGACCAGGACGGTGGCGTTTCGCATGGGATGCCTCAGAAAATCAGCAGGCGCATGAGGAGGAGGTTGAGCCCGAGGAGCACCAGGGCCGTGGGGGCCTGGGCCCGGATGACACCGTGGGGGTCCCCGAGTTCCAGCAGGGCCGCGGGCACCAGGTTGAAGTTGGCCGCCATGGGGGTGAGGAGCGTGCCGCAGTATCCCGTGAGCATGCCCATGGCCGCCATGGCCGCGGGATTCGCGTGGTGGGTCCCCACCAGCACAGGCAACCCCACCGCGGCGGTCATCACCGGGAAGGCCGCAAAGGCGTTGCCCATGACCACCGTGAAGGTGGCCATGCCCAGGCCATAGGCCAGCACCGCGACGCTGGGACTGCCCAGGGGCAGGTACCGGGTCAGCAGGCTGGCCACCGCCTCCCCCACACCCGCCTTCGCGAAGACGGCCCCCAGGGTGGCCAGGTAGAGGGGGAGCACCGCAGCCCAACCGATGGTGTCCAGGAGGCGGGCGCCCTCTCCCAGACCCTCGCCCGGGCCTCGGCCCGTGACCCGGAGGGCCCCGAACAGGGCCAGGCCGCAGGCTAGACCCAGGCTGACCAGGGTGCCCTCCGCCGGGTTCACCAGGTTCAGGCCGCGTGCGGACATCCACCGGAACGCGAACAGGAGGCCCACCGTCAGAACGGGAATGGCCAGGGCCGGGAGGAAGAGCCTGTTCCCCAGACGCCCGGCTTCCCGGGTCGCCTCTTCTCCATCCCCGGGTTCCCGGTCACCGCCCTTCACCCCCCCCAGGCCGGCCAGGAGGGCCAGGCCCAGGACCAGCGCCCCGGCCATCCAGGCCTGGAGCCGATCCCCCACGAGGAAGAGCAGCGCCAGCAGACACCAGAAGAGGCTTCCGGACCATCGCCGGGGGTGCCGAGGGTTCCGTGCCGCCCGGATCCCGCAGGCCAGGAAGACCAGGCCCGCCAGGGGGTAGATCCAGGCCAGGCCGATCACGCGGGGCCCTTCCGCTTCCGGTCAAGACGGTGCAGGCGACCGCCATGGATCAGGAGGGCCGCGAGGGCGGTGGGAATCCCCCACAGGGCGATCCGCAGGGGCTCGAGGAGGTGGCCCTGCTCGGCCATGAATCCCCGGATCAGCAGCACCGCCCCGAAGGCCAGGAAGAGGTCCTCCCCGAAGAAGAGGGCCACGTTGTCGGTGGCCGCGCACAGGGCCCGGAGTCCGTCCCGGGCCTGTTTCGAAAGGGGAGTCCCGCTCTCCCGTTCCGCGGCCGCCTCCGCCATGGGGGCCAGCAAGGGGCGCACGGTCTGGGGGTGGCCTCCCAGGCTGGTGAGGCCCAGGGCGGCCGTCCCCTGGCGGGCCAGGTGGTAGAGCAGGAGCAGGCGGCCCGGGGTCGCGCCCCGGAGGCCGGCGATCCAGGCCCGCGCCCGGATCCGCAGGCCGTGCCGTTCCAGGACCCCCACCACCGGCAGGGTCAGCAGGAAAAGGGCCAGAAAGCGGTTCTTCACGAAAGCCTCCCCCAGGGTTTCAAGAACCCCGAGAGGGGAGGCTCCAGCGGCCAGCCCCGTGACCACGGCCGCGCAGGCCACCACCAGGACGGGATTGGCCCGCAGGGCGAATCCCAGGACCATGGTGGCCAGACCCAGGAGGGGCATCAGGTTCATGGCGCCCCCGGGGCCAGGACCTCGATGCCCTCGGACCCGAGGAGGTCCCGGATGCGACGGGCGAAGGCGAGGGCCCTGGGGTGGTCCCCGTGGAGGCAGAGGGTCTCGGCGGTCATGGGGATCCAGGATCCATCCTGGGCCCGGACCCGGCCGTCCCGGACCAGGTCCCGCACTTGGGCCAGGGCGGCCTCCTCGTCCTGGAGGACCGCGCCGGGCCGCCCCCGCGGAACCAGTCGCCCCTCCGGGGTGTAGGCGCGATCCGCGAACACCTCCCGGGCCACCCGGAGGCCTGCCTCTTCCCCTGCGCGAACCAGCTCGGAGGCCGCCAGGCCCACGAGGATCAAAGAGGGGTCGAAGGCCTTCACCGCCTGCGCCACAGCCTCGGCGAGGCCCGGATCCCGGGCCGCCTGGTTGTAGAGGGCGCCGTGGGGCTTCACGTGGGCCATCCGGGCGCCCGCCCCGCGCACGAAGGCGGCAAGGGCGCCGATCTGGTAGAGCACGAATTCGTAGACCTCCTCCGGGGTGACCGCCATTTCTCGTCGTCCGAAACCCTGGAGATCCGGCAGGGAGGGATGGGCCCCGATGGCCACGCCCCGGGCCGCCGCCCAACCCACGGTGCGCCGCATGGTCGCAGGATCCCCGGCGTGGAAGCCGCAGGCCAGGTTGGCGGAGCTGAGCAGGTCCAGGAGGGCCTCGTCCCCGCCCATCTGCCAGGAACCGTAGGATTCCCCAAGGTCGCCGTTCAGGTCCAGCCGCATGGCCCCATCATCCCCCCGTTGGCGAATTCCCGGAGCAGGAGGCCCCGCAGGAAGGCCAGTCCCCTCCCCTGTTCCTTCAGCCGCCGCCGCGCCTCCCCGGCCTCCACCAGGGTGAAGCGGAGGGGGCTGCCGGGCCGGGCCTGGGCGGCCCGGGGAAGGTCCACGGTCGCCACTTCCCCCAGGCGGGGGTACCCGCCGGTGGTCTGGCGGTCCGCCATCAACAGGATGGGCTGCCCGTCGGGGGGGAGCTGCAAGGTCCCCGTGACCACCGGCGCGGAGAGCAGCTCGGTTCTCCCCGTGAGATCCAGGCGGGGGCCCTGGAGGCGCAGTCCCATGCGGTCCGAGGCTGGGCCCACCCTGAAACCTTCCTCGAGCAGGGCTCTGCGGGACGGGGGAGCCAGGTCCGGCCACTGGGGTCCAGGGATGAGCGCCAGGGTCGGGTCCTGGTCCTGGCCCGGGAGGGGGCCGCTCCAGGGCAGCCGCCACCCGCACGCCAGGAAGGGCTCGGACTTCCCCATCGCAGAACCAAGCAGGCGGGCGATCTCCTCCCTCGGTGCCCCCAGGGGAAGCCGGTCCCCCTCCCGAAGGGCCCGGCCCTCCTGGCCGCCGAAGGTTCCCCGGAGATCGGTGGCGCGGCTTCCCAGCACGGGGGGCACCTCCACCCCTCCCGCCACGGCGAGGTAGCCGCGCAGACCCTGGTCCGTTTCCCCGATCTCCAGCGTGGCGCCGGCCCGCAGGAACAGCGGCCGAAAGGGGTGAACGCGCTTCCCCGCCACCGCCAGGGGGAAAGGCGCTCCCGTGAAGGCCGCCACCACGTCGGTCTCGAAGCGCAGGGCCGGGCCCCGGAGCGTGATCTCCAGCACCGCGGCGTCCGGCGGATTGGCCACGAGGAGATTGGCGAGTGCGTGGGACAGGGGATCCGCCGGTCCTGCCGGCCCGACGCCGCGATCCTGGAAACCGAAGCGACCGCGGTCCTGGACGAGATCCAGCAGACCCGGCCGGAGCACCCCAAGGCTCATGGGGGCCCCTCCACCATCAGAAAGCGCACCTGGTCCCCCGGTCCGAGGAGCGCAGGCTCGGGGCTCAGGGGATCGAACAGCACGGCGTCCGTGCGCCCGATGAGCTGCCATCCTCCGGGGCTTTCGCTGGGATAGATGCCTGTCTGGAGCCCCGCGATTCCGACCGAGCCCGCTGGAACACGGCTTCGGGGGGTGGCCCTCCTGGGGGCGGCCAGGGCGGGGTCCAGGCCTCCCAGGTAGGGGAAGCCCGGGGTGAACCCGAGCATGTAGACCCGGTAGAGGCCCGCGGCGTGGCGTGCCGCGTAGTCCTTCTCGGACATCCCGGCAACCGAGGCGGCCTCCCCCAGGTCCGGACCGTTTCCGCCGCCGTAGCGGACGGGAATCTCCACCGTCCGGTGGCCCTTTTCCGCCGTTTCGCCCTCCTCGGCGAGCAGCCGGGCGATCCGAGCCTCCCACACTCCCATGGGGTCCCCTCCGTCCGGGTCCGCCTCGGGATCCCAATGGAGGGCCAGGCTTGCATAGGCGGGGACCACGTCTTCCATGCCGGGGTACCGGCGGGCCCGGAGGGCCCGGGCCAGGCGATGCACCTCCCCGTTCACCGCCGCGTCCAGGCGCTGACCCCAGTCCACGAGGAGGGCGTGGTCCCCCAGGGGGTAAAGGGTGGGCATGAAGGAAGGATCTCTCCATCCGTGCGGGGGTGAACAGGAATTGTGGTCCAAAGGCCACGGCGACCCCGGTCCGCGCGCTAGGCTGGCCGGAGGAGCCCGGGGAGGACCGGGGCCGCCGCCGGGAGAGGAGCTTCGGATGCACGCGTTGCCAGCCCATTCCGGAGACCACGCATGAGACCCGCCGGCCTCCTGGGCCCCCTCCTCCTGGCCGCGGCCTGCACCCGGGGGCCGGTCCCAGCCCCCCTGCCCTCCGGCGTGGCGACCATGGCCTCCTGGGGGGGAACCCCGGCGGATCCCGCCCGGGGACGGCCCCACCAGATTGAGCGCATCACCCTCCACCACGGCGGAGTCCGGGTGGATCCGACCCGCAGCACCGAGGCCTACCTCCGGGGACTGCAGGATTGGTCACGGCGCGAGAAGGGATGGGTGGACATCCCCTACCACTTCGTGGTGGACCAGGAGGGACGCGTCTTCGCCGGAAGGGAACTCCGCTTCGCCGGGGACACCAACACGGAATACGACCCCACGGGCCACGCGCTGGTGGTGCTCCTGGGAAACTTCGAGGAGGAGGAGCCCTCGGCCCTCCAGTTCGAGGCCACCGTGACCCTGGTTGCCCGGCTCGCGACCCAGCATCGGGTGGGCCTGGACCGCATCGCCAGCCACCGGGACTATTCGCGTCAAACCGTCTGCCCGGGGAAGAACCTCACGCGGCGGCTTGAAAGCGGCTGGTTCCGGTCTGCGGTTCGCACCCGCATGGGAGCGTCGGGGACCCCCTGAATTCCGAGGGGCCCTGGGAGCCCCCGGAGTCAAGTCGGCCCTTGAATCATCAATCATTTTTTTCAATTGAATATTTTTGATATTTGATTAAACAAGCGAAATCGATCAAGAATCGGATACCTCCGTGGTACCCTTCCGCATGCGGCAAGAGGAACGATTCAGCTTGATCCTGGAGCGCCTCTCCGAAAAAGGCTCGGTGGGAGTCAACGACCTGTCCGGGGACCTGGGGGTTTCCCTCGCCTCCATCCGTCGTGATCTTCAAATTCTTGAAAACCAAAGGCTTCTGACGAGGACCCACGGGGGGGCCGTGGCCTTGAACATGGTGTACGAACTTCCTCTCCGCTACCGGGGGGGAAGGCACAAGGAGGAAAAGCGGCGGATCGCCCTGGAGGCCGCGGAACGGGTGGGCGCAGGGATCAACTCCGTGGGGCTCACCGGCGGCACCACCACCACGGAAGTGGCTCGGGCCCTGATGGAACGAAGCGGCCTCACCATCGTCACCAACGCCCTGAACATCGCCTCGGAATTGGCCCTGCGGCCCAACCTCAAACTTCTGGTCACGGGCGGCTGGGCCCGGAGCGAATCCTACGAGCTGGTGGGCCCCCTGGCGGAGGCCAGCCTTCAGGGCCTCAACCTGGACCTGGCCATCGTGGGCGTGGACGGCATCAGCGCCCAGGGCGGCATCACCACGCACGATGTGGTGGAGGCGCGCACCAACCGGGCCATGCTCGACCGTGCCGGCCGGGTGGTGGTGGTCGCGGACGGATCCAAGGTGGGGCGGATGGCCTTTGCGTGCATCGCCCCCGTGACCGTCCTGGGCGAATTGATCACCGATGCCTCTGCCAACCCCGGAGAGCTGGAAAGACTTCGGGAAGCCGGAATGGTCATCACCATCATCTGAAGCAAGGTCCCGGAGGGCCCGACCCGGCGGGCGGGACGAGCACGGGATCATCGAAATCGATCAAAATTTGTATTGAATGGATGGAAATCCGTCGCGAAATTGATGCGATTTTGCATTATTATTCACGACTCATCGCGAATCTATGCTAGTGTCCGATGAATCATTGGCGAGTCCCTCCCCCGAATATTCACGACCACCCACCCCCCTCGGCGCCCCCAACCTGGACTCACCCCGGAGGACCCCCATGCAGGTATCCCGTGCAAACCTTCGAAAGGCCGCGCTGATCGCACTCGTGGGCACGGCCGCGATGGCCCAGGACCCCTGGACCTACACCCTGAAATTCGGCGGCGGACCCGCCTCCGGCGGGCTCCTGAGCCCCCTCGGGCGGGCAGGGTACTCCCTGGGCGCGGATTTCGAGGTCGCCTTCCGGCGCTCTCCGGAGGCGCGCCTGGCCTTGAGCCTTGGCTGGCGGGCCTTCCCCGGGGATTACATCAACATCAGTTCCATCCCCTTCACCTACGCGGCCACCAACGTCAATCCCACCATCTACGAGACCCGGGTCCGGAAGCCTGAAGGCAGCGGCTTCCAGCTCACGGGGTTCTACCGGGGCACCCTGTCCCGCTGGGAGGGTGTCTACTGGCAAGCCGGCCTGCGGCTCGGCGCCAACAAGCTCAAGGAGACCGACACCGGGACCCAGCTCGTCACCGACGGCCGGGCCAGCACGGTGAGCGGAAACATCCTGGCCGTGAATGCCATCGCCGAGACCCGCGAGAAGACGACCCTGTCCCTCGGACCGGTTGCCGGGGTGGGCTATGAATTCAGGGAGTTCGTCCTCGAGCTCAACCTGTGGATGGCCACCGTCGAAAGCCCCGCCCTCGGAAAGAAGAGCGGCCTGGCTTCCGAATTGGCCTTCGGCTTCCGTTTCTAACCAGGCCTGCAGATCACGGAGATCCCCATGACGCCTTCCAATGTCCGTGCCCTGACCCTCCTCTCCCTGGCCCTCGCGGCAGCCCCGGCCCTCGTCTCGCAGGAATCCACGGGCACCATCACCGGCACCGTCCAGGCCCGAGGAGGACAACCGGTTGCCGACGCAGAGATTCGCATCAGCGGCCCTCAGCTCCAGGGTGTCCGGGTCCTCCGGACCGACGCCTCGGGTTCCTTCCGGGCTCCCCTGCTTCCGCCGGGAGCCTACCGCATCGCGGTCCTGAAGCCGGGCCATGTGGCCCCCGCGGTGGCCGTCACCCTGGGCCTGGGGCAGGTGCTCCACCAGGTGATCGCGATCGTCCCCGAGGCCGCCGCCACGGTGGAGGTGGTCGCCGATGCCAGCGCGGTGGACAAGACCGACGTGAAGTCCCAGACCAACATCCCATCGGAGCTCATGGACCTCCTGCCCAGGGCCAGCCGATCCATGGACTCCATCGCCCTGCTCAGCCCCGGCGTCACCACCGGCGTCGGCGACCGCATCCAGATCCGCGGGGCCATGACGCACCAGAACCGCTTCCTGCTCAACGGGACGGACATCGCCGACAACCTCAGCGGGCAGGCCACGGGGGCCGAATACTACGTGGAGGACAACCTCCAGGAAATCCAGGTGATCCAGTCCCCCGTGAACGCCCGCTACGGGAACTTCTCCGGCGGCGTGATCAACGCCGTGACCAAATCGGGCGGGAACGAGTTCACCGGTGTGGTGCGCGGCTCTTTCACCCGCGCCTCCTGGTCGGCCCAGGCCCCCCGGGGGGACCAGCCCAACACGAAGCCCGCCAATGCTGGAACCCTCACCTCCGAGGACGAACTGACCCGCAAGTGGACCGTGACCCTGGGCGGCCCGATCATCAAGGACCGGCTCTGGTTCTCCCTGTCCACCAAGCAGGATCCATCCTCCCTGACTCCCCGCCAGTTCAGCGATGTTCGCAACCTGACCCTGGGGGATTTCTCCGGCGGTGCGGCGCTCGGCAGCGGGGCGACGGGTCCCGTGACCGTGGGCGGGGTGACCTACACCCCGGCGTCGCCCTACTACTCCAAGGCGGACACCAAGTTCTACGAAGGCAAGCTGACCTTCGCCATCAACCCCTTCCACACCCTGGAACTGGCCGGCAACAACAACCGGCAGGACGACCGGGACAGGCCCCCCAGCACCACCTTCGACGCCCGGACGCTCGAGACCTACACCACCATCAACACCTACCTCACCCTGGCCTACCGGGGCATTCTCGGCCAATCGGTGACCATCGAAAGCCGGGCCTCCAAGAAGCACAATCAGATCCTGCGAGGCGGGGATCCCGCCAAGGGCAGCCCGGTGCGGGTCTACTACAGCGACGGCGGACTGAGGCTCTTCAACAACGCCATGTACGACCGCTCCAACGGCGCGGAGAACCGCGACATCTACACCTACCTCACCAACGTCCAGTGGTTCAGCCCGCCCACCGCCTGGGGCGTGCACATGGTGGACGCCGGTTTCGAGTTCCTGCGCCACGAGCGCCGGGCTCCGAATTCCCCCTCGGCGACGGGGGTGCAGCTCATCGTCTGGGGAATCAATCCCGACGGAACCTTCCGGGTCGCTCCGAGGAATTCCAAGGATCCCACCGGCGTCCGAAACCGCATCTACCTGATCGACACCGACGGGGGAACCGCGTACTCGGACATGCGCTCCTTCTTCATCAACGACATCTGGTCCATCAACCAGAATTTCCAGGTCTCCGCGGGCCTGCGGTGGGACGGGGTGAAAGCCTACGACACCCTTTCCTCCCCCACCATGTCCTCCGACCAGATCAGCCCGCGCCTCCAGGGCACCTGGGACATCCGGGGCGACCAGAGCCTGATCCTTCGCACCAGCGCCGCCCGGTATGTGGGCAAGCTGGTGGACAGCTACACCAACAAATTCACCCGGGCCGGGACCTTCTTCGTGGAGATCTACAACTGGAAACCCTCGGTGGGCGCGCTCAACAACGCCACCCTGGCCCAGATCTCGGACATCAACAATTGGGACATCAGCGCCGCGGGAAACTACGGGAACCAGACCACCGCCAACCGTTTCGGGGACCGGAAGAGCAAGGCACCCTACATGGAGGAGTTGGGCCTGGAACTGAAACGCGGTTGGAAGACAGGGTCCTTCATCTCCCTGGCCTACGCCCAGCGGCGGGCCGGGAACTTCTTCAACGATTTCTTCGAAATGGGCGAAGAGGTGGTCATCCCCCTCAAGTACGCCCAGACCGACACCTGGTCGGCCAAGGAAATGTGGCGCACCGACAATGCGATGAGGCGGGACTACAAGAGCCTGGAGTTCCAGTTCCTCGCGAAGCTGGACAAGTACTGGTCCTTCGGCGGCAACTGGACCTACGCGATCATGAAGGGCAACACCGAGGGGGCCGAGACTTCCAGCGAACCGGTGTTCCTGGACCCCATCGGGAACTTCGACGCCGTGCACCAGAAGTACGGCCGCGACCTCTCCTACTACTCTCCCTATGGCTACATGACCGGGGACATCCGGCACCGGGGCAACCTGTACTTGTCCTACCTCGGCACGGCCCCGGGGGGAACATCCTTGTACGGGTCCCTGCTTTTCAATTATCGGGGCGGAGGATCCTACAGCCTGGTCCGCACTGTGAAGTTCGAGGTGCCGGATGAGCGGAACGCCAATCCCACCCTCTACCGCGCCACCTACGGCGAGTTCGGCACCTACGACCGCTATTACGGCCCCCGGGGCCTGGGCCGGTTCAACGACATCTTCAACTTCGACCTGAAGCTGGGCTGGGAGATCCCGGTGTGGCGGAAGATGCGTTTCTTCACCGAGGCCACCGTTTACAACGTGTTCAACCACTGCCAGCTCCGCTCCTACTCCACCAGCTCCAACCAGGGCACCACCCTCTACACCTCCAACCCGCTGGCGGGCTACTCCGCCACTGCACGGCGGGTGCTCACCAATGGCGACGTCACCGGCTATGGGGCCACCTCCTACGCCAACTTCACCGGCGGGCGCTCCGTGTGGCTTTCCACCGGGGTCAAGTGGTGAATCCGATGCTTTCCTTCACAGGGAGAACTGACATGACGAATTGGAGGAGGCTCGCGACGGCACTCCTGGCCCTGCCCGCCCTGGCGCAGGAGCCCCAGCACTTCCTGGAGGCCCAGGCCTCCCTGCTGAACGTCAGCCCGGAAACCCGCCGTCTCGTGGACGGCCGGAGCCTGGCTGGCCTGTCTCTGGGGGTGGCCTACCGTGGCCGCCTGATGGCGGGCGGTCTCCAGCATCGGGTCCACCTGGACCTCCTGGGCCTGCGGGCCCAGGAGACCACCGGAATGGAAGGGGCCGCCCCCAAGCACCTTGAATTCGGTTGGGACCTCATTTTCCCCCGGGGCAACTGGTCCTTCTACAGCGGCTTCCTGGGAATCCGCTGGAAGCAGTCGGTGGACGACAAGACCACCGACGAATTCCGCGATCTCAACCTCGCCGGCACCAAGGACAACCTGAACGCCCCCAAGGGCACCAAGTTCGGTGCCCGCCTGGGCCTCGAATACGCCTTCCGGAAGGACTTCTCGGTCTTCGGCAGCTACACCCAGACCGAATTCAACAAATTGCACAATCCCGGGTGGTGGAGCCTGGGCGTCGTCTACCGCGGGATGAAATTCTAGCCCTGCCCGCCGGAAATCCCTGGACCATTCCGTACAGCCGGTGGGCTGGACACGGTGGACGTGTGGGGGGACGGCCCGCAGGGCCCTGCGTCAGCGGGCGCCGGAGGGGGCCGGGCCCCCGGGGGAGTTCACCCCGCCTTCGGCCAGGCTCACGGCGGTGAATTCAGGCGGCGTGGACGAGCCCCCGGGCTCGGGAGTCCTTCAACCCCCGGTCCCCCCGGGTTGTTTCAGGGATTCCATCGCGCCTTCAAGCCACTTGGTGCTGAAGGCTCCGGAGATGAAGTCGGCGTGGTCCAGCATCCGCCGATGGAGCGGGGCCGTGGTCTTGACACCCTCGACGACCAGGGTGTCCAGGGCCCTGCGCATCCGGGCGATGGCTTCGGTGCGGTCCGCCCCGAAGGCGATGAGCTTGGCGATCATCGAATCGTAGTGGGGCGGGATGGTGGCGTCCTGGTGCATGGCCGAATCCACCCGGATGCCGGGGCCTCCGGGGAAGTTCAGGGCGGTGATCCGGCCCGGGCTGGGGGTGAACTTGAAGGGATCCTCGGCGTTGATCCGGCATTCGATGGCATGGCCCCGCTGGATAACCTGGTCCTGGGTGAAGCTGAGCCTGCGTCCCGCCGCCACCCGGAGCTGCTCCTTCACGATGTCGATTCCCGTGACCAGCTCGGTGACGGGGTGCTCCACCTGGACCCGGGTGTTCATCTCCATGAAGTAGAAGTCCCCGCGCTTGTCGAGGAGGAACTCGATGGTGCCGGCGTTGTAGTAGCCCACCGCCCGGGCCGCCTTCACCGCCGTTTCGCAGATGCGCTTCCGCAGGTCCGGAGAGAGGGCGGCGGACGGGGACTCCTCGATGAGCTTCTGATGGCGGCGCTGGATGGAGCATTCCCGCTCACCCAGATGGACCACGTTGCCGAAGAGGTCGCCCAGGATCTGAACCTCGATGTGGCGTGGCTCGAGCAGGTACTTCTCCATGTAGACCGAATCGTCCCCGAAGGCTCCCTTGGCCTCACTGCGGGCCGTGCCGTAGAGGTCGGGAAGTTCCTCGGGGGTGTTGCAGATGCGCATGCCCCGGCCCCCACCTCCAGCGGAGGCCTTCACGATGACGGGGTACCCGATCCTCTCGGCGGTGGCGAGGGCGTCCTCCACGGTGTGCACGAGGCCGTCGCTGCCGGGCATCTGGGGGATGCCCGCGGCCTGCATGGTGGCCTTCGCCTCCGCCTTGTTGCCCATCCGGCGGATGATCTCGGCGTTGGGCCCGATGAAGTTGATGCCGCAGGCGGTGCAGACTTCCACGAAGTGGGGATTCTCGCTGAGGAACCCGTAGCCAGGGTGGATGGCCTCCGCCCCGGTCACTTCCGCGGCGGCGATGACCTGGGGGATGTTCAGGTAGGACCGGGAGGAGGGGGCGGGGCCGATGCACACTTCCTCGTCGGCGAAGCGCACGTGGAGGGCGTTGCGGTCCGCCTCCGAGTAGACCGCCACCGTCTGGATGCCCAGTTCCTTGCAGGCCAGGATCACCCGGAGGGCGATCTCGCCCCGATTGGCCACCAGGATTTTCTTGAACGGCGGCTCTTCCGCGGTGTGCGCGGCGGCGCGGGCGCCCTTGCGCTTGATGGCGGCTGCCATGCGGTCAGCCCACGCGGATCGCGAAGATCCGCTCGCCGTATTCCACGGGCTGGCCGTTCTCCACCAGGACCTTCACGACCTCTCCGGCCACCTCGCTCTCGATCTCGTTCATGAGCTTCATGGCTTCGACGATGCAGAGCGTCTGCCCGGGCTTCACGAAGTCCCCCACATCGGCGAAGGCGGGCGAGGTGGGGCTGGGGGATCGGTAGAAGGTTCCGACGATGGGGCTGGTCACGAAGTGGATGGCGGGATCGTCCTCGATGGCAGCGGGGGTGGGCGCGGACACCGGGGCCGGCGCCGGGGGAGGCGCCAGGGCGGGGGCGGGGGGATGGAGGGCGGAGGCCGGAGCGTGCCCCACGACCGGGATTCCCGCCCCGTCCTTGCGGATGCGGAACCGAACGGACCCGGTCTCGAATTCGAACTCGTGGATGTTCTCGGCGGCCACCAAACCGATGAGAGACTTCAGTTCCTCCAGGCCCAGGGCCAGGGCCCCGGTCCGCCCGAAGGGGGAGGGCTTGGGCGCCGCGGCCTTGGCCGCGGGGGCTTTCTTCCGGGATGGGCTCATGGGTGCTCCAGGGGGGGAACGTGGTTAGGTGCGATCAGGGGCCGGAAGGTTCCGGAAAGGGAGGATTCTCGCTTTCGTCCAAGCCCGCCTCAGACGGAGGCTTGGAACCACGGGACTTGGATCCGCTCTCGTCGGGACGGAACTCCTTCCGGGCGGCATCCAGGATCCCGTTCAGGAAATGGGTGCTCTCCAGGTCGCTGAACTCCTTACCGATCTCCAGGGCTTCGTTGATGATGATGGGAAAAGGGATCTCCCGGACGTGCATGAGTTCGTAGAGCCCCAGTCGAAGGAGGTTCCTGTCCACCGCGGCCATGCGGTGGATCTTCCAGTGTTCGGCGTACCGGGAAAGGGCGGTGTCGATCTCTTCCAGGTGGGAGTGGACGCCGTCCACGAGGCGTCTCGCGTAGTAGAAGGCGTCCCGGTTCAGGTCCTGGAGGGCGTAGTAGCCGGCGAAGACCTGGTCGGGCTGGTACCCGGTGAGGTCCATGGCGTAGAGCATCTGGAGGGCGTACTCCCGCCCCCGGCGGCGCACGCCCATCAGCGCTTGCCCTTCCCCTCGAGGTGGCGGGCGAGGTCCACCAGTTCGATGAGGCCCAGGGCGGCTTCCCAGCCCTTGTTGCCCATCTTCGTGCCGGCCCGCTCGATGGCCTGCTCCACGGTGTCGGTGGTGAGGACGCCGAAGACCACCGGAACGCCGGTCTCGAGGGCCACCTGGGCGGTCCCCTTGGTCACCTCCGCGGCGATCATGTCGAAGTGGGGGGTCCCTCCCCGGATCACGGCCCCGAGCACGGCCACGCCGGAGTAGCGCCCCGACCGGGCCACCCGCAGGGCGGCCTGGGGCAGTTCGAAGGAACCCGGGACCTTGTAGAGGTCCACCTGGGATTCGCTGCCGCCATGGCGCAGGAGGCAGTCCGTGGCGCCGGCCACCAGGCGGTCCACGATGAAGTCGTTGAAGCGCGCCGCCACCAGGGCGAAACGGTCGCCCTTCTCGACGCGCAGATGGCCTTCAAAGATCGCCATGGGAACCCCCCTCGAGGCGGTTGTGCCGGAACCGATGAGCCTAGCACAGTTCGTTGGGAACCCGGGGCGGGTCGGGAATTTGCAAGCACCCGATTCCATCACCCGTGGCAGCCTTGGGGCATGCCAGGACCGGTGATTTCACTCGTGATCCCAGCGTGGAACGAGGAGAAGTACCTGCCGCGCCTCCTGGATTCCATCGACGCGGCCAAGGCCGGGTGCCGCCTGGGGTCGGGGGCGGTGGAGGTCATCGTCGCGGACAACGCCTCCACGGATGGCACCGCAGGCATCGCGGAGGCCCGGGGCTGCAGGGTGGTTTCCGTCCAAAAACGCGCCATCGCGGCCGCCCGGAACGGCGGCGCCGCGATCGCCACCGGGGAAATCCTCTGCTTCGTGGACGCGGACTCGGAGGTCCACCCGGAAACCTTCGATGCCATCCACCGGGCCATGGGGGAAGGGCGGTGGGTGGCAGGGGCGACGGGGGTTCGCCTGGACCGCTGGTCCCCGGGCATCTTCCTCACCTGGTGCCTCCTGATGGCCTTGGTCGCCGCCTTGAAGGTGGATACCGGCGTGGTTTTCTGCCGGAGGGAGGATTTCCAGGCCATCGGAGGCTACAACGAGGCCAGGCTGTTCGCGGAAGATGTGGAATTCCTGTGGTCCCTGCGGCGACTGGGCCGTTCCCGGGGCCAGTCCCTGCTGCGCCTCAAGGGAACCGAGGCCCTGGGTTCCACACGGAAATTCGACAAATACGGGGATTGGCACTACTTCACCCGGATGCCGGCCCTGCTCCTGGGGATGGTGCTGAAGACGGGGCGGGGGTCGGCCTTCGCGCAAAAGTACTGGTACGAGGACGACCGCTGATGGCGGGCCGGTCCCAACCGGACTGGAGGCAAAGGAACCCTTGGGCGATAGACTGGAGGACCTGAGCCGGGGAGGCGGATGCTTCCGGGCTTCGGGCCGGTTCATGCGCCCAACACTTGTCCAGGAGTCCCCATGCTTGAGGCCTATCGACAGCAGGTCGCCGAACGCGCCGCCCAGGGCATCCCGCCCCTTCCCCTCACCGTCCAGCAGACCCTGGACCTGGTCGGCCTGCTCCAGAACCCCCCGGCCGGGGAGGAACAGGAACTGGCCTACCTGCTGACCCACCGCGTTCCCGCCGGGGTGGACGATGCTGCCGCGGTGAAGGCGGACTTCCTGGCCAAGGTCGCCAAGGGCGTGGAGACTTCCCCCTTGGTCTCTCGGGAGCGTGCCACGGAGCTGCTGGGAACCATGCTGGGCGGCTTCAACGTCCAGCCCCTCATCGACCTGCTGGACGACCCCGCGGTGGGCGCGGTGGCTGCCAAGGGCCTGAAGGGCACCCTCCTCGTCTTCGACGCCTTCCAGCTGGTGAAGGCCAAGGCCGACGCCGGGAATGCCAACGCGAAATCCGTCCTTCAGTCCTGGGCCGAGGCGGAGTGGTTCACCTCCCGTCCGGAGGTGCCCCGCAGCCTCACGGTCACCGTGTTCAAGGTCAGCGGGGAGACGAACACCGACGACCTCTCCCCGGCCCCTGACGCCTGGAGCCGCCCCGACATCCCCTTGCACGCCCTGGCCATGCTGAAGAATCCGAGGCCCGGAATCGAGCCGGACGAGCCCGGCAAGGTGGGCCCCCTGCGCCAACTGGAGGCCCTCAAGGCCAAGGGCAACCTCGTGGCCTACGTCGGGGATGTGGTGGGCACGGGCTCCTCCCGCAAATCGGCGACCAACTCGGTGCTCTGGTTCACGGGGGAGGACATCCCCTTCGTCCCCAACAAGCGCTTCGGCGGGGTCTGCCTGGGCAGCAAGATCGCCCCGATCTTCTACAACACCATGGAGGACGCCGGCGCCCTGCCCATCGAGCTGGACGTGTCCAGGATGGAGATGGGGGACGTGGTGGAGTTGCGCCCCTTCGAGGGGAAGGCCCTGAAGGACGGCCAGGTCATCGCGGAGTTCAAGGTGAAGTCCGAAGTGATCTTCGACGAGGTTCGCGCCGGGGGGCGGATCCCCCTCATCATCGGCCGCGGCCTCACCGCCAAGGCCAGGGAGTCCCTGGGCCTGCCCCCCTCCACCGCTTTCCGCCTGCCCCCGGCCCCGGCCGATTCGGGCAAGGGCTTCAGCCTGGCCCAGAAGATGGTGGGCCGGGCCTGCGGGATGGCCGGCATCCGCCCCGGCGCCTACTGCGAGCCGCGCATGACCACCGTGGGTTCCCAGGACACCACGGGCCCGATGACCCGGGACGAACTGAAGGACCTGGCCTGCCTTCAGTTCAGCGCGGACATGGTGATGCAGTCCTTCTGCCACACGGCCCCCTATCCCAAGCCCGTGGACGTGAAGACCCACCGGGAGCTCCCGCCCTTCATCACCCACCGGGGCGGCGTCTCCCTGGCCCCAGGGGACGGCGTGATCCACAGCTGGCTCAACCGCCTCCTGCTCCCCGACACGGTGGGCACCGGCGGCGACTCCCACACCCGGTTCCCCATCGGCATCTCCTTCCCCGCCGGCTCGGGTCTGGTGGCCTTCGCCGCGGCCACCGGGGTCATGCCGCTGGACATGCCCGAGTCCGTCCTCGTGCGATTCAAGGGGGAATTGCAGCCCGGGATCACGCTGCGGGACCTGGTGAACGCGATCCCCTACTACGCCATCAAGATGGGCCTCCTCACCGTCGAGAAGAAGGGCAAGAAGAACGTCTTCTCGGGCCGCATCCTGGAGATCGAGGGGCTCCCCAAGCTGAAGGTCGAGCAAGCCTTCGAGCTGACCGACGCCTCCGCCGAACGCAGCGCCGCGGGCTGCACCGTGAGGCTGGACAAGGAACCGATCGTCGAGTACATGACCTCCAACCACACCCTCATGAAGTGGATGATCGCCAATGGCTACGAGGACCGGGGGGCTCTGGAGCGTCGCATCCGGGCCATGCAGGCCTGGATCGCGCGGCCCGAGCTGCTCTCTCCCGACGCAGACGCCGAGTACGCCGCGGTCATCGAGATCGACCTGGCTGACGTGAAGGAGCCCGTCGTCGCCTGCCCCAACGATCCCGACGACGTCAAGCTCCTCTCCGAGGTCGCGGGGGATCGGATCGACGAGGTCTTCATCGGCTCCTGCATGACCAACATCGGCCATTTCAGGGCCGCGGGGCGCCTCCTGGACGGCAAGACGGACCTTCCCACGCGCCTGTGGATCGCCCCCCCCACCAAGATGGACGCCCTGATCCTCACCGAGGAGGGTTACTACGGCATCCTGGGCCGCACCGGCGCCCGCATGGAGATGCCGGGCTGCTCCCTCTGCATGGGCAACCAGGCCCAGATCCGGAAAGGGTCCACGGCCATGTCCACCAGCACCCGCAACTTCCCCAACCGGCTCGGGATCGACACCCGGGTGTACCTGGGCTCCGCAGAACTGGCCGCCGTCTGCGCGCTCACCGGGAAGGTCCCCACGGTGGCCGAGTACCTCCAGCACATGGCCGTGGTGGGCCCGAAGGCCAAGGACATCTATCGATACATGAACTTCGATCAGATCCCCAGCTTCCGCGACGTCGCTCAAACCGTGGCGGTCTAGATGGCCGTCCCCGTTCTCTCCTGGGGCCTTACCGTCGCCGCCATCGTGCAGCGGGAGGACCGTTTCCTCGTCGTGGAGGAGCTCGACGGGGCCAACCCCCAGCGTGTCCTCAACCAGCCCGCGGGCCACGTGGACCCCGGCGAATCCCTGATCGACGCCGTGATCCGGGAGACCCGGGAGGAGACCAGCCTCCCCTTCACCCCCGAAACCCTCGTCGGGGTCTACCAGGTGCGGGCCCGGAACGGACGGGACTACTGCCGGGTGTGCTTTGCAGGCACCGTGCCCCCGGACCTGGAGGCCCGCCCCGGCGACTCCGAGATCCTGGCCTGCCACTGGCTCACCCGGGAGGAGATCGCCGCCCGCAGGCAGAGGTCCAGCCTGGTCCTCGCGTGCCTGGACGATTTCATCCGGGGCCGGCGAATTCCCCTGGGGGCCATCGGGGGCTTGCGCTCGGACCGCTGAATCTCAAGGTCGGACCAGGTCGGGCCGATTCTGGCTGCGAGTGCGCGGGATGGCCATCAAGCGGGTAGCCGTCGGACAGCTCAGGCCGGGGATGTACATCCACGACCTGCGCCGCGGCTATTTCAGCCATGGATTCATCCACTCCCACTTCGTCCTCAGGGACGAGGAGCAGATCCGAAAGATCAAGCGCCAGGGCATCGTGGAGGTGGACATCGACACGGCCCGCGGCCTGGACGTGCCCGGGCCCTCCGAACCGGTGGCCCCGGGGTCTGAGCCGGCCCACCATGCTCCAAGACTTTCCCACCGCGAGGAAGCCCAGGCCGCCCGGCGCATTCTGTCCGAGGCCGGGGCGGTGGCCCAGGGGCTCCTCCAGCAGGTTAGGCTCGGGAAGCAGGTGGACCCCTCCCGGGCCCGACCGGTGGTGGAGGAGGTGCAGGCTTCCCTCGCCCGGAACCCTGGAGCCCTCATCGGCCTGGCCCGGTTGAAGCAGGTCGACACCTACACCTTCCAACACTCCGTGAGTGTCTGCGCCCTCCTGGTGGCCTTCTGCAACGGCCAGGGAATGTCCGCGGAACAAGCGTACGAGGCTGGCCTGGGGGGCCTGCTCCACGACGCCGGGAAAATGCGGATCCCCCCCGAGATCCTCAACAAGCCAGGGCCCCTGAGCCCGGAGGAATTCGCCGTGATGAAATCCCACGCTTCCCTGGGGAGGCGGTTGCTGGAGGACCTCCCGGGAATCTCGGAAGCGGTGCTCCAGGTGGCCGCCGAGCACCACGAGCGCCTCGGGGGGGCGGGCTATCCTTCCGGTTGCCGCGGGCGCTCGATCAGCCTGCTGGGGCGAATGGCCGCCATCGCGGATGTCTACGACGCCATCACCTCCGACCGCTGCTATCACCGCGGCCTGGAGCCCACCGAGGCGCTGCGCAAGCTCCTGGAATGGTCCGGGGATCACCTGGATGGGGAACTGGTCGAGCGGTTCATCCGGACCCTGGGGATCTACCCCGTCGGTTCCCTGGTGCGCCTTGTGAGCGGCCGGCTCGCCGTGGTCCTTGAACAGGGTCCTGAACTTCTCAAACCCGTGGTTGGGCTCCTGGAGGACTCCCGTCGCGGCCCGGCCCTGCCCGGGGCGGAACTGGACCTCGCCGGCGGCACCGACGGCATCGAGAGCTACGCGGACCCCCTGGAATGGGGCCTGGCTCCTGGGGCGCTGTTGTAGTTCGGGTCTGGACTCTCCGGGGGACCGGAATCCCGGGCTGAAGCCTCACTCCTCCGGGAGGGCGGAAGGCCAGCAGGCGTCCTGGACCCCGAGGCGGAAGACCGACGGGGAACTGCCGGCCGCCGGAGCGAAACGGGGATCGAGGATCTTCGAGATCTGGTCCTTCACATCCTCCAGGTGGGCCCGGGTGCCCCGATCCCCGGCCACGGCGGCCTTGGCCGAGGCAGCGGCCTGGAGACTCCTCAGCTCGGCCCGGATGGCACCCCGCGTGTCGTCCGGGAGGTTCGGGGCCATCTGCACGAAGGCGGCCAACTGGGGTGGGACCGACGGGGCTGGCCGGTTCAGCCTCTCGTCGAGCTGTTCCAGGTAGGCCCGCTGGAGGTTGCGGCGCATGGGCTCGACCCTGGGGGCGGCGGCCTTGAGTTCCCCGAAAATGCCGTCCCTGAGGTCGGCGAGCATCTCGGTCAGTTTGTAGGCCTGATCCCCCAGGAGGGCCTCCTGCTCCTGGAGGCGGAGCGTGCGGCCCCGGTCCAGCAGGGCCCGCAGGGCGCTGCGCTGGGCGCCGAGGAGCTGCGTGCTGCCCGAGGCCGGGCTCAGCCTCGCCAGGATGTTCTTGTCCAGGATCCATTGGGGTGTCCTGAACACGGCTTCGTTGAGGTAGCGCACGGCATCCTTCTGCCGGGCCCTGGGCACCGGGGTGAACACCGGCCCCTTCTGTCCCTGGTGCTTGTTCTGGCTGTCGAAACCGCCCACGATGGCGGCGACGTGGCCCAGCTCCCTGGACCACTGGCCCCACACGGCGCGGTAGAGGTGTTCCAGGGTGTCGTCGCTCTCCCCGGGTTTTTCCACCGCCGCGGGCAGCATGGCCAGCACCCGCTGGAGGTTCTTGGTGCCCAGGGTGGTGGCCTTCACGGCGTCGGCGTCGCCCACGGCCTCGGTGTTCTCGCCCGGGTCGCTCCCGGCGGCCCGGGGGGTCGAGAAGCGCAGCCAGGGCTTGGCGTCCTGTTCCAGGGCCCAGGCGTCCAACGTGGCCTTCTCCTCCTTGGGGGTCTTGGCCCCGGGGATGGGCTGGTAGCCCCACTTCACGGCGAAGAGGTCGTAGGGGCCCACCTTGGGGCGGAGAAGTTCGGGGTCGATCCCGTCCTCCGGCTGCGCCACGTAATTGAAGCGGCTGTAGTCCATGAGGGTGGCCACATGACCCATCTCCTTGAGCCAGGCCTTGTCCCGGATTTTCTCGATGGGGTAGAGGCTCGAGGATTTCATGTTGTGGGGGAAGCCCAGGGAATGGCCGCACTCGTGGGTCACCACGTAGGCGACGAGTTCCCCCATGAGGTCGTCGGGGAGCGGCAGTTTCTGGGCCCGCTTGTCCAGGGGGCCCACCTGGGTGAAGTACCAGTCCCGCTGCAGCTGGAGGATGTTGTGGTACATCACGATGTCGGCGTTCAGGATCTCGCCGGTTCGCGGATCCGAAATGTGGGGGCCGTAGGCGTTGGCGATGGGACTGGGCACCCAGCGGATGACGCTGTACCGGATGTCCTCGGGATCGAATTCGGGGTCCTGCTCCTTGGTGGGGAAGGTCCGGGCCTGCACCGCGTTCTTGAAGCCCGCCGCCTCGAAGGCCACGTTCCAGGCCTCCACCCCCTTCTTGACGTAGGGCACCAGAGCCGTGGGGGTGTTCCGGTCGATGTACCAGACGATGGGCTTCACGGGCTCGCTGAGGGCCGCGCTGGGGTCCTTCTTCTCGAGGCGCCAGCGGGCGATGAAGCGCTCCCGCTTGGACTCATGCTCGTCGCTGCCGTAATCCACCCGGGAGATGCCGAAGTACCCGACCCGGTCGTCCAGGTGCCGCGGCATCATGGGTTTCCCGGGCAGTTGCACGAGGCTGTAGGCCATCAGCACCGAACCGCTGCGGGCCGGAGGGGTGGGCATCCCAGGGATGGGGGTGGCGCCCGCGAAAGGAGAGGCCAGCGTGTAGGTCTGCACGGCGTCCACCCGGAGGCTGGTGGGGAAGGCCTTGGCCTGGTCCACGTAGCTGCGCGAGACGTCCAGCATGGTGGCGTTCAGGAGCCCCTTGGCGGTGAAGGGGCCGACCTCGCTCGTGAAGAAGCCCCCGGCGTCGATGACCGGCGCGCCGTCCTTGGAGAAGGCCTCCACGGAAAAGCTCCGAAGGATGGTGTCCCTCTGGGAGGCGGCGACGGCCGGGGCGATGGCCTTGCCCGGGTCGCTCATGTAGGCATGGGAGACCCCCTGCAGGTAGACCTTGTTCTCATGGAGGGTGAAGCGCACCACCTCCCGGGCCACGGCCGAGCCGGCGTGGTTCACCCCCTCCGGAACCTGCTGGGCCGTGGCGACGAGCAGCAGCTCGCTGCCCAGCAGGGCCTTGGGGATCTCGAAGTAGAGCTTGCTCTTGACCCGATGGACCTTGAAAAGGCCCGGCTGGGTCTTGGCCTCCGGGGTGATGACCTTGTCGTAGGGCTTGGGTTCCGCCTCGGCGCCTGGGGCTCCGGGGAGCCCTGGGGCTCCAGCCGGCCTGGGAGCCGCCGGGCCGCCGGGACCGGGACCCGGGGTCGGGGTGGGAGGGGGCGCTTGGGCGATCAGGCCCAGGGCGAGCAGGGAAGCGGGCAGGGGACCGAGGGTTCGCATCCATCCTCCAGGCGGAAAGTTCCGGGCATCATACCTCGCATTACGATCCAATTGTCACTTTCCTGCCATTTTTTCGGACCCCTGGAAGGTTGATCCGGGACTTTTGCTTGGCGGGAAACCTGACCGCAGGTAGAACAGGATCCACACCCAAAATCCCGGCGAGGAGCACGCAATGGCCAACGAGCTCGAAATCAGTTCGAGTCAACAGGCGAACATCCAGGCTCTCCTGAAAGGCGAGTCCGCCATTCCTCCCCGCGGCTGGCTCGCGCGCCAGGCCGCGGTGAACTACGAAGCAGAGTGCGCCATCGCCGAGGAGGATCCGGAGGTCTTCTGGGCGGAGAAGGCCCGGGCCCTGGAGTGGTACCAGCCCTGGAGCAAGGTGCTGGACTTCAAGGCGCCGAACCATTCCTGGTTCCTGGGCGGCCGGCTGAATGCCACCGTCAATTGCATCGACCGCCATGTCCACGGGGACCGGCGGAACAAGGCAGCCCTGCTCTGGGTCGGGGAGGACGGGGAGGAGCGCTCCTACACCTACAACCGTCTCTACCGGGAAATGAACCGTTTCGCCAACACCCTGAAGCGCCTGGGGGTCGCGAAGGGGGACCGGGTCATTCTCTACATGCCCCTCACCCCGGAGGGAATCATCACCATGCTGGCCTGCGCCCGGATCGGGGCCATCCACTCCGTGGTCTACGCCGGCATGGGGCACCAGTCCCTCAAGGCGCGAATCGAGGACGCCCACGCCAAGGTGGTGGTCTGTTCCGACTTCACCTTCCGGCGAGGGAAGAAGATCCCCCTGAAGCCCGCGGTGGACGAGGCCGTCCGCGACCTTTCCTTCGTGGACCACGTGATCGTCCACCGCCGGGGGAGCCGGCCGGGAGACCCGGACGTGAAGTTCGACTCCGACCGCGAGAAGGACTGGTACGACATCCAGCAGCCCCGGGAGATCCGCTGCGAGCCCGAGATGGTGGACGCCGATCACCCCCTCTTCATCCTCTACACCAGCGGCACCACGGGCCGGCCCAAGGGCGTGGTCCACGTCACCGGCGGCTACATGGTGGGGGTGACCTACCTGGCCAAGGCCTTCTTCCAGATCCAGGAACGGGACATCTACTGGTCCACCTCGGACATCGGCTGGATCGTGGGCCACAGCTTCATCGTGTACGGCCCCCTGAGCATCGGGGCGACGATCCTCGTCCGCGAGGGCGCCCCGGATTACCCGAGCCCCGACGTGACCTGGGAGCTCTGCGAGCGCTACGGGGTGAACGTGATGTTCACCGCCCCCACGGCGGTGCGCATGTGGATGAGCCACGGGGGAGAGGCCCCCAGCAAGTTCGACCTCAGCAAGCTCCGCCTGATGGCCTGCGCGGGCGAGCCACTGAACCCCGAGGCGCACCGGTGGGCCCAGAAGTACCTGGTGGGCCAGGCCAACGGCATGGTGGTGGACAACTTCTGGCAGACCGAGATCGCCGGCCCCGTGCTGGGCACCATGCCCACCTTCGAGGCCCGTCCCGGTAAGGTTGGCAAGCCCATGCCCGGGGTGGGCGCCGCGGTCGTGGACAAGGACGGGAAGCCCGTCCCGGACAACCAGGGCGGCCTCCTGGTGCTCACGCGCCCCCTGCCCTACATGCTCCGAACCGTGTGGAACGACCCGAAGCGCTACGAGGCCTACTGGCAGGAGATCCCTGGCTACTACTGCGCGGGGGACGTGGCCTTCAAGGACACCGAGGGCTACTTCGCGGTGCTGGGCCGGGCGGACGACGTGCTGAACGTCGCCGGCCACCGGATCGGGACCGCGGATGTCGAGAGCTGCCTGCTGCGCCATCCCGCCGTGGCAGAGTCCGCCGTCGTCGGCCTGCCGGACCCGATCAAGGGCGAGAGCATCATGGCCTTCGTGGTGGTTCGGGCCGGAACTGAAACCGGGCCTGGCCTCATCGCCAGCCTCCGGGACCACGTCCGGGAGGACCTGGGCGCCATCGCCACGCCTGCGGAAATCCAGATACGGGCCTCCCTTCCCAAGACCCGCAGCGGGAAGATCGTGCGTCGGGCGCTCAAGGCCGAGGCGCTCGGCCAGGATCCGGGAGATCTCAGCACACTGGCGGATTGACCCGCCTGGGGCGCCGTGACGCCCCATCCTCTCCGGCCCCACGGGAAAGGCCCGGCCCCTCGCCGGGCCTTTCCTTCGTCGGCCGGGAATGGCTTAAGTCATTCCAGGACCCGAGGGTGTGTCGCAGGATGGGAAGCATGGACGGTTACCCGCTGGACCTCGGCGCCTATTTCGATCGGATCGGCCACGACGGGCCCCGCGAACCCACCCTGGCCTGTCTCGAGGCCCTCCACCTGGCCCACGCCACCCACATTCCCTTCGAGAACCTGGACATCCAGTTGGGCCTTCCGATCCCCCTGGACCTGGCCTCTCTGGAGGACAAGCTGGTCCGGCGCCGGCGGGGAGGCTACTGCTTCGAGCAGAACACCCTGTTCGCCGCCGTCCTCCGGCGCCTGGGTTTCCGCCTGGAGACCCTGGAGGCACGGGTCCGTTTCGGCCTGCCCGAACTCACCTCCAGGGGCCACATGGCCCTGCGGGTCCAGCTTCCTGGGGGAGACTGGCTCGCGGACGTGGGCTTCGGAGGGGAGGGGCTCCTGGGTCCCGTCCCCTGGGGCGGGGCCCCCCACGATCGCTTCGGGGAGACCTTCCGCCTCCAGCCCATGGGTTCCCGGACGGTGCTGCAGGAACTCCGCCCGGAAGGTTGGTTCGATTTCTATGCCCTGGAACCCGAACCGGTGTTCCCGGTGGACTACCTGGTGGCCAACCACTACACGAGCACCTTTCCCGGGAGCCGCTTCGTGCAGACGCTCACGGTGCAGCTGCCCTCGCCCGGGATCCGCCACATCCTGCGGAACCGCAACTACACCGTGCTCCGGGGCGAGGAGGTGAGGTCGCGGGAGATCGGGAGCCCCGAGGAGCTCCTGCAATTGCTCGGGCAGGTCTTCGGGCTGGATTTCCCCCCGGGCACCCGGTTCCGGAATCCCGCTTTCTGATCACCAGGGAATGCGAACCCCGTCCCGGAAGAACCCGCCGGTGAGTTCGGCCGGGGCCTCCACCGCCAGCCAGAGGATGCCCGCGGCCCCCTCCTCGACGCTCCTGGGGGCCTCGGCTCCGCCCATGTCGGTGCGCACCCACCCCGGGCACACGGCGTTCACCGCGATGCCCTCGGGGCGTAGGGCTTCGGCCAGTTGGACGGTCACGGCGTTGAGGGCGGTCTTGCTGATGCAGTAGGCGGGAGCCCAGGTGCTGGGACTGCTGAGCTGTCCCCCGCCGCTGCTCACGTTGAGGATGCGCCCGCCTCTGCCCATCAAGGGAGCGAAGGCCTGCGCCACCCGGAGCGGTCCAAGGGTGTTCGTCTCCAGGGTCTGGCGGAGTTGCCCCGTCTCCAGGTTGAGGATGGCGTCGTCGCCCTTCAGGAGCACGGCGGCATTGTTCACCAACACGCCGATCCGCCGCCCCCCCTCCGCCGCCCGGGCCGCCGCACGCCGAACCGAGGCCTCATCGGACACATCCAGCTCCAGGGCCGTCACCCCGGGAATGGCCGCCATGCGGGCCGGATTCCGGACCCCCGCAAGCACTTCGAAGCCGCGGGCGGCCAGCCCCCGAGCCACCTCCAGGCCGATCCCCCGCCCCGCCCCCGTGACCATGGCGAGCTGGCCGCTCATCCTGACACCTCCCCCATCGGCACACGCATGGATTCAGCCCCCCAGGGACGGGTAGTCGGTGTAGCCGGCCGGCCCGGGAGTGTAGAAGGTGGCCTGGTCGGGAGGGGCCAGGGCCGCCCCGGATTCGAGGCGTCGCACCAGGTCCGGGTTGGACAGGAAGGGACGCCCGAAGGCCACCAGGTCCCCCTTCCCCGCGGCCAGGTCGGCCTCGGCCCGGGACCGGTCGTAGCCCCCGGAAAGGATGAGGGTTCCCGGGAAGGCTTTCCGCACCGCCTCCTTGGTGGGCTCGGGAACCGGCGGAGCCCCCATGGCCGCGTGGTCCACGAGGTGGAGGTACCCCACTCCGGCTTCATGAAGCTGCCTTGCCAGCCAGGCGTAGGCTTCCTGGACCTCGGCGTAGGGCGCCATGTCGTTGAAGACCCCGTGGGGGCTGAGGCGAACCCCCAGCCGGCCGCCTCCAATGGCCGCGGCGCAGCGGCGGGCGACCTCCACGAGGAAGCGCCCCCGCCGGGGGATGTCTCCTCCCCAGGCATCGTTCCTCTGGTTGGAGGCGGGGTGGAAGAACTGTTCCAGAAGGTAGCCGTTGGCCGCATGCAGTTCCACGCCGTCAAGCCCGGCCCGGGTCGCGTTCACCGCCGCCCGGACGAACTCCTCGGTGGCCTCCGCGATGTCTGCCTCGGTCATGGCCTCCGGAGCGGGGTGGGGTTGCATGCCCAGGGTGTCCGTCCAGATCTCCCCGGCCGCGGCCACCGCCGAAGGAGCGAGCAGGCGGCCCCCTTCGGGAAGGTTGGCCGGGTGGCCGATCCGCCCCGAGTGCATGAGCTGGACGAAGATCTTCCCGCCCTCGCGGTGGACCGCTTCGGCCACGCCTGCCCAGCCCTGGACCTGGGCCTCGCTGAAGATGCCTGGAATCCGGGGATATCCCAGCCCGTGGGGCGAAGGGGAGGTTCCCTCCGTGATGATCAGGCCCGCACCCGCCCGCTGGCGGTAGTACTCCGCCACGAGGGGTCCGGGCACATTGCCGATGGACCGGTTCCGGGTCATGGGCGCCATGACCACACGGTTGGCCAGGGTGAGGGGCCCCAGGGGGTAGGGGGTGAAGAGCAAGCCGTTCATGAGAGGACTCCAGGACCGTGGCCGGCGGGACGAAAGGGCGGGACGAGCGGGAAAGGGTCCGCGTCAGAGTTTCAGGAGCTTGAACGCATGGGTCCACTGGTTGCGGAGGAATCCAGGGGCGCACCAGAGCTGGCACAGGGCCTCGATGGGCCGGGCCGCCTCCGCCGGCCCCATGTCCTCCGCGTCCCATCCGAATGCCTCGAGGATGGCGGCCGCAGCCGCCTTGGCCCCAGGGTCGTTGCCGGCGAGGAACATGGTCGGCCGGCCCCCCGGAAAGGCCGGATCCACCATGAAGGCGTTGCCGACCGAATTGAAGGCCTTCACGAAGCGGGCCTCCGGGGCCAGCTTCTGGAGCCTCTCCATCAACGATTCGTTGGGCCCCGTGAAGTAGCGGAGGACCCCATTCTGGGGAGGCACATCTGCGATGGGATTCACCGCGTCCAGAACCACCCTGCCACCGAGGTGCGCCGACAGGGTGGAGACCACGCTCTCCGCGGCGGTTCCCTTCACCGCCAGCACGACGATCTCCGCCGCCCGGACGGCTTCGGCGCTGGGGTGGGCCGGGATGCCTGTCTCCCTGGAAAATGCCTCCAGCTTGGCGGCGTCCCGGTTGCCCATGCACACGGGGTAGCCATGTTTCTTGAAGCCCCTGGCGAGCACCTGGGCCACCTGGCCCGACCCGAGGACCGCGACGGAAGGCTTGCTCATGCGTGTCTCCTTTGGATGGATGAAATCGAATTCAGGCCGAGGTTGTTTCCAAGGCCACGGCGGCGGAATAGGTCCCTTCCGTGAGGTCCCGGGCCACCGATTCCCCCAGGACGCGCACATAGCGGGCGTAGGTATGCCGCCAGGCGGCCTGGAGGGCAGGGTAGACCTTCTTGCCGGCCGCGCTGGGGTGGACGAAGACCGCCTTCCCTTCGGACCGGCGCCGCAGCAGCCCCCGGCCCTCCAGCTTTTCCAGCAGCCTCGTGACCGTGCTGGGGTGGAGCATCATGATCCGGGCCAGCTCCTTGGGCTGGATCCCTGGATGGCGGTTCACCGACATCAGCACGAAGGCCAGGCTGGGCGCGAGCCCGGAGGGAGCGAACGCTTCCTCCGCCAGGCGCGTGACGCCTCGCGCCAGGGCGTTCGCCGAGTAGAAGAGGCATCTGCAGTAGGGGTGGAGGGGTTCGGCCACGGGACAAGCATGGCCTCATTTGTTTGTACATGCAATTAAAAAATTCCTCCCGGCCGGCCCCTGCCAGAATGTCCTCATGTCGAAGGCTCCGAGCACTCCCGCCACCCGCCTGCTGCGGGAGGTCGGCATTCCCTTCACGGAACACCTGTACCGTTACGAGGAGCATGGCGGCACGGCGGTCTCCGCCCGGGAGCTGGGGCTGGACGAGCACGCCGTGGTCAAGACCCTGGTCTTCGAGGACGACCGGGGGCGGCCCTTCGTGATCCTCATGCATGGGGACCGGGAGGTGAGCGCCAAGGAGCTGGCCCGCCAGATCGGAGCCCGGGCCGTGGGTCCCTGCCGGCCCGAGGTGGCGAACCGCCACTCGGGCTACTTCGTGGGCGGCACCAGTCCCTTTGGCCTCCGCAAGGCCCTGCCGGTCTACGCCGAGGCCAGCATCCTGGCCTTGGAGCGGATCTGGATCAACGGCGGCTCCCGGGGTTTCCTGATCGGCCTCGACCCCCGGGACCTGGAGAAGGCCCTGGCGCTCACACCCGTCCAGGTGGCCCTGGAGCGCTGAGGCGGATCAGGCGTCGGCCTCGTAGGCGGCCTTCAGCCACTTCTTCAGCGACGCGTCCAGGTCCGGCAGGGCCTTCACCTCAAGACGGTGGGTGAGGCGGTCTTTCTTGGCGAAACCCCCAGTGTCGAGGAGCCGGCCCTCCGGGTCCTGCACCTTCCGGGGGTCCCCCAGGGCCAGGAGCAGGTCCACCCGCGAGAGCGTGGCGGGCTTGATCTGGGCGAAGACGCGCTGGCGGTAGAGGGGGACGATGGTTTCGCAGGGACAGGCCTTCACGTCGGGGCCGAGGGCGAAGGCCAGGTCCAGGAGGGCCTCGTAGAGCGGCCGGAGGGCGGCCTTCCGCCCCGCGTACTGCCGGTCCACGTACTGGGGCGCCAGGGTCAGGTAGCCTTCCGGCGTGTCGTCGAAAGCGTGGGCGCTCTTGCCCATGCTCCGTTCCGCCACGAACCAGGCCTGGGCCCCGCCCAGTCCCTGCTCCTTCAGCCAGGCGCGCCGCGCCCTTTCCTCCTGGGGCCCGCTCCTCTTCACCAGGTCCACCTAGGAGCCCAGATCCCTTCCGGTGTTCTGTTCCAGGTTCCGGAGGATGGCCTGGACGTGGGCGACCCCCGGGTGGACCGCGTTGGGACGGACATCCATGGGGCCTCCTCGCCCGCCCAGTTTAGGGCTGAAGGCGGGAGGCACGGCCCCCCCGGAGGGACCCCCGGGGGTATCCTGGCCCTGGGCGGGCCCCCGCCCTTTCCCCTGGAATCGGCCATGTCCATCCTTGATCCCCGGCGAAGCATCCTCCTGGTCATCGACCTCCAGGGGAAACTGGTGGAGATGGTCCATCGGCCCGCCATGGTGCTGGAGAGCACCACGAGGCTCCTCCGGCTGGCGGACCTTTTCTCGGTCCCGGTGCTGCTCACGGAGCAGTACCCCAAAGGCATCGGCCCCACCCATCCGGGGATCCGCTCAGCCTACGACGCCCTGGCCACGCGGAAGTTCTTCCTGGAGAAGGTGGCCTTCGGTTGCTGCGGAGACCCGGGCTTCGCCGCCCTGCTCTCCGACGCCCGGCCGGGCCTCCCGCCCGGCCGCCGGCAGGTGGTGGTGGCCGGAATCGAGGCCCACGTCTGCGTGATGCAGACCGTCCTGGAGCTTCTCCGGGGGGGCGAGCAGGTCCATGTTTGCTGGGACGCCGTCAGCGGCCGGGGGGAGGAATACCGGCGTCACGCCCTGGAGCGGATGGCCGCGGCGGGCGCAGTGATGACGAACCACGAATCCGTGGCTTTCGAGTGGGCCCGCGACAAGGATCATCCCTCCTTCAAGTCGATCTCGACCCTCCTCAAGGCGGGCCAGCCGGCCTGAGGGCCGACCCCCCCCGACGAAGATCGGGTGAGCTCGCACCCCCCGGGCCGGATCCTTCCCTCTCAACCGGGGCGGTCATCCTTGCGCGAAGCCCTGACCAGCTCTCCGGCGAGTCCGTCCAGCCAGGCCTTCAGGACGTAGGCGGTGGCGCCCCAAAGGGGTGCCTCCGGCAGTTCCAGGCGGGGCAGGACGAGACTCAACCCGTTCCGCTCCAGGACTTCCGTGGTCCAGGGGGCCCGGATCAGGGGCTCCAGGGGGAGTAGGAGGACGTCGTGAATCTCCTCGTTCGGGTGGAAGACGGGATGGGGCACCTCCCACCGGAACAACACCGGGGTGAAGCGGGTGAGGGCCTTGGCGACGCCGTCCGGGTAGCAGCCCAGCTCCCACAGCCCTTCCCGAAGGCCCAGCTCTTCCTCAAGTTCGCGGCGGGCGGTGTGAGGGAGGTCCCGGTCCTCGGGTTCCACCATGCCCCCGGGAAAGGCCAATTCACCGGCGTGCCGCGGGGCGCCGTGGCCCCGCTGGACCAGGACCAGCTTCCGCGCACCGGCCCCATCCCCCCAGAGCACGACGGCCACCGCCGCCCGCCGCGTGGATTCGGGAATGCGGGGGCTCAACTTGTGGGGGTTGGGGCCCCGCTGGGGAGCCCGGAGGCTGGCCTCCACGGCGGCCCAGGGCACGGCGGGGCCATTGGCGGGCGGACGCCACACTTCAGCGGAGCTTGCCAAACACCGACCCCCGAACCCGCTCCACGGTCAGCACGCCCCTCACTTTCCGCAGGGCCGCCATCAGTTCCAGCAGCTGGATCCGGTCCTTCACCCGGAGGGCGATGTGGAACAGCCCCGTGCCCTCCTCGGTGCTGCTGGCATTGAAACGCTGCATGTTGATGCCCGACTTCTGGACCGACTCGCTGATGGCGGCCACCATGCCCGGGCGGTCCTCACTGGTGAGGGCGATCTCGGTGTCGAAGGCTCCCTTGGGGGTCCGGCCCCAGGCCACGCTGACCCGGCGGTCGGGATGCATGCTGGAGGTGTGGAGCTGGGGGCAGTTCCCGCGGTGGATCGCGATGCCCCTTCCCCGGGTGATGTACCCCACGATCTCGTCCCCGAAAATGGGTTTGCAGCAGAGGGCCAGGTAGTAGAGCACCCCCAGGTTGTCCTCCACGGTGACGGCGTCGTCGGCAAGCTGGGGTTGCTTCCCCTTCCCCTTGCTGGATTCCGGGACCAGGGGCTCCAGAAGCTTGTGCACGGTGATGCGGCTGAAGCCCAGGGCGGCGTAGGCCGCGTCCCAGGAGGCCAGCTTCAGGTCCTTCAGGCGCTCCTGGAGGGTTTCGGCCACTTTTTCATCGGCCAGGTTGACCCCGAAATTTCGGGCCTCCTTCTCCAGACGCTCCTTGCCCAGGGCGGTGGCCTGCTTGCGTTCCTCCTCGCGGATGAAGGCCTGGATGCGGCTGCGGGCCGTGGCGCTCTTGACGAAGCCCAGCCAGTCCCGGCTGGGCTTGTGGTCGTTGCGGGTGAGGACCTCCACCCGGTCTCCGTTCTGGAGGACATGGCGCAGGGGCACCATCCGGCCGTTGACCTTCGCCCCGATGCACCGGTGGCCCACTTCCGTGTGGATGCTGTAGGCGAAGTCCACCGGGGTGGCCCCCTCCGGAAGGCTCCGCAGGTCCCCCTTGGGGGTGAAGATCTGGATGCGCCTGAAGGAAAGTTCCCCCTTGAGGTTCGCCACCAGGTCGCGGCTGTCCTTGGCGTCCTGGTGAAGTTCCACCATCCGGCGCAGGAAGGCCACCTGGTTGATCTCCTGGCGGTTGGCGATGCGGCCTTCCTTGTAGGTCCAGTGCGAGGCGATGCCCCCTTCCGCATGTTCGTGCATGTCCTGCGTGCGGATCTGCACTTCAAAGCTGTCTCCACTGGGCATGAGGACCGAGGTGTGGATGCTCTGGTAGCCGTTGTCCTTCGGGAGGCTGATGTAGTCCTTGAAGCGGCCCGGAATGGGCTTGTAGATGGCGTGTACCAGGCCCAGCGCGGTGTAGCAGGTGGCGCGGTCGGGGCAGATGATGCGGTAGGCGAGCCAGTCGTGGATCTCCTCGAATCCCTTGGCCTGGATTCCCATTTTCTTCCAGATGCCATAGAGGTGCTTGGACCGGCCGTAGACCTTGGCCTGGATGCCATGCATCCGCAGGGCGGAATCCAGGGTGGCCTGGACCTCTGCGATGAGGCCGAGGTTTTTCAGGCGCTTGGCCTCCATGGCCGCCTTCAGTTCGGAGAAGCGCTCAGGCTCCAGGGTGGCGAAGCTCAGGTCCTCCAACTGGCTCCGGACGCTTCCCATGCCCAGGCGGTTGGCGAGGGGAGCGTAGAGCTCGAGGGTCTCCCAGGCGATGCGCCGCCGCTTGTCCAGGCGCATGGCGTCCAGGGTCTCCATGTTGTGCAGCCGGTCGGCCAGCTTCACCAGCAGCACCCGCACATCCTTGCCCATGGCGACCAGGAGCTTGCGGACGTTTTCGGCGTTGAGGAGGTGGCGGTCCGTGAAGGCCAGCTTGCTGATCTTGGTGAGGCCGTCCACGATCTCGGAGACCTCTTCTCCGAACTGCTTCCGCACTTCCTCTTGGGTCATGCGGGTGTCTTCCACCGTGTCGTGGAGCATCCCGCAAGCCACGCTCACCGCGTCCAACTGCCACTCCGCCAGGGAGCGCGCCACCGCCAGGGGGTGGAAGAAGAAGGGCTCCCCGCTCTGCCGCAACTGGGTGCCGTGGCTCTCCTTACCCACCTTGAAGGCCTTTTCCAGGAGCAGGAGGTCCCCGTCGGGATGGTGTTTCAGGAAGGCCTTTTTCACCCCCTCGAAGGCCGCTTCCAGGCTGGGGCCCGGGGAACTCCGGGACGGATCGAGGTTCTCCCCCTCGCGGAGGAGCGCGCCCGGCTTCCGTCCATCCCCTTCCATGAAAAGAGTTTGGGACAGGTGGGGGACCCGTGCCAGCGCCGGCACCTTTCCGGAGGGCTCCCCTCGTCTCCGGTTTCCCGGGCTTTCCGGCGGTTCCGGGGGGGTCGGGCCCGGCCCCTCCTCGCCGCCCGGCGCCCTGCGCCCGGGCCTCTCCTGGCGGTGACCGCCTCGGACGCGGTGCGTCCTCGGCTTTCTCACCCTTCGCCAGGATTGGCGAATAGGACCGACTGCCTCGCAGGCGGCCCGCAGGGCGATGGCCCAGGACGGGCCTTCGTCAGCCGGCGCGCCATCCGGGTTTCGAACCCCTCTCTCCGCAAAAACCTTCAGGGCCGCCCTTGGCGCCCCCTCACTGGCGGAGAGAGAGGGATTCCCTTCCGGGTCCGGCCCTTTTCATCTCCCGGCTTCGCCGGGAGGTTCCGGCGCGGACCCTCCAGGCCGCGGCACTGGCTGGCCCCGCACCTCCCCTGCGGGGACCGGCTCGGACGCGGTGCGTCCTCGCCTGGTGCTACCGGGCCGCCATTGCCGATTCGAATCCCTCTCTCTCTGCAAAAACCTTCAGGGCCGCCCTTGGCGGCCCCTCAGTGGCGGAGAGAGAGGGATTCCCTTCCGGGTCCGGCCCTTTTCATCTCCCGGCTTCGCCGGGA
>JACQZU010000012.1 GCA_016213735.1 Acidobacteriota bacterium | reverse complement strand
TAACACCTCGTTCAACCCGGCCCCAGCCGCAATCATCTCCCAGGCTCCCGTGATCGCTCGAGATTTCTCGTCCCCATTCCTCGTCCGGCTTGCGGCTGGGCCGGTTAACTTTTTCCGTTAGGCGTCATCGCACAGGAAATTGGTTGCATCTCTTTCGAGGACCAACGAATGGGACATGGAGGAATCATGAAAGATGACATAAAAATTACGATTACAATCCCTAAGGCCCTCAAGTGGATTTTTTCATTCTGGGGCATGTTTATCTTAATTATTTGCCAGGGCATCATTACTCCGGTTATTTTGCATCCTGGGCTTATGGATACTAGCCACCTATTTAGAATGTTCATGATTATTATTATTCCTTTTACGGTTGGTTCTAATCTATTCATCCTTTATCGAATTCTCGCTTCATTCTACATATCAAAATCTAATTAATCGTCATCTTGCCTAACCCAGCGTTCAACCCGGACCCAGCCGCTACCATCTCCCATGCTCTTTCTTTTCCATGCTTCCCCGTCTCTGTTCTGCGTCCGGCCTGCGGCTGGGCCGGTTAACTTCCATCGTTAGGCTTCCACACACATGAAGGATTCGATGACCACAAGCCGAGCCGTGGCAAAGAACCTCGGCCTTCGTGTGTTCCTGGGCCTATGGATCATCTTGTTCTCCGTCGCCCTTGTAGCGATTGTGATGCCCGCAAAGAACTCCGCACTCCGATTGAATGGACTTGGAGTGGTTTCAGCCATCGTTGTTCCCGTTGTCATCCCCGCCGCAATTTTGGGTCGAGCACTTGGGGCAAAGATCCAGGCCCTTGGCTACTTCAGGACCATCGGGTATCAGGCAATTGCAGGGATTCTATGGGCATGTCTTTCGGCGATTTGGATGTTCATCGTTGTATTCCATGAAAAATTAGGGGCTACGCTGTTTAGCAAACCAAATGCAATGAACCTTGGCCATATTTTTCTTGAAGGCTTCCCCTTTGTGGCAACCTTACTGGGTATTATTTTGCTTCCTTCGACTCTTATTGCTTCAGGAGTTCTAGCACTAATTTTTCGCAAAAAAAACCTCTCCAGTCCGGGGCCTGCCTAACCACTAGTTCAACTCGGACCCAGCCGCCTATGTCTTTTTCAATCCCCTCAACGCTTCGGCACATCTACTTTTCGTCCCTCACCGTCGCTCCGCTGGCGGCTGGGCCGGTTAACTTTGGTCGTTAGGCCGCCCTTGAAACCTTCCGTACGAAATTCCCTTCTGATCGTTAGCACGGCCATTTTCGGCCTGTTCTTGCTGAGTACCTTTAGCTTTCATTCCCTCCCAATGGATCCTGGAGCAAAGTACGCAAAGGCTAAATTCGTCCTTCGAACCGTGTCAGTTGGACTTGAACAGTTCAAATTGAAACATGGTGAATTTCCTGAATTCTCCAATTTCGATCAAATGATTGAAAATAATTCCCCTTTGGTTAAGGAGAATTTCATTCCTGGGAACACTCCCAACCGCGACCCATGGGGTCAAGAATTCATGGGCGTTTCTTCAAAATCCATGTACAGGTTGGAATGCGCCGGCAACCAGGCTGACATCAAAAGATTCCCTCCCATTTCCATTGTTCCCGGCGCGCCCTAACCAATCGTTCAACCCGGACCCAGCCGCTACGATCTAACATGCTCTTTCTTGTTCATGCTTCTTCGTCTCTGTTCTGCTTCCGGTCTGCGGCTGGGCCGGTTAACTCCAATCGTTAGGGCTACCCAAAGGACTCACATGCGATTCCAAATTCAAACATTAATTACAATTTTTTTTATGATTAGCTGTGCTTCACCAGAATCTGCCCCTAATTCAATCCCGGATTCCCAGCTGATTTTATCAGATAACAATTTATACGAAGTCCCTCAAAAATATATTAAAATAAAAAATCAACCAGATCCGCCCCCATACCCAGCAATGGCAAAAATTGCTCAAATTACTGGCGATATCATATTGTTGGTTAAAATCAATAGCAATGGTGTCCCTATTTCTGCCCGAGCAATTTCAGGTCCCCCCCAATTGAAATCAACAGCTGAAAATTACATTATGCAATGGCTCTTTCACCCAGCAATAATTAAAGGTAAAGCTGAACCAGTCGTTTTCAAATTTACCATGACGTTTAGACTACGTTAAAAACAATCATGTGCCCATCCGCGCCCTAACCACTCGTTCAACTCGGACCCAGCCGCTACGGACCGCCATGCTCTCTCTTGCTCAATCTTCCCTGTCTCTGTTCCGCGGCCGGTCTGCGGCTGGGCCGGTTAACTCCAATCGTTAGGGCTCCCTCTATGGGCATCAATGTCGCCTGGACAAATGAAAAATCTGAACATCTGGATGAGGTGTTTGATCCAGGCCAGTCACTTTCTCACCTAGCAACCTCTCGATGGCTCTCAGCTTCTTCTTCTATTTGCCTGAGATTCATTGAGCCCTGGGGAGATACCGTTTTCAATCAGAGCCAAATCCCTGTCCTGCTTGCGGAATTGCAAAGCGAACTGGCCCGAGACCTTAACCCTCGACTCCAAAATCACCTCCAACAAGTTGTGGCTCTCGTGGAACGAGCTGCCAATCAAACTCATACCTACATCAAATTCATCGGGGACTAATTTCCATCGCGCGCCCTAACCAGGCGTTCAACTCGGACCCAGCCGCTACGATCTGCCAATCTCCCATGCACATTTCAGATTTCACGTCTCCCCTCATCATCCGGTCTGCGGCTGGGCCGGTTAACTTGGTTCGTTAGGAGCACCAACACTCGAGGGACTGAATGAAATTTGAATTCAATGACGAAACTGACCAAGCATTGGTTGCCACACTTGTTCATGAAATGAAACTCTGTAATGAGAGCTTCGCGGCATTTTTAAAATATGGAACCGAGGTATTTATTAATCCCAATAACGCTCTAATCAAGGTTAAAATTCATGATGCCTACTCTTCGTTTCTGCATCATCTGTACGAATTCTATGTTGGATGTATCAAAAGAGATAGGTGGGATACCAAAAACATAAAACATGATGAACTCGATCAAATTCTTACCAAAGAAGCTCAAAAGCAGCTCAAAATAAAAAGTATCCTTATTGAAAATGGAATTATTGATGATCCAAGGAATTTACCCCTTTTCCAGGTATTAGTGCCCGAAACCTTTGGTGCCGATTTTAGGCGAATCCGAAACAGGACCGCACACGCTTCCATTCTAAGGGCCAGGCCTGGCAATGAGATCAGTCTTGACTCGTTCTTTAAAAAATATCATTTTTTTGTTTTAATATTATTTTATTCTGGCCAATTTGCGTGGAACATAAAGAATCCTGAAACCCATGATTGGGGCACCATTGGGGCCTTTAATTTTGGCCAGAGCTCCTAACCCGTCGTTCAACTCGGACCCAGCCGCGACTATCTCCCAGGCTCCAATGATCGCTTCAGATTTCCCGTCCCGTCTCATCGTCCGGCCTGCGGCTGGGCCGGTTAACTTTTTCCGTTAGGGCTCCCGCATGACCGAATCGAAACCAAGTTCAGTTGACTGGTCCGATTTCAGCAAACGGAAACGCAATGCAGTAATAGCCTTTATTTTTTTATTTGTCTCAATCCCAACTACAGCCGCCTGCTTTAGTGAAACACAATATATGACTATCATGGTTTGTATAATTGCGATAACAACATTTTCGCTATATGCAGTGTTCCTGCGCAGACTCCAGCTTGTTCGCTGTCCAAAATGCGGTCAACCCTTCATGGATCAAAACCCATCTTTATTGATATACAGCGCTGTGGTTTGGAAAGTCCTATTCAGCCTTCGCTGCAGAGCCTGTGGTGCCCACAGGTGGATAGACTGATGATCGCCCTAACCCTGCGCTCAACCCGGACGCTGCCTCTGCGAGTCCGCGTCCTCGCTGATCTTTCCAGATTTCTCGTCACCAACCACCGCGCCGCCTCGGCAGCGCCGGTTAGCTTCGTTCGTTAGGCTTCTTTCACAGGAATAGGATTAATTATGACAATAGCCATTGCATGGATTCGCCAACTGAAAGATTGCGAGGAGCTAATATTTGTGTCAGATAGTCGCCTCAGTGGAGACGGGCGTATCTTTGATGCGTGTCCAAAGATATTAATGCTTCCAAGAACTGACTGCGCAATTAGTTTTGCTGGATTTACAGGTCATGCGTTTCCAATGATGGCACAGCTCGGTTTGGCTATTGATTCATATTCACCTAGTCGTAATCGAGCAGTTGATATTGCACCCCTAAAAAAACACGCCATCAAAATATTTAACAGCATGGCATCATTTCTGCGGACTTCACCAAGGGCATCCGCAAAGCAACCGGAGGCTCCTGAAGCCGACTTCATTTTTGGTGGATATTCTTGGGCTCAAAAATGTTTCCGATTTTGGACCTTAAAATATCGAGATAGTGAACAATCTTTTGTGGCAGCTCCACCTGAATGGGTTAGATTTTCACCACAGGCAAAGCGAATTGTGCTCAGCAAATCCGAACGACTATCACGCTCTGCCAAGATGGGATTAGTTGCTTTTGCAGGTGATCAAGCCCCATTGGCAAGAAAATTACTATTGGAAAAATTAAATACAAAAGACAATTTCAGAAGCCTTGATATGGAGCCATTTGAAATAGTGCGAGATATGCTTAGGGACACGACACATTCAGAAACCATAGGTGGGTCACCTCAAATTATCAAGGTGTATCAATTTATGAGCACCGCACCTCTGGGCATTTTTTGGCCAGACCGGACAACGGGAACGGTTCACATCCACGGCAGACCCTGTCTAGGGTATGAGAATATTGACAGGTGGGTGCTGGACCCAGACACCTGTGTATCCACAAATCTGGTATACAGTCCAGACACAGAAGAAATTACCACGCCAGATCTAGAATAGATTCAATTTAATATAGTGTTTCAATTCTGCTTCAGCCTAACCCTGCGCTCAACCCGGACCCTACCGCCACCATCCTCCAACTCCCCCATGCATCTCGAATTCTTGTCCCCATTTTGCATCCGTTCGGCGGTAGGGCCGGTTAGCTTCGATCGTTAGGGCTCCCATGGACATCTGGATTCCACTCTTAAAAACCGTTCCCGGGGTTCTTTTCATTCTTGGTGTAGCTCTGGGCCTACTTGTTTTCTTAGCCCCCCTTTTTATGGAATCACCTACCAACACCAAAGCTACCGATCGAATATTATTAATCACCGACTGGGGCTCAACAATAGCGGCCACCCTCATTGGGATTGGGTTACTTTGGATTCAGCTTGAATACCCAACAATTGGTGGCGGCTTCGGTCGTTCACGTTTTGTCATTCCCGGCTTTTTCTTCGCATTTGCCGGGTTCAAGACTTTTGGGGGGGCAAGCAATTGGACAATGTTCCGGCCCTAGCCATGCGTTCAACCCGGGCCCAGCCGCCTGTGTTTTCCGCTCTTTCTCTTGATACATCTTCCTCGTCTCTGTTCCGCGTCCGGCTTGCGGCTGGGCCGGTTAACTTTTGTCGTTTTGTGACTCGAACCCTTCGCTAGGAGGCTTTGATGAGTGAGCAAGGGAAAAAATCGAAAGAGGTAGATGAATACATCTCAAATCTTCCACCTGAAACCCAGAAGGCACTTGAAAAGCTGCGGCTCTGTATTTGGTGTGCAGCGCCAAACGTTTCAGAACTCATGAATTACAAGATACCGGCCTTTGCCTTAGTCAAGGACGGGAAGCGCGACCAACAAATCATGATTGCTGGCTTCTCAAAACATGTCGGCTTCTATCCCTCTCCGTCAGTAATCGATGCTTTCTCTGATCGCCTTGCGGAGTACAAATTCGCCAAAGGATCAATTCAATTCCCATTAAACAAACCTATCCCCGAGGAACTTGTCGTTGAAATGGTCAAATACAGATTGTCCCAGCTGCTTGGATGAAGAAACGTCACATGACATGGCGCTCCACCTCGCTCCCTTCAGTCGCTGGACGCTGCGCGATAAACCCTCGCAGCGCCCGTTAGCTCTACGTGAGACCGGCCCCATGGAACCAAGGCCATGCGCTAATCCAGATGCTATTCCTTCGTGGGTTCCGGCTGAAATCCGTGCGGAGATTGATCTCTCGGAACTGTCAGGTATGGACCCCAAAGCTCTACAGGAACGAGATTCCCTCTGCGTCGAACTTGACTTGAATGTGGCTGCCTATCCAAGCACCGCGAGAGGCATGCCACATGGTTTGTGCTCTGTCTTTCGTGCGGCAAGACTTAGCGGACCACAAATCCAGCGATTACAATCTTCTGAATCAACCTTCCCTGGCACTGCTTTCGTAGCCTATTGCAAACCGTTGCAGCGCCATCATCCTATTCAAATTCAACATTCTTAACCAGCGGCCTCACCAATCGTCCAACCCGGGCGTTGCCTCTGTGAGCCGCTCCACCCACTGTCATTCTGGAATTCTCGTCTCCTCTCGCCGCCCCGCTTCGGCCACGCCGGTTATCTCCCGTCGTCAGGCGCCAGCCATCAGGAGTGCACGTGAAGAATGTACATGCCATTCTGCTGGTCATACTCGCTTCCGGCTGTGCACCCATCCAGCCCCCCAAAACAAAGCCCGCCCCGACGCCCATTGGACACCAGGGAGACACCTTGAAAGTAAAGCGTATGGACAACGTCGGGATCGTAGTCAAGGACATCGATGCCGCAATTCGTTTTTTCACTGAACTCGGTCTGACCCTCGAAGGGCGCATGCCCATCCACGATGAATGGGCCGGCCGAGTGACCGGAGTGCGCGGCCAGCGTGTCGAGATCGCCATGTTGCGCACCCCGGACGGCCACAGCCGCATCGAACTCTCACGCTTCGACGCTCCTCCCATCGAATCCGATCACCGCACAGCTCCAGTGAACTCACTGGGATACCAGCGCGTCATGTTCACGGTTGAAGACCTCGATGACACCCTCGCCCGGCTCAGCAAGCTCGGTGCGACGTTGGTCGATGAAGTTGTCAATTATGAAAACACTTACCGGCTCTGCTACCTCCGGGGCCCCGAGGGAATCCTCATTGGTCTCGCCCACAGCTCGGGCAGCAGACTGTCCGAGAGAACCCCATGGATCGTCAGCGATAAAATTCCTGCGTGGGCCTCCAACCCTTAGCTCCACTCGGACCCCGCCTGCATTGCCTTCCGCTCTCTTTCAGCTTCTCGCTTTCTCGGCTCCGCTCATTGCCTCGGCGCAGGCTGGGCCGGTTGACTTCCACCGTTAGGCCAAAGGTATCTCCACACGCTGCTATTGCCAGGCTGGTTCACATGAAAGCTGTTCTCACCGTTCTTTTTCTGCTCATTGGGCTGATCACGGCCTGTCATCGAATCCCTGGATCCCATCACGATCCAGTTGCATCTCACATCACCTCAAATGAAACGTTTTCAAAATTTACCGGAAGAACGATCCTCACGTTTTATACCGATGACGTTGGGCGGATGACCCAATTCTATCGTGATGTTCTCGGTTTTGAATTTCTAGGCTACTGGGATTACAACTTAAATTGCTATGTACAAACACCACCTGGGAACCTTGCACCAATTTATGCGGGTTTCAAGGCAGCCAACCAAAAAATTGGACTTCACAAAGCCACAAATGATTACCAACGTCGTTCAATTGGCCTAGGGATGTTCTATTTCGAGGTTCGAAACGTCATCGCTGAACGTCATCGCATCCTGGCTTCGGGTGGCAAACCTGGCGAGATCATCACCACGACTGGACTGGTAATGTTTAACATCACCGATCCCGACGGTAGAATCTTGAGAATTGCCGCCAACAAATCCGATTCAAACCATGACCTATTTTAACCATGCGCATTCCTCCGGGTTCACGTCCATGTTGGCCTCACCAGGCGTTCAACCCGGGCCCATCCGCTACGGTCTGCCATGGTCCCTCTTGTCCATGCTTCCCCGTCTTTTCTCCGCCTCCGGCCTGCGGCCGGGCCGGATACCTTCCATCGTTAGGCGGCACCATCTAGCTTCTGAATTCTCCCGCTCACCCTTCCCATTTTCCTCCTCAGCATCGGGGCAACTCGTGCGACCCCACTGCAGTGCATCTTGGGGCAACGCGATCAAGAGGTCCCAACATGCACGGCCTTGCCATTCTCATCTCGATCCTGACCATGGCTGGTCACCTTTGGTTCGCGTGGGAGGTATGGCAACGAGAGGATTTGACATGGGCCCTCCTGCTCCTGTTCATCCCCTTCCCACTTCTCGGCCTCTACATCTGGCACCAGGCTGGCTGGGACAGCTGTTACCGAAACCCGGCCATTCTCTACTTTTCCGGCTACGCCCTGGGCCTTCTCGTCGGCATTGTGTAAATTTCCATCGCGCCCATCTGTGCTGCCTACCATGGCGTTCAACCCGGGCCCATCCGCAACCATCTTCACGGCTCCCGTGATCGCTCCGGATTTCCCGTCCCCTTCCATCGTCCGGTCTGCGTCTGGGCCGGTTCCCTTGGTTCGTGAGGCTCCAGCCCATACATGTCGAAGGTGCAAATGAAAACGGCCCTACTTGTGGTGGACATGCAAATCAGCCTCATCGATGAGGGCCCGTGGAATTCAAACGACTTAATAGACAGGATTGAGAAGTTGGTCGAATTCGCACGAAAGAATTCGGTTCTTGTTGCGTTTGTGACAGATCTCCGTGTTGAACCCCATAGGTCCCTGCACCCACGAATGCAATCGAAGCCAGACGATCTTCTGATCACAAAGCCTTTTTGCGATTCTTTCCTCCATACTCGACTTGATGACGAATTACGAAAGCGTGGTATCACGCATCTCGTGATTGCTGGGCTACAAACCGATTACTGCATTGACACCACATGCAGGCGGGCTGCCTCGCTTGGCTACACCGTACAGCTTGTGAGTGACGCGCACTCCACATTCCCACACGATGGCCTAAGTGCGGAGCAAATCATTTCCCACCACAACTGGATCCTTCGGCGTTTTTCAGCTGGAAATGGTTCGGTTACTGTTGTCAACAGTGAACTCGTCGGTTTCGCCTAACCCAGCATTCAACTCGGGCCCAGCCGCTCGGATCGCCCATGCTCATTCCTGTTCGTGTCTCCCCGTCTCTGTTAGCCGTCCGGCCTGCGGCTGGGCCGGTTAGCTTCCATCGTTAGGGGCCCCAGTTCGTCGGAGGCAAAAATGTCTCTTGAGCAGAACAAACTTGTTGCCCGAAGACTCCTTGAGGAGGTCGTCAACACGGGGAATGTGGACCTCCTCCCTGAGCTTGTTTCTCCCGACTGCCGGGAGGCGAATGATCCAGCCGGGCATTCGGTCGGACTCGATTCAATGAGGGCTCATGTCCTCGGAGTACGCCAGACTTTCTCCGACCTTCACCTCACGGTCGAACACCAAATCGCTGAAGGCGATTGGGTCGCCACTCGGGTTACAGGACGCGGCACTCACTCGGGGGTGTGGTTGGGCATGCTTCCGACCGGGAAACAGGTCGAAATCATCGCGGTGAATTTGGACCGGATCGTTGATGGGAAAATCATCGAACATGGTGGCGCGGCCAACATGTTTGAGGCTTTGCTGGGAATTGGTGCGATCAAGCTTGTAACCCATTAGCTTCTCATCATCAGCCGACCCAGCGTTCAGCCCTGGCCCGGCCGCTCGGATCGACCATGCTTTTTCTTGCTCATGCTTCCTTGCCCCTGTCCCGCGTCCGGCCCGCGGCTGGGGAGGATGGCTTCAACCGTTAGGCATTCTTAAATTCTGAGGGGGGTGGCATGGTGGAACCCATTGATCTCACATCAACATTCATGGTCTTCGATCCAGACCTTATTTGCACTGAAGCGCCGGTCACCCCCACCCTCTATGCAGACCTCGACTTGAATTTTCATGGATTCCGATCCTGCCTGCTCGTTTCTGAATACTCATTCAACGAGGACTGGCCAACATGGGAGGTTCACCCCAAGGGTGACGAACTCTTGTACCTTCTCTCCGGTGAATGTTCCATTCACCTGCTTATTGATGGGATCGAACAAATCATTCCATTTGTCCGACCAGGTTCCACCATCAAGGTTCCGAAGGGAACTTGGCATACGGCCAAAATGAAAGGAGCCTGCCGAATGCTGTTTATAACCCCTGGTGAAGGGACAGAGAATCGTCCCAGCCCTTCTGGCCAAAATGCCTAACCCCTTGCTCAACCCGGGCCACGCCTGCATTGGCTTCCGTTCTCTCTCAACCACCCGCTTCCTCGACTCCGCTCCTCGCCCCGGTGACGGCGGAAAAGGTTGGCTTCCATCGTTAGGTTCCCATGGTCTTTTTTCCTGTTGTCATCCTTGGGCTTTTTTTAGGACCGTATTCCAACTGATCATTGTAAAAACAGGAGCATTCCGATGGGTTTTTTCGCTCTCACCTGGCTGCGGTACGGAGTTCGGTCCTCGGAGGAGCAAGTCCGGCGCATAAAAAAATTAAAGAATATTGAAGACCTTTTTCAAATTGCCTTTTCCGATCCTGTACTTCCAGGTGCGATGGTCACGTATTGGCCTTGGGAAGTACCGCTGGCGGCGCGAGATCGATTTACCGAACTCCTTCTTTCGCAAAAAGAGCCCTTGCCTCGCGTCGCCACCCAGTTTATCGAGCGGCTCGGGGAAAACGATGCTGGACTCCTTGATAAGCTGGGCAGAAATGCAGAGGCTCCAGTCGTGCGGCTCGCTGCCAAGGAGCGTCTGGAACAGGTTCAATTGGAGATGCGGGAGTCTCACCAAAAGAGGCTGAGCGACGATCGCGCTCGAGAAAGGGAAAGACGACGCAAGCGTGCTGAACGTCTGGGCATCCCAATCCATTTTTCGTTCGTCGAGTCCTCGACGGAGGAGAAGGCTTCCTATGAAGGGTACATGGAGGTTCCTAGGCCAGATGCTGATGGCTTTTGCTCTTTGAATTCCTGCCCCTGTGACGAGGTGATGATCCCTCGAGGAACCGGATTCCTATGGATTTCGGAGACTGCGGTGCAGTTTCGGCACGATGCGAGAACGGCCATTGAAGCTGAGGCGAAGGCGCGCTTTCTTTCCATGGACCTCTTCGACCTCTCGGTTCCTGGCCGGATTTCCCCTGTATTGGTATGTCTTCAGGGCGCAAGGAAGCTGCATCTTGATCTGGATGTCGCCTCGGGGGATGCAAAGCATTGGTGGGAAACCGGCCAAGCCCCGCTCCGTCCCACACCTCGGTTTGATTCGGCCATGACGAATGGCTGAATTGATCAAGCGCCCCACATGGCAAAGCCAAATGGTTTCTGAACCTCTGACCCTTCAAAGCGCAGGCGCAGCCTCACTGCGCGCACAATTCGGGCCCAGGCGCTACGGTCTTCCAATCTCGCATCCTTGCTCCCGATTTCTCGTCCCCAACCACCCTCCGGCGCACGGCGGAGTGGTGGGCTTCCATCGCAAGGCGACACCATGACGCTCACCCAATTCGCCATGATCGTCATCGGGCCAGGCTATGATCCAGTCCTTCATCGGGCCTTCATCCCTTCACCGGCTTTCTCGACTACGGTTGTCTGCGTGTCGTCTTTGGAGCAGGCCGTTCAGGTTGCGCAAGCGTTGGTTCGGCAGGGCATCCAATTGATCGAACTGTGCGGTGGTTTCTTGCCAGAGCAAGCAGCCTTCCTTCATGAATCCGTAGACAGGCAAATTCCCGTGGGCGTCGTGCGCTACTCTCCCGAGGAACAGCAACAACTTTCACGATTATTCGGGGAATCAGCGTCCAGCAGCTCCGCCTGAGAAGTACATTGATAAATACATGGAATCATTGAGCCTATAGAACAGGTGGACCCAAGGGGATCCCTCGCATTCCGGGCCTGGCAGCGCCTGGGGCGAGGCTGGAAAGGACGCGGTCCCGGCCGCGTTCCTCGAGGTCATCCCGGCCCTGGCCGATGCATTCCCGCCCCATGGGGAGCGGGGCGCAGATCCGCCGCGCCCGCTTGGGGGTCCGTTCCCGGTCCCTCCCTGCCCTTCATCCGCTCCACGCCCGGGCGAACAGCGATTCCCATGTCCGCAGGCCCGCCTTGGGCTGGAATTGGGGATCCACGATTCCCAGGGAGGCGAAGAGGGGCAGGGAGGGGGGGATCGGCTGGGGCCAGGCGGACAGGTCGAGGTCCGCGTAGATCAGTTGGACCACTCCGCGGGCGTGGATGCTGTCCAGGAGCCTCGCCTGGACCTCCAGGTACCTCGTCTGCTTTTCGGGGGAGGACTGGATGGTGCCCTGGGTGGCGGTGGGCCAGCCCCCTTCGGTGACCATGGCCGGAAGGGGGCTGCCCTGCAGCACCCGGCTGTAATAGTCCGCAGGAAGGTCCTCGGGCTGGGAGAACGCGAAGTAGGGATAGGACGAGAGTCCCAGCATCTGGGCGAAGGGGAAGTCCCGCAGGTCCTCGGCGATCCCCGCGAAGGCGGGGCGGGCGGGTAGCTTTCCCCAGGCCGTCTCGACCTGGACGCTGATCAGGAGGGTCGGGGTCGGCCCGGCCGCCCGGAGGTCCGCCGCCGCGGCGTTGGCCGCCTGCACTTCCGCGGCGTACAGGGCGGGCGGCCCGATCGCCCGGGTCAGGTTGGTCTCGGCCGCGAGGCCCAATTGATCCGGCGCCAGCTTCCGGGAGACCGCCAGCACGTAGTCGCGGTAGACGCGCTGGACCGCCGGTTCCGCGATGCTTCGGCCGAGGTCGCGGAGCTGGGGCGCGTCCTCCCCCCGGGAAAGGCCGTCGGTGAGGTCGGCCATGAAGTACAACTTCAGCCCCTTGCCCTTGAGCAGGTTCACGAGCTGGACCTTGTCCCGATCCAGGATCGCGTCGGCGCTCATCCCGGAAAGCAGGTCCTTCCAGGGCAGCTCGTCGTGGATGGCCACCAGGTCCGCCCTGCCCTTCCACTCATCCACCATGTGCAGGACGGTGTCCACCGTGGGACGGGGGGGCAGGGTGAAGAATCCCATGCGCCAGGTGCGCGTGGGCGCCGGCGGCGGTGGGGGAGGGGTGGTCCCCCCTCCGGAGGAACCGCACCCTCCCAGGGCGCCCAGGAAGGGCGACAGGGCCAGGGCCGCCACCAGCCGGCGCCGCTCCGCGCTGAAAGACGGGGAGCCGCAGGAGCCATCCCCCGGAGCGCCCCCCGAGGGGCGGCACCCTGCAGGGCCCACCTCCTGACCGCCACCCGGTTTCCTGGAAGATCTCATGATGCTCCCATTCTACGGCCAGCCCCGGGCGGACCGGCCCTTGGCCCGGAAAGAAAGGGGGCGCGGAGGCCCACCCCCGCCCCCGGGATCGCGCCTGGGGCACCGCCCACGGGGGAGGGGTTCGGGCCCCCTCGCCCCAAGGTTCCGCAAAGGCCCGCGGAACCCCGGCGCTTTGAAGGATAATGGGATCCGTTTCGGGAGCGACCTTTGGAGTCCTCAGACATCCAGGCCCTGGTGGCGGAGGTGGTGCGCGAGGTGCTCGCCCGCCGGCCGGGATCCCGGCGCGTCGCCCTGGGGTCGGACCACGGCGGCTTCGCCCTCAAGGCGAGGCTGGCCGCCTTCCTCGCCGCCCAGGGGTACGACCTCCACGACGTGGGCACCCACAGCCCCGAGGCCTGCGACTACCCCGATTTCGCCCGGGCCGTGGCCCTGGCCGTGCAGGACGGGTCCTGCCAGGCGGGCATCATGATCGACGGGGCGGGCATCGGCTCCTCCATGGTGTGCAACAAGGTGAAGGGCGTCCGCGCCGCCCTCTGCCACGACCTGAAGACCGTCCTCAACTCCCGGCAGCACAACGACGCCAACGTGCTCACCCTGGGGGCCTCCGCCAACCCCCCGGAGGTGGTGGAACAGATGGTCCGGACCTGGCTGGAGACCCCCTTCGAAGGGGGGCGCCACCAGCGCCGGGTGGACAAGATTGAGATGGACGGATAGGGACATGCATCGCCGCCAAGACGCCAGGACGCCCGGGAGGGAGAGGGGTGCTCGATCCGCCCCCAGGGCGAAGGATGAGGTGCTGCTATTCTTGGCGGCCTTGGCGCCCTTGGCGTCTTGGCGGTGAAAGGTATTCGGAGCCCCTGTGGACGAGAAGAAGCTGGTGGAGCTGGTCACGAAGGAGGTCCTGAAGGAGCTGGGGGCCAAGGCCCCCGGGCCCCGGGGGGAGGCGACCGCCCCTGCCGGGCGGGACCTGGCCGCCCTCATCGACCACACCCTGCTCCGCCCCGACGCCACCGAGGAGGAGGTGGCCACGCTCTGCCGGGAGGCCCGGGAGCACAAGTTCTGGTCGGTCTGCGTGAACACCTCCTGGGTCTCCCGCTGCCGCGACCTGCTGAGGGGCTCGGGGGTGCGGGTCTGCTGCGTGGTGGGCTTCCCCCTGGGGGCCATGGACAGCCGCTCCAAGGCCTACGAGACCCGGGAGGCCATCGCCAACGGGGCCGAGGAGATCGACATGGTGGTGAACATCGGCGCCCTCAAATCCGGGGACTCGGCGGCCGTGGAGAAGGACATCCGGGCGGTGGTGCAGGCGGCCCGGGGCAAGGTCACCAAGGTGATCCTGGAGACGGGCCTCCTCACGGACGAGCAGAAGGTCCTGGCCTGCCAGCTGGCCAAGAAGGCCGGCGCCACCTTCGTGAAGACCGCCACGGGCTTCGCCAAGGGCAGCGCCGCCACGGTGGAGGACATCGCCCTCATGCGGAGGACGGTGGGCCCCCGCATGGGCGTGAAGGCGTCCGGCGGGGTGCGCTCCCGGGAGGACGCCCTGAAGATGATCGCCGCCGGGGCCACCCGCATCGGCACCAGCTCCGGCATCGCCATCGTGACGGGGACGGCCGGTGGCAAAGGTTACTGAAAGGAAAATCGAATAAATCCTTCAACCACGAAACCCACGAACATGCACGAAAAACTGATGTTCAAGGAAGAGTGCTTCGCGATCCAGGGGGCCGTGTTCGAGGTGTACAAGGAGATGGGTTCCGGTTTTCTGGAAGCGGTCTATCAGGAGTGTCTGGAACGCGAGTTGGCGGTGCGTGGCGTCCCCTTCGAGCGCCAACCCCTCCTCGCCCTGACCTTCAAGGGGCTCCACTTGAGTCAGACCTATCGCCCGGACCTGGTCTGCTTCGGTACAATCCTCCTCGAACTCAAGGCCGCGAAAGCATTGTCCCCTGAGCATCGGGCCCAGGTTCTGCACTACCTCAAGGCCACCGGCCTGAGACTCGGCCTCCTGGTTAATTTCGGGTCCCACCCCCGGGCCCAGATCGAACGGATCATCCTCTGACCGGGTCCCACTGGATCCTTTTTCGTGCCTTTTCGTGCTTTTCGTGGTGAAAGTATTTCCTTTCCTCCTGGTGTTCCATGCCCGACATCACGCTCCGCGCCTACGTCTTCATTGATTCGCTCCAGCCCCAGCTGGCGGCGTTCACCGGGCTCGGGGCCCGGGGCTTCCCGCCGGTGAAGGAGCAGGCGGCGCTCTACATCGAGGTGGCCCCGGGCATCGCCATCAACAAGATGACCGACATCGCCCTCAAGGCCGCCCAGGTGCAGCCCGCGGCCCAGGTGGTGGAGCGCACCTTCGGGATGCTGGAGGTGCACGCCTACGACAAGGGGGACGTGCGGAGCGCCGGCGAGGCGGCCATCGGGCACTTCGGCCTCACGGAACAGGACCGCCTGACGCCCTACGTGGCCACCGCGGAGGTGATCCGGTCTGTGGAGCCGATGCACGCCCAGATCATCAACCGCAACCGCTACGGGCACATGATCCTCCCCGGGGAGAGCCTCTTCCTCTTCGAGTGCGACCCGGCGGCCTACGCGGTCCTGGCGGCCAACGAGGCCGAGAAGGCGGCCCGGGTCTCCCTGATCGACCTGCGCTCCTTCGGGGCGGTGGGGCGCCTGATGATGTCGGGGCCCGAGAGCGAGATCGACAGCGCCATGGAGGCCGCCATGGGCGCCATCCAGGCGATCCAGGGCAGGCCCTACAAGGACCGGTAGGGGCCCTCCCCGGGAGGGCCCCCGCGGGCCCGGCCCGGCTCCCGCCGTCCACCCCACGCGAAGGATCCCCGATGCGAACCCTTTTTCTCCCCGCGATTCTCAGCTGCTCCCTGGCCGTCGGAGGGGAGGTCGAGCGCTTCCCGCGCGGAAAGCGCCCCGACATGGGAATGATGGGCTTCGTGGACAACGACCGGAAGAAGTGCCTGGTCGCCGACTTCAAGGGCAAGGTGGTGGTGGTGGACTTCTGGACCATCTGGTGCCCCCCCTGCCGGAAATCCCTTCCGGAACTGCACTTCCTCCAGAAGCAGGGGCAGGAGAAGGGCAGCCTGGTGGTGATTCCCTGCAACCTCGACGACGAACTCTGGCCCCAGGGGGTCTATCAGTTCATGGCCAAGAACAGGAAAGCCCTGGAAGGGTTCCGGTACTTCCGTCCCCAGACGGGGCGGAACGGCGTCAGCACCAACCTCGGCTCCGAGGTCCGAAGCTACCCCACCACCCTCGTCCTGGACCGGGAGGGCCGCCTGGCCGTGCGCTGGTCCGGCTACGGCGAGGGGATGCTGGTCCAGGAGATCAACGCCTTGTTGCAGGAAGGTCCGCCTGGAGCGGGGGACCCCCCGAAGTAGGGCCCCCCGGCTGGCCCGGCCGCCCTTGGGCCCCCCCATGGATCCTCCATGGGCCAGCAGAACCAGGCTCTCGTTGAGGACGACTGGAAAAAAATCGTCCTTTTTCAGTTGCGCATTTCTTACCTGGTCTTCAAACTTTGAGAATAATTCTCAAGGAGAGACCATGCTGCGTTCCACCCTTCTCACCCTCTGCCTGGGCCTCGGCTCCGGCGTGCTGCTCCAGGCCCAGGCCAGCCACCTCCCCAGCGTTCCCATCAAGGACTTCGCCAGCATCCAGGTGAACTACTTCGATGACGGCGCCGGCACCATCACCAAGCAGTGGACCGAAAAGCGCTTCGACGTGGCCACCAGTTTCACGGGGGAGGTCTACCTGCCGGCCACGCCCAAGAAGGAGACCTTCGTCATCACCGACGCGGAATTCACCCTCTTCTGCAAGGCAGCCTCCCCCTCCGCCCCCCTGTTCAGCCCGATCATCCAGAACGTGGCGGGGGACGGGTGGATCTTCCCCACCCGGGTCCGACCCACCCTGACCACGCCCGGCCAGGAGTCCATCCACGTGAGCTTCACCGCCGGGGTGGTCGTTCCCCCGGGCTTCACCTTCACCTTCCCGGTCATGGCGGCGGGGAACCACGAGGTCCGGCGGGCCATTTTCTTCGGCTATTACACCAAGTAGGAGCCTTTCCGACCCGGGCCGGGGGCCCCGCCCCCGGCCCTTCCGTGCCCGGCGCCGCTCCGTGCTAGCCTGGGGACCTCGCCATTCCAGACCCCAAGCCCGTTCCGGAGGACCGCATGAGTGAAGCGCTGGGAATGATCGAAACCACAGGGTTCGTGGCCATGGTGGAGGCCAGCGACGCGATGGTGAAGGCCGCGCGGGTGGAGCTGGTGGGCTACGAAAAGATCGGCGGAGGCTACGTCACCGCCGTGATCCGGGGGGACGTGGCCGCCGTGAAGGCCGCCGTGGAGGCCGGCTCCCTGGCCGCCCAGAAGGTGGGCGAGATCGTCAGCGTTCACGTCATTCCGCGCCCTCACGAGAACGTGGACCACGCTCTTCCCCTGGGCCGGGGCGGCGAGAGCGCCTAGGGAGGCGGCCTCCCCATGTTGATCGCCAAGGTGGTCGGCGAGGTCGTCGCGAGCCACAAGGCCGAGGGCATCACGGGGCACAAGCTGCTCCTGGTGCAGCCGGTGGACCCCCAGGGGCAGGCCAAGGGCAACGCCCTGGTGGCTTCCGACGCGGTGGGAGCGGGGCCGGGCGAGTGGGTCATCCTCACCCAGGGCAGTTCCGCCCGCATGACGCCCTCCACCGAGGGCAAGCCCGTGGACGCCGTCATCATCGGGATCCTGGACACGGTGGTGGCGGACGGGACCGAAGTCTATTCCAAGGCCGGGGCGTGACCCCCCGTTTCAGCTTGTTGATTCTCGATTTTCGACTTGGGCCTCGGGGGCGCCCGTCGCCGAACCCAGCGGGAAAGGCATCCAGGGGATACGGTGGAGATTGATCGCGCCATGGTCGCCCGGATCGCGGAGCGGGTGCTGCGGGAGCTGGAAGCGGCGCCCGGGGCCGGCGCAGGAATCCCCGCCCCCGCGGGCCAGGCGGGGGTGTTCCCGGACGTGCCCCGGGCCCTGGCGGCGGCTGAGGCGGCCTTCCACGCCTTCCGGGCCATCGGGCTGGAACGGCGGATCCGCATCATCCAGCGGCTCCGGGAGGGCCTCCGGCCCCGGGCGGAAGACCTGGCCCGGCTGGCGGTGGAAGAGACGGGCATGGGCCGGGTGGAGGACAAGGTCCTGAAGAACCTCCTGGTGATCGACAAGACCCCCGGACCCGAAATCCTGGAGGCCAAGGCGGTGTCCGGGCAGCACGGGCTCTGCCTCGAGGAGCTGGCGCCCTACGGCGTGATCGGCTCCATCACGCCCTGCACGAACCCCAGCGAAACGGTCATCAACAACGGGATCGGCATGATCAGCGGCGGGAACGCGGTGGTCTTCAACGCCCACCCCGCCGCCAAGCGCACCACGGCGTTCACGGTGGACCTCATCAACCGCCTCCTGGTGGCGGAGGGGGCGCCCCCGGACCTGATCTGCTGCACCGCGGAACCCACCATCGAGAGCGCGAAGGAGCTCATGGAGGCCAAGGGCACGCGGCTGGTGGTGGTGACCGGGGGCCCCGCCGTGGTCCAGGCGGCCTTCGCGGCGGGCAAGAAGGTGATCGCCGCCGGCCCGGGCAACCCCCCCGTGGTGGTGGACGAGACGGCGGACCTGGAGCAGGCCGCGCGGGGGATCGTGGCCGGCGCCTCCTTCGACAACAACGTGGTCTGCACCTGCGAGAAGGAGGTCATCGCGGTGGAGGCCATCGCGGACCGCCTCAAGCAGGCCCTGGCGCTGGCGGGGGCCTACGAGCTCAAGGGGAAGGAAATCGCGGCCGTGGAGAAGCTGGTGGTGGAGGGCTTCCATCCCCACAAGGCCTTCGTGGGCAAGGATGCGGCCGTGATCCTGCGCGCGGCGGGGATCCCCACCAGCGGCGCGCCGCGCCTGGTCTTCGCGGACGTGCCCTTCCAGCACCCCTTCGTGCAGGCCGAACTGCTGATGCCCGTCATCGGCTTCACCCGGGCCAAGGACGTCCACGAGGCCATCGCCCTGGCCCGCCAGGCCGAGCACGGCTTCCGGCACACCGCCAGCATGTACTCCAAGAACATCGACCACCTTCACGAGATGGCCGTGGCCATGGACTGCTCGATCTTCATCAAGAACGGTCCCAACTTCAACGGCCTGGGCTTCGAGGGATCGGGCCCCACCTCCTTCACCATCGCCAGCCCGACGGGGGAGGGGCTCACCAACGCCCTCACCTTCACCCGCCGCAGGCGCTGCGTGCTGAAGGATCACTTCAGGATCGTGTAGGACAGGGAGTTCACCACGAAGGGGGACGGGGCCACGAAGAAAAGCGGGTGAAGAATTTTCAACTGTGTTCCCATGGTGTACTTAGCGTGTTTCCTGGCCCCATCCCCTGGATCCTCCATGCCCCCGACCCCTCCCGCCGCCGCGATTCCCACCCTGGGGGTCGTGGAGCTGTCGAGCGTCCCGAAGGGGATCCTGGTCTGCGACGCCATGCTCAAGAAGGCCAGGGTCCGCCTGCTGCGGGCCGAACCCCTGGGCAGCGGCAAATTCCTGATCCTGGTGACCGGGCTGGAAGCGGACCTGGAGGAGGCCCTGGCCGCCGCCCGGGCCGCGGGGGATCCCTTCATCATCGGCTGGACCTTCATCCCCCGCATCCATCCCCAGGTGGTGGAGGCGCTGTTCCGGAAGGGGCGGCTCGCGGGGAGCCTGGACGCCGTGGGCGTGGTGGAGCTGCACAGCCTGGCGGGGCTCATCCAGGCCGCGGACGCCGCCCTGAAGACGGCCGCGGTCCGCCTCATCGAGTTGACCTTTGACCTGGACCTGGGGGGCAAGGGGTTCTTCACGCTGACGGGCCCCCTGCACGAGGTGTCGGCGGCGGTGGAGGCCGCGGAACGACAGCTGGGCGAAGGAAGCTACCTCCAGCGGGAGATCATCCCGCGACCCCACGCCAGCCTCTCCAGCGTCCTCGGAGACGACTGAGATGCAGCTCGCCCGGGTCCGAGGCCACGTGGTGGCGAGCCGGAAGCTGGAGCAGCTGCGCGGCCGGAAGCTCCCCCTCCTCCAGGCGGTGGACGAGGCGGACCGCCCTCTCGGGGAGCTTTTCATCGCGGTGGACCTGGTTTCGGCCCGCCCGGGGGACCGGGTGCTCTTCGTGGATGCCCGGGAGGCCCCCAAGGCCCTGCCCGACGGCTACGGCGCCATCGACGCCTGCGTGGTGGGCCTGGTGGACTCGGCGGAGTAGGCCCCGTGATCCTCGCCCGCGTGATCGCCCCGGTGGTTGCCTCCGAAAAGCACGGGTTCTTCGAAGGGCGGAAGCTCCTGCTGGTGAAGGAACTGCTTCCGGGCGGCGGCCTCGGCCCGCGCACCCTGGTGGCCCTGGACGGCGTGAATTCAGGCGTGGGGGACCAGGTCCTCGTCGCCAAGAACGGGGGCGCGGTGGACGACGTGGTGGGCCTGAAGGACTGCCCGGCCAACGTGGTGATCGTGGCCCACGTGGACCAGGTGCGGTTCGCCGCGGATTGAGGGTCGCGCTCCGGGACGAACTCCGGCCCCCCGGAGGGGGCCGAAGGTGGATCGGTAAGCCGGATTCGCGAAGGTCAGGCGGGTCGCAATGGGCGCTGCGTTGCAGCGTCCATTGCGGGGCCCCCGCCGACCTGAGCATCACGTGGCAACGGCAGCGCATGGCCCCGTCTGTCGTCACCCGAGGTCTGGTCGTGAGGGGCCAAAGCCCCCTTGCGGGGGCCTTGGGTGGATCGGTAAGCCGGATTCTGTCTTCTTGGTTACCCAAGGAGGGCGTCATTCCTCTGGGATGGACGTCGCCGCCCACCTCCTGCGACCTACCCGCCGGCTCGATCGAGCCAATCCTCATCCCCGAGGGGACACGCCGGCCTATTTGGTCTTGCTCCCTGAGGGGTTTGCCATGCCCGTCCTGTCTCCAGTCCGGCGGTGGGCTCTTACCCCACCCTTTCACCCTTGCCTGTGGCCCGAAGGCCCATCGGCGGTCTGCTCTCTGTTGCACTTTCCGTCGGGTCGCCCCGCCCTGGCGTTACCAGGCTCAGCGCTCTGCGGAGTCCGGACTTTCCTCTGCCTGTTGTCAAACAGCGACGCCCTGATCCACAGGCCCATGGTACTCCCTTCGGGGAGCGCGGGCCTCAGCGCTTCTTTCCGTCGCCGATCTGGACCACGGCGCTCTGTTCGTTGTTGTGGGTGTCCACGACCCGCACCAGGACCCGGTCGCCCCGGATCCGGACGCGCGGGACGAGGATCTCGAAGCGCTCCGTGTGGCTGTCGAAGACCCGGTCCTCGGGCTGGATTTGGAGCCAGGCGTCCCCGTCGCAGCTCACCATGGCCTCCTTGAGGATCGAGGTTTCGTCCCTGGCCTGGAAGCGGATCCTGAGGTTTTCGCCCTCAGGGGTCGCGGAAAGCTCCGACAGGACCGGCGGGGTGTGGTCCACGGTGAAGGGGGGGGTCCGCCACACGCTGGTGAGGAACCCGTTGAAGGGCTGGCTGGGGGCGTCGGACGCGGTCACCTCGAGCCGGTACCGGCCGTCGGGCACGGGCAGGGTGTCAAAGGTGAAGAACTTCTCGCGCCAGACCTTTTCCAGTTCGATGGGGTTCCCTCGCTCGGGGATGAGTCGGATCCCGAAGTTCAACTGGTCCCCGTTGGGGTCGGCGACCTTGAAGACGAAGGCCTGGGCCCCCCGCCGGAAACTCCGCTTCTCGCTGCCCTGGTACCCCAGGGCGGGGATGAGCTTCTGGGTCTCGAAGGGCACCCGCTCCACGCCGATGTCCTCCGGGGGGCCCGTCCGGGTGATCACCAGGCCCGGCGGCATGACCTCGATGTTCTCCCACTGGGGGGCCAGGTTGCGGTTCGCCCAGTGGAGCCGCACGCCCTCCACCGTGGGCGTCGCGCCTCCCCGGCTGCTGGTGAGGCGAAGGCGGAACTGGGCGAAACGGGCCGGTTTGAGGTTGGGGCGCTCTCCGCTTCGAAGGGGAGGGCCCCAGGGGGACCAGGAGCTGTCCGGGCTCTCCGTGGAGCCCACGCGCATCTGGAGGTCCACGCCGGTGCCCGTCGGGGTATCGGCATCCAGGTAGGCCCGGCCCCAGTCGGCCAGGGGGGCGCCTTTCAGGACGCGGCTCTCCAGGGTGCCCTCGGTGGCCTGGGATTCGCTGAGGAGGTGGAGCTCTGCGGGATTCGAACCCACGATGAGGACTTCGGAGCCCAGGGGCAGGATGGCCGTGGCCTGGGCGGTGCCCAGGTCCTGGATCACCGAGAAGGCCTCGCCGTCCCGGGTGTGGCCCTGGGGAACGGAGAAGATCCGGGACCGGTTCCCGGTGCCCACCAGGAGCTGTCCCTTCCAGGGGAGCAGGGCGTACACCAGGCTCTGGGTGCTCTGCCAGAGGGTCTCGGGCACCCGGTCCCGGTCCAGGCGGATCACCGCCCCCTTGGCGGAGGAGCCCGGTTCGGAAAGGTAGCCTTCCCGCCGTTCCAGGCGCCCCGAGGAAAGGCGGTTGGACACGCCCGAGCTGGCCCCCACGTAGAGCTGGCCGTCCACGAAGGCCAGGGCCCGCACCTCCTCGAAGGGCGTGCCCAGCAGCGTGTCCAGGCGATCCTGGGACTAGTGGACCACCAGCCCCCGTCCATGGGTGCCCAGGTACCACCCCCCCTGCCCGTCCCCGGCCAAGGCCGTGAAGGCCGTCTCCTCGGGGATCTCCGCAAGCTTCCGGCTGCTGCCTTCCCGGGCCAGGAGGAGGGCGGCGCCCTTGTCGCCCCCTCCGGCCACCACCAGCTCGTTCCCGACGGCGGCCATGGCCCACACCAGGCGGGCTTCGATGTCGGCGAAGGGCTTCACGTCGCCGGCCGGGGTGACCCGGAACAGTTTTCCTTCACCGCTCGGGGCGACCACAAGGTCCTGCCCGATCCGAGCCATGGCGAAGACGATGCCGCCCTTCACCTGGGCCAGGGGGCGCACCTGACCCCCGGAGTACCGGAAGAGCTTCCCGTCCACCCCGGCGGAAAGGTAGAGGCCGCCCCCACCGTCGGGGACCGCCGACCAGACCACCCCTTCCGGGAGCTGGGCCACCCGCCGGAGGGCCGGAGCCAGCTGGAGGCGCCCTTCGGCGCTGACGCGGACTCCCCGCAATTCGGAGCCGAGCCAGTCGTTGAAGCCGGCGAAGGTCGCGGTCTGGGTCTGGGCGCCCAGGACCCCGGCGGCCAGCAGGGAAAGGAGGAATCGAAGGGGCATGGGCATCAGGACTCCAGTCAGATCCAGGGGTTCCGCGTCGGCAGGGTCATTCGATCTCGAGCTCCAGCTGGACCAGGCCCCGGACTTCTCGCTCCAGGGGCAGGACCGACCGGCCCACGATCCTTCGCTGGATCCTGTTGGCGCTGGTGTCCCCGTCGCCCAGCAGGAGGTTCGTGACGGTCGGCGGGACCCCCTCGATGCGCGCCCCGCGCAGGCCCGCGCCCGCCTGGCTCTGGACCAGGAGGGCATAGGCGTGGTTGTTCTTGAGGGCCCCGTTCAGGAGACGGACCACGTCCCCCAGGCTGCTCACCTCGATGGCGCGCTCGTCCGGGTCCGCGGCGATGAGGCTGAGGCCATCCCCCACGAGGAGGGTGGCCTTCCCCGGCTGGGCGGAGGCGGCGATGCCCACGTTGAAGGTGGCGAATTCGCGCACGCCCTGCATGTTCTGGAGGGTCACCACCACCGGGAGGACCTCTCCGCGCTTCACCCTGGCCTTGAGGGTCCTCACGCCGGCGACGAAGGTGAAATCCAGGCGTTCCTCGGCCTTCACGTTGAGGGAAATCCCCTCGATCTGAGGGCGTTCGAAGGGATTGAGCATCAGGCCCTGGAGGAAGGCGCCCACGTACTGTCCCAACCGCTGGGCGCTGATGTCGGCGATGACGTTCTCGATCTGGAGCGCGGGGTGGTTGGCCACCTTGATGTTGCCCTGGAGCGAGAGGCTCTGAAGCCCCAGCCCGCGGACGTGGGTGCTCAGGGTCTGGACCAGGACCCCTGCGGCGAAGGCGGGGGTGATGGTGGGGTGGTCGATGAGGTCGAAGCGGAAATTGAGGGTGCGTTTCCCGCCCAGGTTCACCCCCAGGCGGAGGGGAACCGTCCGGGCGGTGGCGCCCAGCACGCCGGCCACACCCGAACTGCGATCCAGCCTGAGGGCGCCGATGGGGGCGACCGGGAGGGCCAGCTTGAAGGATTCGTTGTACCCGGGAACCACCGTGGCCACCGTGGCCGACCACAGGGGAAGGTCCACCGCTCCCTGGTTGGCGAGGGGATGGCCGAAGAGGGTGACGCGGTTCTGGTCCTGCGTGGTGATGGTGCCGCTGGCGCCAAGCTCCAGGTCTCCCTGGATGAGCATGGCGGTGGCCATTCCCCCAGGCTCCACGGGACTCGCCTCCCCTCCTTGCGAGCCTCCGGCGGCCGAGCTGGCGCTCCAGGCGAAGGGCATGCCCTGGAAGAAGGCCCTGGCCTCGGGGAGGAACTCGCTGCCCGAAACCGGCAGGAGGGCGGTGGAGGCCTCCTCGCCCCCCTGGATCCCGGCGAGTTCGTTGAAGGGGATCATCCGGCCCAGGAGGGCGCTCTTCAACACCTTGGGGGGATCGAGCTTCGGAATGATCAGGGGGGTCTTCAGGGCCGGGGTGTCGGGGATCTCCTTGAGCTGCTCCAGCATGTCCTGGATGGGAGTGATGCCCCCGATGGGTTCCTTCTCGAAGGGAAATCCGATGCTGAGGGCCCCCACGAGCTTCCCGTCGATGTAGCAGGGTGAGCCGCTCATCCCCTTCGCGATGCCGGACTCGGCGAGGGGGCCGCCGCTGGCCTTGATGAGGATGAGTCCCCGGCCGGGTCCCATCATGTTGCGGGAGACCCCCAGGACCTCGAAATCGAAGCGCTCGATCTTCCCGCCCTTGAAGACGGTCCGGCCCTGGCCCTTCATTCCCACCCGGACCTCCTGCAGCGGAAGGATGGACGCGCCCTGGGCCACCAGGACCGGGGCGGCCAGCAGGGCGCCGAGCAAGGTGGCGGAAAATGGCATGAATGGCCTCTGTGGATGGGTGAGAGGGGTCCCAGCTGCGCCGGCGATCACATCCCCAGGGGGCGGGCCGGGACCAAGCCTCTGGGAAGGCTGTTGTTAGTGTAGATGCCCCCAGGGGTTCGGAGGTTACCTCACGATTCGTGGCTTGGTTTATAGGTGTGTTATCGGTAGTCTTTGGCCTCGGAGGGACGTCCATGCCTAACGGAAGATTCGCATTCCCCGCTCTCGCAGCCCTTCTGGTTGCCTCGGCCCCGGTCATGGCCCAGGGCGTGAGCGCCCAGCTCTCCGGACTGGTCACCGGGAAGTCGGGAGAGGCCATCCCAGGGGCCACGGTGGTGGTCCGGAACACGGAAACCGGCTTTGTCCGGACCCTTTCCACGGACAACGGCGGCCGCTACGTCGCCATCGCCCTCCCGGTGGGGCCCTACGCCGTGACCGTCTCCAAGGCCGGGTTCCAGACGGCCACCAACATCCGGGTGAACCTCAACCTGGGCGACGCGGCGCCACTCAACGTCAAGCTCGCCCTGGAAACGGGCGCCACCGTGGAAGTGGTCGCCTCGGTCTCCCAGGTGGACTCGGAGCGCGCCAGCGCCGCGGTGCTGGTCTCCCCGGACGCCCTCACCAACCTGCCGGTCTTCAACCGCTCCTTCACGAACCTCGCCACCTTGGCACCCCAGGTGGTGGTGGAGGGCAACCGCGGCAACCTCGCCATTGCGGGCCAGCGGGGCGTGAACACCTCCATCAACATCGACGGCGGGGACAACAACGAGCCCTTCTTCGGGGGCGCCATCGGGGCCGCCGAAGGCAAGACTCCCTTCACGATCTCCATCGAGGCCATCCGCGAGTACCAGGTGATCACCGATGGCGCCAGCGCGGAATTCGGCCGCATGGGCGGAGGCTACGTGAACGCCATCACCAAGAGCGGCACCAACGACTTCGGTGGGGGCTTCTTCGTCTACACGCGCCCCAAGCTCTTCGTCGAGAACGGCCCCACCTTCACCCAGCCCAGCGGCAGCACCTCGAGCTACCCCGTGGGCGATTTCAAGCAGGTCCAGTTCGGATTCTCGGTGGGCGGACCCATCGTGAAGGACAAGCTCTTCTACTTCATCGCCTACGACGCCCAGCGCCGGAAGGAGCCCATCAACCAGGTCTGGGGCGGGTCCAACCCCGTCACCCTGGACCCCGCGACCTACCCCAACGACGCCGTCCTGATCAGCAAGGGGGGGAGCTACTCCAACAAGCTCGACTCCGACGTGATCTTCCTCCGCATGGACTGGAACCCCACCCCTGACCACGCCTTCCAGTTCCGGGTCAACCATTCGAAATTCACCGGTGTCACCGGCGCCAGCAGCATGGCCTCCTCCGAGAACCTTGCCTCCGACGACGTCACCACGGACGCCTACGTCTTCCAGTGGAACTGGGTGTTGGGTTCCAGCTGGCTCAACGAGTTCCGGGTCGCCATGACCAAGGACGACATGCCCCGCTCCACCTTCGCCAGCACGCCCCAGGTGAGCATCAGCAACGTGGGGTATTACGGCGCCTATCCCTTCGACCGGACCTACAGCACCAAGCGCACCCAGTTCCAGGACAACCTGAGCTACGTGACGCCCCTCCTCCAGGTGAAGGCCGGCATCGACTACAACGCCATCGACGTCTCCGAGTTCTTCGCCGGGAACTGGCAGGGGGCCTACAGCTTCAGCTCCCTGGCCAACTTCCGGACCGGCAACTGGACCTACTACCGACAGAACTTCGGCCTCAGCGCTCCCGTCCAGCAGGCCGGCCTCTTCAGCACCAGCTACAAGCAACTGGCCGCCTTCATCCAGGCGGACTGGCGCGTCACCGACACCTTGAAGGTGGGGCTCGGGTTCCGGCTGGACAAGCAGGAGAATCCGGACTATCCGATCCTGGACTTCGCCAATCCCCTGGCCTCCCCCATGCCCATCGCGGGGAAGATTCCGAGCGACAGCCAGACCTCCCCGCGCCTCTCCTTCACCTGGACCCCGGCCTTCGACCAGGGCCGGACCGTGGTCCGCGGGAGCGCGGGCCGCTACGTGAGCACCACCCCGGCCGTGTTCTTCTATCAGGCCTATGCGGCGAACGGCGTCCGGACGGGATCCAAGGACTTCCAGCCCAGCGAGGCGGCCACCTACGGGATCCCCATCGGGAGCGCCTTCAACGCCTCCAAGCCCTACTGGATCGCCTCCCTTCCCACCGGAGTATCCTTCACCGGCTTCAACATCTGGACGTTCAGCCCCGATTTCAAGAACCCCTACACCGACCGGGCCAACATCGGGTTCGAGCGCCCCTTCTTCCAGGACCTGGTCCTGGGGTTCTCGGCCACCTACGCCAAGGGCAACCAATTGGAGCGGACGGCCGATGCCAACCTGGGAACTCCCACGATGGGTTCCTACGGCCGGCTGATGTACCCCTCCACGCGGCCCAACGCCACCTACGGGGTCATGGGGGTGTATTACAGTGACGCCACCAGCACCTACCACGCGTACACGGCGAGCCTGAAGTACCAGAAGGAGGGGAGCAACCTCAACGCGCAGGTCTTCTTCACCTACGCCATCAACAAGGACACCGACTCCAACGAGCGGAACTACTCCGGCGTCTCCATCCAGGACAAGGACCTGCTGGGGAACCAGTGGGGCTACGCCGACACGGACCGCCGCCAGGTGCTCACCGGATACCTCTCCTACCTGGACAAGGAGAATTCCGGTCTCCTCATCTCGGCTTCCTTCCGGTACCAGACCGGGACCCCCTACACCCTGATGTACAGCAAGGACATGAACGGGGACAAGAACACCGGCAACGACCGCTTCTTCGTCAACGGCGTGGACACGGGCCGGAACACCCAGCGGGCCGGCTCCAATTCCTTCGTGGACCTCGGCCTTCGCCGGGACTTCAAGCTGATGAAGCGGGCCAAGTTGACGCTCTCCATGGACGTCTTCAACCTGTTCAACCGCCAGGACTCCTACACCTCCAACCGGGTGAACAGCGGCAGCACCGATGCGGCTCCGAAGCTCGACCAGTCCTATGTCTGGCTGGGCGCGGCACGGCAGATCCAGCTGGGGGCCCGGGTCTCCTTCTAGAGGAATTCAGGGACCACCGGGAGGGGCGGCCACGGCCGCCCCTCTTCGCGTACCCTGGTCCGATGCGCATCCTCTTCGTCGGCGATGTGGTTGGCGAGCCTGGCCGGAGGCTCCTGGAGGCTCACCTCCCCCCGCTCCGGCGGGAGCTGGGCCTGGACTTCGTGGTGGTGAACGGGGAGAACGCCGCCCATGGCCACGGCATCACTGAAGGGATCGCCAAGGCCTGGTTCGAGGACCTGGGAGTGGACGTCATCACCACCGGAAACCACGCCTTCGACGCCAAGGGGTGCGAACCCTATTTCGAAAGGGAGGAGCGCCTCCTGCGCCCCGCCAACTTCCCGCCGGGCACGCCGGGCCGGGGCCACGTGAAGCTCCACACCCCCTCGGGCCAAGAGGTGCTGGTGCTGGATCTCATCGGGCGGGTGTTCATGCAGCCTGCGGACGATCCCTTCAGGACCGCCGACGCCCTCCTGGCGAGGGAGCGGGCTGACCTGGTCATCGTGGACATCCATGCCGAGGCCACCAGCGAGGCCCAGGCGATGGGATGGCATCTGGACGGGCGCGTCGCGGCGGTCCTGGGAACCCATCGCCACGTGCCGACCCTGGATGCCCGGGTGCTCCCCGGGGGCACCGCCTTCGTGACGGACGTCGGCATGACCGGACCCTATGCGGGGGTCATCGGGATGCGGAAGGAGGTCAGCCTGGACCGGTTCCTCAAGGCCGGGCGCGGTCGGTGGGAAGTGGCGGAGGGTGACCTCCAATTGCACGCGGTCCTGGTGGAGACCGAAGGGAAACGAGCCCGCAGCATCCAGCGAATCGAGCGGCGGCTCCCGGAGTAGGACCCCCCCGGGGCAAAGCCCGGGGCGGCGCTCCCGAGCCTGGGGGCAAGGCAAAGGCCCGGCTTCGCCGGGCCTTTGCGCGGGCAACCGGGTGGTCCCGGCGGCACAGCCGCCTGGACCACCGGAAGGTGTCAGTACATGTCGTCCATGCCCATGCCGCCGGGGCCCCCCGCCGGGGCGGCGGGCTTGGGCTCGGGGATCTCCACGATGATGGCTTCGGTGGTCAGCATCATGGAGGCCACGGAGGAGGCGTTGCGCAGGGCGCTCTTGGCCACCTTGGCAGGGTCGATGACCCCGAAGCTGACCATGTCCCCGTACTCGCCCGTGGCGGCGTTGAATCCGAAGTTGCCCTTCTCGGAGGCGATGCGGTTCACCACCACCGAGCCCTCGACGCCGGCATTGTTGGCGATCTGCCTGGCGGGCTCCATGAGGGACTTCTTCACGATGGTCACGCCCGTGGCCTGGTCGCCGCTGAGCTTCATGGCCTCCAGCTTCGGAAGGGCGCGGATGAGGGCCACGCCCCCGCCGGCCACGATGCCGTCCTCGACGGCGGCCTTGGTCGCGTGCATGGCATCCTCGACGCGGGCCTTCTTCTCCTTCATCTCGGTCTCGGAGGCGGCCCCGACCTTGATCACCGCGACCCCGCCCACAAGCTTGGCCAGGCGCTCCTGCAGCTTCTCCTTGTCGTAGTCGCTGGTGGAGGTCTCGATCTGGGCCCGGATCTGCTTGACCCGGCCCTGGATGGCTTCGGTCTTGCCCGCGCCCTCGACGAGGGTGGTGTTCTCCTTGTCGATGGTCACCTTCTTGGCGGTGCCCAGGTCGGTGAGGGTGAGGTTCTCGAGCTTGAGGCCCAGGTCCTCGGTGATGGCCTTGCCGCCGGTCAGGGTGGCGATGTCCTCGAGCATGGCCTTCCGGCGGTCCCCGAACCCGGGAGCCTTCACCGCGGCCACCTGGATGGTGCCCCGGATCTTGTTGACCACCAGGGTGGCGAGGGCCTCGCCGTCCACGTCCTCGGCGATGAGGAGGAGGGGGCGGCGGCTGTTCACCACCTGCTCCAGAAGGGGCAGGAGGTCGCGCATGTTGGAGATCTTCTTCTCGTAGGCCAGGATGTAGGGGTTCTCGAGCTCAACCTTCATCTGGTCGGGGTTGGTCACGAAGTAGGGGCTGAGGTACCCGCGGTCGAACTGCATGCCTTCGACCACGTCCAGGGTGGTTTCCCGACCCTTGGCCTCTTCCACGGTGATGACCCCGTCCTTGCCGACCTTGCCCATGGCCTCGGCGATGATCTTCCCGATCTCCTCGTCCCCGTTGGCGGAGATGGTCCCCACCTGGGCGATGGCGTTCCCTTCCACGGGCTTCTTGATCTCGTCGATGAGCTTCACGACCTCCTCGACCGCGAGGTCGATTCCGCGCTTGATCTCCATCGTGTTGGCGCCGCTCACGACCGCCTTGATGCCTTCCTTGTAAATGGCGCGGGCCAGAACGGTGGCGGTGGTGGTGCCGTCCCCGGCCACGTCGGAGGTCTTGGAGGCAACCTCCCGGACCAGCTGAGCGCCGATGTTCTCGGTCTTGTCCTTCAGCTCGATCTCCTTGGCCACCGTGACGCCGTCCTTCGTCATCAGGGGGGAGCCGAACTTCTTCTCGATGAGGACATTGCGGCCCTTGGGGCCCAGGGTGACCTGGACGGCGTCCGCCAGCTTGTTCACGCCCCGCAGAATGGCGTGACGGGCGTCCTCGGAATAGGTGATGGTCTTGGCCATGTCAGTGTCTCCTTCCTGGTTGCCGGTTTACTGAACGATCGCCAGGATCTCGTCTTCACGGACGATCACGTGGTCTTCGCCGTCGATCTTGACTTCGGTCCCGCTGTACTTGCCGATGAGCACCTTGTCCCCGGCCTTGACGGACATCGGCACCCGCTTGCCGTTGTCGTCGAACTTGCCTTCGCCCGCGGCCACCACCAGGGCCTCCATGGGCTTTTCCTTCGCGGTGTCGGGGATGATGATGCCGCCCTTGACGGTCTCAGCCGGATCCATCCGCTTGAGAACCACGCGGTCATAGAGGGGTTTGATCGCCATGTGGGGCCTCCTGTTCAAATGTGCGGAGTGTGTTAGCACTCTCACGAGACGAGTGCTAGTTTACCGATTCCCCTCCCATAGTCAAGCCAAATTCGGCCGAGAGAAGCAAAATTTTAGTTAAGTATTATAAAATTTTTTAAAAAATATTTTTTTGAAATTCAAAATATGCAATAACCGAGCCCACCGTTCCATTTGGTCCAATATCGGCCTAGGCTTGGACCATGAGCCTTCTCGAGATTCTCCAGGAACTGCAAGCCACCCATGACCACCTCCGGACCATCGATCGCGACCTCAGCGCCTTCCCGCCGGACCTCGCGTCCCTGGACCAGGAAGGAAAGTCCCTGACCCGGCAGCTCCAGGAAACCGAAAAACAGCTGGTGGATTTACGCGAGAAGCGGAAGGAATTGGAACAGCAGCTGGAGGAGGCCCAGAGGGCGGAAGAAGTGGCCCGGAAGGCCATGAAGGCCGCCACCCAGAAGGTCCAGTACGCCGCCGCGATCCGGGACCTGGATGACCGGGAGCGCCAGAAGGCCGCGGTGGCGAGGCCGCTCAAGGATGCGGTCGCGAGGTGTGCGGAACTGGAGGTGAGCCTAGCGTCGCTGAGGAGCCGCTCCGAGGAGACCCAGGCCCGCTTCCAGGAGCTTCACCAGGTATTCCTTTCCGAGCATGAAAACCAGGTGGTGGGGCGGGAGCGGCTGCTCCTGCGGAGGAAGGAGCTGGAATCCTCCATGACCGCGGGAGACCTTGTCCGCTTCCAGCGCCTCCTCCAGACCCGGCAGGGCCGGGCCGTGGTCCCCATCCAGGGCTCCACCTGCACGGGCTGCCAGGTCAAATTGAGGGTCCCCTTCCTGTCTGAACTCCGGCGGAACGGGGGGCCCATGATCTGTGAATCCTGCCAGCGGATCGTCTTCATCCCCTGATCCTCCCGGAACCTGGCGGGGCCCGGTCAGGCCTGCAGGTTCAACCTCGGGGAGAATGGTTGCCTATGGAAGGGCTTGCCGCTCGAATCGCCACCCTGCAGCGCCGCATCGCGGTCGCCTGCGAGAGGGCGGGGCGGAACCCCGAGGGAGTGGAGCTCCTCCCGGTCTCCAAGCGGCAGCCCGTGGCTCTCCTGAGGGAGGCCATGGACCTCGGTTTCACCCGGTTTGGAGAGAACTACGTCCAGGAGGGGACCCGGAAGGCCCAGGCCCTCCCCGGGGCCGCCTTCGTTCTCATCGGACCCCTCCAGCGGAACAAGGCCCGGCCGGCCCTGGAGAACTTCCGGGAGATCATGACCCTGGACCGCCCCGAACTGGGGGGGCGGATCCTGAGCCTCGCCGAGGAGCTGGCGCTGGTCCGGCCCCTCTGGATCCAGGTGGACCTGTGGCAGGAGGCCACCAAGGTGGGGGGGTGCTCCCCCGAGGGGATCCTCCCGGTTCTTCAGTCCCTGTCGGCGGACCCCCGAACGCCCCTGGTTGGATTCATGGCCATCCCCCCTCCTGATCGACCCGAAGCCTTCGCGCAGCTGGGGGCTCTCCGCAGGGAATGGGAACAACGGCTGGGCCGTCCCCTGAAACTCAGCATGGGCATGAGTGGAGACCTGGAGGAGGCCATCCGGTGGGGCAGCGACCAGGTGCGGGTGGGAACGGCCTTTTTCGGGGAACGCCCCGGGCCCCTGGGGGCCTAGGCCAGAAATCATGCCTCCCTCCCCGGCCCCCGATGAGGAGGCCAGACCTACCTCACAGGGGGGCGCATGTCCGCTTTCTGGGATTCCCTCAACATCCGCAAGAAGCTCATGTACTCCATCCTGGGGCTCACCGCGGTCCTGTCCCTCAGCGCCGTCCTGGTCAGCGGATGGAAGCTCAGCAGTTCGGGCATGGACGCGCTTCGGGCCAAGGGTTCCAGCCTCGCCACGCTGCTCCAGCAGACCCTGGCCCCCCTGGTCCAGTTCGAGGACGTCCCCGCCATCGAAAAGACCCTGGACCAGCTCCTGGCCGGAGACAAGGATGTCAGCCTGGCGGCGGCGGTGGTCCTGGAAAGCTCCGGAAACCTCAGGATCATCGCCCAGCGGAAGGACAAGAGCGCCGAGAGCGTGGACGCCGGGACCCTGGCGGAAGGGCTCGGGAAGAGGGTGGAGAGCATCAAGAAGACCGGAGACACCACCCACTGGGGGGCGAAGGGATTCCAGGTGGTGGCCGCCGGGGTCGAGGATCCCTCCAAGAAATCCTTCGTCCTGATCGCAATGAATGACGAGCGACTTGGCAGCGACAAGGTCCGGGGCTTCCTCCTCATGGGGGGCCTGGGGCTGGTCATGCTGGCCATGGGGGGGGCCGGGGCCTACCTGCTCGCGAACGCCATCGTGGCCCCCATGGCGGCCATCTCGAGGCGGATGAGAGACATCTCCGAGGGTCAGGGAGATCTGACGGCACGGCTGGAGGTCAAGGGGAATGACGAGATTGCCGAACTTTCCACCCACTTCAACCGTTTCATTGAGAACATCCAGAGCATCGTCCAGCAGGTGATGGGCATCTCCACCAACATCGCCTCCGGATCCCTCCAGATGAGCGCCGGGATGAGCGAGATGGCCTCCACGGCGGACGCCATCGCCAGCAGCGCCGAGCAGCAGAAGGGGAAAGTGAGCCAGGCGACGAGCAGCGTCGGAGCCATCGCCAAGGGGTCCAAGGTGATCAACGGGACGGTCCAGGAGGCCCTCCAGGTCTTCGACCGGGCCCAGGAGGCCGGGGCCACCGGCGGGTCCGCCGTGGACGCGGCCATCTCCGGCATGCAGGCCATCAACCAGAACAGCAAACAGATCGGGAACATCCTCACGGTCATCACGGAGATCGCCAACCAGACGAACCTGCTCTCCCTCAACGCCGCCATCGAGGCCGCCAAGGCCGGGGAACACGGCAAGGGGTTTGCGGTGGTGGCGGAGGAGGTCCGGAAACTGGCGGAGCGCAGCGCCCAGGCCGCCAAGGAGATCACGGCCCTCATCAAGACCTCGGACAAGAGCATCGAGGACGGGAGCCGGATGGTGAACACCGCGGGCCAGGCGCTTCAGAGCATCCAGGAGGCGATCTCCGCCAGCGCCCAGCGGATGAAGGCCATCGGCACCCAGAGCCAGTCCCAGAGCCAGGACTCCGGAAGCGTGGTGGACGCCATGAGCACCCTGACCGGCATCGCCGAACAGAATGCGGCCGCCACCGAACAGATGGCCGCCACCATCCGGGAAACCACGCGCACGGTCGAGGAACTGAGCCACCTCGCCGACAACCTCAACGCCCTGGTCTCGAGGTTCCGGGCCTGACCGGAGGCTTCCTTCCGGGGGGACCGCGGAAGCTCCCCAAGGGGCCCCCCCGCCGCCGTTCCGAAGGGCCACCCCCCCGCGCCGAGCCCCAGGACGGGAGACGGAGGCAGGCATGGAAAGGGCCCCGCGCTCGCGGGGCCCTTTCCATGGCTGCGGAGGATCAGAGCTTCAGAATTTAACCCTGAGGCCGACCTGGACTTCCCGGGTACGGTCCTTGTTCACCGAGGCGAGTTGACCGAAGGCCGCATTGAGGGCCCCGGAGGAAGTCGTGTACTTGAAGTTGGCCGATGGGATCGTGAAGTCGGCTTTGTTGAACAGGTTGTAAATGTCCAGGATGCCCTCCACCTGGACCTTCTTGTGGACCTTGAAGGCCCGGCTGAACCGGAGGTCGATCTGGGTGTAGCTCGGCTGTCGCTGGTCGTTCCGGTTGTGGCCGGCCCAGAAGTGGTTCGCCATTCCATCCTTGTTGACGTCCGCGGCGTCGTACACGGAGTAGGGGAGTCCCGTCTGGAACAGACCCCTCACCGACGCGTTCACACCCCAGGCGACGGGGAAATAGGCCACCAGGTTCGCGACGATGCGGCGATCACTGTCCCCGTAACCGTAGTTGGAGGCCGGGCTCTGGGGATCGGGGGTCAAGGAGGCGCCCAGCTCGCTCGTGAAATCGCTGGAGGCGGACGTGTAGGTTCCCCGCTCGAAGGAGCCGGTGTCCTGCGCCCGGGCATAGGTCACATTGGCGAAGAAGCCGGTCTTCTCGTTCCAGGACTTCCGGGCGCTGAAGCTGATGCCCCGGTAGTGCCCCCATCCGTCCGACTTCACGAGGTAGACGTCGCTGAAGCCGCCGGGGGGATTGAAGGGAGTCACGGAACCCTTGTTGAAGTCCACCCGGCGACCCCGGATGGTGGCGGTGTTGGGACGGGTGCCGTTCCACAACCAGTTGCCGCCCGGGGCGTACCCGTCGTTGTAGGCAGATCCCCCCACCTGGCCCAGGTTGATGTTCTCGAAGCGCTGGAGGTTCTCGTAGCGGACAAAGGTGAGGCTGGCCCCGAGCACGAGGTTGTTCGCGTATTCGTGCTCGACGCCCAGGGTGGCCTTCTTGGATTGGCTCAGCTTGTTATCCGGGTCCCAGAGGGAGGTCGTGGAGGCCGCGGAGGTGAGGTTGGGCAGGTTCGCGTCGCTCACCTTGGTCATGCTGGAACCTGAAATCAGCTGGCCTGCGCTCAGCAATCCGGTGTTGTAGGCGTCGAAGATGTTGGTGGCACTGTTGGAGCGGAGGTTGAGGGCGTAGTTGGTGATGATCTGCCCGTTCCCGGTCATCGTGTTGGAGTGGAGAAGGAGGGGGGTCGGGCTGGTGAAGACCCCGACGCCGCCACGAATGACCGTCTTCCCCTTCCCGTCCAGGTCGAGGCTGAAGGACAGCCGGGGGTCCACGCCACTCCCGCCGAAGCCCTGGTCGAGGCCCTGGAAATTCGGGTTGGGGTGAGGGTTGTTGGAGAAGGACTGGTTGAAGGTGCGGAGCCCCAGCGCCAGGGTGAGGCGCTTTTCCATCAGCCCGTTGTACTGGGCCTGCCCGAAAAAGCTCATCATCTTGGTCCACATCGGGATCCGGCCGAAGTAGGGGCTCACCGCGCCCGCGTAGTTGATGCCGGCGCTGGTGGTCATGCCAGGGGTGCTCGCCCCGAGGGTGCCGTTGGACCAGGCTGTCGCGATCGCGTAGGTGGCGAACTGGAAGGACCCCGCATTGTTCTGGAAGAACTGATTGTCCTCGTCCACCTTCATGTAGTCCACGCCGCCCTTCACCTGCCAGTCACCGTGGTTCCAGGTGGTGGCGCTGAAGAACTGCGTGGTCAGTTCGTTGCTCTCGCGGGGGGTGGAGGTCTTGGTTCCGAAATCCATGAAGGTTCCCGCGGAGGGGATGCGGATGGCCGGGACCCCCGGGGCCGCATTGTTCCGCATGGGGCGCCCTTCCCTCGCGAACTGGAGGCGGCTTTCCGTGAACAGCTCGGAGGTCCAGATGCTGTTGGCCTCGCCGACCCAGCTGATGGAGGTCACCTTGGTGGGGATGTTGTTGCTCTCGGCATTGTTGGGGTTGGCGCTCGTGTTCTGGAGCGTGTCGTCCATGGTCTGGTAGTTGCAGCGGAGGACGAAGCGGTGCTTGGCCGTGGCGGCGAAATCAAGCCGCCCGAAGTACACGGTGTTGGTGTTCTCCATGCTGTAGGGGTGCGCGGGGATACCCTTCCCCGGGTTCCCGAGCTCCTGGGCCAGGGTCAGTCCGGAGCGGTTGGTCACGACCTGGCCGAGCCTCGAGGCCGTGAAGGCGTCGAAATCGGCCTGGGTGAGGCCCGGGGCGGAGGAGACAGAGGTGGGGACGGGGTTGGCGGTGATGGAACGGTGGAAGCGCTCCACGCCGAAGAAGTACCAGACCTTGTCCCGGACGATGGCGCCGCCCAGGTTGAAATTGACGTTGTAGGAATCGTTGAAGCGCTGGAGGTTGGTGGGCGTGTTGAAGGTCCCGTTGGGGTCGTAGGGGATGGGCTTCGGCTTGGCGCTCCAGGAGGTCCGCCGCATCTCGTAGAGGGCGCTCCCGAAGGTCTCGTTGGCCCCGTTCTTGGTGATGGCATTCACCGTGGCGCCGGCCTGGCCGTACTGGACGTCGAAACCGTTGGTGATGATCTGGAGTTCCTTGATGGTGTCGGCGCCGAAAATGAAGGGCGTGTACACGCCGCCCCGCTGCTCGCCGAAGAAGGCGCTGTTGTTGCTCGCGCCGTCGATCTGGATGGCGTTGAAGATCTGGCGGCCGCCCTCCACGATGAGCCTGGGGTTGTTGCCGGAACCCTGGCCCGCCACGACCCCGGGGGCGAGCCGGGCCATGTCGGTGAAGTTCCGGGTCACAAGGGGGACCTCCTCCACCAGTTTCTGGTCCACGTAGGCGACCGTTCCGGTCTGGGTGGCGTCGATGGCGCTGGAGGCCGCGGTCACCTCCACCACCGCGGAGGCCTCAGCCCGGTCCAGGGTCGGGTTGACCGTGGTGGCGGCCCCGAGGCTCACGATGATGCTGCTGTCTTTGATGGTCTTCATTCCGGCGGCGGAGACGGTCATCTCGTAGCGCCCGATGGGGAGCAGCGGAATGGAGAATTCACCCTGGTCCCCGCTGACGGCGGTCCGCTGGAACCCGGTCTCGAGGTTCCGGGTGTTCACCACGGCGCCCTTCAGCGCCCCCCCGCCCTTGCTCCGCACCGTGCCGCGCAGGGCTCCTGCGGTCTGGCTGGTCTGGGCCTGGGCCACGGTCATGCAGGCAAGGACGGAAAGGAGGGTGGGAGCGAGGCGTCGTCGGTTCATCGGTTCTCCTTGGGGCTGGCCTGCGGGCGATCCGTCCCTTCAGGAAGGATCGTTGGCCGGGTTGGGGTGGTTCGAAAGGGTTAGGGGATGGGGACCCGGAGCGGTCAGAAGCGGGCCCGGATGGCGAACTGCACTTCCCGGGTGTTCCGGTCTGGATTGTTGATGAATCCGAAGTCGGCGATGGGCCCGCTCGCGTTCCGGGCGCTCTGGAGGGTGGTGGTCTGGTTGGCCCAGTTGAAGACGTTGAAGACGTCGATGCTGGCCTCCAGGTAGAGGGACTTGCTCACCTGGAAGGGTCGGGTGAGCCGGAGGTCGAACTGCCGGGTCGAGGGCTGGCGGTAGCCGTTGCGCCCATTGAAGTCCACCGCCAGGTCGTTTCCGGTCTGGGTGTCGGTGTTGAGGTCGCGGGTGTCGAAGGCGCTGTAGGGCCGGCCGGTGGCATAGCTGATGTAGGTGGAGCCCTTGATTCCCCAGTACACGGGGAAGTAGGTGGCGAACACCGCGCGGAAGCGCCGGTCGTTGGCGGAGGGGGCGATCAGGGCGAGGGGATCCGCGGGGTTGGCCGTGTTGCTGTCCGAGCCCGTGGTGGTGCGCTCGTTGGAGTTGTTGTCCTCGGCCTTGGAGAAGGTCAGGCTGCCGGTGAAGCCGAAGCCTTCCTCCGAGCTGCGGCTGGCCTGGAGCACCAGGGACTTGTAGCTGCCCTCCCCGTCGTTCTTGGAAAGGAAGACATTGCCGAAGGACTGGTTGAGGCCGGGAATGTTGAAGTCCAGCCTGCGCCCCCGGACGATGGCGAAGCCAGGCCGGGCCGTGGGTGGCTGGCCGCCGGATCCGGCGGAAGTGGTGAACTTGTTGGTCTTGGTGGGGTACCCGTCGTTGTAGTACCCGAAGGTCCCGTCGGGATTCACCTGCCACAGGTTGATGTTGATGAAATACTGGAGGTGCAGGAACTTGGCCCAGGTCACCCGGGCCCCGAGCTTGAGGCCGCTAAGGAGTCCGCTGGCGTCCTGTTCCACGCCGATGCTGGCGCGCTTGGCCAGGGGCATCTTGTTGTCCGGGTCCCAGACCTGCCCGGTCAGGGTGCCCTGGGTGAAGGTGCTGCTCGTGAGGATGGCCGAGGGGTCCACCCGGGTGAGGCTGCCGCCCTGGATCCGCTGGCTGGCGGAAAGGATGCCCCCCGTCACGAAGGAGGAGCGGTTGCTCGAAGAGAGGTTCACGGAATAATTCCGGACCCCGAAGCCGTTGCCGAACATCGTGTTGGAAACGGTGAGGTCCGGGTCGGGGCTCGTGAAGTGGCCATACCCGCCGCGGAGGATGGTCTTGCCGTTCCCGAAGAGGTCGTAGGTGAAGCCCAGGCGCGGATCGGCCGCCGTGCTGGCCGCGATGGAATCGGTGCCCGCCAGGTTCGCGTTGGGCCTGGGGTTGGTGTCCACGGATTCACGGGTCAGCCGCAGCCCGAAGCTCAGCAGGAGCTTCCGGTCCAGCAGGCCTGCGTTCTGGGCCTGGAGGTAGAAGGCATCCAGCCGGGACTTGAAGGCGATGTACCCGTTCACGTCGCTCACGCCCTGCTGGTAGGTGATGAACCCGGGGTTGCTGGAGCTGAGGGTGAGGTCGGCGTCCGTGCCCCTCATCCACTTGTAGGCGGCATTGAAGGTGGAGAAGGACCACTGACCGTTCTGCCGCCGGAAGAACTGGTTGAGGTAGTCGAAGGACTGGAGGTCCACGCCGGTCTTGAGGGTCCACTCGCCCCGGGTGTAGGTGAGGTTGTCGATCAGCTGGAGGCTCTTCTCGTCCAGGCCGTTGGGCAGGAACTCGTTCTGGCCGGCCACGAAGCCGTTCACGGAAATTTCCGAACTGGTGTAGGTCTGGGGCAGCCGGGGGCGGCGCTCGTTGGCGATCTGCAGGCGGGCCTCGTTCACCAGGTTGGCCCCGAAGATGGACCGCAGTTCGGCCACCCAGCTGAGGCTGCGATTCTCCTCGATGCCGTTGTTGCTCTCCCCCACCCTCAGGGTGGAGGTGCCCGTGGTGGTCCCGTTGACGGAGCGCCAGTTCTGGGAATTCAGTCGGAGGGTGGCCGTGTGGTTGGAGTTGATCGTCCAATCCAGCCGGCCGAAGAAGACGGTGTTGTTTCGGTCGTTCGTGTAGGTCCGGTTGAAGTCCTGGATGTAGGTCCGGCCAGGGGCCACGATCAGCGTGTTCCCGAGGTTGGAGAGGAAGTTGTCCAGGTCGGCCTGGGTATTGCCGTTGGCCGAACTCGTGGAGATGGCCGGCCGGTAGTCCTCCTTGTACCTGAAGGTCTCCACGCCGGCGAAGAAGTGCAGCTTGTCCTTGATGAGGGGCCCCCCGACGTTGATGTTGGCCGCGTACTGGCTGAACTTCTTGGTCCGGGTCTGCTCGGTGTTCAGGGTGCCGTTGGGATCGTAGGGAACCGGGCGGATCTTGGCGACCATGGATTCGGGACGCGCCTGGTAGAGGAAGGAGCCGTGCCAGTCGTTGCTGCCCGTCTTGGAGACGGCGTTGATGATGGCCCCGGCAGCGTTGCCGTACTGCGCGTCGTAGGCATTGGTGATGACCTGGAGTTCCTGGATCGTGTCGGCCCCGAAGGCGAAGGGGATCCGGGTGGACCCGCGCTGCTCGCCGAAGAACTTCGAATTGAAGCTGGCGCCGTCGATGGACAGGTTGTTCTGGATGCCACGGGCCCCCTCGGCGCTGACCCGGTTGTCGGGGGCGTCGGTCACGCCCGGGGTGAGGAGGGCGAGGTCCGTGAAGTTGCGGCCGTTCAAGGGCACCGCCTTCACCATCTGCTCGTTGATGGTGGTGATGCTGCTGAGCTGCTGGGTGTCGAGGAGCTGTTCGGCAGCCACCACCTCCACCGTGGTTCCCGCCTCGGCGGAATCCATCCGGAAGTTGGCCGTGGTGTTCTGGCCCAGGCTCACCTGGACCCTCGAATCCTTGAGGGTTTTCATCCCTGGGGCGCTGACGGTCACTTCATAGCTGCCCACGGGCAGGAGAACGAAGCTGAATTCGCCGGTTCCGGTGGTGACCATGGTGCGGTTCATGCCGGTGTCCTGGTTCCGGACCTGGACCGTGGCGCCCTGGATGGCCTTGCCTGCCCGAGTGGCCACGCTTCCCCGTACGCCGCCCGTGGTGGTCTGGGTGTGGGCCACCGTGGCGCAGGCGAGTGCGCTGAGGATGATCGGAGCAATTCGGCGTGGATTCATGGTTGTTCTCCTGGCCCTTGGGCCGCGATTGGCATCCATTCCGCCGGGAAGGGGCAGGGGAGGCCGTTTGGAATTCCTGATGAGCTACCTTCCCTCAATTCCGGCGGGGCCTCAAGGCAGCTTTTTTTCGACAAGGACTTTCAAAGCCCCGTCCAGGGGCTTCCAACTTGGAAATATTCATAACCCCAAGCGATCCAAACGATCCGGACGGTCCCGCCATCCCTCGTCCACCTTGACGAACAGTTCCAGGCGGACGGGCCGCTGGAGCAGTTTCCGGAGTTCCCGCTGGGCGCTCTGACGGATGTCCCGGATCATCTCGCCCCCCTGGCCCAGGAGGATCTTCCGGTGGCTGGCGCGCTCCACCAGCACCTCCCCCTCGATCAGGACCCCTCCGGGGGGCAGATCCTCGGGATAGTCTTGGCCTTCCTCGATCCACCGGGCCACCCGGACCGCCACCCCATGGGGCACCTCCTCCCGGGTCTTCCTGAGCACCTTCTCCCGAATGAACTCGGTGGCCAGCTGCCGCTCGGTCTGGTCCGTGAACAGGTCGGCGTCGAAAAGCCAGGGACCCTGCCCCGCGCCCCGCGACAGGAGGGTCCAGAGCGGATCCAGGTTCTGGCCGGTCTTGGCGGCCAGGGGGACGATCTCCAGGCCCGGAACGAGGTCCTTGTGGGCCACCGCCCGCTCCATGAGGCGGCCCCGGGACACCGTGTCGAGCTTGTTGAGGGCAAGGATCACCGGCTTCCCCAGGCCGGCAAGGCGCTTGGCCAGCGAGCGCTCCCCGGGACCCAGAAAGCCGCCCGCATCCACCACCCACAGAAGGAGGTCCGCCTCCTCCAGGGCCGCCTCCAGGTGTTCGACCATGCGCCGGTTGAGGGCGTGCTGGGGAAGGTGGAAGCCAGGGGTGTCCAGGAACGCCAGCTGGACCTCTCCCCGATTCACGACGCCGAGGATCCGCCCCCGAGTGGTCTGGGGCATCTGGCTGGTGGCCGCCAGCTTCTCACCGACCAAGGTGTTGAGAAGGGTTGATTTGCCGGCGTTCGGGAGGCCGACGATCGCGACCTTGGCGAAGCGCTCAACCACGGTGGACGCCCCGGGGGGATTCCCGGATGAATGCCAGGAGGGCGGCAACCTCGGGAACCTGGCCGTACGCCCGTTCGGCCAGTTCAAGGCCCTGGTCCCGGGGGTGTCCGGCCTGGAAGAGGATCTGGTGGGCCTTCTTGAGGGCTTCGATGGTGGCGTCCGTGAACCCGCGGCGCTTGAGCCCGACGGCATTCACGCCGTAGCTTTTCACGTCCCGGGTGCCCACGGTGCGCATGAAGGGCAGGACGTCCAGGGTGGCCACGGTGAAGCCGCCCATGAAGGCGTGGTCCCCCACGCGGCAGAACTGGTGCACCGCGGAATAGGCCCCCACGATGCATCCATTCCCGACGGTCACGTGGCCCGCGAGGGAACTCTGATGGCCCAGGACGTTGTCGTTCCCCACCAGGCAGTCGTGGGCCACATGGGCCCCCACCTGCAGGAGGTTCCCGCTGCCCACCGTCGAAATTCCCCCGCCCTCGCCGGTCCCGCGGTGAAGGGTGCAATTCTCCCGGACCACGTTCCGGTCCCCGAGAACGAAACGGGTGGGTTCTCCCTTGTATTTCAGGTCCTGGGGGGCCAGGCCCAGGGTGGTATGGGGATAGACCTCGTTGTCCGACCCCAATTCGGCGCTGCCGGCCACCACCACGTGGCTCCGGAGCAGGCACCGGTCTCCGATGCGGGCCCCGGACTCCACGACGCAGAAGGGTCCGACCTCGACCCCCTCGCCGAGTTCGGCCCCAGGCTCCACCAGGGCCAGGGGATGGATGCGGACCGTCATCGGCCTTCACCCTCCTCGAGGTCCATCAGCATGGACATGAACTCGGCCTCGGCCACCTTGGCGCCGTCCACGAACGCCTCGCCGCGAAGCTTGCAGATCTTCCCGCGCATCTGAAGGACCTTGCACTCCATCACGAGCTGGTCCCCCGGGAGCACGGGCTTCCGGAACTTCACCCCGTCGATGCCCATGAAGTAGATCACCTTCTTATCCCGGTCCTGGATCTCCTGCATCATCAGGCATCCGCCGGTCTGGGCCATGGCCTCCACGATGAGGACGCCGGGGAAGACCGGGCGCTTCGGGAAGTGGCCCTGGAAGATCTCCTCGTTGATGGAGACGTTCTTGATGCCGCGGATCCACTGGCAACGCTCGTAGTCCAGGATCCGGTCCACCAGCAGGATGGGATAGCGGTGGGGCAGGAGCTGCATGATGCCCTGAAGGTCGATGCTGTTCGGCGTGCGCCCCTCACCCATGCGTTCTCCCCAAAGAGGCCATTGTAGGGGATGCACGCGCGGGGATGAAACGGATTGACCTCAGGCGGGGCGTGGCAAGCGCTCGAAGACCCGGGCCTGGATGAACAGGCCCAGGAGGTCGGGGTCCAGCTGTCCGTCCCTGGCTTCCATTTCGAGGATGCGGAGGCTGCGCTCGAGGGGAACGGCGGCCTTGTAGGGGCGGTCCTGGGCCGTGAGGGCGTCGAACACGTCCGTGATCGCCATGCAGCGGCTCTGCACGGGAATCTGCCCCTTGGTCAGGCCCCTGGGGTAGCCGGAGCCCGTGAGCCGCTCGTGGTGGGCGTAGGCGATGTCGGGGACCCCCTGGAGATCCTTGGTCCAGGGAATCTGGCTCAGGAAACGGTAGGTGTGCGTGACGTGGCTCTCGATTTCCAGTCGTTCCGATTCGGAAAGGCTGCCCTTCCGGATGCGGAGGGCGGCGAGATCGGCGGGCTCGAAAATGGGGCCAGCCCCCCCCTCCCAGTGGATGGCCTGGAGACCCTCCAGGGCGGCAAGGCCCTCGGCCAGCTCCTCGGGGAGGACGGCCGGTTCATTGCTGCGCCGGACGAGGTCGATGAGCCGCTCGGTCTCCTCCCGGGCGGCACCCAGGAGCGCTTCGATCCCGCCCCCACCCTGGGGGCCCTCTCCCCGCCTCGCCCCCTCCAGGGCCAGTTCGAGCTGCCGCTGCCGGAGCCGCTGGAGCAGGATCTCCAGGCGCCAGGGGTCCAGCTTCTTGGCCTTCACGAGCACCTGCTCCCGGACGCCCACCTTCCCGAAGTCGTGCAGCAGGCTGGCGTACCGGATCTCCCGGAGCTGGCGGTCGGAGAAATGGAGGGCTCCGAAAGGCCCGTCGGGGGTGGCGTTGATCGCCTCCGCCAGCCCCACGGTGAGGGCGGCGACCCGGCCGGAGTGCCCGCTGGTGACGGGGTCCCGGGATTCGATGGCCGTCACGCTGGCGTTGACGAAACCCTCCAGGAGTTCTTCGATCTCCTCCCGGAGCTGGGCATTCCGGACGGCGACCCCGGCCTGGCCCGCCAGGCTTTCCGCCAGGGCCTGGTCCCTGGAGAGGAAGGGCACCACCCTCGCCGCCGACTCGCCGGCCGGGCTCACCCGGTTGATGAGCTGCAACAGGCCCAGGATCTCCCCCTCGGTATCCTGCATGGGGACCACCAGCATGGACACCGTGGTGTAGCCGGCCTCCTTGTCGAAGCGGTCGTTGAACTGGTAGGGCGCCCCCTCGGGAAGGTTCCGGACATCCGGAAGGTTGAGCGTCTTCCCCGTGGCGGCCACGAAGCCGGCGATGGAACGGGTGGAGATGGGCATGCGGAAGCGGTGGTAGGGCAGGCTCACCTTCTCGTTCTGGGTGTGGGCGAAGACCAGTTCCCGGGCCTCCCCTTCTCCCGCCACCAGGTAGAGGGAGCCCGCCTCGGCCCCCAGGAGTTCACGGGCCTGGCTGAGGATGAGGTCCAGCAGCCGTCCGAGGTTCTGCTCGGAGGCCAGGGCTCGCCCGATTTCGTTGAGCCGTTCCATCCGGGCCTGGTCCAGGCGGCGCTCGACCCCCGCCAGCACCAGGGCGTGGGCTCCCTCCAAACCAGGCCAGGCCGGGCAGCTGGCCAGGCGCCCCTCTCCCGGGCAGCCCACCACCACCTCGGCGGGCCCCGCCTCCAGCCAGGCCGTTTCAGCGGGGAGCATCCCGCGCAGCCGTTCCTGGAGGCTGCTACGGTGCTCGAGGGGGACGGCGACGGTGAAGGGCACGGATCGGCGGGGACGGCGCGAGTCAGTCTATCGGAGCCCAGCCAAGGCGGCGGAAATTTGGTCGGGTCCCATCCAGCGCCTGGCCTGGGGTGGCCAAGGGCTGGCCCAGGGCCCGGACGGCCGCCTCCTGCTCCTGTCGGCCCCCCTGGCCCTCTTCCCGGGGGAGCAAGTGGAGGCCGAGGTCCGTTGGAAGTCAGGGCACGGCGAGGGGGTGGTCCGGCGCTGGATCACGAGGGACCCCCGGCGGGTGGATCCCTTCTGCCCGGCCGCGATGGAATGCGGGGGCTGCAGCCTCCAGGGCGCGGAGGAGTCCCGCCCGGAGCTCAAATGGGACATGGTCCGGGACCTGCTCCGCCGGCAACTCCCCGGCGCACCCCCCGCCCGTTGGTACCCTGCCCCGGGGGACACGCGGCGGCACCGGGTCCAGCTTCATTGGGACGGCCGGGCGCTGGGGTACCACGGGGTCCGCAGCCACCGCCTCGTCCCGGTCCAGGCCTGCCCCGCCGCCTCGGACCCCCTCTCCCGGGCCATCCCCAGGCTGGCGGAGGCCCTGGAGGCCAGGGTGCTCCCGCCTCGCCCGCAGCGGTGGGAACTGGCCACGGGAACGCCCTCGGGCGAGGTGGCCGCCACGGCCGAGGACGGGCGCAGCTGGGCCCTTGCGCCGGACGGGTGGCAACCCGGGGCACCGCCCCTGTGGCACCGCCACCGAGGGGTCGCCCTGGGGCACGCCCCTGGGGGCTTCTTCCAGGCCTGCGCGCCCTGGGCCATGGAGGCCTTCGCCGAAGTCCTGGAGGGTTGGGACTTGCGGGGGGCCCGACTCTACGATTTGTTCGGAGGGGTCGGCCTCTTCAGCGCCCTCCTGGGAACGCGTTTTCACCAGCGCGTGCTGGTGGAATCCGAGCCTTCGGCGGTGGAGTGGGCCGCGGAGAATCTCTGGAGCCTGGGCCTGGAGGCGGACATCCACCTGGCGGACGTGGCCCGATGGCTTCCAGAGAACCTCGGGGCTCCCGGGGACCTGGTGCTCCTGGACCCGCCCCGGGCGGGCCTGGGTCCCGAGCTTTGCGGCCGGCTCCGCACCGCCGGGGCCCTGGACCTGGTCCTGGTGGGCTGCGACGGTGCCGCCTTCTGCCGGGATGCCCGGGACCTGGCCCCCTCCTGGCGGCTGGAGGCGCTGGCGGTGCTGGACCTCTTCCCCTGGACGCCCCACGCCGAGTTCGTCGGGCGCTTCCGGCGCGCCTGATAGGCTGGAGCCATGCGGGCCCTCGGGCGACACCTCCTGGCGGAATTCTCAGGCTGCGACGCGGGCCTGCTGTCGGACCTCCACCACGTCACGACGGCCATGCTGGCCGCGGTGGAGGCCAGCGGCGCCACGGTCATCACCCACAACTTCCATCACTTCAGCCCCCTGGGCGTGAGCGGGGCGGTGATCATCGCCGAGAGCCACCTGGCCATCCACACCTGGCCGGAATACCGGTTCGCGGCCGTGGATTTCTTCACCTGCGTGGCCCGGGTGGAACCCCGGAAGGCCCTGGCGGTCCTCAAGGAAGCCCTGAAGGCGGAGGACCTGGAGCTGCTGGAGTACCAGCGTGGGCCCCTCCGCAAGCTGGAGCTCTGCCACCTCTGAGGGCTCAGCCCTCGAAGAGCCCGTGGGGCCGCTCCACCGGCTGGAGGACCCCCTCCAGCCTCAGGAGGAATTCCTTCCGTTCCATGCCGCCCCCGTAGCCCACCAGGGATCCGTCCGCCCCGATGACCCGGTGGCAGGGGATGAGGATGGCGATGGGATTGGCTCCGTTGGCCTGCCCCACGGCCCGGGTGGCCCGGGGCTCCCCCAGCCGTTCCGCCAGCTGGTGGTAGCTGGCGGTCTGCCCGAAGGGGATGCGCCGGAGCTCCTCCCAGACCCTCATCTGGAAGAGGGTGCCTTCGGGGGCCAGGGGCACCGTGAAGGTCCGCAGGGTGCAGGAGAAGTAGGCCGCCAGCTGGCGGGACAGGAAGGCGTGGGCCTCCCGGATCTGCTTGGTGGCCACGGGCACCGTGTCCCGGGGGTCCAGTCCCCCGAAGGAGAGTTCGTGCAGGCGCCCCCGCCCGTCGAAGGCGGCCCGCATCGGCCCCAGGGGGGTCTCCAGCTCGTAGTGCCAGAGGTTCATGTCCTGAATGATCGCAGAAGGCCCCCGGGGCCGGGGGATAGACTTGGACCATGCGCGGCCTGCCCTTCAGGATTTCCATCATCGAGTACCTCAACGCGGCGCCCCTCAACTACGGCTTCAAGCACGGCCTCGGGTACCAGTACGTCCACCTCGAATCCCACGTGCCTTCCGCCTGCGCCGACCAGCTCCGGGCCGGGTCGGTGGATGCGGGGATCGTGAGCAGCATCGAGTACCTTCGGATCCCGGCCCTCCGGATCGTGCCGGGCCTCTGCATCGCGAGCCCCAAGCGGGTGCGCTCGGTGGGCATCCTTTCCAGGGTTCCCCCCGAGGAGATCCGGAGCCTGGCCCTGGACCGCAGTTCCAGGACCTCCCTCGTGCTCGCCCAGCTGCTGCTGCGGGAGCGCTACGGAACCGATCCCCGGGTGACCGAAATGGAGCCCGACCTGCCCGCCATGCTCGAAGGGAACGACGCCGCGGTCCTGATCGGGGACCACTTCATGCGAGCCAGACGGGAGGGACTCCTGGTGCTCGACCTCGCGGAGGAATGGCACCGATGGACCGGGCTTCCCTTCGTGTTCGCCCTGTGGCTGGTCCGCGAGGACGCCCCTCCCCTGCCCCTGCCGGGCGGGGTGGCCCCCTTCTTCCACCGCAGCCTGGAGATGGGGATGGACCACCTCGGGGAGATCGTGGACGAGGCCTGGCGCAGCATCGGGTGGACCAAGCCGGAATTGCGCGAATACCTCACGGAGAACATCTGCTACACCCTCGGGGAAGCCGAGCGGGAGAGCCTGGCCCTCTTTTTCGACAAGGCGGTCCGCCACGGCTTCGCCCCGGAGGCGAAGCCCCTCCGCTTTCTGTAGGTTCCGCCCGCCCGTCCCCGGGATGGCATGATGGGGGCCTCGGGAAGGACGACCATGGACCTCCGCACCCTCTTCAGCGAACACCTGGCGGAACGCCTGGCCTGGGCCTCCAGGGCCCTCGCCGACACCGGCTACGAGGCCCTGGTGATCTCCAGCGGCCAGCCCTACACCCACTTCGCCGACGACCAGGAAGCCCCCTTCCGTTCCACGCCCCATTTCGTCCACCACTGCCCCCTGCGGGGGCCGCACCACGTTCTCAAGGTGGAGGCCGGAAAACGCCCCCTCCTGATCCGGTACGCCCCGGAGGACTTCTGGTACGAGCAGCTGCCCCTGGCGGCGCTCTGGGGCGGGGAGCCCTTCTGGCTGGCCAGCTTCGACCTCGTGGAGTGCGCCACCCTGGACGCCGTCTGGGAGACCCTCGGGAAGCCTTCGCGGGCCGCCTACATCGGGAACGAGACGGACCGGGCCGGGGCCGCGGGGCTGGACCCCAACCCTGCCTCCATCACTGCCTTCCTGGACTGGGGCCGCAGCTTCAAGAGCGCCTACGAGGTCCGCTGCATGGAGGAGGCGACAGTCCTGGGCGCCCGGGGACACTCGGCCGGCCGGGCCGCGTTCCTCGCGGGGGCCTCCGAGCTGGAGATCCACCACGCCTTCGCCCAGGCCGTGGGATGCCTGGACCACGACCTGGCCTTCGCCAGCATCGTGGCCCTCAATGAAAAGGGCGCCACCCTCCACTACGAAGGGAAGCGAACCTTCCGGAACGGAAAGACCCTCCTTCTGGACTGCGGCGCCAACGTCCGGGGCTATGCCTCGGACATCACCCGCACCACACCGGGCCCGGGGTGCGACCCCCGATTCGCCGCGCTGGTGGTGGGCATGGAGAAGCTGCAGCAGGAGCTCTGCGCGGAGGTGAAGCCCGGCCTCTCCTTCGGCGCCCTGCACCACTCCAGCCACCTGAAGATCGGGGCCCTGCTCCAGAGCGCCGGCATCCTGAAGGCCGGTCCCGAGGAGGCCATCGCCAAGGGGTTGACCCGTGCCTTCTATCCCCACGGCCTGGGTCACCACCTGGGCCTCCAGGTGCACGACGTCGCCGGCAAGCTGGCCGGCCCCGGGGGCGACCTGCAGCCGCCTCCCCCGGAGCACCCGTACCTGCGCACCACGCGCACCATCGAGCCCCGGCAGGTCTTCACGATCGAGCCCGGCCTCTACTTCATCCCCATGCTCCTGCGCCCCTTCCGCGGGAACGAGCACGCCGCGCTGTTCGATTGGAAGCTCATCGACGAGCTGATTCCCTGCGGCGGGATCCGCATCGAGGACAACATCCTGGTGACGGAGCACGGGGGCCGGAACCTCACCCGGGAACAGCTCCCCACCTGATCCAGGCTTGACGGTCGCCTTCCCGGGCCTCATTCTCTAAGGGCCAGGATCCATTCACTTGAGCCACATCCTCCAGCGGCAGGACAACCGCAACAATAACCGGCCCCCCCGCGCGGATCGCGCGTGGGACGGAGCGGGTCGGCCCTAGACAGACCTCAGCCCCTGACCACCCCCGATCCGCAAGGGATCGGGGGTTTTGTTTTTTGGCCACTTCAGGAGTCCAACATGTGCGGCATTCTCTCGATCCTCGACCTCGCCCCCGGACGTTCCGACGCCGGAGAACTCCGGAGGCGCGCCCTGGCCCAGTCGCGGCTGCTGCGCCACCGCGGACCCGACTGGAGCGGGATCTTCGCCGACGAGGGGGCCATCCTGGCCCACGAGCGCCTCGCCATCGTGGACGTGGAGCACGGGGCCCAGCCCCTGGTGGACGCCTGGACCGGGGCCGTCCTGGCGGTGAACGGGGAGATCTACAACCACAAGGAGCTGGAAAGCCAGCTGCGGGAGCCCCACGACTACCAGACCTCCAGTGACTGCGAGGTCATCCTCTACCTTTACGACGAGCTGGACCCCAAGGATTTCCTCAACCGCATCAACGGCATTTTCGCCTTCGTGCTGTGGGACCCGAAGAGAAAGACCTACCTGATCGCCCGGGATCCCATCGGGGTCATCCCCCTCTACCTCGGCTGGGACCGGCAGGAGCACCTCCACGTGGCCTCCGAGATGAAGGCCCTGACGGGGGTCTGCGAGCGCATCCGGGAGTTCCCTCCCGGACACTACTTCCTCGGAAGCGAGGCGGAAAAGGGATTCCAGCCCTACTACGAACCCGCCTGGGCCGCGGAGGATTTCCTCCCGATGGAGCCCTACGATCCCGGCGTCCTCCGGCAGGCCCTGGAAGCCGCCGTGCACCGCCAGCTCATGAGCGACGTGCCCTACGGCGTGCTCATCAGCGGCGGGGTGGACAGTTCCATCATCGCCGCCACGGCCGCCAAGTTCAGCGCCAAGCGCGTCGAGGAGCAGGACCGCAGCCCCGCCTGGTGGCCCCGCCTCCACTCCTTCGCCGTGGGCCTGAAGGGGGCGCCGGACCTGGGTCCCGCCCGCACCGTGGCCGAGGCCATCGGCTCGGTCCACCACGAGTTCCACTTCACCGTGCAGGAGGGCCTGGACGCCCTGTCGGACGTGATCTACCACCTGGAGACCTTCGACCTCACCACCGTCCGGGCCTCCACGCCCATGTACCTCATGATGCGGAAGATCCGGGCCATGGGGATCAAGATGATCCTCTCCGGCGAGGGGGCCGACGAGGTCTTCGGCGGCTACCTCTACTTCCACAAGGCGCCGGACGGCCGGGAACTGCACGCGGAGACCGTCCGCAAGCTCTCCAAGCTGCACCTCTACGACTGCCTCCGGGCCAACAAGTCCTCCGCCGCCTGGGGGGTGGAGGCCCGGGTGCCCTTCCTGGACCGGGAGTTCCTGGACGTGGCCATGAACCTGGATCCCGAGGTGAAGGTGCCCCGGAACGCCCCCCGGGACCGGCCCATCGAGAAGTGGCCGCTCCGGAAGGCCTTCGACGGCGCCATCCCGGATTCCGTGCTCTGGCGGCAGAAGGAGCAGTTCTCCGACGGCGTGGGCTACGGGTGGATCGACGGCCTCAAGGCCTTCGCCGAAGCCGAGGTGAGCGACGGGATGCTCCGGGGCGCCGGCGAGCGCTTTCCGGTCAAGACCCCCGAGACCAAGGAGGGCTACCTCTACCGCCAGATCTTCGAGCAGCACTTCCCCTCCGCCTCGGCGGTGGCCTGCGTGCCCTTCGAGCGCAGCGTGGCCTGCAGCACCCCCACGGCCCTCAAGTGGGACGCCGCCTTCGAGAAGATGGTGGACCCCAGCGGCCGGGCCGTGATGGACGTCCACCGGGAGGGCTACGGGCGGCCCTGAGGGGGACCCTCCCCGCCCGGCTTCGGGTACCCTCAGGGGCACACCCCTCCGGAGCCGCACCATGACCAAGACCGCCTGGACCGCCCTCCTTCCACTCCTCCTGCTCGGGGCCTGCAAACCTGGCGGCAACGAGCTGAAGATCGGCGTCTCGGCCCCCCTCACCGGGGACATCTCCGCCCTGGGCCAGTCCACCAAGAACGCCGCCCTGCTCGCCCAGGACGAGGCGAACGCCGCCGGGGGCCTGAGCGTGGGCGGGAAGACGCTGAAGGTGCGCTTCGTGGTGGAGGACGACGAGAACAAGCCCGAATCCACCGCCACGGTGTTCCAGAAGCTCATCAACCAGGACCGGGTGGTGGCCATCATCGGCTCCCAGTCCAGCAAGTGCGCCAACGCGGGCGCCCCCATCGCCGAGTCCGCCGGGATCCCCCAGGTCACGCCCTGGGCCACCAACCCCAACGTCACCAAGGGCCGGAAATTCGTCTTCAGGGCCTGCTTCATCGATCCCTTCCAGGGGAAGGTGGTGGCCCAGTTCGCGGCGGGGCGCCTGAAGGCCCGCACGGCCGCGGTGCTCTACGACATCGCGAGCGACTACAACAAGGGCATCGCCGAGGTCTTCCGTGACGAATTCGCCAAGCTGGGCGGCACCCTCGCGGGCTTCGAGACCTACAACACGAAGGACACGGACTTCTCCGCCCAGCTCACCAAGATCAAGGCCGCCAAGCCCGACGTGCTCTTCCTCCCCAACTACTTCAACGAGGTGCCCCTCCAGGTCCAGCAGGCCCGCAAGCTGGGCATCACCGCGCCCATCCTGGGCGGGGACGGGTGGGACAACCCGGAGCTGGTGAAGCTCGGGGGCGGGGTCATGGACGGCGCATCCTTCTCGAACCACTACTCCCCGGACACCAGCGACCCGGGGGCCCAGGCCTTCATCGCCAAGTACAAGGCCCGCTTCGGATCCGTCCCCGACGCCGCGGCGGCCCTCACCTACGACGCGGCCCAGCTGCTCTTCAAGGCCGCCGGCACCGCGGGCAAGGCCGAGCCCCGCGCCCTCCGGGACGCCCTGGCCGCCACCTCGGGATTCAAGGGGGTGACCGGGACCATCACCTACGGGGGGAGCGGAGACCCCGTCAAGGGCGCGGTGATGATCCGGATCGAGAACGGCAGGTTCGTCTTCGACAGCGCGGTGAACCCCTAGGCCGGGCCCCCAGGGAATCCCGGGCTTGGAAACGGTCGTCCAGCAGCTCCTGAACGCGGCCCAGCTCGGCGCCGTGTACGCCCTCATCGCCCTGGGCTACAGCATGGTGTACGGCGTCATCCGCCTGATCAACTTCGCCCACGGGGACATCTTCATGGTGGGCGGCTTCGCGGGCCTGCTCCTGGCCCTGCGCTTCACCTGGATGCCCCTCTGGGCGCTCATGCCCCTGGCGATGCTGCTCACGGCCCTCCTGGGGGTGGCCATCGAGCGCGTGGCCTACCGCCGCCTGCGCCAGGCCCAGCGCATGTCCCTGGTCATCACCGCCCTGGGGGTGGGGATCTTCCTGGAGAACCTGGTCCGCCTGGGGGTGGGGCCCGAGACGCGGCAGATCCCCTCCCGGATGCCCACCACCCCCGTGGCCTGGCTGCAGGACGCCCTGGGCGTCTCGGTCACCTGGGACAAGCTGCTCATCATCTTCGTCTCCCTGGCGCTCATGGCCCTCCTCTGGGCGGTGGTGCACCGGACCCTCCTGGGCACCGCCATGCGGGCGGTGGCGGACGACAAGGACGTGGTGCCCCTCATGGGCGTCAACCTGAACCGCGTCATCGCCGTGACCTTCGCCATCGGCTCCGCCCTGGCCGCGGCCGGGGGGGTCTTCTTCGGACAGGCCTACTCCCTGGACCCCTACATGGGCATCGACCTGGGGTGGAAGGCCTTCATCGCCGCGGTGATCGGGGGCATCGGTTCCATCGAAGGGGCCGTCCTGGGCTCCTTCCTCCTGGCCGGGGTGGAGGTGCTCACGGTGGCCTACCTCTCCTCCAACCTGAAGAACGGCATCGCCTTCGGCCTCCTGATCCTGCTGCTGCTGATCTGGCCCTCCGGCCTGCTGGGCCGGCCGGCCTCCAAGAAGGTCTAGGATGCTCGCCCCTCCTCCCTCTCCCCGCGCGCCGGGCCCCTGGGCCCTCCGGGGACTCGTCCTCGGGACCCTGGCCCTCGCCGTGGCCCTCCAGCTGATGACCGAGGCGGGGATCCTTCCGGAGGTGCTGAACCCCTACTACCTCCACCTCCTCACCGTGGTGGGAATGAACATCATCCTGGTGGCGAGCCTGAACCTCCTCAACGGCTACCTGGGCGAGTTCGCCCTGGGCCACGCGGGGTTCATGGGCGTGGGCGCCTATGCCGCCGCCCTCCTGGCGGCCCGCGTGCTGCCGCCGCCCTCCAGCCTGCCCCCCTTCCTGGGGCCCCTCCTGCTCCTCCTGCCCACCCTGGCGGCCGCCATGGCCGCCGCGGCCGCCGCGGGATACCTGGTGGGACGCGCCACCTTCAAGACCGTGGGGGACTACCTGTCCATCATCACCCTCGGCTTCAACATGATCATCGTCAACGTCATCCAGAACATCGACGCGGTCGGAGGCCCCCGGGGCTTCACCGGGATCCCCCGGAACACCGGGTTCGCCGCCGTGGCGGCCTGCACCCTCCTGACCCTCGCGGTCCTGAGGGCCCTGGTGCAGTCCAGCTACGGCCGGGTCTGGCTCTCCATCCGGGAGAATCCCCTGGCCGCCGAGGTCATGGGGGTGGACGTGAACCGGGCCAAGCTCCAGGCCTTCACCATCGCGGCGGCCTTCGCCGGCCTCGCCGGGGGCCTCTGGGCCCAGTACCAGCAGTTCATCACCCCCCGCAGCTTCGACTACATCAAGACCACGGAGATCCTCGTGATGCTCTACCTGGGGGGCATGGCGAGCCTCTCGGGCTCCATCCTCGGCGTGGTGGCCTACACCCTGATGATGGAGCTGCTCCGGAACCTGCTGGGCGCCTTCGCGCCCCAGCTGGCCGAGTGGCGCATGATCCTCAGCCCCCTGATCCTCATCCTGGTCATGCTCACCCGGCCCTCCGGGCTCATGGGCCACCGCGAGTGGCGCTGGCTCCGGCCCCGGGGGAGATCCTGATGGAGGCCGCGCTGAAGGTCCAGGGTCTGGCCAAGGCCTTCGGCGGCCTCACCGCCGTCTCGGGCTTCGACCTGGAGCTGGGTCCCCGGGACATCCAGGGAATCATCGGTCCCAACGGCGCGGGCAAGACGACGGTCTTCAACCTGATCACGGGGATCTACCGCCCGGACCGGGGCCGGGTGAGCCTGGGGAACACCGAAACCACCCGCTTCGGGCCGGACGCCGTCGCGAGGGCCGGCATCGCCCGGACCTTCCAGAACATCCGGCTCTTCGCCCAGATGTCGGTGCTGGACAACATCCGGATGGCCTTCCACCCCGGCGCGGGGTACGGGCTCTGGTGGGCGACCTTCAGGACCGCGCGCTTCCGGGAGGAAGAGGCCCGCATTCTCGCGCGGAGCCTGGAGCACCTGGAGCGCTTCGGGCTGGCGGGGCTTCGGGACGAGGCGGCGGGCGGACTCCCCTACGGCGAACAGCGCCGCCTGGAGATCGCCCGGGCCCTGGCCACGGGCCCCAGGGTGCTGCTTCTGGACGAGCCGGCCGCGGGCATGAACCCCCGCGAGGTGGAGGAGCTGATCCAGCTCATCCGGAAGGTCCACCAGGACTTCCCCCTGGCCATCCTGCTCATCGAGCACCAGATGCCCGTGGTGCTGCAGCTCTGCCGGGAGATCCAGGTGCTGGACTTCGGGGAGACCATCGCCCGGGGCGCCCCCGGCGAGGTGGTCCGGGACCCCCGGGTGGTGGAGGCCTACCTGGGCGAAGAGGAGGCCCGCGCATGAGCCTCCTCCGCCTGGAGCAGGTGTCCGTGGCCTACGGCGCCATCCGCGCCCTCCACGGGGTGGACCTGGAAGTCCGGGAGGGCGAGATCGTCTCCCTCCTGGGCGCCAACGGGGCGGGGAAGTCCACGATCCTCCGGGCCGTGTCCCGCATGCTTCCCCTCCAGGGGGGGGACATCCTCCTGGGAGGGCGGAGCGTCCGGGCCACCCCGGCCCATGAACTCGTGGCCCTGGGGGTGGCCCACGTCCCCGAAGGGCGGGGGATCTTCCCGAGCCTCACCGTGCAGGAGAACCTGGCCCTGGCCACCTGGACCCGCCGGGAGCGCCGCCACGTGGAGGAGGCCACCCGGCGCGTGTTCCGGCTCTTCCCCCGCCTGGCCGAGCGGCGGACCCAGGCGGGCGGCACCCTCTCCGGCGGGGAGCAGCAGATGCTCGCGGTGGGGCGGGCCCTCATGACCGGCTGCCGCCTCCTCCTCCTGGACGAGCCCTCCATGGGGCTGTCGCCCCTCCTGGTGCGGGAGGTCTTCCGGGCCTTCCAGGAGATCAACGCGGAGGGCACCACCCTGCTCCTCGTGGAGCAGAACGCCCACATGGCCCTGAAGATCGCCCACCGGGGCTGCGTGCTGGAGAACGGCCGGATCGTCCTGGAGGGCCCGGCCGCGGAGCTGGCCGGCCATCCGAGGGTCCGGGAGGCCTACCTCGGGGAGGCCGGGGCCAGTTCCCCCCCGTGTCCGGGGACGCCCGGGTCCAGCCGGTAGCGGGCCTGCCGGATCCGGGGCCCCCCGGAGATCCAGTCCTCCGCCAGAAGCACCGGAGTGTCCAGGTCGATCCAGTCGAAGCCCCCCAGGCCCGCGGCGAAGTGGGCGCTGAAGCCCATGGCCAGGCGGGTCTCCACCATGCCCCCCACCATGAGCCCCAGGCCCCCGGCCCCGGCGATGGCGGCAATCTCCAGGGCCTGGGCCACGCCGCACTTGGCCAGCTTGATGTTCACCACCGAGGCCGCGCGCTCCCGGACGATCCTCAGGGCGTCGGCGGGCCCCCGGCAGGACTCGTCCGCCGCCACGGGCACCCCGGCCTCCCGGGTGAGCTTCGCCATCCCCTCCCAGTCCTCCCGGGCCACCGGCTGCTCCAGGAGGGCGGGCTCCATGCCGGCGGCCCGGAGTTCCGCCAGGGCCCGGAAGGCCTCCTCCACGGTGTAGCCGGCGTTGGCGTCCAGCACCAGGCGGCAGTCCGGAAAGCCGCGGCGGATGGCCGACAGCCGGGGGATGTCCCCCGAGAGGTCCAGGCCGATCTTCACTTTGATGGTCCGGAAGCCCTCGCCGCGGTAGTGCCGGGCCAGGCGTTCCGCCTCCTCCGGCGGGCAGATGGGGATGGTGATGTCGGTCTCCAGGGTGTCCGCGGCTCCGCCCAAGAATGCGAAGAGGGGCAGGCCCGCCTGCTTGGCCAGGGCATCCAGGATCGCCATCTCGAAGCCTGCCCGCACCGAGGAATCGCGGGGCCGCCGCTCGGCCATTTCCCGGGCCAGGCGGCGCCAGGAAAGGATGGTTCCCCCTCCCAGGAGCACGGCCTCCGCCTCGGCCGCCTGCCGGGCCGAGGCCCCGTCCTCGTGGGTCACGCCCGGCAGGGTGGAGATCTCCCCCCAGCCCACCGCCCCGCCCTCCAGGCGCACGGAGACCGCGAGGTTCTCCAGGGAATCCACGCCCCCGCTGGCGATCCGGAAGGGCGCCTTGAGGGGCGGCCGCAGGGGGTGGACGGCGATGGAGGCGATCCGGAAGGCGTCGTTCATCCTTCCAGGATGGAGGGTCGGGGGGGCCGCCTGGGAGGGAATTGTAGAATCGGGGGAGGGAGGGCCCATGCCAGCAGCCCAGCACGCCCGAGGCACCATCGGCATCCTGACCGGCGGGGGGGACGTGCCGGGCCTCAACCCCGCCATCCGGGCGGTCACCATCCGGGCGCTGGCGGAAGGCTACCGCGTCATCGGCATCCGCCGGGGCTGGGCAGGTCTGGTGAACCTGGTGCGGGACCCCCAGGCGGACAACAGCGAGCACGCCCAGGTGCTCACCTCCGAGGTGGTGGCCCGGGCAGGGCGCACCGGTGGCACCTTCCTCCACAGCTCCCGGACCAACCCCATGTCCGTGAGAAAGGAGGATGTGCCGCCCCACCTGGCGGACCGCTACACCGGGAAGGTGAACGACCTCATCCCCGAGGTGCTCCAGAACCTGGACTTCCTTGGCATCGACCACCTGATCCCCATCGGCGGGGACGACACCCTCAGCGTCGCGGTCCGGCTCTACCGCGAAGGTTTCAAGGTCGTGGCCATCCCCAAGACCATGGACAACGACGTCCCGGGCACGGACTACTGCATCGGCTTCAGCACCTGCGTCACCCGCACCATCGAGATGACCAACCGCCTGCGCACCAGCGCCGGCTCCCACGAGCGCTTCCTGGTGCTGGAGGTCTTCGGGCGCTACGCGGGCTTCACCGCCATGCTGCCCACCATGGCGGGCTCGGCCAACCGCTGCGTGATCCCCGAGCACAGGTTCGACATCGAGCAGCTGACGGAACTGCTGGTGGAGGACCGGAACCGCAACCCCAGCCGCTACGCCATCGCCCTGGTCTCCGAGGGCGCCATGTTCCGCGGCGGGGAGATGGTCTTCTCCGACCAGGCCACCGACGCCTTCGGCCACGCCAAGCTGGGGGGTATCGGGGACCTGGTCTCCGCCCACCTCCAGCAGCTCTCCCCGAAGTTCAACAAGGGCCGGACGGTGAACACCATCACCCAGAAGCTGGGCTACCTGGTTCGAGGCGGCGACCCCGACGCCATCGACTCCATCGTCCCCATGGCCTTCGGGAACCTGGCCCTGGACCTGATCATGAAGGGCGTCCACGGCCGCCTGGTGGTGCTGCGCAACGGCCGCTACGACAACGTGCCCCTGGACGTGATCACCAGCAGCAAGAAGCTCGTGAACGTGGAGCGCTTCTACAGCACCGAGCGCCTGCGGCCCCACTACCACAACATCTTCGAGATGGCCCCGCTCTTCATCATGACGTCGGATTAGGAGACCTTTGGCCGGGCCAGTGGATCTGGTCGAAGCCTCCTTCTGACGGGTTGATAGCTGATGTCGGGGTACATGTGTGATATGGTATGAATTGATTATGACTACGCGATACTCGTGCTCGGTTCTTAAATAGCCGATTTGCCTTGTGGCCTCCGTGCCTAGAGTGTGCCCTCAAATAGTGTGGCAATGTCTCCCGCTCACGAATCCTTCTTGGCAGCGCTGAAAAGTCTCTGCAGGGATCAGATCCGCCAAGCCGGGCAAAGATATTCGCCAGGGATGGATCCACACGCGCCAAATCTAAAGATCGAATCACTCTTCACCGCAATTGAAAACCTCGCCTGCGGGGAAGGCGCTCTTGCGAGATTCCAGTCGATCTTGGATGCGTTTTCCAAGGATTGGGACTTTGCAAAGCACTGCAGTCAGCGGCCTAATTCAATTCAGGTGCGAGTGGACGATGCCCGAGCCTTCTTGTTGCCGATGATGGACCGCCTGCGTGCGCGCGACGCTGGGGCCGGAGAAGAGTGGTTGGATCGACTCTCCGGAATTGAATCCGAGCTAGTTGCGGATATGGCGCACTGGCGTGCGGAGGAGCGCAAGCTGCAGCCTGCCAGCAGAGACAACGACAACTCCTCTGCACGTAACACTATCCGCGGCAACATGAACGCTATTGGTCAATGTTTGGCCGTTGTTAATAACGAGAAGGAGTTCATCCAGAGCGCGGCGTTCAAAGTCCTGTTCGATCCTCAACTCCTGGTAAGCGGTGAGTGGGGCACAGGTAAGACACATCTGATGTGCGATGTCACGCAAGACCGAATCGGTCGCGGCCAAGCCACTATTCTTGTTCTTGCCAAGAACTTCCAAGGCGGTGTTGTTGCAGAAATTTGTGCGCGGATTGAAGCCGGGCGCACGACAGTTGAGGTGTTCGATCAACTTGAAGAATTGGCCCACGATAACAGAGAGCGCGGCATCGTCATCCTAGAGGGTGTAAACGAAGGTAGTCGTCGTGAATGGCGGGAAGCCGTTGCCAGTGTGCAAGCGCTCGTTGCAGGCCGCCCGAACATTGGCCTGATCGTCACATGCCGGACACCGTTTGAGCACCTCGCGATCGCGCATAAAGACCTAGAGAAATTTCATAAGGTCATTCATTTCGGATTTGATGATAAAGGATTCGACGCTCAGGCAGCCTTCTTCCAGTATTTCAACCTGCCGTTGCCTGAAGTACCGCTACTGGACAGAGAATTCTCACGGCCACTCACCCTAAAGCTGATCTGCCAATCACTCCAAGACCTTACAGGTAAGAAGCTGGCAAAGGGTTTTGCAGGCATAGCCTCGGGTCAAAAGGGAATGACTTTCGTCCTCGAGTCGTTCGTCAATCGGGTCGGTGAGCCGATTGAGCGCGAATATGGGCTGAGGGCCAGGGGGTGCTGGGGGCTGCTGAAGGGAAGTGATCAAATCACTGACAGGCGCCTCGCCGGCTTCGCGCCATGCATTGCAGCGAATCTGCGTGGCTATGTTCGCCCATCTGAGGCTGATCGCATCATCGCAGCCAACTACCCGGCATTGAGACCGTCACAACGGCGACAACTCCTTGACGTTCTACGGACAAACGGCCTCATCGAAGAGGACGCCGTCTGGTACTCGACAAACACCGGGGTGAAGTCTCGGGTCGTCTTTCGTCTTCCCTATCAACGATTCAGTGATCACTTGGTCGCACGACATTTGCTAAAGACGCATCTCGATGTTTCATCGGCTGCAACCATCAAACGAAGCTTCACGGCCAAATCGCCGCTCTCGCGGATCTTCCGGATATCCAATCACTACTACCGACAATACGTGGAACCGGGCTGGGCGCAGGCGCTGATTACCGAATTTCCCCATCGCGTGGGGAAGCGACTCCCGTCCAAGCAGCGCGAACTGTTCTTCGTGTTGCCCAAACGGGCCCAAAACTTGAATGCCTACTTCGACCCATTCATCGAAGGCATGTTTTGGCGCGACCCTGCAGCATTCACCGAGGGTACGCGGTCCGTCATCAATCAGTATCTGAACGCCGGGTCGCGGGCGTGGGAGCAAATGGTTGATGCGTTGGCCGCCGTCTCGACCAAGCCAAAGCACCCTTACCACGCAAGGCGTCTGTACGATTTCCTGGCGCGCTATCCGATGCCGGACCGCGATCTTCAGTGGTCCGAATATCTTCGGCGACGGTACGCGTCGCCCACCATTCACCGGCTACTGACCTGGGCGGACAAGCTCAACGCAGTGAACATGACGCAGCGCTCTGCGACGGAGCTTGTTGTACTGCTCTCCCTGGTCCTTACAACGGTTGTTCGCAGTGACCGCGACCTGGCGACAAAGGCACTTGTGTTGATCGGCGAAAGGTTTCCCGAAGTGCTTTTCACCCACGTCGTGACGAGCCTTGGATTCAATGATCCTTATGTGCCGGAACGCATGTTGGCGGCTGCGTACGGGACGACCTTGTCCCTGGTGGACTCGGAGGCGGCGCCGACGTTTCGACCTCTACTCGGGGATCTTGCGAAAACCCTGTGTCGAAAGATGTTTGGACCCGGTGCGCGCAATGCAACCCACCACACCCTAATGCGAGATTACGCGCTCGGCATCATCCAGATTGCCCAGCGTGAGGATTGCGTCGCGCTACCCAAAACCGCTAGCCGGAATCTTACCGCGCCGTTTCCGAACACGCCTTCGACATTTGCGAGTGACGGCACGCCTGATCCAGCCGTGAAAGAAGCCATTGGTCATGCTATTCAAATGGATTTTGGCAACTACACGATAGGACGCTTGGTACCCAACCGAGCGAACTACGACGACAAGAAGCCAGACTACGTCCAGGTCCGCGCGAAGATCGAACGACGCATGTTCGACCTGGGGTACCGCGCAGAGCGATTCAAAGAAGCCGATAGTGAGATCGGCAATACATCATGGAATGCACGCGATCAGGAGAAGGTGGATCGGTACGGGAAAAAGTACTCGTGGATAGCCTTTTTCGAAATGTGGGGCGAGCGGGAGGCCACAAGAAAGCTGCCGGATTGGCGCCTCGGTGAGAGAACATCTGATTGCGGAGTTGATCCAAGTTTCCCGAAGAGGCCGCCCGACTGGACGCCACCAATTCCGGACCTGTTTGGCGACCCGGGCATTGACACCGAAGCCTGGGTCGAGGGAGGTTTCACACCGAAGTGGGATCCGTTGCTCGTGGTACCTGAGATCAACGGAAACCCAGGTGAGTGGGTGCTCGTGGAAGGGTTCGTTCGCGGCGCCGACGAGAGTCACGATCGAGAGCTCTTTGCCTTCTTGCGCGGAGTGTTCATCACGCGCAGAGATGTGCGCAGTATTAGGGCGAAGTTCCTTGCGGCGGAGTACCCCGGGAATTTTGAGATCCCCGAAGGAGCCACTGAACACTATCTCTACGCGGGGGAGGCTGGGCGCCGTCAGAACTATGCGCGGCACCTATTCCAGCCGAACGGCCGGTACCGTCGACAAATCGCGCAGGCGTTCGATCGATACGAACGCGTGTATCCGAAAGAGAAGACTCCACCTGCCACCGTCAAGATTAGGTTGTCATCTGACGAAGGAAAGGAGACAGGAATTTCATTTGTCGAGCTACAACTCGGCCCGACTCCGGAAATGCGGCACGTCCCCGGCATACGCCTCGAGCTTCCGTTCATTCACTTTGGCTGGGAGTCGTACCATTCGTCGCACAACGAATTCTCGGGCTTCGATCTCCCCGCGCCCAGCTTGATTCAGCGCCTTGGCTTGGCCAGCAAAAATCGCGAGATCGATTTCTACGATTCAATGGGCAAGCCCGGAACTCTCTATCGAGAGGCCGGGGACGGATGGAAGGGAGATCGGCACAGCCTCTTGTACGTCCGTGCCGACCTTCTTCGGCGTTACCTGAAAGATACGCGCCAAGTCTTGGTCTGGTGCAACTGGGGAGAACGGGACTGGCTTAAGAAGATGGAAGGTCACGAGGTGATTCCCAATCCTGCAAGGCATCGGATCTATCAAACTCATAACCAAATACATCGCTCGTGTTCTGAATGGTCTGCTAGAGACTCGGAGATTGTTTAGCCAACACAATTGCGTGATATTCCACCGCACCGTCATTCCCAAGTGGACCAATTGGTGTAGATGCCAATGGATGTGACCTCAAAACGGAAGAAGGACGGACCACTTCCCGACCGAAGTTGCCACCCAAAATTTTTTCCCACCTTCGCGGAGGAGTAAGTCATGATGAAAGCCAATACTTTTCCTTTTCCTCGAAAAAATGCTACAGTAGGCGAAAATGGTATCGCAATAGGATGAAAAACCGGGAGCAGGTATGAGTGATCGAATTCCAGTCTTCGTGGCGTACTCGTACGAAAAGACGCCGCCACCAGGAGAGACTAAAAGTGATTTGGATGTTGCAAGTTGGTTTATTGAACTCATCAAGTCGCGTTCTCTCTCATACCAAGTGCTGGCCGGTTCGAAACCTATTCCCATGCGCATTGACGAAAAAATCAAGGCCGACATTGCAGATTGCTCTTGCCTCGTTGCAATCTTTACCAAGCGGCATCGCGATGAAACATCAAAACATTGGTTACCTTCTCAATTTGTTCTTTGTGAGGCCGCTTCAGCAATTGGATTTTTTTATAATACGAATAAACTCATTTGTGGTTTCTACGAAGAAGGCGTAGATCCAAGAGACCTTGCACTCATCACTATTGGTGGATTAGAACTCATTCCTTTTAAACGCGAAACCCTCAACGATGATAAAGAAAAATTTATCACATACATGAAAAAAATTCCAGAACTTCTTGCAGGTATTGGAACTCCATTACTCTTTCCTGGTCCCCCGTATACACAAACGAATCTTAGGAAAATATTTACAATTTATTCCAACGGCACATTAACTGTTCAAAATATTACAACTATGTTAATCACGGATGCTTCGAGATTCGAAAATGATTTCAATGGTGAAATACCTCATGAAATTTTTCATCCGAGGGGGGGATTTTCTTCATTGAAAGAAATTATTAGTTCCCCCATGGAAAAAAGGCGAGAATCAAGTTTTTTTCGAGGTTTATGCCGAAAAACAAACACAAAACGAATTGGAACACCACTTCGGATACGAGTGGGAGAAGAATCATCCACAGGTGGAAAAGTGTTTGTCAGTTTTTATGATAAAAATGACGCCAGATTGCGATTCAAAAATCAAGATACGATTTATTATCAATATGCATGGAGCCTTCCAATGGCGTATCCGAAAAACGAAGAAGAATTATTATCAAACAATTTAGAAACCGAAATAGGTGAAAACAATTACTGTATTGCTGAAGTAATTGCGAACCACGGAATGGTGAAAAACCTAGAAGTGGAATTACGTTTCGAGAGATTCCGCGATCCACTTTTTGACAAGTCGCCGTTCTATCAACAGACTTCTTCTTATAGTCCGTCGCCGGTTTGGTCAAAGAGTGCTGAAGTGCCACGCACAGAACGCGAGGACGACCACGAAATGTGGTTTCAGAGTTTTTTGTTAGAGGAGAAAAATTTTCAAGGGCGGCTCCGAATTATGTGGCGACCCGCAAGCGGGAAAAAACCAGCATAGCCATGGGGTCACAGGCCGATGTGAGAAGGAGAAACTGACCTTAAATTTCTCCGGAGATCAGACGTCCAAGCATTATCTATCGATATCGATGAGGAGCGACTTCGCAGGGTGTGCCTGAACGTAGGACCAAATTCGAAAAAGGGGATTTCGGGGTGCGATTCACTTGCGTGTTGCCAAATGGTGGTTTTTGAGCAACGGATCGACGGGAGCATCGAGTCGCGCTGAGAAAAGGCCGGGCCCTCCTAGCCCCTCCACGCAGCGGCCAATCCCCAGGATTTGCGATTAGGACAGAATGGCCTGGGAGACTGCCACCACCTTGAAGTCGAGGGCCCAGGGTCCGCACGCCTCGTCTTGCGATACCCTGGGCCTTTCCGGAGTTCCATGATGCTGCTGCGGGCCCTCGCCCTCCTGTTCTTCGCGGTCCCTGCCCTGCTGGCCCAGGGCGGCAAGCTGAGCCTGGAGGCGCTCTACCACCCCACGCGCAAGGTGGACTACCTGCCGGCCCCGCCGCGCTACGCCTGGCTGCCGGGGGACCAACTCCTGGAGACGCGGGTGGAGAAGGGCCAGGCCACGCTGACCCGGGTGGACGCCCGGAGCGGGGAGCGCAAGCCCTTCCTGGGTGCGGATGCGGTGGCCGACGCCCTGGTGAAGCAGGGGGCCCCGGAGGCGGAGGCCAAGCGCGCCCTGATGCGGCCCGCCTGGAACGAGGCCATGGACGCCTTCGTGGCCAGCCTCGGAGGGGACTTCTACCTGGTGCGGATCCAGCCCCTGGAGGCCAGGCGGCTCACCCGGGACGGCCGGCCGAAGGACGAACCCCTGTTCAGCCCCGACGGGAAGAAGGTCGCCTTCCTGAGGGCCAACGACCTCCACGCCCTGGAACTGGAGAGCGGCGTGGAGATCCGCCTGACCCGGGACGGGGCCGAGGAGCGCCTCAACGGCCGCCTGGACTGGGTCTACGAGGAGGAGATCTACGACCGGGGGAACAAGCGGGCCTTCTGGTGGAGTCCCGACTCCCGGATGCTGGCCTTCCTGCAGCTGGACATCTCCAAGGTGCCCACCCACGTGCTGATGGACGACCGGAGCCAGCCCCAGAAGCAGGTGCCCCTCCGCTACCCCAAGGCCGGCGATCCCAACCCGGTCGCGCGGCTCGGCAGGGTGGACCTCCAGGGCACCCTGGCCTGGATGGAGAATCCCTACCCGGGCCAGGAGACCCTGATCGTCCAGGTGGGCTGGGATCCCAAAAACCGCCTGGTCGCCGCCTTCCAGGACCGCATCCAGTCCTGGCTGGAGCTGTGGCGCTTCCAGGGAACGAAGGGCGCGAGCCTCCTCCGGGAGCAGGGCAAGGCCTGGCAGGACCGCCTGCCCCTGCCCCGCTTCCTGAAGGACGGCTCCTTCCTCTGGCTCTCGGACCGCAGCGGCTTCCGCCACGCCTACCGGCACGCCGAGGACGGCGCCCTCCTCCGCCAGGTCACGGAGGGCCCCTGGGACGTCCGCGAGATCCACGGGGTGGAGGAGCCCGCCAAGCCCAAGGACGCCAAGAAGGCGCTCCTGCTCTTCTCGGGCACCGAACGCGGCCCCCTGGGGCTGGACCTCTATTCCGTGGCGCTGGAGGGCAAGGCACCCAACGCGCGCCTGGAGCGGCTGAGCGCCCGGGCGGGCACGCACCAGGTCAAGTTCGGCAAGAGCCTGGACCTCTACCTGGACCAGTGGAGCGACGCCACCACCCCCCCCACCACCGCGGTGCTGGCCCGGGAGGGCAAGAAGCTGCTGGACCTGGGGGGAGGGGCGAGCCCCGCCTACGCCCAGCTCGCCCTGGGGACCGTCAAGTTCGTCCAGCTGAAGGCCCGGGACGGGGCGCCCCTGGAGGGGATGCTGACCCTTCCCCCGGGCTTCGATTCCTCCCTGAAGTATCCGGTGGTCCAGCCCGTCTACGGCGGGCCCCACGCCCCCACGGTCCGGAACGCCTTCGGGCGGGGAAACCTGCTGTCCCACTTCCTGGCCCAGCAGGGCTACGTCGTCTTCGCGGTGGACCCCCGCAGCGCCTCGAACCATGGCTCCACCAGCGCCCACGCCGCCCACCGCCGCCTGGGCGAGCAGGAACTGGCCGACCTGGAGGACAGCGTGGCCTGGCTGGGCCAGCAGGGCTGGGCCGACCTGGGCCGGGTCGCCATCATGGGCACCAGCTACGGCGGCTTCATGAGTGCCTTCGCCCTCACCCACTCCACCAAGTGGAAGGTCGGCGTGGCCGGGGCCCCGGTGACGGACTGGCACCTCTACGACAGCGTCTACACCGAACGCTACATGGGCCTGCCCAAGGACAATCCCGAGGGCTACGCCCGCACCAGCGTCCTCAAGGCGGCGGACCGCCTCCAGGGCCGGCTGCTGCTGCTCCACGGCACCCTGGACGACAACGTGCATCCCCAGCACAGCATCCAGGCCCTGGACGCCTTCCAGAAGGCCGGGAAGGCCGTGGAGTTCGCCCTGGTCCCCGGCGCGGCGCATGGCCCCCGGGCCCCGGACCAGACCTGGGCCTGGTACCGGAAGATCTGGGAATTCCTGAAGGGCAGCTTGTAGAAAGCTGACCCACCTGGCCTGAATAAAGTCCGTCACGCAACGGCCTCCCGGCGCATCCCAGTTCCGTCACCTGATACCGCGTCTCACTCCTCGGATCCCGAGGAAGGCCGGTTTCCCACGGGCCGCGAGGCCCCTCAGAGCGGCTCTGGCCGCAGGAGGAATTGCATGATCACCAAGCTCATCAGCGCCGCCACCCTGTTCACCGCCGGCTCCCTGGCGGCCGGCTCCTCCGCCCAGCTCGGGGCCACGCCCGTCCCCTCCCCCGGCAGCGATTCCGCCTTGATGCTGGCGGGAGGGTGCGGCACCAAGGGCTCCGAAGGCAGCTGCGGCAAGAAGGAAGGCTCGGAAGGCTCCTGCGGCAAGGACAAAGGCACCAAGGCCAAGGAAGGCACCTGCGGCAAGGAGAAGGCCAAGGCCAAGGACGGAAAGCACAAGGAGGGCTCCTGCGGGAAGGGAAGCTGCGGCACCAAGGCCCCGGCCAAGCCCGAGCCGAAGAAGGACGCCGACAAGGGCCAGGGCTGAGGCGAAGAGCCGGCATGAACGCGGATCGTTTCCAGGGCGTGGGGGTGGGCCTCCGGGGCCCGCACCTCGCCTTGGCCGCCCAGGCCCCCCTCCCGGACCTGCCCTTCTGGGAGATCTGCCCGGAGAACGTCCTGGGAGAAGGGGGCCGCCGCCACCGCGACGCCCTGACCGTCCTGGACCGGGACCCGGTACTCACCCACGGCCTGGCCATCTCCCTCGGGGGCTTCGATCCCTTCCCCGGCGGCTACCTGGCTGAACTGGGCCGCCTGCTCGACAGGACGGGGGCCCCTTGGCACTCGGAACACCTGTGCTTCACCTCGGTGGACGGGTCCTGCCTCCACGAACTGCTGCCCCTGCCCTTCACGCGGGAAGCCGCGCGGCACGCCGCCGGACGGGCCCGGGAGCTGCAGGCGCGACTGCCGGTGCCCCTGATTCTGGAGAACATCACCTACTACGCCGAGCTCGCCCCCGGCGACATGGACGAAGGTGCATTCCTGACGGAGGTGCTCGAATCCGCGGACGTGGGCTGGCTCCTGGACCTCAACAACGTGTACGTCAACGCCTGCAACTTCGGCTTCGATGCGCGGGCCTGGCTGGAGCGCATGCCCCTGCACCGGGTGCGCCAGATGCACATCGCAGGCCACACCCCTCACGGCGGGCGCATCCTGGACACCCACGGCGCCCCGGTGGCGGACCCGGTGGTGGACCTGATGCAGTGGACGCTGCAGCGGATCGGGCGTCCCGTGCCCGTGCTCCTCGAGCGCGACCAGGAGATTCCCTCCCTGGACCTCCTCCTGGCCGAGCGCCGGCACCTCCAGGCGGCCTACGACGCCGCCCGGGCCGGGCTCGCCCTCCCCGAGGCGGTGGGCCATGCCTGAGCTGCTGGAGCTTCAGAGGGCCTTCGCCGCCCGCATCCTGGATCCGGAAGGGGAGACGGATGTCCCCTGGGAGGCCGCGGAGATCTACCGAAGCCTCGTCCGAAGCGGCCTCGCGGATCCCCTGGAGAGCGTCTTCCCCGTGACCCGCGCCCTGCTCGAGGAGGCGGGTGCCTGGGAGGAGGCCGTGGACGGCTTCCTCGCGGCCCGCTGCCTTCCAAGCCCCCACTACCGCGACATCGCCCCGGCCTTTCTCGGCTGGCTCCACGCCACGGGCTGGGGCCGGGAACGCTGGCCCTTCCTCGCCGAACTGGCCCACGCCGAAATCCTGGAGGTCCTGGTGGAACGCCATCCCGACGAGCCGCCCCCCGAGGGTCTCACCGAGGAACCCACCCCCGGAGCCCGCCTCGTCCTGGGCCCCGCGGCGCAGCTCGTGGCCTACGCCCACGCGGTGCACCGGTGCACCGTGGACGCGCCCCTTCCCGAGCCCGGAGCCGCCTGCCTCCTGGCCTACCGCGGCCCGGAGGGGGAGGGCCGCTTCCTCGAACTCACTCCCGCCACCCAGGCCCTGCTGCTGGAAGCCCAGCACGCCTCCATCGCCCAGGCCGCCGAGACGGTGGGACTCCCCGACCTCGAGGCCATCCTCATCCTCCTCCGGGACCTGCGCACCCAAGGTGCCGTGGCAGGTTTCCGGCCTTCCTGAAGGAGAACCCCATGCACCCTTTCCGCTGGTTCGCGCCGGCCTTGCTCCTGGTGTCCCCCCTGGCCGCCCAGGCCCGCGTCTTCCGCGTGGACCGCAATCACACCGTCCTTGGATTCAGGGCCTCCACCCTTCTCTTCGATGTGCCGGGGCGCTTCGACCGGTACAAGGTGGACATCTCGGGGGACCCCGCCACCCTGGAAGGCGCGCGGATCCGGGTGGAACTCGAAACCCGCTCCGTCAACACCTCCAACGGGGCCAGGGACGAGCATCTGCGATCCCCGGATTTCTTCGGGGCCTCGACCTTCCCACGGATCACCTTCACCTCGACCAGCGCCCGGAGGGAAGGGAACAAGGTCCTGGTCCGGGGAACCCTGGACCTGCATGGGGTCTCCCGGGAACTGGAGCTTCCCTTCACGGCCGCCGAGGGGGTGAATGGCGCGGGGGTTCCCACCTGGTCCTACCGGGCCGCCCTGCCCCTGGACCGCCTGGATTTCGGGATCGGGGCCGAGAGCGTCGCCGCCAAGATCAGCCTCAAGAAACAGGTGGATCTGGAACTGTTGCTGGTGGGTTCCTTCGAGGAGGCCAAGCCTGCCCCCCGGGGAGCTTCCCGCAAGTAGCCCCGAGCCTTGCCCCCTCGCGGAGTCCAGGCCACACTGGCCCCCGCATGCCTTCCCCTCCGGACGCCGAGGACGAACTGATCGCGCGCGCGGTGGCGGGCGATGCCGACGCCTTCGAGGCCCTGGTGAAACCCCACCTGGGTCTCTTCCACCACGGGATCCTGCGCATCCTGGGCGACCCCATGGACGCCGAGGACGCCCTCCAGGAAGCGCTGATCGCCATCCACCGGGAGCTGCCCCGCTTCGAGGGGCGGAGCCGCTTCAGCAGCTGGGGCTACAGGGTCTGCCTCAACGCCGCCCTCATGGTGCGCCGCAGCCGCGTCCGGGTGCGGGAGCGGGAGCAGAGGGAAGAACCGGCGATCGGACCCTTCGACAGCCGCGGACACCACCTGGAAGCGCCCGGAGCCGTCCCCTGGCACGTGGAAGCCGAGGCCCACGGGCTGGCGGAGCGCCGGGAGATCCGGGAGCTGTTCCTGCAGGCCCTGGAAACGCTGCCCGACGGCGTCCGGGCCGTCTTCGTGCTGAAGGACCTGGAGGACTGGGACAGCGAGGCCATCGCCCGCCATCTGGGGATCAGCCCCGCCGCGGTCCGACAGCGCCTCCACCGGGCGCGGACCACCCTGCAGGCCCGCCTGCGGGACCATTGCCGGGGAGGCCGTCCATGAGCCTGATGCCCACCTGCCAGAGCGTCCAGGAGCGCGCCACCGACTACCTCGAGGGGCAGCTGGGCCTCCGGGCCCGCCTGGGGATCCGCCTGCACCTGCTCCTGTGCCGCGCGTGCCACGCCTTCGTGGACGGGCTCCGGCACCTGCCGGGCTTCGCGAAACGCGCCCTGGGCCTTCCCAGTGAGACCCCTCCCGGGTCCCATGCCGCGCTGGAAGCGGCCCTGCGCAGGATCCGCGCGGGCGATTGAGCCCCCGCGCGCCGCGAGGGGGGCGTTGGGGTCCGCGCCGGCTCCCGGCATACTGGATCCTTTGCCGGGAAAACCCATGAGCGCAGCCGAAACCGCCACCGACCCCCGCCTGCTCGACACCGGGGGGATCGCCGGGCACCCCCGGGGCCTGATGATCCTCTTCTTCACCGAGATGTGGGAGCGCTTCAGCTACTACGGGATGCGGGCCCTGCTCGTGCTCTTCCTGGTGGCGCCCCCGGAGCGGGGGGGCCTGGGCTTCAGCGTCGCCGCGGCGGCGGGAATCTACAGCACCTACACGATGTCGGTCTACATGGCCAGCCTCCCGGGAGGGTGGGTGGCGGACCGGTGGCTGGGTCAGCGCCGGGCCATCGTGCTCGGGGGCATCCTGATCGCCCTGGGGGAATTCATCCTGGCCGCCTCCGGCACCGCCCAGGTGTTCTACGCCGGCCTGGGGGTGATCGTCGCCGGGACCGGGCTCCTCAAGACCAACTGCGCCACCATGGTGGGCACCATCTACGCGGAGAACGACGCCCGGCGGGACGCGGGATTCTCGATCTACTACATGGGCGTGAACATCGGCGCCCTCGTGGCGCCCCTGGTCTGCGGCTTCCTGGCCCAGGACCCCCGCTTCATGGCCTTCCTGGGGAAGGTCGGCCTGGCCACGGCCAGCGGCTGGCGCTGGGGGTTCGGGGCCGCGGGCGTCGCCATGGTGCTCGGGCTCATCCAGTTCCTGATCATGCAGGGCCGCTTCGGGGAGGCCGGATTGAAGCCCGGCTACCACCAGGTGGAGCACGGCCACGCCAGCGCCCGGGAACCCCTCACCGCCGAGGAGAAGAAGCGCCTGTGGGTGGTGGCCATCCTCTTCGTCTTCAGCATGATCTTCTGGGCCACCTACGAGCAGGCCGGGAGCAGCCTCAACCTCTTCGCCGACCGCTACACCCGCAGCGAGGTCCTGGGATTCAGCTTTCCGTCCACCTGGTTCCAGAGCGTGAACTCCACCTGGCTGCTGATGCTGGCCCCGATCATCAGCTGGCTCTGGGTGAAGCTCGGGGACCGCGGGCCCTCCTCCCCCGCCAAGTTCGCCGCGGGCCTGCTCTTCGTGGGCCTGGGGGTGCTGCTCCTGGTCCCGGCGGCCAACATCGCCGAGGGCGGGACCCGGGTCGGGCCCTGGTGGCTGGTGGGGACCTTCTTCTTCCACACCGTGGGGGAGCTGTGCCTGTCCCCCGTGGGGCTCAGCACCACCACCAAGCTGGCCCCCGCCCGCTACCAGGGGTTGATGATGGGGGTCTGGTACCTCTCGCTCGCCCTGGGGAACAAGCTGGCGGGCAAGGTGGCGGGCCTTTTCGAGACCATGCCCCTGGGGCGGATCTACGGCAGCCTCTTCCTGGTGACGGCCTCCGCCGCCCTCCTGCTCTGGCTGCTCACCCCCCGCATCCGGAAGCTCATGGGCGGGGTGCGCTGAGGGCCCCGGAGGGCAAACTCAGGTTGCAGGCGGCCTGGAAGGGCGGAGGGTCGGCAGGCTCAGCACCAGGATGGCCGTCACCAGCAGCGCCGCGCCGGCCCACTCGAAGGGGCTGGGCAGCCGCTGGCCGGCCAGGAGGTGGAGGGCCAGGGTCGCGGCGACGCCCGCCAGCACGCTGCTGGCCCGGTTCACGGGGACGCAGAAACTGTTCTCCCGGCGGTCCAGCAGGATGAGCCCTCCGAAGATCCCGGTGCCCAGGGACAGCAGGCCCACCGCGAAGGCGGGCCATTTCAGGGGCCCCCCGAGCAGGAGGAATCCCTCCCGGACCTTGGCCGCAGCCGGCCCGCCGTTCCACAGGGCCAGGAGGCCCAGGGCGAGCAGGAGGAGGGGCGTCGCCACCATCTGCTCCTCCGCGAAGTAGCGCTTCGTGGTCCCGGGGTCGTCCGACTTGGCGAGGCGGCTCATGAATCGCAGGCGGACGAAGTAGGCCAGGAGGTAGGCGCCCACGTCCAGGGCGGCGCCGGGGCTGATCCGGAAGCTCATGCGCTCCGCGAAGGCCGCCAGCAGGGCGGCCAGGGCCAGCCCCAGGGCGGTCCAGGAGAACCACCGGACCCTCCTCCCCGCGAAGGCGTCCACCAGGGGGGCGATCACCAGCACGCCGCCCCGCATGAGCAGCATCATGAAGACGATGCTCACCCCCTGGAAGGTGTAGGCCAGGGTGGTGGTCATGATGATGGCGGCGGTGCAGGCCCCCGAGAGGAAGGTCCAGGGCCCCGGGAGGTGCACCCCGACCCCCAGGACCCGCCGGGTTCCGGCGAGCCGCCACCAGCCCGAAAGCCCCAGGAAGGCCAGCATCCCCGCGAAGGTGGCCAGGACCGAGCCGGGGAGCAGGGCGAAGCCGGAGATGGGCCCCTGCATCCCGGGCCAGTGGCCCTCGGCCAGGGCCTTGTCGAGGGCGCTGTAGGGGGCGTAGGTGGCGAAGTACCCGAAGGCGAAGAACCAGATGGCAAGGTCCCAGCGGCGACTGGATGCGTTCAACCCCGGCTGCCTCCTTTCGCGTCTCCGGCCGCCCGACGAGCAGGGCCTCCTTCGTGGCCGAAGCAAGGACCCTACACCCGGGGCGGCGGCGCGGCGCGTAACCTCCGTCACATCCCCGAAGGGCCCGGCCCCGGGCCCTCTGCTACCTTGGACGGTGATGAGCGGATGGCCTGCATCCTTGAAAGTGGCGCTGTTGCTGGCCCTGGGCCTGCTGCTGCTCCTCCTGGTGCTCGGGCCCGGGCGGGGGCCCTTCTCCCTGCGCCTACTTCGGCTGTACCCGAAGAAGCTGGGGTCGGCCTTCGCCGGCTGGGCCGCGCGCCAGCCCGTGCCGCGCTTCCTCCGGCCGGCCCTGCTCGGCGGGTTCGCGGCCCAGGTGGGAGCCGACCTGAAGGAGGCGGACCGGCCGGTCGAGGACTTCGAGACCCTCCAGGACCTCTTCACCCGGAGGCTCAGGCCGGGCCTGCGCCCCCAGGATCCGCCGGTGCCCGGCTTTCTCAACAGCCCCGTGGACGCCCGCATCGTGGCCGCCGGCCGCATCACCGAGGGCTGCGCCATCCAGGCCAAGGGCCTCCCCTACCGCATCCCCGAACTCCTGAAGCACGACCCCCGGGCCCAGCGCTTCGAGGGAGGGCACTACCTGGTCCTCTACCTGGCCCCGAAGGACTACCACCGCATCCACGTGCCCCTGGAAGGGCGCGTGACGGCCCTCTCCAGGGTGGAAGGGGAACTCTGGCCCGTGAACGAGGCCAGCACCGCCCATACGCCCCGCCTCTACGAGCGGAACCGGAGGGCCACCTGGACGGCCACGGGCACGGGTCCCGACGAGGGCCTGGAGGTGGCCGCGGTCCTGGTGGGGGCCACCCATGTGGGCGGCGTGCTCCTGGACGCCAAGTGGCGGGAGGGACGGCCGCTGCCCAAGGACGGGGGGATGGAGGTGCCCGGATTGCCCTGCGCCCCCGGCGAGGACCTGGGCACCTTCGCCTTCGGCAGCACGGTGGTCCTGCTGGTGGGGGGCCCCCGGGCGGAACGGTGGACCCCCCTGCGTGCCGACGGCGACGTCCGGGTGGGGCAGCGCCTGGGCAGCTACTGAGGGCCGCCGGCGCCGGGCCTCCCGGTCAGTGGTTGTTCCCGATGTCGGTGCCGATCCCGTAGGCCGTGGTGGCGCCGGTGACGATGTTGTTGCCGTACTTGATGCTGCCCCCGCTGCCGTAGTACCCCAGCCCCGAGCGGGCGTTGAGGATCTGGTTGCCCAGGACGACCATGGTGGACGCGTTCTGCACCGAGATGCCGTAGCTGGAGGAGAGGCCCGCGGCCAGGGCGATGCGGTTGCCCTCCAGGCTCCCCCAGGTGAAATCCCCCACCGAGGAGTTGACCAGGATGCCGTGGGAGGAAGCGCCCGCCGCGGTGCTGCGGACGTTGCGCACGGTGTTGTCCCAGACGCGCACGGACTGCCCCGCCACGAAAATCCCCGTGGCCGTTCCCGTGGTGGAGAGGATCTCCCGCACCACGTTGGCGTGGACGTTCAGGTCCTGCCCGACGAGGTACATGCCCAGGGAGCCGCCGCCCACCGTGAGTCCCGTCAGTTCCACGCCGCTGGAGCCGCCGGTGACCTGGACCCCCGTGCTGAAGCCCGTGAGGTAGCCGTTCCGAACCCGCACCTGGGCGACGCCCGAGAGGGAGATCCCCGTGGCCCCGCTGCCGCCCATCAGGTTGAAGCCCCCCAGGTCCAGGTCCACTTCGCTGGCGGCCACGGTGATCGCGGCCCCGGAAGCGGCGCCGTAGGCCAAGTTGAAACTCACCTGGTACCTGCCGGGGTTGGAGATGACATAGGGAAGGGCCGAGATCACGGTCTGGGCCTGCAGCGCGGCGGGCAGGAGCCAGAGGGCGGCCACCAGGGCTCGGCGGATCAGGGTCAGGACGCGGGAAGCGGAACGGCTCATGGAGGACCTCCTTGGGCCCCCAGGCTAGGGGAGACCCCTCCCCGGGCCGCGACCGGTTCGAGCATTTCCGATGGGACCAGTCGAATGAGGAGTCCGGGGACCGGGCCAATGACTGCATTCCCTGACAGATCAGAAGGAATCCTCCTTTCGCCTCTGCGGTGCCGCACCGGACAGAGAGGAGCATCCATGGGGCATTCGCCCGGCCGCCGCTTTCGCGGATAATCGAATCTTCCGGCCCCTCCATGACCGATCCCGACGCCCTGCCCCCCGACGACGCGCTGCCGCCCCTCCTCCCGGAGGACCTGGAGGCCCTGCAGCTGCGGATGTTCGAGGACCACCCGGAGATGCAGCCGGCCTTCGGGTCCCCGGAGATCGAGGCGACGGCGGGATCGGCGGAGCCGGACCGGAGCCTCTATCCGATGGAGCCCCTCTGGGAGGAGGGCGGCGACCTCCCCGGCGCCCTGGAGGCCCTCTTCCTGGCCAGCGGAGAGGTGCTGGACCTGGCCCGGCTGCAGGAGTTGACCGGCATCCACGAGGGGCCCCTGCGGCAGGCCATCGAGAAGCTCCAGGAACGGCTCGTCCCGCCCCGGGGCGTGCGCCTCATCGAGGTGGGGGGCGGGTGGCGCATGGCCACGGCGCGGGAGTACAGCGCCCTGGTGTCCAGGCTGGTGACCACCATCCGCAGCGGCAAGCTCACCCCCGCCCAGGTGGAGACCCTGGCCATCGTGGCCTACCGCCAGCCCATCACCATTCCGGAGCTGAACGAGCTGCGCGGCGTCACCAGCAGCGCCCAGCAGGTGCGCAGCCTGCTGGAGCGGGAGCTGGTCCAGCCCGTGGGCCGCAAGGCGGTGGTGGGCCGGCCCATGATGTACGCCACCACCCAGACCTTCCTGCTGCACTTCGGCCTCAAGGGCCTCCACGACCTGCCCCGCCTGGCGGACTTCGGCGAGAGCGGCCTGGAGGCCAAGGCCCTGGCCACCCTGGACGCGCCCGAGATGCCCGAGGACGGGCTCTTCGGGGAACCCGCCGCGGTTTCCGAGGACCCCAGCCCCACCGCCCCGTCCCCCTGAGGGTCCGCCCTCCCGGGCAGGCCGCTGGTCCTTTCCTCCCTCCCTGGCGTCTTCAGGCCAGGCAAAGATTGCATTTAAATAATGACCCTCATATCTTGTATTTCTTGTCGTCTTCCGGGGCTCCTCGCTCCAAACCCCGGAAGCCGACCACGACATGCCCCCACGAAAAATCCTGGTCGAGGCCTTCCGATGCATCCCCGTCATCCCTGGCTGGTCATTCTCCTGGTCCTCGCGGCCGCCCCTCTGGAAGGGCAAGGGCACATCGTGGGGTCCAAGCACGACCTGAGTTGGGTCTACGGCCAGAGTTCGGCCATGCACAGCACGGCCATCAGCAACTACACCCAGATCTGCGTCTTCTGTCACACGCCCCACAGTTCACTGTCCTCGGTCTCCAACGTCCCGCTCTGGAACCGGTCCCTGCCCGATCCCTCCAGGTACACCACCTATTTCAGCGAATCCCTTCACAACCTCCCCAGCGCCCCGGGGGGCCACAGCCTGGCCTGCCTCTCGTGCCATGACGGGACCATCGCGGTGGACACGGTGGTCAACATGCCGGGTCCCGGGCTGGTGAACGGAAACTACCCCCTCGGTTCGATCGCCTTCATCACCTCGGCCCACGCCGCCATGAACCCCACGGGGTCCGCCGGAAACTGCGGCTACTGCCATCGCCCGGGCTTCGCCGGCTACGCCACCCACCTCCCGGCCTACATGGGCACCAACCTGTCGGCCCACCACCCGGTTTCCATCCTCTACCCGTCCACCGGTGCTGAATTCGTGCCCGCCTCGACGTTGGCGGGATCGTCGACACCCCTGCGCAACGGACGGGTGGAATGCACCTCCTGCCACGCGGTGCACGATCCCGCCATCCCCCCCTTCCTCCGGAGGGACAATGCCCGCTCGGCGCTCTGCCTCTCCTGCCACCTGAAGTAGGCCGGAATCCGTTCCGATTCAGGACCCCGTTCCTGGATTCCGATGATGTGCGCAGTCCTGTCCGGAAGGGACCGCGTGAGTTCCCCAGCATCCCCTGAGCAATCGCTCCTCCTCCGCCTCGCCAGCGACGGAGAGGCCGCCCTGGGCCCGGGGGATGCCGAAGCCCTGGAATGCCTGCGCCGGGAGGGACTCCTCGCCCCCGCCCCCCCTTCGGCCCTGGAGGCCCTGGAGGCCCGCTATTCCCAGTGGCAGGCCCGCCAGCAGCAGGTGCTTCCGCTGCGCCGCCTGGCGGAGAACCTGGCGAGGAAAGGGCTTCGTCCCCGCGGCCTGGCTCGCCTCTTCCGCCGCGGTCCCGGCGGAGCCCCGGAGGGAGACCCCCAGGCCGGCGAGCTGTGGCAAGGTCTCGCGGGACTGGGGATGGAAGTCCGGGGGGTCCACGGCCCGGAGGACGTCTCCAGGCGGCTTCCGAAGCTCCTCGCCCATCTGGAGGTCGCCGCCAAGGAATGCCTGGACCGCTTGTCGGGGATCGAGCACGAACTGGAAGCGATCCGGGCCCTGGAGGCCAGGCGCCTTCGGGTCGAGTCCGGAGGGGAATGGGTCCTGACGGCGGCGGGCCGCAAGGCCCTCCCGGAGGCGGGGGTCCTCCAGGACCTGGAAGCCGCCCTGCACCTGCTCTCCGGCCCCCGCCGCCACAAGATCGAGGACTACGCGCATTTCCGGGAGGACCCGGCCGCCCTGCTCGCCTTCGTGCTGGAGTGCCCGGGGGGGCAGCCCACCCAGAGCGAGGCCATTGCGGCCTTCGAGATCCTGGCTGCGGCGCTCGAACGCATTCCTGCCTTCCTCCAGGGCACCACGCCCCGGGCTCAGAACGCCTTTCTCATCCGCCTGTCGCGAAGCCACCGTTCGGAGCCCCGGAGGGCCTTCCTCTGGGCGTCCCGGGAACGGGTCCAGGCTCTGCGGGAAGGTGTGGAAGGCACCCTCCTCGCGCTTCCCCGGGATGGATGGCATCTGGTCCGGGCCCTGGACCTCCTCCACACCATGCCCGACGTCCTCGATCGGGATTTGGCGGCGGTTTTCGGGGAGGCCAGGGACCGCCTGGCCTGGGTCCACGCCAAACTGTCGGAGGCCTTCGGCCCGCCGCCCCGCCAGAGCAGCCTGGGAGGGAACCTGCTCCTCGGAGTCCTGCACGAGGCGGCTTCCCGGGGTTTCGCCAGCCCCGCGATGGCGGAGCGCTGTCTCGAGAACCTCCTGGAGGTCGCTGTGGAGGCCGCCCGGCTGGCCCCCTCGGGACTGCAGGAGCCCTGGGGCCGCGCCGCGTTCGGCTTCGCCCTTGCGTCCCTGACCGAAGGGGTGGCCTCGCGGCTCCCGCCCCTCCAGGCCCGCCTGGCGGGCCTGGACCACCACCTCGGGCGAGGAGGGTCTCCCGCCCGCCCCGAGGTTCTCCTGCACGCCCTGCTCTCCCTGCTGCGCCTGGAGGCGCAGGGCGCCGCCCCCACCGAGGAAGCCTACGGGGGGACCTTCCGCCGCCTTCGCGACTGGATCCGCCAGGATCCCGACCTGGAACGGGCCCTGAACGCCGCCCGGGGGCACCCGGAGGACCGGGATCGCCTGGCGGCCATGCTCACAGCCCGGGCCTTCTTCCCCAGGGCGGCGGCTCCAGGGGTGCGCAGGGTGCCCGCCCCCGGGGTCGGCGGCTCCTACGAGGACACCGCCCACGGCGCAGCGCCCCTGCTGGGAGAGGCCTTCGGGAGCCTGATGATGGGCTGAGCCGGAACCCGGGAGGAGATCCCCGGGCCAGGTGCGGATGGGACCTCAGCCCGTCAGGTGCTCCTTGGGCAGGCCCAGGCGATCGAACAGGGGCCCGAAGCAGGCCCGGGGCGACAGGAGACGGGCGGCGAGGCGCCGGCCCGCCTCGGAGAGCCGCCGCCGAAGCGCGGCGTCCTCCTTCAGGCGCAGCACGGCCCCGGCGAATTCGGCGGCCCCGTCGGCGACCAGGAAGGCCTCCCCGTGGGCCGGAAGGCCCGACACTCCGCAGGAAGTGCTCACCAGGGGGAGGCCCCGGCCCAGCGCCTCCGCGCTCTTGATCTTGAGGCCCGAACCCCAGCGGACGGGATTCACGAAGGCGTCCATCGCGCCCCAGGCCTGTTCCGGGTCCGCCACGAAACCGTGGTCCGTCCACCCCTCGGGAAGGGGTCGGCCCAGCCGTGAACCCACGGTCCCCCAGAGGTGCATCCCCAGCCCATGGCCTTCCAGACGAGGCCAGACCTCCTGGAGGAACCATCCCAGACCGTCCGGGTTCGCCTCGTAGTCGCTTCCCATGAAACCGAGGGTGCTCAGGGTGGCGCGGGGAACCTGGCAGGGGCCCAGGGAGGGGTGGGGTACCAGAAGGGCCTTGTCCCCCAGGGCCTCCGCCACCCGTCCGTACTCTTCCTGCTGGATCATGAGCACCAGGTCGAAGGCGTCCAGGAGGGCCAGTTCCTTGGACAGGGAAAAACCACCCTCCGTGGAAACACCCGCCCGGCTGCGGGATTCCTGATGAGAACTCAGCAGGTCGTGGGTGTCCAGGATGGCCAGGACCCCCTCGGGCACCGCGGGCCGGAGGCCACCCATCTCCAGGCGCTCGAAGAGGCAGGCGTCCACTCCGCCGCTTCGGCACAGGTCTTCCGTCCGGGCGAAGTATTCGGGAAAGGAGGCCCGCTCCAGGGCCAGGACTTCAAGAGGCGGATCCAGGACCCGAAGACATTCCAGGTCCTGGGCGTTCAGGGGATGGGGATGGTTCACCACCACCTGGACCCAGGGCTGGATGGCCCGGACCATGGTGAGGATCCGAACCTGGACGCCCGATCGGGCCCGCCAGAACGGCAAGCGCGTCAGGACGAGGAGTTTCCGGAGGACCAAGCCCTTCCAGCATGCCCCATTCCTGCTCCGCTTCGAAGGCGAGGCCTTTCCCGATGGGCGTCGCGGCCGTAGCATGGGATCGGATGCTGTTCCGATCCCTCATTCATGGCCTCCTCGCCCTCGCCGTGCTCTTCGGGCCGGGGGCCGAGGCTTTGGATTGCGCCGCGGGCCCGGATCAGGTGTGCACCTGCTGCTGCGGGGAGGCCCAGCCCCAGGGCGGTTGTCCCTGCGCCACCGAACCGGGCCGCGGGACCCCCGCCCCGGTCTCGCAGGCCTCACAGGAGGTCCAGGCACCTCTTCCCGCAGACAGTATCCGGGCCCTCCGGCCGGAACCCCTCCCCTTGGAAGGAATGCAGGCCGCCCTGGTGAGCGGCCTCGCCGAACCGAATTCGTGGGAGGGTCGGCCCGCCCGACGGGACGGCCCGGGTCTGACCGGCCCGGTTCTCTCCAGGACCTGCGTGCTCCGGATTTGAAGGGGGATCCCGCCCGGTTCAGCCCGGGGGAATCGTCCTCGAATCCAACCAAGGAGCATCCATGCGCACCCGAGCCCTTCTCGGGGCCTTCCTGCCTGTTTTTTTGGCGGGACAATCGGCCCCCAGCAACCCATCAACCCCCCCGCTCGCCCAGCTGCCGGCCTTCGCCACGCTCATGGAAGGCGCCCGGGGGCGCAATCCCCAGCTTCAAAGGAGCGGGCACCTCCTGGAAGCCAGCGCCGCCCGGGTCACGGCCGTCGGCGCCCTTCCAGATCCGGAAGTGAGCTTTGGCTTCCTCCGGCGGGCCGCCATGGACGTGACCGTGGAATCCCCGGGGATGACTCCGGGGAATCCTCCCGACCTGCTCATGGGAGTGCTGCCCCGGGGCACGGAATTCTCGATCATGGGCAGCCAGGTGATTCCCTGGCCGGGGAAGCGAAGGTTGCGGGAGGAGGCCGCCCGGGCGGGACTGGGCAAGGTGGAAGCGGAGCGGGACCGCGTGCGCCTGGATCTCGAGGGAGCCGTGATGGAGGCCCTCCTGGGATGGCTTCGCCTCCGGGGAGAGTTCCGCCTCCTGGAGGAGCAGGACGGACTGTGGGCCCAGGCCGAGTCCATCGCCAAGCTCTGCTGCGAAGAGGGCACGGGGAGCCAGGCGGACCTCCTCCAGGCCATGATGGAACGCACGCGCCTGAAGCAGCGGCGCCTCCAACTGGACAACCAGGAGGCGACCCTGCTGGCGGGTCTCCGCACCCTGGGGGCCCTGGACGACGGCCAGGGATTGCAGGTTGAAGGTGACCTGGATGCCCTGCCCCGCCCCGGCCGCCCCGAGGAGGCCGCGGCCGTCGCCGAGGCGCTGGCCCGCAGCCCGGAGTGGAACGCCGCCCATTCCGAGATCGCCATGGCGGCCGGCGCCCTGGGCCTTGGCCGGATGGACCTCCGGCCCGACATCCGACTCACCGCGGGCCTGATGCGGGAGCCCGGCATGGGCCTGGGGTGGAAGGCCGAGGTGGGCTTCGCGCTGCCGGTCTTCGCGGGGCGGAAGCAGCAGCAGGTGGTGACCCAGCGCCTGGCGGAGCACCGGGCCGCCGGGTCAGGCCGAACGGCCCTGCGGCTGGAATTGACCCAGCGGGTGCAGGAGCGGCTTCGGGAATGGACCCTCGCGGATCGGCAGCTGCGGCTTTACGAGGACGCCCTCCTGCCCCAGGGGGAATTGAGCATCCGGAGCCTGATGGGGACCTACGAGGCGGGCAGGACCCCCTTCGGGAGCCTCCTGGAGGCCCTGAAAGCCCGCCTGCAGGACCGCCAGGCCCACCTGGACCTCCTGGCGCGCCTTCACAGCCTCTCCATCGCCCACTACCGTGTGTCGCTGGAGCCTTCCGGGGAAGGCGCTCCGGCCGCGGGCATGGCCTCCATGGCCCGTCCGAACCAGGCCCGCGCCTCCCGTGGCCCGAGTTCGGCCGCCCCCGCCCCCGATGCCCCCGCCTCGACCCCCATGAAGATGTGAGGATCCCATGAGCGACATCCTTAATGCGTCCCCCAAGCGCCCGGGCCCTGGCCGGGGCCTGCTCCTCGGCCTGGCCCTGGGACTGGTGGCCGGAGGCACCGCCGTGTGGCTCCTCCGGCCGAGGCCGGCGCCCGCCCCGACCGGGGCTCCCTCGAAGAAGGCGTACCAGTGCCCCATGCACCCCCAGATCCTCCAGGATCACCCGGGCACCTGCCCCATTTGTGGAATGGACCTGGTGGAGATGGAGGGTGCAGCCACCCCTCAGAGCCCCGGCCCCGAAGGCATGGTCACGGTGGCCATCAGCCCCGAGCGCCAGCAGCTCATGGGCCTCCGCACCGCCCCGGTGGAGGAGGGCACCTGGGGAGGCGAGATCCGCTCCCCTGGACGGGTGGCGGTGGACGAACGGCGGGTGCAACGCATCGCCGTGCGTTCCGAGGGCTACGTGGAGGAACTCCGGGCGGATTTCCTGGGCCGTCCCTTCCGGAAAGGGGAACTGCTCTTTTCCCTCAACAGCCCCGACTTCGGCGCCGCCCAGCGGGAGTTCCTCGCGGCCCTGAGCGCCCGGCGGAAATACCAGGACACGGAGCAGGGGGCGAACTACGCCGCCCTGGTGGAGACCTCGAGGCGGCGCCTGGCCTTTCTTGGGGCCTCCCCTGCCTTCATCGCCGATCTGGAGACCAGCGGCATGGTCACCCGGCTCCTGCCGGTGGTCGCCCCGGTGGACGGAGTCCTCACCGCCAAGACCATCAACGCCGGCAGCAAGGTGGCCGCCATGGACCAGCCCCTCGAACTCACCGACCTCAGCTCGGTGTGGGTGGTGGCCGAGCTCTACGAGTCGGACCTGGGCCGGGTCCGGGTGGGAATGCCCGCCGCGTTCAGCTCCCCCGCCCTCGGGGAACGGCAACTGAGCGGAAAGGTGGCCTTCCTCGATCCCGCCCTGGACCCCCGGACCCGCACCCTGAAGGCCCGGCTGGAACTCCCCAATCCGGGCCAGCTCCTGCGCCCCGACATGCTCGGGGAGGTGGTGATCCAGGTGCCGGGAAAGAAGGGGCTGAAGGTTCCCGCGGACGCAGTGCTCGACAGCGGAACCCGCTCCATCGTCTTCGTGGACGTCGGGCAGGGCTACTTTGAACCCCGGGAGGTGCGGTCGGGCCTGCGTTCCTCCGACAGCGTCGAGATCGTGGACGGCCTCGCCAAGGGGGAGAAGGTCGTGACCCGCGCCAACTTCCTGGTGGACTCGGAATCCCGCCTCAAGGCCGCCCTGGCGGACATGGGGCGGAAGTCCGCGCCCCCGGATCCCCACAAGCACTGAAGGGGCGGCCATGCACGGAAACGCCTACGATCCCGACCACCCCACCCTGCTCCAGAAGATCATCCGCTTCTCGGCGGAGAACCGCTGGCTCGTGATGGCCTGCTCGGCCCTGCTCCTGGCCCTCTCCTTCTGGGCCATGCGCCGCATCCCCCTGGACGCCCTGCCGGACCTCAGCGACACCCAGGTGATCGTGTATTCGAAGTGGGACCGCAGTCCCGACCTGGTGGAGGACCAGGTGACCTACCCGATCGTCACGAGCCTGCTGGGGGCTCCCCGGGTGAAGGCCGTCCGGGGCCTCTCGGACTTCGGCTACTCCTACGTCTACGTGATCTTCGAGGACGGCACGGACATCTACTGGGCCCGGAGCCGGACCCTGGAATACCTGAGCAAGATCACCTCCAGCCTCCCCGCGGGCGTGAAGACCGAACTGGGGCCCGACGCCACCTCCGTGGGCTGGGTGTACCAGTACGCCCTGGTGGACCGCAGCGGGCGCCACAGTCTGGACGAGATCCGCAGCCACCAGGACTGGTTCCTGCGCTACGGCCTCCAGAGCGTTCCCGGCGTGTCCGAAGTCGCCACGGTGGGGGGCCAGGCCCGGCAGTTCCAGGTGAGCGTGAACCCCGTGAAGCTGGCCGCCTACCGCATTCCCATCGACGCGGTCATCCAGGCCGTGCGGGCCGCCAACAACGAGGGTGGGGGCCGCCTGGTGGAGTACGCGGGGCGGGAGTACATGGTCCGGGGGCGGGGCTACGCCCGCACGCCCCAGGACCTGGGCCAGGCCGTGCTCAAGGCCGAGAACGGAACGCCCGTGCGGCTCTCCGAGGTGGCCACGGTCACGCTGGGGCCGGAGATGCGGCGGGGCCTGGCGGACCTGGACGGCGAAGGCGACGCGGTGGGCGGGATCGTGGTCATGCGCCAGGGAGAGAACGCCCTCACCGTCATCGAGGCTGTGAAGGCCAAGCTCTCGGAGCTGAAGAAGGGCCTCCCGGAGGGGGTCGAGGTCGTCACCACCTACGACCGGAGCGAACTCATCCAGAAGGCCATCGGGACGGTCCGGGACAAGCTCGTCGAGGAGATGATCATCGTCTCCATCGTGATCCTGGTCTTCCTGTGGCACGTCCCCAGCGCCATCGTCCCGATCGTCACGATTCCCATGAGCGTGGCCCTGGCCTTCATTCCCATGCTGGGCATGGGCCAGAACGCCAACCTCATGAGCCTGGCGGGCATCGCCATCTCCATCGGCGTGCTGGTGGACGGCGCCATCGTGGAGGTGGAGAACGCCTACAAGAAGATCGAGGGGTGGATCGCCGCGGGCAAACCGGGCAGCTTCTACGAGGTCCGCCTCTCGGCCCTCCTGGAGGTGGGCCCCAGCGTCTTCTTCTCCCTGCTCGTGGTGGCGGTGAGCTTCATGCCCGTCTTCACGCTGGTCGACCAGGAGGGACGGCTCTTCAAGCCCCTGGCCTATTCCAAGAACCTGGCCATGGCCATCGCCGCGGTCCTGGCCCTCACCATGGACCCGGCCCTGCGCATGCTCTTCGCGCGCATCGAGCCCTTCACCTTCAGGCCCCGGTGGCTGGCCTGGCTGGCCACCCAGGCCGCCGTGGGACGCTACCACCCCGAGGAGCGCCATCCCATCAGCGTCTTCCTCCACAGGATCTACGAGCCCCCCTGCCGTTTCGTGCTGCGCCATTCCCGGGCCACGATCGCCGTGGCCGCGCTGCTGGTGCTCGCCACGGTCCCCGTCTTCATGAAACTCGGCAGCGAATTCATGCCTCCGCTCAACGAAGGGACCCTCCTGTACATGCCCTCCACTTTGCCGGGCCTCAGCCAGACCGAGGCCGCGCGGATCCTCCAGGTGCAGGACAAGCTCATCCACACCATTCCGGAGGTGCACAGGGTGTTCGGAAAGGCGGGCCGCGCCGACACCGCCACGGACCCGGCCCCTTTCTCCATGATGGAGACGGTGATCGTTCTGCTTCCCGAGGAGCAGTGGCGGGAAAAACCCCGCTGGTACTCGGGATGGGCGCCAGGCTGGCTGAAACCCGTCCTGCGCCCCTTCTGGCGGGACCGCATCACCCAGGAGGACATCGTGGCGGAGCTGGACCGGGTGGTCCGCCTTCCGGCCATCCCGAACGCCTGGACCATGCCCATCAAGGCGCGCCTGGACATGCTCAGCACGGGCATCCGCACGCCGGTGGGCCTGAAGGTCAACGGCCCCGACCTGGCCGTGATCGAGAAGGTGGCCGTGGAGGCCGAGGCCATCCTGCAGCGGGTGCCGGGCACGCGGAGCGCCTTCGCCGAGCGCACCGCCCAGGGCTATTTCCTGGACTTCGTGCTGAAGCGGGAGTCCCTGGCACGCTACGGCCTCAGCGTGGAGGCCGCCAACATGCTGGTCATGACCGCCATCGGAGGCGACAACCAGAGCATCGTCTTCGACGGCCGGGCCCGGTATCCCGTGAGCGTCCGCTACGCCCGGGACTACCGGGAGTCCCCGGGGGCCCTGGAGCGGGTGCTTGTGCCCCTTCCCACCGGCGCGCAGATCCCCATGTCGGAGATCGCGGATCTCAAGTGGGCCACGGGCCCGGCCATGATCCGGGACGAGAACGGCCTGCTGAACGGCTACGTGCTGGTGGATTTCGACACCGCCCAGACGGACGTCGGCACCTACGTGGCCAGGGCCAAGGCGGCCGTGGACGCCCAGCTCCGCCTGCCCCCGGGAACCAGCCTCACCTGGAGCGGCCAGTACGAGAACATGATCCGGGTCAAGGAGCGGCTCCGCATCATCCTCCCCATCACCGTGGTCCTGATCTTCGGCCTCCTCTACGCGAACACCCGGTCGGCCTTCAAGGCCTCCATCGTGATGCTGGCGGTGCCCTTCTCCGCCATCGGGGCCTTCTGGCTGCTCTGGGCCCTGGACTACAACATGAGCATCGCGGTGTGGGTGGGCCTCATCGCCCTCATGGGGCTGGACGCGGAGACCGGGGTCTTCATGCTGCTCTTCCTGGACCTCTCCCACCAGGAGGCCCGCTCGGCGGGGAGGCTGAACACGCGGGCGGACCTGGTGGAGGCCATCGTCCACGGGGCGGTGAAGCGCGTGCGGCCCAAGGCCATGACGGTCTTCGCCGCCTTCATGGGCCTTCTGCCTATCATGTGGTCCATCGGCACGGGCGCCGATGTCATGAAGCGGGTGGCGGCTCCCATGGTGGGCGGTCTGGCCACCAGTTTCCTCCTGGAACTCCTCGTCTACCCCGCCATCTATTTCCTCTGGAAGCAGCGCGAGCTGCCCAGGTCCACCCCTGATGCGCCCCAACCGGCGTTATCCTGATCCGAACAGGAGCCCCCATGTTCCAAGCCGCCCTCATTTCCCTGGCCCTCCTGGGCGCCCCGGCCGAAAAGCCCGCTCCCGCCACCAACACCAAGTGCCCGGTCATGGGCGAAAAAGTGTCCGAGAAGAGCAAGACCGTCGTGGTCCGCGGAAGGGAATACCGCCTCTGCTGCCCGGGTTGCGGCCCCAAGCTCCAGAAGGACCCCGACAAGTACCTGGAGAAGGACGGCACACCGAAGAACGCCAAGGCGGCCAAATAGGCGCGGCCCGCATCGCCGGGGGCCTTGCCGCCTGAAACACCCTCAGGCGGGCCCGAAGGCCATCCACAATCCCCCTGCGAAGAGCAGGACCCCGCCGGCCCGGCCCAGCCAAGGACCGGCGGAGGTGGTCTTCTCCAAAAGCAGGAAGGCCGTGAGCCCCGCCATCCAGGTCAGGCTCATCACCCCGAACACGAACGAGAGGCCCATGAGGGCCCAGCAGCAGCCCGCGCAGTGCAGGCCGTGCCGGGCGCCCATGGAGAAGGCCCCGAGCCGTCCGGGCCGCCAGTGGGCAAGGAAATAGGCGAAGGGGGACCGGCAATGGGTCATGCAGGCGTCCCGGAAGGGAGACCACTGGTAGACCCCGGCCCCGACGAGCAGACCCCCGGCCAGGAGCCGGTGGGTGAGGACTCCCTCCCCGGAGAGCAGGGCGGCGCGCTGGAGGGCCAGCTGCCCCGCGGCGGCCAGAAGGCTGTAGGCCGACCACACCGCCAGGTAGCCCCCCAGGAACGCTCCCAGGGCGGGAAAGGGCGCCGGGCCTCCCTCCGCCTCCCTCGCCTTCCCTGAAAGGGCCAGGAGCCATGGGCTCACGATGGGCAGCATCATGCCCCCCATCATCACCATCCACATGGCCACGGCCGATCCCAGTTCGGGCCAGGACCAAGGCTTCCCGTCAGGGGCGGCGGGGTGGCAGGGCACCGCGCCGGAGGCCATGCGGCCCATGTGCCACCAGGCCAGCCCCGCCACCACCACCAGGCCAGCCAGGAGCAGGGTCTGGTCGCGCCGGACCCGCGCGGCCAGGCCCTCCCCCGGTCTCAGGGACCCTCCCAGGCGAAGGCGGAGTACAGGGCGTGGGTGTTCTCGGTCTCGAAGGAGATCCGGCCATCGGTGCAGCGCGAACTGCCCAGGGCCAGCACCTGGGTGGGGGCGTGGATCTGGTTGAAGAGATTCCCCAGCACGGCCACTCCATCCTTGTCCCGGCCCCGGATGGCCTCGATGGAAGTGTCGAACATCCCCTCCACCCACATCCGCTTTTTTCTTCCCTCGTCCAGGAGGTGGATGGGGACCCGCCGGGGCTCCTCCCGATGTTCCACGAAGCGCGCCAGCACCGCCCAGGGCCCCCCGGCCCGGCCGTCGAGGATGTTCGCGAGGGCCTCCAGCTGGACTTCGCTGGTCCCCTCGTCCACCAGCAGGGCCGTGGTCCAACCCCCGGCGATCATGTGTTGAGGGGTGTCGAAGAGGATCGCCGCCCGGATCCCCGCAAGGTCCGTGTCGCCCGAGGAACCCTCCTCGATGGACAGGGCCCAGAGTCCGATGCAGCGGTCGTGCGTGCAGAGCTGCCGGAAGGACATGTGGCCGGGGCAGACCAGCTGGCAGTTGCAGTTCTCGAAGAGCAGCCCCCGGAGGCGCCAGGCGGGGATCATCCCCGGGACTTGTTCTTGAGTTGACTGAGGGCGGTTGGGTTCCATGAAGGCATTCCAGGGTGGGCCCCGAGGGGGGTCGGAGTTCAGGGTAGGCCGGTGCCCCAGAAATTCGATTCAAAGAAGGGGTCCCAGTCCTTTTTTGTGAGGACCTTTAGGAGCCCGGGGACGTGCTGCGTGCCCCCAGCCTTCCACTTGAAGTTGTGATGGAAGGCCTTCAGGAAGGTGGCGAAACCCTGATCCCCGATTTCCTGATGAATCCTGGACAAGAGGAGCGCCCCCTTGTCATAGAGCAGATAGGTCCGCGTCTTCACGGCCTGGAGGGGGTCCGTCGCATGGCGCGCCCGGTTGGCGAACGGGATGCTGCAGCGTTGGGCGACCTCCTCAGCATGGGTCCTCCACAGGTTCTCCATTTCCTTGTAGCGAGCGTTTCCATCCGGTCCATAGGCCCATCGAACGAAGAGCGCTCCGGAGATCTCGGCAAAGGACTCGCTCAACCACTGGTCTTCCTGGCCGGTCCATCGCACCTGATTTCCCCAGTACTGGTGCGCGATCTCATGGGCGAAGCGGGCGTTGATGCCCTTGGAAAAGTACCGGTTGGCGAGGGAATGGATCTGATTGAAGGCCTCCCGGGTGATGAAGACCACCCCCGCCGGGGCCTGACCGAACCCCCAGTCGTTCTGCTCGATGATGTCCAGTTCCGGGAAGGGAAATGGGCCGATGAGCTTCTCGTAGAACCCGATGATGTCGTGGGCCAGGCCGATCACGCGCTGTTCCTGGGAGTTCGCCTTGGCGTAGTTCCACAGGCGCACCGTGACGCCGTTCCTCTTCCCTTCCGTCAACCTGAAGTCGCCCGCCTGGATGACCAGGAAGGGGACGGGCTGGTCGAAACGGGTCTCGAGGATCTGGTCTTTCCCTTCTTCCCGCCTGCTCACCACGGTCCCCCCCATGATGGGGACGAAGGGCTTGGGTACCCGAACCCTGGCTTCCGCCCGGAAGGCCAGTCCGCCGTGATCCCCCTGGGGGTACCAGGGATTGACCCCGAGCTGCCAGGCGTTGTCGCCGCCCTCCCTGATCAGGAAATCCCCTTCGACCCTGAACCGCAGGATGAAGGGTGCGCCCTTGGGTGGGGCCTCCGGCAGGACCACCACAAGGCGTCCCCTTTGGTGGTCGAAGGGGATCGGGCGACCCTGGCCGTCGGTCAGCGAAACGAGCCGGTGGTGCCGCCGCACGAGGTTGACCCCCGACGGCGTCCAGGTTTCGGTGGAGAGATTGAAGGCGAAGGCCCGCTGACCATCCCTGGTCGGAACGAGGGTCTCGGTAGCATCCACGATCACATCGTTTCCCGCGCTTGCCTGGACATCCACCTTCAGGTGGATGGTTTGGAATGGGGGAGGGTGTCCGGATTTCCAGGTCCAACCGAGGGGCTGCTGGGAAATCGGGGCCAACAGGAGTGGTTTTTCAAGGTCCCGGGGGAAATCGAGTCTTTCATACAGCAGGCTCAGGGACTCCTTCTGGGTCCCCACAGGATCCAACTGGTACACCCAGGCCTGAGCCCCCTTCATCTCCGCGAGAACCATGGGAATTCCCGGCGCGTTCGCCGCGTGGAGAAGGAGGGTGTGCTCGAGGGGGGCCGACCAGGATCGGGCCATGTCCCTCCGGAAGGAATGAAAGGCTCCGGCCAAGTCCGGGCCTGGCATTCCCACGGGCACCGGCACCGCCCGACCTGAGAACCAGAACAGCCCCTCCCGGAGCGGCTCCTTGATGAACCTGGAGTTTTCCCCTTCCCGAAGGGCGACCTTGGTGTTGGCCTGGAGGTTGTACGCCATGGCGGGGAATTCGTAGGGATCCCTGGAGGTGTACGTGAAGGAGCCTTCGCCCTGGAAGAAGAGGCCGAGAGTCCCCTCTTGACCCTTGACCAGCGAAACCCTCCCCGAGGAGAGAGAGACCTGGAGGTGGTCCGTTTGGAAACCCAACGGCGCGCCCAATTCGATGGACGGTGCAAGGTGAATGGACTGGAATCGGGCCATCGGTGGGAGTTCCGTTGCCTCCCCCCCAGGGAGCCCAAGCCATCCGAGACTCAGAAGAAAGCGCACGGCGAAACGGCGAAACGACAAAGGATTCCTCCCGGAAAAATGATAAAGCAAAGAATAGAGCGCTATTTCGTGATCTTGACAGGAATGTCAGAAGAGAGCAGACCCACCCCCGAAATCCACCTTGATCCCGGCGGAACCATGGAACTTGCCCGCGCCGGATTCACCACCTGGAACGCTCTTTAACAATTCCAAGATTGAGAATTGGTTTCGATTTTCCATTCCGGCCACAATCCAGGGGTCATGCCTCGAGTCCGTTTCCTGCCCTCGACCCTTCTCAGCCTGGCCCTGCTGGCGACCCTCCGGGGGGCGGCGCCGCCGCCGAACCGCAGCGCCTCCGAGCTGCTCCTGGCGCTGGAGAAGCTGGAGACCCTGGGCAGTGCCCTCTACATCGCCGCCCACCCGGATGACGAGAACACCGAAGTGCTGGCCACCCTGGCCAACGGACGGAAGGTCCGCACGGCCTACCTCTCCATCACCCGGGGGGGAGGAGGCCAGAACCTCATCAGCGCCGAGCTGGACGACACCCTGGCGGTGATCCGCACCCAGGAACTGCTGGCGGCGCGGCGGGTGGACGGGGCCGAGCAGTACTTCACCGCCGCGGTGGACTTCGGCTATTCCAAGACGGCGGAGGAGAGCCTCGCCCTCTGGGGCCACGAGGCCGTGCTTGGAGACGTGGTGCGCGTCATCCGCCGCTTCCGGCCCGATGTCATCCTCACGCGCTTCTCCCCCGCGGGCGGCGGCGGTCATGGCCACCACACGGCCTCGGCGATCCTGGCGGTGGAGGCCTTCAAGGCCGCGGCGGATCCCCGGCGCTTCCCCGAGCAGATCCAGGAGGGCCTCCAGCCCTGGCAGGCCACCCGGATTCTCTGGAACGCCTTCCGCTTCCCCGGCGACAACTCCCCCCAGGCCCCCGAAGCCGCCACGCTGGACGTGGGAGCCTTCGATCCCCTGCTGGGGAAGTCGTACAGCGAACTGGCTGCGGAGGCCCGCAGCCTGCATCGCAGCCAGGGCTTCGGGGTGGTGGCCCAGCGGGGCAGCCGCACCCAGAGTTTTCAGCTCCTCGAGGGCCGCCCGGGGAAGGACCTCTTCGAGGGCATCTCCACGACCTGGGACCGGCTCCCGGGCGGCGCCGCCGTGGGGCGTCTGCTTCGCGAAGCCCGCCTGGCCTTCCGGGTGGAACGCCCCTGGGAAAGCCTGCCGGGGCTCCTGAAGGCCCGCGCGGCCCTCGGGGGACTGGCCCCGGATCCGTGGGTATCCCGGAAGCGCGGGGAGATCGACGAAGCCATCCGTTCGGCCGCCGGCATCTGGATGGAGGCGATTTCCGATCGCCCCTTCGCCGCGCCCGGGGAGCATCTGAAGATCGGGGCCAGCCTCATTCTCCGCAATCCGGTCTCCGCCACCCTGCTCTCGGCGGGCCCCGTGGGGGAGCCTGGCGGGGTGTCCGCCGTCCAGGCGTTGGGGGTCAACCGGCCCTGGAAGGGTGATTTCACCGTGGTCATGCCCCCGGGGGGGCGTCCCACGCAGCCCTATTGGCTGGAGGGTCCCAGGGGTGTGGGGCGGCATGCCGCGGGAAGCCCAGAGGAGGCGGGGCTCCCGGAGACGCCTCCCCTCAGGACCTTCACCTTCAGGATCCAGATCGGAGGAGAGACCCTGTCCTACACCATCCCCGTTCTGCACCGCTTCCGGGATCCGGTGCTGGGGGAACGCTACCAGGATGCGGGGCTCGCGCCCCCGGTGGCGGTGAGCCTGGGGCGGGGGGTGCAGGTCTTCAACGACGGCGCGCCCCGCGCCCTGGAGATCACCCTTCAGGCCGCCGCCCCCGTGGCGGGGACCCTGCGCCTCGCGCTCCCGGAGGGATGGCGCGCCGAGCCCTCCTCTTTCCCCTTCCGTTTCGCGGCCCCGGATGAAGAGCGGAAGCTGAGCGCCCGAATCCTGCCCCCGGCCTCGGCCAGTGCCGCCGACCTCAGGGTGATGGTGGACGTGGGCGGCGGCGAAATCCAGGCCCGGGGACGCATCCGCGTGGACCACCCCCACCTCCCCGTGCAGACCCTCTTCCCGGAAGCCCGGGCCCGCCTGGTCCGGGTGGACTTGAAGCGGGACGGGCACCGCATCGGCTACATCATGGGCGCCGGGGACGAGATCCCCCAGTGCCTCAGGCCCCTTGGCTACGACGTCGAACTGCTCAGCGACGAGGCCCTGGAGGGCAGCGATCTCTCCCGCTTCGACGCGATCGTGGTGGGCATCCGGGCCTTCAACACCCGGCCAGCCCTGGCGCGACTGCAACCCCGGCTGTTGGACTACGTGGCCCGGGGCGGCACCGAGGTGGTGCTCTACCAGGTGAACGCAGGCTTTCTCAACGCCCCCCTCGCCACCCAGAAGCTGGGGCCCTTCCCCTTCAAGGTGGGCCGGAACCGGGTGACGGAGGAGGATTCCCCCGTGCGGTTCCTGGCCCCGGGTCACCCCCTCCTGAACTGGCCCAACCGGATCACCCCGGCCGATTTCGAAGGCTGGATCCAGGAGCGCAGCCTCTACCACGCCGAAGCCTTCGAGGGGCCCTACGCGGCGATCCTGGCCCTGGGGGACAAGGGCGAAAAGGCCGACCCCGGGAGCCTCATCGTGGCCCCCCACGGCAAGGGCCACTTCATCTACACGGGGCTCTCCTTCTTCCGCCAGCTGCCGGACGGCGTACCCGGGGCCTATCGCCTCTTCGCGAACCTCCTGGCCCTGGGATCGGCTTCCAGGGACGGCCGGCCGTGAGCGACCCCGCCTCCGGGTCGCCGCCCGTCCTGGGCACCTGGAGGCGGATCTACGCCCTGGTGCTGGGCTGCCTGGCCCTGTGGATCCTGCTCTTCCTCCTCTTCGAGCGGGCCTTCTCGTGAGCCGCCTTGACTGGATCATCCTCGGCGGGGCCCTGGCCTTCGTGGTTCTTTATGGCCTGTGGAAGGGCCGGGGGAGCCGGACGTCCGAAGGGTACCTCCTCTCCAACCGGGACGCCCGCTGGTTCACCATCTGCCTCTCCATCATGGCGACCCAGGCCAGCGCCATCACCTTCCTCTCCACGCCGGGCCAGGCCTACGCGGACGGCATGCGTTTCGTGCAGTTCTACCTGGGGCTGCCCCTGGCCATGGTGGTGCTGTCGGTGACGGTGGTGCCGATCTTCCACCGGCTGAAGGTCTTCACGGCCTACGAGTACCTGGAGGGCCGCTTCGACCTCAAGACCCGCACCCTGGCGGCCTTCCTGTTCCTCATCCAGCGGGGCCTGGCGGTGGGGCTGACGATCTACGCCCCGGCCCTGGTCCTTTCGGTCCTCCTGGGGTGGAACATCCATTTGAACCTGGTCCTGGTGGGCTCCCTCGTGATGATCTACACGGTCACAGGAGGGACCCGGGCGGTGTCCTGGGCCCAGAGCACCCAGATGGTGATCATCACCTGCGGCATGCTCGTGGCGGGGATCCTGGCGGTGCGCCACCTGCCCCAGGGTGTCTCCTTCACCGATGCGCTCCACGTGGCGGGGGCCCAGGGACGCCTGAACGCCATCACCACCTCCTTCGATTGGTCGGACCGCTACACCCTTTGGTCCGGCCTGATCGGCGGATTCTTCCTGGCCCTCTCCTACTTCGGCACGGACCAGAGCCAGGTTCAGCGCTACCTGACGGGCAGCACCGTGGCCCAGAGCCGCCTGGCCCTGCTGGCCAACGGCCTCCTGAAGGTGCCGATGCAGTTCCTCATCCTGCTCCTGGGTGCCCTGGTCTTCGTGCATTACCAGTTCACGCCCTCCCCGCTCTTCTTCAATCCTGCGGCGGTCGAGCGGGTGCTCGCCGGGCCCGAGGCGGCCGCCTTCCGGTCCACGGAGGCGGACTACCGCGCCGCCTCGGAGCGGCGGGCCACGGGGGCCCGGGCCTTCCTCCTGGCCCGGGGGACCCCCGCCGAGGCCCCGGCCCGTTCCGCCCTCGTCCAGGCCCAGGTCGAGAGCACGTCCCTCCGCGAAAAGGGCGTGGCCATGATCCGCCGGGCCGCACCCGGGACCAACCCCAGCGACACCAACTACGTGTTTCTTTCCTACGTCCTGGCGAGCCTCCCCGCCGGCGTGGTGGGGCTGGTGCTGGCGGCGGTGTTTTCCGCTTCCATGAGTTCGATGTCCGCCGAAATCAACGCCCTGGGGGCCACCACCGTGGTGGACCTCTGGCGGCGGCGCTTCGGGGACCAGGGCCCCCGGAAGGAACTCTGGGTGGGCAGGCTCGCAACCTTCGGTTGGGGCTGCTTCGCCATCCTGTTCGCCGAATATGCCAGCCGCCTGGGCACCCTGGTGGAGGCGGTGAACATCCTCGGTTCCCTCTTCTACGGCACCATTCTCGGCATCTTCCTGGTGGCCTTCTACGTCAAGCGCGTCCAGGGGGGCGCGGCCTTCTGGGCCGCCCTGGTCGCGGAGGCCGCCGTCGTCGCCTGCTTCCTGTTCACCCGGATCTCCTTCCTCTGGTACAACGCCATCGGCTGCGTGCTGGTGGTGGGGATCGCTTCGCTCCTATCTTTCATTCCTTCAAGGAGGACCGCATGAAACCGCTCGCCCTGACCCTCTCCGCCCTGCTGGCGGTCGCCGGCACCGCCCAGACCCCCGCCCCGGCCCCCAAGCCCGAGGCGAAGCCCGCCGCCCCGGCGCCTCCGCCGCCCCCCGCGACCATGGGGCAGGCCCTGGAACGCACCGTCGCCTTGGTGGAACGCCAGCTCATCCCCCTGGTGGAGGCCATGCCGGAGGACAAGTTCGCCTTTGCCCCCACCAGCGGTGAGTTCAAGGGGGTCAAGACCTTCGGTGGGCAGGCCAAACACTTGGGGGCGGCCAATTATTTGTTCGCCTCCATCATCCTGGGGGAGAAGCCTCCGGTGGACCTGGGCAAGGACGGGGAGGATGGCCCCGCCTCGGTGAAGACCAAGGCCGACATCGTCCAATTCCTGAAGGACAGTTTCGTGTATGTCCACAAGGCCGTCGCCACCGTGGACGAGAAGAACGCGATCCTTCCCGTGAAGACGCCCTGGGGGGCCACCGCCACGAGGCTGCAGATGGCCGCGCTGGTGGGCAGCCACAACATGGACCACTACGGCCAGATGGTGGTGTACCTCCGCATGAACGGGATCGTCCCCCCCGCCAGCCGCCGCTGAGTCCGGGGGCCCCGGCGGGCCCTCCAGGGCCGCGCCTGGGTGAGGGTCGCCGCCAAGCAACGCTGCCGCAGGTGGCCGGCGTGCTTGGCGGCCGGACCTGATCCATCCAGCGCCTGCCCGAACGGGGACCTTTTCAGCAGCGCTTCAACACTTCGGTGACGCAGCGCTCGATGCCGACCCAGACGTCGCTCAGGCGCGCGTCGTCGAACATGTAGGCCGGAGTCGTCACCAGCTTGAGCGCCTCGTCCACGACGATCTCCCGAGCGCTGGGGACGCTCCGGTAGCGGTGGCCCAGCTTCTCCATGGCCTTCTGGATGTCGGCGCCGTCCCCCAGCGTGAGGGTGGCCGCCCTGCCCTCCTTGGAGAGGCAGAGGGCCACCAGGGCCGGGCTGATGCAGATGGCCCCCACGGGCTTCCCCGCGCCGAAGAAGGCCTTCACGAAGGCCGCCACGTCCGGCCGGACCTCGGCGTCCGTCCCCTTGAAGGCGAAACTGCAGTGGTTCTTCGCCACCCCGTAGCCTCCCGGCAGCAGCAGGGCGTCGAAGTCCGCGGCCGAGACCGAGGCGAGGTCCGCGCACTTGCCCGCACGGGCGATGCGGCTGGACTCCACCAGGATGTTCCGGGCCTCTCCCTCGGCGGGTGCGCCCTTGGCATGGTCCACCACGTGGGCCTGGTTGTCGTTGGGGGCCACGCACTGGAACTCGGCCCCGTGCTGGTCCAGGGCCAGCAGGGTCAGCACCGCCTCCCGGATCTCCGCGCCGTCCAGGTGGCCGCAACCGGCCAGCAGAACCGCAACCCTGGGTGTCTTCGCCATGGCTTCCTCCCGCGGGGGTGACCCGATTATCCCCTATGCTTCCAGGATGCGCCTTTCTTCGAGAATTCCCGCGAGCCTGGAGCCCAACGGGCTGGCCCGGATCCTCTCGAAGCGGCGGGCCGCCGGGCTTTCGGTCCTGGACCTGACGGAGTCCAACCCCACCCGCTGCGGGTTCTCCTACCCGGAAGCAGCCATCCGGGCCGCCCTGGGGGACCCCGCCACCCTCGCCTACGCCCCCGACCCCCGGGGGGCCCCCGGGGCGCGGGCGGCCATCGCGGCCAGCCTCGGGAACGGGGTGGATCCTGGGGACCTGGTCCTGACCGCGTCCACCTCGGAGGCCTACGCCTGGATCTTCAAGCTCCTGGCCGACCCCGGCGACGATGTCCTTGTCCCCAGCCCCGCCTACCCCCTTTTCACCTGGCTGGCGGCCCTGGAGGGCCTGGAAACCCGAAGGGTGCCGGCCTTCCGCTTCGAAGGATGGCACCTGGATTTCGAGGGCCTGGCCCGCGCCTGCGGAGCCCGGACCCGCGCCCTCCTGGTCGTGAACCCCAACAATCCCACCGGTCACTACCTCAAGCGGGAAGAGTGGAAGCGTCTGACGGAGTTCTGTGCCGAACGCTCCCTGGTCCTGGTCGTGGACGAGGTGTTCGCCGATTTTCCGCTGGAGCCGCCGGAAGCCCCCATGGGAACCGTGCTGGAGGATCCGTCCCCGCCCTGCCCGACCCTCGTTCTTTCAGGCCTGAGCAAGGGGGCCCTTCTGCCCCAGGTGAAGCTGGGTTGGATCGTGGCCCGGGGGCCCGGCCGGGAGCGGATCCTGGATCGGCTCGAATTCATCGCGGACCAGTTCCTCTCCCCCAGCGCCTCCGCCCAGGCGGCGGCCCCGGAGATTCTCAGGCTCGCCCCGGACCTGCGGGGCCAGGCCCTCCGCCGCCTCCGGAACAACCTGGTCCGCCTGGACCGCGCACTCCTCCCGCACCCGGCCTGGAGCCGGCTGCCGGTGGAAGGCGGCTGGTCGGTGGTTCTGAGGGGGCCCGGGCTTCTGGAGGACGAGGCCCTGGCCGAGGGTCTCCTCGAGTCCAGGGGGGTCCTGGTCCATCCGGGGAGCTTTTTCGGTTTCCCCGACCGAGGGTATCTGGTGGTGAGCCTCCTCCCCCCCGAGAGCGATTTCGAATCCGGCCTGGGCCTTCTCCTTGAATCCTATGGGCGGGGCTGAGGTAACCTGGGACCAGCCCCATGCCGACCCTTCAGCCTTCCTGCCCCAGCTGCGGCGCACCCCTCTCCTTCCGTCCCGGAACCATAGTCACCGTCTGTGGTTCCTGCCGCTCCCTCTCCGCCCGCACGGACCGCGACCCCGCCCTCATCGGGAAGATGGCCGACCTCGTGGACACCGGCTCTCCCCTGGCGGTGGGCGTGGAGGGCCGTTTCGCAGGGCGTGTCTTCGGCATCGCGGGACGCCTCCAGATGCGCCATCCCCTGGGGGGCACCTGGGACGAGTGGTACCTCGCCTTCGACGACGGCCGCTGGGGCTGGCTCGCCGAGGCCCAGGGACACTACTACCTGACCTTCCAGGAGGAACTCCGGTACCAGGTCCCGAATTTCGACGCCCTCCAGCCCGGGGGCCAGCTCAACCTGGGCGAACAGGGCCAGTGGGTGGTGGCGGAGTCCAGCGAGGGGGCCTTCATCACGGCCCAGGGCGAGCTTCCCTGGCGGCCGGAGATCGGTGGGGTGTACCGTTTCGCCGACCTGAGCGGGCCCCACGGGGCCTTCGCGACGCTCGACTACGGCGAGGAGCCGCCGGCCTTCTTCACCGGCAGGGAGACGAGCCTCGAGGACCTCAAGATCCGCCTGGGGGGCGCCACCGCCGTGGGAGGCCCCCGTCTCAAGGCCCTCAGCCTCAACTGCCCCAACTGCGGGTCCCCGCTCTCCCTGCACGCCCCTGACCAGAGCCTGAGGGTGGCTTGTCCCTCCTGCAAGGGCCTGCTGGAGGCCAGCAGCGGCCGATTGAGTTTCCTCAAGTCGCTCCGGCAGGAAGATCCCCGCATGTGGATCCCCCTGGGCACCGAGGGGGTGCTCAAGGGCATTCCCTGCACGTGCATCGGGTACATGCGCCGGAGCTGCACCGTTGAGGAGGAGACCTACGCCTGGGGCGAGTACCTCATCCTGGACAAGAAGGGCGGGTTCCGCTGGCTCATCGAGAGCGACGGCCACTGGAACCTCGCTGACCCCGTCCCCGCAGGGGACGTGCCCATGGCGGACTGGGACGCCCGGGGCCTGGCCTTCAACGGAACGGTGTACCGCCGCTTCCAGGAGGTGAAGGCCCGGGTGGATGCGGTGGTCGGAGAGTTCTACTGGAAGGTGGACCAGGGCGAGAAGGCCCTGGTCACCGAGTTCGTGAACGCCCCCGGCAGCCTCACCCGGGAAGTGCAGGGACACAAGAACAAGGGCGGGGAAGTGAACTGGTCCTTCGCCACCTACCTGGATGGCGCGGACGTCTGGAGGGGATTCCGGCTCCAGGGGGAACCGCCCCGGGCCGAGGGAATCTGTCCCAACATGCCCAACCCCCACCGGAAGGGCATGTCCCAGATGAACCTGTGGCTCGTGGCGGCCCTGGGCATCCTCCTGGTGCTGGTCATGGGCCTCTCCGTCACCCATCGCTCCGTTCCGCTCTTTTCGGAGACCTTCGACCTCTTCGAGCGGATCCCTTCCCTGAAGGCCCGGGAGGCCCCGGCCCCTCGCCCCGCCCCCCTCGCCGCCCCGAAGGCCCCCCGGCCCGCCGCCTCGGACGGCACTCCGGAGGCGGTGTTCTTCGCGGGACCCTTCGAGATCAAGGACGGCCGGAAGAACCTGTCCATCACCATGGGCGCCCCCGTGAACAACGCCTGGCTGGCCCTCGAGGGCGCCCTCGTCAGCGAGCAGACCGGCGCCGTGGAGGTGTTCGAGATCCTGACCAGCTACTACCACGGGGTGGACGACGGAGAGTCGTGGAGCGAAGGCGGGGTGGCCGAAACCATCTACTTGAGCGGGCTCCCCCCCGGGTCCTACATGATGCGCCTGGCACCCCAGTGGGAGGAGGGCCAGCGGCTGCCCCCCGTCCGGGCCTTCCGCCTCGAGATCCGGGCCGGAGTGATGCGGTGGTCCTACGTCTTCATCGCCCTCGCTGCGATCCTAATCTTCCCCATCATCCAGCTGCTCCGGGTGAGTTCCTTCGAGGGCCGGCGCTGGCAGGAAAGCATGTACACACAATCCGCGGGCGGGGGTGACTGATGCGAATCCTGTACCTCATCAGCCTGCTGGGGGGCTTCGGCCTCCTGGGGGCCAACGGCCTGCTGGGCCATGAATTCTTTGGAACCCACCGGAAGAGCCAGCTCCCCCCGGATGTGCGCCAGACCCGGGGAGCCTACCGGACCTACCTTCACAATTACGGATTCAGAGGAGGGAAGTGATGAGTACCTACGACCTTCTGGGCCATTTGAAGACCGCAGTGGTCTTTGCCCTCCTGGGCCTCGTGCTGTTCGGCGCGATGTTCCTGATCATCGTGAAGGTCTCGCCCTTCTCCATCCGGAAGGAACTGGAGGAGGACCAGAACATCGCCCTGGGCATCCTGCTGGGGAGCATGATCCTCGGCATGGCCATCATCCTGGCGGCCGCGATCCACGGTTGAAGGGGGTCCCTTGAACGAACGGCCCGAGTTGCCGGCCCCCGAGGGCTGGGAAGAGGCCGGGCCGCGGATCAGCGCGCCCCTCCTCTTCCTCACCGTCCTGGTGATCGCGGCCTGCGGCCTGGTGTACGAACTGGTGGCCGGCACCCTCTCCAGCTACCTGCTGGGGGACAGCGTGCTCCAGTTCTCGACGGTGATCGGGGTCTACCTGAGCGCCATGGGGCTCGGCAGCTACCTCAGCAAGTTCATCACCCGGGGCCTGGCCCGCCGCTTCGTGGACCTGCAGCTCGCCGTGGCCCTGGTGGGAGGGTTCTCCGCCGCCCTGCTGTTCCATACCTACGCCCACACCCACGCCTTCCGGCCCGTCCTCTACGCCCTGGTGGGCGCGGTGGGGACCTTCGTCGGCCTGGAAATTCCCCTGTTGATGCGGATCCTCAAGGGGCAGGTGAAGTTCAAGGACCTCGTGGCGGGGGTGCTGACCCTCGACTACATCGGCGCCCTTGCCGGAAGCCTCCTCTTCCCCCTCTTCCTCATGCCGAAACTGGGACTGGTCCGCACCAGCCTCCTGTTCGGCATCCTCAACGCCTTCGTGGGGTTCTGGAGCACCTTCCTCCTGCGCAGCCAGCTCGGGCCGGCCTTCGGCCTTCGCCTGCGCTGCGTCCTGGTCCTCGTCTGCCTGGGAGGCGGCCTCACGCAGGCCCACCGGTTCACCCTCGCGACCGAGGAGGAGATCTTCCAGGACGAGATCATCCTGGCCAAGGACACCCGCTACCAGCGGATCGTCATGACCCGGGGGCGCGGGAGCTTCCAGCTCTTCCTGAACGGGCAGCTCCAGTTCTCCAGCGCGGACGAGTACCGCTACCACGAGGCCCTGGTCCATCCCGCCTTCGCCGCCCGCCCCGGGGGGACCCGGGTGCTGGTCTGCGGAGGGGGGGACGGCCTGGCCCTCCGGGAAGTCCTTCGCCACCCCGAGGTGAGGGAGGTCACCCTGGTGGACCTTGATCCGGAGATGACCCGCCTGGCGGCGGAACAGCCCCTGCTCCGGGAACTCAACCGCGCGGCCTATGCCGACCCCCGTGTGAAGGTCGTGAACCAGGACGCCATGGTGTGGCTCCAGGAGCGGAACCAGGGGCCCCCCTTCGACCTGGCCGTGGTGGACTTCCCCGACCCCAACTCCTACGCCCTCGGCAAGCTCTACACCACCCGCTTCTACAGGCTCCTGCGCCGGCAGCTCACCAAGGACGCCATGGTGGCCGTCCAGAGCACCTCGCCGCTCTTCGCCCGCCGCTCCTACTGGTGCATCCTCGCCACGCTCGAAGCCGCCGGCTACCAGGTGCGCCCCTACCACCTGGCGATGCCCTCCTTCGGGGTCTGGGGATTCGCCCTGGCCTCACCCGCCCCTTTCGAGGTCCCCAGGCACACCCTTCCCGAGCTTCGCCACCTCACGGACCCCACGATGCAAGGCATGTTCGCCTTCCCCAGGGACATGGAGCGCGTGCCGGTGGAGGTGAACCGCCTCGACAACCAGGTGCTGGTCCACCTGTACGCGGGCGAGTGGCGCCGGTGGTCCTGAAACGCAGGGAATTCCTCGCCTCCTCACTGGCGGCCTCCGCCCTGGCGTGCCGGCGCCGGCGGCGTGGCCTGCCCTTCGAGGCGGCCTTCCTGGGCCCGGCGGTGGACCTCGGCCATCGGCTCCGCTGGGGAGAACTGAAGGAACCCAGCAGTTTCGAGCCCGTGGACGTGGTGGTGGCGGGCGGAGGCATCGCGGGCCTGGGGGCAGCCTGGCGCCTCGCAGGGGAGGGCTTCGGGAATTTCGTCCTCTGCGAAATGGAAGACGATGTGGGAGGCACCAGCCGGGGCGGTCTCAACGGCGTCAGCGCCTTCCCCTGGGGGGCTCACTACGTCCCGGCGCCCTCCCGGGACAATCCACCGCTTCTCCGGCTCCTCCGCGAGGCGGGGGTGCTGGAGGGTTTCGACGTCAAGGGAGAGCCCATTTTCGGAGAGCAGTTCCTCGTACGGGCTCCGGAGGAGCGTATCCACGCCTACGGACAATGGTGGGAGGGCCTGTACCTGAAGGCCGGGGCCAGTCCGGGCGACGAGGCGGAATACCACGCCTTCTTCGCGGAGATGGATCGCTGGGCCCTCTGGCGGGATGGTGCCGGACGCAAGGCCTTCACCATCCCTCGGTGGCGGGGTTCCGACGCCCCGGAGGTGCAGGCCCTGGATCGCCAGAGCTTCGCCCAGTGGCTGGACCGGCGTGGCTGGCGCAGCGAACGCCTGCGCTGGTTCCTGGAGTACGCCTGCCGGGATGATTACGGGGCCACGCTGGAGACCACCAGCGCCTGGGCTGGCATCTTCTACTTCGCGGCCCGCAAGACGGGGCCGGGAGAGGAGAGCCGGCCCCTTCTCTCCTGGCCCGAAGGCAACGGCTTCCTGGTCAACCAGCTCCGCCGGGCCTTCGCTTCCAAGGTCCGCCCCCGAACCATCGTGACCTCCATCCGCCAGGCCACGGAGGGCATTCTCCTCGTCCACGCCTGGGACGAGGGGGCTCAGCGCCCGGTGGGATGGCAGGCCCGCAAGGTGGTGTTCGCCCTGCCCCAGTACCTGGCCGCCCACACCATCCCCTCGCTCTGGGAAGCCCGGCCGGAGGGCCTTGAATCCTTCACCCAGTCCCCCTGGATGGTGGTCAACGTCACCCTGCGGGAGCGGCCCAAGGAGCCTCCCCTCGGTTTCCCCCTCTCCTGGGACAACGTGATACGGGACAGTCCCTCCCTTGGCTACGTGGTGGCCACCCACCAGGCCCTGAAGGACCACGGACCGACGGTCTGGACCTGGTACCAGCCCTTCACGGGCCCGGACCTCAAGGCCGAGCGGGAGCGGATGTACGCCCTGGGGGTCCAGGATTGCGCCCGGATGGTGCTGGCCGACCTCCAACGTGTCCATCCCGGCATCGAGCCACTCATCGCCCGCATGGACATCATCCGATGGGGCCACGCCATGGTGCGTCCCCGGCCCGGATTCTGCTGGAGCGTGGCCCTGCAACGGGCGCGGGAGCCCCACCAGGGAATCCATTTCGCCCACACCGACCTCAGCGGGATCGCCCTGCTCGAGGAGGCCCTGGACCACGGGGTCCGGGCCGCGGAGGAGGTTCTGGCCGCCCTGGGCCGAGGCGGGGCCAGCTGGCGCTGAACCGGCGGGCCGGAAATCCTCTCAAGGGGAAGCGCCCCCGCGGCCCGGCCCTGGAAGGGCCCCCTCACCCGGGGGGAATGGGCGGACCTTCCTGCTCCCTCGACTCCAGGAGCACCGGGCCGCTGGGGGGGATGCGAAGAATCCAGAGTCCCTCGTACCCCGTCACCGGCGGAAAGGGCCCCGTCACCCCCAGCCCCCTGGCCAGGGTGGCCAAGGTGTCGGAGTGGCCGCAGACCACCACCCGCAAACCCCGATGCCGGGCCAGGATTTCCCTGGCGAGGGCCTCTTCCTCGCCTGCAGGACGCTGAAGGACTTGGAGGCCCGCCCGGCTGGCCAAAGGGGCAAGCGTCTGCCGGGTCCTGCGCCGGTCCGAGGCGAAAAGGACCTGGGGTTTCATCGGGACAAGGAGGACCGCCAGCCTTTCGGCCCTTCTCCGTCCAGCCTCGGACAATTCCACGTCGCCCTTCTCCCCCGCCTTCTCCGCGTGGCGGAACAGCACCACCGTGGTGTCCTGGGCCCCGAGAAGCAACCCGAGGGCAAGAAAAAGGCCGAGCAGCACCCTCCGGGTGATCCTGGCACAGGACCAGGTTTGGAGGGCATCCCAGGTTATTTTTGATGTCGGCGGGGGCATGCCCTGATTATCCCTCACCCCCGACGATCACCTCGGGAGGAAGGTCGGGGTTGCCTCCGCAGATTTCCCGGACGGCCTGGACCTGATCCAGGAAGAGGTCCAGGAGGTCCGGGTCGAAATGGGTCCCCCGGCCCTCCTTGAGCAGCTCCAGGGCCTTGGATTCCGGCCAGGCCTCCTTGTAGTACCGGCGGTGGCTCAGGGCGTCGAAGACGTCCCCGATCGCCGTGATCCGGGCCTCCAGGGGGATCTGCTCCCCCTTCAGCCCCCGGGGGTATCCGCTACCGTCCCACTTCTCGTGGTGGCCTGCGGCGATCCGGGCAGCCATCTGGATGAAAGGGACCGAGGACCCCTGGAGGATCCGCGCGCCCATGATGGTGTGCTGGCGCATCACCACCCACTCCTCCTCGGTCAGGGGTCCCGGCTTCTGGAGAATGGCGTCCGGGACCCCGATCTTCCCGATGTCGTGCATGGGGGCCGCGGCCCGGATGGCGTCCACCCCCTCCTGGGTCCAGCCCAGGACGGTGGCCATGTGGGCTGCGTAGAGCCCGATGCGCCGCACGTGGGCCCCGGTCTCGTTGTCACGTTCCTCCGAGGCGGAGATGAGCCGAATGGCGATCTCCTCCCGGGAATTGCGGATTTCGAGGGTCTGCTCCCGAACCTTCCGGGCCAGCACCCTTTCCCGGTCCCGATAGTCGATCTCCAGCATCCGGCGCCGCAGGGCGCTGCTCACCTGGACCAGGATCTCCCTGGGATGGAAGGGTTTGTGGACATATCCGAAGGCCCCCAGTTGGATGCACTCCACGGCGGTGCCGGTTTCCTCCACGGAGCTCACCATCACCACCGCGACCTCCGGAATCCGCCCCCCCAGGGCCTTCACCACCTGCAGGCCGTCCATGTTGGGCATCTGGATGTCGCACAGCATCAGTTCCGGGGCTTCGCGGGCGACCATGTCGAGGGCTTCTTCCCCGTCGGAAGCCTCGAGGCATCGGAAACCTTCCTTTTCGAGGATCTTCCGAAGGGTCAGGCGGACAACGGGAAGGTCGTCCACCACCAGGATCCGTGGTCCGGAATCCCGCTCTTCAGCCGCCATAGACCTGCCTCAGCACTCCATCGGGCCATTCCGGAGGAGGCTTGAATGGTGGTCCGACTCAGCCGGGCCCCAGACGGTTCTCGACCCCCTCCCGATGCACGAGGAAATGGGGGTTCTGCCTTCGGACCAGCAGTTCGGCCAGCATCTGGTCCAATCCGCGCTCCAGGGCCTGGCGCAGGGCATCCTCCTGCCCGTAGGGCAGACCCGGGAGGGCCTCCCGCTGCAGCATGGCCAGGGCCTCCACACGGTCCAGGATCCGCTGGTCCACGCTGAGCCTGACGGCACACACGGCCTCACCCTCCCATCGCACGGTCATACGCTTGTCATGGCGCGGCGTTTAGGGAGGTTCCCCGGGGAATCACTCGAATTCGATGGTCGCCGGGGGCTTGCTCGTGATGTCGAACAGCACACGGTTGATCCCCTTGACCTCGTTCACGATGCGCTGCGCGCATCGCTCCAGGAGGTCCGGGGGAAGGCGCGCCCAGTCCGCCGTCATGAAATCCTCGGAGGTGACCGCCCGAAGGGCGCAGATGTTCTCGTAGGTGCGCTCGTCGCCCATGATCCCGACCGTCTGGACCGGCAGGAGGACGGCGAAGGCCTGGCTGCTCAGACGGTACCAACCGCTGGCCTTCAATTCCTCGATGAAGATCGCGTCGGCGTCCTGCAGGATCCGGACGCGTTCAGGGGTCACTTCGCCGGGAATCCGGACCGCCAGACCGGGCCCCGGAAAGGGGTGGCGCCACACCATGTCCTCGGGAAGGCCCAGCGTCAATCCAACGCGGCGCACTTCGTCCTTGAAGAGGTCCCTCAAGGGCTCCACCAGCTTCAACTTCATGGAATCCGGGAGCCCGCCAACGTTGTGGTGGCTCTTCACGAGCACCGCGCCGCCCACGCCGCTGGATTCGATCACATCGGGGTAGAGGGTGCCCTGGGCGAGGAACTCCGCCTGGACCCTCGAGGCTTCCCGGTCGAACACTTCGATGAAGGTCGCACCGATGATCTTCCGTTTCCGCTCGGGGTCCGTGACTCCGGCCATGCGAGCCAGGAATTCGGGTCCGGCCTGGACCCAGCGGACATCGAGGTCGAAGGGCGCGAAGGCCTCCTGCACGTGGGCCATCTCCTCCTTCCGCATCAGGCCCGTGTCCACGAAGACGCAGGTGAGCTGGCGGCCCACCGCCCGGTGAATCAGGAGCGCGGCCACGCTGGAATCGACGCCGCCCGAGAGGCCCAGCACCACCCGGCCCTGCCCCACCTGGGCCCGGACCGCCGCCACCTTCTCCTCGATCACGTTGCCCGCATTCCAGTCCAGCCGCAGACCGCAGGCATGGAGAAAGTTCAGGAGGATGGCGTTGCCGTGGGAGGTGTGGCTCACTTCCGGGTGGAACTGGATGGCATAGCGGTGCCGGACGCGATCCTCCATGGCGGCCACCGGTACGCCTTCCGTGCGGGCGGACACGGTGAAGCCCGGAGGGGCCTCCTCCACGTGGTCCCCGTGGCTCATCCACACGGTCTGGGCGGAGTCCAGGCCGCGGAAGAGCAGACTCTCTTCGTCCCCGACGGAGATGAGGGCCTTCCCGTACTCCCGGCGGGAGGAGCGGTGGATGCGGCCCCCCAGGTCCCGGGCCAGCAGCTGCTGCCCGTAGCAGATCCCCAGCACGGGCACCCCCAGGTCCAGGATGGCGGGGTCCAGGCCGAAGGCCCCCTCCTCCAGGACACTCATGTGGCCGCCGCTGAGGATCACCCCCCGGAGGTCCTTTCCGGCGATCTCGGAAGCTGCGCTTCCGGGGCCATGGACCAACCCGAAGGCCCCAAGTTCTCTCAGCCGCCGGGCGATCAGGCGGGTGTACTGGCTCCCGTAGTCCAGGATGGCGATGCGTTCGTGGTGCATGGGGCCTCGTAGGGCCGGGTTGCCTTCCCCGTGGCGCCCAGCCTGCCTCCAGTGTGCCCGAAGCGAGGGTTCCGCGCCCCGGAACCCCGTGGAGGCGCCGGAATGAGCATGCCCCCACGGGGCGGGGGCATGAGGAGGAATCCGGCGGGGCGGCGGCGGGCTACTTGACGTTCACCGCCAGCCAGGCGGTGTTCACGGTGTTGTAGACGGTGCTTCCCGCGGGGTAGCCCAGGAAGGTGCAGGCGCTGAGGGTGGCCGTGCGGGCCCCGGCGTAGGTGGTGCTGGAGGTCATGTACTTGGTGAGGGCGGTGAACCAGATCCTGCCCGCTAGGTCATTGCCGATTCCCGTGATCGAGGTGACCCCGTTGGCCATGGGGGACTGGATGTTGCCCGAGAGGGCATCCTTCGCGGATCCGTGGGCCAGGAGGAAGAAGAAGTGGTTCGCGGGCCCGCTGCTGTAGTGCACGTCCAGGCGCTTGAGGGAGGAGGACCAGGCGTCCGGACTGGCCCCATCCAGGCTCGGCTTGTACATGTAGCGGAGGGGATGATTGAAGGAGGGGGTCGCCAACTGCTCGCCGATGGTGTAGTTGCCACCGGTCCCGCCCCGCGAGTAGAACTCGATGAGGGTCCCGAAGATGTCGGAGTTGGCCTCGTTCAGCCCGCCGCTCTCGCCGCGGTAGACCAGCTTGGCCGTGGTGGCGCAGACGCCGTGGCTCATCTCGTGGCCTGCCACGTCCATGGCCGTGAGGGTGAGGAAGCTGGTGCCGTCCCCGTAGGTCATGCAGAAGCAGCTGTCGGACCAGAAGGCGTTGTCGTAGCCGCTGCCGATGTGGACCCGGCTGTAGGTGGCCTTCCCGGTCCCGTCGATGCCGTTCCGACCCTGGACCAGCTTGTAGTAGTCCCAGGACTTCATCATGCCCCACATGGCGTCCACGGCCGCGGTCTGGCCGTTGGCAGCGGTGGTGGAGCTTCCCTCCACGTAGTTGGCGCCGTCGCCCCAGGTCGTGGTGGTGTTGGTGTAGATGCTGCCGGTCGCGGTGGAGGAGGTGGAGGCGTGGTTGGCGTTGGTCACCACGTTGTTCCCGAAAGTGCCGCCCGTGCCCCGGGTCATGTCCCGCATTTCGAAGCCGGTGGCGGTGCTGTTGGTGTTCAGCGTGACCGTGCCGGAGAACTGGGAGCGGCCGGTGGCAGCCGCATCGGCCGTGTGCAGGCTGTCCCACTGCTCCAGGACCCGCCCGCTGTGGGCGTCCACGAAGAAGTCCGTGTGGCGGATGCCGTCAAGCTCGTTCTCGAGCTCGGTATGGACGTGGTAGACGAGCATGGTCCGCTCGATGTCCCTTCCGAACCGGTTGGGCACTTCCACCGTGGCGATGACCAGTTCCGAGGTGGGGGCGATGGCGTAGGCCCCCCGCGGATCCAGGACGGCATGCACCGAGGCGAGCGCCTCGGCATCCCCGATGGAGGGCCGGGTGGACAGGGTGAGTCCGCGCACCAGAGCGTCGGTGAATTCCCGGACCTCGCCCTCCTTGACGTGGAGGATTCCCTCCCCGGCGAAGACACGCACCCCCTGGTAGGTCTGATGCATGCGCACGTCGAATTCCCCGGTGGCGTCCTGGTTCACGTTCTTCAGGACGAAGTCGTGGTCCCGGTCCAGCCCGAGTTCCCAGACACGCGTCGCGAAGTGTCCCCGGGCGAATCGCCCGAGGGCCTCTTCCCGGCCAAGGTCCCGCTCGGATCCGGAGGGCAGGACCGCGGCGAGGGGGGTGGCGACCAGGACGGTCGCCAGGAGGGTCAGGGCGGTTCGAAGGGCCATGAGGGGCTCCGGAAAAGGGTTGGATCGCCCAGGTCCGGGGTGCCCTCCTCGGGCGCCGGATCAAGGTGCGATGGTCGGGGAGATGGGGTGCGGGAAGGAACCAGGAACGAAGACAATTATTCCGGGGCAGGGGTCCAACCCTCCTGTTAATTTTTTTTCAGGCAGCAGATTCCGACGAGGAAAAAACATTCCCTGGTCACCAAAGGTCTTGGGCAGTGTCTACCCCGCCTGTCTCCAGGGGGCTACTGCCACAGACTGAAATCCGCCACCCGCAGGAAGGTCTCTCGAAGGCGGCGAAGCAGGCCGAGGCGTGCGTCCCGCAGCTTCGCGTCCTCGCATTTCACCATCACGGCCGTGAAGAAGGCTTCAAGGGGCCCGGCCAATTCTGCAAGGTCGGACAGGAGGGAAGGATGGTCCTTCGTTGCCTCCAGGTGGGCCAGCCGTGCCGAAAGTGCCAGTTCCTCAGGCGCCACCAGGGCGGAAGGATCCAGGCCTGGACCGGGGGGTTCGTCCTTCAGGATGTTGCCGATGCGCTTGGCGCTCTGGGCCAGGCTCGCGAACCGGGCGTCCTCGGCAAAAGCCGAAAGGGCTTCGCAACGGGCCCGGAGGTCCACCAGGTCCGACCAGCCCACCGCCAGGGCCGACCGTCGGACTGAGCCCGCAAAGCCCGCCATTTCCAGCTGGTAGGCCACGCGGTCCTGAAAAAAGGACGCCAAGGCCTCCTTCGTGGCCGCGGCCTCCCCCGTGGCCCTGGAGGCCGACACGGCCATTCCCGCCGAGATCAGGTCCGACAAGGAAATCCCCCAGGCCTGCTCCCAGGCGATGCGCACCACGCCCTGCCCAGCCCGGCGCAGCGCGAGGGGATCCTTGGATCCCGTAGGGATGATGCCCACGGCGAAGCATCCGCAGACGGTGTCGAGCTTGTCCGCGGCCGCCAGGAGCCCGCCCAGGGGCGTCGCGGGGATGTGGTCCTCCGCCCCCGCCGGCCGGTGGTGTTCCTTCACCGCCCGCCAGACCGCCTCGGGGGCACCCTCGTGCCGGAGGTACTCCCCCCCCATGATTCCTTGCAGTTCGGGGAACTCCCCGACCATCAAGGTGCGCAGGTCGGCCTTGCAGAGGCGCGCGGCCTCCCGGGCCAGGGCTTCCTCGAGACCCAGGCGCGGCGCCAGAGGCCCGGTGAGGGCCATGATCCGCTCCGTCTTCTCGAAGTAACTGCCCAGCTGCTGCTGGAAGGTGAGGTTCTTCAGCTTCTCCAGCCGGGACTCAAGGGGGGCCTTCCGGTCCTCGGCGAAGAAGAAGCGGGCGTCGTAGAGCCTGGCCTTCAGCACCCACTCGTTGCCCGCCTGCACGAAGCCCGCCGGGTCGTCCCGGCGGTTGGCGGCCGACAGGAACAGGGGCAGGAGGCGGCCCTCGGCGTCCTCCACGCAGAAGGACTTCTGGTGCTCCTTCAGGGAGGTCACGAGCACCTCCTTGGGCAGGCTGAGGAAGGATTCCGGGAAGGCCCCCCTGACCACGTGGGGCACTTCCACGATGAGGGCCAGGGTGTCCAGCAGCTCCTCGTCCTCCACCACCCGGCCCCCGGCCTCCGCGGCCAAGCGTTCCAGTTCGGCCGCGAGGCGCTCGCGGCGAAGGTCGAAGGAGGCTACGACCCCTGCCTGCTCCAGGGCGCTTTCGTAGTACTCCGGCCGCAGCAACAACACCGGCTCAGGGTGCTCGCGGTGGTGCAGGCGGTGGCCCCAAGTGCTGTCGGAGGCCTTGACCCCATCCAGCTCGAAAGGAACCACGGTCTCCCCGAAGAGGCACAGGATGTTCCGGATGGGGCGAACGAACTCGAAGTCGCTGTTGCCCCAGCGCATGGCCTTGGGCACGTGCAGGGACGCGATGAGCCTGGGGAGGGCCTCCGCCAGGAGGTCCACGGTCGGACGGCCCGGCCGCGTCAGGGTCAGCACCGCGCAGGGTTCCTTCTTGCCTTTCGGAAGTTCGAAGCGGACCTCCGAGTAGGGGACCCCCCACTTCTCCGCGAATTTCAGGCCGGTCTGGGTCGGGGCTCCCGCCTCGTCCACGCACATTCGTTGGGGAGGCCCCACCTGGACCTCGGTCTGGTCCGGCTGGCGTTCCGGAAGGTTCAGGACCATCCAGGCCAGCTTCCGGGGGGAGAAGAGGCCCTGCACGAAGCTGGTGGACTCGTTGTCGTCCTCGCTGGGCAGGTCCAGGCCCTGGGCCTTGAAGAATCCGGCGAGCTTTTCCTCCAGCTCGTCCGTGAGGGGGCGGAGGAAGCGCGCGGGAATCTCCTCGCAGTGCAACTCCAGCAGCAGGGTGCGGGGCTCGCTCATACCGCACCTCCCGCCGGGGCTGCCGTCTCGAAGTCCAGGTAGGCCCGGGCGCAGCCGCAGGCCAGGTCCCGCACCCGCTTGATGATGCCGGGCCTCTCCGTGGTGCTCACCGCCCCCCGGGCGTCCAGGACGTTGAAGGTGTGGCTCATCTTGAGGGCCTGCTCGTAGGCGCTGTAGAAGTGGCCCAGGTCCTTCAGGAGGCGCCAGCCCTCCTTCTCGTGGGCGTTGAAGAGGTGCCAGTGGAAGTCCAGGTCCGCGTGCTCGAAGCTGTAGGCGCTGAGTTCGTACTCGTGGCGCTGGCGCACCTGGCCGTAGGTCACCGGAGTGGTGCCCAGGTCGGTCTTCACGTCGCCCCAGACCAGGTCGAAGATGTTGTCCTGGCCCGTGAGGAACATGCAGATGCGCTCCATGCCGTAGGTCAGCTCGGCGCTCACGGGCTTGAGGTTGATGCCCCCGGCCTGCTGGAAGTAGGTGAACTGGCTGATCTCCATGCCGTCCAGGACCACCTGCCAGCCCACCCCCCAGGCCCCCAGGGTGGGGCTCTCCCAGTTGTCCTCCTCGAAGCGGAGGTCGTGCTTGGAGAAGTCGATGCCCAGGGCGGAGAGGCTTTCGATGTAGAGGTCCTGCACCCGGGCGGGGCTGGGCTTGAGGATCACCTGGAACTGGAGGTGCTGGTACACCCGGAAGGGGTTTTCCCCGTAGCGGCCGTCCGCGGGCCGGCGGGATGGCTCCACGTAGGCCACGTTCCAGGGCTTCTCCCCCAGCACCCCGAAGAAGGTGAGGGGGTTCATGGTGCCGGCCCCGGTCTCGATGTCGTAGGGCTGGCCGATGAGGCAGCCCCGTTCCGCGAAGAAGGCCTGGAGGCGGAGAATGAGGTCCTGGATGTGCATGGGGTCCCGGGAAAACCAGCATTGTAGCGGTTTTTCGCGATACCCGGACGAGGAATTACCCTCCGGAGGCCTCGGCCTGCGCTTCCTTCACCACCTCCGCAAGGAAGCCCTTGGCGTCGCCGAAGAGCATCAGCGTGCGGTCCAGGTAGTAGAGTTCGTTGTCGATGCCCGCGAACCCCGGGTTCATGCTGCGCTTGATGGCCATGACGGTGCGGGCCTTGTCGGTGTCGATGATGGGCATGCCGTAGATGGGGCTTCCCTTGTCGTGCCGGGCGGCGGGGTTGGTGACATCGTTGGCCCCGATCACCAGGGCCACGTCGGTCTGGGGCAGCTCGGCGTTCGCCTCCTCCAGTTCCAGGAGGGCGTCGTAGGGGATGTTGGCCTCGGCCAGGAGAACGTTCATGTGGCCCGGCATGCGGCCCGCGACGGGGTGGATGGCGAATTTCACATCCACGCCCCGCTTCGTGAGCAGGTCATAGAGCTCCCGGACCTTGTGCTGCGCCTGGGCGGCGGCCATCCCGTAGCCCGGGACCACCATCACGGAGGAGGCGTTGACGAGGATGCTGGCCGCCTCCTCGGCGGAGGCGCTGCGGTGGCTCTTGGCCTCCGCGCCCTGGGCCCCGCCCGCCGGGGCCTGGCCGAAGGCCCCGAAGAGGACGTTGGTGAAGGAGCGGTTCATGGCCCGGCACATGATGATGGAGAGGATCAGGCCCGAGCTGCCGTCCAGGGACCCGGCGATGATCAGCAGGTTGTTGTCCAGCACGAAGCCCATGGCGGCGGCCGCAAGGCCGGCGTAGGAATTGAGGAGGGAGATCACCGTCGGCATGTCCGCGCCGCCGATGGGGATGATCAGCAGGATCCCGAAGGCCAGGGCCAGGCCGCCCATGAGCAGGAAGGCGCCCGCCCCCCCCTTCCCCGCCACCAGGGCCACGCCAAGGGCGACGGCCACCGCCAGGACGCCCAGGTTCACCAGGTTCTGGCCCCGGAAGGTGATGGGACGCTGGGGCAGGATCTCCTGGAGCTTGCCAAAGGCCATGAGGCTCGCGGTGAAGGTGAGGAAGCCCAGGATCACCTCCAGGGCCAGGGCCCCCGTGGTGAAGCGGTCCAGCGGGCCGTGGGCGTGGAGGAAGAATTCCGCCGTGCCCACCAGGGCGGCGGCCAGGGCGCCGAAGGCGTGGGAGAGGGCCGTCCGCTGGGGCACGGCGGTCATGGGCATCAGGGCCATGGGCACGCCGATGGTGGTGCCCAGGACGAAGGCCACCGCGAGCCACTTGTAGCTGGCCAGCTCGGGCCGGAGCAGGGTCCCCCCCACCGCCAGGGCCATGCCCAGCACGCCCGTGAGCACCCCGCGCCGCGCGGTGGGAACGGAACTCAGCCAGCTCAGGGACAGGATGAAGCACACCGCCGAGAGGAGGTAGGCCAGCTGGATCCATAGGGAGGCGCTCATCGCTTCCCGCCCTTCTTGAACATCGCGAGCATGCGGTAGGTGATGAGGTAGCCGCCGACGATGTTGATCATGGAGGCGGTGACCGCGATGGTGCCCAGCACCGTGGAGAGGGTGCTCTCCTGGCGGCCGGCCACCACGATGGAGCCCACCACCGTGATCGCCGAGATGGCGTTGGTGAGCGACATCAGGGGCGTGTGCAGCAGCGGGGAGACCCGCCGGATCACCCAGAGGCCCACGAAGGTTGCCAGGACGAGGACGTAGAGGTGGGAGATCAGCTGCTCGCCGCTCATCGGCCGGCTCCTTCCAGGGCCTTGCGGGTGGCCTCGTGCAGGACCCGGCCCTCGTGGGTGATGGTGGCCTGGCGGAGGATCTCGTCCTCCAGGTCCAGGTGGAAGCGGCCCTCCTTCCAGAAGGCCAGGAGGAAGGCCAGGAGGTTCCGGGAGTAGAGCAGGCTCCCGTGGAAGGCCAGCTCGGAGGGAAGGTTCAGGGGGGCGAGGATCTTCACCCCCTGGTGCTCCGTGGTCTCCCCGGGCCGCGTGAGCTCGCAGTTCCCCCCGCCCGGAGCGGCGAGGTCCACGATCACGGAACCGGAGCGCATCCGGCCCACCATTTCGGCGGTGATGAGCCGGGGAGCCGTCACCCCTCCGATGAGCGCGGTGGTGATCACCACGTCCGCCGCGGCGCACCGCTGGCCGATGAGTTCGGCCTGGCGCCGGTAGAAGTCCTGCGAGAGTTCCTTGGCGTAGCCCCCGGCGTCCTGGGCCGCCTCGCCGGCCTCGATCCCCACGAACTTCGCGCCCAGGCTCTCGATCTCGGTCCTCACCGCCGGCCGGGTGTCCGTGGCCTCCACCACCGCCCCCAGGCGGCGGGCCGTGGCGATGGCCTGGAGGCCCGCCACCCCGGCCCCGATGACGAAGACCTTGGCCGGCAGCACCGTGCCGGCGGCCGTCATGAGCATGGGGAAGTAGCGCGGCAGGGCCTCTGCGGCCTTGAGCACCGCCTTGTAGCCGGCGATGGAGGCCATGCTGCTGAGCACGTCCATGGCCTGGGCTCGGGAGATGCGGGGAATGGCGTCCATGCTGATGGCCGTCACCCCGCGATCGGCCAGGCGGCGGATCAGTTCCAGGTTTCTCGTCGGGAGGAGGGGGGCCACCAGGACCGCCCCTGCGGGGAGGGCGTCCACCTCGTGCAGGCCCAGTTCCGGATTCGGACCCGGCGGCTGAACCCGGAGCAGGACCTCCGCCCCCTGAAAGACCGCCGAGGCTCCCTGCAGCACCTCCGCGCCGGCCTCTTCGTACTCCCGATCCGTCACCTGGCTTTCCAGGCCCGCGCCCGCCTGGACGGCGATGCGCATCCCTGCCTTGGTGAGCTTCTTCACGGACTCGGGAACGAGGGCCACCCGCCTCTCACCCGGCGCGGTCTCCCGCGGAACAACCACGCGCATGCAGACTCCCTGGGATCGACGAATCGGGAGGTATTCTGCGACTGGATCCGGGAATGAGCCAAGCCCTTTTTTTTCAAGAATTTATTCCCTTCCGGTCCGCTATCCTGGCCTCCGTGGGGAGGACCCCTCGACCCCCACACCTGTGACCCCTGCCCCTTGGGGGGCCTCCGGGCCCCCTGTAGAATCCTCGTTTCCCCGGGATCCGGAATGGCCCGCTGCACCACCCCATTCGCCATCGGCGGCAATGCCCCCTCCTCTGCGCTCCCCCCAAGGGCCCCGGGGACCCTGGGACCCGCGGGTCGGCTCCGATGAATGCCCGGCGCATCGCCCTCCTTGCCATCGGCGGCAATGCCCTTCTCAAGGAGAAGGAAAGGGGCCTCCAGGAGGAGCAGCTCGAGAACGCCCGGGAGACGGCGGAGATGCTGGCGAAGGTGGTCACGGAGGGCTACAGCCTCTGCGTGGTGCACGGCAACGGCCCCCAGGTGGGCAACCTCCTGATCCAGCAGGAAGCAGGGTCCAGCCAGATTCCCCCCTACACCCTGGATGTCTGCGGCGCCATGACCCAGGGCAGCATGGGCTACATGCTGGAACGCATGCTGGTGAACCGACTGGCCTTCCTCAAGTGCCCCACGCCGGTCACCACCGTCCTCACCGAAGTGGTGGTGGACAAGCACGACCCGGGCTTCGAGCGGCCCACCAAGCCCGTGGGACCCTTTTATCCTGAGTTCCGCGCCCTGGAACTGATGAAGGGCAAGCGCTGGAAAATGAAGGAGGACGCCGGCCGGGGGTGGCGGAAGGTGGTGCCCTCGCCCCGCCCCCTGGAAATCGTTCAGCTGGAGGCCATCCGGCAGCTCCTGCGGCTGGGCCACTGCGTCATGGCCGGAGGCGGGGGCGGCATTCCCGTGATCCGCGACGCCTCCGGATTCCTGGTGGGGGTGGAGGCGGTCATCGACAAGGACCTGGTGGCTGGAATGCTGGCGGAACAGATCGGCGCGAGCCTCTTCGTGGTGCTCACCGGGGTGCCCAAGGTGGCCCTGGATTTCGGGAAGCCCACCCAGCGCTGGCTGGACCGCCTGAGCCTGGGGGAGGCCCGGCGCCACCTCGCCGAGGGCCAATTCCCTCCGGGTTCCATGGGCCCCAAGATCGAGGGGGCCATCTCGTTCATTGAAGCGGGGGGCGAGGAGGTCCTCATCACCACCGCCGATGCCCTGAAGAACGAGCCCTACGCCACCGTGGGCACGCGGATCACCCGGGACTGACCCCTGGGCCCGTCCCGGAAGGGAACACACGGGCACCTGGAGGATCGGGGAGACTTTCTTCACTTCTCCTTGGCCTCCCGCTGCCCGTGGTGTTCTTCTTCTCCTGAGCCCACCCGGAATGGAGGACCCATGTACGCCCTCGCGATCATCCGCTACCGCCGGCCCCTGGAGGAGGTGGCACGTCACACCGAGGCGCACCGGACCTACCTGGGACGCCTCAAGAGCGAAGGGACCCTCCTCGCCTCCGGTCCCCTGGATCCCAGGAATGGCGGCGCCGCCCTCTTCCATGTCCCCGACGGCCCGGACCTCTGGACCCGCCTGGACGCCCTGCGGGACGGGGACCCCTACGTGCAGGCCGGCGTGGCCCAGTACGAGGTCCTGCCCTGGGCCGTGGCGACGGGACGGGAAGACCTGGACCGCCTGTGGATGGGTTGATCTGACCCGGAGACACCCTGGGGGAGCTGGCTGTTTCCCCCGAGGGGGCTGAGGCTTAGGGCGCCACCTTGAAATCCACGGTGGCCAGTTCCTTCTCCCACCACACGGCCAGGGTGCCGCCCTCCTGGGTCATGTTCACGAAGCCGAAGGTGAGCTGGTCGAAGGAGGCCGCGGGCTTGCCCAGCTTCATGGGGGCCCGCACCAGGTCGAACTTGGGATCGTAGTTGTCGGCGCCCCAGGTGGCGCTCTTCTCCTTGGGGTCCCAGGTCTTGAGGGCCGGCTGGCTGGAGAGGATGAAGGTCCACGCCCCCTCCTTCAACTCGATGAAGAGGCTGTACTCGCCCGCGGGGACCGCCTTGCCGCCGATCAGGAGGGGTGCCTCGGTCTTGAAGCGGGTGGTGGCGTTGGCGCCGGCGCGCCACACGGGGGCCCCCCCGGTCACCTTCTTGCCGTAGTCCGCGCCGCTGCCGAAGATCCCCGTGCGGCCCCGGAGGATGGGCCGGCTGTAGGTCACGGTGACCCACTTGCCCTCCCGGTAGCGAGGCTCGGCGCCTTCCTTCTCGACCACCCACTTCCCCCCCACCTGGGTGGCGGCCGTGCCCGCGGGGCTGGGCTGCACCCGCACGGGGGCGGCGGCCGGAGCGGGGGCCGGGGGGGCGGGGGCCGGGGCCTGCGCCGGAGCGGCGCTTCCCAGCAGCAGGGCGCAGGTCAACGCGGGAAGAAGGGTCGGGCGCATGGGTTCATCTCCACAGGGGGTGTCCACGGGACGAGCGGAAATCCGGGGGATCCGGGCAGCCCATGGTAGTCCCCTCCGTATCCTCCGCAAGGGCCCGGCCAGCCGCCTCCCGGGTCAGCTTTCCTTCCCCGGGTCCGCGGGAGCGGCGAAGCGCTGGGCCCGCAGGTGGAACTCGTCCCGGTAGAGGGTTCGGTGCCGGCCCGGGTCCGCCTGGGCGGCCTCTCCGGCCTTCCGGCGCCTACGGTGGAGGATCCAGAGGCCCCAGCCCGAAAGGCCCATGAAGGGGAGCGGGAATTCCAGGAACAGGCGCAAGGGCGTCAGCCTGAACGCGGTGGGCCGCAGGGCGGTCACATGGGGATTGTCCAGGATCCAGATGTCCTGGCGGGCCCGCAGCGCGCGCTGTTCCTCCTTCAGCATCTGCAGTTCCCGTTCCTGCTCTCCCCGGCTGACCACCACCGTGTCCAGGAACTGGTTGTTGGGGTCCCGCTCGATGCGCTCCACGGTGACGAGGGACACCCGCGGCCACTGCCAGCTCCCGCCCCCCACGAAGACGGTGAGGGTCAGGTGGGTGAAGGCCACGAAGGTCCCGGTGACCAGCACCAGCCACAGGAGCACGATGGCGGACCAGTCGAGGATGCGGAGGGTGCGGCCCATGGATCGAGTATGGCAGTCCTGCCCGGGAGGAATCCCACCTCCTCACAGGCCCCGGGCCCATTCCGGACGCAGGGCCCGCCGGCCTTCCAGGGCCTCGTCGATGGTGGCCAGGATGGCGCCGCGGTCCCGGGGGAGGCGGCCCCCGATGGGAAGATAATTGGAGGCGTGGTTGCTCCGGAAGACGGCGTCGGTGCACCCCGCTTCCTCCACGAAGCAGCGCAACTCGTGGAGCAGGCCCCGAACCTCGGGCAGGGCGAAGCGCCCCTGCTCCTGGAGGCGGGCCAGGGGGGTGCCCGGAACCACGGTGAGGGTCAGGGCCGAGAGGTAGCGCGGGTCCATGGCCGCGGCCAGCCGTCCCGAGGCCCGGGCGTGGATCTCGCTGCGTTCCACGCCCCCGGCGCCCAGGAGGAAGATGAGCGACTGCTGCAGCCCCGCCTCCCGCGCCTTCGCGGCGGCCTCCACGTGGTCCGCCGCCGTGGCGCCCTTGGCGATGCGGTGCAGGGTGGGGTCGTCCCCGGATTCGGGGCCGATGTAGAGCAGGGAAAGCCCCATCTCGCGCAGGCGCTTCAGCTCCCCCGGCGTTTTCTCCAGCAGGTTCCGGGCCGTCGCGTAGGTGCTCACGCGCCGCAGGCCGGGGAAGGCGCGGACCAGGGCCTGGAGGATCGGCTCCCAGTGCCCCATGGGCAGGGCCAGGGGGTCGCCGTCCGCCACGAAGACGTGCCGCACCTCCTCCCCCAGGAGGCGCCCCGCGCGCTCCACATGGGCCAGCACCTCGGGCAGGGGCCGGGCCTCGTAGCGCTTGCCCCGGTACATGGCGCAGTAGGTGCAGGCGTTCCAGGAGCAGCCCAGGGTGGCCTGGAGAATGAAGGAGGCGGCCTCGCTGGGGGGCCGGAAGAGGGGTTCGACCAGGCGCATTCCCGCATTCTGGCCCGGGCCCCCCCTGGCGGGAAGCGGCGCCCTCGGCGAGGGGATAGACTGGCAACCTCGGCATGGGAGGACCCCGCATGAACCATCGGCGCAGCTTCCTGAAGTCCGCGCTGGCCGCGGCCCTGGCCGCTCCCCTGGCGCCGCGCCTGGGCGCCGCGCCGGTGTCGGAGCGCATCCTCAAGCCCAGACGCCTGGCCCCGGGCGCCACCGTGGGCCTGGTGAGCCCCGCCAGCGCCACCTTCGTCACCGAGGAACTGGAGATCGTGAAGGAGACGGTCCAGGCCCTCGGCCTCAAGCCGAAGCTGGGGGCCCACGTGCTGGACCGCTACGGGTACCTGGCGGGCCGGGACGAGGACCGCGCCGCGGACATCAACGCCATGTTCCGCGACCCCTCGGTGGACGCCGTCCTCTGCGTCCGCGGCGGGTGGGGCTGCAACCGCATTCTTCCCCTGCTGGACTACGCCGCCATCGCCGCCCATCCCAAGATCCTCCTCGGGTACAGCGACATCACCTCCCTGCTCAACGGCATCCACGCCAAGACCGGCCTCGTCACCTTCCACGGGCCCGTGGGCGCCTCCACCTGGAATGCCTTCTCCCTGGACTCCCTGCGGCGGATCCTGTTCAAGGGCGAGGCCTTGACCCTGGAGAACCCCAAGGTCCTGGGGGACAACCTGGCCTTCACCAAGGACCGCGTCCGGACGATCACCCCCGGCCGGGCCTCCGGCCGCCTGCTGGGGGGGAACCTCACGGTGCTGGCGGCCATGCTGGGCTCCGAGTACCTGCCCGAGTGGTCCGGAGCCATCCTCTTCCTGGAGGACACCAACGAGAACGTGTACCGGATCGACCGGATGCTCACCCAGCTGAAGATCGCCGGGGTCCTGGGCCGGCTCTCCGGTTTCGTCTTCGGCCGGTGCACCAACTGCACCCCTGGGGACGGCCACGGGTCCCTCACCCTGGAGGAGGTGCTGAACGACCACGTTCGCCCCCTCAAGGTTCCCGCCTGGTACGGCTCCATGATCGGCCACATCGAGAACAAGTTCACGGTCCCCGTGGGAATTCGCGCCCAGATCGACGCGGAGCGCGGCAGCATCGCCATGCTGGAGCCCGCCGTGGGCTGAAGGAGGGGCCATGGCCGCAGGCTACCGGCGGGAGGTGGGCCTCCTCTCCGCGACCATGCTCATCGCGGGCTGCATGATCGGCAGCGGCATCTTCGTGGTGCCCTCCGAGATCGTGCAACTGGGGCGGAGCGGGAGCTTCCTGCTCCTCACCTGGGCCTTCACGGGCCTGCTCACCCTGGCGGGGGTCCTGGCCTTCGGCGAGCTGGCGGCGATGTTCCCCGAGGCGGGCGGGCCCTACGTCTTCCTGAAGGCGGCCTACGGGCCCCGGGTGGCCTTTCTCTTCGGCTGGACCACCTTCGTCGTCATCGAGTGCGGCTCCATCGCCGCGGTGGCCAGCGCCTTCGGGTACGTGCTCGGCACCTTCGCGCCCTGGTTCAGCGACGCCCGCTGGCTGCTGCCGCCCCTGAGGATCGCGGAGATGCACGCCGGACCCTTCACCCTGGGACCCTGGGCCCTGGGCCTCACCTCGGCCCGGGCCGCCGGACTGCTGCTCGTGGCCCTGCTCACCTGGGTGAACCTCCAGGGCATCCGCATGGGAGCCCGGGTGCAGACCCTCGTCACCCTGGCGAAGGTGGCCGCCCTGGCAAGCCTCATCGCCCTCGGGTTGCTGCTGCCGCCTCCCAGCCCGCCGGATCCGGCCCCCTTCGCCGGACCCGGCCCCGGCCTGCCCCTCCTGGGCGCCTTCCTGGTGGCCCAGGTGGGGAGCCTCTTCGCCACCAACGGCTGGAACTACCTCCCCTACATCGGGGCCGAGGTCCGGAACCCGGGCCGCACGCTGCCGCTCAGCCTCACCCTGGGGGTCGGCCTGGTGGCGGGGCTCTACCTGCTGGCCAACCTGGCCTACCTGCAGGTGCTGGGTCCCGGGGGCATCGCCGGGGCGCCCGCGGGCCGCGTGGCCACGGAAACCCTCCGGGTCCTCCTGGGCCCCCGGGCAGGCATGATCATGGCGGGCGCCATCCTGGTCTCCATGGTGGGCTACCTGAACGGGGCCATCCTGTCGTCCCCCCGGATCTACCAGGCCATGGCGGCGGACGGGCTCTTCTTCCGCACGGCTGAACGCCTCAGCGCCCAGGGGGTGCCCGCCACCGCCCTGCTCATCCAGGCCCTCTGGACCGGGCTCCTGGCCCTTTCGGGCACCTACGGCCAGCTCCTGGACTTCATCATCTTCGCGGAGCTCTTCTTCTTCGTCCTCACCGTCGCGGGAGTCTACGTCCTGCGGCGGAAGTCCCCCGGTCAGGCACGGCCCTACCGCACCTGGGGCTATCCGGTCACCCCGGCCCTCTACATGGCCGGTTGCGGCGCCATCATGATCGGCCTCCTGATCTACAAACCCAGCTACACCTGGCCCGGGATCGTGCTCGTGCTGGCGGGGCTGCCAGTGTACGGGTGGATGGAGCGCAAGAACGGCGGGGGCAGGATTTGAACCATGCCTGCTGCTTTCGCATGGGCCCGAATGGACCGCTTATACCCCCCCTCAAAGCGGGACAAGGAGGGCAAGAAGGTCTGCGCCACGCGCCAGCTGCCCGCAGAAGCAATCGAGGCCTTCGTGGTGGAGCGTGTCCAAGCAGCCTTGGCTGATCCCGAAATGCGTCCCCTCTTGGAAGCCCAGCTTGCCCCCCTCGGCCTGGTGGTCCCGAGGGGAGATCTCACGACCCTGTGGGAGGCCTTGACCCTCCCAAACCGCCGACGCCTGATCGCACTTATGGTCGAAGAGGCCCGTGTGGACCAGCTCAGGGGGAAGCTGAGCGTGAGGTTCCGAGACTTGGCTGATCTTCCTGTTGAGGAGGAGGCCCATGCTGACCATTGAGGTGCCCTTGGTCCGCGTCCGTCGGGGAAAGTGCGTCGGGTTCGCGGAGCACACGCCTGAGGTTCTGCCCAAGCCCGAAAAGGTCAGCGCCGCGGCTCGGGCGCTGGCTCTTGGGCACCGGATCGTAAAGGCCGTTGAGACAGGAGAAGTGCGGGACTTCAGCGACGCTGCTCGGCGGATGGGCATAAGCCAGCCACGGGTGTCCATGCTGGTAGGACTGACGTTCTTGGCCCCGGAACTTCAGGAGAAGGCTCTCCTTAGTAAACCTTCGGATTGGAAACCGAGCGTTCGCAACCTTATTAAGCGGTCTCGACTGCCCCGATGGCAGGACCAGGATTTCGTGCCATTGGATGATTGAACCTGAAACCAGCAGGGGAGAGGGTAACGAGGGCAGGGCACACGGCAAGAGGGCCGGTATTGGTCCTCAGGGGTTCCTCAATCCCAACTCCCCTCCAGCCGCGGATCCAGGGATTTGGGGGGCAGGACATCCAAGGTGGCGGGCTGGGACCCAATTAACTAATATATAAATATTGATAATAAACAAATTATAAAATTTTGCAAAAATCGCGTTACAGCACTTGACTGCATTCTCGTCCGACCTATCCTTGAGATGTCGAGGGTTGTTTTCCAGAAACGAGGTTACTACATGGACAGGAAGCTGGCAGAGGTGGCCGAGATCCGAATGGGGTACAGCTTTCGGTCGCGTATCGAGGGTGCTCCTGAAGGTAACTGGTCGGTCGTCCAGATGAAGGACATCGATGAGGACAGCAGGTTGCACTACGAAGCCCTGGTGACGATTCAGGCGGACCTCGGCTCTCCCAAGCAGGTGCTTCAGAAGGGCGATTTGGTATTCCGCTCCAGGGGACAGATCAATACTGCGGCCCTCGTGGATCGGGAAATTGACCAAGTCCTTCTGGCCTCTCCTCTGCTACTGGTCCGCCCCAAACGGGATGTGGTCCCGCAGTATCTCCAATGGTGGATCAATACTCCCGCCACGCAGGCTGCTCTTTCCGAATTGGCGGAAGGCACATCAGTACGCATGGTGAGCAAGGAGTCTCTTCAGAAGCTGGAAGTTCCGGTTCCTTCTCTTGAAATCCAGAAGGCCATCGCTGAGTTGGCTTCGATGGCCGCCCGTGAGCAGGAGCTTCTTGCAGAGTTATCGCGCTTGCGAAGGCGTTGGAGTGATGTTGTGCTCTGCGATCTGGCCAATCGCAAGGCGAATTCGGTAATGAATCGCGGAGGGTGAGGATGCAAAGCGCCCCTCGTTGATTCACTAACAGGTTCTCGTCGCCAATCTGATTTTTCTTTTTGGCGCAGGGAGGCTCTGCCCGCCGATGTCGGGATTGAGCATCTACTACAAACCCAAGCGGATGATTGCCCTGATTCCCCTCGATTCCACATCTGGGCAGCAGAGCCGTACGCCAATCAAGCAAGCAAACCAACAACCACTTACCGTGCGGTTCGATGAATTCGCACGCCCAACCCTAGAACACTCAAGAGGATTCCCATGAACAATCAGACCAAGCAGCAGAGCGCCGTGGCGAGCAAGTCCAACGAACAGATCGAGACCCCCAATGCGCTGATGTCTATCCCCTGTCCCAACTGCCACACCGTCTTCGACGCGAGCACTGTCATCCAGAAGCACGTCGAGCGGCAGGCCAAGGAACAGGTGGCGGCAAAGGAAGCCGAGCTTGCCCGCATGACGGCAGAACTCGCAAAGAGCAAGGAAGAGCTGGACGCCCAGGTGCGCCAGCAGGTGGACGCTGAACGTAAGAAATTGGCAGAACAGGCTCGTGCTTCGGCTGCCGATGAGTTTGCAGCCCAGATCAAGGCCAAGGAAGACGAAGCGAGTGAGGCCCGCGCCAAGCTCAAGGCCGCCCAAGAGAAGGAGCTTGAGATCCTGAAGGCGAAGAACGCCCTGGAGGAGCAGGCCGCGAACCAGGAACTCACCCTTCAGCGCAAGCTGGAAGAGGAACGTGCTGCCACCAGGAAGGCGGTTCAGGAAAGCGCAGACGAGCTGCGCAGGCTGGAGTTGGCTTCCAAGGAGGAGGAGCTTGCGCTGCTGCGAAGCGCGGCGGAGGCGGCGAAGAAGCGGGAAAAGGAGATTGAGGAGAAGGCTGCGAATCTTGCGAAGGCCGAGGAGGGGCTTCAGGCGAAGCTTCGCGAGCAGCTTGCTGCCGAGCGTGAAGTACTCTCGAAGCAGGCTCGTGCTGCGGCTGTCGATGAGGTTGCGGCCCAGATGAAGGCCAAGGAAGATGAGGTAACCGAGGCCCGAGCCAAGCTCAAGGCCGCCCAAGAGAAGGAGCTTGAGATCCTGAAGGCGAAGAACGCCCTGGAGGAACAGGCCGCAGAGTTGGAGCTTTCGGTTGCGCGTCGCCTGGACGAAGAACGTGCGCAGATCCGGCAGCAAGCTTTGGCCAAGGCTCAGGAGGGGATGGATCTCAAACTCAAGGATAAGGACCTCAAGATGGCCGAGCTCCGCGAGCAGATCGAGCAGCTTACTCGGAAGATGGAGCAGGGTTCCCAGCAGGCTCAGGGCGAGGCGCAGGAGATTCTTCTGGAAGAACTGCTTCGCCGGGAATTCCCGAGGGATCTCATCCGGGAGGTGGCCAAAGGTGCGGATGGAGCTGATGTCCTCCAAGTGGTTCGTGACGATAATGGACGCGATTGCGGCTCGATCCTGTGGGAATCCAAGAGGACCAAGAACTGGTCTGATTCCTGGCTTGGCAAGCTGAAGGCTGATCTGACCCGCGAAAACGCGACTGTCCCTGCGTTGGCGACTCAGGCTCTGCCGAAGGATTTCGCTGGCATCGGGCAGTTGGACGGCGTCTGGGTGTGTGCCTTCTCTCACGCCCTTCCCATGGCCCACCTTCTTCGGGATGGGATGGTGAAGACGGCGGGTGCTCTGAAGTCGACGGAAAACCAGCAGGAGAAGATGGCCATCCTCTATCGGTACCTGACTGGGAGCGAGTTCAGGAGCCGGGTCACTTCGGTCAGTCAGGCGTGGAACCAGATGCTGGAAGATCTGTGCGACGAGCGCAAGGCGATGGAGAAGCTCTGGAACAAGCGCCAGAGGCTCCTGACGCAAGCGATGACCGGGCTGCAAGGCATTGACGCTGAATTCCAGCGGATTGCCGGGGCCGAGGTGCGGGTTCTCTCAACCTCCGAAGGCAGCGTGAAGGAATTGGAAGCTGTGGCGGAAGCCGGTTCAGTGGTGGACACCCTGATCGACGAAGGGGCCACTCCCAAGGCCATTGACCCCCAGCCGCTCCTTCCTGCCGAGGCCTACCCGCTGGATGACCGGGCGGCAGAGCGTGCGCAGCGAGAGTCCCAGTTCATGGCCGCCTTGGCTGGATTTGGAGGCAAATCCGGAAACATCTCCCTCCGCGAAGTCCTTGGCCTCAGCGAGGAGGACTACGATGAGACCAAGCGCAGGCTGGTGGCGAAAAACCAGATCCACCTGGGCCTTGGGAAGGGCGGCAGCGTCCGCTTGGCCAGCCTTCAGTCAGAATAGGCATGGCCGTTGTCATTCGTGGGCGGCCCGCCCAGGATCCCAAGTCCAGGGCGGATGCCGTCACGATTTCATCTGACTTCCGTTCTTGAAATACAACCTGAAATTGACGTTTTCCAAGCACCGCAACCAGTGAGGACCCCATGAACGACCAAATTACTCAGCAGGAAATCAACAACGCAGCATGGGCCGCCTGCGACACCTTTCGCGGCGTCATCGATCCGTCGCACTACAAGGATTACATCCTGGTGATGCTGTTCCTCAAGTTCATCAGCGATCAGTGGGATGACCACTATGCCAAATATCAGAAAGATTACGGTCATAACGAGGAGCGCATTCGCCGAAAGCTGGAGCGCGAGCGCTTCATCCTGCCCTATGTCGAGTTCAAGGACGAGAAAACCGGACAGGTCTCCGACCGCTTCCTGGCCAGCTTCCAGGCCCTGTACGAGCGGCGCAAGGCGGCCAACCTTGGCGAGTTGATCAACATCGTGCTCGACCACATCGAGGAGGCCAACAAGGCCAAGCTCGAAGGCGTGTTCCGCAACATTGACTTCAACTCCGAGGCGAATCTCGGAAAGGCCAAGGACCGCAATCGTCGTCTGGAGAACCTAATTGGCGATTTCACCAAGCTCGACCTGCGCCCCTCACGCGTCTCTGAGGATGTGATCGGCAATACCTACATCTACCTCATCGAGCGATTCGCCTCCGATGCAGGCAAAAAAGCCGGTGAGTTTTACACGCCCAAGCATGTGTCGAAGCTGCTGGCACAATTGGCCGCGCCCAAGCCCGGCGACCGAATCTGCGACCCTGCTTGCGGCTCTGGTGGCCTCTTGATTGAAGCCGCCGCATTGGTGGAGCAGCAAGGAAGCAACAACTTCGCCCTTTTCGGCCAGGAGGCCAACGGTAGCACCTGGGCTCTGGCACGCATGAATATGTTTTTGCACAGTAAGGATGCGGCCCGAATCGAATGGGGTGACACCCTCAATAGCCCGGCGCTGGTGGAAGCCGATCGGCTGATGCGTTTCAACGTGGTCGTGGCCAACCCACCCTTCAGCCTCGACAAATGGGGCAGTGCAGAAATTGAAGCCGATCGCCACAACCGCTTCTGGCGCGGCCTGCCACCCAAGTCAAAGGGCGACTACGCCTTCATTACCCACATGATCGAAACTGCGCTGCCAAAGGAAGGCCGCGTGGCTGTGGTCGTACCCCACGGGGTGCTATTCCGAGGTGGTGCAGAGGGCCGTATCCGCCAGGCTCTGATTGAGGAGAACTTGCTCGATGCCGTCATCGGCTTGCCGGGCAATCTCTTCCAGACCACCTCCATTCCGGTCGCAATCCTAGTCTTCGATCGCGCTCGCGAAAAGGGGGGCACCCGCGAGGCCTGCCACGACGTGCTGTTCATCGACGCCAGCCGCGACTACCAGTCCGGCAAGAATCAGAACACCTTGCTAGACGAGCATATAGAAAAGGTGCTCGTCGCCTTCCGCACCCGCCAGAACGTGGGCAGTTACGCTCATGTCGCCAGCCTTAGGGAAATCATCGACAACGACTTCAACCTCAACATCCCCCGTTACGTGGATACCTTCGAGGAAGAGGAAGAAATCGACGTCGCAGCCGTCGAACAGGAGATCGAGCGCCTGGAGGGCGAACTAGCTGAGGTGCGGAGCCGCATGAAGCAGCACCTTAGGGAGCTGGGGGTATGAGCGACGTCCATCCTCCATCGCATCAAGGCAATTCGATGCCATATACCAAGCTAGGTGCGTTGCTTGATGATTCCTGTTTTCAAAACGGCATCTATAAGCATTCTGATGAATATGGGGCCGGAATTCCGATTCTAAGAATTACCGATTTCGACAATCATGGCCGTCTGACAACGAATTCATTCAGCAGGGTTTCCCTCTCCCCTTATGAGAGGGACCAGTTTGCCATCCGAGAAAACGACATCATCATTAACCGCGTAAACAGTCTGTCCCACATCGGGAAGAGCATGCTCGTCCCTTTCATGCATGAATACCCAGTGTTCGAGTCAAACATGATGCGAATACGCATCAGCGAAGAATGCCCCCTTGTTCCAGAGTATGTTGCTGCGGTGCTACAAGCAGGCCCGGCACGTCGCCATTTCCGCAAAGTTGCAAAACCTGCGGTTGCGCAAGCGAGCATCAATCAAGATGACGTCCGTGCGGTGGCAATTGTCCTTCACTCCAAGCCTGTACAGAAATACATTGCCAAAGTAATCCTTGCTTGGGACCTAGCGCTAGAAAAGAGCGAGCAATTGATTGCGGCGAAGATGGGGCACTACAACTACGAACTCTCTCGCCTGATCAGTCGGGGCCAGCACCCGCACGCCCATGTCCGCAGCTTTGCCGAGGAGGTCTCGGTACGCAATCACGGCGGCAATGAGGCTCGTGTGCTGAGCGTAACCAACTCGCGTGGGTTCGTTCTGCCAGAAGATCAATTCGAGCGCCGCGTCGCCAGTTCGGACCTGTCCAATTATAAAGTCGTGCGCCGAGGGGAATACGCTTACAACCCATCACGAATCAATGTAGGTTCCATTGCCCGGCTGGATGGGTGGGACGATGGCGTACTCAGTCCGATGTATGTCGTGTTTCGACTCAACGCGGCCAAGATCCAATCCGACTATTTCATGCACTGGCTGAACTCACACGCGGCACGCCAGCGCATCAAGAACAGTGCTCAGGGAAGCGTCCGCGAAACTGTGTCCTTCTCTGAATTCGCGGCACTCACGATTCCCCTACCGGATGCTACAAAACAATCCACCATCACCTGCTACTTAAATGCCCTGCGCGCCGAGATCGACCTGCTTGGTCAGTCAGTTGCAGCAATCAAAGCCCAGAAGCGCGGCCTGATGCAAAAGCTGCTCACCGGCCAGTGGCGACTGCCCATCCCCAAGGAGGCAATGCCATGAGCGATCTCATTACCAAACTGGCTGACGAGGCGAGCCGGATCGAGGAAGACACCGAGCATTCTTTCAAGGGGCACTACAACGCGGGAGCGCGCTGGGGCCGCTATCACCTATGCATAGGCCTACCTGCCGTGCTGTCGGCGGCGATCGCCGGTGCGGCTGCCTTCAAGGACCAGCCAGAGTGGGCAGGTGCGCTTGCTCTGGTATCCACCGCGCTGACTACCGTATTGACGTTTCTGAAGCCATCGGAGCGGGCGGAGATGCATAAAGCCGTCGCGAGTCAGTACCAGTCTCTGCGCAATCAGACGCGCATCTTTCGCGAGATCGGCCTACTTGAAGGCACGGCGCTTGAAGAAGCCAAGACGCGTCTGTTCGCTCTCGCAAATGCACGCGACGAACTGAATCAGCGGGCACCGGCCATCGCACGTGGTGACTACGAGTTGGCAAAGCAAGATATCGATGGTGGAAGGGCCAGCTACCGCGCAGATAAGGCGAACCATGACTGCTAATAGCTATCTCACTGGCATCGCAAGCCAAGCAATCCTGCGCGACGAGGAAAAGGCGAGTGTGCACCGTTCCATCACGACACTACAGACCCGCCTAGCGAATTATTTTGGCGATCAGATCGGTCAACACTTTGTATTCGGATCTTTTAGCCGTGGAACCATCCTGCCCCGTTCGATGGATCCGCAATCCGATGTTGATTACATGGTCGTCTTTGCCGACGTTGGACTCCAACCGCAGGCCTACCTGGATCGTCTACGTCGGTTCGCAGAGGCTCAGTACGTTCGCTCTGAAGTGATGCAATCTCACCCGACGGTCGTGCTGGAACTCAACCATATGCGCTTCGAGTTGGTTCCTGCGGTTCGGAACTGGCTTAACTGTCTTCAGATCCCCCGCAAGGGCTACGGCTTTCAGAAATGGCAGGACACCGACCCGAATGGCTTCAACCAGACGCTGAGTAACGCGAATCAGGTCTATGGCAACCTCATCAAGCCGCTGGTCCGAGTCATGAAATATTGGAACGCCACAGCAAATTACCCCTTCGAGTCCTATGCACTAGAACAGCATCTTGTTGGGCAGGCATATGGTTTCCTTGGACTGGTTGCATCACGCCAATTGGCAGACTACTTCTTTCAGGCTGCCAGATCGTTAGAGGCTGGATGGTCAGCACCTCAATGGAAGCAGGATGCGGTCAACCGCTTAAAACACCTCGCATCGACGGCACAGAGCCAAGAGCGTTTTGGCGGTTCGGTAGAGGCCGAAGCAACCCTCATGCGCATCCTGCCGCCCGTTCGCGACCTGCTGAGGGCTTGAAACATGGACGCTTTCCGCTTCGACGAGAAATACCTCTCCCAGATCCCGGCTCTCCAAGTGCTGATCAACCTCGGTTACCAGTACCTCGCACCAGCCGAGGCCCTAGCTGCACGCGGCGGCAAGCTCAGTCAGGTGCTGCTGGAGGAGATCCTGCGAGAGCAACTGAAGAAGCTGAACCGAATCCAGCACAAGGGCAGCAGCTACCTCTTCAGTGAAGAAAATATTCAAAGTGCGATCCAACGGCTGAAGAACGTCAAATACGATGGCTTGCTCAAGACCAACGAGGCCGTTTACGACTTGCTGACCCTGGGCGTAGCGTTGGAGCAGTCCATCGAAGGAGACCAGAAGAGTTTTACCCTCAACTACGTGGACTGGCGGAATCCCGAAAACAACGTCTATCACGTGGCGGCTGAGTTCGCTGTGGAACGGACAAGAAGCCACGAAACGGTTCGACCAGACCTGGTTCTGTTTGTTAATGGCATTCCGTTTGCGGTCACTGAATGCAAGTCGCCGAAAGAGGACCTTGAACAAGCTGTTACCCAGATGATCCGAAATCAACGGGATGAATTCATCCCGAAATTGTTCACCTATGTTCAGGCTGTTTTTGGGGTGAACAAAAATAGCGCTAAATACGCAACAATTGGTACACCTAAAAAATTCTGGGCTACCTGGAATGAGTCCATTCCAGAAAACGAACTCCTTCAACTCACAGAACCTCCAGGACCTGACTCGGTCAAGGCCAGTCAATTCGACACGGCCTGTAAGAATCTGGGCGTTAGGGAGGACATCACTCCTTACATGGAGGATCGCACCAGCACGGAGCAGGATCGCGCCCTATATGCCCTTTGCAGGCCCGAGCGCCTCCTGAGGATGGCCTTTGCGTACACCGTTTTCGACGGGGGGTTGCGGAAGATCGCTAGGTATCAGCAGTTCTTTGCTGTTCAGAAGATCATGACTCGAATTAAGGAGCGGGACGAGACGGGTCAACGCAGGGGCGGCATTATCTGGCACACGCAGGGGTCCGGAAAATCACTGACCATGGTGATGTTGGCGCGTGCCTTAGCGTTGGATCCAGAGATTCCAAACCCTCGGATCATTCTTGTCACCGACCGCGTAGACCTGGACAAGCAGCTTGGGAACACCTTCGCGGCCTGTGGGTTGGCTCCTGAGAGAGCCGAATCGGGTCGCCATCTTCTGGAGCTTCTGACCGACCACAAGGCCCATGTCATCACGACGCTCATTCACAAATTCGACAAAGCCTTGAATACCCGAAAGGATTTCTTTGACGACTCCACCGAGCTCTTTGTGCTGGTGGACGAGAGTCACCGAACCAATTTTGGATCGTTGGCTGCCAACATGCGGCGATTTTTCCCGAAGGCCTGTTACCTGGGTTTCACCGGTACGCCTCTCATGAAGGGGGAAAAGAAGAACAGTTTTGCAAAGTTCGGTGGGCTGATTGATGCCTATACCATCAAGCAGGCCGTTACCGATGAAGCGGTAGTTCCCCTCCTCTATGAGGCTCGGTTGGTAGAAATGCAGCAGAACAAGGCTGCGATTGACCTCTGGTTCGAGCGTCATACCAATGGCCTGACAGAGGCCCAGAGAGCAGATCTGAAAAGGAAATACAGTCGGGCCGAAATGCTCAGCAAGACTGACCAAGTGATCTACATGGAGGCCTTCGACATCAGTGAACACTACCGAGAATCCTGGCAGGGAACGGGATACAAGGCCCAACTGGTGGCCCGGAGCAAAGCCGCTGCGCTGAAGTTCAAGGCTTACTTGGAAGAGATCGGCCAGGTCACTTCTGAAGTGATCATGTCACCACCCGACGAACGGGAGGGATATGAGGAGGTCGATTCCGACGAGGCGACCGACGAAGTGGTTGCCTTCTGGAACCAAATGATGAAGCGCTATGGAAGCGAGGAGGAATACAACAAGCAGATCGTCAACCAGTTCAAGTTTGGCGACTCCCCCGAAATCCTCATCGTGATCGACAAGCTGCTCACGGGCTTTGACGCACCGAAAAACACCGTTCTATATCTCACCCGCCTCCTGAAGGAGCACACCCTGCTTCAGGCAATCGCACGAGTGAACAGGCTGTACGAGGACGAACGAGGGGGCAACCCGAAGGAATTCGGCTACATCATCGACTACCGGGGGATCCTCGGCGAACTGGACAAAGCCTTGACTGCCTACTCGGGCCTCGAAGGGTTTGACGAAGAGGACCTTCAAGGCGCACTGAATTCCATTCAGGAGGAGGTCAAGCAGCTTCCCCAGCGCCATGGCGACCTCTGGGATCTCTTCAAGGAAGTGAAAAACCGCAAGGATGAGGAAGTCTTTGAGCTCTTCCTGAAGGACGAGGAAGTTCGCATCGACTTCTACAGTCGACTCAGCATCTACGCGAAGACCCTGGCCATTGCGCTTTCTAGCGAAAAATTCCTCACCGAAACCAACGAAGCCAAGGTTCGAGCCTACAAAGAGGACTTGAAGAAATTCAAGGACCTGAAAGCATCCGTGCAACGCCGCTACGCCGAATCCGTGGATTACCGGGACTTTGAGCCAAAAATTCAGAAGCTCTTGGATACACACATCACGGCCAACGAGGTTGTGAGGCTGAACGAACCGGTCAACATCTTCGATAGCCAAGCACTGAAGCAAGTTCTTGAAGACCAGGGGCACGGATCTACTGCGGCCAAGGCCGATACCATCGCCTATGCCACGAAGAAGGCGATCCACGAGCAGATGGCTCAGGATCCAGCGTTCTTCGAGCGTTTCTCGAAGCTTATTCAGGACGCCATCGATGCCTTCAGGGCCCAGCGCATTTCAGATCTGGAATACCTAAACCAGGCCTTGGAAATTAGGGATGCGATGGTGAATCGCAAAACGGATGCGATTCCCAGCAACCTTCAGGGAGACGATGATGCCATTGCCCTGTATGGCATCCTGAAGCCCATCCTCGAAAAGCACCTTAACGAGGCCACTCGCGCTGAATCTCTTACAGCCGGAGCTGCTTTGAGTTTGGTCAAGACACTCAAGGCTCACGCCAAGGTGAACTACTGGGACGATCTGGATGCCCAGAAGGAGACCAAAAACGCCATCGATGATTTCCTTTTTGAGGAGATGAAGGATGCCAGCGGCATTCCGCTGACGCCGGAGGAGATGGACGAGATCATCGAAAGGACCATGACTCTGGCCCGCCATCGCCTGGTGGTGTGAGCCATGATGCGCACGATTGAAATCGACCAAAAGACGGTCACCTACGCGTTGCGCTTCGGCGCACGCAGGAAGACCCTCGGGATTGAGGTCCACCCCGGCGGGCGAATCGAGGTGATCGCACCTGAAGAAACGGCGCTGGATGCCGTTGATGCAAAAGTGCGCCTACGTGCGAAATGGATCTGGAAGCAGCTTGCCTTCTTTCGCCGCAACCGCTCAGTGACTCCACCCCGCCAGTTTCTTCGTGGCGAGACTCATCGCTACCTGGGCCGACAGTACCGTTTGCGCCTGGTGGAGGCCAACAGTCACAGCGTCACCATGACTCGGGGATGGATCGAAGTCGCATCTCCGAGCGTAAACGATCGCGAGCACGTCAAGGGAATGCTGGAAAGGTGGTACCGCCGCCGTGCACGTGCCTATTTCCAGGACATCCTTCGGAGACTGGAGTCACCCTTTATTCGAAAAGGGTTCTCCGAGCCGCGCATCATCATCCGGACCATGACGCGCCGTTGGGGGTCTTTGTCCGGAAAAGGAACCATGACGCTCAACCTCAGGCTCATTCAGGTACCCAAGGCCTGCATCGAATACGTGATTCTCCACGAGCTCTGCCATTTGGTTCACAAGACCCACAGCCCCCAATTTTTCGCACTACTTAGGCGCTACATGCCGGATTGGGAAGCCCGCAAGTCCAGGTTGGAAAAGGACTTGTTGTAGCTCCTATGAGCGAACACATTCCCAGAAGAGCGATCCGGGCACGAACTCTCGGATGCTTAACCGATGGCCTCTTCTGGTCGCCCATTTCGCTCTGAGAAGCCCATGGATGCTCGGTTTCCGGAGCCCTAAAGGGGCCCACATAACCCGGAAAGCGCCGCGTTCAAATTCTACTTTGTGGCCTCTCGCCCTAGGGGCTGGCGGTTTCTCGCAACATAATGAAAAGGGCCGACATGTAGTCGGCCCTCTCGGTTGGTAGCGGGGGCAGGATTTGAACCATGCCTGCTGCTGGCCCCGGGCACGACGGCTCCGGCAGTCCACTGGACTGCCTCCACCTGTGCCCTACCGGGCCGCAGCAGTTTCTCGCAGGTCCAAATCCACCCTTCTCTCTCTACCAAAGAAAAGGGGCCCGTTTGGGCCCCTTTTCTTTGGTAGCGGGGGCAGGATTTGAACCTGCGACCTTTGGGTTATGAGCCCAACGAGCTACCGGACTGCTCCACCCCGCGTCGGGATACCAAATATAGCACCGAGGGACGGGGGATCCAAGTTTCTTTCGGGGCGGGGTAGTCTGGCGGCGGGAGTTTTCATGCGCATCGCCGCCCTCTTCTGCCTGGGTCTGGCCCTCTGGGGGGGCACGGCGTCACCGGACCGCTGGTTCAAGGAGCCCAAGTCGCCCCGCATCGCGAACTACCGCATCGAGGGAACCCTGGACTGGCCGGGGAAGACCTTCGAAGGCCGGGAGACGATCACCTGGCGGAACGCCGGGACCGCCCCGACCCAGGAGTTCCCGCTGCACCTGTACCTGAACGCCTTCAAGGGGCCCCAGAGCCTCTTCGTGAAGGAGAGCGGGGGCCGCCTCCGGACGGACCGCATCGGCCCTCCGGAGGACGCCGCATCCTGGGGCTACTGCACGCTCCGCTCCGTGCGGGTGGAGGGGCAGGCCCTGGACGGGCACTACGGCGAGGACGAGACGGTCTACTGGGTGCGCCTCGGAAGGCCGGTGGACCCCGGCGAGACGATCCAGGTGGAGATCGCCTGGGAGAGCCGTTTCCCCAAGGTCTTCGCCCGCTCGGGCTGGTCCAAGGACTTCCTCATGGCCGGGCAGTGGTTCCCGAAGGTGGGGGTGTACCAGGGCGACCGCTGGAACTGCCACCCCTACCACGCGGCCACGGAATTCTTCTCGGACTTCGGCGTCTACGACGTGGAGCTGTCCCTGCCCAATTTCCTCAAGCCCGCCTACACCGGCACGCCCGTGCGCTACCGCGACCCGGAAGGGCGCGAGCACGACGCCTGGCCCGACCCCAAACACCCCAAACACCATCTCTGGAAGCTGCACGCGGAGGACGTCCACGACTTCGCCTGGGCCGTCATGCCCTCCATGTCCTGGGGCTTCAAAGGGTGGACCTACCGCGGGGTGGAAGTGTTCTATTACTACCAGGCCGCGAACCTGGACAATCTTCCCCGGCAGCGGGCCGCGGTGGAGGCCGCCCTCCGGTCCAGCGCGGAATGGTTCTTCCCCTATCCCTACCCCGTGCTCACGGAGGTGGACGTGCCGAAGGACGCCTCCGGCGCGGACGGGATGGAATACCCGACCCTCATCACATCAGGTTCCTCGCCCTTCGACCCCTTCCGCTTCCGGCTCCTGGAGGTGGTGGCGGTCCATGAATTCGGGCACCAGTACTTCTACGGGATGCTGGCCTCCAACGAGTTCGAGGAGCCCTGGCTGGACGAAGGCTTCACCTCCTGGTTCACCCACCGGGCCATGCAGCGCACCTACTTCAGCCATTTCGGCACCCGGCGCTTCCAGGTGGGCACCGACACCCTCGAGTGGGTGGAGTACTGGCTGGATCCGACCTCGGATCCCCTCACCCGGCGGGGGTGGGAGACCCGGAACATGGAGAGCTACTTCCGCATCGCCTACGCCAAACCGGTCCTGGTCCTGGACGAACTGGAGGCCACCCTGGGCCGGCCCGTCATGGAACGGGTGATGAAGGCCTACGCGGAGGAGATGGCCTTCAGGCATCCCACCCGCCAGGATTTCAGACGCATCGCGGAGCGCGTGACGGGTCGGGACCTCTCGGCTTTCTGGAAGGATTTCGTGGAAGGGACGGAAACCCTGGACTACGCCATTTCCGAGGTGAGGACCCTTCCGGTGCAGACGGGGGGATGGACCCCCTCCACCCAGGGATTGCGCTTCGTCCCTCCCCAGCAGGTGGCCCCCGGGAACCGCGGCGCCATCACCCTCGTCCGGCGCGGGGGACTGGTGGCCCCCATGACCCTCTGGGTCCGCCTGGAGAACCGAAAGGAATTCCGGCTCACCTGGGATGGAAAGGACCGCTGGAAGACCTTCGACGATCCCCTCCTCTTCGACGCCCCGGTGCAGGCGGCCATCCTCGATCCCGACCGGAACCACCCCATGCTCAAGGACCGCCTCCACGCCCACTGGGTGGCCAGGCCCACGCGGCGGGGCTTCCACTATTGGGCCCAGCTCGTCTGGGGGTCCCTCACGGGAATCCTGCAGGGCGCCGGCCTGGGTTGATCAATCCGCGTCGGGCGCGGCCGGCCCCATCCGGATCCGGGTGATCCGCCCTTCCTGATCCAGGCTGATGTGGATGGGGAAGAAGGAAAGGCCCTCCTGCTCGAAGGCTTCAGAGCTCGGTGCGATCCAGGCGCCCTTGGCGGAGGGACCGAGGCGGCGCAGGAGTTCCTCGCATTCCATTCGGGCGGCCCCGGTCAGCGTGGCCTCCGAGGCCCCCAGGCTTCCGGAAGGCGTCGGGATGATCCAGGCCCAGCCCTCAGGGGCCGGCAAGGCTCCCTCACCGAGAGGCCGGATCCTCACTTCCCGCTTTCCCAGGTCCGCCAGACGGAGGTCCCGCGGTTCCAGGGAGGGGAGGCTCCAGAGCCGGAGGGCGGGGCCGGGGCTTCCCAGCAGGGAGAACAGTTTCTGGAATTCCAGGATTCGTTCGGGATCCCGGGCGGCGCAGCGGGCCTTCAGGTCCGCGAAGCGCCCCTCGTCCCGGGCGTCCAGGGCGAAGCACAAGGCGTGGCGGAGGGCGTAGGAGCCCGCCAGGCCCGTCAAGGCGGGGTTCAGGAGCGCGTTCTCCCACCGGACCCTGGCCGGGGCGTCGAAGGCTCCCTCCCGGACCCGCCGGCGCCCCCAGGCCCACACGGCCATCCGGCTGCCATCCAGGCGCAGAGGGAGGCCCTGGAGGAGTGCCTCCCCCCGGGGGGCGGAGGATTCCAGGAGGGCCCGGACCGCCTCGGCCTCGGTCCATTCGGGGCTGCCCTTGGCAAAGGGGTTCGCCGGCCGCTCGTCCCGGAGGCAGCGAACGAGCCATTCCATCCGCGGCCGATCCGCGGGGGCCACCTCCGGAAGGTCCATGTCGATCCAGCGGCCGAAGGCATCGAAATGGTCCAGGATCCTTGCGGCCGCGTCCTCGAAGGGCGGGGGCGCCTCGGCGGGCTGGACCTGGGCGGGAACTTGGAGGAGGAACAAGGGATCTCCGCGATGAGAGAATGCACCCTTGCGGAGGACTTGTCATGCCCCAGCCCCTGACGATGCGGGACCGCCTGGTGGTGGCCCTGGACCTGCCCGGGGGCCGCGAGGCACTGGCCATGGCCTCCCGCCTCCAGGGGCGCGTGGGGCTCTTCAAGGTGGGGCTGGAGCTGTTCTCGGCCGAGGGCCCGGCCTTCGTGAGGGAACTGTCCCGGTGGGGACCGGTCTTCCTCGACCTCAAGTTCCATGACATCCCCACCACGGTCGGACGGGCCGTGGAGCGTCTGCTGGACCTCGATCCACGCCTGGTGAACGTCCACGCCCAGGGGGGGTCGGCCATGCTGGGGGCCGCCGCGGAGGCGGTCCAGAAGCACCGGACCGGCGGCGGCCGGACCGAACTTCTGGCCGTGACGGTGCTCACGAGCCTGGACGCCGCCGCCCTGGAGGAGACTGGGCACCAGGGGGATCCCGCCCGTCTGGCCCTCCGCCTGGCCCGCCTGGCCAAGAATGCGGGCTGCGACGGGGTGGTCTGCTCCGCCCAGGAAGCGGGCGTCATCCGGGAGGCCTGCGGCGACGCCTTCTGGCGCCTGACCCCGGTGATTCGACCCCTCGGCGCTTCCTCCCAGGACCAGGCCCGGGTGGTGGACCCAGCGCAGGCGATCCGCGCGGGGAGCACCTGGCTGGTGGTGGGCCGCCCCATCACCCACGCTGCGGACCCCGAGGCTGCGGCGGAGGAGATCCTGCGGCAGATGGAGGGCGCTGGATGAGCACCAGCACGCCCCTGGTCTTCAGGCCCAGCACCACGCAGCGTTCCCTCGCGGCCCTCCTGTGCGTGGGTTCCTGGCTGGTGGGGGTAAGGGCCCTGGCGGCGCTCCTGGAGAACCTTCCGCGCATGACACGGATGCTGCGGGCCGCGGAGGTGGCCGGAGAGCCCACCCTGGCCCTGTGGCTCCAGCTGGTGGCGGCGGTGGCGGCCGTGCTGGTCGCCGGGGGCCTCCTCCTGCTCTCCATCGCCGCCTTCCTGAGCGTGGAGGGCTGCGCGGTCCTGGTGGACGAGATCGGGATCTCCGTGGAACAGCACCTCCTGCCGGGCCCCCTGGGCGGACTCCTGGGTTCGGGGCGTCTCGCGTGGAAACAGGTGGGCGCCCTCGAGCGGAGCGGCCCCTTCTTCGTGCTGCGGGCGATCACCCCCCCCGAGGGGGGTCCGCGGCTCCGGCCCTTGAGGTTCCTCCTCGTGGAAAACCTCGACCGCCTCGTCCACCTGATCCTCGAACGGAGCCCGAACCTGCACCTGGAGGGGTAGGGGCTGGGACCCGCATCACAGGACGGGTTGGGATACCCTAGAGGGCATGATTGGAGGCTTCATGCGATTCCAGGCGGCTCTCTGTCTCACCCTCCCGGCGGCCCTGGCCGCCCAGGCCCCCGCGCCTTCGCTGAGCCAGCGCTACAAGGCAGAGTTTCCGGGCATCGAGGCCCTCCTCAAGGAATTCAAGTCCAAGGAGGCCCTGGCGAAGGCCGAGGCCCTCATTCCCGGGGCCCGGCCCGACTACGTCAAGGGGGACCCCCGGAAAAGCCTGGAATCGAGCCAGGAATTCAACTCCCTGATGCTCGCCTACTCGCTGGCCGGCAGGGCCGCGCTCTCCAGCGGAGACTGGGCCAAGGCCCGGGACTACTTCGGCAAGGCCCAGGCCGTGGCCCGCGAGAACCATGCCCTCACCACCGAAGTCGTGGTGAATCCCCTCGTCGAGACCTGGAAGAAGGCCATGGAGGACTCCCGGAAAATGCTCGAGGAGAACGCCGCGCGCATCAAGGAGGCCGAGGCCAAGGCCCAGAAGGACCGCACCCCCGCCGACGGGGAGACCCTCAACGCCGCCACGGTGTGGCGCAACAATCTCAGCAATGGCGGCAAGACCATCCAGCAGCTCCAGGAGCACGCCGCGGGCCTGAAGCGGGATGCGGACGCCTTCACGGCTCCCCTGGAGGGGCTCGACAAGGACCTCAAGGCGGAAGAGGAGACCATCCAGTCCGAGAAGTTCAAGGGGGACAAGGCGAAGTACGTGACCGCCGTGCTCAACACGCCCAAGAACTTCGAACTGCCCTCCCAGGCGGACAAAGTGAAACTTCTCTACCGGCTCACGTTCCTGGACCCCGCCAACGCCCGTGCCCTCAAGTCCCTGCAGGCGGCTGTGGAAGGCAAGGATGTGCCCGTGCCTGAGGAGAAGAAGGTGGCCCCGGCCCCCAAGAAGGCTCCCGCCAAGAAGAAGAGCTCATGACATGCTGAGCCTCCTGCTCGCGGCCGCGGCCCTCTCCCCCCAGGCCGCCTCCCCCCCTCCGGCCGCCAGTGCGCCCGCGCTCCCGGTGAGCCTCTCGGACCGGCTGCGGGAGGGACGAAACGGTTGGGAGCAGGCCATCCAGCGGGGGGACGGCTCCTTCGTCCGGCGGAGCATCGAGACCCTCCTGGACCGGGAAGGGACGGGGGTCAACAGCTCGGACTACAACGAAATGCACGCCATGGTGGCCCTGCGGAACCTGGCCGCCCAGGCCTGCGTGGTGGAGGGGGCCTGGGAGGACGGCGTGGGCCACCTGCAGAAGGCCGCCGCCGGTGCGGCCGAGAACGCCTCCAACGCCGAGCAGACCCTGGCCCGGCTCCGCCGGCAGCACCAGGACAAGCTCGCGGAATGGAAGGAGGGGGTCGCCAAGCAGGAGCAGCGCCTCAAGGACCTCGAGGCCCAGCCCGGGCTCACCGAGGCCCAGATGCGGACCCGGAACCAGGTCCGGGCCTACCTGGAGGAGCACCGGAACGCCATGGCCCACAGCGAGCGTGCGCTGCGTTCCATGGACGACATCCTGGTCCAGCTGCGGCTCGATCAGGAGACCTACGGAAAATCCCTGGCCGAGTGGCACGGGTTCCTCGCCAAGGAGAAGCTGGAGATCGCCCAGGCCCAGGGGCAGGCAGCCTACGTCACCGGGAAGCTGGCGCAGGTGAAGGCCGACGACGCCCGGCCGCGCTTCGAACGCCTCGCCTATGGCCGGAGGCTCTTGCGGCTGGATCCCGGAAACGCCGACGCCAAGAGATTCGTCAACGGCCTCCTGGGCATCGAGGACGAGACCGAGAAGCCCAAGCCGCCCAAGCGGAAGTCACAGCCCAAGAAGTGAGCCCCGGACCGGGGGTCCCCTGAGCGGCCCGCAGGCCGCTCAGGGGACCGATGGCTTCAGAAGACCCAGCCGAAATGGAGCTTCACGAAATCCGCGCTGGGGGGGTCGCCCTTGGCGACGTCGTTCCCCGAGAGTGTCTTGTGGAAGGCCACTTCCATGGTGAAGCGGCCCGCGAAATAGCCGAAGCTGTGGCCGAACCCGAAGTTCGCTCCCATCCGGCTCTTCCGGTCGTAGGTCTCGTAGTCCCAGGAATCGTGCCGGCCGTAGGTGTAGTCCCAGCGCTCGAAGTCGGCGCTGGGTCCGAAGAAGAAATAGCTTCCGCGGTGGCGGTTGGCCCCCCCGTTGAGGAACAGCTGCATCTCCCCCGCCAGGCTGAAGATGTTGTGCTGGAGGTCGTCGCGCGAATAGCCCGCCGAATACGACCGGGTTCCGCTGGTGCTCTGGCCGCCGAAGTTCATCCGGAAGGCCATGGTGGGCTGGATTGGGAAGCTGATGGTGAACTGCCCGCCGAACCCCGCGTCAAATCCCTCGGTCTGGGTGGACTGGACCGGGGGCACGGTGGCGATGGAAGGTCCCTGGGTCGTCCGGCTCCGGAACTCCCCGGTGGGAAAGGCAAGATTGAAACCGAACCCGAAGTGGGGTTCCTGGGCCTGGAGGGCCGGCGCGAAGCCCAACGCGAGGAGTGGAACGAGCGGACGAAGGGACATGAAATCCTCCTTTGCCCTTGGACAGCGAAGGGCGTGCCATGGTTACAAATCAAGACAACATTGGCTTAGTCGTTTGCCCCCCGCAGGGTCCGTGGTGTGTTTTGCGTCACCCGTCGCAGCGCTGCAACGTCATCCTGGGCAGCCCCGGGAGCCTTGCCGTACTCTGGTACGGCGGGTGGGGGATGGTCTGGAAACAGGACTTGGCCAAGTTGAGACAGAATTTTAAGGAGGATCCCGTCCTCCCCGCAGCCCCGGCCCCGAAACCGCCCGCCTCCAGACGCCTTGAACCGGCTCCCGCCCTGGAGGAGGAGGATGCTCTGTTTCTGGAATCCATGGGGAAGGCTCCGCCGCCGGGTTCCAGGAATCCCCTCAGTCCCAAGGAAGCGGCGGACCCCACCCCCGTGGTTCCGTCTGTCCCGCCGGAGGAAGCCGGGGCCACCTTCCGCCAGGCCATGGAGGGCATGAAGGGCCTCCAGCCCCTGGAGGCCGGCCGACGGGCCCCGCAGGCGACCCCGGCTCCCGTCCTCCCGCCGCCCCTTCCCTCCCCGCCCCTCTCGCCCTCCCTGGTGTCCCAGCTCTTGGCCGCTTCCGAGGAGACTCGGCCCCTGGACGCACCTCCCCCGCCGCCGGAAGCCCTCAAGCCCCGGGGCCCCGTGCTCATCCAGCTGGCCGCCGGCATGGCCATCGAGGTGGATGGATTCCTTGATCTTCGGAACCACACCCTCTCTGACGCCCGGGAGCGCCTCAAGGAGCGGTTGGAGGACGCGCTTCACCTCGGTTGGCGCAGCCTGCATGTGCTCCTGGGACCCTCCGAGGCCCTTCGCCAGGGCTTCCTGGCCTTCCTGACGACCCCCGGCGCGCGCAGCGTGACCCGCTACGCCCAGGCCCCCATCCCCATGGGGGGAGCCCACGCCTGGATCCTCTACCTGGGAAGCCCGGCTTCCTGACTCCTCGATCCCGGAGCCCCCATGAGTCTGCTCGCGGTCGGCAGCATCGCCTTCGACGACCTTGAAACACCCTTCGGACGACGGGAAAAGGTCCTGGGAGGCAGCGCCACCTATTTCTCCCTGAGTGCCAGCCGCTTCCACCCCGTCCGCCTCGTGGCGGTGGTGGGAGACGATTTCGGGCCGGACCAGCAGGTCGTCTTCGCGGGACGTGCGGTGGACCTTCAGGGGCTGGAGCGGAAACCCGGGAAATGCTTTCACTGGAAGGGCGTCTACGGGTACGACCTGAACGAGGCTCAGACCCTCGAGACCCACCTCAACGTCTTCGCACATTTTCAGCCTGTTATTCCCGATCCCTTCCGGCAGTCCCCCTACCTCTTCCTGGGGAACATCGACCCTGTGCTGCAACTCGAGGTCCTGAAGCAGATGGGAACCCCACCCCGCTGGGTGGCCCTGGACACCATGAACTACTGGATCCGGGGGTCCCGGGGCGCCCTGGAGGCGGTCCTCCATCGGGTGGACATCCTCCTGATGAACGAATCCGAGACCCGCGAATTCACGGGCGAACACAACCTGATCAAGGCGTACCGCCGCGTCCAGGCCATCGGTCCCCAGATCCTGGTGGTGAAGCGGGGGGAGTACGGGGTGTGCCTCCTGACCCCGGAGGGGATCTTCGCGACCCCGGCCTTCCCCTTGGAGGATGTTTACGATCCTACCGGGGCGGGGGACACCTTTGCGGGAGGATTCCTGGGATTCCTCGCGTCCGTGGGCCGGACCGACATCCCCGCCTTGAAAAAAGCCGCCCTTGCGGGGTCCGTGATGGCCAGCTTCACCGTGGAGCGTTTCGGCACTGAACGCCTGGAAAACATTACAGAGCAAGACCTTCGTCGCCGGATGAAAGGTTTTTCCGACATGATCCGGGTGGACGAACTATAATCGGGTCAACCCAACCCAAGGGGGTTCCAATGCCCAAGCGGAATTGGCTGCGCGCATTCGCGGTGCTGCCCTGCCTCTCCCTCGTCCTGGCGGCCCAGGACGCGAAGGCTCCGGCCAATGCGGGCGCCTCGGAGGCCGTGAAGGTGGAGGAACACTACTCCCGCTGGGATTACCCCAAGGAGGTGCGGGTCCCCGCAGGCAAGCGGCTGCAGCTCGTGGCCAAGGGAGACACCCTCTGGGACCTCGCCCGTCGCCACCTCGGGAACCCCTATTCCTGGCCCCAGATCTGGGAATTGAATCAGTGGATCAAGGACCCCCATTGGATCTACCCCGGGGATCCCCTGGTCATCGACGGCAGCCGGACGGCGATCGCCCAGGTGGATCGCGAGAGCCCGACGGGCTCCAGGCCTCCGGGGGCTGCATCCCCTGCCCCCGGCGGGACCGGTGAGGCTCCGACCTCCAAGCCCCCCGAAGGAACCCGGCCGGAAACCCAGGCGCCCCCGGCCCAGCCCGACGGCACGCCCGACCTCGCCGAACCCGAGGTGGCCACGCTGAAGCCCGAAAAGAAGAAGCGCCCCCCTCTCCAGGTGATTCGCGAGGAGCAGGCCTTCGCCCTCCAGGACTTCATCCGCATGCCCTTCCTGGCCCCCCGGGGGGCCCAGGCCTACGCCAAGGACCAGCGGGCCCTCAAGATCACCGGCGCGCGCAGCCAGGATCATGAACTCCTCACCGAAGGCGACACCGTCTACCTCAACGGAGGTGCCGACAAGGGCCTCAAGGTCGGGGACCGGTTCACGGTGACCCGGATCCTGGCCCGCAAGTTCCACCACCCGGAGGACGCGCATCGCCGGAGGCCGCTGGGGGATCTATTGCAGAATGTGGGAATCGTCCGGGTCGTCACCGTCCTGGGGAAGGGATCCGTGGCCGTCATCGAGAAGGCCATGGATTCTGTCCTGGTGGGCCAACTCGCGACTCCCTACACCGAACCGGCCTCCATTCCGCTCAAGCCCCGCACGGACATTGCGGATCCGATTCCGGTGAAGGATCTCGCCAAGGTGATTTACCTGTTCGAAAACCATGGAATCGCCGGTCAGGGGGAAATGCTCCTGGTGGACAAGGGCTCGGCCGACGGCCTCAGGGTCGGGGACGTGCTCCTGGCCCTGCGTTACAGGAATTTCCCCGTCACCGAGGCCAAGCAGAAGAAGGACATCCTTCTGGAACGAACCAACCATTACCTCGGGCAGAGCGTGGTGATCCATACCACACCGAATTCGGCCACCGTCCGGCTCCTCCGCTCCACGGACCCCGTCCAGGTGGGGGACGTCCTCACCCGCTAGGCCCTCGGCTCGACCCCCTTAGATTCCCTGAACTCCAGCAGCACCCTGGATCCCCTCGTCGGCAGGCGGTAGGGGTGGGCCACACAGGTCCACCCCGGCCGGGCCCTGCCCTCCCCCGTGGCCGATGGACCCTTGAGGGCCAGGAAGGGCCCCCGGCCGTCGCCGTGGCGCATCCACCAGGACAACAGCAGGTCCACGGAACCCACGGCCTTGGCCGTCCCTGCCTGGGCCCCCAGGGGGGGGAGGAGTTCCGCCCGGCCAGCCAGGGGCCTCAGGTTTTCCAGGCCCAACTCCATCCGAAGTTGGCCGATGAAGGCCACCTTCTTCCCGGAGGCCTCCAGGGCGGCCACCTGGATCCTGGGGTTGGCGGCGGCCAGGAGGGCCGCCGATAGGCCGTGACCGCTCCCGAAGTCCACCGCCAGGGCGCCCGGGGGGAGGGCCTCGATCCAGGGGAGGAGGACACAGGCGTCCAGGAACAATTCCTCGAGACGCTCCGAGGGAGGCAGGGCGGTCAGCGCGTGGCGCCGGTTCCATTTATCCAGCAATTCAAGTGAATTCATGCAAATGGGAATGAGATGGGCCGGAATTCTATCTATCGTGTCCATGCAGGGTCCAGCGAGCGAATCAATCATTGTCATTGCTGAAGGTTGAAAAAAATCGATTCCAATCCTTGGATAAATGGGATCCAATCTTGACAAATTCGATGAAAAGGAAGAGCTTAATTCTTGTTTGTTTTCAAAGGCGTGTCCATGTCCCCCTCCTCCCTTCCCCTGAAAATTGATTGGTCTTCTCGAAGCAAGATGCGCGGGCCGGCAGAGCAATCTGTTGGTGAACTCCTTCGCAACCTGCGGGATCAACTTGCGCCCACCGCCCAGGGGGTATCAATCACCTATGTCGACAACCGCGGGATGCGAAAACTGAACCGCGAACACCGTGGCATCAATGCTCCCACCGACATTCTGAGTTTTCCTTCCCATGCAGGAAAGGGGGAATTCCCCCACCTCGGGGATCTGGTCATCTGCCTGCCTTATGCCGAAAAGATGGCCAAGAAATTCGGGGTCAGCCGTCGCCGGGAAGTCGAGACCCTGCTGATCCACGGATTCCTCCATTTGTGCGGATATGACCACGAGAAGGACCAGGGGGAGATGCTCGCCCTCCAGGCCCAGCTCGAACGGCACCTGCTCGCGGCCGAGCCCCTTCCCATGGCGCTCAAGAGAGGCCGCAAGGCGGGGAGCCGACTGAAGGTCCTCAAGGACGGGCGGAGGGTGGTGGTCACCGGGCGCGCGGCCCAGGCCATCGAACGCGGCCGGAAGGTCCGGAAACCCTCCCCTCCCAAGGTCAAGGCCTCCGTCCCGGTCAAAGGCCTGAAGCGGAAGGCGGCTGCCGTCGCGAGCAAGCCCGGTCGGCCGCGGAAAGCTCCCGCAGCCGCCTCCACCCCGGCCGTCCGAAAACCTTCCCGGCGTCGGGGGAGCACCAAGCCCAGCCGGTCGGGGGTCATCGCCTGAACGCCTCCCCCCGATTCGATTCGTGGCCACAAAGGGCATGAAAGGATAGAATCTCCTTTCGCCTGGGAGTCCTCGTGATCCATCTCCTGATGAGCCTGGGCCTCGCCTTGGTCGCGGCTCTGGTCCTGAAGCTCCTCATCCCTGCCTGGTGGCTGTGCACCCTGCTCGGGCTCCTCGCCGGGGGAGGGCTCTTCTTCTGGTTGAGCCGGCGCGCCCAGTCCCAGCTCGAGGCCATCTTCCAGCGCGCGGGGGAATTGTTGAAAAAACAGCAATTCGATGCCGCCCTGGCGGTGATGAAAGAGGCCTACGCCTTGGCTCCGAGGCAGTTCCTGGTGAAGGGAACGGTGGACGGACAGATCGGGATGGTCCAGTACGTGCGCAAGAAGCACGAGGAAGCCGAACCCTTGCTGAAATCCGCCTCCATGCAGCACTACATCGCCAAGGCCATGCTGGCCATCCTTCAGTGGCGCCGAGGCGAGGTCAAGGAGGCCCGGAAGACTTTCGAGTTGGCCCTGAAGTCCGGTCGGAAGGAGAGCCTGCTCTATGCCGTGTACGCCTTCGTGCTCAATGAAATGAAGGAGCGCGACCACGCCATTGAGATCCTCAACAAAGGCTTGGCCGTCTGCAAGGGGGATGAGCGCCTCCTCAACAACAGGAACCTCCTCCAGAACAAGAAGCCCATGAAAATGAAGGTGTACGGGGAGCAGTGGTACCAGTTCCTCCTGGAGCGTCCGGTCCTCCGCCAGGAGCTTCCCCCCTTCGTTCGAATTTCCAAACGAGCCCTCAAAGGCTGAACCCGTCCGTCCGGATCCCCTCGGAGCGTCCCATGTCAGGTCATAACAAATGGTCCACCATCAAACACAAGAAGGGCGCCCTGGACGCCAAGCGGGGGAAGCTCTTCACGAAGATCCTCAAGGAGATCACCGTGGCCTCCCGCCTGGGCGGGGGCGACGTGGGAAGCAATCCCCGGCTCCGCCTGGCGGTGGACTTGGCCAAGGGCAACAACATGCCCAAGGAGAACTGGGAGCGTGCGATCAAGCGGGGAACCGGCGAACTCGAGGGAGTGACCTACGAGGAGGTGACCTACGAGGGGCGGTTCCCGGGGGGGGTTGCGGTGATCGTCGAGGCCATGACGGACAACAAGAACCGGACCACCCCGGAGGTCCGGAGCTACTTCGCCAAGTTCGGCGGGGAACTGGCCACCACGGGCAGTGCCTCCTACCTTTTTGCGCGGCAGGGGCAGATCGTGGTGGAACCGGAGGCAGCGGAAGATCAGGTCATGGAGGTGGCCCTGGAGGCAGGAGCGGACGACGTGGCCATGAGCGGTGGAGCCTGGGTCATCCAGACCAGCCCGGACGCCTTCGAAACCGTGAAGAACGCGGTGGATAAGGCCAAGCTCCCGGTCATCGAGGCCAAGGTCATCCAGGCTCCGAGCACCCTGGTTCCCCTGGAGGGCTCCCGGCTGACCAGTTTCCTGAAACTGGTGGACCTCCTGGAGGACAACGACGACGTCCAGAACGTCTGGCACAACGCGGAGTACGACGAACCCGAGGGGTGATCCTCCTCTCAGCGTTCCGCGAGTCGCTGGAACCGGAAGGAGACCCGCCGCTGAAGGGCCCGGCCCTCCGGGGCGGACCATTGGCCCTCGGGAAGGCTGTCCCCATGGGCTTCCGCGGCCAGGATCTTGGCTTCGATTCCGGAGGCCGCGAGGAAGCGCACGGCTGCCTGGGCCCGAAGGCCGCTGAGTTCCAGGGCGTCCTGCCCGCCTCTGCCCCGCTCCCCGGGAGCGGCGTGCCCCTCGCATACGAGCTGGAAGCCCGGGTAGTCCCGGGTCAGCCCCGCCAGGCGGTCCAGGAGGAGCGCGCTGCCCGGCGGGATGACCGGGCTCCCCTCCTCGAAAAGCACCGAGGGGCGGAAGCTCACCATCCTCATTCGGGTTCCGATGTCTGGCCCCGGCGTGCTGGGCCGTTCGCTGAGCAAGCGCTCAAGGTCCGCGGCGCGGGACGGGTCCAGCCCCAGGGACCCGGGAAGGATCCCCTGGTCCCCCTTCGGGCTGAGGTCGTGGGCGGTGGCCACGCCGAGCTCCTTCCTCAAGGAGCGGAGGATGGCGTGGAAGCGCTGGGTATCGGTGGCCGAAACACTGTAGGCCAGGGCGAAGAAGGCCATGAGCTGGACCATCAGGTCTGCGAAGGTGATGAGCCAGAGGCTGTCGTAATCCACCCGGCGGCGGTTCCGGTAGCCCACCCTAGCCATGGGCGCCCACCTGGCGTCGAACCTTGAGGCGGGGTGCGAGGTGGGCGTTGAGCATCTCCTCCAGGGAGCTGGGGTTCAGTTCCGCAGCGATTCCGAGGATCCCGTCCAGTTGCAGCTGCTTGATCTGCAGTTCTTCCTTGGAACGAAGCTCCAGCTTTCCGGAAATCGGCAGGGCGAAGAGGTAGGCCACCACCGCCCCGTAGAGGGTGGAAAGCAGGGAAAGGGCCATGGCTCCCCCGATGGCCTGGGGGTCCTTCATGGACGCGAAGAGTTGCACCATCCCGATCAGGGTGCCCACCATCCCGAAGGAAGGCGCGGCCGCCGCGATGAAGCGGAAGATCTCCTGGCCCAGGGTGTGGCGATCTTGCGTCGCTTGAAGCTCCTGGACCAGAACCTCCCGGATGTGGTCCCGTTCCACCCGGTCCACCACCATGAGGAGCCCCTTGGCCAAGAAGGAGTCCTCGGGCAGGAAGCGCTCCAAATTCTTCAGGCTCTCCCTGCGGGCCCGCTGACTGATGCCCACCAGTTCCACCACCACCTCCTGGGAGGTCCGGGCCCTGTGGAGGAACGCATGGGAGGCGACCTGGAAGGCGCTGAGCACATTCCCCAGGGGAAAGCGGATGAAGGTCGACGCGATGACCCCGCCGAAAACCACGATCATGCTGGGGGGATGGAAGAAGATGCGAGGATTCGGCCCCAGGCTGATCGCAACCCCCAGGAGGGCCAGGCCGAGCAGGATTCCGAGCCAGGTACCGCGATCCATGTGCCTCTCCGACCCCTCCATCGGCCGCCGGAACCCAGAGTGAAAATTCCGGGCCACTCCGGAAGGGAATTTCCTGCCCTGACGGCCGGAATTTGCTGGAAGGGGATATCTTGGACCGGATGACCGCGCCGCCAATCCCTGCCCACCCTCCCCTCGGAGGAAACTAGTGGCCTCGGTTCTCCTCACCTGGGAGCTGGGAGGGGGTCTGGGCCACCTCCAGCGTCTGAGGGCCATCGGCGTGGCCCTGGCCGGGTTGGGTCACTCCATCACCGCCGCCGTCCGGGAACTTGGCCGGGGGGAGAAACTTTTCCAGGGGAGTCCCATCCGTGCGCTCCAGGCCCCCATCACCGTCCCGGAACGGGTTCCCTACCCCCAGTGCCTGAGTTACGGCCATCTGCTTCACAACGTCTTCCTGGGTCCCGAAGTGCTGCGAAATCAGATCCGGGCCTGGGACGAGGTGGTTGCGGCGGTCCGTCCGGCGCTGGTGGTCTGCGATCACAGTCCCACGGCGCTCCTGGCCCTCCGGGGAAAAGGGATCCCGGTCGCAACCGTGGGCACCGGGTTCTGTTCTCCCCCGGTCCGGGAGGTTCTGCCCCTGATCCAGCCCTGGGAAGAACCGGATCTTCAGTCCATCCTCCGCCACGAGCGGGAACTCCTGGGCTGGGTGAACCAGGCCCTCTCTCAAGAGGCGCGCCCCCCCCTCCCCCGGCTGCCGCAGTTGTACCAGGACGTGGCCCAGACCTGCCTCCTCACCTTCCCCGAACTCGACCATTTCGGCACCCGACCGGGCGGGCGCTACCTGGGCACCCCCCCCTCCCACGCCGAGTCCCCCGCCGATTTCCCCCCGGGCCCCGGCCCGAAGGTGTTCGTCTACGTTGAAGGCTCGGAAGGCGTCACGGCCCTCCTGGAGCGTCTCCGCGACCGCGGCTGGCCCACCCTGGTGGTGGCTTCTCCCCTGTCCCCTGACTTGCCCGGGAGGATTCAGGGCCAGGCCCTGCATTGGGCCCGCGGGCCGGTGGACATCCAGGCCGCAGCCGCCGGCTGCGACTTCGCCATTTCCAACGTGGGCCACGGGGTGATGTCCAGCATGCTCCTGGCCGGAAAGCCCTTGCTGATGCTGCCCCTCAGCGTGGAGCAGCTTCTGGGGGCCCACCGGGTGCTGAAGCTGGGCGCCGGCCTGCTCCTGGACCTCAAGGGAGAGAATGCGGAGGCGGCGCTGGATTCCATGGCCGGGGATCCCAGCCTCACCGCGGCGTCCAGGGCCTTCGCCGCCCGGCACCGGGACCACGACGGGACCGCCATGCTCCAGCGGTTGGCTCATGGGCTGGAAGGCCTCCTGGGGGATTGAATCCGTCCCTTCCCTCGGCATCCCCCCCAGAACGGCCAGGAGCCCCGGGTAACCCGGGGCTCCTGGGGTGTGGGGCGACCTATTTGACGTTGATGGCGTCGAAGCACTCGAAGACGTGCTGGTATTCCGCGGACCAGGCCCCGTAGAGATCCTTGGTGGCCCGGAGCATCGCGTTCTTCGCGTCCAGGTAGGTGGAGCGCGGCGTCATGTAGCTGTTCACGG
>JACQZU010000011.1 GCA_016213735.1 Acidobacteriota bacterium | reverse complement strand
GCGCAAACGGAGACGAGAACCCCTCATCGCGTCCAGGGTGTGATTTTCGGAGAGGCTGCCACAAGGGCCGGGCGGCACCCACTCCACCAGAGCGGATGGATCCGGGGAGCCCAAAAGAATCCTCCACGACGAAAAGGGGGGAGCGTTCCCCCCCCTCGGCCCCGTCGTGATAGCTTTCGCCTCAGGCCTCGTGCGCCTTCGCCAGCCCGCGCTGGTTGTGGTTGTAGCCTGGCGGAGGGTCCCGGGTGGAAGGGACGCTGCCGCCGCGAACAGCGGTCTTCAGGATGACGCCGGCGGGGGTGTGGGTCTTGTTCATGGTGTTGCCTCCTGTTCCTACGAGCGCAAGGGGTTGCGGCCATCCATCACGGCTGGACGGAGTATTCACCCGGGAGTCGCCACACCCCGGGCCGCCTCGCTGGCTCAGGGGTGGGCCACCACCAGCAGCGCCGGGGACCGCTTGAGCACGCAGTCCATGGCCCGCCGCAGGTTCTCAGGGTCGAGGGCGGCGAAGCTCTCGTCCAGAACCACCAGACCCGCCCCCTGCAGCAGGGCGCGGGCGATGAAGACCCGGCTGCGTTCCCCCTGGGAAAGCTGCCATCCGGTGTCGCCCACCGACTGGAAGATGCCCGCCGGCATGCGTTGCAGCAGGGGTCCCAAACCCAGTTCCTGGCAGACGTACCAAGCCTCGTCCAGGTCGGCCTGGCGAGGCGGCCAGGCCCGGCCCATGAGCAGGTTGAAGGCCAGGGAAGCGCAAAGGATGTGGTTCTCGTGGTACTGGGGGGCGGCCACCACGCGCCGGCGCCAACCCCCAGGACCCAGGGTCCGGCGATCCAGGCCACCGGCCAGCAGCAGGCCGGAGGAAGGTTCGCGCAAACCCACCAGGACCGCTGCTAGGGTCGATTTGCCGCCGCCGGATTCCCCTTCCAGCAGCAGGCGGTCCCCGGACAGGATCCGCAGGCTCGCCCCGCGGAGCACCGGCCGGCCACCGGCGTGGGCGTAGGCCAGATCCTGGGCGTCGAGGAGCACCGCAGCCGGGGCATCCTCCGGAATCGGCGGTGCGGGAAGGACGCCTGCCGCGGAGAACATCGGGCGCACCGCCTCCCAGGCGATGGCTGCCCCGGCCAGCTGGGTGATGGAAGCGGCCAGCCGGCGCAGGGCTCGGTGGGCCAGCAGCACCCCCCCCAGGCTCACGGCCAGGGCGGCAGTACTCCCTCCTCCGCCCCCGGAGAGGAAGGTCGGGACCAGCCCGGCCAAGCCCGCCACGAGCCAGCCGCGGGAGGCCAAGGCCGCCAGGACGACGGCCCTGCGGTCCATGACACCGGCCTGGTGCAGGTAGTCCGCCAGGGATCGGTCTTCGCCTTCGTGCCAAGCCTCGGGGGCCTGCTGGGCCAGACGCGTGCGGTGGCCCGCCATGCCCTCCACCAGGTCCTCCGTGAGGGCCAGGCGGGCCGCGGTCCAGGTTCGCCGACGGCGGGCAAAGGCCAGCCCGAGCCCGGCGGTGGCGGCGACGAAACCCGCCAGCAGCACCGCGAGAGGAACTCCACCCGCGCCGGCGAGGAGGACACAAGCGGCCAGGACCAGTTCCACGGTGGCCGCGAGGGCTCCGAAGCCTCCCCCCAGGGCCAGGGACTCCACCGTTTCCGCCTCCACCACCCGCCCCAGGAGCTGCCCGGAGCCCTGGCGGCGGAGGCAGTCCGGGTCCAGGGCCAGGGCCCCGGCCAACAGCCTCTGCTTGAGCATGCCCCCCACACCGATCGCCAGCCAGCCTTGCAACCACAGCATCCACATCCGAAGGGGCGCCATGGAGAGAAGGAGCAGGGTCCAGGCCCACAGCCAGCCATGGTCGGTCCGTCCGGAGAGGGCACCCTCCCCCAGCACCCACCAGGCCAGCAGCAGAAGCAGGTACTCCAGGGCGTGGACACCGGCGTAGGCGGCCAGGCGGGCGAGCAACCGGCCTTCGCGGAGCTGGGCCGGAAAGGAACTTCCAGGGGGAGTCCGCAGTTGGACCAGCTCCCCCAGGGGCACGGTCCCCAGACGCTCTCGCAGCAAGGCGCGACGGGCAGCAGCGCGGCGCGAAGGGGTAATGCCGCAGACCTGGAGCAGGTCGTTCACCTCCCCGGCGTGGGGCGCCTCCGCCTCCGCGCAGGCAAAATCGGAGATCACCTCGCCGGGGACGTACCGGAGCCGCAAATCCGGCCCCAGCAGCCCGATCCGTCTCCCGCGGAGGGCGGCCAGGGCCAGGAGGCCACCGGGGAGCGGCAGGACGGCCGGGGGGGCCTCGCGCAAGGCACGGTCCAGGTCGGCCGGGACAAGTCGCACCGGTTCCGCCTCCAGGCCCAGGGCGGCGATGGTCTGGGTGAGCCCAGCGGCCGAACCCCCGGATGGGGCCTGGACCGGCATGCCGGCGCGATGGGCGAGAGACTCCACCAGTTGCGCGGCCGAGTCTGCCGGCCAAAGGGAGGCGTTCAGGAGGTCTCGCACGAAACCTCCTCCACCCGGCCGGCTTCCATCCTCAGGCGCCGCCAAGCCGGCCCCGACCAGATGTCCTCCCGCACAGCTTTTTCCGCGTCCAGCAGGGCCCGGTAGCGGGAGTCTGGGTCGCCGGCGAGGTCGCGGGGGTTGCCGTCCTCCACCAGCCGACCCTGCTCCACCACCAGCACCCGGGAGAATTCAAGGGTATCTGCCACATCGTGCGTGATGCACAGCAGGGTTGCCCCGGGCCAAGCGCTCCGGGCCTGGTCCAACAGGGCGCGACGGCGACCTCGGTCCAGGCCACGGGCAGGCTCGTCGAGGATGGCCAGGCGCACGCCGTCTCGCAGCAAGGCCCGCCCGAAACGGACCCGCTGTCCTTCGCCCCCGGAGACCAGGGCGCCGGATTCGCCCAGGACCGTCTGCAGGCCGTCGGGCAGGCGGCGCAGAACCCCGCGAAGGTCTGCCCCGTCGAGGGCGGTTTCGATTCCCGGCGCGGAACCCTGGCCACAGCCATAGCGCAGGTTCTCCAACAGGCTTCGATTCCAAACCTGCACCTGCGGATCCACCCACGCGGTCGCCCGGCGGAGGGCCGCCAGCGAACCAGGATCAGGGGGGGCCCCGTCCACCTGGAACCTGCCCTCCGAAGGCCGGTGCCAGCCCAACAGCAAACCGGCCAGGGTGGATTTTCCGGCCCCGGAGGCTCCGACGATTCCCACCTGTTCGCCTGGCGCGATCCGCAAATCCACCCCCTCCAGGATCCGGTGGCCTGCCGCGCGGACTGAAAGGCCCTCAAACACGATGGACACGCCTCCGGGGGGAGCCGGGGTTTCCGGCGCAGCGGGTTCTTCCGGTGCGCCCAGGGGTTCAAGCAGGCGCAGGGTGACATTCCGCAGCCCGGGGTACTGGCGTGCCACGGCGCAGAATTCCTGGCCCAGGGCGGGAAGGTTCAGGGCCCAGTAGGCCAGAAGCAGCACCGCGGCGGGGTCCCCGCCACCTCGGAGGTGAGCCAGCAGCAGCCAGGCCGCAAGGCCCAGGGAGGTCAGGGATTGCAGACCTTCCACCGCCACCGCAAGTTTCTGGGCGGCCAACCCGGCCTCGGCCCACCGGGCCAGGTTTTCTTCCTGCTCCCTTCGCAGGGCCCGCTCGGCCCCATGGGCCCGGATGGCCACCAGGCCCTGCAGGGCGTCCAGGTAGAAGCGGCTAAGGGCGCCCCCGTGGGTTCGCCAGCGCAGGTCCCGCTCCGCCAGGAAGGGTTGGGCCAGCAGGGGAATGGCCACCGCGGCCGCGGCCAATGTTAGCGCCACGGGCAGGCTGCGCGGGTACAGCCAGCCGATGGCGATCACGGTGAACACCATCTCGAAGCCCGTCCGGAGCAACTGGCCAGCCAGTTCCGGGAGCGCGCGAACCACGTGCACAGCGTGGCTTCGCTCGGCCATGTCGGACACCAGGCGGCTCTGGAAATAGCGGTCCCCCAGCCGCGGGATCTTCGCAAGAAAGGCGGCGCGCAGCCGCCCCTCCAGTTTTCGGCCCATGCGAAGGAGCGAGGCGGCAAGGGGCCATTCGAGAATGGCCAGGGCCATGAGAAAGCCAAGCACCGCAGCCAGCATTCCGAGCCGCTGACCGCTGATCACCAGTTCCCCACCCAGGTCCAGCAAACCTCGCAGGAGCAGTGCCTCCACCACCACTGCGGCTCCCGAGAGGCACAGGGCGCCCAGCAGGGCGGCGGGCTCCAACAGACCGTCCCGGCGCGCCAATCCCAGCAGGTGGGCGCGGGCCGGGACGGTGTCGGGGCGAAGGGCCGCTGCCAGCTCCGGCGAAATGGCGCGGGGTTCGGGCCCCACCTCCAACCGACCGGCAACGGTCACCAGGACCGCGCCCGAGAAGAGCAGGCCCCCCTCCTCGCGGGGATCGGGGCGGGCACTGCGGTAGGCGTCGGGAATCGGGGTCCCGGGGCGGGCGAGCCGTTCCACCATGGCCGCGGCCTCTCGGCCGCGAACGACCGCGCGGCCACGCAGCAGCGCCGCGGTCATCCGTACGGCCCCGTCCAGTTGCCCGCAGCCGGTCCAATCCGGGTCGGCGATGGCGCGTTCAAGGAGCTCCCGGCGCAGGTCCGCTCCGGCACCGAGTTCCTCCAGTTGGGCATCGAGGGTGGCCGCGAAGGCCTCGGACCCGGCCCAGGCCCGCCAGGCCTCCGCCGGTACCTGGGCGGTGTGACGGTAGAGGCTGGCCCGGAAGGCCTCCACCGAGATCCACTTTCGCCCCACCGCAGGGTCCATGATCTGCAACCAGGGTCCGTGCCGCCGCCAAGCCACCACGAAATGGGTGGATCCGCCAGGCTGTTGGACCACAGCCAGGCAGGGCAGCAGGGTTGATTCGGGGCGCCCCACGTGGTCCACCGGGATCATCACCTGGACGGCGTCCAATCCGAGGTCCACGGCGGCCTGTTCCAGGGTGTCGATCGAGGTGCCGTCCACATCGGTCTGGCAGGCTTCCCGAAGGCGGCCGTAAGCCACGGGGATGCGGTGGCCTTCAAGGAGGGTCTTGAGGGCCGCGGGCCCGCAATCCATGGCCGAGGTCTGGATCACTTCTGGTGCGAAGTAGGCGCGTTTCATGACCGCGGGTTCACTCGGCCGGGTTCGGAAGGCCGGACCGGGAACGGGCCTGGGCCCGTCCCGGGTCCCGGGGGGCCGTGATCCACTGGCCAGCCAGGCGCAGCATGAGGGCCGCCGGGGCCACCCGCTCCACTTCGACCTCGAGGCTCCCCGCCATGCCGTGCTGAAGCGGGATGCGAAGCGACCCCGCGTGGTTCACCGCCAGTTCGACGCGGACGCTGCCATCGCGGATCTCATCCGCCACCCGGGTGACCTTGGCTTCCACGGCGCCGTACTGCGTCCACGGGAACCCGTTCAAACGCAGCCGGGCGCGCTGTCCGGGGCGAAGCCGGCCGATCGCCGTCTCCGGGGGAAACTGGGCCACCACGGCCAGATCGTCCGCTGTCACGATGGCTGCAACTCGTTCCCCTTCCTTGAGAAAGGCCCCAGGGCGCAGCGCCTTCACTTCGCCCAGCCGCCCGGAAACCGGCGCCCTCAGGAGGCGCCGTTCCACTTCATTGCGAAGCCGAGCCTCGGATGCACGCAGGGATTCCGCTTGTCCTTCCAGCTCCCGGAGGTCGGCTTGGATGCGACCCAGCCGGGCATCCCGCTCCCCATCCCGAACGCGCTGCTCCTGTTCGATTCGGAGGGCCGCGAGTCGGCTCGCCTCGGCGGCGGCCCGCTGGGCGTCCGCTTCGGCGCGGCCGCGCTCGAGGTCCCTGGAGGCGATCAGTCCCTGCCGGTGGAGTTCCTTCAGACGCTCCGCTTCGTCCGCGCTGAATTTGGAGGGGGCCATGGCCGCCCGTTCCTGGGCCCTGGCTTGCTCCGCGGCCACCTGAGACGACCGCCGCTCGACGCCGCGGGTGGCTTCCTCCGCGGCGGCCTGGGCGCGCAGCGCGCCCACCTGGGCCACGAGCCCGGCCAGCCGGGCGGAATCCTCTTCGCGCCGCAGCTGTTCGGGCCTGGCATCCAGCTCCACCAGCACTTCGCCACCCTTGACCTGGCGGCCGATGTCGAGATGGCTCGAGAGGACCCGCCCCGGCACGACCGCCTCGACCGGATAGGTCGCCACCCCGGCCTGCACTCGGGCCTGTTCCGTCACCTCGAACAGGGTGATCTTTGCCAGCAGGAACCAGCCCGTCCATGCCGCCATGAGCGCCCCGGCGATGGCCAGGGTGGCCAAGGAAGAACGGGCCGAGTCGGCCGCAAGGGAGCGTAGGCTCCTGGAAAATGCAGTGGACATGGAGGTCGGATTTCTGCCGGGAGGATAGCACGCTGCCCATCCGGCATGGATGGGAGGGCTCACTCCCTACAAGCGCCGACCCGGCTGGGACTCCATCACGGTTTCAGGATTCTTTTCCCCGCCTGGCTGGCCGCAAGGCCCACCCGCTCCATCTCTGTCCGGTTTCCCTGGTCGAATCCTGGTTGGCCTTCGAGTCCGCGCCATCCTTCCAGGCTTTTCCGGTAGCACTCCGCAGCTTTCTCCAGGGAGCGCTCCCGGGCCGCCGGGCCTTGCACCTGGGCGAGGACTGCGTACGAATCCCCGGCCCGGCCCTGAAGCTGGGGTCGGAGGATCAAGGTGCGGAGGTTTGCGGGATCCAGGGCCTCCAGTTCCGCTGCCAGCCTCAATCCCTCCCGGAGATGCAGGTCAACCGCCTGGGCCATCCCTAGCCGGGCGAGGACCGGGAGCATCTCCTGGTGGAGTCCCACCAGGGTGCGGCGGATTCGGGTGTCCTTGGGGTCCTTCGCCGCCAGAGGTTCCCCGACCGCGAGCGCCTGCTGGAAGGAGCGCAGGGCCTCCCGGTGATCCCCCAGCTTCGCCTGAACCTCCCCGATCCGGCCGAGAACGAAGCCCAGGTTGAGCAGGGTCCGGCTGTTGCCGGGATCGGCACTGGCCTGGGATTCGAGAACCTCCCGGGACTGCCTCAGCTGAGCCAGGGCCTCCGTCGGGGATTCATCCAGCAGAACATTGCCCACCCGCATCCGGGCGATGGCGAGGTCGAATTGACCGCGCCGGTTCGCGGAGTCGGATGCAGCCAGCTGTTCGGCGATTTTCAGCATTTCCCGGTACTCGGCCAGGGCCCCCTGGCGGTCGCCGAGGTTGGGCAAGGTCGGGTTGCCCAGAAGGTCCGCCACGTGGCTGCGGGCGATCATCAGCTGCCGTTGGGCCGAGACCTGTCCGGGTTTCTCGGAGGCGATCCGAAGGCAGATCTCCAGGTTCCGCCGGTAAAGCGGGAGGGCCTCGGCGAGGCGGTTCACCCTTGCCAGGGCCATTCCCAGGCCCGAGCAGGCGCTGGCCAGCTCCGCCTGGACTTCCGGGTCCGCGGGGGAGCGGACGGAAAGGTCCTCCAGGATGGCGACGGCGCCCCTCGCATGGCTGATGGAACGCAGGTTGTCTGGTTCCAGCGCAGCCTGGGCGCGGTAGATGCGCCCAAGGCCCCTGAGGTTTTCGAGGTTGCCGGGGTCCAGCCGTCGCAGGCGTTCCGCGGCAGCACCCCCTTCAAGGTAGGCCTGGCGGGCGCCTTGGGAGTCCCCGGTGGCAGAGCGGGCATCACCCACGAGCCTGGCAAGCCGGGCCTGAAGGAGGGTGGCTTGGCGGTCAGAGGGATCAGCCTGGGCCGCAATGGCCAGCCCTCGCTGGTAGCTCGCCAGCGCCGCCCGAGTGTCGCCCGCGCTGGCCGCCTCGACATGCCCCTGCACATCCCCGACCCGCAGGTAGGCCTCCGCCAACTCCCGCCTGAGCGCGGCATCACCGCGGGCCTCGGCGGCAAGGCTGTCCAGGTACTCCAGGGCGGTCTTCACCACCAGCTGCCTGGCCTTCGTGGTGCCGGGGATCTCACGAATCGCATCGTGGAATTCAAAGAGGAAGGTATTCGCCAGCCTTCGGACCTGTTGGAAGCGACGCTCCGCGCGTCGTCCCTGGCGGATCAGGAGCAGTCCGCTCCCCACGATGGAACAGGCCAGGAGCGTTCCCGCCGCCAGAGTGAATTTGTTGCGCCGGGCGAACTTGCCGGCGCGGTAGGCCAGGCTGTCGGCGCGGGCCAGGATCGGGCGGTCGGCCAGGTGCGCAGCGAGGTCGTCCGAAAGCCGGCTGACGGAACTGTAGCGGCGCTCCGGTTCCTTCTGCATCGCCTTGAGCACGATGGTGTCCAGGTCCCCGGCAAGACCTGAACGGATCGAACCGGGTCGGACCGGCGCCTCCTCGCAAATCACCCGGTGCAGCTCGCCCGCAGCATGGCTGTGGAGCCGGTGGGCCCGGGCCCCGGTGAGCAGCTCGTACAGCACGACCCCCAGGGAGTACACGTCCGTGGCGGTGGTGATGGGCCCCCCCGAAACCAGCTCCGGGCTGGCGTATTCCGGGGTCATGAGTCGGACAAGTCCCGTCAGGGCCTCTGGCCCAGACCCGGGCTCCGTCTCCACCAGCTTGGCAAGGCCGAAATCAAGGAGTTTCGGCGTCCCGTCGCGGGTGACGAGGATGTTGGCAGGCTTGAGATCGCGGTGCACCACCAGGTTCTGGTGGGCATAGGACACCGCGGCGCACACACTTTGGAACAGGCGCAGCCGATCCGGGACCGAAAGCGCGGCGGCCTCGCAGAACTCGAGGATTGTCTGACCGTCGATGTACTCCATCACCACGTAGGGAAGCCCGTCCTTGGTGGTTCCCCCGTCGAGCAGCCGGGCGATGTTGGGGTGGTCGAGGCGGGCGAGGATCTGGCGCTCCCGGCGGAACCGGGCCAAGGTTCCGGGGGAGACCATGCTTCGTTGGACCACCTTCACCGCGACCTTCATGTGGAATTCGTCGTCGGCGCGCTCGGCGAGGTACACGGCGCCCATCCCGCCCATGCCCAGCTCCCCCAGGATCCGGTACTGTCCGAATCGCTGGCCCGGTTCCACGGCCCCTGGGGGTGGGGCGATCGAAGCGGCCGCGTCCGTGATCATGCCTCCGAACAGCTCTGCCGGGCCCCCTTCGTGCGCGAGCAGCGACTCCACCTCACGACGGAGTTCCGCATCGCTCCCGCAGGCCTGGTCCAGGAAGGCCGGACGCGCCTCGGGCTCCAGGTCCAAGGCACCCACCAGGACGGCCTCGACTTGTCGCCACCGCCCGGAGTCCCCTGTAGGGCTCAACGCCGCCCTTCCATGAGGTAGAGGTCCGAACGCAAGGGCAGGCGCACGGAATAGGCCATGGCGCTGCCATCGGGGGTCATGACGAATCCGGAATACCCACGGGCCCCGAGGGCATTCCGCGCGACCATGCGGTGCATCCGGCGTTTTCCGGTGGGCAGGTCCAGGATGTCCACCCGGAACGGGGGGCGTTCCGTGTTGGCCACATACAGGCTGCGGCCGTCCCCGCTGGTTCCCACCAGGCGGTCACCGGGTTCGAGGCGGAAGGGCAGCGGCGGAGAAGGTGACCCATCCAGTCGGGCCTGGACCAGAGATCCGTCGCTGGCGGCGCCGATCACCCCCCCAGCATCCGGCGCCAGGGCCCAACTTGTGGAGCCCTGGAGGCCGTCGATCACGCGAGGGTCCCCCCCGCCGGTTTCGACCATGAATATTCGGACCATTCCCGTCTTCCCGTCGAGGCCCCGCACCAGCAGTTGTCTGCCTCCGGGTTGCCAAAGCACCTGGTGGGGGGTCACCCCCGCCAGCGGAAGTTCCCGCGCCTGGCCGGGTCCAGTGGGAACCAGGGTCAGCCGGGGCGGCGACTCGCGGGAAAGGACCGGAACCCAACGGCCGTCCGGGGAAAGGTTGCCGATGGCGTTGCCGTCGCACAGGCGGAGCGGATCTCCCGCCCCTGGGCGGCGCATCCACACGCCCCCCTTGGGCCCGCTGCCCTCACCCTCGTCGCTCAGGATCACGGACCCGTCGCCCGCCAGCCCGGAGACCTGGCAGCCCTCCAGCCAGGAAACGTCCCGGGCCCCCCGCCCGTCCTCCAGGAAGGCCTCCTGCCGGTGGGAGGCCTGCTCGACCAGCATCCGCCCGCCGGGCCCGCAGTCGCTGAAGTAGAAGCTTGAGGGTCCCCGCGCCAGGATCCGCCGGGTGCCGTCGAGGAAGAGCTCTCCCAGGACCATCTCCTTGATGCTGGGTCCCCAAGAGGTCACCAGCCGGTCCCCTTCCGGGGCCCAGGCAAGACCATAGATCACGTCGGCGCCCAGGGGGATGGTCCTCACGCTGCCGTCCCGGGAAATCACCTGGATGTTGGTCCGGTTCGGCTCCTCCTCAATGATCGCGAGCCGGTCCCCCTGGGGAGAAACCCTGAGCCATCGCACGGTCCTCCCCGTCTCGTAGAGCTTGGTCCCGATCGGGTATTCCACATGGGTACCCCCCTGGACCAGGTGGAGCACCGCGAGCTGGGACCCGTCGGGGGACCAGTCCGCCCAGCGGGCATCTTCCAGGATCTCCCGCGGGGTCCCGCCCATGAGGGGCACGCGCGCCAGCAGCATCCGGCCCCCGCTCTTCAGCCGAACCGCCAGCTCTCCTTTGGAGGAGACGGCGAGGAGGTCGGTGCCCGGCGGCAGGCCCAGCGGGCGGGATTCGAGGCTGTCCAGCCGGACCTGGTAAAGGTCGGTGGGCTGCCCGTCCCAACCGGCGGAATAGATGATCGTGTTTCCGTCCGGGGAAAACCGCGCCATGGACAGATTCCCCCGGCGGAAGGTCAGCCGCTTGTACGAAAACTCCGGGGGGACCTGGTCCATCCGGTGGGCCATCCAGCCGGTCGTCGCGAGGGAAACCAGGAGGCCGGCGCCCAGCAGGGCGGCCAGCCCCTGGCCCTGGAGTCGCCGCCGCCAGCTGCGGGGAAACGCCTGGGTGCCGGTGCCGCTGCCCGTCACCATGGTGATGCTCTCCAGGGCGAAGGCCAGGTCGTGGGCGCTGTGGAACCGCCTGGCGGGCTCCTTGGCAAGGCAACCGTGGAGCACGCGCTCCAGCATCGGTTGAACTTTCAGCTCCGGGGGCAATTCGGGTGGATCGTCGTTCAGGATCGCCTTCAAGGTCGCGCTGTTCGATACCCCCTGGAAGGGCCGCCGGCCGGTCAGGAGCTCCCAGAGCACCACCCCCAGGCTGAAGAGGTCCGAGCGGCCGTCGAGTTCGTCCCCGCTCGCCTGCTCCGGCGACATGTAGGCCACGGTGCCTATCACCATCCCTGCGCGCGTGAGCGTCTGGTCCTTGGCCCGTTCCTGGGTGGGGTTCTCGCCCGAGCCGGTCCCCGGAACGCCGGCTCCGGGGAGTTTGAGTTTGGCCAGGCCGAAATCGAGGATCTTCACCCGGCCGTCCCGGGTGATCCAGATGTTTTCCGGCTTGAGGTCCCGGTGCACGACCCCCTTTTCATGCGCCGCGGTGAGGCCTCTCGCAATCTGCAGGCCTATCTCCAGCACCCGCCGCTGTGGCATCCCGCCTACTGGAAGCCGCTCGCGGAGGGTCCACCCTTCGAGGAGTTCCATCACGAGGAAGGGAACCCCGTCGCAGGTTGCGAGTTCGTACAAGGTGAGGATGTTCGGGTGGTTCAGGGAACCCACCGCACGAGCCTCCTTTTCGAACCTCCGCAGGCGTTCCTCGTCGGCCGCGTAGGCCTGGGGCAGCACCTTGATGGCGACCTCCCGATCCAGCCTGGTGTCCACGGCCTTCCACAACTCGCCCATGCCCCCGATGCCGATCCGCTCGACCAGCCGGTAGAAGCCCAGCTGTTTTCCGGGTGCAGCGGCAGGGCCGGAGGGCTCCAGGGAGGGGACCAGGGCCGCCGCCGCCCCGCGCACCATGGTGCCCAGGGCCTCGGGTGCTCCCCCCTCCTGGGCGAGCAGGGACTCCACCTCCCGCCGGAGCTCCAGATCTTCGCCACAGGCGCTGGCGACCAGGTCGGCACGCTCCTCCGGGACCAGTTCTAACGCGCGCGCGAGGATATCCTCCACTTGCCGCCAGCGTTCGGGGGTCACGGCGACGCGCCCCCCTTCATTTCCCGGGCCAGCCAGAGCTGGGCCATGCGCGCGTCCCGCTCCACTGTGGCGGTGGACACGGAGAGGGCCTGGGCCGTCTCCTCGATGGAGAGGCCTCCGAAGTAGCGCAATTCGACGATCCTGGCCTTTCGCTCATCGAACTTGGCCAGGGCGTTCAGGGCATCGTCCAGTGCCACCAGCTCGCCGGCGCGTTCGGGAGTGTAAGCCAAGCCGTCATCCAGGGTCACGACCTCGGCGGCCCTTCGCTTCTGGGCTGCGCGTTTGCGGGCATGGTCGACAAGGATGAGGCGCATGAGGTGAGAGGCCACCCCGAAGAAATGCGAACGGCTCGACCATTCCTGGTTCCGCTGGTCCACCAGGCGGAGGTAGGCCTCATGCACCAGCGCGGTGGGTTGGACCGAGTGCCCGGGCCGTTCCCGCTTCAGGTGGCCCGCTGCCAGGCGCTTCAATTCTGCATAGACCAGCGGGGTGAGACAATCGAGCGCCGATGGGTCCCCTTGAGTCCATTTGGCGAGCAGGCGTGTGACGTTCTGCTCCCCGCAGCCCGGCTGGGTTTCGAGGGGGCCGTTCACGAGGAATTCTTTCCGGTCCAGAGGTCAGGCGAAAGGCTGGAAGGAGCGTCCCCCGATCTGCGCGGCGCGGCAGATGGGTCATACGGGATCACAGGGATCCGGCGGAGGAGGGGAGCGCTTTGCAAGGGAGGTTGCCTTCCCCTGGATACGCCATCACCCCAGCCAAGTCAAGATGACCCGGAGGGCGGTTTGTCGATGCCCCAAGGGCGGTCCTGCCAGGGAGGGGGGGATCCGCCTGAGCACACAGGCATCGCCCGCCCTCTTGGTTCACCTTGTATTGCGAGGCTGTGACGAGGACCGACACCAACCCTTCACCCGATCGGGGGCGGGGGCGTCGAGGACTGAAGCCCCAGGGACCTCCTTTCCCACCCCATACCGCCGGGTGAGGGAACAGGCTCCGGTGGAGCCTGCGGAGTCGGGCCCGGCGAGGAAGGCTTCACCTCTGCGAGGCGGGCGAGCAGGGGCACGCACCGCGTACGATAGGTGGAGCTTCAGGTGTGGCCGGTGGAGCGGTGATTCGGGTTCGGGTGAGGGGAGGGAGGCCCTTGCAGATGCACGAACGCCCCCGTGTGGGCGGGGGCGTTGTGGATTTAACGTCGCAGCGACCTACTTTCCCACCTCTGTG
>JACQZU010000013.1 GCA_016213735.1 Acidobacteriota bacterium | reverse complement strand
CGTGGGGGTGCGCGGGGTCTGGGGGCCCAGGCGGCGAAGCCGCCGTTTGCCCCCAGGAGAAGAAAGCACCCCCGCGGTTGCGCCGTGGGGGTGCGCGGGGTCTGGGGGCCCAGGCGGCGAAGCCGCCGTTTGCCCCCAGGAAATGTTCAGACCCAGCCGCGGAGGCGGCAGGCGTCGGCGACCCGCTGGATCGAGATCATGTAGGCGGCGTCGCGCATGTAGACCTTCTTCTCGCGGGCAAGGGCCGAGACCGCCTTGAAGGCCGAGGTCATCTTGAGGTCCAGGCGGCGAAGCACCTCGTCGCGGTCCCAGAAGTAGTTCATGTTGCACTGGACCTGCTCGAAGTAGCTGCAGGTCACGCCGCCGGCGTTGCAGAGGAAGTCCGGGATCAGGAAGATCCCCTTCTTCTGGATGATCTCGTCGGCCTCGGGGGTGGTCGGACCGTTGGCGCCCTCGGCGATGATCTTCACCGTGGCCTTGATCTTGTCCGCGTTGCCGGCGTTCACCTCGTTCTCCTGGGCGGCCGGCACCAGGATGTCAACCTCCTGCTCGATCCAGGCACCCGCCTCGAGCTGTTCCCAGCCGTTGGCCTTGGCCTTGGCGGGGCTGACCGTGCCGAACTTGTCGATGGAGGCCATCAGCTTCTTGAAGTCGATCCCTTCCTTGCAACGGTAGGTGTAGGGCTTCTTGTCGGTGTTGTCCCAGCATGAGATGGCGATGGTCCGGGTGCCCAGCTGCTGGAGCAGGTCGAGGGTGTACTGGGCGACGTTGCCCGCGCCCTGGATGGCCGCCGTGGCGCCCTTCAGGTCCAGGCCAATCTCCTTGGCGGCCTCGCGGATGGTGTAGACCACCCCGTAGCCCGTCGCTTCGGTGCGGCCCAGGGATCCCCCCATTCCCACGGGCTTGCCCGTGATCATGCCGGGCAGGCGGCCCCCGTGGATGGCCTCGTACTCGTCCATCATCCACAGCATGTGCTGGCCGTGGGTCATGACATCCGGGGCCGGAACGTCCTGGATGGGGCCGACGTTCCGCGCCACCTGGCGCACCCAGCCGCGGCAGATCTTTTCCTGCTCACGGTCGCTCAACTCCCGGGGATCGCAGATCACGCCGCCTTTCCCTCCGCCCAGCGGAATGTCCACCACGGCGGTCTTCCAGGTCATCCAGGTGGCCAGGGCGCGCACGGTGTCGATCGTTTCGTGGGGATGGAACCGGATGCCGCCCTTGGCCGGGCCCCGGGCGTCGCTGTGCTGGACCCGGAATCCCCTGAAGACCTTCACGTTTCCGTCGTCCATGCGCACGGGGATCAGGAAGTGGTACTCCCGGCATGGCGTGCGAAGGAAGTCCCGGGTGCCCTGGTCGAGCCCCAGCTTGTCGGCCACGTGGTCGAACTGGCGCTGGGCCATTTCAAAGGGGTTGAAGGCTTTTTCGGCCATGGAAAGAGCTCCTCTCCTTGAGGTTGGAATGGTGGCACTCCGTCCGGCCCCGCTTGGATCGTCCGAATCCAGGAGGCGCGCCGGGGAAGCGATCGGGTTTTGAATGCCGCACGCGCCTGACGGACACGCCGCGGGTCCTGCAGGGGCGGGCCGCCCTCAGGAGGCCTGCACCATCTTCTTGAGCTCTTCGGGCCACTTCTTGAACTGGATGTAGGTGACGGCCCATTTCCCATCCTCCCGCTCGAGGGCGGCCACGATCATGACCGGCGTGCCCTTGTAGCCGAACGTGAGCTGGCGGAGCTTGACGTTGGAGGTGTCCGGCTTGTTCTCCATGACCACGAGGTCGCCCCACATGTCGGGAGGAACCCCCTTGAGGAGGCGGTAGAGCCCCGCGTTGTACACCTTCCGGGCCTTGGAGATGTCGTAGGTGGCGCTCTTGGCCGGGAAATTGTCGATCTTGTTCTCCCCGGCCGGGAAATCCTTCAGGGGCTGGGTGGAGATGTAGCCCATGTTCAGGAATTCCAGCATGTCCAGGTCGACCAGCTCCTTCTCGTCCAGGGCGATGCCCATCTTCCCCGCGTGCTGGTGGAACCACCAGGCGGAGCCGAAGACGATGTCGGGGTTCACCGGGGCGAGGATGGGAATGTGCTTGAGGTCCTTCCGGAGACCCACGTACTGGAGGTTCTTCAGCACGAGGTGAGCCTCCGCGGGGGCGAGGGGCGGAGTGGTGGGCACCTTCTCCGTCGGCTTGCTTTCGCAGCCCAGGATCACCGCCAGGGCAAGGACGCCCGCGAAGAAACCGAGCTTGGCCATAACGCCTCCCGTCACATGAGAGGATGGTGACCGTCTCCCTCCGCCCCCGCCACCGGAATCCGTATGTATCCCGTCACATTTCTCGTCTTTGGGCGTCCCACGCTGCCGGGAACGGAGGCCCTGGAGGAGCACTATCGGCGCCTGCTCAGGAGGCACGTCCGGCTGGAGCTGGAAGTCCTTCCCGAATCCCGCGCCCGGGACCCCGGCCGGGCCCTGGGGGAAGAGGCCGCCCGGCTCCGGGGGCGCCTGGGGCCCCGCCTCCGACCGGTCCTGCTGGATGCGGGGGGGGAGTCCCTGGATTCCGTGGACTTTGCCGACTGGCTGGGGCGCCGGACCTCGGAGGGCGCACGGCTCTGCTTCGTCCTGGGTTCGAGCCACGGTTTCGATCCGCAGCTGAAGGCCGAGGCGGGAAGGGGTCTCAGCCTCTCGCCCATGACCTACCCCCACGACCTGGCCCGGATCCTCTTCCTGGAGCAGCTCTACCGGGCCTTCAGCATCCTCAAGGGAAGCCCCTACCACAAATAGGGTCATCCCCCGGGGAACATGCTCAAGGTCTCCCCCAGGCCCCGGAGGATCCGCACGGCGTTGAAGGGCTCCACGGGAAGGAAGTCCACGGCCCCGGACGCAATGGCGCGGTTCCGCTTCAGATCCGCGTCCTCCTCCGAGCCCACCAGGAGGATGGGGAGGGGGCAGCCCTCCTCCGTGGCGAGCTGGCGGACCAGGTCCATCCCGCTGCCCACCCTGAGCCGCTGGTGCACCAGGACGATCCGGATCCGGCCCCAGCCGCTCCCCCCTCCCGGCATCTCCGCAACGCGGGACTGGACGTGCCCCTGGACGTGGTCGAGCCAGGCCACTCCGAATTTCCGTCCCAGGGACTCCGCCAGGCGCCCGGAGAGGAACGCTCCTTCCGAGATCACGAGGATCATGGGATCCCGGTCCGAGGCCACGAGGATCCTGGGCCCGGCCGAGGCTTCGATGCTCCTGGGAGAGGCCTCCTCCCCCGCCGGACCGAGGCTCTCCAGGTCCCGGCGGGTCTGGGCCCTTTGGGCCTCCAGGATCCAAGCCTGGTAGGGGCCCATGACCTCCCGGGGGGGCTCGTGGAACAGGAAACCGGCCACGCGTCGTTCCAGGTAGGCCACCGTGGCCGGTAGCACCAGATGCCCCCCCGGAAGGGCGAGCTCCATGGAGCTGAAGGCGCCGATCCTGAGTCCCCTGGCGGGGTCCCGGCCGTCGAGGGGCCCGGCCTCCAGGCCCTCCAGGCCGAAGGCGCTGGCCTGGCCGGTCACCACGTTGCTGGCGCCGTCGGAGTACAGACACGGCAGGGGGTGTTCGGGAACGAAATCCGCGAGGCGATGGGGGTCCAAGGCCCGCAGGACCCGCGGCAACCCGAACTGGCAGGAAGGGTCTCCCTTGAAGCGGAGCCACGAGATCAGCTCCAGCGAGGCCTCGTAGCCCCGGCCCCGGTCCACCAGCGTGGCGTCGAGGCGGGAGTGCCGCTTGAGCCCCCACTGGCCGCGGAGCACCTCCGGAAGGGGGAGGAGGATGTTCTCTTCGTCGATCGCCTGGACCGGAAACTCCCCCGTCCAGGTGCCGAAACGGAGGCGGACCAGGCCCCCATCCCGGCAGAGCCGCCGCAGGATCACCTGGATGGTCCCGGGGTCCTCCAGGTTGGGGTTCCGTCCCTGCATGGAACCCTTATCGGACTTCCGCCCCTGGGAGTGGAATCAGGGCGCCAGGCTCCGGGCGACCGCCTCGTAGGGGTCCAGGCGCCCGGCGGCAATGTCCCTGCACAGGGCTTCCGTCCCTTCCGGACCGATTCGGGCCAGGGCGCGTCGCGCGGATTCTTCGGCGAGGAGGGAGCGGAAACGCAGGCGGGCCCGTTCCAGGGCTTTCCGCTCCAGCCCGCCCTGGGTCCGGAGCCACGCGCCGTGCCGGCCCAGGGCCTCTTCCAACTCCTCCACCCCCTGCCCGAGGGCCCCCACGGTTCGCACGGCGGGCGGATCCCAGGGCCGCGGAGGGGCCAGGGATTTCATGACCTGAAGCTCCTGCTCCACGGCCTCCACGCCGTCCCGGTCGGCCTTGTTGATCACGAAGATGTCCGCCACCTCCATGATCCCGGCCTTGATGGCCTGGATCTCGTCGCCCATTCCGGGAACGAGGACCACACAGCAGCTCTGGACGCAGCTCACCACATCCACCTCGTCCTGCCCCACTCCGACGGTCTCCACGAGGATCCAATCGAAGCCGGCGGCGTCCAGGACGTCGATGGCGTCCTGGGTGGCCCGGGCCAGTCCACCGAGGGCTCCCCGGGTGGCCATGGAACGCACGAAGGCGCCGCCTTCGGCCGTGACCGCCCCCATGCGGATCCGGTCGCCCAGGAGGGCTCCGCCCGAAAAGGGGCTGGTGGGATCCACCGCCAGGATTCCCACGCGCCTCCCGCCCTTCAAGAGGCGCCGGGCGAGCTGGTCCGTGAGCGTGGACTTGCCCGCCCCGGGCGCCCCGGTGAACCCCACCACGGTGGCCCGGCCCAGGCGGGGCCCGAGCCGGGCCATGAGGGGCCGCGCTTCCGGATGGCCGTTCTCCATCCAGCTGATGGCCCGCGCCGCGGCCCTGTGCGATCCCTCCAGGAGGGCGGGCAGCAGCTCGGCGGCGGTGCGCATGCTCCCAGGATGCCAGGGAAAGGCGCTCCTGGCCGGGGGGCGGGAGGCCTGATATCCTTGGGTTTTTGCCACGGATCTCCCCAAGCCCCATGAACGTCCGGAAACCTCCCGCCCCGCCTGCCTCGCCCGGGACCGTCCGCGTGCAGAAGCGACAGGCCCAGGTCCCCTCCGGCCTGCGGACCAAGACCTGCGACAAGTGCGGGCGGACCTTCGAGCTGGAACCCGAACAGAAATTTTTTCTCTGCCGGGACTGCTATGAGGAGAGCCAGCGGCGCCAGCACCCCCGGAAGGCCCGTGGGACTTCGATCCTGACCTTGATCCGATGCGCCCAGTGCGGGGGCGAGGAATACCTCGATTTCCTGCCCGCAGACCCCGCCGAGGCCCTCTGCAAGGCCTGCTTCACGAAGCGGAAACGGGAACAAAAGGCCCGCAGCACCCACTCAATCGCCTGAACAGGAGTTATTCCATGCGCCCCATGTCCGTCCTGACCCTCCCCTTCGCCGCCGCCCTCCTGGTGGCCCAAGGGGCCCCTTCCGCCAAGCCAGCCCCCCCGGCCCCTGCGAAGAAGGCGACCCCCGCCAAGGAGGCCCCCAAGCCCGACCCCAAGGCCGTGGCCGAGGCCCAGGGCGCCCGCAAAACCCTGGAAGAAGTCCTCCTGGCCGTGGACGCCGCCTGGTTCGGCGAGAAATACAAGGGCGTCAATGCCGTGGACATGCAGGGGAGCCTCAACTTCACGCTCACCGCAGCCGCCGTGAACACCCAGGTGGAAGCCGCCACCCAGGGCGCCGTCAAGGGCGCCGCCACCAAGAACGGCAACGCCTCCATCAAGCTCAAGTCCACCTACTTCGCCAATGCGGACTTCAAAACCGATCTCAGCGGCGACTTCGGGACCCTCACCTGGACCCGCGTGGGAAACAGGGGCTACCTCTGGAGCAAGGAGCGCAACGCCTACACCACCCGCGTGGACCTGCCTCCGGTGGATGCGCCCCTCACGTTCATGACCTGGTTCCGCGAGACCCTCCTGGACATCAAGGCGGTCTACATCACCGCCAACACCTTCAAGCCCGCCCTGGGCAAGGACGAGGGCGGCCGGGGCACGGTCATCTTCGAGGCCCCCACCGCCAAGTACGATCCCAAGAAGCGCGAGCAGAGCATGGCGGACACCCTGGGCTTCTGGCGGCGTGGAAGGCTGGAACTCACCTACGACAAGGGCACCAAGCTGCCCGCGGTGATGGTCTACACCAACGAGGCCAACGGCATCCGCACCCGCTTCGATTTCAGCTACGGCGAGGGCAACCGCCTGGCCAGCGTCTCCATCGCCAACCAGAGCCGCGGCTTCGAGGGTCCTGGCTTCGTGCGCCTGGGCTACGGCGGGGACGGCCTCATCAACGCCTTCGCCGGAGAGCTGAACCGGAAGGACGGCAAGACCAGCTGGGACCTCAGCCTGGCCTGGGCCAAGGACAAGAAGTCCGCCGCCATCGCCAGCATCCCTCCGCCGGGCGCCACCAAGATGGGCGGCGACGAGCTGGAGACGGTCCTCCTCGTGGGCCTCGCCGGCCAGGTCATGGACCTCCAGCGCAACGGCTGGAACATCATGGCCCCCAAGCTGGCGTCGAAATAGCCGCCCGGCTCAGCGGGGCCGGGAAGGGGCGTCCCCCCGGGGGGGGCCGGAGGCCCCGCCCTCCAGAGGGGATGTTCGGGCCAGCCACCAATCTCGACTGGCGGCGCGGGCGATCTTCCCGGAGGAGCTCTTGATCAGGGAGCCCTCGGGAACCAGGTGGACCTTGAAACTGGCGATCTGGAGGGCCGCCAGGAGCCGTTGTTGAATCTCGATCACCACGCCACGCTGCTCTGGCCCGCCCGCCCGGTCGCTTTCGGCCAGCACCGTGGCCGCCTCCGTCTGGGTCTCCGCATCGAAGGATGAGAAGGCGACCACCCGGCCGGGGTGCACGCCTTCCACGCCTCCCGCCACCTGCTCCAGGTCTTCGGGATACACGTTGACCCCTCCGATGATGAGCAGGTCCTTCTTGCGTCCGCAGACGAAATATCGCTCCCCACGACGGTACCCGAGGTCTCCCGTGTGGTAGCGTCCGGCCCGGAAGGCCGCAGCGGTGGCTTCCGGATTCCGGAAATAACCCTCGGCGTTGAAGGGTGAGCGAACGGCCAGCTCACCCAGGTGGCCTTCAGGCAGCGTCCGGCCTTCCTCATCGACCACCACCAGGTCCACCCCTGGCAGGGCCCGTCCCACCGAGACCGCCGGCCTTCCGAAAAGGCTCGAGGGGGGCCCATCCGGCCTGGCCTCCAGAATGTCCTCGTGCCGTTCGGAAGTCCCATGGGTCAGGGCGAAGGTGGTCTCGGCCATCGCGTAGCATCCCCAGAACACGCCCGGGCGGAGTCCGAGGGGGGAGAAGCGGCGTTGGAAGCGCTCCTGGCTTTCGCGGGTGACCGGTTCGGCGCAGTTCACCAGTCCCCGGAGGGAACCCAGGGAGACGCCTTCCAGCTTCGCGTCCGGCACCCGGTCCGCCATGAAGGCGTAGGCGAAGTTCGGGTGCCACCCCAGGGTTCCGCGGTAGCGGCTCACGGCCTGGAGGTACAGGGCCGGATTGGCCACCCAGTCCAACGGATTCAGCATCACGACCGGGACGCCCCAGGCCAGGGGCAGGTTGAGGGCCGCGACGAACCCCATGTCGTGGTACAGGGGCAGCCAGCTGACGATGCAATCCTGGGCGTCCAGGCCGATGGCCTCTCCGTAGGTGGACAGCTGGGCGAGCACCGCGGTTTCCCGCACGAGGACGCCTTTCTTGTGGCCGGTGGTTCCCGAGGAGAACTGCAGGAAGACCCCGTCTGCGGGCAGGACACCTTCATCGGCGGCTGCAGGGGCCCCCTCACAGGACCAGGGGGCCAGGGTGGGACAAGGGGCGGAGACCCCATCCACATCGCTCAGCAGGGCCCCAAAATGACAGGCTTCCAGGACGTGGGCGAGGGAGGCCATGTAGTAGTCCCGCCGAAGCTTCCGGCTCGGCGGGGTGAGCACCGCCGGGGTCAGCCCGCAGTGGAGGGCCGCCAGGAAGTGCAGCACCTGCACTTCCTGGGAGGCGCTGAGGACTCCCACGGGGGTCTTGGGAGGAAGCGCCCGTTCCCTCAACCGCGCCCCCACTTCCGCCGCCCGGGAGAACAGGGCCTCGGAGGTGTAGACCTTCGGGTTGAGGGAGGCGTCGAGGAAGGTGAGGGCCGGCAGGTCCGGCCGCCGCCGCGCGGCGGCCTCGAAATTCTCCAGCAGCGAAAGGGAGGGGTCAGGACCGCGCATCGTGGCCCAGGAAGGCGGCCATCTGGCGAAGGGTGTCGAAATTGTCGGCGCCGATCTCCGCGGGGTCGACGACCCGATGGAATCGCTCTTCCAGCAGCAGGAGGAGCTTGGCCACGTTCAGGCTGTCGATGAGCCCGCTGCTGATCAGGGGGGTGTCCAGGGTGACGCCCTCCGGCTCGTTGACGACCGACAGGACGCACTCGGCCAGTTCATGGGGGTCGCTCATGCCGGAAGAACTCCCTGGGGGTCGAAATGGTTGACGAAGTCCAGGATGGATTTCTGGAACCAGGACAGGTTTCGGATGATCCGTTCGTCGGGCCAGTCCCACCAGGCGATGCGGAGCAGGCGCTCCACGGTCCCCCGGCTGAACCGGTAGCGGACGGGCTGGGCCGGGTTGCCCACCACCACGGCGAAGGGAGGCACGTCCATGGCCACGACGGCACCGGCAGAGAGGACCGCGCCGTGGCCGACCTGGACGCCGCCCATCACCATGACCCCCGAGCCGATCCAAACGTCATGGCCGATGCGGGTGGGCCGGGTGCTCTGGTACACCGGGTCCAGGCCTGGGCGCTTGAGCATCACGGCGTGGAAGGGAAAGGTGGACGCCTGGTCCGCCCGATGCCTTCCCCCGGCGAAGATCTGCACCTGGTCGGCGATGGAACAGAAGTTCCCGATGTGGATCTCCTCCTCCGCGGCCCAGGCGCGAAGCCGCAGGTCCCCCGGGTGGTAGGTGTGGCGGCCGATGGTGGAGGGCATGGGAGCCTCCAGGGGCAACGAAGGAGAACCCGGTCGTGCTGAGAGGGGGGCGATGAAACGACCCATAGCCCCGACTGCAAAATTTGCCTTTTTCTGCAGAGAGCCTCCCCCCGGTTCTGTGCTGCGGGGGGCGGCCCGCTCCCCGGGGAGCGAAGGGTCGGCCAAGGACATGCCAACCCGGTCACGCAATCCGTACCCACGGGGACCCCAGGGCCTGCCGGACTTCCAAATCCGGGGCTGGTTGGCAGCACCTGTCCACCTGCGGAGGCCCCCCGGACGCAGTGCGTCCTCCGTTGGGGCTAACCCCAGACCTTTCTTTTAGCTGGTCCGAGTCCTCCCCATCTTCCGAATCAAAACAGGGAGGGCCCCGCGGCCCTCCCTGTGTGGTCGGGGCGAGAGGATTCGAACCTCCGACCCTCTGCTCCCAAAGCAGATGCGCTACCAGGCTGCGCCACGCCCCGAAGGTTCCACTATAGCGGGAAGGGGCGGGCTCAGCCGCGGCGGAGGGTGATGACGACCAGTTCGGGCGGGGCGGCGACGCGCATGGGGACGCCCACGACGCCGAGGCCGCGGCTCACGAAGAGGCGCTGGCCGCCCTCCTCGTAGAGGCCCTCGGTGTGGGGCCCCAGCATTCTCGCGAAGTTCACGCCGGGGATCAGGTTCACCTGGCCGCCGTGGGTGTGGCCGGCGAGGGTGAGGTGGGCGCCGGCGCGGCGGGCGAACCCCCACATGGTGGGACGGTGGGCGAGGCAGAGGCGGAAGAGCCCCTCCGGGATGCCCCGGGCGGCGAGGTCGGGCCGGGGCCCTGGACCGAAGCGGATCCCCCGCCACCGGCCGTTGAGCGCCTGGGGATCCTGGATCCCGAGGAGCGCGAGGCGCGCACCGCCCCGCGGGACCAGGGCGTGGGCATTCTCGAGGCAGTGCCAGCCCTGGCGCTCGAGCCCCTCCCAAAGGGGGCGCGGGTCCATGAAGTAGTCGTGGTTCCCCAGGATGGCGAAGCGGCCCAGAGGGGCCGGAAAGTTCCGGAAGGCCTCGTGGAAGGCTTCGGCCTCGCCGGGAAGGGCCTCCACCAGGTCCCCCGTGAGCACCACCAGCTCCGCGCCCTCCCGTTCCGCCAACTGCCGCCAGCGCGCCAGGGTTTTCGGTCCGGCCAGGGGCCCGGCGTGGAGGTCCGAGAGCTGGAGGATCCGCAGGCCCTCCAGGCCGGGGTGCAGGTCGGGCCAATGGAGTTCGTGGCGGGAGATTTGGGGGTCCCCGTAGGCCTGATTCCACCCGAAGCCCGCGCCCACGGAAACGGCGGCGAAGCCCGCGGTGCTGGCCCCCTGGAGGAAGGCCCGCCGGCTGGGGAGCTCGGGGTCCCCGGGCCCCCGCCGCCTGTGGGCCAGCCGGTAGAGCAGCTTGGCCCCGTGCCCGAAGAGCAGGTTCAGGATGCTCAGGGCCTGGAAGTAGAAGGCCGCCCGGGCCGGCGGCCCCAGGAGGGGGCCCAGGCCGTGGTCCGCGTGGCCGGCATAGCGCAGCCCCATGTAGGCCACCAGGGGCAGGTGGAACGCGATCAGGGCCCAGGGCAGGACACGGTGGGTCGCCGCCGGCAATTGCTCCTCCAGCAGCCGCCGGTGGAGGACCTGGATGCCGAGGAACAGCGCGAAGAGGATGGGGAAGAGCAGCATGGGAGGATGCTCAGGGCCGCAGCAAGAGGCTCAGGGTGGCGGTGCTCCGCCCCTTGAGGGTCGGGGCGGCGGCGGTGCCGTCCAGGATCCTGGAGTACCCCGCGGTGAGGCTGAGGCGGCCCAGGTAGGGTTCCAGCCGGGAGGCAGCCAGCAGGCCGTCCAGGGAATATTCCAGTCCGGCCACCCGCATCGCCGGGGGGCGGATGCCCGTGTGGGACCACACCACGGCGTGCTCCAGGTAGGCCCGGAGCCCTTCCCCGATCTCGAGGCGCCCCCGCCGGAGACGGTCCCCCCGCATCAGGAAGGCCGGAAGGGTTGCCTGATGCACCTGCCCCGGCGCAACGGAGCGGGGCAGGAGGGCCGATTCGAGGCCGCCCAGGGAGAAGGAAGCGAATGGATCCTGCGCAGCCGCGGAACGGCCGGCCTCGATCTCCACGGCGAAGGGCATGGCAGGGTTGGTGACCTGGAGGCGAAGGAGGCTCCGGTGGAGGGGCCCGGATTCCCTCGGGCCCCGGATGGAGGCAGCCAGCAGGCCGGCTGATATCCGGAAAGCGTTTCGTTCCCCCGTGACCCAGCGCCGGCGGAGGGTCGCTTCACCGCCCAGGGTGCCCCCCCTTGTGGGCCCGGATGGTTCCAGCGGGTCCAGCCGTTCCTCCACGACGAAAGGCCGGAACGTGAAGGGCCAGGTCCCAAGCTCCTCGAAGGTGAAGGACAGGGAAGCCCCCCGCCGCTCGGTGTCGAGGCCCCGGACGGGGGCCAGGCCCTGGCGGGAAGGGCGCTGAAGGGCGCTGAACAATTGGAGGCTTGGCGCCCAGCGCCAGCCCCTCCAGGCCAGGGCCGCGACGCCGCCCCGGGGACCCGCGGCGTTCCCGAAGCCGGCGAGCAGGTGCCAGGACAACCGGCCCAGGATGTCCCCGCCTCCCCAGCCCAGCTGATAGGCGTGGCCGCTGGGACCCCACGCGGCCGAGCTTCGCAGGGTGCTCCTGGCTTCCTCCCAGGCCCCGTAGGGTGAGGAGGGGGGCGGCGGGACCGGCGGAGGAAGGAGGCTGGGCCCGTCGGGGGGCGGCAGGGTCGTGGCGGGTGCCAGTGGGGAAGGGTCCACCGGGAGTTCGGCCCGAGCCAGAGGGGGCAGCGTCAGGTCGAGGCGGCGGATCTCCACCCCTGTGGCGGCGAGTTGGGCGTAGAAGAGGGCCCTGCCGTCCGGAGTGGGCGAGGGGCTCCAGGCCGCGGAGAGCACCCGCGTGACGGGTTCCTCCCCTCGGAAGATGTTCCAGATGCCCCCTGCCTCACGGCGAAGGAAGGGGTTGGGGAGGGCGGCGGCGGAACCCGGAATCTGCCGCCAGCCTTTTCCTGGGATCCAGAGGCCGAAATGGCGCGTGAGGACACCCTCGCCATCGGGGGTGCGGTACTCGAACACGACCCCGTCCTTCGTCCAGACGGGCTTGCGCGGGACGGCCCCCTCGACGCGACCCAGCCGCGCGGCGGACTTGCGAGGAGGAAGGGCGGGCCGGACGTCCGGGGCCTCCTCGGGGTCCGGGGCGGCGGAGGCTAATTCCGGTGCGGATGTCTCGGCCAGGTCCCACACCATCAGCCCCCGGAATCGCTCGGTGGAGACCCTGGCCAGGAGTTGGGTGCCGTCGGGACTCACCGCCAGGTCCGTGGCTTCGCCGTCCACCTTCGCGAAGGGCGCGCCTTCCCGGAGCAGACCCGCCGCGCGGCTGCGGCGTTCGAGTTCCAGGGCATCGTGGACCGCCTCGGCCCGCCAGCGGTCATAGCCGTCCCGGGCCCTGAAACCGAAGGTGGCCTCGAAGCTCGCGTCGAAGCTTCGCCGCTTCCTGGAGGCCAGCTGCTTCCAGAAGCGCCGAAGCACCTGGGGGTCCCCCGCCTTCCGCTCCAGCCACTCCAGGTAGGCGCTGCCCAGGAGGTAGGCCATGTTCCCGCCCCGGAAGCCGCCCATGGCCGAGACGGCCCCGTAGTCCGGCAGCTTCCCCTCCAGGGCCCACTGGCGGATGACGGAGGCCCGGTAGGCGCTGTGCGGGCGGCCCTGCCCCGTCACCCGCCCTTCGATCAGGGTGGCGTAGCCCTCGCTGACCCACCGGGGGGCCTTGCGCGCGACAGGGCCCAGGGGAAGGTCCAGGAGGCGGTCCCAGGCGGTGGGCCGGTTCTGGGGGCGCAGCAGGTGGTGGATGTGGGTGAGTTCGTGGGTGACCAGCAGCTCGGGCCAGCTGGCCCCATGGCCCAGGGGACTTTCGGGCTCGGGGGGCGTGGGCCACAGCTCCACGAAGGGTCGGTCCAGGAGCGGGAAGGCGAAACCGTTGGATTCCCCCTGGGGGTCCCGGATCAGGACGTCCACGGACCGAGGGCTGGCATAGCCCACCCACGCCACCACCTGGGCGTGGATGCCCTCGATGCGGGCGGCGACCTCCCGGGCGAAGGGCTCGAAGGAGCCCCGCTCCGGGTAGTGGATGCGGTAGTGCTCCGTACGGATCGTCCGCCAGGGCGCGTCGGGGGACTGCACCCTCTGGGCCGGCAAGTTGGAACCCCCGAGGAGGGCCATGAGCAACAGGGCGGAACGGCGCATGCCCCAAGTCTGGGGCCAGGGGAGGGTGTGATGAAATTCACACTTGCGACTCATTCTCAAAAAAAGCTTGAACAAGATCTCCAGGTTGTTGAGACTTGATCTCAACGAGACACCCATGATCCGCATCCTCGCCCCCGCCCCCCTCCTTCTCGCCCTCCTGGCCCCCACGCCCCAGGTGGACCGGGAGGTCCTCGCCATGGGGACCCGTCTCCGGATCCAGCTGTCGGGTCCCGCCGCCGCCCTGGCCGGCGAGGGCCTGGTGGCGGAAGTGGCCCGCATCGAGGCCGCATGCTCCACCTGGGAACCCACCTCTTCCTGGTCCCGCCTGAACGGCGCCGGAGGGCGCCCCGTCCGGCTGGACGCGGAGTGGCTCGGGCTCCTGGGGGAATGCCAGCGGTGGGCCCGGAGGACCGAAGGGGCCTTCGATCCGGTGTTGATGGCCCTGCTAAAGGTCTGGGGCACCCGGGAAGGAGGGCGGAATCCGGGTCCAAGGGAGCTGCTGGAAGCCCGGGAGGCCTCCGGGGTCGGCCTCCTCTACCTGGATGCCGAGATGGGGACCGCACGGCTCCGCGTGGCGGGGGCCGGGGTCGAGGAAGGGGCCTTCCTCAAGGGTTACGCCCTCGACGCGGGGCGTCGCCGGGCCCGGGCCCTCGGCGTGGCCACGGGTTGCCTGGATTTCGGCGGACAGTTGCTGGCCTGGGGGGACCCTGCGCCCGTGTCCATCGCGGACCCCGCCAACCGCACCCGCCCCCGGGTCTCGCTCCAGCTCCGCGACGAGAGTCTCAGCACCAGCGGGTGTTCCGAGCGAGGCCGGCACATTCTGGACCCCCGCAGCGGACAGCCCTGCGAGGCCTGGGGGTCCGTGTCCGTCCTGGCCCCGTCCGCCCTGGAGGCGGACATCCTTTCCACCGCCCTCTACGTGCTGGGGCCCGCGGCGGGCGCCGCCTGGGCTGAACGCGAAGGCGTGGCCGCCCTGTTCCTCCACCTCGACGGAAGGGTGGGGATGAGTTCCCGATTCCGCTCCCACCGACCGACCCTCACGAACGGAGATCCCCTGTGAAACCCCTGCTCCCAGTCCTGAGCCTGGCCCTGGCGGCCGCCTCCCTGAACGGTCAGGAAGCCCCTCCGAGGACCGCCCCCGAAACAGAAAAGCGGGTGGCGGAACTGGAGCGCAGGCTGGACGCCCTGTCCAGGGAACTCGAGAGCCAGCGGAGCGGGGCGGAGATGCCCGGGGCGGGGGAGCGGCGCCACGGCCTGGCGCCGGCGGCCTCCAAGGTCTACACCGTGAAGGCGGGACTTTCCATCGGGGGTTACGGCGAACTGGTCTACGAGAATTTCTCGGCCCACCTGGAGAATGGGACCTACAGCCCCAAGACCAACAGCCTGGACTTCTACCGGCAGATCCTCTACGCCGGGTACAAGTTCAACGAGAACCTCCTGTTCAACATGGAACTGGAGTTCGAGCACGCCTACACGGCCGGGTCCCAGACGGTAACCAAGAACGCCAGCGGGGTGGTGACGGACGTGAAGGCTAACCGGCCCGGCGACGTGGAGCTGGAGTTCGCCTACCTGGACTTCCTGCTCTACCGGAGTTTCAACGTCCGGGCGGGGATGGTCCCAATCCCCGTGGGCTTCATCAACGAAACCCACGAGCCCCCGACCTTCCTGGGGGCGGCCCGGCCGGCCCTGGAGCGCACCCTCATCCCCACCACCTGGCGGGAAAACGGCGCGGGCGTTCACGGAGAGTGGGGCGAGGGGTGGAGCTACCGCGCCTACTTCGTGGCCGGGCTGGACGGGTCCCGCTTCAGCAAGTCGGGCATCGGCGGGGGCCGCCAGCAAGGGGCCCGGTCCATCGCGGAGAGTTTCGCCCTGACGGGCCGGGTGGACTGGACCCCCCTTCCCGGCGCCCTGGTGGGAGCCAGCTTCTTCACGGGCAACAGCCAGCCTGCGGACGGCCAACCCTCGCTCGGGACCCGGCTCGTGGACGTCCACGCCGACTACAAGTGGCGGGGCTGGCAGGCCAGGATCCTGGCGGTGCGCCTGACCCTGGATGCCGCAGGCCTGCCGGCCAGCGGGACGGCCCGGGAAGTGGGCACGCGGCAGCAGGGACACTACTGGGAACTCGGCTACGACCTCCTGGCCCGGGCCGACTCGCGCCTGGCCCTCGTCCCCTTCGTCCGGGCCGAACGGATCCAGCGGCAGGCAGAAGTGGCCCCGGGCGTGGTCCGGGATTCGGCCCTGGATGAACGGATCACCACGGCGGGGTTCGTCTTCAAGCCCATCCCCCAGGTTGCCGTGAAGGCGGACTACAGCCGGATCCGCAATGCCGCTTCCACCGGGCGGAACCAGTTCACCGCGGCGCTGGGCTACTACTTCTGATGCTCGGGGTCCGAAGCATCCTGACCGGCGCCGCCAGCCTCAGCTTGGCGGCGGCCCTTCCGACACCCACCGAAGGTCTCGCCCTGGCCTTTCCCGGGGCCCGGAGCGTCCGGAAGGAACACATCCTGGGCGAAGCCCAGTTGCAACGGGTGAGGTCCCTGGCCCAGGTTGAACCCGGAAGCGGCTGGGTGGTGGCCTACGAAGCCTGGGCGGGAGACCAATTCCTCGGCGTGGCCTTCTTCGACACGCACCGGGTCCGCACGCTTCCTGAAACCGTCCTGGTGGCGGTGGAGGCGGGCGGCCACCTGCGGCGGGTGGAGGTGGTGAGCTTCCGGGAGCCCCTGGAATACCTTCCGAAGGCTGCCTGGGTCCGTCAGCTCGAAGGGCGAGGACTGGATGAGGAGCTTTCCCTCAAACGGGGAATCCGCCCCCTCTCGGGGGCCACCCTCAGCGCCCATGCCCTGGTGGATGCCGCCCGCCGTTCCCTTGCCCTCTTCCGGATCCTGTACGCGGAGCGGCCGTGAGTTTCCCGGAACGCCTCTGCCTTCACCTGGCCACGCTCCTCACCGCGGCGACCGGCCTGGCCTACGGCTGGTTCCGGTACTTCGGGCTGCGGCCCGGCGACTTCGGACCGGAGCCCCACCCCCTCCAGGGCGCGCTCCAGCACCTCCACCTGCTCCTATCCCCTGCGCTGGTCTTCCTGCTGGGCGCCCTGCTCCGCTCCCACGTGTTCCCCGGGTGGCGGAGCGGAAAGAATGCCGGCCGTCACAGCGGCGCCTTCCTGGCCCTGGGGATGGCCCCGATGATCCTCTCGGGCTACGCCATCCAGGCCGTGACGGACCCGGCCTGGAGAGCGGCCTTCGCCTGGATCCACGGGGTTTCGAGCCTGCTGTTCGTGGGGGCCTACCTGCTCCACGCCCTGCTGGCCTGGGCTCGCGGCCGCCGGGAAAAACTGGAAATGCCGGCCTGACAGCGATTTTCAACAAGGACAATTAGGTCTTGTATGGGGCCTGGGGCGGGCGCATGATCCCCAGCGCGACGGGAGCCCCCCGGTTCCCCATCGGGAATCGGCCGCTTTTCGGCGAAGGGCTTCCCCCCATCCAGGAGGATTCCCATGTCCAACAAGGCCGCCGACCTCGCGGGTCCGGGCATCAGCACCTATGCGGAGGTTGAAAGGATCCTCCCCCAGGACTACTCCCCTCTGCTGAACCGCATGGACACCCAGCGGGCGGTGTTCGAGATCAAGCGCTTCATCGAGGATGGACTCTGCCGGGAGTTGAACCTCGACATGGTCCAGGTACCCCTCATCGTGGACCGGGAGAGCGGCGTCAACGACTACCTGGACCGCGACGGATCGCGCACCCCGGTGGAATTCCCCTGCGGTCTGGGCCTGGAACAGCGCCTCAATGCCCAGGTGGTGCAGGCGGCCACCAAATGGAAACGGATGGCCCTGGCCCAGTTCGGCTGCGCCGTGGGGGAGGGCATCTGCACGGACATGCGCGCCGTTCGGAAGGACTACTTCCTGGACCACGACCACAGCTCCTATGTGGACCAGTGGGACTGGGAACGCCGCATCACTCCGGACCTGAGGACCCTGGACCACCTGAAGGACACCGTTCTCCGGATCTGGAAGGTCATCCGCGGCGCAGGTCTCCACGCCCGGGAACGCTTCCCGGCTCTCAAGGACGGGCGCTATCCAGACTTGCCGGAACAGCTCACCTTCATCCACGCGGAGGACCTCCTCGCCATGTATCCGGACCTGCCCCGGAAGGAGCGGGAGACCGCGATCCTCCAGAAGTACCCGGCGGTCTTCATCATCGGCATCGGCTGGGTCCTCGCGGACGGATACCCCCACGAAATGAGGGCCGCGGACTACGACGACTGGGTCACGGACACCTCGGCCACGACGGGCCGATCCACCCACGGCCTCAACGGGGACATCCTGGTGTGGAACCCGGTCACCCGGCGGCGCCACGAACTCAGTTCCATGGGGATCCGGGTCACCAAGGAATCCCTCCGGACCCAGCTGGACATCTCCAACCAGTCCGACTTCCTCAAGCTGCCCTACCACCAGGCCATCCTCCACGAGCGGATCCCGCTCAGCATCGGAGGCGGCATCGGCCAGGCCCGGACCTACATGTACCTGCTCCGGACCGCCCACCTGGGGGAGGTGACGGTCTCCGTGTGGCCAAAGGAGCTGAAGGACATCTGCTCGAAGAAGAACATCCACGTTCTGGAGTAGGGGGGGCGGGGGAGGACCAGTAAACTGGGCCATGCCCAGGATCCGGGTCCTCCCCGACCACGTTGCCAACCAGATCGCGGCCGGGGAAGTGGTGGAACGCCCGGCCTCGGTCCTGAAGGAGTTGCTTGAGAACGCCCTGGACGCCGGCGCCACCCGCCTCGAGGTGGCCTGGGAGGAGGGAGGCAAGCGCCTCCTCTCCGTGGCGGACGACGGATCGGGGATGGCCCGGGACGACCTCTACATGGCCCTGGAGCGCCACGCCACCAGCAAGGTCCGCACGGCGGACGATCTCGGCTGCCTCGCCAGCTACGGTTTTCGGGGTGAGGCCCTCCCCTCCATCGCCTCCGTGACCCGCTTTGAACTTCACAGCGCGGAGGAGGAGGGGGCGGGGTTCCGCCTGCGGGGAGAGTTCGGGATCGTCCGCGAGGTCCTGCCCGCCCCGAGGTCGCGGGGGACCACGGCAACGGTGCGGGACCTCTTCGCTCAGCTTCCCGCGCGCAAGCGCTTCCTGAAGAGCACCGACACCGAGCACGCGCACCTCTGGGGGGTTGTGACCCGCCTGGCCCTGGCGACGCCAGGTGTGAGCTGGGCGGTGCAAACGGATCGCGCCGGAGAGCTGAGGCTTCCCCCGGTGGAGGACCCCGGGGCACGGCTGGGACCGCTGCTGGGGGAGAAGCTGGCACACCTGGTGCCCTTCTGGAACGGAGAGGCGCCCTGGATGCTCCGCGGGTACCTGAGCCCTCCGGACCTCAGCTTCCGGGACCGGAACCACCTGTACCTCTTCGTCAACGGGCGCAGCGTCCGGGACCGCCTCCTGCTGGCGGCCCTGGCGGCTGGATGGGAAGGATTCTTCGCCAAGGGCTCGTACCCCGCCGCCGTGCTCTTCCTGGACCTGCCGCCGGAGGCGGTGGACGTGAATGTCCACCCCACAAAGGCGGAGGTCCGCTTCCGTGATCCCCACCGCATCTTCCCTTGGGTGGGCCGGGCCACCCGGGAGGCCTGGACCCGCCTTCGGGGAGGCCTGCCCTCGGTCCTGGAGCTGCCGCCCCGTCCGGATGAAGCGGGCGAGGATGCTCGAGAGCGCCGGGACGGGAACCACCCGAGGCTCTGGTCGGAACATCCGTCGGAACACGGGGGCGGGGCGCTGGCCGTCCTGAGGGATGCCTTCGAGACGCGGCCCTTGGATACGCTCTACCGCGGGAGTTCCGCGGAAGAGGGGGTCGCCGAGGAGGAGGCGGTCTTCCGTGCGGCGTCCTTCCGCTACATCGGGTCCTTCCAGGACACCTACCTCCTGGTGGAGTCCCTCCAAGGGAAGGAACCGGAGCTGTGGATCGTGGACCAGCACGTGGCCCACGAGCGGGTCCTCTACGAACGCCTGTTCCGGCGCCGTCAGCGCCCGGCCCAGCAGCCCTTGCTTCCGCCCCAGGTCATCCAGCTTGGACCCGAGGAGGTGGCTCGTCTGGAGCCGTTTCTGGAGGAATTCCAGGCCGCAGGGGTGGACGTGGAACCCTTCAGCCCCGACGCCCTGGCGGTGAGGGCCCTTCCCGACTTCCTGGTGGACCGGGACCCGGGAGGCATCTTGCGGGACCTGGTCCGGCGCATGAAAAGGGACGGCCGCGTGGAGCTGGACGATTTCCGCAAGGACCTGAACGCCGAGCTGGCCTGCCGCGCAGCCATCAAGAAGCACCACCGCCTTCCGGCGGAGCTGGCCACAGGGCTCCTGGAGGACCTGCTGGCCTGCGAGGTGCCCCACACCTGCCCGCACGGCCGGCCGATCCTGAAGAAACTCACCCTGGCGGAATTGGAGCGGAGCTTCGGACGGCGGGCCTGAACCCCCCGCCGCCCCGGGTATGCTCGGGAAAACCCCGAGGATGCCCATGGCGCCCAAGTCCCCCCCCGGATCCAAGCGGAAACAGGCCGGTGCGTCCGCGAAGCATGGCCCCGGCCCCTCCTCCCGGGTTCCGGTCCAGCCGGGGACCGGCGTGCTCCAGCACGTTCAGATCGTCCTGGCCAAGCCGGAGGGCTATCCCCATTCCGAGGCCTTCCGGGAGATCGCCGAAACCCTCCGATCCGGACTCGAGGAGGTTGGCCTGCCGGCCCGGGTGGCGGTCAACGAATTCGATGCCAGCGCGGCCAACCTCGTCCTGGGCTGGCACCTCCTGGGGGACGAAGCCCTCCGGGGGCTGCCCCAGGGTTCCATCCTCTACAACCTGGAGCAGCTGGGGGAGGCCAATCCCCAGCTCACCAGACGGCTCTCGACCCTGGCGGGGTCCTACGAGGTCTGGGACTACAGCCCCCGGAACATCGAGGCACTCCGGGCGGCGGGGTGCCAGGCTCAACTGCGATGCGTGCCCGTGGGATACGCCCCGGAGATGACCCGGATCCAATCCGCCGCCGAGCAGGACATCGACGTGCTTTTCTATGGTTCCATCAACCCGCGCAGGGCGAAGGTCCTGGAGGCCCTCGAGCGCGCGGGACTCCGGGTCCACCCGGTGTTCGGGGTCTACGGCCCGCAGCGGGACGCCCTCATCGCCCGGGCCAAGGTGGTCCTGAACCTCCACTTCTACGAAACCAGCATTTTCGAGGTGGTGCGGGTCTCCTACCTCATGGCCAACCGCAAGGCCGTGGTCACGGAAAAGGGACCCCGGACCGAGTTGGACTCGGACCTCGAGGAAGGCCTTCGGGCGGTGCCCTACGGTGAACTGGCCGAGGCGTGTGCGGGGCTGGTCCGGGACGAAGGGGCCCGGAGGGATCTCGAAGAGCGCGCCCTGGCCTGCATCTCCGCCCGGCCGGAGGCGTACCTTCTGGCGAGGATGATGCAGGAGGCCGCCGAGGAATCCCCGGCCGCTCCCCGCGTGCCGGCCGTGCTCAACGCCGGCAGCGGCAAGGACTGGCGGGCCGACTGTCTCAACGCGGACTTCAATCCCTTCTGGGGGCCGGACCTGCTCCTGGACCTCTGCCAGCCCCTCGACAGCGCACGGGTCCACGCCACGGCCCGCTTCGGTCCCCTTCGACTGCTCCCCGGGTCCTTCGAGGAAATCCTCGCGAACGACGTCCTGGAGCACCTGCCGGACCTCCCCTCGGCCATGGGCAATTGCCTGGTCCTGCTCCGGGAAGGGGGCCGCTTCCGGATCCAGGTGCCCTACGACCTGAGCCACGGCGCCTGGCAGGATCCGACGCACCTCCGCGCCTTCAACGAGCGAAGCTGGCTCTACTACACCGACTGGTTCTGGTACCTGGGGTGGACCGAGGCCCGCTTCGATCTGGAGTCCCTGACCTACATCCCCAGCGAACTGGGGAAGCAGCTCATGGGGAAGGGCATGGGGCAGGAGGAGCTGGTCCGGACCCCGCGGGCCATCGACGCCATGCACGTGGTCCTGCGCAAGCGGGCCCTGACGGCGCAGGAGCGGGGACTGGCCCTTTCCTTCGGCCGGCGCGCCGGGGATGCGCCCGCACCCCCCGCCGCTTCCCCGGCGGGGAGGAAGGCACCGGACTCCTCCGGGTCCCCCGACCCCCGGACCCGAACCCTCTACCTGGATCTGATGGAACGCTGCCTCCTGAACCTCATCTACGAGGACGCGCCGCAGGATCCTTGGTCGGGGGGCGTCTTCGACCCGGCTCTCCGCGCCGGAGGACGCGACTGGCCCTCCGTGGCCCACACCATGATCGGCCAGAAGCGGATGGCCAACCTTCGGGAACTGGCCGAGCGGGTGCTGGCAGAGGGCGTCCCAGGTGATTTCATCGAAACCGGCGTCTGGCGGGGCGGCGCCTGCATCTACCTGCGGGCGATCCTGGAGGCCCACGGCGTCCGCGACCGGCGCGTCTTCGTGGCGGATTCCTTCGAGGGACTGCCGAAACCCGATCCGGAGCGCTACCCCGCGGACCGGGGGGACCAGCACCACACCTTCACGCCCCTGGCGGTTTCCCTCGAGCAAGTGCGTTCCAATTTCGCCAAGTACGGGCTGCTGGACGGCCAGGTGGTGTTCCTCAAGGGCTGGTTCAAGGACACCCTCCCCAGGGCCCCCATCCAGTCTCTGTCGATCCTGCGCCTGGACGGGGACATGTACGAATCCACCATGGATGGCCTGAAGAACCTGTACGCCAAGGTATCCCCTGGCGGCTTCGTCATCGTGGACGACTACGGGGCCGTGGCCGCCTGCAAACGGGCCATCTCGGATTTTCGTGCGGCGGAGGGCATTGCCGACCCCATCCAGGAGATCGACGGGATCGGGGTCTATTGGCGGAAATCAAGGTAGGGGCGCCCGCGGCTTCCGGACCCGGGGCTTCTCCGCCCGGAGGTCGATCCCGAGCCGCCGGGCGGCCACATAGAGGGCCGGCCGGGCCAGGCCCAGGGCTTCCGCGCATTCCGAGACCCGGAACTGGTGCTGGCGAAGGGCGTCCAGCAGGAAGCGCCGCTGGAAGTCCCTCGTCGCCTCCACCCAACCCTTTTCCTCGACGCTGGGGACCCGGAGTTCGGGGAAGTGGGCCGGGGAAAGCAGGCCCTCGCCGCAGCGCAGCAGGGCGCGCTCCGTGGCGTGGATGAGCTCCCTCATGTTTCCGGGCCAGGGGAGGCGGGCCAGGGCCTTGCCGAGTCCGGGGGCGATGGGGGGCGTGGGCCGGTCCAGACGCGCCGAAATGGCTCCCACCAGGCGGGGGAGGAGGTAAGGAAGCTCGTGGCGGCGCTCCCGCAGCGAGGGCAGTTGAAGGACCGAGCCCCGCAATCGGTACCAGAGGTCCTGCCTGAAGGCCTCCTGCTCCACCAGACGCTCCAGGGGCTTGTGGGTGGCCGCCAGGAAACGCACGTCCACCTGGTGGGTGCGGTCGGAGCCTACCCGGCGAACCTCACGTTCCTGCAGCACGCGGAGGAAGAGGGACTGCAGCCGCGGGGTGAGGTCGGCCACCTCGTCCAGGAAGAGCGTTCCCCCCTGGGCACTCTCGATGGCGCCCCGCCGCTCCCGCTCGGCTCCAGTGAAGGCTCCCTTCACGTGGCCGAACAGTTCGGACTCGAGCACCCCTTCCGCGAAGGCGGCGCAGTTGACGGCGACGAAGGGGCCCAGGCGGCCGGAGAGGCGGTGGAGTTCCCGGGCCACCAATTCTTTTCCGGAACCCGTGGGCCCGAGGAGAAGCACGGGAAGCTCGGTGGGGGCCACCCGGGCGCATTCGGCCAGGAGGGTCGCCATGGGTTCGGATCCATCGGTGAGGATCCCCGTCTCCCGGGGCTGGGCCTCGACGGGCCGGACGGCGCTCAGCCTCGCCAGCCATGGGGCCAGCAGGGCCAGGTCCAGCGCGGGGGCCACGGGTTGTCCGGCCGGCAGCTCCGTGAGGACGGTGGCCACCGGGGCCCCCTCCCAGTGAAGAGGAAACCCCCACCAGGTCCTCCCTCCGGATTCCATGGGGGCGAGGTGGGGCTCCGCCTCCGCCCGGGCGCACAGAGCCTCGGGGGGCCTGAGCGGGGTGGCCAGTTCGGTGGGCGGGTCTCCGAACCGGATCCAGGTGGGAAGCTCCCGGCGACGGATCCAGTCCCGCACCAGGTCATGGGGATCCAGCTCCGGGCCCGGTTCCAGGACGGCAGGCCAGAGGGCCCTGAGCCGCTCCAGGTGGTGGGTGGAGCCGGAGCGACCGGCGAGGTCTTGAAGGGACAGAAGGTGTTCCGGCGTCCGCTGTCCCGGAAGACGCTCCAGCAGCAGCAACCCCTCCTCCAGGCGCAGCCAGTGGTTGGGGCAGGCCCGCCAGGCCTCCCAGAAGGCCTCCTCCGGGCCCAAGCCCCGGAGGGTGCGGTGAAGCTGCCAGACGAGGGCGTGTTCGGGATCCATGCCCGGGGGCGGCCCCGGGGACAGGTCCCCGAGCCAGGCCTCGGCCAGGGTCCGGGCGTAGGGATTGGTGATGTGGGGAAGGCATTCCTCCACGAGGGAACGGTCTCCGGCGGCCAGCCCTCGCTGGGCGAGGCCCCACCAAGCCGGGAAGTGTTCGGGGTGGTCCTCGAGGATGCCGCGAAAGATGCGCACCGACCGTTCCCACCGTCCCTGGACCAGCTCCAGCATCGCTTCGTCGAATTCCCGAGCCGGGCTTTCCAAAGGACCCTGGGCCTTCATCCAGGAGGGAAGGCTGCCGAGCCTGGCCCCGAAGAGGGCCGCATGGGCGGCGTTGGCCGCGGCCCGCCGGGCCCAGAAGGGGCTGCGGAGCCGGATGAAATGCGCATGGGCCAAAGCGAACGATTCCAGGGCCGCCGCCATGTCGTGATCGGAGAGGAAGGCCCGCTCCCCCACCGCCATCCAGTGGAAGGGGTCCGCGCAGGGATGGAGTCCGGAGGGGGCCGGGGGATAGCCGGAGGAGCTGTCGGGAAAGTTCCCGCCCCAGCGAACGCGGATTCGATCCCAGGTGGGATGGCCGCTGCTTCCCGGGGCTTCTCCGGGGCGGTTTCCCGCGAGCTCCCCCTCGAGCCACGGACCCCATCCCTCCGGGGTTGTCCCCGCCGGGGATGGCCTGCCCTCCAGGAATTCCCTGAGGCCTGGTCCAGGGGCATCCCCCAAGGCCAGGGATTCGGGACACAGTTCGCGGAGCGCGGAGGGGCTGGCGCCCGGGGCCCGTGCCCAGGCCCGCAACCCAGGTTCCAGCACCACCCCGAAGCCGGGGAGGTCCTGGACGGAATGGGCGGGGAGGGCCTTGCGGACCTCCCGAGGAAGGGCCGGGAGGGCCAGGGGGCCAAGCAGCTCCTGGAGGCCGGGAAGGGCGAATTCGGGGGGTGGCATCCCGGTGGGAATCATTCGTCCGTCCCCGCCCATGGAGCCCAGGAGACCTTCCCACCAGGTGGGCGGCAGGCTCCGAAGGGGTTCCGGAACCAGGATGTCCAGGAAGGGGGGAAGGTGCAGGGTCCCCTCAGCGTCCACGGCCCCGATCAAAGGGATCCAGCGGGCCCGGGTGTCCCGGTCCAGGAACACGGACCCGGCGGCCAGCCAGGGGAGGGCATCGCCCTCGAGCAGGGCCGTCCAGCACTGGGCCTGGAACTCCGATTCGGAGGCGCCCCGCAGCCCCGGATCCACCCCGGAACTTCCGTGGCGGAGGAGCGCGACCCAGGGCCTGGGAGGCTGAGCTTCGAATAGGTCGGGACACTCTGCCGGGCGTGGCCCCGTGGGGATCTTGGCCCCCCACCTCCAGACGGGCCAGCGCCCCTCCCGGCCTCCACCCAGCCAGGCCTGGGAGAGGGCCGCCAGGGTCCAGGCCGTGTCGCCCCAGCGCCGCCCGCGACCCAAGGGCCAGGGTGCCGGCCAGGACCCGAGCCAGGCGGCCCGGAGCATCATGGAGCGCCCCGAAGCATGCCGGCCCAGAGTTCCCAGAAATTCGGCAGGGTCTTCCCGACACAGTGGGGATCCAGGAGTTCGCCCCCATGCCGCAGGCCACCCACGGCGGCGGCGAAGGCCATCCGGTGGTCGTGGCGGGGGTCGTAGGGGGCCCGCTCCGGGGGAGGCTTGCCCGGCTGGACCCTGAGGGTGTGGCCCCCCACCACCTGGGCCCTCCCTCCCAGCCAGGCGACGAGGTCCGCCGAGGCCTCGAGCCGGTCGCACTCCTTGTGGGGGAGGGTCTGGAGGCCCGTCAGGACAGAAGGCTCCGGGGCCAGGGCGGCGAGGGCCGCCATCACCGGACCGAGATCGGGGCAGGCCTCCAGGTCCTCCTCGAAGCCCCTGCACAGGGGCCCCGCGACCCGGACGCGACCTCGGCCAGCGGTCACGGTGCAACCGGCCCTCTCGAGGAATCCGAGGAGATCCCTGTCCCGTTGTTCATCCTCGGGGTCCAGGTCTCCCACCTCGACCTGCCGTCCGGTGGCGGCCCCGGCCGCCAGGAAGGCGGCCGCACCGCTCCAGTCGCCGGGGATCCGTACCTCGCTCCCCCTGAGGCAACCCCCGGGGATCTCCCATTGGTGAGGGTCCAGGCTGCTCAGGCAGCCGAAGCATTCGAGCCATTGAGCCGTGAGGCGGAGGTAGCTGGCGGATGCGGCGGGCCCCTCCCAGGAGAGTCGGCCCCCTCCGGGTAGACCGGCCGCGGTCATGGCCAGGCCCGAGAGGAACTGGCTGCTCAGCTCGGCCTCGACGCGCGCCTCGAGACGCAGAGGAGGGTTGGGGGCGGGCTGAAGGATTCCTCCCTCACCATGGGGCCTCCATTCCACTCCCCAGGGAGCCAGGGCCTGCACCAGGGGGGCCAGGGGCCGTTCGAAGAGGCGGGGCTCTCCGCGGATTTCCACCGGAGCCCGGCTCGCCCAGGCCAGCCACGGGAGCAGGAAGCGCAGGGTGGTGCCCGACGCTCCAACCCAAATCGGCCTCTCCGGCCGGGGGGCCGCTCCCCCCCGGATGTGCCATCCCTCAGCCGTCCGTTCGCAGGGAACCCCGCAGGACCCCAGGGCCTCTTGCATCCACCGGGTGTCCTCGGCTTCCAGGGTTCCCGCCAGGAGGCTTTCCCCGGGGCTGATGGCCGCGAGCAGGAAGGCGCGGTTCGTGGCCGATTTGGACCCGGGGATCCGGACGAAGCCCAGGCCCCGTCCTTCCGGAAGCGTGTCTCTCGGAAGTGACAGGAGCATTCCCAAGGGTGACGCTTCCCCTCACCCCTGGCAACGCCCCGCGCGCGGTTTCAGTAGCGGCCCCAGGGCTTGGAGATGGTCTTGTCGGTGGTCCAGGTGTAGCTGGTGATGCCGTAGAAGTCGATGTTCCGCGAGAAGTTCAGCCGGATGGTGCACATCCCCCCGAAATCCGCCCCCTGCTGGATGGAGATCGTGATGGCGCCCGCCTTGGCGGCCTCGGGGAGGTTCTGCTCCCGAGCCTTCGACAGCAATTGGGCCTTGATGGTCTCCCGCGCGTCCTGTCCGGCCGGAGCAATCGTGCCCGCCCGGGAGGCGAGTTCATCCGCGGTGCTCGCGAGTTGATCCACATCCCACCAATAAGGGACAAGTTTGGCGGCGGCCGCCCCCACCAGAAGGAAGACGATCAGGCTCGCGATGCAGCCCACCTTCCCTTCGCCCCGTTGCCCCCGCGGAATGCTGCCCATGTCTGCCTCCTAGTTCAAACGTTGATCCTCGACCGCCTGTTTCGCCAGGGGGGCCACGGAAGGACCGTCGGGTCCGAACAGGGTCGCCCTGGGGTATCGCTGGGCCTGGGTAAAGGCCTGGATGGCCTCGGGGATGTAGGTGGTGCCCAGCCGGAGCAGGCACAGGCCCGTGTAGTACTCCACGGTTCCCTGGGAAACCCCCTGGAGGGAAGTCATTCGGATCTCCCGCAGGGCCTCCACCGCCTTTTCCCATTTCCGGAAATGCATCCATGCCAGCGCCTGCTGGAAGCGCAGTTGGGCTGCGGCCTCCCCCTTGGCCCCGAGGAGCTTGAGGCGGAGGGTGGCCAGGACCGCCGGGTAGCTGAACTGGGGATCCGCCACGGGGAGTTCCACGGGGGCCAATGTGAGGGGCACCTTGAAGGTCTTCCCTCCTTGGACGATGGTCAGGGACTCCCCCTGCGCCCGATCCACCGCGGCCCGGAAATCCGCGGCTGAAGCCAGGGGAACCTGATTGACCTCCTGGAGGGAGGCGTTCACCTGGAGGCCTGCCCGAAGCGCCGCTTCTTCCGCCTGGAGCACCCACGGGCCCTTCTCCCCGGGGAAGTCGGCCACCACGATGCCGCCCCAGTTCTGTTCGAGGGAAGGAAAGCGGTTCAGGCGTGCCGCCAGGGCCCCCAGGGGGTCCTGCTCCAGGGGTCGCAGCGAAAGGCGTTCCTCCTCCCCTTCGGGCGTGGAGACCACGGCGTCCAGGCTCGGACCGCCTTCCCGGCCGGGGGCGAACCGGAGGAACAATTCCGCGCCCCGGGCCGCCCGGAGCCGCGCGAGGATTTCCCTCGGCCCTTCCTCGCCGGCGCGCAGGAAGTAGGCCAGCTCGGTCAGCCTCCCCCCGAGCGTCGAGGCCTGCTGAAGGAGGCGCGCCATCCCAGGCAGGGAGGGGTCCGCCTCGCTTCCCACGAAGGCCAGGCGCGGTTTGGGCTTGGCCAGGACGGGAAGGGTCTTGCCGTCCTGGATTTCGAGCGTTTGGGCGAAACCCCCGCTGGGGAAGCGGACTTCCAGTTGGTAGGTCCCCGGGCAGAGGGGAAGCTGCTGGGGCAGCGTTCCGCGGGACGTTCCGTCGAGGAAGAGTTCCCCCCCCTCCCACGCGCTGCTCACCGAGAGGGCGCCCTTGGATGATTCGAGGCCGTAGGGTTCCAGGGTGACGTCCTGAAAGGTCTGGGTGTATTCCTCGGGAATCGCCACTTTTTTGGGTCGGTGGCAGGGGGCCCGGAATTCCAGGATGTGCCGGCCGGGCTTGAGTTCGCTCACGAGGAACGGGCCACTCAGATCCTCCAGACGCACCCCCGCCTTGGCGGCAAGGGGGGCCAGGTCCGCGGGCGCGGAGCCCCCGGCCCGGCCGAGGCTTCGCCCGTCCAGGAGCACTTCCGTACCCACGGGGCTCAGGTGGAGGCGGAGGGTGGAACTGGTCCGGACGAGGTTGAACTCCACGGAAGGAGTGTCCTTGGCTTCCGCCCGAAGGCGTTTCTCGACGGGGGCGAATCCCGGCTTGGAGTAGGTCAGGACGTGGTCCCCCAGGGGAACGAATTTCGATGGTGCCGGGGCTGTGGGCCGACCGTCCATGAGGAGGCTCCCCCCCTCGGGCTGAAGCACCAGCCGAAGTTTGACGAGGCGGGTGGCCCGAAGCCCGTCGAACTGGGCCTGGAGTCGGGCCGGGGTGAGGCTCCGGTCGATCTCGAAATCCGGATCCAGGTCGAGGATCGCCTCGAGGTTCTGGAGGGCCCGGGCCTTTTGGGCGGGGCTGCGATCATCCAGCACGGCCAGCCAGTTGAGGGCCTCGCAGAGCACTTGGCGCCAGGAATCCGCCAGGTCCTTGCCCTTGGGGCTCAGGGCGGCGACCACGTGTTCGAATTTGGCCGAGGCCCCTTCCCGGTCCCCCTGGTTGGACCACAGGGCCTTGGCCTGCTGGTGGGCCTCTTGGAGCGCCGGGTCCTGGGACCGGGCGGCGATCCCCAGGAGGGTGAACAGGAGGAGGCGAGGCAGCAGGGGACGCATGGTCAGATCAGCCGCACCAGGAGGTCGTTGGAACGGTCCGCCAGAAGGATGCCCCCCGCGCGGTCCAGGGCGATGGCCCTGAATTTCCCTGATATGCCGAGGCTCTTCCAGGTGGCGGAGCGGAGCACCTGCCCGTCGGGGCCCCAGAGCACCACACCCTCGAAATCGCCGCCGTCCACGATGGCCGCGATGTGCCCCAGAGGATCGGAGCAGAGAGAAAGAACGCTGCGGAAGGGCCCGCTGAGATCCTTGCCGTAGGGGACCGTGAGCTGGGGTTGTCCCTGGGCGTTGATGAAGTGGAGGCTCCGGTTGCTGTCCGAGGCCAGAACGGCCGCACCGCCGGGCAGAGGGGCGAGGGCCACGGCGGTGGGGGAAGGAATGGAGCGGCTGCTTCCGTCGGGAGCCACCAGGAGCAGGGACGGGTTTTTCGCATCGGAAAGCCAGAGGGTTCCCCAGCGATCCATGAAGGCCCCGCCGGGGGCGGCGGGCCCCGCCGTCCCCAGCACCCCCTCGTCCCGGAGGACGGGCTGCTTGGAAAGCACGAGCCATGGCGACCCGGCCGGGCCCGCAACCATGGCCTTGGCATTGCGCCCGGTGGGCCCCACGGGGACAAGCTGGTCACCCCGGAGTTCGGCCGCCCGGTCGAGGTCGTCCTGGTAGATGAACAGTTCCCCCTTGGGGCCCGTGGCCAGGAGCGTCGGAGTCTTCAGCCACTTCGTCCGCCCCCCGGGCCAGGGGCCCTCGGAGCGCAAGGGCCCTCGTAACAGCCGGTGGCGGATGCGCACGGCGAGCCGCCATCCCGCCTCCTCCGCGAGGGCGGTACCTGGCCCGAGATCCCGCACCCGCTGGAGCATCCTCAGACAGCCTTGAAGGTCGCCGGTCAGGTCGAGGAGTTCGGCGGCCTGAAGGGTGGCCTGGAGGCCCACCAGGGAACGGGGATCCAGCCGGGAGGCTTCGAGGAAATGGTGGAGGGCCCGGCCCCAGGAGCCCTGATCCTTCCAGGCTTGTCCCAGCCTTGCATGGGCCTCCGGGGCCGACGGGAGATCGGGGAAAAGGTCCAGGACGCGGTGGTACTCCCCCATGGCTTCACGCAGGTCCTGGGGTCGCCGGGCGGCCTGCGCGAGGAGGGAGCCCCGCAAGAGCATTCCTTCCCCCGCCCAGGGACTCGACAGATGTTCGGATTTCAGTTTCTCGATGAGGGGAAGGGCCTGCTGGGGCCGCCCTTCGTCGGCGTGATGCCGTGCGATCCGGTACAGGGCCCGGGCCGCATACGGGGACCGGGGCTCCTGTTGGAGGACCTGGTTCCAGGATTCCAGCGCTTCCGCGAAGGATCGGGCTGCGTAGGCCCTGTCCCCGCTGAGGTAGAGGCGCTCCGCCACCCCGTGCTCCTGGGCGAAGGCCATGGCCGCGGCCAGCCACAGGCTGGCGATGGTCGCGTGCCTCGGGAACGGGAGGGTCATCGGTGTCTCGGGTTCCGCTCCATCATAGGGCATCGCGGGAGAAGGGCACCTCAGGGTGATTCCAGGATCTCGAGCAGCCGTTCGGCCTGGAAGGGCTTGAACAGCACGCCCAGGAGCCACGGCGCCTCTCCCAGGGGGCCCAGGGACCTGGCGGTGGTGGCCAGGACCAGGTCGCGGATCCGTCGGGTCCGCCATTGCTCTTCCAGCCAGCCCCCCATCTCACCCGAGGCATCCAGGAATTCGCTCACCAGGAGATCCACGGGCTCGTTCCGCAGGGCCAACTCCGCCTCCTGGCGGTCCCCTGCCTGCGCCACCCTGAATCCACGTCCCTCCAGGACCCCCAGGAGACGCTTCCGGAAGAACCCGCTCGGTTCGAGGAGCAGGATGGACTTGATGGGCGCCCTGGTGTGGATCTCCCCTTCGGAAAGGCCTAGGCGGAGGAGGGCTTCCTTGGCCGCGGCCCGCAGCCCCAGGCCCGTGGCACGGATGAAGACCTCCCGGATGGGCTCCACAAGGAGGGCCTCCCCGGTCAAGCCGCCGATCTCGCACAGCCGGGCGGTTTCCCGCCACTCCTTCCCGGGAGCCTCCAATTCGGATCGGATGAAACGGGCCAGTTCTCCGGCCAGCTCCTTTCTGAGGATCAATTCCGGATCAAGCAGGGCATCGCGAAGCTGGAGCAGTCCATCCACCCGGGTCTGCCCGCCCGCCGGGAGCTTCTTGAATGCACCCACCAGGCTTCGCTCCCGATCCTCCAGCCGGGACAGGTTCAGGGCCCTTCGACCGAATTCCTTGATGGCTCCCGCGACTTTGTCGTTCAATTCCCGGTCCCAGGAGGGTGACGTGCGCAACTCCGAGAGGAAATCCGACACCCGGTCCTTCAATCGCTCGTAGACGGCCCGGTCCAGCACGAACAGGTCCTGGAGGGCGAAGATGGCCCGGAGGCGCTGTCCTTCCCCCTCCCGTTCGTCGAAGCAGCGCTCCGCCAGACCCAACAAGTCCGGGATGCGGTCCAGGGGGAAAGGTCGGGCGAAGGATGGAAAGGCCGTGAACACACCTTCCAGTGCCAGCCCCAGCACCTGCGGGATCTTCAGCCGGGGAGCCCGGTCCAACAGGCCGAGGCAGGCCTCGGGGGTCGCCATGCCCCCCAGGGCGCGGGTCAGCGCCAGCTGGAGGTTCAGGGGTTTCCCATCATGGAGCATCTCGAGGAGGGGACCGGCGGCCGGAGGATGCACGATGGCTCCCAGGGCTTCCACCGCCTCCTGCAGCAGTTCGTCCCGGGTCTCCTGGGCCAGGAAGGCCATCAGGTTCTCCGCGGCGGCCCGGGACCGGTTCTCCCCGAACACCTGGATCGCCCTCCGGACCCGGTCTGCCTGGGGAGAATGGAACAGATCCATGATCATCCCGAACCCGGAGGGAAGCCTGTCGAGATGGTGCATGGCCGTGTGGGCCACATCCAGGAAGGGATCCTCCACGGCCTTGAGGAAGAAGGGGGCGAAGCCGTCCTCCTCCCGCACGCCGATCGCGTTCAGGGTCCGGATCCTGGACCGGGGATCCGGGTCGGCCAGGATCTCGCCCTGTGTTTCCTGATCCCCCGGCTCCACGAGCCTGGCCAAGGCCCCTTGGAGGGCGGACCCGCCCGCCCGGGACCTGAAACACCCCAGGAAGACCGCGACCACCCGGTCCCGGCCCGGGGGAAGACCCCCCAGACACCTCCTCGCCAGGGCCTCCGCCAGCTCCGCCACCTGAATGGAGGCCTGGTCCCGTTCTCCCTGCCCCAGGCTGGCATCTTCGAAAGACTGGCGGAGCTGGTCGAGCCGTTCGAGCAGGGCCGCCCCGACCTCGGCCGACCCAAAGGCGTCCAGGAGCCTCAGGGACAGGTTTCGGGTCAGGGGGTTCCCTTTCCGGAGGGCGGCCAGCAGGGGCTCAAGGCACCGGTCATCCAGGTTCGCGGCCAGAACCCCGGCCGCCTGCCGGGCGGATTTCGGGTTGCCCGAACCTTCCAGGAGCCTCGCAAGGTAGAACTCCAGGGGCTGATGCATGGCCAAGCGCGAGCGTTCCCGCTGGAGGATGAGCTGCCGCTGGGCTTCACCGAGGCTGCCGGACAGGTGGTCCAAGGCCTTGGCCGAATCCTGGGTTCCGAGGGAGGCCAGGGCCGCGATCCCCTGGTCGAATATCCCCAGGTCCTGCTCGGATTGCATGGCCGTGGCCAGGAGAGGCCCCCACTCGGGCCAGTCAAAAGTTGAGACCAGGGCCAGAATGGCTTTTTTCAGGGTGCGGGGGGTGCCGGGCCGGGTCAGCCGGGCTCCCAACTCCCCCAACCCCTGGGGCCCCACCTGCTGGAGTCCGCGGGCCAGGCCTTCCCGGCCTGCCTCGGAATCCTCAAAGGCGCTCAACAGCCCCCGGAACTTTTCCATGGGGGTGAGGGGCGGGTTTCGCTCAGGAGCATTCATGCCTCCCTTTCATCGGCTGGAGGTGGGGGAGAAGATGAGAACCTGTCCTTCCCGGGGGACCCCACCCCCCCGGTTCTCCGAGGATGCTCCATGCGCATGATCCTGGCGGGTCTCCTGGTGGCCTGGTTCCCCCTGGCGGGCCAGGTCCCCTTCGACCAGCTTCAGCCTCCGGAACGGGCCCTCGCGGAAGACATTGTCCGCAAGGCGGATTTCGTCTTCGAGACCCGGACGGCTCCCAAACGGGTGCGCCTGGCCGCCATGGAGGAACTGTTCGACCATCCCCGGCTGGGGGCCGCCATGTGGCGCCACTGCCAGTTCGTTCCCTCCTTCTATGCCTTCCTGCACCCGGGGGGCGCCTGGAGCATCGACGACACCCGGGGACTCCGGGGAACCATGCACCTTCTGTTCCATCGTCCGGGCTTAAGGGTCTACTTCGTCGAGGGACGGGCCGAACAGGGGCGGCTCAAGACTCCCTTCGCCGTCAGTGCCCGCATGCTCACCGTGTACCGATACTGGGAAGGCCCCAAGGGCTTCGAAAGCCATCTCCAGACCTGGACGGCCCTGGACAGTGCCCTTTTGGGAATCGTCGCAAGGCCTTTCCGGGGCTACATCCGGCAGCGGCAGGACGAGTTCATCGCCTACATCAACGGAAACGTCGCCACCTTCGGAGAAGTCGCGGCGGTGGATCCCCGGGAGTTCCTCGGACCCCTCCGGCGGGAGGGGGATCCCCAGGCCATCCGGGAATTCGAAAAACTGTTCCTGAAAAAGTGACCAATGGTTCCCCCTCCTCCCCGGATGGTTGGCGGTCCTCGGACCGGGGCTGAGGCTGGATGGGACTGATCACCCCCCGTCTGCTCTGGGACAGGGCCCTGCATCCGGTGGTGGGCTTCCGGTCGGTGGCCCAGGCGGATCCCCCCTGGGGCCCCGCCCTCGGTCGAATGCTCCTCCTTCGGGTGCCCGTGGGCCTGGTGGCCTGGGGCGTCGGCGTCCTGAAGCTGTCCCTGTTCACCCAAGGCCTGCGGACCCTGGAGGGTCCCATGTGGTCCCGGGCCCTGGAACTGATCGTGCGATTGAATCCGGAGGTACGGATCCAGGACCTCCGGAGCCTGGCGGCGGAACTCCCCAGCCTCCCGCCCACGGGAACCCTCCTCCTCTGGGGCCTCCTCGCGGTTCCCCTGGGCCTCCTCGGGGCGTGGCTGCACAACGCCGCCTGGGACCATGGCTGCCTCTGGTTGGCGGGGGGGCTGAAGCGGGGCCGCGGGATTCGCCGGACACTCTCGGCGGAATCCGAGGCCATGGCGGTGGGGGTTCTCGGGGCCCTTGCAAGCCTTCTGGGGGACATTCCCATCGCCGGGCTCCTGCTCTCCCTGCCCCTGGCGGTCCTTGCCCTCTATTTCTGGATCCTCCGGGGCATCAGCCTCGCAGCCTTCCATGAGGTGGAGGCCTGGCGGGGAATTCTGGCGGTGGTCCTCCACTTGGTCCTGGTGGCCTGCTGCGCTTGCGGCCTGCTGGGGTTCCTCGCCTTCGCCCTTTTCGTCCCCCTGGGGGCCTGATGGGGCCCCGCATTCCCTTTCTGGCCCTCGCCTGGGTTTGCCTGTTCTCACTCGCGCTGCTCCTGCGTCCCTGGTCGGAGCAGATCGCCGCGTTGCTGCCCTCCTGCGCCTTCCATCGGTGGACGGGCCTCCCCTGTCTCAGCTGTGGGCTGACCCGCTGCCTGCAGGCCCTGGCCAGGGGGGACCTCGGAGGCGCCTTCCACTGGCATCCGGTGGGTGCCGCCCTGGTCCTGCTTTCACCGGTGGCGGCGATCTGGGATCTGTGGCGGGCGATCCGTGGCCGTCCATGGCCCCCCCTGCCCGCGCACTGGGGTTGGCGGGCGGGGGTGGCCGCCGCCCTGGCCCTCGCCTGGGCCTTCCAGCTTTTCCGGGGGCTGTAGCGCCTTCCCCCCGGAAAGGGCATGATGGGGCCCAGGAGTCGCCCATGTCCTTCCAGGAGATCCTTGATCGCTTGATCGAGAGGGTTCCGGAGTCCTTCGCGGCCACCTTCAATGATCGGGACGGCGAGCCCCTCTGCACCCGGACCATCCAGGTCCCCAACGAGGCCCTCCAGCTCCTGGGGGCCTACGAGAAGGTCGTCCGCCGGCACCTCGCGCAGGCCGTGGAGGAATTCGACAAGGGTGAGGTGCGCCAAGTGGCCTTCTGCACGGACAACCACTGGATCCTCATGATGGGAGCCGTGGAGGGCTGCACCCTGGTGCTGGTCATGCAGCGGGACGGCCTCCTGGGGCGGGCCCGTTTCCACATGGAGCAGGCGATCACCGAGCTGAACGCCGAACTCTGATCCTTGGAGGGCCTTTCGATGGACCGCCTCATGGGCCTGGTCGGCGTGCTGTTCTTCCTGGGACTCGCAGTCCTTCTGTCGAGGGATCGGAAGGCGATCCACGGGCGGACGGTGGCCTGGGCCCTTCTCCTGCAGTGGGTGTTTGCCGTGGTCGTTCTCAAGGGAGAGGTCATCGGACGAGGCCTCCAGGCGATGGTGCCCTGGCCCGGCTTCTGGGTGGGTCAGGCAGGCCCGGAGGGCACCTACCTGGGACTCGGATGGATCGTGGTGGCGGCCATGTTCCTTCCCATGGTCCTGCAGCGATTCGTGGGGTTCCGCAGCCGCTCCCTGAACTGGTGCCTTTTCGCCTCCATCGCGGGCGCGATGCTCTGGGGGAATCTCGTTGGGAAGAGCTTCGACCGCATGCGGCGAGTCGTCGAGCACCTGATGAGCTACGCCCACGAGGGCGCAAGCTTCGTCTTTGGCCCCCTCGCCGATACCGCGCCCAAGGGCATGGGGGCCGCCGTGCTCAACGACAGCTTCCAGACCATCGGCCACGTGGGAATGGTCTTCGCGTTCGTCGTGCTCCCCACCATCATCTTCGTTGCGAGCATCTTCGCGGTTCTCTATTACTTGGGGGTGATGCAGTGGATCGTGGGGGCCACCGCGCGCGCGATGGGCCGGCTCCTCAAGGTCAGCGGGGCGGAGAGCGTCTCCGTGGCGGCCTCGATCCTCATGGGGCAGACCGAGGCGCCCCTCACCATCCGGCCCTTCCTCGCCCGTTTCACCCGCAGCGAACTGATGACGATCATGACCGCGGGGATGGCCCACGTGTCCGGCTCCATCATGGTGGCCTACGTCCAGATCGCCCGCGTGGACATTGTCCACCTGCTGACCGCCGTGATCATGACCGCCCCCGGGGCGATCATGATGGCCAAGATCCTGGAGCCCGAGACAGAAACCCCCGAAACGGCCGGTGAGGTGAAGGTGGACATTCCCCGCACGGATGCCAACCTCCTGGACGCGGCGGCGCGGGGGGCCTCGGAGGGCGGTCACCTCGCGTTCAACGTAGCCATCATGCTCGTGGCCTTCATCGCCCTGGTGGCCCTGGTCAATGGGCTGATGAAGGCCCTTCACCCGGCCTTCACCCTGGAGGCCGTCCTGGCCACCGTGTTCAAGCCCTTCGCGTTCCTGATGGGAGTCCCCTGGAGCGAGGCGGGGATGGTGGGCGCCCTGCTTGGCAAGCGGATGGTGATCAACGAGTTCGTCGCCTTCATCCAACTGGGGGAGATCGCCCAGATCAGCGACAAGGCCAAGCTGGTTTCGACCTTCGCCCTCTGCGGTTTCGCCAACTTCAGCAGCATCGCCATCCAAGTGGGCGGGATCGGAGCCCTGGTGCCCGAGCGCCGGGGAGACCTGGCGAAGCTGGGATTCAAGGCCATGCTGGCCGGCACCTTGGCGAATTTCCTCAGCGCGTGCATCGCGGGAGTCCTGGGTTGAGGGTCCGTGGAAGACGACCCCGGGGTATGAAAAATTCGCAAGGGTCCTAAATTTTCCCTAAAGCCATGACGCGGGAACACCGATGCACTCTCAGGGGGAGTCCCCCCGATGAGGTCCACCATGTTCCGATCCAAGCTCGCCGCCTGGGCCTGCATTGCGGCGATCCCCGCCGTCGCCGGAGACTTCGACCAGTTGGCCTCCACCCTCAAGAAGAACTGGCCCGAACGGACCACTTGGGTGGTGGTCTGCGAGGTCGCCACCTCCCGGGCGAAGGTGGATGCGCTGGCCTCGGTTGCTAACGGCTGCAAGATCGCCCTGGTGGATGTGAAGGGCCCCCAGGACGTGGGGAAGGCCGTGGCGGCCGTTTCCTCCCAGCACGGACAACTCCTCGTCCTCATTCCTGGCGACCGAGTCGCCGGGGACGGGCAAGCGGGGGCAACCTTCCTGATCCAGCGGCTCGCGGCCCAGAAAGTCCCGACGGTGGCCACCAGCGAGGCCGGGGCCCGGCAGGGGGCCGTCCTGGCGATCGGACCCGGAACCGGCGGGAAGCTCCTGGGGAACGGGAAGTCCGCGGCCCTGGTGGGCCTGTCCCTTCCCGAAGGGGTCACCCCCGTCAGCTGAGGTCTGGACCGTCCTCGGCAGGTTCTCCCCGCTTTGCCGGCGGCTCGACCGTCTTCCATCCGGCCCTCCAGGCGACATTCATCCCGAGGGTCACCAGGATGTAGAGGCCGAAGAAGCCCAGGAAGAACCGCTGTCTGAAGACGATCAGGAGGGAGATGAGGGCGATGATCCCCACCGTGGTCCACATCACGGTCCGGGGAGCATGGGAGCGCTTCTTGAAGCTCGGAAAGCGGAGGGTGGAGACCATCAGGAGGCCCACGATGAACAGCTCCCCCGCGAAGAGGTAGGCGGCAAGCTTGGCCGCGGGAGGCGTGGGCCAGCAGAGGATGACGGAAGCCACGCAGGCCGCTCCGACCGGAATGGGCATGCCCACGAAATAGCGAGGATCGACGGTGCCCACCTGGACGTTGAACCGGGCCAGCCGGAGGGCCCCGCAAGCCACGAAGAAGAAACTGGCGGCCCAGCCGACGGAGCGCAGAAGCGAATCAGCCATCCCGAGCTGAAAGAACGCGTAGCGGTACGCCAGGAGGGCGGGGGCCATCCCGAAACTCACGACATCCGCCAGGGAGTCGAGTTGCACGCCGAATTCGGTGGCAGTGTTCGTGGCCCGGGCCACGCGGCCGTCGAGGCCGTCGAAGATGCCCGCCACGACGAGGAGTCCGGCGGCGTAGAGGAAGTTCATCGAGGGGTCGGCGCCGGCAGCGTTGATGGACATGACCACGCTCGAGAATCCAGCGGCCACCGAAAAGAGGGTGATGGCGCTGGGAAGCGCGAACTTCGAGCGCTGCACCGCCCTCCGGCGGCGCTCCCGTCTTTCTTCGGGGCTCAGGCGCGGGCGCATGGGCGCATTGTCCCATAAAGACGCCCCGGTACACAGACGCAGGGGGTTATGTTTGGAGCGGGAGGAATGGGTCGTGGAGCGGCACCTCGTCGTCATCGGCGGCGGCCACGCCGGCATCGAGGCCGCCCACATTGCGGCGAGGGTCGGGGTCCGGACGACGCTCCTGACCATGAACCTGGACCAGATCGGCCAGATGAGCTGCAACCCCAGCATCGGGGGCGTGGGCAAGGGCCACATGGTTCGGGAGCTGGATGCCCTGGGGGGCATCATGGGGCGCCTCATCGACCGCAGCGGAATCCATTTCAGGGTCCTCAACGAGAGCCGGGGGATGGCCGTCCGGGGGCCGCGGGCTCAAGCCGACAAGGCCCGTTACCGCCAGAACGCCCGCTTCACCCTGGACGCCACCGAAGGCCTGCACCTCCGCCAGGGCGCCGCCCGGGACCTCGTCTTTGAATCCGGTGGCAGGAAGGTCCGGGGGGTCCGGTTGCTGGACGGATCCCTCCTTTCCTGCGACGCGGTGGTGCTCACCAGCGGGACCTTCCTGAACGGACAGATCCTGGTGGGAGATCAGCGCATCGATGGGGGCCGTGCGGGGGAACCTGCCAGCACCCACCTGGCCCAGCAATTGGCCGCCCTCGGCCTCCGGGGCCGCCGCCTGAAGACCGGGACCAGTCCGCGCATCGCCAAGCGCACCGTGGAATTCGGTCGGCTCACCCCCCAGCCCGGGGACGACCCCCCGCGCCCCTTCAGCTTTTTCTCCGGGCGGGTGGAGCTGCCGCAAGTCCCCTGTCACATCGTCCACACCACAGCCCGGACCGAGGCCATCGTCCGGGAGAACCTCCACCGGTCTTCGATGTACGGCGGGCATGTGGAGGGCGTCGGCCCCCGATACTGTCCGTCCATCGAGGACAAGTTCGTGAAGTTCCCCGACAAGGAGCGGCACCAGATCTTCGTCGAGCCCGAGGGCCTGGAGGCGGAGGAGATCTACCTCTCGGGTCTGAGCACCAGCCTGCCTGTGGAGGTGCAGGAGGCCATGGTGCGCAGCCTGCCGGGCTTCGAGCGGGCCGAGATCCGCCGTCCCGGCTACGCCATCGAGTACGACAGCTTCGATCCGCTTCAGCTCGGCCGTGATCTCCGCCTGCTTGATTTCGAGGGCCTTTGGTTGGCAGGTCAGGTCAACGGCACCACCGGGTACGAGGAGGCCGCTGGCCAGGGCCTGGTGGCCGGAGTGAACGCAGCCCGGTGGCTCCTGGGGAAAGACCCCGTGGTCCTCGGGCGGAACCAGGCCTACATCGGGGTCATGATCGACGATCTGGTGACCAAGGGGACGGACGAACCCTACCGTATGCTGACCGCCCGGGCGGAACAGCGCCTGTCCCTCGCCTGCGACCTCGCGGACGAGAGGCTCCTTCCGGCGGCAAGGGAGATCGGCGCCCTGCGGCCGGAGGAGTTGGACCGCGTGGCCGCGCGTTCGGCGCGACGGGCGAGGCTTCGGGAGGTCTGCGACACCACCTGGGTGACCCCGGCCAGTCCTGCCGGCCGGGTGTCGGAGGAGGCCGGCTTGCGCCTCCAGGGTGGGATGACCCTATCGGAATTGCTCCTGCGCCAACACCTGGGGGTGGCACACGTGGACGGGATCCTGGCTGGCCTGGAACCCATGACCGGCGTGGAGGAAGGCTGGAACCCAGGCCTGGAGCGGGACCTGCTGCTCTTCGACCTGCGCTACCACGCCTACCGTGAGCGGGAGGCCCGCCTGTTGGAAGTCCAGGGCGCCTGGGACCACGTCCACATTCCCGCCGACTTTCGGGTGGAGCACCTCCAGGGGATCAGCCGGGAGGTTCGGGAGAAATTGGCCCGCCACCGTCCCCAGACCCTCGGCCAGGCCAGCCGCATCCCCGGCGTGACCCCCGCGGCGGTCACGCTCCTGCACCTGCACCTCAGGCGTTGAGCAGGGTCTCCAGGAAGCGGCGAAGTTCGGGGCCCAGTTCGGGGCGTTGGAGGGCGAATTCGATGTTGGCCATGAGGTAGTCCAGCTTGTTGCCTGTATCGAATCGCCTTGCGGGAATGGGGGCCGCCAGCAGCCGCCCCTTCTCCGCAAGTCGGGCCAGAGCGTCGGTCAACTGGTACTCCCCCCCTACGCCGGGCTGGAGGCGGGCCAACTCTTCGAAGATCTCGGGATCCAGGACATACCGTCCCACCACCGCCCAACGGCTCGGGGCCACGTCCCGGGAGGGTTTCTCCAGGATCTGGTCAACGGCCCAGAACGGTTCGGAACCGGCAGGAGGATTGACGATCCCGTAGCGGGACACCTGGTCCTCCGGGACGAGCTGGACTCCCACCACCGAGCGTCCGGTGCGTTCGTGAACTTCCACGAGGCTGCGCAGGGCAGGGGTCTCCCCGTCGAACACGTCGTCGCCCAGGAGCAGGGCGAAGGGATGCTGCCCCACCGCGGCCCTTGCGCAGAGGACCGCGTGGCCGAGGCCCAGGGGTTCGCCCTGGCGCACGTAGAGGAAATCCGCCATTCTCGCGATGCCCCGGACCTGTTCCAGATCCTCGGTGCGGCCCCGCTTCCGGAGCACTTCCTCCAGTTCGTGGGCCACATCGAAATGATTCTCGATCGCCTGTTTCCCGCGCCCTGTGATCAGCACGATGCTTCCGGTTCCCGAAGCGATGGCTTCCTCGACCACGTACTGGATGACCGGTTTGTCCACCAGGGGGAGCATTTCCTTCGGCTGGGCCTTGGTGGCCGGCAGGAAGCGCGTCCCCAAGCCCGCGACGGGAATGACGGCCTTCTCGATCTTGGTCATGTCTCCATGATCCTCCTTAATGTGGGGTCCGAGGAGGGCCGCGTTCCGGCCTTCCCCTGTGACGGAATCCCGCGGAACCCGCGAATTTTGAGCTTGCGAAGAGGGGGGGCGGTGTTATTCTAGTCGTCCGGTTCGATCGAGGTCGGGCTGTTGGGCGGCGCCGTGCGGGCGTGAGTGGATGAGTTCGCGTGGCGAGGTCGTTCGGGCGTCTTTGAAAACCGGATAGAGAGAATGGGAGCCTTTGAGTGCGG
>JACQZU010000001.1 GCA_016213735.1 Acidobacteriota bacterium | reverse complement strand
CAATGCTGAAAATTGATCGATCACTCCTAGGGTCACCCCTTTTACAAACAAGGTTGGAGTCGCATTCGGAATCAGCGCATTTACGACCTTCTTGAAGGGGAAACCAGGTTTCATTGGGTAGCCTAACGGTTGAAGCTAACCGGCCCAGCCGCAGGCCGGACGGTGGTTGGGGACGAGAAATCTGAAGAGTTCATGGGAGATTGGAAGACAGTAGCGGCTGGGCCCGAGTTGAGCGCAGGGTTAGGGCGCCACTAGAAACGATTGGCATTTAGCACGACTGTATGGGCGTAGAGCGGTTGAGTGGGCAGATGGAATTTGATAATGGTAACCCCCACAAGTAAAGCCAACAGCAACCATGGAAGAGCCTGAGGAAGTTTGCTACGCACTGAACCCCCCAACCCAGAACGGAAAGGCCCGAACCCAGAGATGAGGGATTGCTAGGCCGAGAAGAAAGCTCAACAGATTTGAACGAACCACGGCCTTCCAGGATTCTCGGACGGCTAATCCTGAGACTATTGCTAAGAACCAGGGCTCAAAGACCAAAGGAAATAGCTCTGCCGCTATTCCGATGGGTTTAACCAGTAGAAAGGTAACCGGATACGAAATCAGATGAACAAGAAGAAAGGCTTTGATGACCGAAATGGTTTTGACACTGGTTGCTGACCGAAGAAGGACTAAAAGCGCAATGCATTCAATTATTAGGGCAATGAGCGCGATCAACACCTGTTTCCACAGAATTAAATCTGAAGGCCCACCGTGTCTTGATTCCACAATAATTGGATTCGCGAATAGCGACTGACCAATGATCAGGAATCCAAACAGAAAAATGAACTTCCAGGACTTCACAAGGACCATTGTTGGCGGCCTAACGAACCAAGTTAACCGGCCCAGCCGCAGGCCGGGTGATGGTTGGGGATTTGAAGGACGAGAGGAACATTGGAACCTGGAAGACAGTTGCGGCTGGGTCCGAGTTGAACGCCTGGTTAGGTGCCGATAAATAAATTCCCCTTAGTTGGACCACCGGCGTTTATCTAGCGGGTGCTCAGTCCCCTGAATAGGGACACCATTGAGGGTGATCGGGATTCCCAAGATGTTTGAATCCCTTTTTTGGTGGAATTGGATTTGATAGAGCCATTTATCTGGAGAGGATCCTGTTGTATGAAGGTAAGTTAGGCTCACCCCATAGAATTCCCAATGATCAGAATTTTTTGTATATTTTGGAAGCTCCTTCAATCCAATACTGATCGCCTTGTCAATCGAAAGAGGAATTGGAGTGCCAGGACGCCAAGAAGGATAACTAGGGATGTCCTTATCTGGGATAGCGAAGTGAATTTCTTTGTCACCGTGCCTGGACATGTAAATTTGATTACTTGCAACCCCATCATCGTCATAACTTATCAAACCACAACAATTCAATGCCAGGGTGAGGAACGCCGTCGGGATTTTCTTGGAGGGGTTTTGAGAGTTCATCAAGGCACCTAACTTTGAATTAGACGACGGCCCGGGGTGGGGGCGAGTACGCCTAAGCCGGGGGGAGGGGGGAGGGATCCGCCGGGAAATCCGGTTCGGGTCCGGGGGGAATTAGGCGAACGGCGAGGGGGGGTTGACAGGCGAAAAAAAAGCGACATGTTTTGATTCCGTTCTGGATGGTTCCCCGGAGGTCCGGTGGCTTCCTAAAGAATTAGGCGATCCGTGGGACGAGTAAAGGGGAAACATGGCCGACCTTGTGAGGCAGACCGGTGAAGGGCGGACGGGAGGGGAACCGCGGCTGCTGGACCGGCTCCGGGAGGAGCTGCGGCTGCGCCACTACAGCCTGCGCACGGAGGAGGCCTACGCGGACTGGGCCCGGCGCTTCATCCTGTTCCACGGCCGGCGCCACCCGCGGGAACTGGGGGGGCCCGAGGTGGGCGCCTTCCTGACCCACCTGGCGGTGGAGCGCAGGGTCTCGGCCTCCACCCAGAACCAGGCCAAGGCCGCGCTCCTCTTCCTCTACCGCAGCGTCCTGGGCCTGGACCTGCCCTGGCTGGAGGAGGTGGTCCGCGCCAAGGGCGCGCGCCGGCTGCCGGTGGTGCTCACCCCCGGCGAGGTGTCCGTGCTGCTGGGCCAGCTGCAGGGGGTCATGGCGCTGGTGGCGGGCCTGCTGTACGGCACCGGCATGCGGCTGCTGGAGGGACTGCGGCTGCGGGTGAAGGACCTGGACTTCGAGCGCCGGGAGGTCATCGTGCGCGAGGGCAAGGGGGCCAAGGACCGGGTGTCCGTGCTGCCCGAACGCCTGCGGGGACCGCTCCAGGCCCACCTGGCGGAGGTGCGGGCCCTGCACCGGCGGGACCTGGACGAGGGCTTCGGAGCGGTCTGGCTGCCCGGCGCCCTGGCGGTGAAGGCCCCCCACGCGGCCCGGGCCTGGGGCTGGCAGTGGGTCTTCCCCTCGGCCCAGCGTTCGGAGGACCCCCGCAGCGGCGAGCTGCGCCGTCACCACCTGCTGCCCGAGAGCGTGCAGAAGGCGGTGCGCCTGGCCGCCCGCGCCGGCGGACTGGCCAAGCCCGTCACCCCCCATGTCCTGCGCCACAGCTTCGCCACCCACCTGATCCAGGCGGGCCACGACATCCGCACCATCCAGGAATTGCTGGGCCACCAGGACGTGGAGACCACCATGATCTACACCCACGTGCTGAACCGGGGCGGGCGGGGCGTGGCGAGCCCCCTGGACCTCCTGGGCTGAGGGGTCGGCCGGGTCAGCGCCGCAGCCCGGCCTCGAAGGCCCGCACCGCCACCAGGAAGGGTTCCGGGGCGTCCCACATCACCCAGTGCCGGGCCCCGGGGAAGTGGATGGTGGCGAAGGCCGGCAGCTGCTGGAAGCCGAGCTGGACTTTCCGGGCCGGCTCCGTGGCGGGATCCCGGCGGCCCGCGGCGAGCTGCAGCACGGGCAGGTGGAGCTGGGCGTGGCGGCCCCCGAGGGCATCCTGGCCCAGGGCCCGGAGGTAGGCTTGGAGGACCGCCGGGGGGATCCTGCGGGCCTCCGCCACCACCCGCCGGGTCTGCTCCGGGCCCCGGGTCATGAGGTCGAAGAACACCGTCAGGCCCGTGCTGGCATCCTGCTCCAGGGCGGCGAGGGTGGGGTCCAGGTAGGCCCCGGGGATGGCGCTCAGGAAGCTGTCCACCAGCACCAGGCCCCGGAAGGCGCCGGGATCCTCCAGGATCGCCCGGGCCGCGATCGGGCCCCCCATGGAGTGCCCCACGGCCACGCAGGGGGCGAGCCCCTCCCGGCGCACCAGCGCCGCCAGCTCCCGGCCCAGGACACCGAAGTCCGCGCGGTCCCCGGCCAGCGCGGGCCCCGGGCTGCCCCCGCTCCCCGGCAGGTCCACGCTCAGCACCGTGTGGTCCTGGGCCAGCTCCGCGGCCACCTCGGACCACACCTCCTTGTTGCCCCCGAAGCCGTGGATGAGCAGGAGCCCCGGCCCCTGGCCGGCCTTCCGGAACAGGGGCGGGGCGGCCTGGAGGCCCAGGGCGAGGCAGAGGAGAAGGGCGAGGCGGCGCATGGGGACCCCCGGGAGTTCCAGCCTAGCCGGGCTTTCCTAGCGCTTCGCCTGGGCCGCCCGGATCCCGGGCCCCCCCAGGGGATCCGTGGCGCTGAGGTACATCATCGGGGTCCCGTCCGCCCGCAGGATGAGGTTGGGGTTGCCCCCCGGCAGGGAGGTGCGGGTGGAGGCGGGGAAGCCGAGCCCGTCGGCGGAGGTGGCGGCGTAGAGGCCGCCGGGGCCATGGAAGCTGCTGCCCGCCGCCTGCTGAACCAGGTACCAGGCCGTGACGCTGCCGTCGGCATGGGCGAAGACGAAGGGGTCGGTGGCGTTCTGGTCCAGGGGCGCCCCGGGCCCCACCCGCACCCCGGAGTCCATGGTCCAGGCCAGCATGTCCCGGCTGGTGGCGCTCTTCATGGCCGTGGCGGGGTCCGCGGGGGAGTCCCGCCGTTCGCTGAAGTACATCCGCCACCCGCCGTCCCGGGTGGGCACCACGCTGCCCGTGGTGGTGGCCCGGAAGCCCGCCTGGGCCGAGGTGATGCGAAGGCCCGGCTCCTGGCGCCAGGTGAGGTGGTCGGCGCTGGTGGCGGAGGCGATGCCCTGGTCCTGCATGTAGAACATCCGCAGGCCTCCGGGGATGGCCACCACCCGGGGCTCGCCCCAGGGGGTTCCCTGGGTGTTGGTTCCCGGGTCGGGCACGAGGGTGCAGGGTCCCTCCACGCGGAAGGCCGTGCCGGAGGCGTCGGTTGCCAGGGCCCGCCAGACCCCGTGCCCCTCCACGAAGACGAAGAGGCGGATGCGTCCGTCCGGGAGCAGGACCCCCGTGGGGTCGCCGATGATCGTGCCGGGGGCCTGGCCGAAATCCGCCGGGCCCAGGATGCGCCCCAGGTCGGTCCACTCGGCCCGGGCCAGGTCCCCCCAGGGGGCAGGGGCGGCGGGGGTCTCGGGCGGTCCCGGGGACCCGCAGCCCGGGCACGCCAGGAGCGGCGGCAGGAGGAGGGGCAGGGCGCCGTGCAGGGGCCGCATGACCCATGCTAGCTCCGGGCCGGCCATCCACCCGGGTCAACCGATCCCGGCCTGCCCCGTACCCGCCTCAAGGGCCCCCGGGCCCTCCGGGAGGCGCCATGGCCATCATCCAGTTCGGGGAATCGGTGGAGGGCTATTCCGTGCCGGTGCTCAACGAGCGGGAGGTGCGGGCGGCGGCGGGCCTGCTCTTCCTGGCCACCTTCCTCTCCCTGATGTTCATCGTCTTCCGGGGGAACTTCGTTCCCATCAAGGTGGTCATCCCCTTCTTCTTCGCCGATTTCCTGGTCCGGGTCTTCGTCAGCCCCCGCTACGCGCCCACCCTGGTGCTGGGCCGCCTCATCGTGGGCCGGCAGACCCCCGAGTGGGTGGCCGCGAAGCCCAAGCGCCTGGCCTGGATCCTCGGCGTGCTCCTCTCCGGGGTGATGTTCGTGATGATGGTGTGGATGAACACCTACAGCCCCGTCACGGGGATCATCTGCCTCCTCTGCCTGGTGTTCCTCTTCTTCGAGTCGGCCTTCGGGATCTGCCTGGGCTGCCTGTTCTACCCCCTGGTGTACCGGGAGAAGCCGGTCCTCTGCCCCGGCGAGGTGTGCGAGCCCCGGGCCCGCCTGCGGGCCCAGAAGGCCACCTGGCCCCAGGTGTTCCTCCTCCTGGCCGCCGCGGCCCTGCTGGTCGGGGGCACCGTGGCCTTCCAGGGTCCCCTGCGCGCCAAGCCCCGGCCCATCCTCGGGGCGCCCTGAGCCGGGCCGGCTTCCGCGCGCGGGCCGGGCCGCCGGGGCCTGGATTTGGGTTTCCGGAGGGCGGGGCCGATAATGGGCGGAGGAGCCCTCCATGGCCTTGATCGCGATCGTGGACGACAGCCGGCTGGCCAGGACGTTCTCGGCCGCGGCGCTGAAGAAGCTGGGCCACGAGACCGTCGAGATCGAGCCCCTCAGCGTCTTCGCGGTCCTGGCGGCGCTCAAGGAGCGGAAGCCCGACCTGCTCGTGGTGGACTTCCTCATGCCCGGCTGCCCCGGGCAGAGCGTGGTCCGAGGCTGCCACGAGGACCCGGACCTGAAGGACCTCAAGATCGTCCTGCTGACCGCGCACCGCGAGGAGGAGGCCCAGCAGCGGCTCGAGAACCTCGGGGTCCAGAAGGTCCTGCACAAGCCGGTGGACCCCAAGGTGCTGGAGGAGGCGGTCGCCGCGCTCCTGGGGGCCTGAGCCCAATTGGACGCGCGCCGCACCCGGGGCCTGGGCCTGCTGCTCCTCGGGGCGGGCATCCTGGGATTCGCCGCGGTCTTCGTCCGCTGGTCCGCACCGGCCAGCCCCCTGGTGATCGGGTTCTACCGCATGCTCTTCGCCCTTCCGGGGGTGCTGGCGCTGGCCGGGTCCGACCCGGCGAAGGCCCCCCCGGCGGGTCGTCCCGTGGCCTGGGCCCTGGGGGCGGGGGTCTTCTTCATCTCCGACCTCTGGCTCTGGCACCTGAGCCTCCGGCACACCAGCGCCGCCAACGCCACCCTCCTGGTGGGGCTGTCGCCGCTGTGGGTGGCCCTCACCTCCATGCTCCTCTTCGGCGCGCGGCTCCGCCGCCGGGCCTGGGGGGGCCTGGCCCTCGCCCTGGCCGGGGCCTGCGTGCTGGGCTTCGCGAGGGGCGCGCGGTGGGGGAGCGGCCTGGGGGAACTGCTCGGGGCCCTGGCCTCGGTCTCCTACGCCTTCTTCACCCTCGCCCTGGCCCGGGCCCGCCAGGGCCTGAGCGCGCGCCGCTCCCTGGCCTGGGTGGTGGTGACCTGCCTCGCGGGCTTCGGGCTCCTGGCCTGGCTCCAGGGGGATCCCTTCGGACCCTTCCCCTGGCGCGCCTGGGCCTCCCTGGCGGGGCTCGGCATCCTGGTCCAGGTGCTGGCCTGGTGGTGCATCGCCTGGGGCCTCGGCCACGTGGACGCCAACCTGGGCTCCATCGGCCTGCTGGTGCAGCCGGTGGCGACGGTGGGGCTGGGCTGGCTTCTCCTGGGGGAGTCCGTGAAGCCCGTCCAGGGCCTCGGGGCCGCCCTCATCCTGGCCGGGATCACCCTCAGCGCCCTCAGCCCGCCGTCCCTTCCGGCGGGGAGACCGAGGGCACCCGCAGGCTGAAGCGGGCCCCGCCCCGGGGGAGGTTCGCGGCCTCCAGGGTCCCGCCGTGCTCCTCGGCGATGTGGCGCGCCATGGCCAGGCCCAGCCCGGTTCCGCGTCCCTCTCCCTTGGTGGTGAAGAAGGGCTCGAAGATCCGCGGGAGGTGCTCGGGGGGGATGCCCGGGCCTGAGTCCTGGACCTCCAGCCGGGCCTCTCCCTCGCCCCCCTGGACCAGGATCCGGACCGTCCCGGGCTCTCCGGCCGCGTCCCGGGCGTTCAGCACCAGGTTCACGAGCACCTGCTCCAGCTGGACGGGGCTGCCGTCCACCCACACGGATTCGGCCTGGAGCTCCAGGGCGTTCCTCTTTCCCAGGAGGGCCCGCAGGATGGGTTCCAGGTCCTGGACCAGGGCTCCCAGGTCGAAGCGCTCCCTCCCGGAATCCACGCTCCGGCAGAAGTCCAGGAGGGAGGCCACCAGTTCGTTGCCCCGCGAGAGGGCCTGCTGGGCCCCCTTCAGGAAGCGTGCGGCCTCGGGGTTCCCGGCTCCGTGCTCCTCCTCCACCAGGTCCAGGCTCAGCCGGGCGGCGGAGAGGAGGTTGCCCAGGTCGTGGGCGATGCCGCTGGTGAGGGCCCCCGCCAGCTGGACCCGTTCCAGGCGCAGCAGCTGCTCCCTGAGCTGCTGGCGTTCCCTCACGTGTTCGAGGCCGCGGCGCACGGACTCCGAAAGCATCTGGATCTCCCGGATGCCGGAGGCGGGGGTGATGACCTGCTCGGGGCTGCCCTGTTCCGCCTGCCGGGCCAGCTCGGTGAGGGGGGAGGCGACCCGGGAGGCGATCTTGGCCAGCTGCCACAACCCCAGTCCGAACATGACGAGGACGACCAGGAGGTAGACCCCCACGCCGCCCCAGGGGGTGGGCGTCAGGTCCGTCCAGGGAATGGAGACCATGGGGGTCCACGTGGCCCCGGGACCCATGAAGGCGCCGAGGACCACCACCAGGCGATCGTCTTCGCCCCGGAAGACCCAGGATCCCTCGGAACCAGGCCGTTCCTGCAGCGACTTGAAGGCCCCGGAGAAGGCCTTCAACCCCGGCTGGGGAAGCCTGGCGAGGGTGGATCCCGGCATCGGCGGGAGCCTCCCGGGGGCCACCGAGGCCGCCAGCACCTGTCCCTGGCCGTCCACGCACAGGGCTTCGCTCCCCGGGGTGGGGAGGGAGTTTTTCAGGAGTTCCCCCAGGGCCGCCAGGGAGTAGTCCATGGCCACCACGCCGAGGAACTGCCCCTTCGCCCCGCGCACGGGGACGGTGTAGGTGATGCAGGGCGTACCCCCCATGGCGGGATAGACCGGGGTCCAGGAGGGCCCCACCGAGACCTCGGCCTGCCGGAACCAGGGCCGCTCCCGGGCATCCCAGGGGAGTTCTCCGTGACCCTGGCGGCCCCGGCTCCTTCCCTCCCGGGGGTTCATGTCCTCGGTCTCGTTCAGGGAACGCCCGTCCCCGAGGGGGGACAGGCGCTGGATGCGCCAGAAGTCCCCCACGCGGTAGAGCATGGAGGTGCGTCCGTTGGGCAGGGAGATCATGATCCCCGAGAGGGTCTGGAGCCCCCCCGCCTGGGCGAGGACCGGGTCGGGCAGGCGGTCGGTGGCGGGGTCGAAGTGCCCCTCGGTCCACAGCTGGCCCAGCAGCCCGCCCAGGGCCTCCACCTTGCTCAGGTGGCGCCGGAATTCGTTCTGTCCCCGTTCCGCGAGGACCACGGCCTGCCGCTGGGCGTTCAGGAGGTTCACCTCCCGCACCCCCAGGGTGAAGACGATCATCACCAGGGTCCCGAGCCCGAGCATGAGCGCGCTCATCCGGCCCAGCAGGATCTTCCGCAGGGTCGGGAGGGGTTTGGGGCCTGTTCCGTCGGACATGAAGGGATCAACCGTGGAGAGAGGCGGAGGGCACGGGCAGATCCCGCGATGGGCCCGGAACCACCAGCCAGGTCCCGCCGCCCCGGGAGGGCAGGGGGCGGGAAAGTGACCCTGGCTGTCCTGCGGAACCCTCCGACCGCGGAAGGCCCTGCGGCTATGGTATCTCCTGGGCGGCGCATCGGAACCCCGCGTGCGCCGGCGGGAGGCGACGCGTGGGCAGCCAGGGATCCATCCACCTCTTCAGCCCCCTGGAGCTGCGCGGGCAGCGATTCCGGAACCGCATCGGGGTCTCGCCCATGTGCCAGTATTCCGCCGAGGAGGGCCGGGCCGCGGATTGGCACCTGGTCCACCTGGGCGCCCGGGCCGCCGGCGGGGCGGGCCTGGTGCTGGTGGAGGCCACCGCGGTGGCGCCGGAGGGGCGGATCTCCCCGCACGACCTGGGCCTCTGGGAGGACGGCCAGATCGGCCCCCTGGCCCGGATCGCCGCCTTCATCGCGTCCCAGGGCGCCGTGCCCGGCATCCAGCTGGCCCACGCGGGACGCAAGGCCGGAGTGGCGCGCCCCTGGGACGGGGGAGCCCGCCTCCTGCCCGCGGAGGGCGGATGGGTCGTGGAGGCCCCCAGCCCCCTGCCTTTCCATCCCGGGGACCCCGAGCCCATGGCCCTGGACGGGCCGGCCCTGGCGCGGGTCCTGGACGCCTTCCGGGCCGCGGCCCGCCGCGCGGTGACCGCGGGCTTCCGGGTGGTGGAACTGCACGCGGCCCACGGCTACCTGCTCCACCAGTTCCTGTCCCCCCTGAGCAACCACCGGGGCGACGCCTTCGGCGGGAGCCTGGAGAACCGCTTGCGCTTCCCCCTGCAGGTGGTCGCGGCCCTGCGGGAGGCGGCCCCGGACCGGGCCCTCTTCGTGCGGGTCTCCGCCACGGACTGGAAGGAGGGGGGCTGGGACCTGCCCCAGTGCGTGGCCTTCGCCAAGGCCTTGAAGGGGGTGGGCGTGGACCTGGTGGACGTCTCCAGCGGCGGGCTCGCCCCGGACGCCTCGGTGAAGGTGGCCCCGGGCTACCAGGTGCCTTTCGCGGCGGCCATCCGGAAGGAGGCCGGCATCCCCACCGCCGCCGTGGGGCTCATCACCGGGGCGGGGCAGGCGGAAGCCATCCTGGCCGAGGGCCACGCGGACCTCGTGCTGCTGGGACGGGAATTCCTCCGGGACCCCCACTGGCCCCTGCGGGCGGCCCGGGAGCTGGGCGCCGAGGCCCCCTGGCCGCCCCCCTACCTCCGGGCGAAGTGAGGCACCCCCCTCAGACCTAGGGGCGATCAAATCAAACAAAGACCCTACTCACCGCCAAGATGCCAAGCACGCCAAGAACTGCATGAATATTGGATTTCCTTTTCTTGGCGTCCTGGATTCTTGGCGGGGGGTTACACATCTTTGAACGCCCATTCGTATCAGTCCTCGAGGGGGAACTGGAAGCGGCGCTCGCCCAGGAGCTGCCCCTCGGTCCCGAAGCTCCGCTCGTGGAAGCGGGCCTCTCCGTCCCGGCCCAGGAGCAGCACCGTGGAGCAGCGGGTCCCGTAGTCCGGGGAGACGATGAAGGCCGGGGAGAGGCGGCGTTCCCAGTCCAGGGAGACCCCCGAGCGGGGCAGCTCGGCGTCCGGGGCCTCCCGCCGATCCCCCAGGAGGGCGAAGAGCCCCTCGGGCGTCCCGTCCTCCTCGATCCAGGAGGCGAGGGCCCTGCGGCCCCGGGCCACCTTGGGCCAGGGCGTGTCCAGCAGGTGGTTGGAGAGGCCGTGGATCCCTGGCTCGAGAGGGTGGACGCCCGGGGCGTGGCTGGAGGCGAAGCAGACCCCCTCGGGGGAGCCGGCCAGCAGGTTGCATCCGTGGCTCCGCTCCAGGTCGGGAAGGAGGGCTTCCAGGGCCGTGGCGGGGGGCCTGGGATCCTCCAGCACCCGCAGGGGCAGGCGCCCGCGGGAGGGGGCCCCCGTCCTGGGACGCCCGGGCTCCCGGAAGTTGGTGACCAGGGCGAAGCGGCCGTCCCTGCGAAGGCCCAGCCAGGTTCCGCCTCCCTCCAGGTCGCGCCCCCCCAGCAGCCCCGGGGCCAGCCAATCCGCCGGAAGGGCGGGCCGCCGGTGGAACTCGTCGCGGTTCGCCGCCAGCACCAGCGCGTAGCGCGGGTGGGCGTCGAGGGCCAGGAGGACCAGGCACATGGGGGAGCCGGAGGCCCGGCGCGGAGGGAGGGTCCGCGCTGGGCCCGCGGCGCTCAGGGCAGGGGTTTGAGCGTCAGGGGATCCCGGAGGGGAAGCTTGAAGGAAGGCAGCCGGACCACATCCTTCAGGGCTCCCGGATGGTCGGGGTCGCCGGGCCCCATCTCGGAGGCCTTGCCCACGGCCAGGACCACCAGGCGGTCGGGGTCCAGGAGCTTCTTCGCCATCCGCTGCACGTCCGCGGGGGTCACCGCCTGGATCTTCTCCCGGTAGTCGGCCCACCAGTCCTCGGGCCAGCCCAGGAGGGCCTCCTCGGCGAAGCGTCCCGCGATGGCCTGGGGGCCGCCCCAGCCCGTGGGGAAGGCTTCCACCAGTCCATCCTTGATGACGGCCAGCTCCGCCGCTCCCACCGGCTCGGCCTTGAGCCGCTCCATCTCCGCCAGGGCCAGACGCAGGGCGTAGGCCACGCTGCGGTTCTTGGTCTGCAGGCCGCCGGTGAGATCCCCGCGCCAGTGGGCGCCGGTGCCCAGGGCGGTGCGCACCCCGTAGGTGAGCCCCTCGTCGGAGCGGATCTTCTTCATGAGCCGGCTGGTGAAGCCCCCGGCTCCCAGAATCTGGTTCATGACCACGGCGGCGTGCCAGTCGGGGTCGCTTCGCCGCAGGCCGGGGAAGGCCCACTGCACCATGGCCTGGGGGGCTTCCTTGTCCGTGAGGTACAGGCCGGGGGTGCGGGCGAAGTCCGGCCCGGGGACCTTGGGACTGGCCTGGGCCGCCGGGCCCGGCTTGAGGGACCCCAGCGTGCGCTGGAGGGTCTCGGTCATGGCCTTCCGCTCGAAGGAGCCCGACACCGCCACCACCAGGTTGGCGGGATGCAGGAGCCGGGCGTGGAGGCCCAGCAGGTCTTCCCGGGAGATGGCCTCCAGGCTGGCGGCGGTGGGCGCCGCGGAGCTGAAGTGCTTCTCCCCGGACAGCAGGTAGCCCATCTGGTAGGACGCGATGGAGGTGACGGCGTCGTTGCGCCGGCCCAGGGCCTGCCGGGCCTGGCGCTTGGCCAGGTCCAGGCGGTCCTGCCCGAAGGCCGGTTCCGTCAGCACCTGCATGAAGAGTCCCAGGGCCTCGGGGAAGTCGCTGTCCAGGGCCTGGAGGGAGAGGTTTCCGCTGGTGTCGCCGTTCATGCTGGACAGGGTGGCGGCCATGGCCTCCAGCCGGTCCTCCAGCTTGGAGGCGTCCAGCTGCCGGGTGCCGCCCTGGGCGAGCTGGGACCCGAACATCTGGGCGAGCCCTTCCTTCCCCACGGGATCCAGGTAGGCCCCGCCGCGCCAGCTCAGGGAGAGGCGCACCAGGGGCGTGCCCTCCTTGCCGTGGGGGGCCAGGAAGGCGGTGACGCCGTTCTTCAGTTTCACCTTGAAGTCCTTCGCCCGGGGCACCTGGAAGGCCACGGGGGGGTAGCTGAGTTTCTCCGGCCGGTCCGGAATGGGCTGGGCGGGGGCCGCGAGGGCGGCCAGGAGGAGGGAGAGGGTCAGTCGTCCGATCATCACTTCACCTCCTGCCCGGGCTGCCCGGGCCGCCTCCGGGGCATGCCCTCCGGCGGGCCGCCCTTGCGGGTCGTGATCAGCACGTTCCGGGCATTCCGGACCAGGTACTGCCGGGCGACGCGCTGCACGTCCTCCCGGGTGATGGCCTCGATGCGCCGCGGCGCGTCCTGGAAGTCCTGGAGCGTCCCCGTGGCCAGGAAGGAGGAGAGGGTCTCCCGGATGCCCGCGTTGCTCTCCAGGCGTCCGTAGAAGCCCACCTTGGAGGCCTTCTGGAAGCGGGCCAGCTCCTCCGCGGTGACGCCCTCCTTCACCACGCGGTCCACCTCGGCCACCAGCCGGGCCTCCAGGTCCGAGGGCGGGGTCCCCGGCACCGGGGTGGCCCGGAGGGTGAAGGTGCCCCCCAATTTCTGGCCCCGGGCGAAGGCGCTGGCGGAGGTGGCCACCTTCTGCTCCAGCACCAGGGCCTTGTTGAGGCGGCCCGTGGGGGGCCTCATCCCCCCGGCCCCGGGCCGGCCCATGAACATCGGCGCGCCGCCCAGGATGCCCGCCAGGGCCTGGAGGGCCGGGGCGTCCCTGTGCACCGCCGGGACGGTCTTGAACTCCATCTGGATGGAGGGCGTGGTCTCGACCTCCGCGAGCATGCGCTGCTCCGCGGGCTGCGCGGGTTCCAGCGTGGTGATCTCGGGGACGCCCTTGGGGTTGGCGGGGATGCGCCCGAAATAGCGCTCGGCCAGGGCCACGGTCTTCGCCGGGTCCAGGTCCCCCACCAGGATGGCGGTGATGTTGTTGGGGGCGTAGTAGGTGGCGAAGAAGGCGTTGGCCGCCTCCCGGGTCACCTGGGCGATGTCGCTGGGCCAGCCGATGACCTCCCAGTGGTAGGGGCTGGCGGCCCAGGTCATGGCGTTGAAGGCCTCCCCCACCAGCCCGCCCGGGCGGGACTCCAGGGTCTGGCGCCGCTCCTCCAGGATCACGTCCCGCTCGCTGTAGAACTCGCGGAACACCGGGTTGGCCAGGCGGTCCGACTCCAGCCACATCCACAGCTCCAGCTTGTTGGAGGGGAGGCCGGTGATGTAGAAGGTCCGGTCCTGGCTCGTGCTCGCGTTGAGGCCCGTGCCTCCGGCCTGGGTGTAGATCTTGTCCATCTCGTCCTTCACCACCAGGGTCCGCTGCTCCTTCACGAGGGCGTCGAATTCGCCCAGCAGCTGCTGCAGGCGCGGCGTGCGGGCCTTGGGGTCCATCATGTCGGCGATCTCCCCGCGGCGCTGTTTCTCCCGGAGGACCGACATCTCGGTCCGGATCCCGGCCTGGACCTTGTCCTGGAGCGCGTTCAGCTCCGCGTCCCGGCGGGCGTCCGTGGTGCCGATGGTCCGGGTGCCCTTGAACATCATGTGCTCGAAGAGGTGGGCCAGTCCCGTGATCCCCGGCCCTTCGTTGGCGCTGCCCACCCGGGCCATCCAGCCCAGGGAAAGGGTGGGCTGGTCATGGCGCTCCACCATCACCAGGCGCATGCCGTTGGACAGGGTCTTCTCGACGATGGGCAGGCTCTGGGCCGTCCCGCCCAGGGCCACGAGCATCAGGGCGGGAGCTGTCAGGTTTCCTGGAATCCGCATGGAACCTCCTCCGGGTGGTCACCCGGCCCAGTCTACCCCTGGGTGAGGAAAATGCATCGTGGTTTGATGCTGCCCGGTCCGGACCCCTCCCGGCCCGGTCCCCGATGGCGGATGAAAGGCCCTTCAGCGCCGGAGAAGCCCCGAGCCCGCGGTCGCCCCCAGCACCACCGCCGCGACGATGGCGAGGACGTAAAGGATGATCATCACCAGGGTGAAGACCCCGACGAATTTCCAGAAGGACTTCTGGGCGCCCAGGGCGGCCTCCAGGTCCTCGCTGCTCTCGGTGGCGGTGAGGTCCCCGATGCGGCTGGCGTAGCGGTTGAGGAAGATCACCGGGGGGAACTGGATGAGGGCGATCACCAGGTAGACCCCGCCCATGATGAAGCCCATGGCGCCGCCGAACCCCGGAAGCGCCGCGGAACCCAGGGCGCTGAGCACGATCACGGCCAGGGCGCCCAGGAGGAGGAAGGCCAGGCCGATGAAGCCCAGGACCGCCAGGAAGCGCACCCAGGGCTTGGTGCGCCGGAGGGCCTCGACGGCCTCGGGGCTCACCGCGCCCTGCACGGCGGGCTGCACCGCCACGGGCGCCACATAGGGGGCCGGGGCGGGCGCGGGCCGCGGGGCGGGGGCCGGGGCGGGGGCGTAGACCGGAGCGGGGACGGGGGCGGCGGGGGGGGTGTACACCGCAGCCGGCGGCGGAGGCGGGGCCAGCTCGGGGACCTGGCGCAGGGGCGTCCACGCCGCCAGGCCTTCGGCCCACACGAGGTCCTCGCCCCGGACCACGCCATTGGCCACCATGGCGCGCAGCTGCTCCTCGGGCACGGGGCCCTGGGACTGCCCGTCGCGGCTGTAGTACCAATTCCTGGCCATGGCCTCTCCTTCGTCAGGGGCTTGGAAGCACTGTGCGCCCGGAGGATGCGCGGGTCAATCCCGGGGGCGGCCTTGACTCACCTGCCGGGACGCAGCACCAGCGCATCTCCGTCCAGCCGGACCCGGAGCCTGCCGCCGCCCTGGAGCTTCCCGAACAGGATCTCGTCCGCCAGGGGTTTCTTGAGTTTCTCCTCGATGAGGCGGGCCATGGGGCGGGCGCCGAAGGCGGGATCGAAACCCTTCTTCGCCAGCCAGCGGCGGGCCTCCGGGTCCACCTGGAGGACCACGCCCTTCTCGTCGAGCAGGGCCTGGAGCTCCCGGAGGTTCTTGTCCACCACCTTGAGCACCACGGCCTCCCCCAGGGGCTTGAAGTGCAGGACCGCGTCCAGGCGGTTCCGGAATTCGGGGCTGAAGGCCTTCTCGATGGCGCCCTTCGCCGAACCCCCGCTCCCCGGCGCGGCGAAGCCCACGCGGCGGGCGCTGAGGTCCCGGGCGCCGGCGTTGGTGGTCATCACCAGCACCACGTGGCGGAAGTCCGCCCGGCGGCCGTGGTTGTCGGTGAGCGTGGCGTGGTCCATCACCTGCAGCAGGATGGCGAAGAGGTCGGGGTGGGCCTTCTCGATCTCGTCCAGGAGCAGCACGGCGTGGGGATCCCGGCGCACCGCGTCGGTGAGCAGGCCCGCGTCCTCGAAGCCCACGTAGCCCGGGGGTGCGCCGATGAGGCGGCTCACGGCGTGCTTTTCCATGTACTCGCTCATGTCGAAGCGGTGGAAGGAGACCCCCAGGACCCGCGCCAGCTGCCGGGCCAGCTCGGTCTTCCCGACCCCCGTGGGCCCCGCGAAGAGGAAGGAGCCGATGGGCTTCTCCAGGCCCCGGAGGCCCGAGCGGGCCAGCTTGATGGCCGCGGCCACCTTTTCCACGGCCTCGTCCTGGCCGAAGACCACCGCCTTCAGCTCGGGCTCCAGGCGGGCCAGGGCCTGCCGGTCGTCCCGGCTCACGGTCTGCACGGGCACCCGGGCCATGCGGGCCACCACCGCCTCGATCTCCGGGACGCCGATGACCTTCCGCCGCTTCCGGGGGGGCAGCAGCTTCTGGGCGGCCCCCGCCTCGTCCAGCACGTCCAGGGCCTTGTCCGGCAGCTTCAGCTCGCGCAGGTGGCGGTCCGAGAGGGTGACGGCGGACTCCAGGGCCGCGTCGCTGAAGCGCACCGCGTGGTGGGCCTCGTAGTGGGCCTTGAGGCCCTGGAGGATGGCGAGGGTGTCCGCGGCGCTGGGCTCCCCCACCTCCACCTTCTGGAAGCGTCGGGAGAGGGCCCGGTCCCGGTCCAGGCTGTGCTTGGCGTCCTGGAAGGTGGTGGCGCCGATGCAGCGCAGCTCCCCGCTCTGCAGGGCGGGCTTGAGGAGGTTGGAGGCGTCCACCGAGCCGCCCGAACTGGCCCCGGCCCCCACCACCGTGTGCAGCTCGTCGATGAAGAGCAGGGATTTCTCCCGGCCCCGGAGGGCCTCCAGCACGGCCTTGACCCGCTGCTCGAAGTCGCCCCGGTAGCGGGTTCCCGCCAGCAGGGAGCCCAGGTCCAGGGCGTAGAGCGTCGAACCCGCCAGGGGTTCGGGCACCTTTCCCTCCACGATGCGCAGGGCCAGGCCCTCCGCGATGGCGGTCTTGCCCACGCCCGGCTCCCCCACCAGCAGGGGGTTGTTCTTCCGGCGCCGGCAGAGGATCTGCACCACCCGGGCCACCTCCTCGTCCCGGCCGATGAGGGGATCGATGCCCCCCGCCCGGGCCCGGTCGGTGAGGTCCACGGCGTAGGCCGCCAGGGGATCCCGGACCGGGGCTTCGCCGTCCTCCGCCTCGGGACCGGGCCCCTGGGGGTCCGGCGGCGAGGTCTGGGGCGCGGCGGCGGCGCCGTGGCTGAGGAAGCGCAACAGGGGCAGGCGCTCCACCCCCTCCTGGCGCAGGTGGTGGACGGCGTGGCTGTCCTTCTCCCGCAGCAGGGACACCAGCACGCTGCCGCTGTCCAGGTGGGGCTTCTCGCTGGACATGGCGTGCAGGATGGCGTGCTCCATCACCCGCTGGAAACCCAGGGTGGGCATGGGATCCACGGGACCTTCCCCCGGCAGGGGGTCCAGCTTCTCTTCGAGGAAGCCCGCCAGGTGGGACTGCAGCCGGGCGGGGTCGCCCCCGCAGGCGCGGACCGCGTCCTGGGCCAGGGGGTCCGAGAGCAGGCCGAGCAGGAGGTGCTCCAGGGTGATGAATTCGTGGCGCCGTTCCCGGGAGGCCTGGTAGGCCGAGGACAGGGCCCCCTGGAGGCTGCGCGTGAGGGGGGGCGGTTCGCTTCGGCTCACGGGGCGGGTTCCAGGGTGCAGAGGAGGGGGAATTCCTGGGCCTCCGCCAGGCGCCGCACCTGGGCCGCCTTGGTCTCCGCGACGTCCCGGGGGTAGAGTCCCGCCACGCCCTTGCCGGCCCGGTGGACGCTCAGCATGATGCGGACGGCCTCCGCCTCGGGCTTGTGGAAGACCCCGCGGAGGATGGCCACCACGAACTCCTGGGTGGTGAAGTCGTCGTTGTGCAGCACGACCTGCCACATCCCCGGCGCCTTGAGCTTGGCGCCGGTGCGGGTCTTCGTGAGGGTCCCGGCCCCCTTCTCGGTGCGCTCCCGCGGTGCGGCCATGGTCGCATTCTAGTGTGCCTCGGGGGGCTCCGTGGAGGGCGGGGGGGCCGAGGGTTCCCGGAGGCCCCCGCGAAAACGCCTCCGGCGGACCCGAACCAAGCCGGGCGGGAGGCCTCGGGGAGAGGTCATTGCACCCTCAGCCCTGGGACAGCACGACCTCGCGGGTCCAGGCCCCCGGGGGCTGACGGTGGAGCTTCCAGAACTCCTCGGCGATGGTGTCGGGATCCAGGCGTGTTCCGGGCTGCACGAAGCCGTCCACGGTGACGGTGGCCACGTGGATGCCCTCGGGCTCCAGTTCCTCCGCCAGCATGAGGGCCAGGGTCCGGACGGCGCCCTTGCCGATGCTGAGGCTGGCTAGCTTGTGGTGGGGTTTGAGGGCCAGGCCCCCGCCGGTGAAGAGGATGCTGCCCCGCCCCCGCTTCCGCATCCCTGGGAGAACCTCGTGGGCGCTCACCAGGGCGCCCAGGCAGTTGGTCCTGAACTCACGCGCCAGGCCCTCGGGACTCACCCGCGAGGCGGGCACCTCCTTCATCACGGAGGCGTTGTACACGAGCGCGTCGGGGGTTCCCTGGTGCTCCCGGATCTCTTGGAACACCTTGGCCAGGGGGACGTGCTCCCCCGCGTCGCACTCGTAGAGGTGCACCTTTCCGCCGATCGGCGCCAGCGTGTCCCGGAACCCCTCCAGGGGCCCCATGTCCCGCGAGATGAGGGCCAGGTCCATCCCCCCCTTCGCGAAGCGCCGCGCCACCGCCAGCCCGATGCCCGGACCCACGCCGACGATCGCCGCGATGGGGGTGGTCATGGAGGCCCTCCGGGAGCATTGATCATCGGATGAAGGAGGGAGCGGTGACAATGGAGGAGGGCGCGGGGTGCGAGCCCGCCCCCGAGGGAATCAGTTCGCCCAGCGGCTCACCTGCTCCCACACGTCGTTCTCCTGGCAGTTCCCGTTCAGGAGGATGGCGAAGACCCGCAGCTTGCCGTCGGGGGTCTGGAGGTACCCGCAGGCGGAACTCACGCCGCTGAGGTGGCCGGTCTTCACCCGCACCCGGCGGGCCAGGTTGGGGTCCTTGACGCGCAGTTTCCAGGGCTCGCCGCCGATCACCTTGAGGCTGGCGGCGAATTCGGGGCCCACCTCGAAGTCGTGCCAGGCCCCCCGCAGGACCACCGCCAGGGTCTTGGCGGAAAGCAGGTTGTCCTTGCTGAGGCCGCTGCCGTCGGTGATCGCCAGCTTCGAGGGGGGGAGGGCATAGGCCTCCTGGTAGAACCTCTGGATCCGCTGGATGCCCCTGGGCCAGGAGCCGTCCCCGAAGCGCTTCACGAGCATCTCGATCATGAAGTTGTTGCTGAACTTGTTGATGTCCCCCACCAGCTGCCGGAGCGGCGGGGAGGGGAAGGCCAAAAGCTTCCGGGGCGCGCCGTTGGGGGGGCCGCCCTCGATGGCGATGCCCGCCTCCGTGAAGATGCGGTGGAGGGTGTCCAGGGCCAGGCGGTCCGGATCGCCCACGAGGCGCCCGGCGGGGTCGCGGTTGAAGTTCACGCTGAGGGCGGCGATGGGCGGAGTGGTGTTGGCGCTGGTGTTCTCCCAGCCGTTGCCAAAGCGCTGGCCGTCGAAGGCGCTCTGGTCCAGCTTCAGGCGGCCCGTCACCCGCAGGACCCCGGCCGCCTTCAGCTCCCGGGCCAGAAGCCAGATCCGCTCGTCGGTGAGGAAGGGGTCCCCCCCGCCCTTGAGCACCAGGTCCCCCCGGACGGCGCCGCCCTGGAGGTCCCCCCAGGCTTCGGTCTCCAGGAGGAAGTCCGGCTTCCAGGTGCGGAGGATCGCATAGGAGGAGACCACCTTGGTGGTGGAGGCCGGGACGAGGGCGGTGTCGGCGTGGTGCCCCTCCACGGCCTTGCCCGTGGCCAGGTCCCATAGCCCGGCGGAGACCCGGGTGCCCTTGGCCTCCTGGCGACGCACCCAGGCCTGGAAATCCGCTCCCGCGAGGAGCGGGAGCGCCAGCCCCCAGGCCAGGAGAAGGTGGAGGGACCTCCGCATGAGGCTACTTCTTGTCCCCGGCCGGGGGCGACGACGGGGGCTGGGCATCCTTGCCGGTCCCGGTCGGAAGCTGGGGAACCGGAGGTACCTGGGCCCCCTGAGGCATTCCCAGCACCGTGTCGGTGGCCGAGAAGATCCAGTCGCTGTAGAGTTCCCGGCCCTTGTATTTCCGGTAGCCCTGGGCGTCGCTGGTGCTGGCCACGCCGATGATCGGCAGGCCCGCGGTGCTGCCGGTGACGCCGGGCTGGACCTGGTAGATCTTCCGCCACTCCCCGTCCTTGCTCATGGGTTCTTCGTAGACCCTCCGGATGATGCGGGGCCGCAGTTCGGTCAGGGATCCGAGCGAGGGAGGATAGCCGCCGGTCCGCAACTGGTAGACGCGGATGGCCCGGGCAATGGCCTCCCCCCGGAAGATCAGTTCCGCCTCCTTCTCACGCTGCACCTGGGCGATGGCGTAGGGCTGCGCCTTCATCAGCAGGATCCCCATGATCACCATGAACACCAGCAGCAGGGCCATGATGAAGCCGGATTGGGAGCGGGCTTTCGGTGGCGGCAGGCTGGGGGATCCCGGTGCGGGGCCTGATGCGGAGGCCTCGCGTATCGCCGCAGGCGATACCGAGATGATGAAGCCGGATTGGGAGCGGCTCCGGAGGACCCTCCGGCCCTGGGGCCCGGGAAGGAGGCCGGAGGGAGAGGGTCCGCGCAGGGCCGCAGCCTGGCCATTCCCCGGGGCGGGGCTGGGCGGGGCGGATTCCGGGCGCGCGCTCATCTTCTTCCAGGGTACTGGATGGTCCCCGGAGCCGCGAGGTTCCGGACCTTCAGCCCTCGTCCGGCTCGGGACGGCGGATCATGGCGCAGAACTGGTCCACCACGTCGGGGTCGAACTGGGTTCCGGCGTTCCGGCGCAGTTCGTCCACCGCCTGGGCGGAGGTCAGGGGGTGCCGGTCCGCGGCCCCGGAGGTCATGGCCTGGTAGGCGTCCACCACAAAGATGATGCGGCTCGCCAGCGGAATGGCCGTGCCGCCGATGCCGTCGGGGTACCCCGTCCCGTCCCACCGCTCGTGATGGTGCCGGATCACCTTCAGGACCTCGAAGGGGAAGGCGAAGTCCTTCAGGAAGGTGCCCGCCAGGACCGGGTGGGTGCGGATCTTGGCGAGTTCCTCCGCGCTGGGGTCGGGTCTGGCCAGGAGCGCGGGATCCAGCAGCAGCTGGCCCACGTCGTGGAGGATCGCGGCGATGGTGAGGGCCTCCACCTCGAGGGTGGGCAGGTTCATCCAGAGCCCGAGACCCCGGGCGAGCTTGGCCGCGCCGAGGCTGTGGGCCCGGAGCTGGGGGTGGCGCCCCTCGCCGGCGCGCAGGATGCGGTGGCTCACGCTGAGGAAGGCCCGGTGGTAGCGCTCGTGGATGCGGTGCTCGTGGAGCTGGGCCGTCACCAGGCGGCCCAGTTTGCCGGTCTTGACCGTCTCCTTGCCGGTGAAGGGGCTTTCCGCGAGGCGGAAGAGCAGGAGGAGGTCCTTCCCGCCCCCTTCCTCGCCGAGGAGCAGGTGGGTCTGGGCCTGGAAGACCCCGTCCATGGGAACCGGGTCCTTGCCCGCGGAACGGCTGACCAGGTGCAACTGTTTCTGGTCCAGGCCCGGCACCAGGAAGGTGAGGTGGCCCAGGATCTGCTGCTTGAGGGCCGGGGAGAGGATCCCCGGACTCCACCCCAGGACGGGGCGCAATTCGTCGGCCTCGTCCATCCAGAGGACCGCCGCGTCGAAGGGCACGAGGTCGTGCAGGATGGCCGCGGCGTCCCACCAGAAGGCCCGCAGTTCGGGCGGGATCTTCCCGGGCTTGCGGGTGCCCACCGGCTGGGGCCCTTCCGGGGGCCGGGGGGTCTCGAGGCGGTGGACGGGGGAGGCCTTCTCCTGTTCCCAGGGCAGGACGCCGAAGGCCTCCCCGGGGCGGGCCCCGCTCCGGAAGCCTTCGGTGGGTTCCTGGCCCGGAGGCTGGGAGGCCTGGGGCGCGGCTTCCTCAGGCAGGTCCGGGATCAGCCCGACGCTGGGGGCCCCCCCGGCCACCTCCTGCGGCGGGAAGGGTCCTCCCGCCTCCGGGGTCCCTGCGGTCTCCGTCGGGGCGGTGGCGCGGAGGCCCGCCGCCGTGGACTCGGGGGAGGAGGGTCCGGAGGGGAGGGGCACCGGGTGGGTGAGTTCCCTGACCATGGCGACGAGTTCCTCCCCGATGCGGAGGGTGGGGCGCTCGTCGCGTGCGACGTCGAAGGGCTGGTTCCGGATCCGGTGCCGCTGGAGCAGGAGGCCGATCCACTCCCCCGCGTCGTAGAGGGGGGTGACGAGGAAGCGGGGACTCTCGCCGCCTTCCCCGAAGGGGGCCAACTCGGGGAAGTCCCGGAGCTCGTTGGCGGCGAAGCTCCGCTTTTCCCGCTGGGCCAGGATCAGCAGGCCGTCCTGGGCGGGGATCGGGTCGGGGGGGGCGCTGCCCCGGGGCCAGCCGTAGTGGCACACGTGGAAGAAGCTGCCGTCCTCCCGGCGCAGGTAGAAGACCCCCTTGGTGCTCCCCACCTCCTCGAGGCAACGGTAGAGCACCTGGGCGAAACGGTTGGAGGAGGCCTCGGTGAGGCTCAGCCGGAGGGGGTCCATGGGGGGGCCAAATGGAATGCCTGATCCTAGGCCACTTCAAGCCGCCCGGCCAGTCATTCCGGCGGATCCAGGCTGCGGACGGCCCGCTGGCGGTCCAGCCAGCGGGTGAGTCGGGCGAGGCTGGCCCCGGGGCCGCATTCCAGCCACTCGCCCCCGAAGGAGGCCAGGCCTGCCACCACCCGGATCCAGTCCACGGGGAGGGCCACGCTGGCGATGGCCTCCTCCCACGCCTCCCCGCCCTCCAGAATCAGGCGCCCATCCCGGCCCGAGCAGAGGGGGAAGCGGGGCGGGGCGGGACGGATCCCCGCCAGCCGGCGCGACAGGTCCGGGAGCAGGGGGGTCATGTGGGGCCCGTGAAGGGGCTGCCGCACGGGCAGTCGCCCGGCCCTCGCGCCCAGGGCCTGGCAGCGCTCCACCAGGAGGTCCAGGTCCTCCGCGGGTCCCGAGGCCGTGAAGCTGGCCCGCCCGTTGATGTTGGAGCGGGCCAGGGCCGGCAAGGCCCCCAGTTGCAGGTCGAGCTCGCCGGGGCTCAGGCCCACCACGAAGGCCATGCCCATGCTGCCGGGTGGGAAGCGGGCGTCCGCCAGGTCCTCGGTGTGGCGGATGAGGTCCAGGACGGCTGGGAGAGACACGGCGCCCGCGGCCACCAGGGCGGAGAAATAGCCCGCGCTGTGCCCCGCCGCGGCCGCAGGCAGGGCCAGGCCCCGGGCCCGGTGGGCCCTGTAGACCCCCACCGAGTGGGCGATGACCGCGTTGGGGGCGTGGCGCTGGGCCCGGAGCTCCTCCTCGGGGCCGGAGGCCATCCAGGCCCGCAGCGGCTGACCGCAGTGTCCCTCGGCCTCCTCGAGGGCCGCGGCCCACTCGTCCACGCGCTCCCAGCCCCGGGACATGCCCACGGCCTCGGCGCCCTGGCCGGGAAAGAGGAGGACGGGGGCCAGCATGGAAGCCAGGATAGCTGGCGCCCCCGGGTGCGTGGACAGGCATCCGCTCCTGGGGAATGATGGCGGGACCCCATGCCGAGCCCACCCATCCCGCCCTGGCAGCAGGTGCCCCGGCACCTCCGGCTGTCCTACTGGGAGCTCGGGGAGGAGCACAAGGCCCGGCGGCGGTCGGCCCTGGAACAGGAGGCGGAAGGCCTGGCGGCGGATCCCGCCGCCGCCATCATGGGTTATTCCCGGCTTCCGGACGCCTTCGGGGGGCGCCTGGTCAACGGCGACTTGGCCGCCACCCTGCTGCCCACCCTGGCCGCCAATCCCACCCAGGGCTACGAAGCCCTGGAGGATTCGGAATGCCGGGCCGTGGTGTCCATGAACCAGGTGGGCAAGCTCCTGAGGGACCGGGCCCTGGACCTGGCGGCCCGGGATCCGGTGCTGATCCTCATGGGGGGCCAGGCCACGGGCAAGACCACGGGGGCCCTGGCCCTGGGCCACACCTTCGGCGCGATCCTGGACGCTCCCCACACCGACCCGGACGCCATGCGCTTCCTGATCCGGCGGGTGAGACCCATGGGCAACGAGGTGCACGTGGCCTACACCGACCGCACCCCTGCGGGGGCCCTCCGGGCCATGTTGGACCGCTCGGAACGGGAGGGGCGCTATGTGCCCCTGGACCGCATGGCCCGCACCCACGCGCAGGCCCCCTACACCTTCCTGAACCTGGGCAGCCAGATCGGCCGGGACTTGGTTCTCTATCACATCCAGGCGGACGAGGGGGAGGGCAGCCGGATGGCCGAGGGGCGGGAGGCCCTGGAGCAAATTTCCCGCCGTCCCAAGCCCGCCGCGAGGGAACTTGCAAACCGTCTCCAGGGCGCGTACCTTACCCTCCTAAGGACCCAGACCGATGACCCCCAGGCATGGTACTCGCGAGACGTGCTCGCAGGACTCAACCGTTCGCTCGACCCATGGCGGCGAGGAGAAGCGGATCGTCTCCTCCGTCGAATTTGCCAGGCTATGGCTCAGCGAAGTCCCGAAGGTGGTCCAGGCGCACCAGCAGGAAAACCTTGAGGTGCGGAAGGCCCTCGGCCTGGCCTGATGTTCCGTGGGGGCAAACGGCGGGCTTCGCCCGCCTGGGCCCCCACACCCCGCGCTCCGGCCCGGCGCAGCCGGGCCTACGCTTGATACTCCGTGGGGGCCCCGCTGCGCTCGGCCCCCACACCCGCGCTCAGTGTTCGTGGTAGCCCAGCACCACGAGGAGGCAGGGCCCTCCGGCGATGACCTCCAGGCCCAGCTCCTCGGCCAGGGCCACGGCCTGCGGGCTCTCGGCTCCGGGCTGCATCCACACCCGGGGGATGCCCAGGCGCGCGGCCTCCCGCACCACCGACTCCGTGACCGCCGGGGGGGTGATCACCGAGAGGCCCTTCACGGGAACGGGGAGCTCCGCCAGGCCCGGGAAGGCCTTGAGGCCCTCCACCTCGGGGGCCTTGGGGTTGATCGGATAGACCTCCCGCCCGTGCTGCTGGTAGCAGCGGAGCACCTTGTTGCCGTACTTGTCGCGGTCGGTGCTGGCGCCCACCACCGCGTAAGGTCCTTCCGAGAGGAAGGCCTGGATCTTGTCCTGGTCCGTGCGGGGCATGGCGGCACCTCGAGAGCATTGTCCCATGGCCTCCGGAGGAGGAGGCGGGAAGCCGCGCCCGGCGGCCGGGCCGGGCGGAGGTGGGAGGATGCCGGGGACGGGGGCCCCTCCCTGGACGAGATCACAGGGACTGAAGGGCCCGGACCTTGAGCTCGTCCCGGAGGGTCTCCACGGCCTCGCAGGCCGCGAGGGCCGCGCTCATGTTGGTCAGGCAGGGCAGCTTGAGGCGCAGGGCCTCCTTGCGGATGGCGCTGCCGTCGGAGAAGGCGTCCCGGCCCAGGGGCGTGTTGATCACCCACTGCACTTCGCCGTTCTTCAGGAGGTCGACCGTGTTGGGGCGGCCCTCGGCGACCTTGAAGATCCGCCGCACCTTGAGCCCCAGGGCCTCCTCCAGGCGGCGGGCGGTGCCCTCCGTGGCGCAGAGACCGAAGCCCAGGCCGGTGAGGCGGCGGGCCAGCTCGGGCAGGCGGTCCTTGTCGCGCCGGCTGACGGAGAGAAACACGGTGCCGGAGAGGGGAAGGCTCACGCCCGCGGCGGTGAGGGCCTTGGCGTAGGCCTCGCCGAAGCTCTCGCCGATCCCCATGACCTCCCCGGTGGACTTCATCTCGGGCCCCAGCACCGGGTCGACCCCCGGGAATTTGGAAAAGGGGAAGACCACGCCCTTGACCGCGACGGCCAGGGCCTTCCCGTCCGCGACGCCCTGGGCCTTCAGGCTCTGGCCCAGGCCGATGCGGGCCGCCACCCCGGCCCAGGTGACGCCCGTGGCCTTGCTGATGAAAGGCACGGTGCGGCTGGCCCGGGGATTGGCCTCCAGGCAGTAGGCCACGCCGTCCTTGAGGGCCCACTGGAGGTTCATGAGGCCGCGCACGCCCAGTTCCAGCGCCAGCTCCCGGCTCTGCCGCTGGACCGTGTCCAGGATGGACTCCTCGATCCCCATGGGGGGGAACACCGCGTAGCTGTCGCCGGAGTGGACGCCCGCCTCCTCGATGTGGGCCATGACCCCGCAGACGGCGGTGTCCGTGCCGTCGCAGACCAGGTCCACGTCCAGTTCCTGGGCGGCGTCCAGGTAGCGGTCCAGCAGCACGGGCTGGCCGGGGCTCACCACCGCAGCCTCCCGGACATAGCGTTCCAGGTCCTGGTCGTCGAAGACCACCGCCATGGCCCGGCCCCCCAGGACGAAGCTGGGGCGCACCATCACCGGGTAGCCCAGGCGTTCCGCCACGGCCCGGGCCTCTTCCAGGCTGGTGGCGGTGCCCCAGGGGGCCGCGGGAATGCCCAGCTTCTCCAGGACCTCCCCGAAGCGCCGGCGGTCCTCGGCGTCCAGGATGGCCTTGTGCGGGGTGCCCAGCAGGGGCACCCGCGCGGCCTCCAGGGGGCCCGCGAGCTTGAGGGGGGTCTGGCCCCCGAACTGGGTGAAGACCCCCAGGAGCTGGCCCCCGGCCGCCTCCCGGTCCACCACCGCCTTCACATCCTCGTAGGTGAGGGGCTCGAAGTAGAGGCGGTCCGAGGTGTCGAAATCGGTGCTGACCGTCTCGGGGTTGCAGTTCACCAGGATGGCCTCCACCCCGGCCGCCCGGATGGCCTCCACGGCCTGCACGCAGCAGCAGTCGAACTCCACCCCCTGGCCGATGCGGTTGGGGCCCGAGCCGAGCACGATGGCCTTGGGCCGGTCGGTGGGGGGGGCTTCCGAGTGGTCCTCCCAGGTCTGGTAGAGGTAGGGCGTCTCCGCCACGAACTCCCCGGCGCAGGTGTCCACGCGCTTGGCCACCGGCCGGAGCCCCAGCTTCTCCCGGAGCGCGCCCACCTCGGCCTCGGAGGCGCCGCAGAAGGCCGCGATCTGCGCGTCCCCGAACCCCGCGCGCTTGGCCTTCTCCAGCAGTTCCCGCGGCAGGCGGGAGAGGGCGAAGCCCCGCAGGCGGCCCTCCAGCACCACGATCTCCTCCATCTCGCGGAGGAACCAGGGAGAGATGCCCGTGAGGCGCGCCAGCTCCTCCACGGAGTGGCCCGCCTGCAGGGCCTGGTAGATCCAGAAGACCCTCCGGGGGCCCGGGGTGAGGAGGCGCTCCCGCAACCGGCTCAGGTCCAGGCGGCCCTCCAACGCCCCCGCGAGGCCCGGGTAGCCCTCCTCCAGGCTCCGCAGGCCCTTCTGCAGGGCTTCCTGGAAGCTGCGCCCGATGGCCATGACCTCGCCCACGCTCTTCATCTGGGTCCCCAGCTCCGCGCGGGCCTGGGGAAACTTCTCGAAGGTGAAGCGCGGGATCTTGACCACCACGTAGTCGAGCACGGGTTCGAAGGCCGCCTTGGTGCGCAGGGTGATGACGTTGGGCAGCTCCCAGAGGCGGTAGCCGAGGGCCAGCTTGGTGGCCACCCAGGCGATGGGGAAGCCCGTGGCCTTGGAGGCCAGGGCGGAGCTTCGGCTCACCCGGGGGTTCATCTCCACCACCACCAGGCGCGCGGTCTCGGGCTGCAGGGCGAACTGCACGTTGCTGCCGCCGGTCTCCACGCCCACGCCCCGCATGATGGCCTTGGCGGCCTCCCGCATGCGCTGGTATTCGGGATCGGTCAGCGTGAGGGCCGGGGCCACCGTGATGCTGTCCCCGGTGTGGACGCCCATGGGGTCGATGTTCTCGATGGAGCAGATCACCTCGACGTTGTCGTCCAGGTCCCGCACCACCTCCAGCTCGAACTCCTTCCAGCCCAGGATGCTCTCCTCCACCAGCACCTGCCGGATCGGACTGAGGTCCAGCCCCCGCTGGAGGATGGTCTCGAACTCCTCCACGTTGTAGGCGATGCCCCCGCCGCTGCCCCCCAGGGTGAAGGAGGGCCGGAGGATGGCCGGGAAGCCGGTCTCCCGCACGATGGCCCGGGCCTCCTCCAGGTTGTGGGCGAAGCCGCCCCGGCAGGTCTCCAGGCCCAGCTCGTCCATGAGCTTCTTGAAGACCTCCCGGTCCTCCCCCCGCTCGATGGCCTCGGGCTGGGCGCCGATGAGCCGCACCCCCAGGCGCTGGAGCACGCCGGCCTTGTGGGCCTCCATCGCCAGGTTGAGGGCGGTCTGCCCCCCCACGGTGGGGAGCAAGGCGTCGGGCTTCTCCGCCTCCAGGATCTTCTCGAGGATCGGCAGGGTCAGGGGCTCGATGTAGGTGGCGTCCGCGCGCTCCGGGTCCGTCATGATGCTCGCCGGGTTGCTGTTGAGCAGCACGGTGCGGATGCCCTCCTCCCGGAGCGCCTTCAGCGCCTGCGTGCCCGAGTAGTCGAACTCGCAGGCCTGCCCGATCTGGATGGGGCCCGACCCGAGGACGAGGACCGAGTGGATGTCGGATCGCTTAGGCATGGGCAAGATCCTTCACCGCCAAGACGCCAAGGGCGCCAAGAAAAGCCTGCGGGTCGATGTTCAGCTTGTGTGTTGCATTTCTTGGTGCCTTGGCGTCTTGGCGGTGAATCATTTCCGGCTGTCCTCCAGCATCTCAATGAACCTTCCGAAGGCCCCCCTCGCGTCGTGGGGTCCGGGGCTGGCCTCGGGGTGGTGCTGGAGGGAGAAGATGGGCAGGGCCCGGTGCCGCAGTCCCTCCACCGTGTCGTCGCTGAGGTGGCGGTGGGTCACCTCCAGCTCGGGGGGGAGGTTCGCCTCGTCCACCGCGAAGCCGTGGTTCTGGGCGGTGATCTCGATGCGTCCCGTGGCCAGGTCCAGCACCGGCTGGTTGGCGCCCCGGTGGCCGAACTTGAGCTTGAAGGTGCTGCCTCCCAGGGCCAGGGCCAGGAGCTGGTGCCCCAGGCAGATCCCGAAAATGGGTTTGCGCCCGATGCAGCCCTCGATCTCCTTTCGCATGCCCGGAAGGGCCGCGGGATCCCCGGGGCCGTTGCTCAGGAAGATCCCGTCGAATCGGTCCGCGCACAGTTCGGAGGCGGGGGCGTCCCAGGGGAAGACCTCCAGGTGCAGCCCGGACTGATGGAGGAACTTGAGGATGGAGGCCTTGATGCCGCCATCCAGCACGGCCACCCGGAAGCGGGCCTCCTCGTTGGGCAGCTCGTAGCGGGACCTGCAGCTCACCTGGGCCGCCAGGGCCTGGCCGCCCATGTCCGGAAGCTGGGAGGCCTTGGCCATTCCCGCGGCCAGCTTGCCGTCCCCTTCCGTCCAGATGAGCCCCGGCTGGGCTCCCTGGTCCCGAAGGTGCTGCGTGAGGGCCCGGGTGTCCAGCTCGGTCATGAGGGCCACCCGCTGGCGCTTGAGCCATCCCCCGAGGTCGCTCTCGGCGAAGGCGTGGTCCGGGGTGCCCGTGATGCGCCGGCAGAGCAGGGCGGTGGCCGCAGGCCGGTCGCTCTCCCCCAGGGATCCGTGAATGCCGTAGATGCCCTGCTCGGGAAAGGTCATGCAGACCATCTGGCCGGCGAAGCTGGGGTCCGTGAGGATTTCCTGGTAGCCCGCCATGGAGGTGGTGAAGACGGCCTCGCCGCTGCCCCCCGAACCCAACGGCGCCCGCCCGCGGAAGACCGTCCCGTCCTTCAGGATCAGGTGGGCGTGCATCATGCCTCCGTGCCGCGCTGTCAGGGCTTCGTTCGGCCTCGGGGAGACCTGGACGAGTCTATCCGTCACACTGGGGCAGGACCATTCTGGAACTCGGTCCGGAACCCTGGCATAATAGGCGTTTTCCCATGCAGAACCCGGCGATTCTTGGCGCGGCCCTTCTCTGCCTCTCCGCCCCGGCCCAGGATCCCTGGAGCGCCTGGCTGGAGCGCCTGAAGGAGCGCCGGGAGCCCCGGACCCTTTGGACCCTGGTCCTGCGGGGCCAGGACGCCCCCGGGGATTGGTGGCTCCAGGACGACCTGCTGCGGCGCCTGATCGCCACCCAGGAATTCCGCGTGGAGCGCCTGCCGGAACCCGCGGCCCGGGAACTCGCCCAGCAGCGGGGCTGGAACAAGGACGCCCGCTGGCTCCTCCTCTCCCACGACGCGAGCCGCCAGGCCGAGGGCCGGGGCCGCCCCGACGGGGAAGCCCTGCTGTCCGAACTCCGGAGCATGGGCTTCGCCCCCCGCTGGGAAGGGCGGGAGCGTTTCCTCCGGGAACACCCTGAGCACGGTCCCGCGCGCCTGGAGGCCGCGGAGGAACGCTTCCGCCTCGCCCTGAACCGCCTCGCGAACCTCTCTCCCAGGGGCGGGTCCGCCCTGCGCCTCCTGAACCAGCGCCTGGACGCCCAGGCCCTGGCCCAGGCTGCCGCCGCCTTTCAGGGGATCCAGGAGGACCTGGCCCGGCTCTCCGAGATCCCCCTGTGGTGGGAGCGGGCCCAGGGCTTCCTGGGCCGCCTCTTCCAGATCCCTCCCCAGAATGCGGCCGCCATCCTGGGAGGGGGGCAGATCGCCACGATGCGGGACCAGGTGCAGGCCGCCCTGGAGCGTGAGCCGGACGACGAAGGCCTATGGAACCTGTGGGCGGGGCTGAACGCCGCCAGCGGAAGGGATCTGCGCTCGGGCCTGCCCTCGGCCCTGCCCGCCCCGGGCCAGGCCTGGCCGCCGGAGGCCCTCGCCACGATCCTCTTCGAGGCCTCCGCCGGGCGGGAGGACTGGAGCGGGGCCTTGGCGGCCCTGGATGCCTTGCGGGCGGTGGATTCCGAGGGTGCGGACTGGGACGAGCTGCGCCTGTCCCGGGCCTACCTGGAAGCCCTTCGGGCCCGGGCCCTGGCCCGGCTGGGACGCTGGGAGGAATGCGCGGCCGCCGCAGCCGAGGCCAGGACCCTGGGGGGGCCCCAATGGCGGGGTTACCTGTCCACCCTCATCCAGCGGGGAATCCCGGCCTCCACGGGGGAGCGGAAGACCCTCTTCTCCTCCCTCTTCCAGGACGAGCCGCCCCCGCCTCCCGCCGCCCCGCCCCGGCCTCCCGGTCTCAGGCTGCTGCGTCTGGGACCCGCCTGGGCGGATGCCTGGGCCCGCCTGGGCCGCAGTGCCGAACTCGCCCCCTGGGGACCCGCCGAGCTGAGCCTGGGGCCGGCCCCTCCCGAGCTGGAACGGGACCTTCGGTCGAAGTACGGGTGGGAGGGCCCCGCCTGGGCCGTGCTTCGCGGCGAGGACGTGCTGGTCAGCGGGGAAATCCTGTTGGAGCCGAAGGACATGGCGGCCCGCCTGGAGGCCCAGGGACCCCCGGTCCTCCAGCGCCTGGACCGTTTCCTGGAACGCCACCCGGAGCACCTCACGGCCCGCCGCTACCGTCTCGACCTCCTGGCCGAGCGCATGCCCAACCGGCACCTGGAAGCCCGCCTGGCGGAGGACGCCCGGCGCCTGCGGGCCCGGATCAAGGGCGGGGACGGGTGGACCCCCGAGCCCGGCCTCTGGCAATGGTCCGCCCTCCAGGTGCTTCCGGGCCTGGAGGTGGACCTGGCCCGGTGGCCCGACCGGCCCGACCTCTGGCGGAGCTGGGTCTCCTGGGCCCGCCTCCACCCCCGGAAGCCCTCGGCCCTGGATCTGGCCCGGCGGCTGCCCGTGTGGGGGCCCGAGAGCGCCTGGAGCGCCCGCCTCCCCGCGGAAGTCCACCGCGCCGTGGCCGAGGAACTTCGCGACACCCAGCGTGCCGAGGAGATGCGCCAGTGGTTCCAGGCGGCCTGGGACGGGGTCGACAAGACGCGTCGGGGCCGGGGAAGCCTGCCGCGCTTCCTGGTCAGGCTGCGCAAAGAGCAGAAGGAGAGCATCGCCGATCCCCTTCGCGAGGCCCTGGTGGCCCTCAAGCGCGACGCCGAGGTCCAGGCCCTGGACCGGGAAGTGGCAGAGTGGATGGCGGAGGGGCCTGCCGCGAGATGAGCCACTGGTCTGGGGACGATCTCTACTTCATGCGCCTCGCCCTGGAGGAGGCCCAGGACGCGGGCTGGGAGGACGAGGTCCCCATCGGGGCGGTGCTGGTGGTGGACGGCCAGGCCATGGGCCGGGGCCACAACAGCCCCCTGGAGCGCCACGACCCCAGCGCCCACGCGGAGATCCTGGCCCTGCGGGACGCCGCGGGCTTCCTGAAGAACTACCGCCTGCCCGGCAGCACCCTCTACGTCACGCTCGAACCCTGCCTCATGTGCTTCGGCGCCCTGGTGCACGCCCGGGTGGCCCGGGTGGTTTACGGGGCCAAGGATCCCAAGGTGGGGGTCACCCAGTGGGAGGACTTCCTGGCCGGCGCCCCTCTGAACCACCGGCCCGCCCTGGAGGGCGGACTGCTGGAACCCGAGTGCCGGGACCTGCTGCAGGATTTCTTCCGCCGCAAGCGCGAATCCCAGCGGCCTCCCGGGTGAGGACTGGACAAATTTCCTATTTAACCTTATAGTTAATTGGCTACAAGTTGCGAGCCCCCCGATTCTCCCGGAGCGACCATCCATGAAACGCCTTGCCGCCTTCGCCTTCGCCGCCCTTCCCGTCCTGGCCCAGGGCTCCCTCGTGTGGGAGCACGACCTCGCCAGCGCCCTGAAACGGGCCCAGCGTGAGAAGAAGCAGGTCTTCGTGGACGTGTGGGCCGAGTGGTGCCCCCCCTGCCAGCACCTCCAGAAGAATGTGTTCCCCAGCCCCGAGGCCCAGAAGGGCCTCTCCCGCTTCGTGGCCGTGTCGCTCATGACCGAGACCCGGGACCGAAAGCCCCAGGCGGAGGCGGTGAAGGCCGCGCAGCGCTTCCGGGTGGAGGCCTTCCCCACCCTCGTGGTGCTGGACGCGGACGGCAAGGAACTCAAACGCCAGGTGGGCGCCTTCCGCACCGGGGCCGACCTGGCCGCCTGGCTGGGAAAGTAGGGGGAGTGGCCATGCCCATCTACGAATACGCCTGCGAAGCCTGCGGCCGGCGAGAGGAAAAGCTGGAGACCCTCTCCGCCCCCGAAACCCATACCTGTGAGGGCTGTGGCGCCCCGGCGGGGATGCGCCGCCAGTTCTCCGTGGCCGCGGTCTGCAGCGCCTCCGGGCCGGCGCCCTCCCGGGGGGCCGGACCCAGCTGCGCCACCGGGAGCTGCCCCTTCGCCTCCTGAGGCCGGGCCCCCGCCCTGAAATCCGTGGCCCCCTGGCGCCCCTTCCAGTGAAATGGGATGGGAGGGAATCGGATTGGATCCTCGACGAGGAAGGGGGACGGACCCCTTTGCCGTGGCGGCCGGCCGGTTGGCCAGTTCAGGCCCCTTGTCGGAACGGGTCCTCGCCGGCTACGCCCGGACCAAGCTCCGCACCGACGGGATCTACCGGGAACTGCTGACCCTGATTCCCCCCGGGAGCACCGTCCTGGACTTGGGGTGCGGGCTGGGGCTCCTGGGCCTGCTCCTGGCCGCCCGGGGCTTCGGGGACCGGACCGTGGGCATCGAATGGGATGCCGCCAAGGTGCGCTTTGCGGAGAAGCGCGGGACCGGGGCGGAAGGATTCCAGGTTCGGCAAGGGGATTTTCGCGTTTCAGACTGGCCCCCGTGCGAGGTCATCGTCCTGCTGGACGTCCTCCACTATTTCCCACCCGAGGAGCAGAGGGAACTTCTCCGCCGGGTCGGGGAGCACCTGCCTGGGGGCGGGAGGCTCCTGATCCGAGTCATGGACGCAGAGGCTGGAGGCCTCGCGAGGCTCACCCGGTTCTGGGAGCGGGGGGCTGTTCGCCTGGGGTGGAACAAAGCCCCCCGGATCCATTGGCGATCCGCGGCCGAGATTCTGGCTGAGGCCCGAGAGGACAGCCTGAACTTGGGGATCCACAGCAACGGCCGGGCTCTGGCCCGTGGGAACCTGGTGCTCGTGGGCCAGAAGGGGGCCGGGGCCCTGGAGCCCTCACCCACCCTCTAATCTCAGCCCTGCCGCCGCCTGGAATCAGTGTCTCGAAGGGAAGACGAGGAATCCCCCTCGGGGCCGTGGCGGAGGTGTGCCCCCCGCTTGCCGGGGACAGGGTCGGCGGACCCTCCAGGCCCCACGGCTGGCTGCGCACGCACCTCCCCTTCGGGGATCGGTTCGGACGCCGGGCGCCCTCACCTGGTGCTACCTGCGCGCCATCCGTGATTTCGAATCCCTCACGCTCCGCCACAAAAACGCCCCGCGTGGCGGGGCGCTGGTGGCGGAGCGTGAGGGATTCCCTTCCGGACCCGGCCTCCGGAGTGTCCCCGGCGTGGCCGGGGACGATATTGAGCGGGGCCTCCAGGCCGCGGCACTGGCTGCCCCCGGGCCTCCGCCCTCGGCGGGCCGGGCGTCACGCAGTGCGTGCCGCCCTGGCCCTACCTGGGCGCCATGGCCGATTTCGAATCCCTCACGCTCCGCCACAAAAACGCCCCGCGTGGCGGGGCGCTGGT
>JACQZU010000010.1 GCA_016213735.1 Acidobacteriota bacterium | reverse complement strand
GCGTTATCGCCGGTGCAGTCGGCGATGACACCCGGGTTCCGGGGATCGTCCTCCTTGATGTTGAAGACGATCTTCATCAGGTCGGAGCCGATGTCGGCGATCTTCGTGAAGATGCCGCCGGCGATGCGGAGGGCCGCGGCGCCCAGGGACTCGCCGATGGCGAAACAGATGAAGCAGGGGCCTGCGCTGTCGCCCGGGATGAAGAGGAGGATGGCGAGCATCAGCACCAGCTCCACCGAGATCAGCAGCATGCCGATGGACATGCCCGCCTTGAGGGGGATGGCCATGGTGGGGAAGGGCTTGCCGCCGAGGCTGGCGAAGGCCGTGCGGCTGTTGGCGAAGGTGTTGATCCGGATGCCGAACCAGGCCACCGCCACGGAACCCAGGATGCCCACGATGGAGAAGAAGAGCACCACCACCACCTGGGGCCACGTCATGGGCGTGTGCGACAGGAACTTGAAGTAGGCCACCATGATCACGGCGATGAAGGCCCAGAGGATCGCGATGAACTTGATCTGGGTCATCAGGTAGGTCTTGCAGGTCTCGTAGATCAATTCCGAGATCTCCCGCATGGACTTGTGCACGGGCAGGTCCCGGATCTGGGCGTACTGCACCAGGCCGAAGCCGATGCCCGCCACGCAGATCACCAGGCCGATGAGGAGCAGGTTGTGCCCCGTCATCCCCATGAAGCTGCCCTGGAGGGCGGGGATCTTGAGCTCGGCCTCGCTGGCGAAGGCGAGGGGAGCGGCCAGGAGCGCGGCGGCACCGGCCCGGATCAGTCGGGAGGCCGCGATGGCGCTCCAGATGCGTTGCAACTTCACCATGGTTTCCCTCCGGAAGGATTCAGGAACGCGCGTGTGAAAGGATCAGCAGGGAGGGCCCAGGAAACCCGACGAGGTTGCGCGGGGATTTCCAGGATTCCTGCCCGGGGACGGAGGCTACTCTAGCCCCCCTTTTCCTTGTGGGGCAAGGATTCCCGGGTGAAAAGGCCCAAAAAGGCGGTTATCGTTATCCTGGGCGAAAAACGGCTCGGAATGGCCCGATCTTGAGCCCGGCGGAACCCGGGTCAATTCGTCTCTCCGTCCACGTACCGCCAGGCACCCTCCTCACGGACGAAGGTGCTGCGCTCCACGTGGAGCGTGCGCTTCCCGTTGTGCTGCAGGCTGGCGTGGAACTTCACCACACCGGCCTCGTCGCCGGCGCCCCCCGCCTCGGTGGCCACGATCTTGAGCCCCACGCAGCGCACCGCCTTGCAGTAGCTGGCCAGTTCCTCCCGGTCCAGCCCCGCCCGCTTCTCGGCCGCCGTGGTCTGGAGGAGGTAGTCCACCCTCCCCAGAGCGTAGGCTGTGAACCGGCTTCGCATGAGGAGGACGGCGGTCTCGGGCAGGCGCCGACCCTCCAGGTAGGGCCCGCAGCACTGGTCGAAGGTCCTTTTTGAAGTGCAGGGGCAGGGTCGGGACATGGAGGGCTCCGGACTTCGATCTTGGAGGCCCCCCCCGGCCTTGTCGAGGCTCCGCCCGGCCCGTTGGAGATTCCGCTCGGCACCGCCCGGGGGACAAAGGGACCCCTCGGCTTGACACGAAATCATACTGATATCATGTTCACAACGCCCCAGGAGGCGCCATGTACAAGGAAATCCACCACCCCGCATTGCCCGGAATCCCGGTGCTCCTTCTGCTCATCCTGGTCCAGCTCGGATTGGGTGCCTTGCTGGTCCAGGCCGTCCGTGGTCAGGATCTGGGCCTTCTTCTGATCGCCGTGCCCGGCCTGGCCCTGGGGTTCTTCCTGCTCGGGGGCCTCTTCGTGGTGAATCCCAACGAGGGGGCCGTGCTCCAGCTCTTCGGGCGCTATGTGGGCACCACGAAGAGGGAGGGCATGGTCTGGGCCAACCCCTTCCTCGCCAAGCGCAAGGTGAGCCTGCGGGTCCGCAATTTCGAGAGCACCAAGCTGAAGGTCAACGACCTGGACGGCAATCCCATCGAAATCGCCGCGGTGGTGACTTGGCGGGTGGTGGATACCGCCGAGGCCGTCTTCAACGTGGACGCCTTCGAGAATTTCGTCACCATTCAGACCGAATCCGCCCTCCGCAACGCCGCGACCCACTACCCATACGACGCCCACGACGAGGAGAAGGTGAGCCTTCGGGGCCACACCGACGTGGTGGCCTCCAAGTTGAAGTCGGAGATCCAGGAGCGCCTCTCCCAGGCCGGCGTCGAGGCGCTGGAGGCCCGCATCAGCCACCTGGCCTACGCCCCGGAAATCGCCCAGGCCATGCTGCAGCGCCAGCAGGCCGGCGCCATCATCGCCGCCCGGCAGCGCATCGTGGACGGCGCCGTGGGAATGGTGGAGATGGCCCTGGCCCGCCTCGACGAGCACGGCACCGTCAAGCTCGACGAGGAGCGCAAGGCGGCCATGGTGAGCAACCTCCTCGTGGTCCTCTGCGGCGAGCGCGCCACCCAGCCGGTGGTGAACGCCGGAACCCTCTACCACTGAGGGACGCGTGGACCCGGCGCGCAGGGCTCCCTTCCCGGCCGAGGCCGCCATCCACTGGATGAGCGGGACCGGAAACGCCTTGCGCCTGGCCCAGGCCTTCGCGGGGGACCTGGCGGCGAAAGGGGTGGCCGTGCGGCTGTCCCAGGCGGCCCCGCGCCCGGAACCCCCGCCCCCCGGAGCCTGGCTGGCCCTGTTCTTCCCCACCCACGGCTTCACGACCCCCTGGCCCGTCCTCCGCCTCTGCCTGGCCCTTCCCCTGGGCCGGGGCCGCCCGGCCTCGGTGGTCAGCACCCGGGCGGGCTGGTGGATGGGCGCCTGCCTGCGGGGGCTCAGCGGCAGCGCGGCCTGGCTGCCCGCCCTGCTGCTGGCGATCAAGGGTTACCGCGTGCGCGGCGTCCTCAGCGTGGACATGCCCTCCAACTGGATCACGGTGCACCCCAGCCTGAACGCGGCACACGTGTCGCACTTTATCGACCAGGGGAGGATCAAGACCCATGCCTTCGCCCGGCGCCTCCTCGAGGGACGCCGCCACCTGTGGAGCGTCGACAACCTCTTCGAGCTGATCTGCGGGATGGCCTTGGCTCCGGTATCCCTGGGCTACCTGCTCTTCGGAAGGCCCCTCTTCGCCAAGCTCTTCATGGCCAACGAACGCTGCGACGCCTGCGGCCTCTGCGCCCTCCACTGCCCCCAGGGGGCCATCCGCATGAAGGCCGGCGGGAACTGGCCCTACTGGACCCTCCACTGCGAGAGCTGCATGCGCTGCATGAACCTCTGCCCCCGGCAGGCGGTGGAGGCCAGCCACTCCCTCGGGGTGCTCCTCAACCTTGCCGCGGGGGCCCCGGTGGTGGCCCTGCTCCTGGCGCTCGCCCTTCCGGGCTGGACCGGGGGGCCCGTGCTCCAGAAAGGTCTGCCGGGCTTCCTCCTCAACTATGCCTGGTACCTCCTGGCCCTGGTGGCCACCTATGCGCTGGCCTTCCAGCTCATGCGCTGGCGGCCCCTGCGCCTGGCCTTCGCCTTCACCACCCTCACCCGCTGGTTCCGGCGCTACCGCATGCCGGGCCTCCGTCCTTCCGAACTCCCCGGCGACCCCATGAACCGGAAACGGAGATCGAAGACCGACCCACGCCCGGTTCCCACGGAGTCCTCTCGTGGCTGAACGGAAGGCCTTCCTCCTCCGGGTGGACCCGGCCCTGCTCGAGGCCGTGCAGCGCCTGGCCGAAGAGGAACTGCGGAGCCTCAACGGCCAGATCGAGTTCATGCTGCGCGAGGCGCTCCGGCGCCAAGGCAGGAGCGGGGATGGAAAGGAAGACAAGGAACGCGTGAGCTGAGGCCTGAGGCGGTTCGAAAGCCTGTCAGGGTTCCTCCGCAACCGATCCAGGGTGGGTCAGGGGGGGTCCCGGCACCCCGCCCGGGACCCCCCCTCGGTCATGTCATGGAGGGGGATCGCCCCTCTCCCGGAGCTCCGGAATCAGCGGAGGGGGCGGAGGACGGTAAACACGAAGGTGAACACCCGTTCGGCCGCGGAGGGCGCATAGGGGTATTTCAGGTCCAATTCCAGCGGGGGTCCTGTTTCCGGGATCAGTTTGAGGTGAAGGGGCTTGTCCCGATGGTTCCAGCGCTCCGGAGAGACTGACCACCGAAGGGTTCCCCTGGGCGATCCCGGTACCACCTCCATGGCCTGGGACTCCTCCGTTTCCGCCCTCCAAGCCCCGGCGGGCAGCGGAAGCTCGACGATCCAGTGGTCCCCCCGCCGTGTGGCGGTGGCCGCCAGGGTCGCCACGGCCCGGCCGTGGATCCGGGCTTCCAGCGTGCGGGGGCCCTGACACGCACAGCAGGCCAGGAGGGCCCCCAGGACCAGGGATTTTTTGTGCATCCGATCCTCCATGGCCCACCCGCTGCGGGCAATCGCAAGGTCAGGCCTTCCTGTCCAGCCTAGTCAGGACGATCGGATAAGAGGCGGGCCCTTCCCCGGGCGGGACCCCCGGGATGGCCGGCGGGCCTGCCCGGGGGGCCCAACGGGCAGATGGCCCAGGGTCCGAAACAGGGGGCCCTTCACGGAAATCCGGGAGGCACCTCCGTCCAGGCAGCGCAGCGGGGCCCTGCCCCTCCCATCGCGGTCCGAATGGTTCTTCGTTGCCCGACCTTCGTCAGCCCATCGGCACGTGCAGCCCGATCTTTGCCGCGTGTTCCCGCGCCTCCTCGTATCCCGCGTCGGCATGGCGGAAGACGCCCAGGGCGGGGTCGTTCCACAGCACGCGGGCCAGGCAGCGCTCGGCGCGTTCGCTCCCATCGGCCACGATGACCACCCCGGCGTGCTGGCTGTAGCCCATGCCCACGCCACCCCCGTGGTGGACGCTCACCCAGGAGGCCCCCCCGGAGGCGCTGGTCAGGGCGTTGAGGAAGGCCCAGTCCGAGACGGCGTCGGAGCCGTCCTTCATGGCCTCGGTTTCGCGGTTGGGGCTGGCCACGCTGCCGCTGTCCAGGTGGTCCCGGCCGATGACGACGGGGGCCTTCAGCGCACCGCTGCGAACCATCTCGTTGAACTTGAGCCCCGCCAGGTGCCGTTCGCCCGCCCCGATCCAGCAGATGCGGGCCGGCAGGCCCTGGAAGGCGATCTTCTCCCGGGCCTCCTCCAGCCAGCGCACCATCCCGGCGTTGTCGGGGAAGAGGGCCTTCATGGCCTCGTCCGTGGCGTGGATGTCGGCCGGATCCCCGGAGAGGGCCACCCAACGGAAGGGGCCGACGCCCCTGCAGAAGAGGGGCCGGATGAAGGCGGGCACGAAACCCGGGAAGGCGAAGGCCCCCTCGCAGCCCGCGCGCTGGGCCTGGGCCCGGATGTTGTTGCCGTAGTCGAAGGTGAGGGCGCCCCGCCGCTGGAACTCCAGCATGGCCTCCACGTGGGTGCGCATGCTGGCCAGGGCCTTGGCGGCGTGGCCCTCGGGGTCCTCGCTGCGCATCCGAAGGCTCCCCTCCAGGCTCAGCCCCGCGGGCACGTAGCCGTTGAACTCGTCGTGGGCGCTGGTCTGGTCCGTCACGAGGTCCGGCTGGTGGCCGGTCTTCAGGATGGCGGGCAGCAGCTCGGCCGCGTTGCCAAGGAGGCCGACGCTGCGGGCCTCCTTGGCTTCGGTGTACTGCCGGACGAGGGAGAGGGCCGTTTCCAGGTTGTCGGTCCATTCGTCCAGGTAGCGGGTCTGGATCCGCTTCTCGATGCGGCTTCGGTCCACCTCCACGCAGAGTGCCACGCCGCCATTCATGGTCACCGCCAGGGGCTGGGCCCCGCCCATGCCCCCCAGGCCCGCCGTGAGGGTCCAGGTGCCCCTCAGGGTGCCGCCGAACTTCTGGCGCGCGGCCTCGGCGAAGGTCTCGTAGGTGCCCTGCACGATGCCCTGGCTGCCGATGTAGATCCAGCTTCCGGCCGTCATCTGGCCGTACATCATCAGGCCCTTGCGGTCCAGTTCCCGGAAGTGCTCCCAGGTGGCCCACTTCGGCACCAGGTTGCTGTTCGCGAGAAGCACCCGGGGCGCCTCGGGGTGGGTCCGCACGACGCCCACGGGCTTGCCGCTCTGGATGAGCAGGGTCTCGTCGTCCCCGAGCCGCTTCAGCTCCTTCACGATGGCGTTGAAGCAGTCCCAGTTCCGGGCGGCCTTGCCCAGGCCTCCATAGACCACCAGATCCTCGGGCCGCTCGGCCACGTCCGGGTCCAGGTTGTTCATGAGCATTCGGAGGGCGGCCTCCTGGACCCAGCCGCGGCAGTGGAGGTGGGTTCCGTGGGGGGCTCGGATCACGGGGGCTTCGGTGGCGGTGGACATGGGGGCTCCCTGGGATTCCATTTTACGGCCGGGAGGGGCCTGGGCTCCGCTGGGCCCCCCCCTGTCCCGGATCACAATCCTCCCGAGCGATCTGGCCCACACTGAAAGGAAGCTTCCGGGAGCCCTGATGCCCTCCGCCTCCACCGCCCTCAGCCGCGCCCTGGAACGCATGGAGGGGATCCTCTTCCGGCCCTTCGACGCCGGGAAGTGGTTCGTGCTGGGCTTCTCCGCCTTCCTCGCCAGCCTCGGGGAGGGGGGGTCCTTCAACCCGGGCGGCATCGGGAACCATGGGGGCGCCCCGGCGGAGATCCAGAGCTGGGTTCAGGACCACATGGCTTTCGTGATCGCCCTGGCGGTGGGGATCCTGGTGTTCGCCCTGGCCCTGGGGATCCTCTTCGCGTGGCTCTCGAGCCGGGGCGCCTTCATGTTCCTGGACAACGTCCTGCACGACCGGGCGGAAGTCCGGGAGCCCTGGCGGCGCTTCCGCGCCCAGGGCAACCGCCTCTTCGTGTTCACCCTGGTGGCCGGGCTGGCCTGCATCGGGGCCTTCCTGCTCCTGGTGCTGGCGGGGGCGGTGGTCCTGGTGCCCATGCTCAAGGACGGGTGGCACTTCGCGGCGCTCCTTCCCATCCTTCTCTTCGCCGCGCTGTTCGTGGTCCTGCTCCTGGCCGTGCTGCTGTTCTGGGCCTTCCTCAGGGACTTCGGGGTGCCCCTGATGGCCCGCCAGGGCCTCTCGCCCATGGAGGCCCTGGGGTGCCTGCGGCGCGAAGTCCTGCCCGGCCACGCCTGGGACTTCACCCGCTTCTACCTCTTGAAATTCGTGCTGGCCCTGGGGGCGGGACTCCTGGTCCTGGCGGCGGGCTGCCTGACCTGTTGCATCGGGTTCCTCCCCTACCTGAGCGCCGTGCTCACCCTGCCGGTGTCGGTGTTCTTCCGCTGCTATTCCCTGGAGTTCCTGGCCCAGGTGGACCCCCGATGGGACTTCTTCCCGGCGCCCCCGTCCGAATCGGCCCCGGCTCAGCCCTGACGGAGGGCGCAGGCCCGCCGCCATTGATCCCGGAAGAGCGCCTCCATCCGGCGGGCGAAGCCTACCGCGTCGCAGAGGGGTGAAGCCAGCAGGGAATTCCGGAGGCCCGCGCGAAGGGAGGCCAGCCGGACCGGATCCCCTGCCAGGGCCACCGCCAGGGCGACATAGGCCTGCGGATCCGGGGCGATCAGGGCCGGCAGGCCCACCTGGGTCAAGAGCATGCTGCCGTGTCGGGAGAGGCTGTGGACTCCCTGGAGGGCCACGAAGGGCACCTCCATCCAGAGGGCCTCCAGGCTGGTGGTGGCCCCGTTGTAGGGGAAGGGGTCCAGGGCCAGGTCCACGGCGCGGTAGTGTTCCAGGTGGGTCGAGGGCCGCTCCGACCATCCCTCCAGGTGGACCCGACCTCGCCGGATCCCCTGGGCCTCGAAGGCCTCGAGGATCCTTTCCCGAAGCACGGGGTCCTGGGATCCCTTGCCCTTGAGAAGGAGGCGGGAGCCTGCGGCGCGCCGGAGGATGGTGGACCAGGTCTCCACCACGGCCGCGTTGAGCTTGGCGAAGTGGTTGAAGCTTCCGAAGGTGAAGGGAGCGCCCCCGAGGCAGGGCAGAGGGCTGGCCGCCGGCCCGGCTTCGGGGGGCTGCCAGCAGAGGTAGCAGGGGTCCAGCCGGAGCAGGGGCTCGCTGGCCAGGGCCTCGCTCCCGGGGGGGTCCACCAGGCTGTCCGTGATTCTCCCTTCCAGGCGGGTGAGTCCCGTGGTGAAGGGGTAGCCCAGCCACTCCAACTGGACGGGCGCGGGCCTCAGGGCCAGAAGGGGAAGGCGGTTGAACCCTGAATGCCCGGCCAGATCCACCAGCAGGTCCACCCCCGCCTCCCGCAGCCGCCGGGCGAGGGTCGCGTCATCCAGGGCGGAGGCCTCGATCCAGGTGTCGGCCAGGGCTTCGAAGACCTCCGTCCGGGCGTCCCGGCTCGGGGCCAGGTGGACCAGGAGGAAGCGGTGCCGCGTGCGGTCGTGGGCCCGGAGGAGGGGCTCGATGAAGTGGGCGCAGGAATGTTCCCGGAAATCCGGCGACAGGTAGGCCACCGTGAGGGGGCGATCCGGATCCCAATCCTTCGGAGGATCGGGAAGGGGCTGCACCCGGGTTTCCAGGGTGGCCGTCCAGGCCCTGTGCAGGCCCGCGACCTCCCGCGGAGTGCGCCCCGGGTCGTAGAGCGCGGTTCCGAGCTTGCCCGACACCGCGGCGGGCATGCCTGGGGACAGTTCCAGCGCCCGGTCCAGCAGCGGCCCCGCATCCAGGAGGCGGCCCGAGTCCGCGAGGAACTGGGCCAGGAGCATGACGGGGTCCACCTTCCCCGGATCGAGGGCCATCGCGCGGCGGAAGGCGTCCTCGGCCCCGGAGGGCTCCCCCAGGTACTGGAGGACCAGCCCGTAGCTGCTCCAGAAATGAGCATCCTCCCGGCGGTGCGGCATCGCCTTTTCCAGGTGGATCCTCGCCTCGGCGTAGCGCCTCCGTCCCGCCAGCAGGGCGCCCCGGGCCTGGTGGAGTTCAGGATTGTCGGGATCCAGGTCCAGGGCCCGCGAAAGGTCCTGAAGAGCCTCCGCGTGGCCCTCCTCCGCCATGGCCCGGATCACCTTGAAGCGCAGGGCCTCGAGGAGCACCGGGACCTCCCCGGGGCCACCGGCCTCGAGTTCGGCCACCAGGGCCTCCAGGCCCTCCTGGATGCCCCCTTCGCCGAGCAGTCGCCGCGCGTGCAATTCCAGCAGCCGGGCCTCGGGCGGAGCGGAAGGACCTGCCAGGAGGGGTCCGAGCCAGCGGCGGGCCTCCTCCCCGCGCCCCGCCACGATGGCCGACCGGGCCTGTTCCAGGAGCCTGCGATCCTCCCCGGTCATGACTCGGCTCCCGGCACCGGGCTCGAAGGGGCCCGGGAATGGTCCATCTCTAGGGTTCGAACCCGGCCTTGAGCTGCATGCCGTCGCCGTACCGTTCCAAGGGGTGGAAGGCCAGGGGAGCTTCCCCATCGAGGCCCCGGAGCCGGATGGCATAGGCCTGCAGGAGGGCCTCGCGCTCCGCCTGGCTCCTGCGGGCCACCGCGTAGGCCACGAAGGGAGCCATCACCTCGAAGCCACAGTGGTAGAGGGTGTTGTGCTGGATGGGCCAGAGGACCTGGTCCATGGACCCGTGGATGCCCCTGGGGCTGAAACAGGATTCCGGATCGCCCGTGGTGAGGCTGAGCATGGCCCGGCGCCCCTTCAGGCCCCCGTGGTCGTACCAGCGCCCCTCTTGATCGTAGGCGAAGCCCATGGACAGCACGCGGTCCACCCAACCCTTGAGAACCGCCGGGAGGGAGAACCACCACAGGGGGAACTGCAGGATCAGGAGTTGGCAGTCGAGAACTTTCCGCTGCTCCTCGAGGATGTCCGGGGCCAGGGTGCCCAGGTTGGTCGAATAGCGCTCTTCGGCCTGGCGCACCAGGATGTGCCGGTCCTTCCGCTCCAGGAAGTCGTCCGAGTCGGCCACGGCCTTGAACCGCATCCGGTAGAGGTCGGACACCACCACCGTGTGGCCCATCTCCTCGAACACACGGATGGCGGTGTTCTTCATGGCGGCGTTGAAGGAGCGGGGCTCCTCGTGGGCGTGGACGATCAGGACCTTCATGGGGACTCCGGAGGACGCGGGCCATTCTGAGGCGCAGACGCCTCCAGGGCAAGCATCGCGGTGGCGTTCAGGCTTCCTTCTCCCAGCCAGCCTCGACGATCTCCCCTCCGGTGGCCTGGAGAAGATGCTGCACGGTGGGGTCCCGGCGCAGGATTTCCTCGGGGCGTTCCCCCGTCCCGCCCTCGAAGGAGAGATGGAGGCCTGTGATCCCTGGCAGGACCGCGGAAAGGGCGGCGAGGAGGTGAGGATTCGCCTGTTCCCGTTCCAGGTCCTGCATCGCTCCCCGGGCGTTGACAGGGAAACGCAGCTTCAGGAGGGGAGGCTCCCAGGCGAGCCCGGTGGCCACCTGGGCCAGGACCCCGAGGGAGCGGAACCGCCCCTCCGCCGACCCCCGAAGGGTCTCCCCCAGGAGGCGGCGGAGGGACTCCGGATCCGAGAACCGAGGGGCGGGTGGGGCTGGGAGAATGGGGGCCTGGCCCCCGGGGGGGGCCGAGGGCCCCGCCGGTTTCGTCGGGGAGGGCACGGGGACAGGGAGGCTCGGCCGCGGGGCGGGGCCGGGGCGCGGAGTCTGGGATCCTCCGCTGGACACGAGGGCGTCCAGGGGCGCCAGGTGGGGAAGCTGGGCGGCGGTAATCAGGGCCAATTCGACCACCACGCGGGGCAGGCTGGAATCCCTCAGGTCCCGCTCCCGCTGGAGCAGCAGGTGCAGCATCCGGGACCAGCGCAGCAGATCCTGGGGACCGGGGTTCCGGCGGGCCTCCGCCTCCAGGCGGTCGCGGAAGCCCAGCATGAGTTCCCGCCAGAAGCTCACCCAGTCCGCCCCCAGGCTGGCCAACTCCCGGCAGTGGTCCAGGATGGCCCCGGCATCCCCCTGCTGGATGGCGTCCAGGACCCCGTTCACGCGAACGGCGGGCACGATGCCCAGCTGCTCCCGGACGAGATCCTCTCGCACCTGGCCGTCCCCGGCGGCGATGACCCGGTCCAGGGTGGTGAGGGCGTCCCGCATGGAGCCCTGGCCAGCCTCGGCCACGAGGCGCAGGCTCCCGGGCTCGAAGGACACCCCCTCCTTCTCGCACACTTCGCGGAGACGCTGCTCGATGAGACCCACAGGGATGAGGCGGAAGGGGTAGATCTGGACTCGGCTCTTGATGGTGTCCGGCACGTCGTGGAGCTCGGTGGTGGCCAGGACGAAAATGGCGTGTTCCGGCGGCTCCTCCAGCAGCTTCAGCAAAGCGTCGAAGGCCTGGGCGCTGAGCATGTGCACTTCGTCGATGATGTAGACCCGGTAACGGCAGAAGGCTGGGCGGGTCTGGGCCTGCTCCCGGAGGGCCCGGGCGTCCTCCACGGAGGCACGGCTCGCAGCGTCGATTTCCACGATGTCCAGGCTGGTGTCGGGGCGCTCGCCGGCCACGCAGGGATCGCAGACCCCGCAGGGGGTGGCGGTGGGGCCCTGGATGCAATTCAGCGCCCGGGCGATGATGCGGGCGGTGCTGGTCTTCCCGGTGCCCCGGAGCCCGGCGAAAAGAAAAGCCTGGTGAGGGGCCCGGCCAGCCTCCCTGGCCCGCCGGAGGAGGTTGCCCAGGGCCCGGACGCTGGCCTCCTGGCCCACCAGGTCGGCAAGGACGCGGGGTCGGTAGGTGAGGGCGAGGGTGGTCATGGGAAGGCCCATGATCGCATGGGCGGCAGCGGGCTCACGCCAGGTCGCCCTGGAAGAGCGCCAACTGGCGTGCGTCTGGGAGTTGGAGGGGCGGGGCCACCGCGGCCTTCCCTTTGAGGTGTTCCCGTCTCCGCCGGGAGGGGGGTCGGGGCATGGCCTCGGCGAGGGCGGCATTCACCCGCTCGCCGTAGTCCGGTTGGAGGATGAAGAGCCACCCATGCTCCGCCAGCACTTGGTAGAAAGGATCCTGGTTGAGGAGGCGCAGGCGCCCTGCCCAGGCGCTCCGGGCGCCGCTCTCCCGGGCCCGCCGGGCGAAGGCGGGGATGTCCCGGATGGCCATGAGGGGCGCGGCGCTGAGGCTCACCGCCACGCCCGCCCGTGCCAGGCGCTCCATCGCCAGCCAGCGGCTGGGGATGGAGGGGGCGCCGGGTTCGGTCACCTGGCGCACCGTGTCGTCGTCCGTAGGGATGGAAAAACCCACGGTGAGACGGGGGCCGAATTGTAAAAGGAGATCCAGGTCCTGGAGCACCAGGGGCGAACGGGTGTGCAGCAGCACCCGGGTGGTGGGACAGTCCCGAAGGACTTCCAGGCACTTCCGGGTAAGCCGGAACTCCCTCTCCAGGGGCATGTAGGGATCCGTGCTGGAGGCGAGGAAGACGGTCTGCTCGTGGAGGCGGTGGCGGTGGGCCCAGAGCAGGGCGGGGGCATTGAGCTTGGGAGACACCCAGGCTCCCCAGGTCTCGGGTGGGCGAAGGGCCCCTTCCCCGCCCCGCAGCGGGTGGGGGTACTCCCGCACGTAGCAGTAGCGGCACCCGTGGGCACAGCCCCGGTAGGGGTTGAGGGAGAAGCCGAAACCGTAGCGTTCGTCTTTCTGGGGCCTCAGGATGCTCCGCGCCTCCTCGGGCTCGATTTCCAGGCCCCCCAGCATTCGGGGCTGAAGGTCCGGCGCCAGCAGAGAGGTCATGGATTCATGATTCGTCTTTTTTTCGCCGCGTCAAGGGGCCGGAAAGGAATCCTTCGCAGGCGTTTCCTCCGGTTTCCTGGCGTGGTCCCGGGGAATCACATTGATCCGCCCGTTGTTCTCCAGGATGGCCACCCGCACCTGGTCGATCTCAGTGAGACCCGCCTGGCGGATGGCGCTCATGAGTTCGTGCCGGCTGATCCGGGTTCGGTGGAGGACCCCCTCCTGGGCGACTCCGTTGTGGATGAGAATCTCCGGCGTTCCCTCGATGACGGCCTCCAGCTTCTTGCTGCGGGCGGTGAGCCACCCCAACAGGCCGTTCAGCGCCACCAGGGTGACCACCAGGATCAGGCCCGCCGCCACGGAATTGTCCCCCGCGTTCATGCTGTTCTGGACGGCGTTGCTCAGCACGAGGAGCAGCACCAGGTCGAAGGGCGCCAACTCCCCGACCTGGCGTTTCCCCGAGAGGCGCAGCAGCAGGAGCAGGAAGCCGTAGACCAGGACCCCCCTGAGCACGAATTCCCACCAGGGCTGGGCAAGCTTCCACATGGAGACGGCGACGGGCAGCGGACCGTCGAGCAGGGCCATGGCGGGCATCGAGTTCTCCAAAGGAGGGCCCTCCTGTCCAAAGGAGGCACGCCATGAGCTTCAATCGAAAACCGAAATCCGGAAACCTGAAATCCTGGGCCGGCTCACCTCTCCTGGACCCAAGCCTCCAGGCCTTCCATCACATCCCGCACGCCCGGGCCGAAACGGGCGTTGGAAATCCATTCGATCCCCTGGGGAAGACCCTCCACGGCGGTGCGCACCCTCCCCCGGTGTCCCTTCTCCGCCCGGGGGATGGCCTGGTGGGCCCGGTCCTCCCGGGTCTGGACGGCCTCCGAAAGGCCAGGCACCCAGCGCCGGATCTGCGTCCACACCCATTCCCAGGTGGGCCGCTCCTCCCGGCGCACCCCCCAGAGGTGGGGGTCCCCGATGAAGCTCCGGAGCTGCATGAATTCCGGGGCGCAGGAACTCGGCTCGATCCAGGAAGGGACCAGGCTTCCCAGGTAGCTGTTCCCTTCCGGGGGATGGATGAGGAATCCGAATCCGTCCCGGAAGGGCGCGAGGGGCGTGTGGCGGCTGTTCCAGAGATTCACGGAGGTGTAGGGGATGGCCCGAAGGGCCTCGGCGCTTGCCTCGGCGTGGGGGGCCAGAAGTTCCGCGGCGGCGTAGGCCGGCAGGGCCAGGACCACCTGATCCGCCTCGGCTTCTTCCCCGCCGCCCCAGACCCGCCAGCGGCCCCCGGGAAGGCGTTCCAGGCGTTCGGCTTTCCGGGCCACCTGCACCTCGGGAAGCGAGGCGGCCAACCGGGCGGTCAAGCCTCCCATGCCCCCCTGGGGGACCATGAGGTGGCTCACCCCGTTCTTCCGGACCCCTGCGAACAGGCTGCCGTGGGATTCCCATTTCCGGAGGGTGGGCAGCGCATCCACGCTGAGGAGATGGGTGGGCGCGGCCAGAATGCCGGCCACCATGGCCGGAAGGAGTTCTTCGGCCAGACCCCGGCCCGCCCGCCGGGAGATGAATTCCTCCAGGCCTTCCTCGGGCTCGGGGGGGCCAGGCTTGACGAAGGGTTCCCTGAAGAGCCGAAGCTTGGTCCCAAGGGACATCAAGGGCGAGGTCATCAATTTCACGGGGTGGGCGGGAACGGGAATGAGACGGCCCCCCTTCCCCACCCAGCGCTGCCCCTGGCCTTGTTCCTTCACAGGGCTTTCCACCGCGAGGTCCAGGCCCTTGAAGACCCGGTCCACGGGCGTTCCAGGTTGCCAGAGGATGCCCTGGGGGCCCTTCTCCACGTGGCCCGGGCGGCCATCGGAGTGGTCCCAGGGCAGGGTCTGAACCCAACCCCCGGGGCGGTCCTCGGCCTCCCACAATTCCGCCGCCTGGCCGCGTTTCTGAAGGTGCCAGGCCGCCAGGAGGCCGGTCACGCCGCCGCCGATCACGAGGGTCCGCATGGGACCATTCTAGGCGTCCCGGCGCGGCCGGTCCTTGACCGGAGTCACCCGGCCGGGATCGTTTCTCGACCCGGGCCCCGGAGGTGCCGAAAAGCCCCTCGTCCGGAGGTCCCATGCTTCACATCCAGTGGAAGGACCGCTACAACATCCATTTCCGTGAGATCGACGCCCACCACCGCGGCCTGCTGGAGATGCTCAACGAGCTCATCGACCTCCTCGGAGTCCCCTCTCCCGAACCCGAACAGGTCTCCACGATTTTCCGCCATCTCTGCGAGTACGCCCAGACGCATTTCAGCGCCGAGGAGCGCTACATGCAGGCGGCGGACTACCCCCGGCTTCCGGAGCACCGGGTGGAGCACGAGGCCTTCATGGCCCGCGTGGCCGAACTCGGGGCCTCCTTCGACCCCGCGGATTCCGAGGCGGTCGAGCAGACCGTGGACTTTCTCAAGACCTGGTACCTGGAGCACATCACCAAGTCGGACCAGGACTACGCCCCCTTCCTCCAGCGAGCCCTGCCGTCCGCGCCCCTGCTGGGAGTGATCTTCGCACTGGAGGGTGTGCTGGCGACCCGGGACCAGGGGCACCTCACGGATTTCCTCGCGGACCGGACCGGACAGCCGCGGGAAGCGGTGAACGCCTTCCTGTGGGAGGCGCCCGGGGCCCTGCGGGGACTCGAAGGCGGCGACCTGGAACCCTCGGGCTTCTTCGCGGCCCTGGAGGCCTGGGCAGGGGCCCCTGTGGATCCCGCCGGAGTCGAGCAGGCCTACCTGGGGGCCTTCCGGGTCCAGCCGGCCCTGGTGAACCTGGCGAGAGGGCTCGGCCAGCAGCACCGGGCCGCCCTGACGGGCAACGGGGCCCCCTGGATCAAGGCGCGGGGCCTGGAGACCATGGGGCTCAAGGGTGTGTTCCACGCCACCGTGCTGTCCTGCGAAGCCGGGGCTGCCCTCCCGGATCCGGCCGTTTTCCGTAAGACGCTGCTGCGACTGGGCGTCCCCCAGGAATCCTGCCTGTACATCGGCCGGGAAGCTTCGTTCCTGAAGGCCGCCCAGGGCGCCGGACTCCAGACCCTTCCCTTCACCACCCCCGTGCTGCTCATGGCGGAGCTTCGCCGAATGGCCATCCCCTTCTGAGCCATTCCCCCCCCTGGAAGGCGGGGCTACGGGTCGCTCCTGGCTCCTGCGCTCGGCGCCCTTCAAGCCTTCAGGGCGGCCAGCGTCCTCCGGGTCAGGCAGCGGATGTACGCGGGGTGGGTGCCGGGGGTGGGGACGCGAATCCAGGCGGCCACGCCCCGCTCCCTCGCCAGGTGGGCGTACTCGATGTCCAGCTCGTGGAGGGTCTCGATGTGCTCGCTGACGAAGGCGATGGGCACGACCACGACTTCCCGCCCCGCCAGTTCCGGAATCACATCGGCCACATTGGGCTCCAGCCAGGGGATGGGTCCCACCTTGCTCTGGAAGGCCAGGCGGAACCCACCGGGAAGCGGTCCCAGGCGGGCTTCCAGGGCTGCCACCGTGGCCCTGATCTCCCGCTCGTAGGGGTCCCCCTGTTCCACTTGCTTCCGGGGCAGGCTGTGGGCGCTGAAAAGCACCGTGGCCCCGGGGCGTTCCCGCAGGGCCTCCCGGATGCGTTCCTCCACCGAGGACAGGAAATCCTCGTCGGTGGCGTAGTGCCGGACCCCCTCCAGGATCTCCATGCCGAAGCCGGCGGCCCGACGCTCCAGGTCCCGCAGGCTGGAGCCGGTGGTGGCCCGGCAGTCGTGGGGGTAGAGGGTCACGGGAAGCAGGCGTCGGATCCCGTCCCGCCGCAGGGCCCGCAGCATTCCCTCGGCCCGGGGGGCCGCGTACCGGAAGACCAGCTTCACGGGCTCGCTCCGCCCAGCCTCCCGCAGGGCCCGGCGAAGGGCGGCGGCCTGGGCGGCGGACTCGCGGAGGATGGGGCTGCCGCCTCCGATCTCGCCGTACCGCTGGACCACGTCTTTCAGCCGGGCCCCGACGATGATGCGCGCGATCAGCGGCTGCAGGAAGGCCGGCCCCAGGCGGATGATGTCCCGGTCATTGAAGAGCTCCCGCAGGAAGGGCTCCACACGGTCGGCGCGAAGCGGCCCCCCCATGTTGAGAAGCAGCACGGCCGTGTCGGGTGGGATTCCCATGGGGACAGTCTAGCCTTCACCGGCACGGCGGCTTGAAAGGGCGCTATGGTGACGGGCGGGATGACCATGAGCGAAGAACCCAACCTTGACGAGCGCGTGGTTCGACTCGAAGCCCAGGTGGCCTGGCTGTGGCAGCAGGTGCAGGCCCTGCAGGGCGCGACGACCGGCCCGCCCCAAGCCCCCAGGGCTTCCACCCCGCTTCCCGCCCGCCGGCCCGCGCCGCCTCCCCGGGTCCGGAAGCCGCTGAACCCCATCCTCTTCGTGGCGGCGGCGGGGGCGGGGATTTTCCTCCTGGGCGCGGTCTTCTTTCTGCACCTCGCCATCCAGCGGGGCTGGATCGGGCCCGAGGCCAGGTTCCTCCTGGGCCTCCTGGCAGGGGCCGGAATCACCGCCGGGGCTGCCCGGATGATCCTAGGCTCGAGCCGAAAGGTCGGCGTGAGTTTCCTGCTCGCAGGCTTGGGCACCCTGATCTTCACGCTCCGCTGGGGGGCCTTCGAGGCCCACTTCTTCCCACCCTCCCTGGGCTTCGCGGCCTCCTCGGTGGCTGTGCTCTTCGCCGGGGCCCTGGCGGCCCGGGCCCGGTCCGGAGCCAGCCTCTGCGTGGCCCTGGCCTCCGGCCTCCTCTCACCCCTGGTCTTCAGCCAGGGCGGGCACCACGAGGTGGCCCTGGCGGTCATCCTCTCCATCCTCCTGGCGTCGGCCCTGGCCATCCCCTACGCCACCGGGGCGGGGGCCCGCTGGGGCGTCTCGCGCTGGCTCGCCGTGGCCGGAACCTGGATCCTGCTGGCCCTGTGCTGCCTGGAGGTGCTGCCCTCGGATGCCCCGGCCCTGTTGGGTCTGCTGGGGCTGCACCTGATGCTCTCGGGCCTCTGGGTCTGGCTGCCGCGCATCCCTGAGCGCCCCTCCACCCCCACCCTGCTCTGGTCCTTCGTGTCCGTCTTCGCAACCCTCCTGGCCTGGGTCCTCTGGAAGCGCCTGGGGTGGATGCCCGAGGCTTTCGCAGGGCCGATCCTCGGGCTGGGCGCGCTGAACCTCGCCCTCGTGAAGCCGCTCCGCGTGCGCCTGGGGGACCGGCGTGCCGATTTCGGTCTCCTGGCCCTCGCGGCGGGCCACCTCGCCCTGGCGGTGCCCGTGGCCCTGGCCTGGGCCTGGGTGGGTCCCTTCTGGGCGGCCTACGCGTTGGCCCTGGCCTGGCTCTCGGGCAGTGACGGCGCCGGCGAGGGGGAGGTCCAGGAACGGCGGCACCTGGCCTTCCTGGCGGTGGCCGTGGCGGCCCTCGCCACCGGCCGGTGGCTCTTCCACCTTGCGGACCTCTACCCCTGGCGGCAACTGACGCCGGTCTTCAACACGAGCTTCGCCGAAGGGCTTCTCGCAGCCCTGGCGTGGGGGTTCCTCGCCCGTCGCGGGGGGCCCCTGGGGATTCTGAGTTTCGCCCTGCTCCAGCTGGTGGCCAATGTCGGCCTCGCCCTGGAGGCCGGACAGGCCGTGCGGTGGCTGGGGGGGTCCGCCCGGGCGGCCTCCATGTCCCTGACGTTGACCTACGCGGCCAGCGGGGCGGGCCAGTGGATTCGGAGTCTGCGGGAGGCGCGCCCCGGCCTGGCCCGTGGCCTGGCGGTGGCGGGCTACGTCTGGCTGGCGCTGGCGGGGCTCAAGCTCGTGGTGGTGGACCTGGACCGCGCGGACATGGCCCTGCGAGCCGTGGTCTTCCTCGGCGTGGGGGGCATCTTCCTCGGCGCCGCCCTGGTGGCCAACCGTGTCCGGCTGAGCCGGAAGGAGGCCGAATGAAGGGGAGGACCGCCCTCCTGGCCCTGATCGCCCTGCTGGGGTGCGCCCCTTCCCGTCAGGGCCTGGAACGGCGCCCCCTCAGCCTCCCCACGGAGAGTGGATGGGCCAGGGTGGAGTTGGACGGACCCGCCCAACGCCAGGCCACCGGGCTCTGGCTCGGGGACGGGACGGGAACCCCGGTCCCCTTTCTCCTGGAGCGGGACGGGCTCTGGGAGCCCCGGAGACTCGAACTGAGCCAGCGGATCCTGGGAACGGAAGACGGGGCTCCCGCCGCGGAATTCACCCTCAAGATTCCTGACGGTGCCCAGGCCCGGGACCGGGAACAGCTTCGGATCGACCTGGACCTCGCCGGGGAAGGCACCTGGGTCTGCGAGGTGGAGGTCGAGCGTTCCCTGGCGGAAGGGAGGACCGTCCGCCTGCCGGCGGACCCACCCCGTCATGTCTTCGACCTGGGCCCCTCGGGCCGAAGCAACCTCATCCGGATCCCCTGGGATGGAGATCACTACCGACTGGTGCTCCGGACCCTCCACGGCAGGCCTCCGAGGCTCGCCGGGCTCTCCGTGTTCGCCGCCACCGAGGCCGGGGACCTCGGCCGGGAAAGCCTGATGGAACCCGCCCAGTGGGGACCCCTGGCGTCCGACCGGCCCCCTGCCGCCCGCTGGTACATGAAACTGCCTGCGCCGGAGCGCATCGTGGGCCTGGACCTTGTCCTGGCCCCCCCGGCGGCGCCCATGTCCCTCGTGGCCTTCCGGCCATCCGGAGGCAGGGGACCTGCATCGTCCATCCCGGCCCGGGGCCTGCTCTGGAACCTGCCCGCGCTGCAGAGCCGCTCCTCCCGGATCGCCCTCGAGCCCACCCTCACGGACGGGATCGAGTGGTCCCTTCCGGAGGGTGCCCGGGTGGAGCAGGTGCGGGTGCTGGTGCGCCGGGAGGTGCTCCTCTTCCCGGCGGAGCGGGGTGCCCTATACTTCCTTCACACCGGCGGAGAGGCCAAGCCGGCGCCGGGGAGCCTGGCCTCCCTTCCGCCATCCAGCCGGGCGATCCAGGCCCGGCCTGTCCTGAGCCTGGGACCCCCGGAATCCGACCCGGAAGGGATCCCCTCCCGCGAGGCGTCGAGCCGTGCCGCCGCGGAACGGGCCCGTCCCTGGCTTCCCTGGGCGGCTGCCCTGGTGGTGCTGGTGTTGGGTCTGGCCGCCGTCCGTCTGCTCCGGAGCGACTCCGGAGCCTGAGAGGGTTCACGGCCCGTACAGGGCGTGGTCGAAGGCGGCCCGGGCGATTTCGGCGATGGCCCGGTCCCGGGCTTGGTGGGGCCGGGTGCTCTTCTTCACGAAGACCACCACCACCAGGTGTCCCTTGCCCCGCGGCAGGGTGAGGATTCCCGCGTCGTTGGCGGTGGCACCCAGGCTTCCGGTCTTGTGGGCCACCACGGTCCCCTCCGGCAGCAGTCCCTTGAGCCGCCGATGGCCCGTGCGGCACCGGGCCATGATGTCCAGGAGGAGGCGGGTGCTTTCGGGTTTCAGGAGCTCACCGCGGTGGAGTCGGGCGAGCATGAGGGCGGTGGCGGCCGGGGTGGCGGTATCCCGAGGGTCCTCGTCGTAGGCGGGGTTCGGCTTGCCGCTGCGGATCTCCAGGTCCCTCTTTTCGGCCCTGGCCTTCTCAAGTCGCTCCAGGTACGGACCCCGGCCGATCTCCATGAAGTCCTCCAGGAGGGCGGCGGTATCCCGGTCCACCCGGATTCCGTGGAGGCCCCGGGACTTGAGGAAAAGGGTCACCGCGGCCGGACCCCCGGCAAGCTTCACGAGCACGTCCGTCGCCGTGTTGTCGCTGCGGGTCAGCATCAGCTCCAGCAGGTTGAGGAGGCTCAGGCTGATCCCCGGGTGCACCAGCTGCTCCGCGATGCCGTCCGATTCCACCCTCAGCTCCTCGGGCACCGGGACCATCTGCGCGGCCTGAAGGCGGCCCTGATCCACCAGGTCCAGGATGGCCAGCGCCACGGGGACCTTGTACACGGAGGCCATGGGGAAGGATTCGGCTCCCTTGTAGAACAGCTCTCTCCCCGACTCCACATGAAGGATGGCCACCCCCACGCTGCCGCCGGTGCGCTGCTCGAAAGTCCGGATGTCCTCCAGGAGTTCCGAAGCGCGGCCCGCCATGGGGGGCCCCGACGGGGCCTGGCCGGCCATCGGAGTGGAGGCCAGGGCCAGGGCGCCCAGTCCGGCCAGGAGGAAGCCTCGGGGCATCCTACACCGTCCGGCTGAAGGTCTTGCCTGCCAGCAGGGGCAGGTAGGCGTCGAAGGGCATGGCCAGGTTGCGCACGAAGCGCCGGCCCAGGGGCGTGACGAAGACACCCTCGTCGGTGACCTTCACCGTGCCCCAGGGCTCCTCCTCCCGGAGCTGCCCCAGCGCCTCGGCGAAGAGAAGGGGGCCGTCCACGCCCCACTTCTCCGCAAGCTCGGACCAGCGCAGCTCGAAGCGGCCCATCACCTGGTGGATGATCCAGCGGCGCATCCGGTCCTCGCCGGCCGCGGTGTGGCCCTTGTGCATCGGGAAGTGGCCGGAGTCCACGGCCTTTTCCCACTTGGAGAGGATCTTCTCGTTCTGGTGGTACACCCCTCCCACGTCGCTGATGGCGCTGGGTCCCACGCTCACCATGTCGGGGCCGGCCTGGACGGCGTAGCCCATGAAATTCCGGATGATCCGGCCGTCGTGGACGGCCTTGGCCAGTTCGTCCTCCGGGTGGGCGAAATGGTCCATGCCCACGGGCACGTAGCCGGCGGCCTCCAGCTTCTCGGAGGCCAGGAGCAAGAGCTCCAGGCGCAGGTCCGGGCTGGGGAGGGTCTCGGTGGGAATGCTCCGCTGGAAGGGCATCATCTTGGGCAGGTAGGCGAAGCCGTACACCGCCAGGCGGCTCGGGGCCAAGGCGATGACCTCGTCCAGGGTGCGGCCGAAGGTGCCCAGGGTCTGCCCCGGCAGGCCATACACCAGGTCGATGTTGATGCCCTCGAAGCCCAGGCTCCGGGCCTGGCCCACGGCGGAAAGGGTGTGGTCCCAGGTCTGGCCACGGGTGATGAGTTCCTGCACGCCTTCATCCAGGTCCTGAACCCCGAAGGACACGCGGTTGAAGCCCAGGGCGCGGAGCGCGGGCAGCTGGTCCTCCGTCATGAAGGTGGGATCGGCCTCCAGGCTCACTTCCGCCCCCGGCAGCAGGGGGAACCGGGCGGTGATGAGGCGGAAGACCCGCTCCAGTTCGGGGACTTTCAGGTAGGTGGGCGTTCCGCCCCCCCAATGGAGCTGGAGCAGGCCCCTCCGGTCCTTCAGGTGCGCGGCGAAGAGGTCCAACTCCCGCTCCAGGGTCTGGAGAAAAGGCTCCACCGGATCGTAGTAGGGGCTGATGGTGACGTTGCAGCCGCAGTAGGCGCATCGCCGCTTGCAGAAGGGCAGGTGCGCATAGAAGGAGAGAGGGGCGTCGCTGCCGGCGGCCCGCTCGAGCCCGGCGACCAGTTCCTCCTCGGGAAAATCGTCCCGCCAGGCCGGCGGCATGGGGTAGCCCGTGTAGCGCGGCCCGGGGCGGTCGTAGTGTCGGACGAGTTCGGCGAGGGAGTGGCTCATGGGGTCCAGAAAGAAATTTCACCACGAAGACACGGAGGACGCTGAGGTCAACAAGGAGATCGAGGCTGGCGGTCGGTGCCCGCCCCTGGTTGCGCCGCCCCTGGGTCCGGGGTGAGGGTTTTATTTTTTCACTTCCTCGATGACCGCGGCGACGACCCCGGGGTCGGTTTCGGGTGTGAGGCCGTGGCCGAGGTTGAAGACGTGGGGAGCGCCTTTCATGGCCTCCACGATGCGGCGGGCCTTGGCGCAGGAGATCTCCTTCCCGGCCAGGAGCGCCAGGGGGTCCAGGTTGCCCTGGAGGACCTTGCCGGGGAAGCGCCGCCGGGCGTCGGCCATGGGCACCTGCCAGGGAACGGCGAGGCCTTCGCAGGGGAGGGTGTTCAAGGCGTCGGGAAGGTAGCCGGTGCGGGCGAAGAAGAGGCGGGGTGCGCCCTCCACCTGCCTCAGGGTCCGCTCCACGGCGGGCAGGGAGAAGGCCGCGTAGTCCTCGGGATCCAGCTCCCCCGCCCAAGTGTCGAAAAGCTGCACCCCCTCGGCCCCAGCGGCGATGTGGAGGTTGAGGAGCCGGGCGGCGGCGTCGGAGAGGCGGTCCAGCCAGGCCTTCGCCTTCACCGGCTCCTGATGCAGGAAGGCCTTGGCGCGGGACCAGGATTTGCTCCCCTTTCCCTCGATGCCGTAGGCCAGAAGGGTCCAGGGAGCCCCGGCGAAGCCCAGCATGGTGACGTGGGCCGGGAGGGCCGCCTTCACCTTGCGGATGGCGACCTGGACGGGTTCCCAAACGCGTTCGTCGAGGGGCTGGTCCAGGGGGATCTGGTCCAGGGTCCGTCCCAGGCGGGGCCCGCCCTCCGGGATCGTCACGCCGCAACCCAGCGCGTCCAGGATCACCAGGATGTCGCTGAAGATGATGGCTCCGTCAAGCTTGGGGAAGCGCCGGATGGGCTGGAGCGTGACCTCGGCGGCCAGGTCGCTGTCCGTGAGGAGCTGCTCAAAGGTGGCCTTGGCCCGAACGGCCCGGTACTCCGGGAGGAAGCGTCCCGCCTGCCGCATGAACCACACCGGAGGCCTGTCCGCCACCGCGCCGTTGAGTACCTGCTGGAGCATTTTCATGGAAATCCCTGAAAAGAAAATTCACCACCTGGCCCCCGGAAGACACCCGGGAGTTCCAGGTGGTCCAGGCCCGCGCGTCGGAAGGGGGATCCCTTTTTCATGCCACCCCCGCCGGCTCATCCACCGAGGGATCCGGCCACGGCCGTGATGGCCCTTTCGAAGTCCCCCAGGGCCGTGGCGTCGTGGGCGGAGGACAGGAAGGCCACCTCGTAGCCGCTGGGAGGCAGGTAGATCCCCTGGGCCAGAAGGGCGCGGTGGAGCAGGTTGAAGCGGGTGATGCTCTCCCCCTGCACCGCGTCGCTTCGGGTGACGCCGTCCTGGAAGAGGGGCCAGAGCAGGGAGCCCATGCGGGGGCAGCGGAGCCCTGGCAGGCGTTCGAAGGCCGCCGCCCAGGCGGCGGCGGTGGCGTCCAGTCCCTGGTAGAAGGCCGGGGTCAGGTGGGCCATGGTGGCCAGGCCGGCCGCCATGGCCACGGGGTTGCCGCTGAGGGTGCCGGCCTGGTACACCGGGCCGTCCGGGGAGACCACCCCCATCACGTCCTTGCGTCCTCCGTAGCAGCCCACGGGCATCCCGCCGCCGATGATCTTGCCGTAGGTGACGAGGTCCGGGGTGATGCCGTAGTGGCCCGCGGCCCCCGCGGGCCCCAGCCGGAACCCGCTGATCACTTCATCGAAGACCAGGAGGGCCCCGTAGGTGGCGCAGAGGTCCTTGAGGCGGCGGAGGAACTCGGGCTTCTGGACCAGGAGACCGTTGTTGGCGGGAACGGGCTCGATGATGGCGCAGGCCAACTCCGAGCCCCGCTCCACGAAGAAGCGCTCCAGGGCCTCGAAGTCGTCCAGTGGAAGCACCGAGGTCAGTTCCCCGAAGGCCGCGGGGACCCCCGCGCTGCTGGGGGTTCCGAAGGTCACCAGGCCGGACCCTGCCTTCACCAGCATGGCGTCTGCGTGGCCGTGGTAGCAGCCGTCGAATTTCAGCACCCGGTCCCGCCTCGTGAATCCCCGGGCCGCGCGCAGGGCGCTCATGACCGCCTCGGTGCCGCTGCTCACGAAACGCATCTTCTCGATGAAGGGCACCATCTCCTTGATGCGCCGGGCCAGGGCAAGCTCCCGGCGGGAGGGAGCGCCGAAGCTGAGGCCCTCCTGCATCGCCTCCTGGACGGCGGCCAGGATGTCCGGGTGGGCGTGGCCAAGGATCAGGGGGCCCCAGGACATGCACAGGTCCACGAAGGTGCGTCCCTCCTCGTCCTCGAAGCGGCAGCCCCAGGCGCGCCGGAAGAACTTGGGCGTGCCTCCGACGGCGCGGAAGGCCCGGACGGGGCTGCTGACGCCGCCCGGGAAGTGGGTGAGGGCTTCCTGGAAGAGGATGTCGTTGCTCATGGTCAGGTCTCGGCGGGGAAGTGTTCCCGAAGCAGGGCGCCCAGGGCCTCCAGGCGGGGTTCACACGTGGCGGTGGGCTCCAGACCTGCCTTCCGGAAGCCGAAGACGCTGCGTTCACCCCAGCAGAAGCGGAGGACCCCCTCGCTGAGGGGGGCCAACAGTTCCGCCTGCATGGGGCTCAAGGCGAGCACCGCCTCCACCCTGGGCAGCGCGGGAAGGGGATTCACCGCCTCCTCCCGGTGGGTGATCCAGGGCCAGAGCTTCCACGGGGTTCCCGCGGAGACGTCCTCGAGGTATCCCCTGGAACGCTCGGCTCGGGCCAGGAGGAAGCTCCCCCCCTCCGGGAAATCCCTCTGGAGGAGGGCCCAGATGCCCTCCGCCGAGGGGAGGTCGGGCATCCGGGTCCGGGCCGTGGGAGTTCCCAGGGCCTCCAGGGTGCCCGGCCCCTGGACGAGAAGGAGCGGTTGGCCCGGAGCCTCCAGCCAGGGCCTGGCGGCCCAGGCGCCGCCTGGGCTCAGGAGGATCACAGCGCTGTAGCGGTCAAGGGGCTGGGGAGGAGGCGCGCCGCTGGCAGCAATGCGTGTGAGCGGGAAGTCCACGGGTTCCCAGCCTGCGGCCGCCACCGCCTGGCTGATGGGATGCTCCGCGGGGCGGGCGAGTGCGAGCCTGGGTTTCACGGGAGCCCCATTTCCGCCAGGACCCGGCCGGGGAGGTCTTCCTCGGGCGAACCTTCCGCACAGCCGCGGCGGAGGCCCTGCTCGCCGGCGAAGGCCGCCTGGAGGCGGAAGCGGCCCCGGCCCAGGGGCTCGGCGAAGGCCGCCAGGGGCTGCTGGCATCCTCCCCCGATGCCACGAAGCACGGCGCGCTCCAGCAGAACGCAACGGTGGGTCACCGAGTCCTCGTAGCCCTTGAGGGCCTCCACGATGTCCGGACGGTCCTCCCGGGTCTCGGCCAGGAGGGCCCCCTGGCCCGGCGCGGGCAGGAGTTCATGGGCTTCCAGGGGACGGACCCGCAGCCCGCTCAGGTCCAGGTCGAGCCGCCGGAGTCCCGCGGCGGCGAGCACGGTCCCGTGCAGGGGCGCATCCCGGAGCACTCCCTCCCGGACCCGATGGACGCGCGTGGGCACGTTTCCCCGAATCCAGGTGAACCGGGCCCCCGGAAAAGCTGCGGCGAGCATCCGCTCCCGCCGGACTGAACTGGTGCCGATCACACATCCGTCGGCGAAGGCCGGAGCATCCTCCCGCAGGACCAGAACGTCCCGAGGGTCCTCGCGGGTGGGCACGCAGGCCGGGACGATGCCATGGGGGCGGTCCAGGGCCACATCCTTGAGGCTGTGGATCAGGAGGTCCACGTCTCCCTCCAGGAGGGCGGCTTCGAGTTCCTTCGTGAAGAAACCGCTCCCCCGGTTCTCGTCCAGGGGACCGGCCAGCCACTTGTCGCCGCTGGTGGTGAATTCCTTCCACTCGATCTCGATGCCCTGGGCACGGAGGAACTCCACCATCGGCCGGGCCTGGGCCAGGGCCAGTTTGGAACCTCGCGTCCCCACGCGGATCTTCGCGGCGCTCATCGGGCACCTCCGGGCATGCTGGGCCCGCCGCCTCGGGCATGGAAGGACTGGACTGGAGGGGAGAGGATCATTGCGGCCTTCGGGCGGATCGGCGGGCGCCGTCATGCTTCCTCCATTGTGACCGGAGGGCCCGGCCACCGCCTCATGGGCTTTCCAGGCATCGGTCACAACCGGGTCACGCGGGAGCCTTCAGGGCTGAATTCCGCCCTGGGGTTCTTCCCATTCGGGAAGGTCGGGCATGGCCCCGGTCCGCAGTTCCTGCTGGGTCAGCCACGCGTCGTAGACGACGATGGCGCACATGGCTTCGGCCACGGGAACGATCCGGGGAGCGATGCAGGGGTCGTGGCGTCCATTGGTGGATATTTCCGCGGCCTCCCCGTCCCTGGAGATGGTGCGTTGGGCCTTCGATATGGAGCTGGTGGGCTTCACGGCCAGCCGAAGCACCACGGGGGCGCCGGTGCTGATGCCTCCGAGCGTTCCGCCCGCGTCATTCTTTTCGGGGCCCTCCGGCGTGAGGGGATCGTTGTTCTCGCTTCCCCGGCGCCGGGCGGAGGCGAAACCCGCGCCCAGCTCGACGCCCTTCACCGCGCCGATGCTCATGGCCCCGTAGGCGAGCAGGGCGTCCAGCTTGGCGAAGGTCGGATCCCCCAGGCCCACCGGCAGGCCTTCGATCCACAACTCAGCCACCCCGCCCACGCTGTCCCCCTCCGAGCGGGCGGCCTCCACGGCCTCCCTTTGGGCCTGGAAGAACGCGGGATCCGCCACCCGCAGGGGGTTCCTTTCCACGAAGTCCCAGTCCACCGCCACCCCGGCGATGCCCGCGATCTCGCGGTTGAAGCCCCGGATGCGCACCCCCATCAGCCCCAGCTGCTGCTTGGCCCAGGCCCCGGCCGCCACCCGCGCAAGGGTCTCCCGCCCGCTGGAGCGCCCGCCTCCCCGGGGGTCCCGGATGCCGTACTTGCGGTCGAAGGTGAGGTCCGCGTGGCCGGGGCGGAAGAGGTCCTGGATGGCGGAGTAGTCCCCGCTGCGCTGGTTCTCGTTGAAGACCACCAGGGCGATGGGGTGGCCCGTGGTGCGCCCCTGGTACACCCCCGACAGCACCTGAACGCGGTCTGCCTCCTTCCTCGGGGTGACCAGGTCGGACTGCCCCGGTCGGCGCCGGTCCAGCTCGGCCTGGATCGCCTCCAGGTCGAAGGGAAGCCCCGGCTTCACCCCGTCCAGCACCACGCCCACGCCCACGCCGTGGCTCTCCCCGAAGGTGAGGATGCGGAAGGCGCGGCCGAAGGTGGAGGGGGAGTCGAAGAGCATCAGGCACCACCCCCGGGCAGGTACCAGGCCACCGTGCGTTCCAGGCCCCCCTGGAAACTCGTGGCGGGGCTCCAGCCCAGGTCAGCCCTGATCTTGGACGCGTCGATGGCATAGCGCCGGTCGTGTCCGGCGCGGTCCTTCACGAAGGTGAGGAGTTTCCGCCCCTCCCCGGGGGTGCGTCCCAGGTGCCGGTCCACCAGGTCGGCGAGGAGGTGGAGCAGGTCAAGGTTCTTCCACTCGTTGTCCCCGCCGATGCAGTAGGTCTCCCCAGGGATCCCGGCCTCCAGGACCCGCAGGATGGCGGCGCAGTGGTCCTCCACGAAGAGCCAGTCCCGCACATTCTGGCCGTCGCCGTAGACCGGCACCGCCTGGCCCGCGGCCATCCTGGAGATGGCCAGGGGAATGAGCTTCTCCCGGTGCTGGCGGGGCCCGTAGTTGTTGGAGCAGTTGGTGGTGAGGGTGGGCAGGCCGTAGGTGTGGTGGTAGGCGCGGACCAGGTGGTCGCTGCCGGCCTTGGTGGCGCTGTAGGGGCTGTTGGGAGCGTAGGCCATGGCCTCGTGGAACTTCCCCTCCGGGCCCAGGGAGCCGTAGACCTCGTCCGTGGACACGTGGAGGAAGCGGCAGGCAGGATCGCCGGCCCAGAGTTCCCTCGCGGCGTCCAGCAGCACGAAGGTCCCCACCACGTTGGTCTGGATGAAGGCCGCGGGCCCCGTGATGCTGTTGTCCACGTGGCTCTCGGCGGCGAAATGCACCAAGGTTCGCACCCGGTTTCGCTCCAGGAGGCCCCGGACGAGTTCCCGGTCCTGGATGTCCCCCACCACCAGCTCCACCCCTTCCAGGCCCTCGATCTGGGAGGGGTCCGCGGCGTAGGTCAGCCGGTCCAGCACGAGGATTCGATCCCCGGGACGGCGGCCGCGCCAGTGGTGGACGAAGTTCGAGCCGATGAAACCGGCCCCTCCCGTGACGAGGATCGTCTCCGCCATGGGTTCAGTCCTCCACGCCCGAGGCCAGCACCTCGGCCAGGGCCTCCCGCCAGTGGGGCATCAGGTTCCGGCCTGCGGCCAGCCGCTTGGCATTGTCCAGGACCGTGAATCCCGGACGGGGCGCCGGGCGCTGGAAGGCCGCGCTGGTGCAGGGGTGGAGGGCAGGTTCCAAACCCGCCTGCCTGAAGATTTCCCGCGCGAACCCATACCAGGAAGTCTCTCCGCCGCAGGTGGCGTGGAAGAGCCCCCGCCAGCCCTCGTCCACGGCGGAACGGATCTGGCGGGCCAGGGCCCGGCAGCTGGTGGGGCTGCCGAACTGGTCGTCCACCACCTTGAGCGAACGGCCCTCCCGGGCCATGCGAAGCATGGTGCGAAGGAAGTTGTTGCCCCAGGATTCGTAAAGCCAGGCCGTCCGGAGGACCAGATGCTCCTTCGCCCTCAGGGCCTCCTGCTCTCCGAGGAGCTTGCTGCGTCCATAAGCCGTGGCGGGGGCCGCGGGGTCGGTCTCGAGGTAGGGTCGCAGGGAATGGCCGTCGAAGACGTAGTCGGTGCTCAGGTGGACCAGGAGGGCCCCCTGGGCCTCGCAGGCCTCCCCCAGCCAGCCCACCGCCCTCCCGTTCACGAGGTCCGCCCGGGAGGGGTCGGCCTCGCAGGCGTCCACGGCGGTCCAGGCGCCGGCGGACACCACCACCTGAGGGCGGAAGGCCTCAACCGCCTCCGCGGCGGCCCCCGGCGTCCCCAGGTCGAAATCCTCGACGTCCACCCGCCGGAGTTCGTCTCCCGTCCAGGTTTCCGCGATGGCCCTGGCCAGTTGTCCGTTCCCCCCCGTCACCAGCACCTTCATCGCGTCAGGCTCCTCCGGGCCCTCTCGTCCCGCACAAAGGGGTTCTCGGGATCGTCCTCGTGGCGGATCTCGTCCACGGCCTCCTTCCGCCCGGGCCCCATGAAGAGCCGGTTGGGGGCATTGAAGACCCACCCGGGCTCCTGGCTCACGCAGCGGTAGCAGTGGACGACCCCTCGGGGCACCGCCACGGACCCGGGATGGTTGGTCCCGAAGAAGAGCTCCATCCGGTTGAGGTAGGTGGGGCTTTCCTTCCGGTTGTCCCAGAGGGTGACCTTGAAGTCCCCGGGACCCACCCAGCAGAAGAGGTCCGCCTGGTCCACGTGCTCATGGGGCCCGCGCAGCACCCCCGGCAGGGTCACGGATACGTAGGCCATGGCGGGGTGGAATTCCGCGGGCAGTTCGTCGTGCCGGAAGAGCTCCGCAAGCCATCCACGCTCGTCGATGAACTTCCGGTAGGACCGGACCTCGACGCCCTCGATGGACCCTTTCCTGAATTCCATCTCAGCCTCGCTTCAGCGACGGGAAGGGAAGCTCCGAGGCCTGCGCCAGCTCGTTGGCCTTCAGGAGGCTGGGGAAGGTCCCGGCGTCGGTCCACCACCCGGAGAGGCGGCCCCAGGTCATGGCGCCCCGGCGAAGGTATTCGTTGTTCACGTCCGTGATCTCCAGCTCGCCGCGCTTGCTGGGCTTGAGGGTGCGGATGATGTCGTAGACCTGCCCGTCATAGAAGTAGATGCCCGTCACCGCCAGGTTGCTCTTCGGGGCCGAGGGTTTCTCCTCGATGCCGAGCACCCGGTCCCCCCGGACTTCGGCCACGCCGTAGCGCTGGGGATCCTCCACCTCCTTGACCAGGATGCGGGCCCCGAGGGCCTGGGCCGAGAAGGCGGTCACCTCATTCGCAAGGCCGTCCTCGAAGATGTTGTCCCCGAGGATCACGCAGACGGGGCTGCCTCCCGCGAAATTCTCCGCCAGGGAGAGTGCCTGGGCGATGCCGCCGGCCTCGTCCTGGACCTTGTAGGTGAACCGGCATCCGAAGTCCTTGCCGGAGCCCAGCAGACCCACCACGTCGCCCATGTGCTCGGTCCCGGTCACGATGAGCACTTCCTCGACGCCGGCCGAGACCAGCTTCCAGATGGGGTGCCAGATCATGGGGGCCTGGCCCACCGGGAGCAGGTGTTTGTTGGTCACCTTGGTGAGCGGGTAGAGCCTCGATCCGGTGCCACCGGACAGGACGATGCCTTTCATGGATCCCTCGACGAATGCGCCGCCGGCCGGGTGGGGCGGCCCACCATGTTCGCACAGGCCCGCCGGCCCGTCCCCTGCCGCTACACTATTCCCCTTCGGAGCGAACATGGCACCGCGCGCGCTGATCACCGGCATCACCGGCCAGGACGGGAGCTACCTCGCCGAGCTGCTGCTCTCCAAGGGCTACGAGGTGCACGGCGTGATCCGGAGGGCCTCCACCTTCCACACCGGGCGCATCGACCACCTCTACGCCGATCCCCACCAGAAGACGGGACTTCACCTCCATTACGGCGACCTCGCGGACGGCGGCGGCCTCCGACGCCTGCTCGACGAGGTCCAACCCGCCGAGATCTACAACCTCGGCGCCCAGAGCCACGTCCGGGTCAGCTTCGACCAGGCTGAATTCACCGCCGACGTGGTCGGGCTCGGGACCCTGCGGATCCTGGAGGCCCTCCGGGCCTACCAGAACGCCACGGGGGTGAAGGTCCGCTTCTACCAGGCCGGCTCCTCCGAGATGTTCGGCGCGGCCCCCCCCCGCCAGCACGAGGGCACCCCCTTCCAGCCCCGCTCCCCCTACGCCTGCGCCAAGGTCTACGCCCACCACCAGTGCGTGAACCACCGGGAGTCCTACGGGATGTTCATCTGCAACGGGATCCTCTTCAACCACGAGAGCCCCCGGCGCGGGGAAACCTTCGTCACCCGCAAGATCACCCGGGCCGCCACCCGCATCAAGCTGGGCCTGCAGGACAAGCTCTACCTGGGCAACCTGGACGCCCGGCGGGACTGGGGCTTCGCCGGGGACTACGTCGAGGCCATGTGGCGCATGCTCCAGCACGACGCCCCCGGCGATTACGTGGTGGCCACCGGGACCTCCCTCAGCATCCGGGGCTTCCTGGACCTGGTCTTCGAACGGCTGGACCTGGACTGGCGGGCCCACCTGGAATTCGACCCCCGCTACCTCCGGCCCGCCGAGGTGGACCACCTGGAGGGGGACCCCTCGAAGGCCCGGCGGATCCTGGGCTGGCAGCCCCGGGTGGACGTCCAGGCCCTGGCCGCCATGAGGGTGGATGCGGACCTTCGCCTCGCGGAACGGGAGCGTGTGCTTCGGGACGCCGGCCACGGGGTGGACCGGGCGGGCGGCGAACCATGAGCTTCCCCCTGGAGCGCCGCCGCCTCTGGATCACGGGGGGGCATGGTTTCCTGGGGCGGACCGTGGTGGCCGAACTGCAACGCCGCGGCGCCGAGGTGCTGGCCACCCGGTCCACCGAGGTGGACCTCCTGGACCCCGGGGCCGCGGAACGATTCCTCCGGAGGGAGCGCCCGGAAGGGGTGCTGCACCTGGCGGCCCGGGTCGGGGGGATCGGCGCGAACCGGAACAACCCGGGGGACTTCTTCTACGCCAACCTGGCCATGGGCCTCCACCTCATCGAGGCCTGCCGCCGGGAACGCGTGGAAAAGCTGGCGGTGGTGGGGACGGTTTGTGCCTACCCCAAGCACTGCCCGGTGCCTTTCCATGAAGAGGACCTCTGGAACGGGTTCCCGGAAGAGACCAACGCGCCCTACGGCATCGCGAAGAAGGCCTTGCTGGTCCAGCTCCAGGCCTACCGCCAGCAGTACGGGACCCGGGGGATCTACCTCGTCCCCGTGAACCTCTACGGCCCCGGGGACCACCTGGACCTTGCTGGAAACCACGTGATCCCCGCCCTGATCCGGAAGTTCCTGGAGGCGAGGAGGGACGGCCTGGGCTTCGTGGAGCTCTGGGGCACGGGGGCCGCCAGCCGGGAGTTTCTCTTCTCGGAGGACGCGGCCCGAGGCATCGCGGACGGCCTGGAACACTACGAGGGAATCGAGCCCGTGAACCTCGGCACGGGGCGGGAGATCACCATCCTGGACCTGGCCCGGTTGATTCAAGGGCTCACCGGCTTCGAAGGGGAACTCCGATTCAATCCGGATTTCCCCGACGGGCAGCCACGGCGCTGCCTGGACACCTCCAGGGCCTTCCAGCGTTTCGGCTGGCGGGCTCAGGTGGACCTCGAGGAAGGACTCCAACGCACGGTGGCCTGGATGCGCCAGGCCCTAGGCATCGCCTGAGACGGGCAGAGCACAGGGGACCGTCATGATCCGCAGCTTCCCTTCCCTTTCCTCCCGGCTGGCCTGGAGCCTCCTCGGGCTCTGCCTCGCAGCCTCATCGGCCCATTCCCAGGAACAACGGTTCACGGCCGTGGACGCCCTTCACGCCGAATGGAAGCGCCAGGTCCCCGGAGTCCGGCCGGAGGAGGTCCGGCCGGAGGATCGCGCCCGGCTGGAGCTCACCCTGCGGAGGATCGGGGCCCCCGGCACCCCCCCCCTGCTCCCCCCGGAACTCGAACGCCCGACCCCGGAGGCCTGGGAAGCCCTTGCCAAACAGGCCAAGTCGCCGCTGGAACGCTTCACCGCGCTGTTCATGCTGAACCGCCTGCGTTCGGCCCACGCCTTCGAGGCGCTGGAGGGGCTCGGCGCGGAGGACGCCGCCCGATGGCCATCCCGGCTCAACCTGGAAAACCAGGTGGCCGCCGCCCGAATCAACGGATCCCCGGCGTCCATGGGGGTTCGTGACTTCCTCGACGACCTCGTGAAGGCGGGGCGCTTCGACCCCCTCCACCTCCAGGCCGCCCAGCTGCGCCTGGTCCTGGCTGGAAAGGAAAAGGTCCTCCTGGATCCGCTCGAGGCCACGCCCCGTGCGGTGTTGACGATGATGGAGGCCTGGAACCGCGCGCCCCTGGAACATCGCGAGCGCCATCCCAAGTACCGCGACTTCCTGGCCGCCCCGCTGAAGAACCTGGATGTCATCGGCCTCAAGGCCACCCCCGCGGCGGACCCCGCGGTGAAGGCCCAGGCCTTCGGGGAAGTCCTTCCCTCCTACGGGGCCTTCGAGATGCTGATGGCCCGGTGGATGGAAGGGCTTCCGGACCCGGCCCCCGCGGAGTCATGGCCCCTGGTGCAGGCGGTCCTGAATTCGCTGGACGACGTGGCCCCCACTTGGCGCTGGCCCGCCCTCCAGGCCCTGCCGCGCTTCCAGGTCCCCGCCGCGGCGGCGCTGGCCCGGAAGCTGTCGAAGCACAAGGATCCCCGGGTGCTCTGGCACCTGCTGCCGGGACTGCGGCGCCTGGATGCACCTGCGGCAGACCTCCTCCGGGAGCGTCTGCTCTTCGGGAAAGACCCCGTGGCCCGCGGCGTCGCCATCGAGGACCTGGGGCGGCTTCCCTCCAAGCTCAAGGAACTCCTCAAGCTCGTGCATTCGGACACCGAGTTGGATCCCCTCCAGGCCCTCATTCCTGCCCTGGAACGCTGGCACCTTCCTCCGGAGGCGCGGCGGGCCCTCCTGCTGCCCTTCCTCAAGGACGCCGACTGGGGAAAGCGCCACGAAGCCTGGAAGGCCCTGGCCAAATTGGACCCCGGAATGGGTTGGCCCTCCGCCCCGCCCCCCTCCGAACGCGACCTGGCCATCCTCGCGGAGGCCGAACGGCTCCTCACTCGGGAGCAACCCCCCCGCCTCCGTCTCGTCTTCAACGGGGGCCGGAGCGTGGTGTGCCGCCTGGATTCTGCGTCCGCCCCCTTGAACGTGGCCAACCTGCTCCTCCTCGCCCGGGAAGGCGCCTTCAACGGACGCCTGGTGCCCCGGGTGGTGCCCGACTTCGTGGTCCAGATGGGCAGCCCCTACGACACCATGGACGGAGGCCCCGGCTACACGGTCCGCTGCGAGGACAGCCTCGCCTCCTTCGTCCCGGGCAGCGTGGGCATGGCCCTGTCGGGAAAGGACACGGGGGGCAGCCAGTTCTTCATCACCCTCAACGCCACACCTCACCTCATCGGGCGCTACACGCGGGTGGGCGAACTGGAGGATCCGGAGCTGGGCCTCGGGGTCCTCGATGACCTGGAATTGGGCGCCCGCCTGGAACGGGTGGAGGTCCTGGAGGAAGCCCCCGCGGAACCCCAGACCCCCCCGAAGGCCGCCCCGAAGAAATCCCCCTCCAAAGCCAAAGGGAAACGAAAACGGTAGTCACGGCTCCCGCCGGCAGTTCCAGACCTGCCTGCGGGTCATCCCGTCCGGCCCTTGAAGCTCCACGATCCGCCGAAGCCTGCCTTCTTCCCGGCGCTCCCACCGCAGCACCCAGGTGCCCCCCGCGCCCTCCCAGACAGGGCCCCCTCCCCGCGCCTGGGACCCTGCCCGAACGGCGCCGCCCTGGGCCCAGGTGCAGGACCAGCGGCCCGTCGCGGCGTCCAGGGCGTAGAAACTCGTGGATTCTGGGCCCTGGACGGGACGGAAGCGCTCCAGGAACGCGCAACCGGACGCCTCCTTCTGCACGCTCAGGGTGCCCAGGAGGGTCCCTTCGGGATTTCGAACCCTCCACTCCCCGAGCAGGAAGTCCAGGTCGTGGCTTCCGGGTCCCTGACACTGGGCCCCGGCCTCCACCCCCCGGAGGAATTCCCCCAGGACCGCGTTGAAGGCGTCGGGGCGGTCCAGGTGAGGCCAGTGGCTCGTGCCGGGAACGAGGCGGGCCTCCAGGCCCGGAACGGAGGCATGGAGGGCCAGGGGGTTGTTCTCCAGGAGTTCGGTGTAGAGATGAAGTTTGGGCCCCTTGAAGCTCCCGGCCCCGGCGGGATCGAATCGAAGGAGCGAGAGGGAACAGCCCCGGAAGGCTTCCGGGCGGGTGGCTTCGAGATCGGCCAGCACCCGCCGGCGGGTGCTTTCCGCGGCCCGTGCGAGGATCTGCTCGAACCAGGCGCGGGTGGTGGCCCGGTAGCGTTCCGGGGAAAGGGCATCCTTCGCGGCCTGGGCCTGGTCCGCGGGAGTGCCCCGCATGTCCCCGGCCACGTCGTTGAAGACAAGGCCCGCGAGGCGCTCCGGGTGGGTGGCCGCGTAGGCCGCCACCACCGCACCGCCGTAGCTGTGGCCCACCAGGACGAAGGAAGGCAGGGCCAGGGCCTCGACCACCGCGTGGAGGTCCCCGGCCCCCGCCTCCGGACCATAGGTCCCATCGGCGGGAGGATCGGATTCTCCCAGGCCGCGCAGGTCCAGGGTCACCACGAGGCGCTCCTTCGAGAAGCGCTTCACCTGCTCCAGCCATTGCCCGCGGCAGGCCCCGTTGCCGTGGACGAACACCAGGGGAATGCCGCCCTTCCCGGCCTGTTCAACCCGGATGCGCCCCGCGGAGCCCCGGACCCACTGGGACCCGGCCACCAGGGAATGCGCGGCCAGGCCCAGGATCGCGATGCATCGGTACATGGGAGCCCCCGGGGCTGGGAGGAATCCTACCAGCCGCCGGGGGAACCTCCTCGGGCGGAGCCTACTGGACGGTCAGACTCACGTCGTCCACCACGAAGCTCGTCTTCAGGGTGGAATCCTCCACCCCTTTGAAGTGGATGCGGACGGTCTGGCCCTTGAGGGCCGTAACGTCGAAGCTCCTCTGCTGGAAGCCCGCCGCGGCGTGGAGGTTCGAGTAGGTCGCCAGGGTCTGGAGGACATTCCCGGAACTGTTCAGCATCCTCACCAGCAGCGTGTCGTAGGCCGTGGTGCTCGTGGTCTCCGCCGTGTCCACGTGGAGCCAGAAGCTGAGGGTGGCCCGGGTGGCCGAGGCAGGAATGGTGAGTTGCTGGTAGAGGGTGTGGGTGGTGGTGGTCCCCTTGCCGCAGAGCCAGACGTCCTTGACCCCCGTGCGGGCGGGCTCGGCGGTCCAGGTCCCGATCTGGGCGGTGCTGCCGCTCCAGCCCGTGGCCCCCGACTCGAAGCCGCCGTTGGTGAGCAGTTCCGTGCCTGAGGCGGGGTTCACCGTGATCGTCCGGGTGGCGGATCCACTGGCCCCGGTGTCGTCCGTAGCGGTGAAGGTCACCGTGCGGGTCACGGCGGAGGCCCCGGTATTGGTGAAGGCGTGGCTGGCGCCGGCTCCCGTGGCCGTGCCCCCGTCGCCGAAGTTCCACGCGTAGCTCAGTGTTGCCGTGGGGCTGCTGTCGGTGGCACTGCCGGCGAAGGCCACCAGGGTCCCGCTGGCGACCGTGAGGTTGGAGGCCGGGGCGGTGATGGAAGCGGCAACGGTGTTGGCGGCCGGCGCCCCCCCCGCCAGCCAGTCGCTGGCGTTCAGGTGGAAGGCACGGTTGCTGTAGAGCGTCCAGGAGATGTACAGCTTCTTGCCCGTGGTGGTGGTGGTCCCGTCGTCCGCCGGGGCACTGTCGCTGATGGCGACGACCCGGCCGCTGCCGTAGGGGGCGGCCACAATGAAGCTGGCGGTGGAGGGATCCCCGGCCACCTGGGTGCCCAGGATGGGACGGGCCGAGGGGTTGGATCCCGTCAGGTTGAGGTAGCTGTAGGAGTGGAAGTCCATGGACACCAGGGAGCCGTTGGGACCCCGCACCAGGGCGTCCTCGATGCTCCCGGTCGCGGCGGTCACCGCGCTGGTGAGGGTGTTGGCGTTGGCGTCCCCCGATCCGTGCCCGGCCACGAAGGTGAAGCCGAAGCCGCTGCCGTGGGTCGCGAGGAGGTCATTGAAGACGGTGTAGGCGTCGGTGCTGTTCGGGTCCCGGCTGGTGGCCCGGGCCGCGCCGATGTGGTTGCCCTGCAGGAAGAGTCCACCCCCGGCCTGGACGAAGGCCACGATGGCCTGCTTCTCCGCCACCGTGAAGCGCTTGTAGCGCTCGGGGATGATGAAGGCGGCATAGTTCGCCAAGTCCTGGGCATTGGTGGAATCCCCGAAGGTGATCCGCCCGGTGGCGGGAAGGGTCTGGACGACATATCCCTTCTTGTAGAGATCGAACCCCCAGGAGGAGATCCCGCCGTTCCAGCTGGTCTCCGCCACCGGATGGGCGGGCACCGGGTCGGGCTCGTGGGTGTCGATGAGCCAGTAGGCCGAGGTCCCGGCGTCCTGGTAGCCGGTGTGGTCGAAGAGGATCTTCTTGGGGACCTGGGCCAGGAGGCACAGGGCCGACAGGGACAGGATCAAGGCAGCGCGCAAGGGCATGAGGCCTCCTTCACGGAGACAGTCTGCGGAGCCCGGCGAGGTCGGCGGTGTTAAGTGTTGTTAATTTTTCCAGGGGGCCCTGGGCACGGGGACCCCGCTCACCCCTCGGAATTTTTCAGGTCCTCGTGGGCCACGAAGCGCCCGTAGACGAGAAGCCCCACCGTGGAGACGCCCCCGAGGAGCATGACTCCGCCGAAGAAGCCCCAGGGGCTGGGGCCAAGGCCCGCCTCCATGGGCCCCCGGACGAAGCGCTGGTAGAGGAAGCCGCACCAGGGGCCGGCGATGAGGTTGCCCAGGAAGATCGAGAGGAAAGCGTAGCCCAGGTACACGGCCACCTGGTCCCTGGGGGCGACGCTGCCGCAGTACTCGAAGAATCGGGCGGAGCAGGTGACCTCCCCCAGGGTCCACACCACGATCCCCAGGGCGACCACCGCGGGCAAGGGGGAAGCCATGGGCAGGAGCCACGAGACCGTCGCCAGGAAGGTGCCCAGGGACATGGCCCGAAGCGTGGGCCAGCGCCGGGTGAGGTAGCTGACTGGGCCCTGGAGCAGGACGATGAGCAGGGCGTCCAGGGAGATGAAGACCTCGGCGTTCAGCCAGTGCCCGAAGTGCCGGGTGAAGGGAAGCCAGCGCGCGATGGCCGCCTCGGTGTCCCGGAGTCCCGTGAAGGTTTCCAGGTAGGTGGGCATGAAGCCGTACATGGCGCCGTTGAACATCCCCCAGAAGCCCGAGAAGAGCACCAGGAGGAGCACGAAGCGCCAGTTCCCGAGCACCATGACCATCTCCCGGAACACGGTTTTCAGGCACTTGCCAGCCCTCCGCTCGGCCTCCGGAACGGGCTCCCGGTAGGCCAGCAGCGCCTGGAGCAGCATCAGGGCGCAGGCGGCCGCCGAGGCGAGGAACACGTAGCGGAAGGCGGCCCGGTTCCGGATCTGGGCTGCGAGCACCGGGCCCACCAGGCCTCCGGCGTTGATCATGGTGTAGTAGAGCCCGAAACCCACCGGGCGCGTGGAGCCTGCCTCCGTGGTGCGCGTCACGGTGCCGGAAATGGTCGGCTTGACGATGGACCCCCCCACCGCGATCAGCCCCAGGGCCAGGACGATCAGGGGGAAGGACCGGGTCGTGCCCAGCAGGGAATACCCCGCCGCCAGCACCGAGAAGGCCAGGACCAGGGCGGGACGGTAGCCGAAGCGGTCCGCCAGGGCCCCCGCCAGGATGGGCAGGAAATAGAGCACGGCGGTGAAGATTCCGTAGAGGGTCCCGAAGAGGGCCGGTCGCATGCCCAGGTGCTGCATCAGGTAGATGCCCAGCACCAGCACCATGCCGTAGTAGGCGAGGCGCTCGAAGAGCTCCATGAGCACCGCCGAATAGAGGGTGCCGGGCAGCTGGCGCAGGAAGGCGAATTTCATGAAGGCTCCGGGGCCGGTGTCGAGGGTGCGGGCTCCAAGGTACCTTGAGAGCATGAGGGATCCCTACGCCCTGATCCGGCCCCTGCTCTTCCGCCTGGAGCCCGAACGGGCGCATGCCCTCGCCTTTGCCTGGGGCCGCTTCCTGCAGGCCATGCCTGGGTTCGGCGGCGCCGCGGCGGCCCTCTCGGGGGGGGGCCTGCCGGGGCTGCGCCGATCCGTGGCCGGCCTGGACTTCCCCACCCCCCTCGGCCTTGCGGCCGGACTGGACAAGGGCGCGGAGCTGCTCCCCTTCTGGAAGGGCCTGGGCTTCGGCCACGTGGAGATCGGGACGGTGACGCCCCGGCCCCAGCCCGGGAATCCTCAGCCCCGCATCTTCCGGCTCCCCGAGGAAGGGCTCCTTCTCAACCGCATGGGCTTCAACAGCGAAGGGGCCGAGGTGGTGGCCCGGCGCCTCCGGGACCGACCCGCGGGACTGCGGGTGGGGGGGAACCTGGGGAAGAACAAGGAGACTCCCGACGAAGGCGCCCTGGAAGACTACTGCGCCTCGTACCGCCTCATCGCCCCCCTCGTGGACTACGTGGCCCTCAACGTCAGCAGCCCCAACACCCCGGGCCTGCGGAGGCTCCAGGCCCCGGAAGCCCTGAAGCCCCTGCTGAACGGGGTTCTGGGTCTGCGCAAGGAGATGGGCCTGGAGGCCCGGCCCCTCTTCCTCAAGCTGGCGCCGGACCTGGGGCAGGAGGAACTGGAGGCCACCGTGGGGGTTGCCGCCGCGTCGGGCATCTCGGGGATCATCGCCACCAACACCACCCTCGACCGGGGCATCGTCGTCCAGGCCCTGCGGCCCAGGGTCGAGGCCTGGGGCGCGGGGGGGCTCTCGGGCCGTCCCCTGGCGGCCAAGGCCCGGTCGGTGCGCCTGCGCATCCTGGAACTCCTGGGGGGGCGCCTCCCCCTCATCGCCTGCGGAGGCCTCTCGTCACCCGAGGAGGCCCGCGCCGCTCTGGGTGACGGCGCCGCCCTCCTGCAGATCTACACCGCCCTCATCTTCCAGGGGCCCGGGCTGGTGAGGCGCATCAACGAGTGTCTCAGCGCCGCTCGATGATCTCCTCCAGCGGGAAGCGGACCTTGGGAGCGGCCGCGTACTTGTCCCCTGCGGCGCGGAACCCGGCGGGGCAGGCCACCACCGTGCGATAGCCCGAGCCCTTCAGGCCCAGGATCTCGTCGTATTTCACGGGGTTCAAACCCTCCATGGGGCAGGTGTCCACCCCCAGGAGCGCGGCGCTGGTCATGAAGTTTCCCAGGGCGATGTAGACCTGGCGGACGGCCCACTCCCGGATTTCCGCCGAGCGTCCCCCGGTGACCAGGTCGCCCATCATGTAGCCCTTGTAGCCGGCCAGGCTCTCCAGGCTCTGGCCCCGGAGCTCGGCGGTCCGGGCCAGGAAGCGGTCCAGGTCCGTCTCCGAAAGGGCTTCCCGGGCCAGGAAAACCACGTGGTGCGAGCAGTCCTCCACCTGGGCCTGGTTCCAGGATGCGGACCGGAGTCTCGTCTTGAGGGCCGGATCGGTGATCACCAGGAACTTCCAGGGCTGCAATCCGTAGGAACTGGGGGTGAGGACCAGGGTTTCTTCCAGGGCCGCCCACAGCTCGGGGGGGATGGGCCGGGCCGGGTCGAACTTCTTAGTGGCGTAGCGCCAGCGCTGGGCTTCAAGGAGGCGGGCGGGCGGAAGGGCTTCGAAGGACATTCGGGCTCCGGGAAAGGCCAGGGTGGCGCCGCAGGGCTCCACGGCTATGCTTGGGAGAGGTTGGGGCATTTCATCCCAATGAACAAGTAGGTACTGAAGGGGATGGTACATACCGTATGGTTCGCAAGGGTCCCGCCGCCAACGTCCTCCACGCCGATTGTCCGAGCCGCCGGGCCCTGGATCTCATCGCCGACAAGTGGACCACCCTGGTGATCCACCTGCTTCGGGGCGGGCGCATGCGATACGGGGAGATCCACAAGGGGATTGGGGGGATCAGCCAGAAGATGCTGACCCAGACCCTGCGGCAGATGGAGCAGAACGGCCTGGTGACGCGCACGGTGTACCCGGTGGTTCCCCCCCATACGGAATACGAGCTCACCCACCTGGGCCGCACCCTCCTGGAGCCCCTGGGGGCGCTCTGCCGTTGGGCGGAAACCCACCTCCCCGAATGGCAGAAGGCCCTGCGGAAATTCGGGAATACCGGCTAATCCGGTCCGGGCAGGTCCAGGTCCCGCTCCCCTCCCGGAAAGGGGATCCCCAGGGCGCCGTCCTCAAGGAGACCCTTCGCGCCCCGATCCCCGCGCAAGCCCATGAGCTCGGGAAAGCGGGCGCGGGGGAAGAGGGCGGGAACCCCGAGGCCGCCCTCGTAGGCGCTGGCCAGGGTGAGGCCGGGGGATCCCGCGTGGACCGCACGGAAGGTCTCCAGCAGGCCGCGGGCAAGGGCCAACTGGTCGCACACCAGGAGCAGCACGGACTCGGCCTCGGGGGGAAGGGCCGACACCCCGGCCCGGATGGAGGAGGCCATGCCCTCCTCCCAGCCGGGATTGTGGACCGCCTGGACTGCCAAATCCTCCAGCGCCTTTCCGACCCGGTCGGCGCCGTGGCCGAGCACCACCAGAACGGGCGAAAAGCCCGCCTCCAGGGCCAGCCGGGCGGCGCGGTGGATCAGGGCCTCGCCGTGGATCTCCTCCAGTTGCTTGGGCCTCCCCAGGCGCCGGGAGGCCCCGGCGGCGAGAAGGACGGCCGCGTCAGCCATGGATCGGTCCCTGGCGGTCCCGGAGGTGCCCTCCGTGCCGGCCCGCCATCACCGCCTGGACCTCGGCGAGCACCGCCAGGGCGAGCCCACTCGCCCCATCCCCGCCGAGGTCCAGGCCCACCGGGGCGTGGAGCTTCGCGAGCTGGGCCCCGGTCGGGCAGAACCCCTCCTCGGTCAGGGTCGCCAGCAGGCGCTGGCTTCGGCGGCGATGTCCCAGGAGCCCCACATAGGCCACGGGCGAGGGAAGCAGCATCCGCAGGGCCTCCCGGTCCCGGTCCCAGTGGTGGCTGAGCAGGACGCAGGCACTGCGAGAATCCAGGCCCATGCGGGGGATGGTTTCCTCGGGCCGCCCGCACAGCACCGCCTGGGCCTGGGGGAAGCGTTCCGGCCGAGCGAAGCCCGGCCGGTGGTCCGCCATCCCGAGGGTCCAACCCTGGGCGACGGCCCCCTCGGCCAGGGGCCGGGCATCCTCCCCCAGGCCCAGGCACCACAAGGCGATCGGGGGGTGGATCTCCTCCACCAGCACCCGGATTCCCTCCGGCGGTCGATCCTTTCCTGCGAGGTACCAGCGGTCTCCGAGGTGGATCCCCTTTTCTCCCGACGCTTCCAGGGCCGTGGCCATCCGAAGGGTTCGGCGCTCCTTCCGTGCGCGTTCCATTTCGTGAACCCAGTCCGGTGTCTGGCCTTCGGGCAGCCGCTCCAGGAGGATCTCCGCCACCCCCTCGCAGCCCGAGCCGCTTCCCCAGATGAGGTCGAGGTCCCCCCGAAGATCGAAGCGAAGGAGGATGCGGCCTCCCGGAGAGAGTTCGGCGGCCCGGGCTTGCAGTTCGGCCTCGAGGCAACCCCCGCTCACGCTGCCGCATCGCGGACCCTCGGGCCCCAACAGCAGCCGCGCCCCGGGGTGGCGGTAGGCCGATCCCTCGACGGCGACCACCGTGGCCAGGGAGAGGCTCTCCCCGCGGGCCGCGCCCGCACGGATCCCCGCCATCACCTCCACCATTTCCCGCATTCCTCCAGCTTCGCACGCCGGGCAGGGGTGGGACCGGCCGCCCCGGGGGTGGGAGGGTCTCCCGCCGGGGCGGGGGGGATCCTCTCCCGCAGGTAGGCCCCCTAGGATGGAAAGGACCTGCACCGAAAGGCTGCCGATGCGAAGCGCCCTCCTCTCCTGCATGCTCTTGCCTCCCCTGGCCGGGGGACCACCCCCTGCGCGTTCCACCCTGCCCGCAGTCGAACTGGCCTTCGCGCACCGGGGGCAGGCGGTGGGATACCAGCAGGCCTTCCTGGAGCACTTCGCGGAGAACTGCGTGGTGCTCCGGCCCCGGGCCGTCAACGCCCGTGCCTTCTACGCCAAGGCCCCGAGGGATCCCGGGCAGCTGCGCTGGTACCCCTCCTGGTGCCGGGTCAGCGCGGATGGGGCCTTCGGATTTTCATCCGGCCCCTACCAGTACACCCCCGAGGGGGGTCGTCCTCCGGCCCACGGCCATTTCGTCACGGTCTGGCGGAAGTCCGGCGACCGCTGGGAAGCCCTCCTGGACGCCGGGGCCCCCCACCCCGCGCCCCCCCTGCTCGAACTGCCGGCCCAGGAAGCCGAACCCTCCCGGCCGCCCGGAAAGGGCGCCCCAGGGCCCGAGGGCCTGGATGAAGCCTTCAGCGCCGACGCTGCCCAAGGGGGGGTCGCCGCCGCTTTCGCCGCGAGGGGAGGAGGCACCCGCTTCATTCGGAGTGGGCAGCAGCCATCGGCCTCCCTGACCCAGGCGGAATTGGAAGGGCTGAAAGGACACCGCTGGGTCCGGGAAGGCGGGGGGGCCGCGGCCTCCGGCGACCTGGCCTTCTCCTTCGGGACCCGCCAGGACGGAAGCGGAAAGGCCCTCGCCGCCTTCGCCCGCTTCTGGCGCCTGGAAGGGAAGGTCTGGAAACTGGATCTCGACCTCGAGCTTCCTTTGGACTGAACCAAGGGCCCGTTCCCAAAGGTCCCGCTCCCGCTCGGGGGTCTGCAGGGGCACTTGGGAAGTCCCGCCAGCATGGGTGCCCCTGCGAGCCGAAGACTTGCTGGCGCTATTGTTCAATTGGATTATTCTGAGGGAACACCCTCGGAGTAGGCATGTTTTTCCGACTTCTGCGTCATCTTGCTTGGACCTCTTCTGCCCTGATCTTCGGGGGCCTCCTTGCCTGTGGCGGGGGAGGGGGTGGCACCCCCGGAGGCGGAGGGGGCGGGACCGGCCCCACCCCTGGATTCTCAATCGGCTTGAACCCTGGCTCCCTGGCCACGCCCCCGCCAGGGAGCGGTCCGGCCCAACTGACCACGGCGGTCCAGGTGATCCCCAGCGGTGGATTCACCGGGGCCGTCACCTTCAGCCTGCTTTCACCACCTGCGTGGGCCGCGGGCTCCTTCAATCCTGCCAGTTCGCCTTCGGGGAGCGCCCTGACCCTCGCCATCGACACCACCGGCCTTTCCCCGGGCACCCAGACCCTGGTCATCCGCGGGTCGAGCCCCGGATTCGCCGACGCCACCGCGGCGCTGACCCTCACGGTCCCCCAGGGTCCCAGCAGGAACACGGGAATCGTGGCGGTGGAGGACCAATGTCGGACCCTGTGGGCCCAGAACCCCCAGCCGGCGGCCTTTCTCCAATCGGTGGCCGGCGTGATGGCCGGCCGGAACGAATACGCCTCCACTGGGGTGACCCTGGACGGGCTCTGCGCCTGGGGGCTCATGAAGGACGGGAGCCTGCACATCGTGGCGGCCAACCGGGATCCCTGGCGTCCTCCAGGCGGGATCGCACCCACGGCCATGGCTGCAGCGGGCGGTGCCATCTCCCCCAGTTCCAATGCCCGCCTCCTGCACGCCTTCGGGGCCAATTTCGAAGGCCAGGCCCCCATTGACGACGTGGCAGGGTGGCTTCGCAGCGCCGGCTGGACCTTGCGGGCCGGGCAGGAGGGAGACGCCCGCCTGGCCACCCTTAAGACGGTCGCGGGCGACGGGTTCTTCTACATCAACTGCCACGGGGGACGGGTGGAGATCCCCGGCCCTGGGGGCACCGAGAAGGTCTACGCCCTCCAGTCCTCCACGCTCCAGGACGACAACCTGGAGAAGATCCCGGAGTACAAGGACGATCTGGCGGCCCACCGGATCGTGCATTTCACGGCCAGGAACGGCGATACCAAGAGCATCCTGGGCATCTCCTACGCCGACTGGGACACGCGCTACGGCATCACGGCGTCCTTCGTCCAGCGCTACATGAGCTTCGCCCGCGACAGCATCGTGTTCATCAACGCCTGCTTCAGCAGCCGGAACAGCGAGTTCATCTTCGCCTGCCAGCAGAAGGGGGCTTCCGTGGTCCTGGGGTGGTCCGAGAAGCTCACCTCCGATACCGCCTACACCCGCATCCGCTACTTCGCCGACCGGGTGCTGGGTGCGAACCAGTACCAAAAGGAGAGCCCGAATCAGCGTCCCTTCCCCTGGGACCTGGTCCTCCAGGACATGCAGGCGAAGGGGCTCACCCTGGATCCTGGCAGCGGCGGAATGCTCCTGGGCATGCCCGCTTCTCAGAGCGGAATCCCGCCCATCCTGGCCCCGAGCATCCGCCTCCTGGTGGTGGACGAATGGGCCCGGGAGCTCAAGCTCCTCGGTTATTTTGGAGAGAATCCGGGCAAGGTCACCGTGGACGGTAACGAGGTGGCCGTGAAGAGCTGGGCCCCGGACGAGGTCCTCTGCGACCTGCCGGACCAGGCCTCCGGGGACGTTCAGGTGAAGGTCCGGGAGTTGAAGAGCAATCTCCGGCAGCTCTCGGAATGGCGAGTCCCCCTGCACTACACCTGGAACAACTTCGGGGACTTGGCCGGCCTCAAGTTCGACGGGTCGGCGACCATCCGCTACCGCCTGGACGTCGGGGCCTTCCGGCGCAAGCCCGGCGGAGCCCTGGTCTACCCCCAGCGCGGGACCATGCCCACCCGCGATTCGAGCCTGCCCGTGACCGGATCCGGTTCCGCCCACGTGGGGCCGCCCACGGAAGACTGCACCGTGACCCTCTCGGGCTCGGGGGCCTTTCCCACCCACAATCCGAATCCAGGCAGCACCCCCGATTTCATCCTTCTCTCCCCGATCCGGATCGATCCCCAAGCCAAGACCGGGTCCCTGGGCCTCGCTTTCGGCATGAAAAGCCAGGACATTTCACCCTGGTCGTTGGCCTACCGCGGACGGGATTGTTCCGGGGACTTCAAGACCACCCCCGCCTTCGGCCTGCTCCAGGGACCTGCGAACCTCCCCTACACCCAGGAGGAGAACTCCATGGAACTCCCCCTCCCGGCCCTCAACCTCGCCTTCGGGAACGACTTCACGCTCCAGCCCCCGGCCGGCGGGGCGTTCACCGACTCCAGCCTGGGAGGCACCCTCCGGATCACCTGGACATCCGTGACCCCCAAATCGCCTCCGAAGGAAGATTCCGGGAAGTAGTCCCCCTGGCACGGCCCTGGCACTCTGCCCCCGCCGTGTCGGGAGACCGTCGTGGGCCGTGCCTTCGTCCTGAGCCTGGGAATGCTTGCGGGGCTTGCCCTCTGGGGCCAGTCGCCGCCCCCGGCCCCGACGCCGGCTGAGAAGGAATTGCAGTCCCCCATCACCCTGGAGGACGGAAAACCGACCCTTCCCCCCGAGGGGCCCTCCGCCCTGCGGGCCTTCGGATCCCTCGTGCTCGTCCTGGGCGTGGCCGGGGCCGGGCTTTGGGCCCTGCGGCGCTGGGGCCTGAAGCGGATTCCCGGCAGCGGGGGCGGCCGCCTGAAGGTCGAGGAGAGCCTGGCCCTGGGCGACCGGCGTTTCGTGTCCATCCTTCGGGCGGAGGAGGAACGCTTCCTCATCGCCCTCAGCCCCGCCGGAATCACCCTCCTGGCCCGGCTGGAGGGCCCCCACGCGGAATCCGCGGTCTTCGCGGAGGCCCTGTCCCGCGAACAGGCGGTCCAGGTCCAGGGCCCTGTCCGGGAGGTCGAGGCCATGCTGCGGGGCGAGCCGTGATGCGTCGGCTCCTCGGGGCCTGGCCCCTGCTCCTGCTCCTGGCCGGTGCCGCCCTCCAGGCCCAACAGCCCGCGGGCCTGCCCAGCGTCACGGTGGACTTCGGGAAGGCGCCCACGGGTCCCGCCCTCAGTTCCACCCTCCAGGCCGTGCTCCTGCTCTCGGTGCTGACCCTGGCCCCCACGATCATCATGACCGCCACCAGCTTCACCCGAATGATCGTGGTGATGCACTTTCTCCGGCAGGGCCTGGGCACCCAGCAGACTCCCACCAACCAGGTGCTGATCAGCCTGGCGCTGGTGATGACCTTCTTCGTGATGGCCCCCACCGCCCGGGAGATCAATCAGACCGTGCTCCAGCCCCTCCAGCGGAACGAGCTCACCACGGACCAGGCCATGGACCGCACCGCGGCCCCCCTGAAGGTCTTCATGCTCAAGCACACGCGGAAGAAGGACATCGCCCTCTTCCTGCGCATCGCCAAGGCCCCCGCCCCGAGAACGAAGGCCGACGTTCCCATGGAGGTGCTGCTGCCGGCCTTCATGATCAGCGAACTGAAGACCGCCTTCGAGATCGGCTTCATGATCTTCCTGCCCTTCCTGGTGGTGGACATGGTGGTGGCCGCCATCCTTTTGAGCATGGGCATGATGATGCTCCCCCCCGTGATGATCAGCCTGCCCTTCAAGGTGCTGCTCTTCGTCCTCGTGGACGGGTGGTACCTGATCGTCGGTTCCCTCGTCCGGGGATACACGGGATAGCCCATGAACGAGATCCTCGTCGCCCAGATCGCCAAGGACGCCCTCGTGACGGGTCTCCTCGTCGCCGCCCCGGCCCTGGTGGTCTCCCTGGTGGTGGGGCTCGTGATCTCCATCTTCCAGGTGGTCACCAGCCTCCAGGACCAGACCATCGCCTTCGTCCCCAAGATCATCGCGGTGCTGGCGGTGGTGGTGTTCAGCTTTCCCTGGATGATGCGGGTGATGCTCCAGTTCACGGCGCGGATGTTCACCGACTTCAACGCCGTGGTCCGCGTCCTCCAGTGAGGGCCCGGGAAGCGCGATGCAGGGCGTCCTCGAGAATCCCCAGACCTGGGCCTCCACCAGCGCCCAGGCCACGGTCTGGATGCTGGTCCTGACCCGGATCACGGGGCTCCTGGCGGCCATCCCGGGCCTCGGAAACGAGACCTTCCCCCTTCCCACCCGCGCGGCGCTGGCGGCCCTCCTGTCCTTCGTGCTCGTCCCCGTGATCCCCCGCCCGGGGGCCCTGCCCGTCAGCCTGCCCGATCTGCTCGGGGCCATGACCCTGGAACTCGCGGTGGGCCTGCTCATGGGCATCCTGGTGGCCCTGGTGCTGGCGGCGGTGGGATTCGGCGCCTCCCTCATCGACGTCCAGACCGGCTTCTCCTTCGTCCAGTTCCTCAACCCGGCCAATCCCCAGCCGGCGTCCGTGGCGGGGACCATGATGGGGCAGCTGGCCCTCGTCCTGATCTTCGTGACGGGGCTGCACCACCAGATGATCCTGGCCTTGGCAGAGAGCTACCGGCTGGTGCCGCTGGGCGGCCCTGCCCACCTGCGAACCCTTGAACTCGTGGCCCTCACCAGCGGTCTCCTCGCCCGGGGGGTTCAGTTGGCCTTCCCGGTGCTTCTCGCCCTGTTCCTGGTGGATGTGCTGGAGGGCTTCTCAGCCCGCTTCATGCCCCAGCTCCAGCTGCTCCAGCTCAGCTTCCCGCTCAAGATCGCCGTCGGCCTGGTCCTGGTCGGCATCGTGCTCCGGGAGCTGCCGGGCTGGATCGAGCCCCTCTACCGCCAGGTGCCGGCCTGGGCTGCGCGGCTGCTGAGCTGAGCCCATGGCCTTCGATCCCAGCCGCACCGAAAAGGCCACGCCGAAACGACGCCAGAAGGCCCGGGAGGAAGGCAGCTTCCCGAAGAGCGTGGACCTGGATTCGGCCCTGATCCTGTGGGGAAACTATTTCCTCCTGCTGGCCTTGGGCGGTTTCACCGTGACCCTTCTGGCTCAGCAGATGGCCCAGGTGCTGCGCCGGGCCCAGCCCGGTGTCCTGGGGGAAGCCGGGCCTCTGCTCATGGAGGTCGCCCTGCAGACGGCCAAGCTGCTCCTACCTTTCCTCGCGGCGAACCTCGCGCTGGCCCTCCTCATCCAGGCCGCCCAGCGGGGACTCCATTTCCACGCCAAGCCCCTCCAGCCCAAATTCGAGCGCCTCAACCCCGCCACCGGATTCGGCCGCCTCTTCTCGGCCAAGGCGGCGGTGGACACCCTCAAGAGCCTGGCGAAATTCCTGGTCCTGGCCGCGGTCGCCTGGGGGGTGATCGGCCCCCGGATCCCTGCCCTGCTGGCTACGGTCCGGGCGCCCCTGGGGAATTCCATGGATCTCCTTCGTGAGACCCTCTTCATCCTCTATCGGGACGTGATGCTCGCCATGGCGGTGATCGCCCTCGCCGATTTCCTCTACCAGCGTCACCACTTCGAGAAGTCCATCCGCATGACCAAGCAGGAGGTCAAGGACGAGATGAAGGACGCGGAGCAGAGCCCCGAAATCCGCCAGCGGCAGCGCAGCCTCATGCTCAACGCCGCCCAGCGGCGGATGCTGGCCGCCGTTCCCAGGGCCACGGTGGTCATCACCAACCCGACCCACTACGCCGTGGCCCTGCGCTACGATCCGGGGACCCCGGCCCCGTTGTGCGTCGCCAAGGGGGTGGACTTCATGGCCTTCCGGATCCGGGAAAAGGCGAGGGCCGCGGGGGTGACGATGGTGGAGAATCCTCCCCTGGCCAGGATCCTGCACGGATCCGTGCGGGTGGACCGTCCCATTCCCAAGGAGCTCTACCAGGCCGTGGCCCAGGTCCTGGCCTATGTGTACCGCCTGCGGGGGGCCGCCTAGAGGACCCCGCTCAATTCCCTGGCACTCCGTTTGCTGGATCAGGGCAAAATCGGAGGGTCCCCGATCACCATGCCTCCAGCCCCGGCCCCGGTCGTCCCCCCCCACCTGCCGCCCCTCCGGCTCCTGCTGGTGGACGATGACCCGATCATCCGGGAGACCCTGGGGACGATTCTCCAGCACGAAGGATTCAAGGTCACCCCCGCCGCGAACGGTGAAGAAGCGGAAGCCATGCTGGCCGAGGCCTTCCCCCCCTTCGAACTGGTGATCACGGATCTGGTGATGCCTGGAAAGGGGGGCATCGACGTCCTGAAGGCCGCCATGGCCGCGGACCCCAACTGCACCGTGCTGGTCCTCACCGGCTACGGGAACATCCCCGAGGCTGCGGAGGCCGTGGAACTGGGGGCCTACGGGCTGGTCACCAAGCCTCTCCAGGTCGAGGCCTTCCGGCAGACCCTGCGGCGGCTCGTGGAGCGGGCCCTCCTGCTGCACGAACGGGACGAACTGAAGCGGAAGCTGTTCGCCATCCAGGCCCGGGCGGAGGAGTTGGAGGCGGTCCTGGGCCGAATGGAGATGCTCGCCAAGCAGATCACCCCCAAGCGCCCGGAGGGGCCTCTGGGAGACGGCCTGGAAGACCTGCACCGCCTGGCCTCCCTGAAAGAGCGGGGCCTGCTCAGCGATGATCAGTTCGAAGCCTCCAAGCGGGCCATCCTGGCCCGGTGGGCCCCGTGAGGGCCCTGCTCTCCTTGGCTCTCGGGTGCCTCCTCTCGGCGCCGGGGTACGCAGAGCCGGTCCAGCCGCAGGGTCGGCCAAGCCCCCAGGGTGAGGACCCCTCGGGGCTGCCGGGGCGCGCCCTGGGCCTCACCGACCCCCGGGCCCAGCAGGAAGCCTTGGCGGCCCTGAAGGCGCTCCGGTTCCGGTCCCTGAAGGACCCCGCCCGGGAGAAGGCCCTCCATGCCCAGGCCATCCTGGAGGACCGGCTGGGGCGTCCCCAGGATGCCGCCGCCACCTTTCACCGCCTCGAGCGCGCCTGGCCCCGCTCGCCCCTGCTGGCCGACGGCCAGGTGATCCTGGCCGGCGAGGCCGTGGAACGGCAGAAATTCAAGGAGGCCGAGGACCGGCTCCGGAAGTCCCTGGCGGGGGACCTCCCGGTGGAGGCCAAGCGGAAGGCCCAGGAGCTCCTGCTCTGGGTCCTGGTGGAGGCCAGGCGTCCCGATGAGGGCCTTGCCGTGCTGAAAAACCTCACCCCGCTCTCCGCCCACAGCCAGCCCAGCGAGCGGGGCCTGGCGGCCATGGTCCAGGTGCTCTGCGCAGCCAAGGACCGCTCCCAGGCCGACGGGGCCCGGAAGGACTACCATTCGCTGTATCCCGGCGGGCCGAACGGAGCACGGGTGGACATGGCCTGGGCCCGGCTGGCGGGGGCCCTGGGGGACGCGACCGAGAGCGCCCAGACCCTCCGAAGTGTGATCGTCCAGCACCCCCGGAGCGCGGAGGCTGACGAAGCTCGGCTCGCCCTGGCCACCCTCCTCACGGAAGGCCGCCTGCCCCCCGAGGCCGCGGCCAATTTCCCCTCCCCGGACAAGCTCCTGGCGGAGCTGACCAAGGCCGAGCGCAACACTGAACCCGCGAAGAAGGCCCTCATGGTGAAGCTGCGCCTCGCCACGGGGCGTTCCGCCTGGGCCGAGGTGATCGCCCTTGTCGCCGAGTACCGCGGCATGGGTGGAAGCGAGGCCGCCGTGGTGGCCGACCTGAGGGCCAAGGCGGTCCGGGCCCTGGCCCAGCAGTGCCTGGAACAGGGACGGCCCGGGGCCTTCCTGGGCCTCCTGGAAGCGGAATCCGTGGACTCCCTCACCCCGGACCAGCGTCTGCAGCTCGTGCGGCGATTCGCCCGGGGAGGCCTGCCAGAGCCCGCGGAGGCGATGATGGCCCTTTCACCCCCCGGAGAGAGGGGGGTTCTGCGCAGCGCGGCCCTGGAGGAGCTGCCGTCGGGGATCCACCTGGAGGAGACCGGGCGAATCCTGGGACCCAAGGTGTCTTCTCCCACTGAATCACTGCGGCGCCTCCAAATCCTCCTGGCCGGCCAGGACTGGGCCAAATCCGCTCCCCACATCCCGAGGGCCGCCCCAGGGTCGGAGAGGATCGCCTGTGTTGTCCGCTACCTGGGGCGCCCCCTGGACGGCCCCCCCGCTGCCCGGTTGAAGGAGGCTGAGAGCTACCTGGGCCGGGCCCCTGAAAAGGGGCGTGACCGGGAAGCCCTGGCGATCTTCGTCGCGGACCTCCGGGCCAAGGCCGGGGACTGGCGGGGGGCCCTGGCCCTGTATCCGGTGGAAACCAGCCCCGAGCAGCGAGCCTGGGTGGCCCTCATGCGAGCCACCTGTCTGGGCCGGCTGGGGCAGAAGGAGGCGGCCCGTCAGGCCTTGGAATCGGCGGCGGGGCTTCCTGGTTTCAAGGCCGAACGGGAGCGCCTGGCCCGTCAGCTCCAGAGCTGAGGGTCTGGTCCTCCAGGCAGGTCATGCCTTCCAGAGGCCCTCCCAGGCCTCCCTGAGTTCCTGGGGAGCCCCCAGCTTGGCCAGGCTCCGCGCCATTCGAAGGCGGTAGGCGGGCCGAAGGTTCTGCCCCGGAAGGAAGGCCGCCCGGTCCCAGTCCAGGAGGGCCACCCCGCCTCCCGCCTTCAGGAGGACATTGGTGGCGTTGAGGTCCGGGGCCAGCAGACCCCATTCCGCAAGCGCCTCCACGGCGCGGAAAATTTCAGAAAGGCCCTCGAGCCCCTTCCGCCAGTCGCGGGGCCATGGAAGCCCCTCCTCCCAGCGGGTCATGAACAGGCCTTCGAAGAGCAACCCCTGCCGTCTCCACCCAAAGCCCGCAGGGGAAACGGTCGGAAAGCCCTGGATCCAGAGGGCCCTGTGGATTTCCCATTCCCGCTCGAAACGGCGGGGGCTCAGGTAGGATCCCTGGTTGAAAAACCGGACCCATCCTCCACGACGGTAGGGGCGGAGCACCAGGTCCCCGCACCTCCGAAGTCCCCCACGCCCATAGGCCCCTTCGAGGGGGACCCAAGGTCCAGAGGTCAACATCAAGGCCTGGCCGACGCCCCGCCAGCCCGCACCCAGCTCTCCGAAGGCCCGGTCCTCGAACTCCTCAGCGGTCGGCGGTTCTTCCCGTGGCTGGAAGGGCCAGGACGAAGGCACGGGGGGGATCCAGAGGGTCACGGGGCGAAGGTCCTTTTGATCCACCAGCTTTGCGCGCTTCCGCTTTCGGGGCCAGGGATGGATCCCGGCGGTGCACTGGAAACTGTGCAGGATGAAGAGCCCCTGAACTGCGGGCACCTTTCATGGCTCCGGTGCGAGATTCCCGCACACCCTGCGGAAAACCCGCGGAGGCGGCTGGGCGCACTATCCTGGGAGTCTCATGGAACGTCCCCAAACCTGGAAAGAGCTGGAAGACCTGCTGGATCGTGGGGCCGCCCCCGAGGCCATCACGGCCTTGATGCCCCGCCTTGAGCGCGAGGGAGGTCTGGAACAGGCCCTGGCGATCCTCCTGGCCCGTCACCCTCCCAGGCCAGCCCTGGCCAAGCTCTTCCGGGAGGCCCTTTCGCGGCAAAAACCCCAGCGGCAGGCTCAATTGCATTTCGACCCTAACCGAGTCCTCCTGCGGGTCTGTTATGCCCGACGGGCCCCCCTGGCCGCCGGGAGCACTGGAGCCTTCTCGGCCCTGCTGCTGGACCTCTGTCTCCGGGCCGGGCTCGAGCCCTCTCTGAGCCTGGAAAAACAGGCCCGCCCCCTCCTCCACCTGGGCTACCCTCTCCCGCCCGGGGCAGAGGGCCTGCGGGAGCATTTCGACCTCTGCCTCGCCCGGGCCCCCAGGGAACCGGCCCTCCTGGAAAGTCTCAACCGCCACGCCCCCGAAGGCCTCCGTTTCCTCTCCGCCACCCTGCTCCCTCCCCACGCGACCCCGGTCCTTGAACTGGCCCGGAGGGCCACCTGGGTTTGGCCATGCCCCGCGGCGATCCTCCCATCCGCCCGCGCCGCTTTCGAGGCGTTCACGGCCGCGGAACAGTGGAGCATTCGGAAAGGCGGCAAGGAAGGCGGGCAGAAAGTCCAGAAGGAGGTGGAGGTCCGGTCCCTCGTGGAATCCCTGGAATGGGAAGGCAGTTCTCTCCGGCTGAACCTCAGGATCCTGCAGGGGAATGCCCTCAACCCCGCCCGCCTGGTCGCCGGGGTGGTCGGGCTGGAGCCCGCGTCCGTCACTGGGCTGGTGCGAGAGTGTGTGGAACTGGCCGAGGATCCGAAGCTTTCCCATGAGGAGCGGTTCCAACCCAAGCTCAAGAACATGTTCGAGGACGCCGTTCTCCTCCGGGAGGAAGGGAACCTCAGGATCCTCGAGGAGGACGATGAGGACCCCCTGGTCCTGGGCTGACGGCTCCGCCGGTCCAGACAAACGACATCCTTGGTCCGGGGGATGACCCCGGTCCTCCTGTCCTTCACGGTCCCTTTGAAATCAGAGGCCGCGACGCCAGACCCACCACCAATTGAGGCCCAGGGCCACGAGCGCCAGGGCCATGGCCGCGGCCCGCTCCCGCCCTTCGAACTGGAGCGACAGCCTTCGGCCGCTGAAGGCCCGGAGCAACATCAACCCTCCTCCCGCTCCCAGGAGCAGCGTCACCAGCGGGTTGTTCCCCAGGGCTTCGAGCACGCTCCCCCCGGCCAGGGCCACCAGCGCGCGGGTGCCGCCACAGGTGGGACAGGGCCGGCCGGTGACCCGGTGAAACAGGCAGGTCTCCAGGGGTCTCCCCGTCCATCGCTCCAGCATCACCGAGGCAAGGACAAGCCCCCCCCAGAGGGCGACCACCCCCGCAGCCCAGGCCGGAGGCCGGGGAAGGCGTGAGGCCTTCGCCCAGTCCAGCTTCACGCCGGGTTCAGCGCCCCGTGAGGGCGCTGAGGGCCGCGAGGCCGCCGAAGAACACGATCCACAACAGCGACAGGATGCCCAGGATGCATCCGATGATCCCGAGGATCTTGCCGGCCTTGGTGGTGCCCTCGCCGGCTGGATCCATCTGGCCCGCGGCCATGGCCTTGAGGTCCGAGCTGCCCATCACCCACGCCAGGATGGCGAAGATGATGCAGCAGATGATCCCCAGAATGCCGAACACCAGGATCATGGTTCCTCGGTGGGGTTTCACGCCTTCGGTCATGGCCCGCTCCTTGTGGGCACATTGAACACCCCCGGGTCCCGGGAATCCACCCAAAAAGGAGGACTTGGATAATTCAGCCCGTCTCCTTGCTGATGCTCAAGAGCAGGCCGAGGACGGCCAGGGAGACGATGAGGCTGGTCCCCCCGTAGCTGATGAAGGGCAGCGGAATCCCCTTGTTCGGCGCCAGGCTGAGGACCACGCTGATGTTCATCAAGGCCTGGACCACGAGGAGGAGTGTCAGCCCCAGGGCGCTCAGCTTGAGGAAGCCGTCGCGCACCCCCCGGGCGATGCGGTAGCCCCGCCAGAGAATGCCGAGGTAGAGCAGGAGGATGGCGACGGTTCCCACCAGGCCCGCTTCCTCGGCGATCACGGCGTAGATGAAGTCCGTGTGGGCCTCCGGCAGGAAGAACAATTTCTGGTGCCCTCCCCCGAGTCCCACCCCCATCAGCCCCCCGTTGCCGACCGCCACCAGGCTCTGGAGGGCCTGGTGCCCCTTGCCGAGGGGATCCTGTTCCGGATTGAGGAAGCTGGTGACCCGGGCCAGGCGGTAGGGACTGGTGAGGATGAAGGCGGCTCCCACCGCACACAGCACCGGCACCGCGATGACGAAGATCCACTTCGGGGCCCCCCCCATGAACACCAGGAGGAGGGCCACGAAAAGGAGGAGGAAGGTGGTCCCGAAGTCGGGCTCCCGGAGGATGAGGGCCGCGGGAACTACCAGGATCCCCACCAGGGTGAGGAGCTTGGGGATGGCGTCCTGCCGCTGGGTCCAGGCCTCCTGATGACGCACCATCCACCAGGCCACCACCAGCACCATCACGGGCTTGAACACCTCGGAAGGCTGGAACTGCTGGCCCATGATCCGGATCCATCGGTGGGCGTTGTTTACCTTCGGGAAGAAGAAGACCGCGAAGAGCAGGAGCACGGACACGATGTAGAGCGCCTGGAGCGGCCGGGGATTGTCCCGGAGGAAGCCCAGTTCAGTCTGGGAGAGCGCCAGCATCAGCGCGAGGCCGATCCCTCCCCCCACCATCTGGCGCAGCAGGAAGGATGTGCTGGTGGGGCTGCGCACCCCGGAGGCGGAATAGACCCACACCAGGCCCACGGCCAGGAGCATCAGCGCGAAGAAGAGGAGCGCGCGGTCGATGGGCCGTCGAACATCCGGAGCCATGCCCCAGTGTAGAAGCCAAGCCCTTCCCCGAACGAGAATCGAATGTCGACCCCGGAAAGGGGCTCAGACGACCAGGTTCTCCTGGTACTCCCCGAAAACCTCCCGAAGCGAATCGCAGATCTCGCCGATGGTGGCCTCCGCCTTCACGGCTTCGAGGATGAAGGGCAGCAGGTTGGAGGTCCCCCCCGCCGCCAGGGACAGGGCCTCCAGGCGGGAGCGCACCGCCCCGTTGTCCCGTTCTTCCCTCAGCCGGGCCATCTGTTTCCGCCGGGCCTCGCCCAGGGCCTCGTCCACCCGCAGAAGTTCGGGCGGGGCCTCGCTCCCGATGGCGAAGCGGTTGACCCCCACCACGACCTGATCCCCGCTCTCCACCTGCCTCTGGTACTGGTAGGCGGCATTCTGGATCTCCCGCTGGGGGAAGCCCCGCTCGATGGCCGCCACCATGCCGCCCAGTTCGTCCACCCGGGCCAGGAGGCCTGCCGCCTGGGACTCCAGCTGGTCCGTGAGGGACTCGATGAGGTAGCTCCCCCCGAAGGGGTCCACCACATCCGCGATGCAGCTCTCGAAGGCCAGGATCTGCTGGGTGCGCAGGGCGATCCGGGCGCTGGCCTCGGTGGGGAGCGCCAGGGCCTCGTCGCGGCTGTTGGTGTGGAGGGACTGGGTGCCCCCCAGCACCGCCGCCATGGCCTGCACCGTGGTGCGAACGATGTTGTTGTCAGGCTGCTGGGCCGTGAGCGTGGAGCCCGCGGTCTGGGTGTGGAATCGCAGCATCTGCGACTTGGGGTCCGAGGTGCCGAAGCGCTCCTTCATGATCCGGGCCCAGAGCCGGCGGGCGGCCCGGAACTTGGCGATCTCCTCGAAGAACTGGTTGTGGGCGTTGAAGAAGAAGGAGAGACGCGGGGCGAAGGTCTCCAGCTTGAGACCGGCCTGGAGGGCGGCCTCCACGTAGGCGATGCCGTCCCCCAGGGTGAAGGCGATCTCCTGGGCCGCCGTACAGCCCGCCTCACGGATGTGGTAGCCGCTGATGGAGATGGTGTTCCAGTTGGGCACCCGGTCGGCGCAGAAGGCGACGATGTCGGTGATGAGGCGGAGGCTGGGCCGGGGCGGGAAGATGTAGGTGCCCCGGGCCATGTACTCCTTGAGGATGTCGTTCTGAATGGTGCCGCTGACCTGCTCCAGACCCACGCCCTGCTCCTCGGCCACCGCCAGGTACAGGCTCAGCAGCACGGAGGCCGGGGAATTGATGGTCATGCTCGTGCTGACCTTGCCCAGGGGGATGTCCCTGAACAGCACCCGCATGTCCCGGATGGAGGCGATGGACACCCCCACCTTGCCCACCTCGCCGAGGGCCATGGGGTGGTCGGGGTCCATGCCGATCTGGGTGGGCAGGTCGAAGGCCACCGAGAGGCCCGTCTGGCCCTGTTCCAGCAGGTACCGGTAGCGGGCGTTGCTCTCCTCCGCGGTGCCGAAGCCGGCGTACTGGCGCATGGTCCAGAGACGGCCACGGTAGCCCGTGGGCTGGACGTGGCGGGTGAAGGGGAAGGATCCCGGCCGGCCCAAGTCCCGAAGAGGGTCCTGACCCTCAAGGTCCGCGGGGGTGTAGGCATTCTTCAGCTCCACCCCTGAGCTGGTGAGGAAGCGCGGCTGACGGAGCCTGGAGGGGTCCTCACGCACGGACATCAGCTCGCGGACCTGCCTGAGGAAATCCGCCTCGTACATGGCGCACCCTCCCAGGCCAGGGTACCAGGGCCCTCCGGCGGGGATTCCCAGGGGCGGTAGACTGGGGACCACTCCGAGGCTGCCATGCTGCTCCCAGCGCCCCCGCCGCCCCCTGCCCTGATCATCACGGGCGCCGACCTCTGGGTGGACGACGGGAAAGTCGCTGAAGCCAAGCGGGGCTGGGCCCTGGTGGTGAGGAAGGGCAAGATTGCGGCCATCGGGGAGGCCGAGAAACTTCTCAAGGCCCAGGCAGGAGTGGAACAGGTGGTCCTGCCCGGGGGAACCCTCCTCCCGGGCCTGATCGAGGGCCACGCCCATGTGGAAAGCCTCGGGGCCCTGGCGCGGAAGGTGGATCTGGCAGGATGCCGGTCGCTGGAGGAGGCGCTGACCCGGGTGAAGGCCTGGGCCGAGCGGAACCCCGGGGGATGGATCGAAGGCCGGGGCTGGGACCAGAACCGCTGGCCCGGCAAGGCGTTTCCCACCGCGATCCAGCTGGACAGCGTCACCGGGGGGCGCCCTGCGGTGATGACGCGGGTGGACGGGCACGCGCTCTGGGCCAACAGCTCCGCCATGAAGGTGGCCGGGCTGGGTCCAGGGACCCAGGCTCCCGCCGGTGGCCAGATCCTCCGGGATGGCGCGGGGGCCCCCACGGGACTGCTCGTGGACGCCGCCCAGCAGCTGGTTCTCAGGTCCATGCCGGCCCCCGGACCCCAGGAGCGCTCCCAGCGGCTTCTGGCCGGAATGCGCATCCTGCAATCCCATGGATTTACGGCCGTCGCGGACATGGGGGTCGACCGGGAAGCCCTGTCCCTCTACAGGAAACTCCAGGGAGAAGGGCGGCTGCCAATCAGGGTCTTCGCCTACCTGGCGCATGACCCGAAGCTCATGCTCTCGGAATTGAAAGGCCGGCGCGGAGCGGGAACCGCCATTTTCCAGGTTCAGGGCGTCAAGTTCTTCCTGGACGGCGCCCTGGGCAGCCGCGGGGCCCGTCTGCTGGAGCCCTACGCCGACCAGCCCGGGCAGTTGGGGCTCTGGGTGACGGAGCCCGCGAAGGTGGAACAGGGAGCCGCGGTCACCTTGCGGGCCGGGTATCAGCCCGCCATTCACGCCATCGGGGACGCAGCCAATCGGATGGCCCTCGAACTGCTCGAGCGGGCCCGGCGGAAGGCCCCGCGGTCCTTGCATCCCCGGATCGAACACGCCCAGATCGTCGCCCCGGAGGACGCCGCTCGCTTCGGTCCCCTCGGCATCGTGGCTTCCATCCAGCCCGTCCACTGCACCTCCGACCATTCCTGGACGCCGGCCCGCCTGGGCCCCTCCAGGGTCGAGGAAGCCTTCCCCTGGCGCCGGTTCCTTCAGGGCGGTGCCCTCCTGGCCTTCGGCAGCGACGCCCCGGTGGAAGACCCCAACCCTTTCTACGGCCTGGCCTCCGCGGAGACACGCCAGGACCCCGAGGGGCAGCCCCCCGGAGGGTTCCTGCCCGCCCAGAACCTGACCCGGGCCGAATCCCTCCGGGGCTTCACGTGGGGCAACGGGCAGGCCCTGGGTCGGAAGGACCTGGGGGTGCTGAAGGCCGGGGCGGTGGCAGACCTCTTGTGGGTCCAGGCCCCCTTGGGGGAACTTCCCCCGTCGGAACTCAGAAAACTTCGTCCCGGAAGAATGTGGCTGGACGGCCGCGAAAGGCCCCTCGAGGGGCGCTGAAGGCCCTTAGCGGATCACGATCCAGGCCTGGCGGCCCTTCTTCAGGGCCCTGAGCAGCTGGGCCATGCCTTCGGCCGCATCGGCGCGATCCTGGTTTCCCGACTGGGTGTCCATGATCATGAGGTGACCAGCCCCGGCGGCGGGAAGGGTGACGGAGAGGTCCTGGTCGGCCCCCGGTTTGTTGCTTGGGGGCTGGAGGGCCCTCCCGGCCTCTTCCAGGAACCCGTCGCCCGTCTCCAGGGCCAACACCGATACCTTGTACTCCCTCGAGAGGGCGACCAGCGCAACCGCGCTGGGGCGGGTGCGGCCCACCTCCCAACTGGAAATCATGGCCTGCTCGCATCCCAGGGCCTCGGCCACCTCCACCTGGGTCAGCCCCCGGCGTTTGCGCAGCCAGCGGAGCCGCTCCTGCAGGTTCCTGGGAACCTCCGGCATGGGTGAGGTCTGGTAGGGGCCGCGGGAAGTCATGATCAATAGTTTAACGAGAAGCGCTTCCGAAAAGGGGAATTTTCCAGGGGGGATTCCGAGGCCCCAAGGGGTTCCAGACCTGCCCGGAATCTTACATTTGACCCAGAATGGCCTCATGCGCACCCCTCCGGGACCTCCCACCCTCGCACCATCCCTCTTGTCGGCGGACTTCTCCCGCCTGGGGACGGAGTTGGCCGCCGTGGCGAAAGCCGGCGCCGGCCTCATCCACGTGGACGTCATGGACGGCCGCTTCGTCCCCAACCTCACCGTGGGCCTGCCGGTGGTCGCCAGCCTGAAGAAGGCGACGCCCCTGCCCCTGGACTGCCACTTGATGATCGTGGAACCCGGGCGCTACGCGGTGGAGTTCGTCAAGGCGGGGGCCGCCTGGGTCAGTGTCCACCAGGAGGCCGACCCTCACCTCCATCGGACCTTGGCCGAGATCCGGGGTGCAGGGGCCATGGCGGGGGTCGCCCTCAACCCTTCCACGCCCGTCGAGGTTCTTTCCGATGTCCTCGAGGACTTGGACTTCGTGCTGGTGATGAGCGTGAACCCCGGCTTCGGCGGCCAGCGCTTCATCCCCGGGGCCCTCCGGAAGATCCGGGAACTGGACCGGCTGCGCCGGGAGGGAGGTCACGCCTACCTCATCCAGGTGGACGGTGGGGTAGGCCCCGGCAACGCGGGGGAGATCATCCAGGCCGGGGCGGACTGCCTCGTGGCGGGCAACGCGATTTTCGGGGCCGCGGACCCCGGGGCGGCCTGCCGGGAGCTCCTGGCCCGGATGACCTCGGCCAGGACCCCCGGGCAAACCTGAGCGCGGGTCTCAGTTCCCGGCCACGCCCTCGATGCGGTCGAGCCTGAGCACGATGCGGCCGTATTCCCGGCTGCGGAGTTCGACCGTCTGGTCACCGATTTTCACCACCGCCCCGCCGACGGAATGCTGCCCCAGGTACACCAGGACTCCCTTGCCGGATTTCAGGCTCTGTTCAAGGACTTCGAGGATGGGTTCGGCCACGGCGGAACTCCTGCGGGGGGCGGCCTGGGCGGCGCCCTGGTTGGAAGAAGCGGTGAGGGGGGCCAGGGCCACGAGCAGGGCAAGGGCCGGGCGGGAAAGGCAAATGGTCACGGGATCCTCCGGTTGTGTATTCCAGGATCTCCCGGATCCGGGCCTTGGCAACAGGGAGCTTCCATTTCCCTGGCCTGGGGAGGGACCGAGCACCCGCCGGAACGGCTACCGGAGGGGAACTTGCATCGCCCCCGCCCGGCGGAGGGCGGCCTCCCTGGAGAGGGGACCGGAAAAGCGGAACACCGCCATGGTGGATGCGGACCCCGCCAGCACCCAGGTCTGGAGGTCCTTCCCAGACCCCGCCTGGCCCACGAAGGCCCAGCCGCCGGCCACCCCGAAGATCCCTTCGGCGTAGCCGCTGCCCAGGCGGCCCAGAAGCCCCGAAAAACCTTCCTGGGCCGGATCGGCGAGCCATTTCGCCACCCGCTCCGGGGAGGCCCGCAGAAGTTGTCCTTCCCCGCACCATTCGGGGCCGAAGGTCGGCAGGCCCTCCGCGGGCGGGAGGCGCGACCCCAGGAATGGAACGAAGGTTTCCACCAGGCGGATGCGCGCCGGAGCCTCCCCCTCCACCCGGGCCCGGAGGCCCATGCCGTGCTGGATCCAGGCCAGGATGGCTCGGCGGCAATTCTGCTGGACCGCCTTCCGGAGATCCACGCCACCGTGGCCCTTGGCACCCCCACACCCCGAGGGATCGGTCCCGCACTTGAACCGGACTCCGCGACTTCCCCATTCCGCCCCTTCCAGGCGGAGCCATGGAACCACCGAAAGATCTCCCATGGGGCCTTCCGAGCTGGCCGATCCCTGGAGCCGCACGGTGCCGTCCCCTGCAATCCAAGCCGCCCCCTCCCCGGGCCCCAGTGTGTTCTGCGCGCCGAGGAGGGCCGCGAGGCTCCAGGACAGAAGGACCACGGGGATTCGCATTCCCCGAGTCTCCCACGCTGGCAGACTGGCGGCATGCGCGATCCGTGGGTACTCGTGAACTGCCGGGGCCTTCTGACCCCCGATCCCGGACGACCGTGGGGGATGGACCGCATCCCGGATCCCGCCGTGGTGGTCCTCGGCGGAAGGGTGGCCTGGACGGGACGCCGCAGCCTCCTCCCCCCGGAGTGGGTCGGTGCCCGGACCGTGGACGGACGGGGCTGCTGGGCCACGCCGGGTTTCGTGGATCCCCACACGCACCTGCTGTTCGGGGGCGATCGAAGCGGCGAGTTCAACCGCCGGCTGCACGGAGCCACCTACGCCGAGATCGCGGCGGAAGGAGGCGGGATCCTGGAGACCGTCCGGGCCACCAGGACCGCCTCGGTGGCGGACCTGGCCTCCGCCGGAGAGGCCCGCCTGGCGGAACTGCACCTCCGAGGCGTGGTGCACGTGGAGGCCAAGACCGGCTACGGCCTGGACCTGGAGAGCGAATCCAGGCTCCTCGAGGCCTACGCCTTCCTGCGCCGGGCCGGATGGAGTCTGGATGTCACGCTGCTTCCCGGCCACGAAGTGGCGCCTGAATTCGCCGGCGATGCGGAGGCCAATGCACGGGCCATCGCAGAGGACTGGCTTCCGGAACTGGTGCGGCGCCACCCGGGGGTCGCGGCCTTCTGCGACGTCTTCGTGGAGAAGGGAGTGTTCTCCGTGGACCAGGGACGGCGCATCTTCCAGTCCGGCCAGGCCCTGGGACTGGCCCCGCGGGTGCATGCCGACGAGCTGGGGTGGACCGGAGGAGCGGAACTGGCGGCCGAACTGGGGGCCGCGAGCGCCGACCACCTCATGTTCTGCAGCGAGGCGGGCATCGCCTCCATGGCCGCTGCCGGGGTCACTCCCGTGCTCCTGCCCGGGACGACGCTCTTCCTGGGGATGCGGGACTGGGCGCCGGCCCGGCGGATGATCGAGGCGGGGTGCGCCGTGGCCCTGGCCTCGGATTTCAATCCCGGTTCCTGTCCCTGCCTGGACCCCCTGCTCGTCCTGCGTCTGGGTTGCCTCCAGCTTCGGATGACCTTCGAGGAGGCCTTCACGGCCATGACTTTGCATCCTGCCCGCAGCCTCCGGCGAAGGGATCTGGGGCACCTCCATCCTGGAGCCCGGGCGGCGATCCTCCTCTGGGACCTGGCCGACCCCCTGGAACTGGTTTACTGGCTCGGCGCCGATTTCCGGCCCGAGTTCCCCCTGGCCGAAGAGCCCTGAACGCAAGCCCGGCCCCCATGGAGCATCAACCCCGAGGCAGGCTCCGCCTGCCGAGGGCGCGGGGTGTGGGG
>JACQZU010000009.1 GCA_016213735.1 Acidobacteriota bacterium | reverse complement strand
CAGCGGTGGCTTGGATGCCTGGGCCCCCCCCACCCCCGCGCTCGCTCGCGGCGGAGCCGCTCGCGCGCTTCTGCCCATGGGAGCAGCGGTGGCGTGGATGCCTGGGCCCCCCACACCCCCGCGCTCGCTCGCGGCGGAGCCGCTCGCGCGCTTCTCCCCATGGGAGCAGCGGTGGCTTTGATGCCTGGGCCCCCCACACCCCCGCGCTCGCTCGCGGCGGAGCCGCCCATGGGCGCAGGTCGGAAGGCCCATCGCGGCCAACCCATGCGGAACACGGTCCTCACGGTCACAGGGAGGGGCACTGGACCCGCTCTTCTTGGCGCCTTGGCGTCTTGGTGGTGATGTTTTTTATCTGGACCAGGTTCAGGAGGCCTGGGCCCCCGCATGGGGATGCATCTTCGGCATCTTGGTCCCCAGGTGGCTGAAGTGCCGGCCGTAGGCGCTCATCATCTCCTTGAAGGCGCTCAAGAGGTAGCTCCGCTTGAAGCCCTCCGGAAGGGCCTTGATCTCGTGGATCTTCTTCCCGTAGAAGCCCATGTAGCACTTCCCGAGGGCGATGGTCACCTCCTCGAGGCTCATGTCGTAAGGTTCGATGATCGGCGTGGCGAGGTTGTACTTCGAGTAGTCTTGCACCCGGACGCGCTCCTTCAACTCCTCGTAGAGCGGGGTGAAGGGCATGGGGGTCAGCACGGGGAACACGGCGATGTCCGGGTTCAGGCGCTGGGCGACCTCGATGGTCTTCTCGATGGTGGCCCAGGTTTCGTTGGGGTAGCCGATCATGAAGGAGGCTTCGGTGACGATGTCGTGCTCCCGGGCCAGGCGGATGGCCTTGGCGTTCACGCTGACGTTGGACCCCTTGTTGAGGGACTCCAGCATCTCGTCCGTGCTGCCCTCCGCCCCGATGTAAAGGTGGATGATGCCGGCGTCGCGGTACTTGGGGAGGATGTCCTCGTCCCGCACGATGTCCTCCGCACGGGTCTCCATGAGCAGGCGGATCCCCAGCCGAGCCTCGATGAAGAGGTCCAGGAGGTGTTCCCAGCGAGCTCGGTCGTGGGTGGGGTAGGGGTCGATCATCGTGATGGATTCGACCCCATAGCGGTCCACCAGCAACCGGACTTCCTCGAGGACGTCCTGGGGAGTCCTGGCGCGCCAGTCTCCGCGCCAGAAGGCCCGGTGGCTGCAGAAGGAGCAGCCCATCATGCATCCCCGGGAGGTCAGGATGGAGGCCATCCGACCGGGAGGATCGATGCGGTAGTGGTAGGCGTCCCAGTCCAGCAGGTGCCAGGCGGGCTTGAGGGTGTCCAGGTCCGCCACGTGGGGGCGCAGCTCCGTGACCTGGACCAGGCCGTCCCCACGGAAGGCGATGCCGGGGACCCGCTCCAAATGGCCGCCGGCCAGGGCCGCCAGCAATTCCGGGAGGGTGGCCTCCGCCTCCCCCCGCAGCACGATGTCCACCACCCCCGCGGGATCGTCCAGCAACTCCTGATAGCGGAAGGTGGGGAAGGGGCCCCCCAGGAGGGTCGTGATGGCGGGGTCCACGGATTTTGCGATTCCGAGGGCCCGCAGGGCCGCGGGAACCACGGCGGTGCTGATGGCCCCGGTGACGGGGAGGTAGTCGTAGGCCACCACGATGTCCGGGCGCAGGCGGACGATCTCCGCCTGGATGCTTTCGAAGCTCCCGCCGGAACTGTTCATGGCGTCATGGATGGAGGTCGGGTGTCCCGCCTGCTCCACCGCGCCGGCCAGGTAGGCGATCTGGAGGGGTGGCCAGGTCCCGATGGCTTCCACGCCCCAACTGGAGTAGGGCGGCACCACGAAGAGGACCTTGCTCACGGATTCAACCTCGGTTTCAGGAAGGGACTCCGGGCCGGGCGGCCCCTTCCAAGAATTCTAACCCGCCCGATCCGGGGACCCTTTGGTCCTCATTGGAAGTAAGCGGAATGGAGCGAAGGGATCAGGAAGGGCAGGATGAACACCGTGAGGATGCTGATGCCGAAGCAGGCCACGGTCAGCCAGGCCGTCGCCCGCGCCTTCAGGCGGTAGAAGAGCCTGGCGTGGATGAGGCTGCCATAGCAGAGCCAGGTCACCAGGGACCAGGTCTCGATGGGGTCCCAGCCCCAGTAGCGCCCCCAACTCTGGTGGGCCCAGATGGCTCCCATGACGATGGTGGTGGTCCAGAACACGAAGCCGAAGCCAACGTAGCGGACCATGTAGGCGTCCAGGACCTCGGAGGCCGGAAGTCGGTCGAGGAGACGCCCGGAGGCTCCCTTCAGCTTGCGCAGGAGGATGACCGCGGCGGCGAAGGACAGGACGAAGGCGCCCACGGCCAGCTTGTTGAACAGCACGTGGAAGACCAGCCAGACGGAGCGCAGGGTGGGCGGAAGTTCCCGCGCCTCTGGGCTCGTGAGGAGCCCCAGGCCCACCATCAGGATGGAGGCCGGAAGGGCCAGGAGGGCCAGGCCCGTCCAGGCGGGTCTGCGCCACACCGCCAACAGCAGCATGGCGATGGTGATCCACGCGTTGGATGAGAGCACCTCGTACTTGAGCATGTAGGGGCCGTGGCCCACCTCCACCCAACGGACGAGCAGGGCCGCGCTGTGGGGCAGGAGGCCCAGGAGGGTCGCCCCCAGCGCCCAGCGTCCGCGTCCGGGGTGGTTCCACAGCAGGGCGTGGGCGAAGAGCACCGTGGCGACGATGTAGAGGCCCACCGCGGCCCAGTGGAGAATGGTCTCCAGCAGGAAGGGGCTCACTTCTTTCCTCCAGCCGTCGGGCCCGGGAAGATTCCGTGGGCCTCTCGGGCATCCATGCTCCAGGGCACCGCCTTCCGGCCCACCTGGGGGGGCGCGGCGAACTTCGTCTCCTCAACCATCCAGGCTCCCTTCTCCTTGCGGAAGAAATAGACCATCTCGTAGCGATCCTCTGAGGCCTCCCCCACCTGCTGCCCCGTGGCGGAAACCAGGTCCCTGTAGCGCCACCGCTCCCGGGTGAAGACCTTGAGCTGGTCCCGGCTCTCCTCCACCGAGAGCACCTCCAGGCCCTCCAGGCGGGCGTCCATGAAGAGACCCATGTCGATCCGGACCCCGATGAGGCCCAGGAGGCGCTTCCCGTCCGGGGTGTTCAGGCCCACCACCGGATCGATGAGGTTGATGTCGTTCTTCCGGTAGGCCTCGCAGACCACCTCGTTGTAGCGGGCCACCAGCCGCCGGGCCTGTTCCTTGGACACCTGGCCGCAGGCCAGGGCCATGAGGAGGGAAAGGAGCAGAAGGAGGCGGGCGGTCATGGCGTCCCTCCATGGTGCCGTACCAGGCGTTCGAAGCGGTCCCGGTAGAGGGGGGCGAAACGGGCGGGCCGGAGGGCCACCTCCACCCGGCAGGCGCCGTTCTCGGTGCGGGTGGCCACGAGTTCATCCACCCGGACGATCGCGAAGATCAGGGTCGCGCCGAGGATGGCCAGGGCGAAGCCCAGGTAGGCCAGCGGAAGGGCGGGGTCGTAGGCCCCGTGGAGGCGGACCCAGGTGGGGAGTCCGTGAAGGGCCAGGGAGGCACCGTCGGGGAGGGCCATGGCCTCGCCAGGGCGGAGCGCGGCCTCTCCCAGGACCCGGTCCCCCTGGAGGACCCGCACTTCCGCAAGTCCGGGCCGGCTCCCATCCCCGGGGCGGGGCGCCCGCACCCGGGCCACCAGGCCGGAGGGACCGTGCCCGTAGGCGCCGAAGGCCTCCTTCTCCTTCCGTTCCAGGAGGAGGGCGCTGCGCTGGGCCGGGGTGCCCGGGCCGCTCCACTCCAGAAGGGCGGTGGGGCCGTGCTCGGAGCCCACGTAGAGACGCCCCCGGCGCAGGGGAAGGTCCTCGTTGACCCCAAGCTCCCGGACGGGGCCGCCTCCCGGCCCGGGAGGCGCGAGTTTCAGGCGCAGGTCCAGCAAGGCTCCCGAAGGATAGGCTCGGGTTTCCACGGCCTGGAGGAGGAGGGGCTCGTCCAGTTGGAAGGGTCGGCCCAAGGGGCCAGGCCACTGGGCCCCCCAGGCCTCCACCCCCGCCGGGAGCACCTCGCCCTCATAGACGTCCACCAGGGCTCCGGCTCCGAACAGGGCCCGCAGCACCCCGGCCAGGACCACGCAGAGAAGGCCGGTGTGGAAGAGGGGAGAGCCCGCCTGGGCCAGCCTCCCCGTGGTCCGGATGTCCACCGAATCTCCTTCGGGGCCCTCGGGGGCCCTGGTGAACACGATCCGGTGCGGAGCGTTCCGGAAGGCGGCTTCCGAGGGGGCCAGGGACCACTGGCTGCGCAGGCGCCGCCACTGCTCCAGGACCACGATGGAAAGGGAGAGGAAGGCCAGGGCCAGGACCCCCAGGAAGGCCGGGCTGGTGAAGACGTGGTCCAGGGAGAGGACATCCACCAAGCCGGTGAGGAAGGCCCCGTGGGACCGGAGCCGGTCCAGCTCCGCCTGGGGGGCCACCCCCGCCTGGGGAAGGGCGGCGCCCAGGCCGCCCAGGATCGTGATGAGCCCCAGCTCCCCGACGATGGTCGCCGGGGAGCGGAGGAATTTGCGGAGGGGAGCCCAGATCGTGCGGGTCATCCCCACCAGGGTAGCCGGGGGAAATTCACCAATGAGTTCCGTTGGTCGCCGGGTGGTCCCCCGTGCAGGCGGAGGTGCCGCAGTTGGACTTCTGGTAGCTGGCGGTGGCGGTCTTGGTGAAGCCGGTGATGATGGTATTGCTCTTGGTGTTGTTCCAGGCGTAGCGGGCGGGCATGCCGCCCCCGGCGGTGCCGTCCCCGATCAGGCGGTGGAGCTTGCCGCCGTGGGGCACGATGATGTGGCACTCGTAGCAGCGGCGGGCGCTGTGGTCACTTCGACTGTGGGGCTCCCCGGCATTGTTCTGGTGGCAGTTGGCACACCAGCTGGTGGCGAAGCCGCTGCTCAGGACGACATTGGGCCAGTTGGCGCCGTTGGGTCCCCGGAGCATGAACTGCACCGCGGAGCCGTGGGGGCCCTGGGCGGCGGTGGTGGCGGCGTCCGTGCTGTGGCAGTCGGAGCAGAGCATGGTCTGGGTGCCGATGTTGGTGGTCCAGGGGGCCACGAGCTGATTGGCCACCAGGGCCTTGTTGGTGCTGCCGTTGCCCGTGCCCGAGTTGAGTCCGCCCACCACCGGATGGAAGGAGCCATTGGCCAGGCTGAATTCCAGGGCGGTGTCCGTCAGGGCGAGCAGGATGGGACCGGCCAGGAGGTAGCGGTAGATGCCCGTGGTTCCCGTGTAGTTGGCGGTGAGGGTCAGGTGGGTGGCGTCGGTCACGGAGGCGACGACGTTGGTGCCGGCCTGGCCGCTGGCCTGGATGGTCTGGCCCACGAGGGACGAATCCCAGGTGGTGCCGTAGCCCACCACGGCGGCGCTTCCGTTGGTGAAGGAGGCGCCGGGGTGGATGTAGAAGTCCTGGTAGGTGGTGGCGGTGGCGTTGTTGGCGATGGTGAGGCTGGTGGCACTGCCCACCGCGGTGATCCGGTAGGAAGTCCCCGTGGGGCCGCTGGCGCTGGGGGCGATGAACTGCCCGATCATGGCGGAGGTCCAGGCGGTCCCGAAGCCGGTGACGGTGGTGGAGGCGGCGAAGGTGGCCGAGACCCGGGTCTCGTAGGCCACCGAGGCGGTAGTGGTCTGCGTGAAATTGGTGGAGATGGTGAGGCTGGTGGCGCTGGCCACCGCCGAGATCCGGTAGTTCGTGCTGGTCGAGCCGGTGGGGCGGATGTATTTCCCGACCATGGCCGAGGTCCAACTGGTGCCGGTTCCCGTGACGGTGGCACTCGCGTTGGTGAATTTTGCGGTCCCGGTTCCAGTGACCCAGGGCTGCAGGCTCCCGGACACCAGGGTGAGGGGTGAGGTGCCGCCGGTGGTGATGCCGTTGGGCGGAGTGACCCCGAAGGAGTAGCTGCTGTGGCACTTGAAGCAGATTTCATACTCGTAGGTGGCGGGGACGGCCGCGGCGTAGACGCCTCCCGCGGGGGTGGCCCAGGCCGGGTAGGTGGTGGCCCGGACCCCGTCGGCGCCCACGAGGGGACCCGTGAAGGTCGTGAGGATCTGGTTGCGGGTGCTGGTCGCCGTGGTGGAGTACTTGTGGGACTTGGAATCCGCGGAGGCCGAAGGGGTGGCGGCGGCCTTGTGGGGGTTGTGGCAGTCCCCGCAGGTCACGGTCCGGCCGGTGGTGCGCTCGATGGGGTGGCGGATCGCCTTGGAGATCTCCGCCTCGACGTTCGTGGCCCCGACCTGGGGGGTGGCGTCGTGGCAGGTCAGGCAGAGGGTGGAGGGCTGCTGAACCAGCATGCGGGCGTAGTGCTTGGTGTTGTCCGCCGCGTCGGGCCAGCCGTGGGGCACGTGGCAGTTGGCGCAGTAGCCGCGGCTGCCCGCCGCCTGGGCGGGATACGTGCTGGCAGGAATGGTGACCCCGCCGATGGTGTGGGACTCCCCGCCCGGCCAGATCACGCCGGTGGTGCTGTGGAAATGGTTGCCCGTGACGGCGGCGCCGGCGGAACGGTAGGTGTGGCAGTCGTCGCAGAGGGCGTTCGCGCTGTTGGTGATGCGGAGCAGGTTCCCGTCGTTGGTGGTGGTGTGGTGGACCTTGTGGCAGGACTGGCAGCGGGTGAAGTTGTTCGAATCCCGCACGGCGCTGGTGGGCACCTTCCAGTCCCCGGAGCTTGCCGTGATGGCCAGGGAGCCCACGGGGTGGCTGGTGCCGCCCTTGGCGATGACGTTCCTCGGGGCGTGGCAATCCACGCACATCTGGTCCGTGTCGTTGAGGACGCGCTGGAAGTGCCAGTTGTTGGTCACCCCCGGCGTGTAGGTGCCCGTGCCGGCGAAGGGCTTGAGCGCCTGCAGGTGCTGGTCGTGGCAGGTGGAGCACATGAGGGTGCCGTTCTCCAGCCGCAGGGTTGAGGCGTAGGTCGTGGGATTCCGCAGGTCACCCCGGGTGTAGACGAGCCAGATGTCGTTCAGGACGAAGGTGCCGCCGGCGGGGAAGGCCAGGGAGAGGCCGGTGGTCCCCAGGGCGACCGGGGTGGCGGAGGTGGTCACGGCGGTGGTCCAGGCCCCGTAGGCTGTGGTTCCGCTGCCCACCATCTGCCAATCGAATTTCGCGGTCCCGGAGGCGCCGGCGGTCGAGATCTTGATCTGGATCGTGGTCGGGTAGGCCAGGGCGTAGGTGCCCGAGAGGGTGATGGTCCCCGTGGAGGTGTTGGGGGTCCCCTTCACGAGGCGGCCGGAGGCGTTGGCGTCCCAGCGGTGGCTGGTGCCCGTGGCGGTGGTGCCCGTGGGAAGCCCGGCGGGGGGGAGGGCCTGGTCGGCGGTGGCGAAGGGCAGGGTGGCGGCGGACCCGCCGGCCTTGTGGCAGCTGATGCAGAGGTTGGCGTTGCCCGCGGCCGTGGTGAGGTTGCCCCCGGGGGCGTTGTGGGTCTGGTGGCAGGACGCGCAGGGGTTGTTGGGGTTGGTGACGGTGGAGAAATTGTGGGGCGGGTCGGTGGCCCCCAGCGGGGCGAGGGCCAGGGCCAGGCCAAGGAGGGTCGCGAGGCTGCGGTTCATCGCCGGGCTCCTTCGAACAGGATGACGGTGGCGCGATCTCCCCCGGGGGGTGCCACGGAGCCCATCCCCGTTCCGAGGCGGCCCCCCGGAAGCACGGTGAGGGTCGTCCGGCCCTCGAAGGGAAGACCGTTGGTGAGCAGGCCTGCCACCACCACCTGGGGCGTGCCGTTGGGGAGCACGGCGAGCAGGGCCACCTGCTCGAAAGCCACCCGGAGCTTGGGGACCCCGCTGCCGTCCCAATCCCCCAAGCCGGTGCCTGGACCGAAGGTGGCCGGCACATTGTTGGCCCTGATGGACCCAGGGTCGATCTGGTCGGCCCCGACTCCCTGGACGCGCAGCAGGCAGTAAGTGACCTTGCTGGTCCCATCGGGGTTCGTGGCCTGGTCCCGGATCAGGGTGGAGGGATCGAAGAGGAGGTTCGCGAAGAGGCCCGAGGGATCAACGTAACCGTCCAGACCGAAGATCTCGACCCGGGAGTTGCCGTAGTTGGTGATGAAAAGCCTGTTGTTGGGATCCAGCGCCAGGCTGTCGGGATTGTTCAGTTTCCCGGCACCCTCCCCGAAGGCGCCGATGGTGGAGAGGCTGTTGCCCTTGGAGTCCACGACCTTGACCCAGCCCTGGAAGGCGTCCGCGATGTAGATCCGGCCTTGCGCATCCCCCGTGATCCCCTGGGCCCGGGGGTAGGTGGCGGAACCCAGCATGCTCCGGGTGCCGAAGCTCCTGAGGAAAGCCCCATTGGGGGTGAAGACCTGGATGCGGGCGTTCTCCTGGTCCGCCACGAACACCTCCCGGGCGGGGGAGACATAGATCCCCGTGGGCCAGCCGAACTGCCCGGGGGCGTTGCCGTAGCCCCCCCAGAAGCGGAGGAGGTTCCCCTGGGGACCGTAGACCTTCACCAGGGCCGCGGCGCTGTCCGTGACGTAGAGCTCCCCGGTGGGGGGATCCAGGACCAGGTGGTTGGGGTACAGGAACTCGCCGTCCCCGACCCCCAGGGCTCCCAGGGGCGCCCAGTTCTGCATGAAGGTGCTCACCCGTCCCCGGCCGGCTTCGGCCACGAAGGTCTTGCCGGTGGAATCCACCGCCAGGCCCAGGGGGGAGGAAAACCCCGAGCGGATGGAGAGGGTCCGGCCCAGGGCATCCCGGACGGACACCTGGTTGGAGGAGGCGTCGCTCACATAGACCCTGCCCGAGGCGTCGCAGGCCACCCGGACGGGGGCGGGGTATCCGCCCGACCAGGCCCGGAGGTAGGTGACCAGCGGAGGGGTCGGGGCGTTGCCGCCGGAGCCGACGCCAACTCCCATGGTCTGTTGAGAGAGCAGGGGGGAGGCCATTCCCAGAGACAGGAGGAAAGCCGCCAGGCCCAACACTGCCCGGCGCGGGTAGAAGGTGGCTGTGCGCAGGTCCAAGGGGCCCTCCAGGTAATAAAGAGAATAGGCCGGAACCCAGGACTTTGTAGTCCCCCGGCATTTCTGTTTTTTCTTACATTTTCAGGACATTTCCCCGTTCATCACCCGAACGTTACCTGGGGATTGCCGGGGAATGAGAAAAAAACGGGCGGTACCCTACTTTGGCTAGGCAATTCTCGTCAGGTTATCGTAATTAAAAAATGTTCACAAAGACCTTATGCTTCTCACAGGATGCCCCAGTCCCTTGCCGGAGGACGAAATCGTGATTCGATCGGGACCCCTGTTGCTTGCCGCCCTGGTGGCGGGGGGCACACTGTCCATGCCGCTTCTGGCCCAGAAGGCCGGCAAGGGGGTCTCCCGGCAGGATGAAGCCAGCCTGGTCTGGCCCCCGCCCCCGGCGTCGGCCCGGATCAAGTGGGTGGCGGAATACCGGAACGAATTCGACGTGGGCGCCAAGAAACGCAGGGGTTTCCTGGACCGCCTGGCCGGAAAGAGCGAGGACGTCCTGTGGCTCAAGCGCCCCCTCTCGGTGGCGGTGGACGACAAGGGCGTCCTGTACGTGGGGGACTTCGGCCTGGGCGTGGTCGGCATGGACTTCGCCAAGAAGCGGATGTGGACCTTTGCTTCCGTGAGCGAGAAGAAGCTGGGGGTCCCCTCGGGGCTGGCCGTGGACAGTTCCCGGGTATTCGCCACGGACAGCAACGCCGACCTCGTGGCGGTCTTCGACAAAGAAGGGCATTTCCTCATGGGTCTCGGGAGCCAGGACGGCATCAGCCGCCCGGTGGGCCTGGCCGTGGAGGAATCCCGGGACCTCCTGCTGGTGGTCAATGGAGGCAAGCACGAGGTGCTGCTCTACAACCGGGGCCTGAAGCTCCTCAAGAAGATCGGTTCCCGCGGCGAGGCCGAGGGCCAGTTCAATTTCCCGACCTACGCCACCTTCGTCCCCGGGGTGGGTTTCGCGGTGGCGGACACCGGCAATTTCCGCATCCAGCTCTTCGACTTCAACGGGAAGTTCCTCCGCGCCTGGGGCAAGGTGGGGGATTCTCCCGGCACCTTCGCACGGCCCAAGGGGATCGCGGTGGACCCCGACAACAACCTCTACGTGACGGACTCCACCGCCTGCAACTTCCAGGTGCTGCGCCTGGACGGCCAGCCCCTCACCTACGTGGGCTTCGGGGGGCCCGGCAAGGGGCAGTTCCAGGTGCCCAACGGCATCGCCATCGGCAAGGACGGGGCCATCTACATCGCCGACCAGATCAATTTCCGCATCCAGCGTTTCCAGTACCTCCCGGCCCCCAAGGGCCCGGAGGGTCAGTCCGATCAACCGAAACGGTGAGACTCCTCACCCGCACTCCCACCCACCACCCTTTCTCCAAAGGAGCAACACCATGAAGAAACTCCTCCTCGGCCTCATGGTCCTGGCGGGCACCTCCGCCATGGCGACCATCGTGGGCACCAAGCACGACCTCAGCAGCGCGGCCCCCGCGGGCCAGGTGAAGACCAACACCGGCCAGGTGTGCGTCTTCTGCCACACTCCGCACAATGCCGCCGCCGTGGCCGCCCAGCTCATCCCGCTGTGGAACCACACCACCACCGCCACCGCCACCTGGCAGATGTACACCAACGCCAACGTGCCCGTGGCCAACCTGCAGGGCACCGTGGACGCTTCGCCCACGGGCGCCAGCCTGGCCTGCTTCTCCTGCCACGACGGCACCCTGGCCGTGGGCGCCATCGGGAACATCCCGAACGACGTCGCCAGCATCACCTACACCGCGGGCGGCAACGTCAACGGCAGCGGCCTCATCACCGGCGGCAACACCCTGCTGGGCACGGACCTGCGCAACGACCACCCCATCGCCATCACCTACCAGGACAACCTGGACACCGGCCTCAATGCCCCGGCGACCCTGACCACCGCCCGCCTCTTCCCCACCAACGCCACGGGAAACAAGGTGCAGTGCGCCTCCTGCCACGACGTCCACAACAGCACCTTCGCGCCCTTCCTGCGCGGGACGATGGTGGGCTCGGCCCTTTGCCGGCAGTGCCACAACAAGTGATCCCTAGGGAGACAATGTGAAGAAGCTCCTTCTCGGCCTCATGGTCCTGGCGGGCACCTCCGCCATGGCGACCATCGTGGGCACGAAGCACGACCTCAGCAGCGCGGCCCCCGCGGGCCAGGTGAAGACCAACACCGGCCAGGTGTGCGTCTTCTGCCACACCCCGCACAACGCCGCCGCCGTGGCCTCCCAGCTCATCCCGCTGTGGAACCACACCACCACGGCGACCGCCACCTGGCAGATGTACACCAACGCCAACGTGGCCGTGGCCAACCTGCAGGGCACCGTGGACGCTTCGCCCACGGGCGCCAGCCTGGCCTGCTTCTCCTGCCACGACGGCACCGTCGCGGTGGGCGCCATCGGGAACATCCCGAACGATGTCGCCAGCATCACCTACACCGCGGGCGGCAACGTCAACGGCACCGGCCTCATCACCGGCGGCAACACCCTCCTGGGCAGCGACCTGCGGAACGACCACCCCATCGCCATCACCTACCGTAACGACCTCGACACCGGGCTCGTCGCCGCGGCCTCCATCGGCGCTGCGCGGCTCTTCCCGACCAACGCGACCGGGAACAAGGTGCAGTGCGCCTCGTGCCACGACGTCCACACCAACGCCGCGGGAACGCCCTTCCTGCGCGCCAGCATGGTGGGCTCGGCCCTTTGCCGCCTGTGCCACGTCAAGTAAGCGATTGTTGAACCTCCTTCGGAACGGGGGGGGCCACCGCCCCTTCCGTTCCGAAGGCACATTCATCCGGATCCATCGCTCGTGTTCGCATCCCGCCTAGCTCTTGTGCTCGCCGCGGCCGCCCTGGCCCCGGCGCAGGAGCCCATCTACCTGGACCAGAGCCTCCAGGTGAACCTGAACAGGTGGCAGTCGGAGCAGAATCCGGCCTTTTCCCAGAGCCAGGCCCTGTACCAGTTCAGCGCGGGCTTTCCCCTGATCACCTACCGCCTCGGGGCCCTCTCCTTCAACGGGGGGCTGGAGTACCTGCGCCGCAGCTACGGCGAACAGTCCGAAGGCAAGGTGGGCCTCAACCGCATCGGCATCGGCGGGACGCTCTTCCCCTACCGCCGCTTCCAGCTCAAGTTCGACTACAGCGTGTCCCAGATCCCCTCCCTCCTCGGGGCGGAGCGGGTCCGGAGCGGCGTCGGCGGGGCCCTCCTCCGCTACCGCAATGGGGTCGTCCAGGACCTCCGGGTGGAGTACCGGCAGGGGCGGACCTCCCAGGGGGAGCAGTCCGACCGGTGGACCCAGTGGACCCTGGGCGGGCGGCAGCGCTTCGGCCTCACCGAAACGACCTTCAACTACCTGGACCAGGGCTACCGCTTCGCCGGCGCCTCGGACACCTGGCACCTCCGGAGCCTCCTGCTGGAGGCGATCACCCGCCAGAACGGGACCTGGGAGTGGCGCAACCAGATTTTTGCCGAGGATTATTCCGGTGGAAGCCGGCAGGTCCGCTTCACGAGCCACTACACCTGGCGGAAGGGGCCCTGGGTGCACCTTTCCGACGCGGTGGTGACCGAGGCCATCACCTCCGGGCCCAAGACCCACGTGGTGCAGGTGGCCCAGAGTTCTTCCTATTCAAAAGGACCCTTCCAGACCTTCGCGACCGTCACCGCCGCGGGCCTCAACACCACGGGGGCCGAAACGGGCCGCTCGGGGCGCGCCGGGTCCTTCATGGCCGGTTCCGCCTACAACCTCGGACGGGAATGGCGGGTCATGGGCGACATGGCCTTCACTTCGGTGTCGGGGGATTACCTCGGCCCCCAGGACCGGGGAAGCCTCACCACCGTCCATGCGGGGATCTCGGCGGGGGGGGACCTCCCGGCGGCCCTCCGGCGGACCTTCTACTTCCTCAGCGACATGGCCTTCGAGCGGCGGATCCGGGACCAGTACCCCCCGGGCTACCTGCCCCCCGAACTGGAGGCGGAGCGGATCCAGCGCCGGATCCACCAGGCCGGGGGCCTCAAGTTCTCCGCCGACTACTCGCGCACCACGCCCCGAAAGGGCGGGGGTTTCCTGGACTGGGCCCGGGTTATGGGGGAGATGAGGGTCAACGGAAACCTGCGGCTCCTGGCCATCGGGGATCGGCGGAACGACAACGAGTTCTCCCGGGTGGGGACCCGCCTGGACGAGCGGGGCCTCAGCCTCACGACCATCTGGACCCTCGGGGTCAGTTCCCTCCAGGGGACCTGGGGGTTCAACAAGGCCGACCTCCGGAATGCCGCAGGCACGCCGGCGGGATCATCGCTCCTGGTGATCAACCGCGACAACTCCTTCGCCCTGGCGGACGCCAACGTGGACCACCGCTATCATGGGGTTTCCTTCAATTCCAGGATCTGGAAGATCCCCTTCGGGGCTTCCACGAACTACGTGGAGGACGCCCTGGGACAGCCGTCGCGCGCCAATGCCTACCACATGAGCCTCGACTTCCGGCAGATCACGCTGAGGATCCAGTACCAGCGGGCCCGCCGCCACGATGGATTCACAACGAGCTTCTTCTCCCTGGACCTCGTCCGTTTCTTCGACACCACCCCGATGTGGTTCGGAAAGCCATGAGGGGCCTGCCTTCGGGAGGACCCCGCACCTGGGTCCACGGACGGCGGGGCGCCTGGCTCCGGCTGGCGTGGCGCTCCGCCCTCGTCCTGGTGGCCCTTCTGGCATGCTCCGGCCTTCGGGCCCAGGCTCCCGCCCAGCTCCAGGGCCGCTCCCACGACGATTGCACCACCTCCTGCCACAAGTCCCACGGGGTGGCCCGGGAAAACGGCCAGCTCCTCCGCCAGGCCACCGAGCAGCTCTGCCTGGGTTGCCATCAGGCCACCTCCGCCGCCATGCGCCAGCGTGCACCTCAGATCGAACCCTTCCGCGGGGCGGGGTCGAGGCACGTGCAGGATCGCCAGCTCCGGGGGGCCAAGCCCTTCAAGCGCGTGGTCCGGGACGGCAAGAAGAACCTCGTGCTGAACATGGACTGCAGCGCGTGCCACGACGCCCACAACAAGGTGCCGGGCCTCCTCCGCGCGAGGGCCTTTGACACCCGGGGCCAGTTGACGAGCCAGAAGCCCGTCAACGTGGCCCAGGTCTGCTTCGGCTGCCACGCGGGCCTGGAGGCCGCGCCACTGAATTCAAGCTCGGATCCCGATGTGGGCGCGCGATTCTCCCCGGGCGTCTCCTCCGGCCATCGCCTCGGGAAGGGCGTCGCGGACCGGATGGACCTCCCGAGCCTCCGGAACTCCACCTTCAAGGGAAAGCTGGATTGCACCTCCTGCCACGACAGCCCCGATTCCTCCGGAGCCCGCGGGCCCCACGGCTCCCCCTATCCCTCCCTGCTCAAGGCGCCCTACGGCCATGAGCGGGACGCGGCCCAGGTGGGGGACCGGGGCAATGACCTGTGCTTCCTCTGCCATGACCGCCAGAGCATCCAGGGGAACCAGTCCTTCCCCCTCCACCGCGAACACCTGACGGGGTTCACGGGAGGGCGGGCGGCCTCGGGGAGTCCGGACCGCCGACTGCTCCCTGGCTCTGGCCGCGCCTCCACCCTGCGGGGGTCCAGGGAACTGTTCCCGGGCCGGTCCGGGATCCCCATGAGGGGCTTCGGGGAGCCCACCCCCTGCGCCACCTGTCACGAGCCCCATGGGATGGAGCGGGGTCCGGCCCTGGTGAGCTTCGACCGGACCGTGGTCTCCTCCTCCTCGGTGGGAGGGGTGGAGTTCCAGCGCACGGCCTTCAGGGGGGGATCCTGCACCCTCAGTTGCCATGGACACGACCACGTCCAGGCCCGCTACTGACCCGCCCGCCCACCGGCCCGTCCCGTCCATCCGATAGGATCTAGGCATGCCCACGCTCCGGAACGCCCCGCTCTTCCTGCTCCTCGCCGCGCTCCTGGGCGCCGGAAGTGCCTGCCGCCGGGAGGGAAAACCGGTGGCGGTGGTGGAGGGCAACCCCCTGTCCCCAGCCATGTGGCAAGCCTTCCTGGCCTCCCATCCAGGCCTGGACACGTCCCGGGCCCTGGAGGAGGTGGTCCGCCGGGAGGTGGCCTGGACCCACGCCCTCCGGGGCGGGGGGGTCCTGGGCCCCGAATGGGATGAATTCCAACGCCTCAGTCGGCGGGAGGTCCTGGCCAGGGCTTGCCTGGAGGCCCAGCCTGGCCCCGCCCCCCTGGGAGAGGAGGCGGTGCAGGCGCGGCTTCGGGACCGGGCCGAGGAACGGCGCGTCCGGCACATCCTCAGCGCCACGAAAGCCGAATCCGAGGTCCTTCTCCAGAAGCTGGGGAAGGGGGTGTCCTTCGAAGCCTGCGCCGCAGAATCCAAGGATGCGGGCAGCGCCGCCCGGAAGGGTGAACTGGGCTGGATCCGCCGGGACCAGATGGTGCCCGCCTTCGCCCAGGCGGTGTTTGGAGCCGCCCCGGGCAAGGTGGTGGGTCCCTTCCAGAGCGAGTTCGGGTGGCACCTTGCCGAGGTCCTGGAGGTCCGTCATTTCGCCGGGCAGGATCTGGCCCGCGTCGAGGCCGCCCTTCGGCGGGAACTGGAGGAACAGTGGATGGAGGAACGCCGGAAGGCGGTCCTTCCCGAACTCCGGAAATCCTACCCGCTGGAGGCCAACCGGGCCGTGCTGGCGCTGGACAAGACCACCATCCCGGAGGATGGGGACGAGGGCCGGATCGCCGGCAAGGTGGCCGGCAGCAGCATCTCCCTGCTCGAGCTGAAAAAATTCCTTGGGGACTACCTCAAGACCGCGGGCCAGACCCACAGCCTCGGACCGGAGACCAAGCTGCGCTTCATGGAAATCTTGGCGGATGACATCCGCCTCGCGGCCAAGGCCGAATCCGACGGCACCGCAGGGAAGCCCGAGGTCCTGGCGAAAGTCTGGGACGCCCAGCGCCAGGGCGCCCTCCAGGCGTTCTCGAAGCTGTGGGTGGCCCGCTACGCTCCCACGGAGGCTGAACTTCAGCAGCACCACCGGGAGTTTCCCGACGCCTTCCGGGGACCCGGGGAACTTCGACTGAACTTCCTCGTCCTGGACCGGGCCCTGATGGCCGAGGCGGCCATCGCGGAGGCCCGCGCCGGCAGGCCCTGGGCGGCCCTGGTGGCCCGATACGCCAACCGGGCGTCCACCGGGAACTGGGATCCGGGTTGGGTTCCCAGTGCGGCCCTGGGGAAGGTCCTGGGTCCCCAGGCGGTCCGCCTGCTGGAGGAGCGGCCCCTGGGCCAGGTGCTGGGCCCCCTCCAGGGGCCTGACGGACAGATGCTCTTCAAGGTCCTGGAGCGGAAGGCCGGGCCTCCCCTGCCGCTGGACGCCTGCAGGGACCGGGTGGCCGAGGACTTCCGGCGTCGCCACGGCATGGAGCGGCTCCTGGCCTTCCTCGACGGCGAGGGACGGAAGGGCCTCTCCATCCAGACCTTCCCCGACCGCCTGCAGGCCAGGCCGTGAACGCCGAGGGGACCCCGGTCCGCAGCCTGGACGGCGCCGGCAGGTCCCTGGTCCTGGCTGCGGTGGCGGTGTGCGGCGCCGCGGTCATGGAGGTGGAGGTGCTGGGGGCCCGGATGGTCGGGCCCTGGTTCGGCGTGAGCCTCTTCGTATGGACCGCCCTCATCACGGTGACCCTGCTCTCCCTGGCCCTGGGCTACTACCTGGGCGGCCGCCTGGCGGATGCCCGGGGGAGCCTCCGCCTGCTTGGGGGGCTGGTGGTCCTGGCGGGCCTTCTGCTGCTGGCCGTCCCCTTCCTGCGGGTCCCGGTCCTCAAGGCCTCCCTCCAGGCCGGGCTCCGCGGGGGAGCCCTGCTCGCCGCCCTGCTCCTCTTCGCCCCCTGCCTCACCGTGCTGGGGACCGTCACCCCCTTCGCCGTGCGGCTCTACATCCGCGACATGCGGGAGACCGGCCGCACCGTGGGCCGGCTCTCCGCGCTCTCCACCCTCGGCAGCTTCCTGGGGACCGTGACCACCGGTTTCTGGCTGATCCCGGCCTTCCACGTGGACCAGATCGCCTCGGGCAGCGCCTTCGTCCTCCTGCTCCTGGGCAGCACCCTGCTGGCCTGGAGCCTGCGGATGCCCGCGCTGCTCCTCGTGGCGGTCCCGGCCCTGGGGGGCTTCCCGGCCCCCCCCCTGGGGAGGGCCACCCTTCCGGACGGCACCCTGGCCGAGCTGGTCCATCGGAGGGGCAGCTTCTACGGGCAGGTCAGCGTGGCGGACTACCGCTTCGGCAGTCGGCACCACCGGGAGATGCTCATCGACGGCATCGTGCAGGGGGGGGTGGACGCCACCAACGGCCTCTCGATCTACCCGAACACCTACGTGATGGAGACCGTCGCCAGGCAGCGCCATCCCGCCGCGCAGCGGGCCCTGGTGATCGGCCTGGGCCCGGGGCTGGTGGTGAACCGCTTCGCCGACCTGGGCATGGGGGGGACCGTCGTGGACATTGATTCCCGCGTGGTCTCGGTCGCCCGCGACTGGTTCGGCTTCCGGGAGGGCCCCTTCCGGGTGGAGATCGCGGACGGGCGGACCTTCCTGGGGGCCACGGAACAGCGCTTCGACGTGGTGCTCCTGGACGCCTTCAGCGCGGAGATGGAGCCCGCGAACCTGGTCACCCGGGAGGCTTTCGAGGGCATCCGGCGCCTCCTGAATCCCGGCGGGCTCTTCCTGATCAACACCAGCGCCTTCACCCCCGGTCCGGGCTTCGAGAACCCCGCCCTGGACTCCATGCTGCGAACCCTGGACGCGGTGTTCCCGGGTGCCGAGGCCTTCTTCTACCCCACCCGCACCGAGCCCGGGACCCCCCGCGGCAACGTCCTTGTGGCCCAGCTCCCCGGGGCGGCGGCGGGCGGGGGGGCCTCCCTGCGGGCCTTGCCGGTGCACGAGTTCGCCCAGGGGGGCCTGGAGGGCCTCTTCGGGAACCGCTACCTGCCTGCCCCCGGGTCCGGCATCGTTCTCACGGACGCCTACGCCCCGCTGGAATCCATGAACGCCGCCTACAAGCTCACCTGGCGCCGGGAGACCCTGGCCAACACCCCCCCGGAGATCCTCCTGAACTGATGCCCCCGAGGCCGAATCAGGGCAGCTGCAGGAGGTAGGGCCTCACCCGGGCGGCCACGGAGGGGTCCCCCCCGGAGCGGGCCACGGCCTGCCCGAACCAGGCGCGGGCCTGGGGGGCGTCCCCCCGCTGGAAATGGAGGCGCCCCAGGTTGAAGGCCGCGAAATGGAAGTCCGGCTGCAGGTCCAGGGCCCGCCGGACACGGGCCTCCGCCTCGGGGAGGCGGCGCAGCCGCAGGGCGCAGATCCCGGCGTTGTTCCAGAGGTCCGGGTGCCTGGGCTGGAGGGCCAGGGCGCGTTCCAGGGCTTCGAGGGCTTCGCCCTCCCGCCCGGTCTTCATCAGGGCGAGGCCGAGGTTGTAGGCCAGCTGCCACGCCCCCGGGCTGGCGGCCAGGCCCCGTCGGCAGCAGTCCGCGGCCTCGTCGTAGAGCCCCAGGGCGTGGAAGCGCAGTCCCGCCTGGGCCTGGAGGGCGGTGTTCCCTGGCTCCGCGGCGACCCGGGCCCGGAGGGCGGGGAGGTCGGGGGCGAGCCGATACCGCAGGCGTTCAGCCCCCTGGCGGGCTTCCCGGTCCAGGGACCCCCGGGGGTCCAGGTCCCGCGCCTCCAGGGTCCGGAGGTAGGGGCCCAGGGCCTGCTCCTCCCGCCCCAGCCGCTCCAGGACCTGACCCAGGAGCAGGTTGGGAGCCTTGCGGGCGTCCCCGCCCTCCGCGAGGCAGCGCTGGAGGGAGGCCAGGGCCTCCGGAAGGCGCCCCTGCTGGACGAGGAGGCGCCCCTCGAATTCGCTGAACCGGGGATCCCCCGTGCGCTCCCGCTCCACCCGGAGGTGGTCCAGGGCCTCGGCGGCCCGGCCCTCGCGCCAGAGGGCATCGGCCAGGGGGACCCGGGTCAGCCTCGGATCCGTCCCCAGGGCCCGGGTCCAGAGGCGGACGTCGGAGGACCAGTCCAGGCTGCGGGCGAAGCTGATTCCCCCCAGGAGCGCGGCGGCCAGCAGCGCGGCGGGCCCGCTCCAGGCCCGGCCCTCCAGGAGCGCCCCGCCCAGCAGGGCCAGCCCCGCCAGGCCCGGGTAGACGTACCGATCGGCCACGGGGGGCGTGGTGGGGAGGAAATTGAGGACGGGGACCAGGGCCAGGAGGAACCAGGCCCCGCCCAGGAGGGCCAGGGGCCTGCCCCGGCCACGGACCCAGGCCAGGATCCCGAGGGCGGCCCAGGCCCCCCCGGCCAGGAGCATGGCCCAGGCGGCGGGCTGCCGGAGGAAACCCGGGTCGTAGCGGGGGCTCAGGGCCACGGGCGCCAGGGCCTTCCCGAGGTAGAAGAAGGGAATCAGCAGGGCCTTGCCCAGCGCGTGGAGGGGGCCCTGGAGCCCGAAGCGCATCGCCTGGTCGTTCAGGAGCGCCGCGCCGGAGGCGTTCCGGAAATGGATGAGCGCAGCGGCCGCTGCCAGGGCGGCGAGGCCCAGGAAGATCCCCCACCGTTTCCCCCGGCCGGCGGCCGGGGCAGGGACCACGAGGAAGAGGAGGCCCGCGAAGGCCGGGAAGAAGACGGCGCTGGCCTTGGAGAGCAGGGCGAGGGCGAAGCAGGCCAGGGCCGCGGGCAGGGGCCAGGGTGACCGGCTGCGGAGCCCCTCCAGAAGGCAGGAGAGGGAAAGGAAGAGCCAGAGCCCGGCCAGGAGCGTGTTCCGGGCGGACAGGAAGTTCACCCCTTCCGCCTGAAGGGGGTGGACGGCGAAGAACAGGGCGGCCCAGAAGGCCAGGCGCCGGGGCGCGGGGTGGCCCAGGCCTTCCGCCAGACGGCGCAGGGCCCCCTGGGCCGCCAGGACCGAGAGCATGTGGATGGCCAGGCTCGTGAGGTGGAATCCGAAGGGGCGCTCCCCCCAGAGGGCGAAATCGAGGGCCACGCTCAAGTCCCGCACGGGGAGATACTCCAGCCCGTTGGCGCGGGTGAAGAGGATGGCCCCCAGATCCAGGCGGCGGTAGGCCTCCACCGGCAGGAGGAGCTCCCAGTCGTCCCAGACGAAGCCGTTCCAGAGACTGGGCAGGAAGGCCAGGAGGCAGGCCACGGCGAGGAGGAGTCCGGCCCTTCGTTCCCGGGCGGGGTCCCAGGGGCTCATGGCCGCCGGGACCCGCTCGGATTCGGCGTCCCTGCAGGATGGGGGACCATCCCGCAGGGCCTCACTTGCCCTGGGCTTTGACGGGTCCGCCCGCCGCGTGGCAATCGGCGCAGCCCGAAATGCTCAGGAGGCTGGGCCGCTGGGAAGCGTGGGGGGTGTGACAGGACAGGCAGGTGAGCATCTGTCCGGTCTTCTTGATCTTCCGTCCCCCCGTGGGATGGGCCGCCGAGGGATGGTTCCCGGTCTTGTCCCTGTGGCAACCCAGGCAGAGGGCCTGCACTTCGCCCCGGGGGAATCCCTTGGTGTCCCCGCCATGGGCGGTATGGCAGCGGGCGCACTCGCCCTCCATCACGGGCTTGTGCCGGCTGCGGGCCTTGGCCGCCTCCTCCCGCAACCCGTCGTGGCACTGGAGACAGAGATCCTTGGGATTCCCTGCCAGCAGCCTCGGGAGGCTGGAGGCGTGGGGGGCATGACAGGTGGAGCACTCTCCCTGGGCCACCGGTGGGTGAGGGAAGGCTTTCTTGGCCGCGGCGGCGATCCCCTCGTGGCACTGGAAGCAGAGGTCCGGCGTCTTGGTGTTCAGGTCGAAGGGCTTGGCCCCTGCCGCAGGGACGTGGCAGGTGGCGCAGCCTCCTTCGGCCACCGGGGGATGGGCCACCCGCTTGAGCATGCCCGGCTGGGCGCTGCCGTGCGGGTCGTGGCAGGTGGCGCAGGCGGTGGCAGGAACGGGGTAGCCCTTGTGGGCGGTCTTGAGTCCCCCGGCGTCGTGGCAGGAGACGCACAGCTCGGCCGGCGGAGAGAGCAGACCCTTCTCCAGTTTTCCGGTGTGGCTGGCATGGCAGCTGAGGCATTCGCCGCCGGCGGCGGGAGCATGCGGCTTCTTCGCCTTGACCGCCTGGGCGATGGTGGGATGGCACCCGAGGCAGAGCTCCCCGCCCTTCCCGCGCAGCATGCCCTTCTCCTCCCCGTAATGGGGCTTGTGGCATTCCCGGCAGGCCTGGTCGGCCAGGGGCTTGTGGACCCAGGGAGCCTTCGGGGACTTGAGGTCGGAGTGGCAGTCCAGGCAACCACCGCTCCGGGGCTGGGTCAGGAGCGCCTCGGCCGTGGAGGCGTGGGGGCGGTGGCAGGCCGTGCAGTCGCCTTCCTTGAAGGGGGCGTGGACCCGGGCCTTGTCAGGCGCCTTGAGGTCCGCGTGGCAGTCCAGGCACAGCCCGGGCAGCGCGGAACTGAGGAGGGGCCGGCCCTTCTCGGTGCGGCCCGAATGGCAGTTCTTGCAGTCTTCCATGGGAGCGTGGATCCCCTTGGGCAGCAGGCCCTTCTTCTGGCTGCTGTGGGGCTCGTGGCAGCCCGTGCAATCCGCCTGGGCGATCTCGGCCCCGAGGTGCTTCTTCCGGAGGGCCTCGTCCTTGAGGTCGTGGCAGCCCGCGCAAAGTTCGGTGACGGTGGCCGTGGAGATCAGGCCCCGGCCCTTCCCGGAATGGGGGTTGTGGCAGGCGGAGCAGGTGCCTTCATTGACCGGAGCGTGAACCGTCTGGAATGCATCCTTCCGGGCATGGCAGCTGTAGCAGAGGTCGGGCTCCACCTTCTTGAGCAACCTGGGCTGATCCTCCCCGTGGGGATCGTGGCAGGCGAGACATCCCCGGGGCGTCGCGAGGCCCTTGTGCCTGCGCTCGCCCGCAAGGGTCTTCGCATGGCAGGCGACGCAGAGGGCGTCTCCGGCCTTCTTGAGGAGCTTCGGCTGGTCCGAGCCGTGGGGTTTGTGGCAGGCCGAACACTGGCCGTTCTTCAAGGGAGCGTGGAGCACCTTGCGGTTGAGGACGCCCTTGTGGCAGACGCCGCAGGCTTCGGCCTCGCTGGTGCGGAGCAGGGCCGGTCGCTCGGAGACATGGGGGGTGTGGCAGGTGGCGCACTTCCCCTCCCTGACCGGGGCGTGGGTGACCTGATGGCCGGTCACGGTCTTGGCGTGGCAGGACAGGCAGAGGTCCCGCGGCCCCTTCCGGAGGGCGGGGGAGGCCTTCCCCGCGTGGGGGTCGTGGCAATGGAGGCAGCCTTCCCGGCTCTTCAGGGGGAGGTGGACGACCTTCCCCTGGGAAAGCTTGGGGTGGCACCCCGCGCAGAGCTGGTCGGTCGGAACCTTGAGCAGGGCCCGGTTGGGCGAGGCGTGGGGCTGGTGGCAGCTCGCGCAGGCGCCGTCCCGGTAGGGGGTGTGCTGGAAGGGCGAGGAGGAGGTCTCGTGGCAGCCCGCGCAAAGGCTGCGGGGATTCTCCCGCAACAGCCCCTTGCCATCGGAGGCGTGGGGGAGGTGGCAGGTCATGCACTCGCCTTCCTTGACCGGGGCGTGGGGGGTCCCCTTGCCAGGGAGGTCGGAATGGCAATCGGCGCAGAGCCCAGGGACCTTCGCCTTCAGCGCCGCCTGCCCCTGGGGGCCGGGGGTGTGGCAGTCCTTGCAGGCATCTCCCGGGAAGGCCGCATGGACGTTGTCCCTGAGGAGGCCCTTGGCATCCGAGCCGTGGGGGTTGTGGCAGGAGAGGCACACCTTGGCGGCGGGGGCGAGCCCCCCGTGGCTCTTCTTCAGGCCTCCGGCGTCGTGGCAGTCCCCGCACCCGACCTCCGCCCCGGCCTTCAGCAGGCGTGGCGTGGGGGAGGGGTGGGGGCTGTGGCAGGCCAGGCAGTCGTCCGCGGCGGCGTGGGAGTGCTTGAGGCCTCGACGCCGTTTGATCTCTCCATGGCAGGACAGGCAGAGGGCCTGGGGGTCCGCCTTCAGCAGCCCCTTGCGTCCGGTGTCATGGGCGCCATGGCAGGCCAGGCATTCGGCCTGCCCGGGGAAGGTGTGGGCCTGCCGGTCCCCGTCCTTGGCCTTCAGGCCGGTGTGGCAGACCACGCAGAGGGCTCTTCCTCCACCCGCGTGCAGGAGGTTGATGTTGGCCTTGCCGTGGGGGCGGTGGCACCACATGCACTGGCCCTGCCGCACGGGCTTGTGGGCAGTGGGGGAGGCCGCCAAGGCGGCGGCGGGCTTGTGGCAGGCGGCGCAGTCACGCTCGGAGGGCGCGGAATAGGCTTGAAGGCCGACCAGAATGCCCAGGGCCGCCAGGCCCCGGCTGAGGACACCCAGCCATCCGGCCACCCGGCGGGAGGAATGCGCCTGGGGGTGATTCCCGCGTTCCAGGGTCATTTCGAGTGGCACCTGAGGCACAGGGAACTCCCGGAGTTGGACATCCTGAGAAAGGGGGAAAGGGCGGCGTCGTGGGGATTGTGGCAGGAGGCGCACTCGATTTTACCCTTGAAGAGCTTGACATCCGCCCAGCCGTTGAGGAGGTCCGGCGGAACCTTGAAGTCGGGATCCTGGGCCGAGGTGGGATAGGTCATGGCGATGGGATGGTGGATCTCCAGGCTGATGGTCCGGTCATTCCTTCCGCCGAACCACCTTGCGGGGGGGCCACCGTAGAAGTCCGGGTGGCATCGCTCGCAATTGGGATTGGAGTAGACGTCCTGGACACCCATGTGACCGGGGGCGTTCACCAGATCGTGTTTGTCGGAGATCAAGAATCCGTTGACCACCGCGGAACCCAGGGAACCGTCGTGGCAGCTCAGGCAAAGAAAGCTTGAGCTGAGCTTGGGGTCGCCCGGTGAGGTGTTCATGGTGGGACTCGCGTAGGGCACGTAGGTCTTTCCAGGATCCAGGGCCCGGTTCCAAAGCATTCCCAGCGTGGTGTTGGAGAGGTGGGGGGTGTGGCAATACACGCAGACCTGGGTGTCCGCCGGCGAGGAGTTGGTGGAAAGGTCGTGCCGCGTGCCTGCCACGGCGCCCAGGAGCCCCGGCCCGCCCAGGACCGTGAGGACCCAACCGAGGATGCACCGGGCGAGGCGCGAAGGCATGGAGGACTCCCTTGAAGCGGAACATGGCCCCGGCCGGAACCGGAGCTGTCCGAAACCTGGAGCGGCCCGCGGAGGGCCGCCTGTCGAGCTGGATGGGAGAGGGGGGTGGAACGGCCTCAGGGGCCGGCCAATGATTGGGACTGCCCATTTTCCACCCCGCCGTGGGTTATTGTCCAGCTAAGCCCCGTGGGGAAACAGGTTTCCGTCAGGCGCGGAGGGTCTCCAGGATGGGGGAGAGCGCCTCCGCCAGGCGGCGGTCCCTCTCGGTGACCCCTCCCGAATCATGGGTGCTGAGGCGAATTCGGAGGTACCCCCACCCAAGCTCCAGGTCCGGGTGGTGGTTCTGGGCTTCAGCCACTTCGGCGATGCGCCGTACGAGGTCCACCCCGCTCATGAAATCCGGCGTCCGAAGCTCCAAACGCAGGTCCTGGGGGGTCTCGATCCAGTCGCTCATGGGGATGCCCTCTCGAGGCTGAGTTCCCGCAGTTCGGTGGCCAGCAGCCAGTCGCTGGGATGGCCGGCGAGTTCTCGTTCCAGGGCCGCCACGCGGGCGGGGTCGGGGCGGCCGGACTCCCTCAGGTTCCGGACTTCGGAGTAGAGGGCCGCCAGGCCCGGGCTGAGAGACTGGGCCTTGTGCTTCCGCGCGCTGTCCTCCCCTTCGCCCTCCGCGAAGGCATTGAGGGAGCCGAACCACTGGTCCCAGCCTGCAGGGTCTGCGGGGCCCCCGCCCACGCTTGGCAGCCCCTCGCTGAGGAAGAGGTGGGTCCAGCTCGGAAGGTCCAGGGGGCGGCCATCCATGTGCCCCCGAAGGTTGATGACCTCGTGTCCGCCCACGCGGAAGCCCGTCAGGAACAGGCCCCCGGGCAGGCCGAGGCTGAAGGCCCCCCTCGGGGGAAGCTGGCCTGACCCGAAGACCACGAGGCTCTCCCCGGGCCAGGGCGGGCCTTCCTGCTGGCCGCCGCGGGCGAGCTGCACCGGACCTTCGAGGCGGGCCAGGGCGGCCCGCATGGGGGCCCGGTTTCCCGTGACGATCTGGACGACTTTCCCGCTCAGCTCGAGCCCGTCGGCCAGCACGAGGTGGTTCACCGTCCGTGCGCGGAGGGCTTCCTCGAGCCCGTGGTCTCCGCCCCGACGCCAGGCGAGGGTGGCCTCGAATTCCTTCAGAACATCGAAGAGGTGGTCGAAGTCCCGGGCCACGAAGAGCTGGGGCTGCATGGAAGTGATGTCGTAGTCGGTGTCCACGCAGGCCAGGGAGAGGGGAAGCTTCAGCACCTCCCCGGTGAGGCAGTGGTGGGCTTCCCCGATGGAGCTGAGCAGGCCCGCACCGTAGAGGCGCGGGCGGTCCAGGGACCCGACCAGGCCGTACTCCGCCGTCCACCAGTACAGGCGGCTGGCCCGGGTGCTCTCGCTGACGTATCGGCGGCTCGCGCCGGCGGCGTGCAGCCGCTCTTCCGCCAGCTTGAGGTCGTCCGGCGTCGCGGCGGGATCCTCCTTGACCACGCTCAGATTGCGTATGGCGCCGTAGACCGCCTGGTCCTCCACCGAGGCGATGGCCTTGAATCCGGCCACCCCGCAGGCCTTGAGGTACTCCGCGTAGCGCGGATCGGAGAGGAGCGGGGCGTGGCCGGCGCTCTCGTGGACGATGTCGGGAGCCGGGGTGTACTCGATGTGCTCGTAGGTGCGGATGTCGGCGGCGATGGCCAGCACGCCCAGGGACTGGAATTCGGTGAAGACCGCGGGGGGAATGAAGCCCCGGACCGCCACGGCGCTCCAGCCGAAGGAGGCCAGCTTTTCGTTCATCTCGTCCAGGCTCGGGATGCGTTCCAAACCAATCCCGGTGGCGCCGAGTCCCTGGAGGTAGCTCGAATGGGCACGATCCCGGAGGGTGCGGTTGAGCTTGTGCATGACATGGCGCCACACGGCGTGGTCCCGGGGAGTGTAGTCCCCGTATCCCTGATCCACCACGAAACGCCGGAGATGGGGCGGCAGCTTGGCGATGGCGCGTTCCGTGGGGGTCATGTCGCATTCCAACATAGGCGGCGGACCACGCCAGGGGAACCCCCATCTGGGGCCGGGCCGGTCCGGGAGGTCAGGACCGCCCCTGCGGGAGGAGGGATCGGAGCAGGAGGAGGCCGAGGAAACGCACTCCCCGCTGCAAGGTCACAAAGGCCAGCCCTCCGAGGCCCAGGAACGCGACCATCCGTCCAGTCCCGTGGGGGCCGGGCCGGAACAGGACCAGGGCCAGCAGCGGTGCGACGAACAGGAAGAGCGAGCCCGCCCAGTCCACCAGGGTCACCCCCGCTGGGGGGAGACCGAGACGCCGGGCCCGTTCCCGGATCCGGCCCGCCGACCCGGGATCCACCCCCAGGACCGGCCACTGGCCCGCGAGGGAGGCCCAGAGTTCCGCCGTTCCCGGTCGTTCCACCTCAGCCCCAGACCCGGCGGCCCTCCACCCAGGTGCCGAGGATCTTGCCCGGGAGGTCCATCCCCTTGAAGGGGGTGTTGAAGGAGCGGGATTGAATGAAGGCCCGGTCCACGACGATGCGGCCTCCCAGATCCACCAGGACGAAGTCCGCGGGGTTCCCGGGCTTGAGGGAACCCAGCCCCTTCGCGTCCAGGTGGAAGGCCCCGGCGGGGCCGCTGGTGAACAGGGCCACGGCCCGGTGGAGGGGAAGCACCCCCTTGTTCACCAGCAGTTCCAGGGCGAGGGGGAAGGCGGTCTCCAGGCCGATGACGCCGAAGGCGGCCAGGGGGAGCTCGCACTCCTTGTCGTCCCAGGTATGGGGAGCGTGGTCCGTGGCGATGGCGTCCACCGTGCCGTCCGCCAGGGCCTCCAGGATGGCCTCCAGGTCCGCCGCGCTCCTCAGGGGGGGGTTCATCTTGAAGTCCGCGTCGAAGCGCATGAGTTCGCGGTCCGTGAGGGCGAAGTGGTGGGGCGTCACCTCGCAGGTGACGCGGATCCCTCGCTGCTTGGCTTCCCGGATCATCTGCAGGCTGCCCTTGGTGCTCACGTGGGCCACGTGGAGGTGGCCCCCCGTGTAGCCCGCCAGGACGATGTCCCGGGCCACCATCACCTCCTCCGAGGCGGCGGGGATGCCCAGGCAGCCCAGGCGCGCGGAGACCGACCCCTCGTTCATGTAGCCCTTGCCGGAGAGGTCCGGATCCTCCTCGTGGGCCACGATGGGGACCTCCAGCCAGGCGGTGTACTTGAGGGCCCGGCGCATGATCGCAGCGTTCACCACCGGCTGGCCGTCGTCGCTGAAGGCCACGCACCCGGCCGCCTTGAGCACGCCGAAATCCGCCAGTTCCTCGCCGGCGAAGCCCTTGGTCACCGCGCCCAGCGGAAAGTAGCGGCAGAGCCCGGTCCGGGCGGCCCGGCTGAGCATCATCTCGGTGATGGCCACGCTGTCGTTCACCGGTTTGGTGTTGGCCATGGCGCAGACGGAGCTGAAGCCCCCGGCCACCGCCGCCCTGGATCCGGTTTCGATGCACTCCTTGTGGGTCTGACCGGGTTCGCGGAAGTGCACGTGGAGATCGATGAATCCGGGGCAGAGCAGGGCCCCCCGGGCGTCCACCCTTTCCGCCCCGGCGGCCGCGGGGTGGGTGGCGACCTCCGGGCCGAGGGCGGCGACCTTCCCGTCCACCACCAGCAGCGAGCCCCGGAGGTCCATCTGCTGGGCGGGGTCCAGGAGGCGGGCGTCGGTGACGAGGAGGGACATGGGCGGACTCCAGAAGGCCTGCTTCCTGCCGGGCGCGGCCGGGGCTCGGGGCCCGGGATTCAAGTGTAACGGCGCCATGCCGCTCTGGATCTCCAAAGCCGGGAGTCTACACTTCCCTTCGGGGGCCCAGGGGCTCTTCGTCCCCGGGGGTCGCCCGGCGCATGGACCAGAAGACCTTCATCCTCCAGAACATCCCCGGCTACAACCAGGGGGACCATGACGGGCTTTGCGTTTACTATTCCGCGGCCATGCTGCTGGTGACGCTCTTTCCGGAGATGCACACCGAACTGGGGGAAGGCACGCGACGGCGGCGCGTGGGATTCGTGACCACGGACCCCCTCATCGCGGCCCTGGCGGCGAGGCGCAAGGAAGACCCCGAAAAGACCCTGGCGGACTGGCACTGGCGGGGCCGCTCCCTCAAGGAAGTGTTCCGGGTGTTGAACCGGATCGCGGTGGAGCGCTCGGGGCGCAAGGAGTACAAAGCCCTCTTCCAGTACTTCGGCCGCGGCACCCAGTGGGCCGCCAACGAGAAACGCCTGAGGGATTCCATCGAGAGCGGCATGCCCGCCATGCTGGGATGGCAGACCCGGGACCTGGGGGGGCATTGCGTCCTGGTGTACGGGTTCACGGACGGCAGCCGGGGGGGCACCTGGTTCCACACGAGGGATCCCTCCGGGGGCCAGGACGTCTTCTGGGCCACGCTCGAGCAGGTCTCCAGGGGCAGCCCCGAATTGATCGTTCCCGATCCCCTGGTCTGGGAGGACATGCGGCCCGACGCCCTCTGTTTCTTCACCAAGCCCGGGGGCAAGGTGGAGGACCGTCGCCTGTTCCGCTGGTGGCCCGACGGCAGCCCGGAACGCGTCCAGGGCTGGCGCGAAGTACGGGCACTCTTCGAGGAGGCCAGGATGCCTCGGACCCCGCCCTATTCCATCCGGTAGTTCGGGGCTTCCTTGGTGATCATCACATCGTGGACGTGGCTCTCCTTGAGGCCGGCGCCGGAGATCTGGACGAAGCGGGCCTTGGCCTGGAAGTCAGGGATGTCCTTCCCCCCGCTGAGCCCCATCCCCGCCCGCAGGCCGCCCACCAGCTGGGTGACGAGGTCGCCCATGCGGCCCTTGTAGGGGACCTGGCCCTCGATGCCCTCCGGAACGAGCTTGGTGTCCTCCTTGCCTTCCTGGAAGTAGCGGTCCTTGGAGCCCTGCTTCATGGCTCCGAGGCTGCCCATGCCGCGGTAGCTCTTGAAGGTGCGGCCGGCGTAGAAGATGGTCTCCCCCGGAGCCTCGTCGGTGCCCGCGAAGAGGCTCCCGATCATCACGGCGTCGGCCCCGGCGGCGATGGCCTTGGCGATGTCCCCGCTGAATTTGATGCCCCCGTCGGCGATGCAGGGGATTCCCGCCTCACGGCAGGCCCGGCCCGCCTCGGTGATGGCGGTGATCTGGGGCATGCCGGCCCCGGTGACGATGCGGGTCGTGCAGATGGAGCCGGGCCCGATGCCGATCTTCACGCAGTCCGCGCCGGCGGCGGCCAGGTCGCGGGCCCCGTCGTAGGTGGCCACGTTTCCCGCGATGAGGGCCGTTCCGGGCAAGGCCTGCTTGAGCGCGCGGACCGCTTCCAGCACTCCCTCGGAGTGTCCGTGGGAGCTGTCCAGGCACAGCACGTCGACCTTGGAATCGGCGAGCGCCCGGGCCCTCTCCAGCAGGTCCGCCCCCACGCCGATGGCGGCCCCGACACGAAGGCGCCCCATCCCGTCCTTGGCCGCATTGGGATAGGTGATGGACTTCTCGATGTCCTTGACGGTGATGAGCCCCCGGAGGGCCCCGGCCCCGTCCACCACGAGCAGCTTTTCGATGCGGTGGCGCTGGAGGATGGCCCGGGCTTCCTGGAGCGTAGTGCCCACGGGGACCGTGACGAGGTTCTCATGGGTCATGCGGTCCGACACCAGGAGGTCCAGGTTGGTCTCGAAGCGCAGGTCCCTGTTGGTGAGGATGCCCACGAGCTTGCCATCCTTCACCACGGGCACGCCGCTGATTCGGAACTTGGCCATGAGGGCCTCGGCCTCCCGGATGGGGGCGTCCGGACCGATGGTGATGGGGTCCGTGATCATCCCCGACTCGCTGCGTTTCACCTTGTCCACCTCCTCCGCCTGGCGGGCGATGGACAGGTTCTTGTGGATGATCCCGAGCCCTCCGAGCTGGGCCAGGGCGATGGCCATCCGGCTCTCGGTCACCGTGTCCATGGCCGCGCTCACCAGGGGGGTGTTGAGGCAGATGTCCCGGGTCAGGCGGGTTCGAAGGTCCACCTTGTTGGGGTGGACTTCCGAATAGCCCGGAACGAGCAGCACGTCGTCGAAGGTGAGGGCGGTGGTGAGGGGCAAGGTCAGCATGGGGGGCTTCCGTCGGGACCCGCAGCCTGCGGGACCTTGCGGGCCATGATCGCACGGGCGCCCCGGACGGGGGTCACGAGGGCTGGGCGGGGCGTCTCAGTCCAGGGCCTCGCACCGGAGGCCGTCCATGGGCTCGCCCTTCCAGGGCCCCCACCGGGCGCAGGAGGGGCGTTCTTCCGGGCATCGGCCTCGGAAGGGGCAACCCTCGGGCCGGTCCCCGGGGGCCGGCAGGTGGCCGGACTCGGCGGCGGCCTCCCGGCGGGCCGCGGAGAGAAGGCGGCGGGTGTAGGGGTGGCGGGGTTTCTGAAGGACGCTCCCCGTGGGACCTGCCTCAAGGAGTTGCCCCCCGTAAAGGATCATCAGACGCTCCGTCACGGAGGCCACCACCCCGAGGTCGTGGCTGATCCAGAGGAAGCCCAGGGCCCGTTCGGCCTGGAGCTCCAGCACCAGGGAGAGGAACTCCGCCTGGACGGTGGGATCCAGGGCCGTGGTGGGTTCGTCGAGGATGAGCAGTTCCGGATCGCAGGAGAGGGCCACCGCCAGGAGCAGCCGCTGCCGCTGCCCTCCGCTGAGTTCGTGGGGATGGCGGCGGAGGAAATCACGGTCCCGGGGCAGCCGCAGGCGTTCCAGGAGGGGCCCCAGCCTCGTCAGGGCATGGGCCCGGGATTCCCCGAGGTGGACCCCGGGGAGAAGGGCCAGGTGGTCCCGGACCCTGAGGAAGGGGTTCAGGGCTTGGAGGGGGTCCTGGGGAACCCAGGCGAGGCGCCGCCCCCGGATCCGGTCCCGTTCAGGGTGGGGCCGGTCCATGGGGACTCCGAAGGCCCGGACGCTGCCTCCGGCCTGGCGGACGCCGGGCGGAAGGACCCCGAAAAGGGCCTGGACCAGGAGGCTCTTGCCCGATCCTGATTCTCCCGCCAGCCCCAGACGGTCCCCCGGGCGGAGCACGAAATCCATGGGGGCCAGGAGGGTGGTCCCGTCGTTTCGCTCCAAGTCCAGCCCTTCCACCAGCAAGCTCATTCCCGGAGGATGGCAGGAGTGGGGTCAGGTCGCAATTTTCACCCCCCGTGACCATCCCTTGACGCCCCCGGGGGGGAGGCTACCTTAGGATCAACGGCGATGTCCTCCCCCAGTCCAATCCCGGCCCGCAGCGGCCCTCACTTCCCGAGGTGATGCCATGGATTTCCTCCGTCCAGAGGTCCAGGACCATTTGATGAAGGAACACTTCGAGTTCCGGAAGCTGATGGAGGAACACCGGGCCGCGGACGAAAGGCTGAAGACGCTGGTGAACAAGCCCAGGCTCACGGCCCGGGAGTCCCTGGAGGAAGTGGAGCTCAAGAAGATCAAGCTGCGGGCGAAGGAGAAGATCTACAACATCGTCCAGGAGTTCCAGCGGGGGCAGTGAGGCTCCATGGGGGCCCCGCTGCGCTCGGCCCCCACACCCCGCGCCCTCGGCAGGCGGAGCCTGCCTCGGGGTTGATGCTCCATGGGGGCCCCGCTGCGCTCGGCCCCCACACCCCGCGCCCTCGGCAGGCGGAGCCTGCCTCGGGGTTGATGCTCCATGAGGGTCCCGCTGCGCTCGGCCCCCACACCCCGCGCCCTCGGCAGGCGGAGCCTGCCTCGGGGTTGATGCTCCAT